>CAWIKJ010000015.1:0-197781 GCA_963836745.1 uncultured Actinomycetota bacterium
GAAAACGAAGAACCCCCACACGAGGTGGGGGTTCAGCGCCTGGAAAAGGTTCTCCCAGTGGCAGGTGAAGGATTCGAACCTTCGAAGGCATAAGCCGACGGATTTACAGTCCGCTCCCATTGGCCGCTCGGGCAACCTGCCGTTGTCGTCACCCCGGCTGGCACCGGGTCGCGACGGGACGAAAGGATAGCGTCAGTACCACGCAGACCTGAAACCGGAGGGACCATGGCCGACTCCTCGTTCGACATCGTCAGCAAGATCGACCGCCAGGAGGTCGACAACGCGCTCGGGCAGACCGCCCGGGAGATCGCGACCCGCTTCGACTTCAAGGGCACCGGCGCCTCCATCGAGTGGAAGGGCGAGGAGGCCATCGAGATCTCGGCCTCCGCCGACGACCGTGCCACCGCCGTCCTGGACGTGTTCAAGCAGAAGCTGATCAAGCGCAACCAGAGCCTCAAGATCCTCGACGCCTCCGAGCCGCGACAGTCCGGGCAGGAGTCCAAGATCGGCATCGCGCTCAAGGAGGGGATCACCTCCGAGGACGCCAAGAAGATCAGCAAGCTGATCCGTGACGAGGGCCCCAAGGGCGTCAAGAGCCAGATCCAGGGCGACGAGCTGCGGGTGTCGAGCAAGAAGCGCGACGACCTGCAGGAGGTCATCGCCCTGGTGAAGGCGCAGGACTACGACTTCGCGGTGCAGTTCACCAACTACCGCTGAACCGGACCGTCTGCTGTCAGCCGACGAGCTCCATCCGGGGGATGACGGTGGCACCGGACGCCGGGGTCAGGTAGACGGTCCGCCCCTCCTCCACACCGAGGCTGCGGGCATGGGTGCGGGTGAGCGTCACGTGGACCTCCTGGCCGTCGGTGGTCAGCACCGTCAGCCGCACCTCGAAGCCGACCCGCAGCTGCCGCGACACCGTTCCCTCGACCGATCCGGCGAACGTGGGCGTGGTCGACACGTCCACGTCGTGCGGCCGCAGCCGTACGTCGCCGAGGGTGGTCACCTCGCCGAGGAACGACATCACGAACTCGTTCGCCGGCTCGTCGTACAGCTGGTCCGGCGTTCCGACCTGCTCGATGCGACCCTCGTTGATCACCACGATCTCGTCGGCGACCTCGAGCGCCTCCTCCTGGTCGTGGGTCACGAAGACCGTGGTCACGTTGACCTCGTCGTGCAGCCGCCGCAACCACTCGCGCAGCTCCTTGCGCACCTTGGCGTCCAGCGCGCCGAACGGCTCGTCGAGGAGCAGCACGGTCGGTTCGACCGCGAGCGCGCGCGCCAGCGCCATCCGCTGCCGCTGGCCGCCCGAGAGCTGCGACGGGAGCCGGTGCGCGAACTGCGAGAGGTGCACCAGCTCGAGCAGCTCCTCGACGCGCGCGACGACGTCGGCCTTCGGCTTCTTGCGGATCTCCAGGCCGAAGGCGACGTTCTTCGCCACCGTCATGTGCTTGAAGACGGCGTAGTGCTGGAACACGAAGCCGACGTTGCGCTTCTGCGCCGGCAGCCTGGTGGCGTCGGTTCCCTCGATCGAGATGACCCCGGAGTCGGCCTTGTCCAGCCCCGCGATGATCCGCAGCAGCGTCGACTTGCCGCCGCCCGAGGGCCCGAGCAGCGCGGTGAGCTGGCCGGTGGGGATGGACACGGAGACGTCGTCGAGCGCGACGAAGTCCCCGAAGGACTTGTGGACGTTCTTGATGTCGATGCTCATGCGGAGCTCTCCTTCGGGACGCAGGAGGGAGACGATGACGATGCAGACGACGCTGACGAACGCGAGCAGGAACGACACCGAGTACGCCGTCGCCTGCTGGAAGTTCTGGTACTTCTGCTCGACCACGAGGGTCGCGGTCTGGGTCTCCCCGGTGAAGTTGCCCGACACGATCTTGACGGCGCCGAACTCGCCGAGGGACCGGGCCAGGGACAGGACGACGCCGTAGACGACCGCCCACTTGATGCTGGGCAGGGTGATCCGCCAGAACGTCTGGCGGGCGTTGGCACCCAGGGACCGGGCGGCCTGCTCCTGCTCGTCGCCGATCTCGGCGAGGACGGGCACGACCTCGCGGATGACCAGCGGCAGGGCCACGAAGCAGGTCGCCATGATCATGCCGGGGACGTCGAAGATGACCTGGTAGCCCCAGGACTCCAGGGTCGGACCGAACCAGCCGGTGCGGCCGTTGTAGACCAGCAGCAGCGCCAGTCCGACGACGACGGGCGACACCGACAACGGCAGGTCGATGAGCGCCGAGAGGACGCGCTTGCCGCGGAACTCCTGGCGCACCAGCAGCAGCGAGATCGTGACGCCGAAGACCAGGTTGATCACCACGGCCCACAGCGCGACCTGCGCGGTCAGCAGGAGCGCGTCCTGCACGGACGGGTCGGCCAGGGTGTCGGTCAGGGTGCCCAGGCCGTCGGCGAAGGTCTCCTTGACGATCAGCGACACCGGCCAGGCCACCAGGAAGAAGACGTAGCCGATCGCGACCACCCGGAGCAGCCACGTGAGGGGGAGCGAGACCCTAACCACGACGGGCCACCCGTCGCTGGACGACGTCGAGGACGACGATCACCAGCAGTGCGATCGCCAGCATCACCGACGCCACCGACGCGGCCGCCGCGGCGTTGCCACCCTCGATGAAGGACACCACCCGGACGGACACGACCTCGGTGCGGAACGGCAGGTTGCCGGACAGCAGCACCAGCGATCCGTACTCGGAGATCGCGCGGGAGAACGAGAGGGCCGCGCCGGCCGCGATGGCCGGGAAGAGGCTGGGCAGGATGATCCGCCGGAAGATGGTGAGCCGGCCCGCACCCAGCGACGCCGCCGCCTCCTCCACGTCGTGCTCCAGCTCCTCCAGGACCGGCTGGACGGTCCGGACGATGAACGGCAGGGTGACGAAGGCGAGTGCCAGGAAGACCGCCATCCGGGTGTTCGCCCAGTCGACGCCGAGCGGGCTCTGCTGCCCGTAGAGCGCCAGCAGCACCAGGCCGGCCACGATCGTGGGCAGGGCGAACGGGATGTCGATGACGACGTCGAGCACACGCTTGCCCCAGAACTGGTCACGGACCAGGACCCAGGCGATGACGGTGCCGACGACCACGTTGATCGCGGTCACGAGCAGCGAGGTCAGGACCGTGAGCCGGATGGCGTCGAAGGTCTGCGGGTTCGTCAGCGTCGTGACGTAGGAGTCCCACCCTCCCCCGGCCGCCGTGATGACGAGCGCCGTGAGCGGGATGAGCACGAGCAGGCTGAACCAGGTGACGGAGATGCCGAGGGCGAGCGAGGAGCCGCGCCCCAACGTCGAGGTCGCCCGCCCGCCCGGGCCCCGGCCCGGCCGGCGCTGAGGCGCCGGCCGGGCCGAGACCTCGACGGGGATGGTGGTCATTCAGTGGTCCCGGTCTCGGCCTGCAGCCGCGGGATGATGCCCTCTTCCTCGTCGAAGAACCTCACGTTGGCCTCGGCCCAGCCGTTGAAGTCGCCGTCGATCGTGTAGAGGGTGCCCGGCTCGGGGAACGGGTCCGACGGGTCGAGGGCACCCTCGACCTCGGGCAGCTCCACGCCGTCGACGACCGGGCGGAACCCGGACAGGGCGTAGTCGGCCTGCGCCTCCGGCGTGGTGAGGAAGTCGAGGAAGCCCTGCGCGGCGTCAGCGGCATCGAGGACCACGGCCGCCGGGTTCTCGATCAGCAGCGTGTCGTCGGGAACGACGTAGTCGAACGGCTCGCCGTTCTGGCGCGCCAGGATCGCCTCGTTCTCGTAGGAGATCAGCACGTCGCCGTTGCCCTCGGAGAACGCGGTCGTCGCCTCACGCCCGGAGGACGGGAGCGCGATGGTGTTCTCGAGGAACGCGGTCACGAACTCCTCGGCCTCGGCGTCGGTGCCGCCGGCACCAGCGACGTGGGCCCAGGCGCCGAGGATGTTCCACTTCGCGGAGCCGGAGGAGGCCGGGTTCGGGGTGATGATCTCGACACCGGGCTTCACCAGGTCGTCCCAGGTCTCGATGCCCTCGGGGTTGCCCTCGCGGACCACGAAGGTGACCACCGACGACGTGACGATGCCGTTGGTCTCGTTGTCCTTCCAGTCCTCCGCCACCAGGCCGGCGTCGACGAGACGCTGCATGTCCGGCTCGAGGGAGAAGTGGACGACATCGGAGTCGAGGCCGCCCTCGACTGCGCGGCTCTGGTCACCGGAGGCGCCGTACGACGTCTTGAAGGTGACGCCCTCCCCCTCGCTGGTGCCCTCGAACTCCTCGAAGACGGGGACGTTGGCGGCCTCCAGCACGGAGAAGCCGACCAGGCTGAGCTGGTCGCCGCCGGCGCTTCCGTCGGACCCTCCGGCGGCCGAGCAGCCGGTGGTGGCGAGCAGGCCGGTGAGGGCCAACGCGGCGGTGCGCGTGATCGGGCTCGTGGATGACAGGGACATGGGTGCTCCTTCTCGGACAGGACGCTCTCGGGAAGCGTCTTCTCGCTAATCTCGACTAGATTAGTCGAGCATAGTGGTTTACGACGATTTCGGACGCCGTGTCCGCCGTCACGCGTCCGACCTGGGAGATCGGTGGGGCTCAGCGGAGCGCCGGGCTATCGTGGGAGGTCGGCGCGCACGCGTGCGCGACGACGTACTGCTGCGAGGAGAGGACTGAGGTGACCAAGCAGGTCAAGCAGCTCGACCGGGTCATCATTCGGTTCGCCGGCGACTCCGGTGACGGCATGCAGCTGACCGGTGACCGGTTCACCCAGGAATCGGCGGCGTTCGGCAACGACCTGTCGACGCTGCCCAACTTCCCGGCCGAGATCCGCGCCCCCCAGGGCACGCTCCCGGGCGTCTCGTCGTTCCAGGTCCACTTCGCCGACCACGACATCCTGACCCCGGGCGACGCTCCCGACGTCCTCGTGGCGATGAACCCCGCCGCGCTGCGCGCCAACCTCGGCGACCTCCCGCCGGGGGCGACGATCATCGTCGACACCGCGGACTTCACCAAGCGCAACCTCACCAAGGCGGGCTACTCCGAGAGCCCCCTCGACGACGGCTCGCTGGGCGACTACGCCCTGCACCCGGTCGACCTCACCGGCATGACCGTCGAGGCGGTCAAGGAGTTCGGGCTGTCCCGGAAGGACGCCTCCCGCGCCAAGAACATGTTCGCGCTGGGCCTGCTGTCGTGGCTCTACGGGCGACCGACCGAGTCGACCGTCGGGTTCCTGCAGAAGCGCTTCGCGAAGGTCCCCGACATCCGCGACGCCAACATCACCGCGTTCACGTCGGGCTGGAACTTCGGCGAGACCACCGAGACCTTCGCGGTCACCTACGAGATCAAGCCGGCACCGATGTCGGTCGGCACCTACCGCAACATCACCGGCAACCTCGCGCTGTCCTACGGTCTCATCGCCGCAGGCGTGCAGTCGGGGCTGCCGGTCTTCCTCGGCTCCTACCCGATCACCCCCGCCTCCGACATCCTCCACGAGCTGAGCAAGCACAAGTCGTTCGGCGTCACGACGTTCCAGGCCGAGGACGAGATCGCCGGCGTCGGGGCCGCCATCGGCGCCGCGTTCGCCGGCAGCCTCGGCGTCACCACCACGTCCGGCCCGGGCATCGCGCTGAAGTCCGAGGCGATCGGCCTCGCGGTGATGACCGAGCTGCCGCTGCTCGTCGTCGACGTGCAGCGCGGCGGGCCGTCGACCGGACTGCCCACGAAGACCGAGCAGGCCGACCTGTTGCAGGCGATGTTCGGCCGCAACGGCGAGTCACCCGTCCCGGTCGTCGCCCCGCAGTCCCCGGGCGACTGCTTCGACGCCGCCCTCGAGGCGGCACGGATCGCGATCACCTACCGCACGCCGGTGATGCTGCTCTCCGACGGCATGCTGGCCAACGGCTCCGAGCCGTGGCGGATCCCCGAGCTCGCCGAGCTCCCCACGATCGACCCGGCCTTCGCCGCCACTCACCAACCAGGGCGACGGGGACGACGGCCGAGTTCTGGCCCTACCTCCGCGACGAGGCCACGCTGGCCCGGCCGTGGGCGATCCCGGGCACCGCCGGCCTCGAGCACCGCATCGGCGGCCTCGAGAAGGGCGACGGGCACGGGAACATCTCCTACGACCCGGCCAACCACGACTTCATGGTCCGCACCCGGCAGGCGAAGGTCGACCGGATCGCCGACTCGCTGCCGCCGACCGAGGTCGACGACCCGTCCGGCCGGGCCAAGGTGCTGGTGCTCGGCTGGGGCTCGACGTACGGCCCGATCGGCGCCGGCTGCCGGCGGGTCCGCAAGGCCGGCTACCACGTCGCGCAGGCCCACCTGCGCCACCTCAACCCGTTCCCGAACGACCTGGGCGAGATCCTCGCCCGCTACGACAAGGTGCTGGTCCCCGAGATGAACCTCGGCCAGCTCTCGATGCTGCTCCGGGCCCGCTACCTGGTCGACGCCCTCGGCTACAACCAGGTCCGCGGGCTGCCGCTCAAGGCCGCCGAGCTGGCCGAGGTCATCGGCGAGCTGGTCGGCACCGCCGAGGGCATCGAGGTCGACCTGACGACCCCCGCCGAGGAGGCGATCTCGTGAGCACCGCTGATCCAACCGTCGAACTGCCCTTCCCCGGCCTGCGCTCGGGCGTCGAGGGCGTCCCGACCGTGTCGCCCGACGACACTCCGCAGACCGGCAAGGAGTTCACCAGCGACCAGGAGGTCCGCTGGTGCCCGGGGTGCGGTGACTACGCCGTGCTCAAGGCCGTCCAGGGCTTCCTGCCCGACCTCGGGCTGCGCCGCGAGAACATCGTGTTCGTCTCCGGCATCGGCTGCTCCAGCCGCTTCCCCTACTACCTCGACACCTACGGCATGCACTCGATCCACGGCCGCGCGCCGTCGATCGCGACCGGCATCGCCACCGCCCGCGAGCGACCTGTCGGTCTGGGTCGTCACCGGCGACGGCGACGCGCTGTCGATCGGCGGCAACCACCTGATCCACGCGCTGCGGCGCAACGTCAACATGACGATCCTGCTGTTCAACAACCGGATCTACGGCCTCACCAAGGGCCAGTACTCCCCCACCAGCGAGCCCGGCAAGGTCACCAAGTCCACGCCGATGGGCTCGGTCGACCACCCGTTCAACCCGGTGTCGCTGGCGCTGGGCGCCGAGGCGTCGTTCGTGGCGCGCACCATCGACTCCGACCGCAAGCACCTCACCTCGGTGCTGTCGGCAGCCGCCGCCCACCGCGGCACGTCGCTGGTCGAGATCTACCAGAACTGCCCGATCTTCAACGACGGCGCCTTCGACGCGATCAAGGACCGCGACACCAAGGAGGACGCGATCATCCCGCTCGTCCACGGTGAGCCGATCCGGTTCGGCGTCGGCGGCACCAAGGGCCTGATCCGCGACTCCGCCACCGGCGGCGTGAAGGTCGTCGAGGTCGCCGACGTCGGGCGAGGACGCGCTGCTGGTCCACGACGCCCACCGCGGACGACCCGACCACCGCGTTCGCGATCTCCCGGCTCACCGACGCGGGCTACCTCCACCAGGCCCCGATCGGGATCTTCCGGCAGGTCGAGCGGGCGACGTACGACGACCAGGCGCGCGCCCAGATCGAGACCGCCCGCGGCGGCACCGACGGCGACCCGTCGGCCCGGCTCGAGCGCGCTCATCCACGGCGGCGACACCTGGACCGTCGCCTGAACGCCGGAGTGCCTCGCGGTCGGCGCGGCTTCGGCTACGGCGTCGCCGCCTACACGCTCTGGGGGCTGTTCCCGCTCTACTGGACGCTGCTCGAGCCCGCCGGTGCGCATCGAGATCCTGGCCCACCGGGTGCTGTGGTCGCTGGTCACCGTGGTGCTGGTCATGGTCGCGCTGCGGCGGACCCGGATCGTGCTCGCGGCGTTCGCCGACCCGCGCACCCGCTGGCTGCTGCTGCTCGCCGCCGCGGTGATCAGCGTCAACTGGGGCGGCTACATCTGGGGCGTCAACAACGGCCGCGTCGTCGAGACGTCGCTGGGCTACTTCATCAACCCGCTGGTCACCGTGCTGATGGGGGTCGCTGGTCCTCGGCGAGCGGCTGCGCCGGCTGCAGTGGTACGCCGTCGGGCTGGCCAGCCGTGGCGGTCGTGATCCTGACGCGTCGACTACGGCCGGCCGCCGTGGATCGCGCTGCTGCTCGCCTTCTCGTTCGCGACCTACGGGCTGGCGAAGAAGAAGGCCGGACGTCGACGCGGTGGAGAGCCTGACCATGGAGACGCTCTACATCGGCCCGGTCGCGGCGGCGTACGTCGCCTGGCTGGCCTGGCAGGGGCAGTCCGCGTTCGGCAGCACGGCGCCGGCCACACCTGGCTGATGGTGTCGACCGGCATCGTCACCGTGATCCCGCTGCTCTGCTTCGGCGCCGCGGCGATCCGGGTGTCGATGGTGACGATCGGGCTGCTGCAGTACATCGCGCCGATCCTGCAGTTCGCCCTCGGCGTGCTGTGGTTCGACGAGGCGATGCCCGCCAGCCGCTGGATCGGGTTCGTGCTGGTGTGGCTGGCGCTGGTCGTCTTCACCGTCGAGGCCGTCCGGCACCGGCGCCGCCAGCTCCGGCTCGCCGCTGAGGCCGTCGCGATCTGACGGGTCCGTCACGCGGTGCGGGTGGCGACGATGTCGGCGAACGACTCCAGCGCCTCGCCGGACCGGGCCCTCGGGGAGCACGGTCAGCAGCCGCTTGGCCTCGTGGGCACGCGCCACGACGTAGGCGCGGGCCTCGTCCAGCGCGGGGTGCTGGCGCAGCAGGGCCAGCGCCTCGGCGTGGCGGGCGTCGTCGGTGAGGTCGCTGTCGAGCAGCTCGAGCAGCCGGGCGTCGGCCGGGTCGGTCGACCGACGGCAGAGCGCGCGGGCCATCAGCACCGGCAGCGTCGGGCACGCCCTCGCGGAGGTCGGTGCCGGGCGTCTTGCCGGACTCGTCGGTGTCGGAGGCGATGTCGAGGATGTCGTCGCTGAGCTGGAACGCGCTGCCGACGATCTCGCCGTACGCCGTCAGCGCCTCCTCGACCGCCGCGGGCGCGCCGCCGAACCGGGCGCCGTAGCGGGCGGAGGTCGCGATCAGCGAACCGGTCTTGCCGGCGACCACGTCGAGGTAGTGCGCCAGCGGGTCCTCGCCCTCGCCGGGCGGCACCGTCTCGAGGATCTGGCCCTCGACCAGCCGGGCGAAGGTCTCGGCCTGGATCCGGACCGCCTCCGGGCCGAGGCCCGCGGTCAGCTCGGAGGACTTCGCGAACAGGAAGTCCCCGGTGAGGATCGCGACGTGGTTGTCCCAGCGGGCGTTCGCGGAGTCGGCCCCGCGACGCAGCGCGGCCTCGTCCATCACGTCGTCGTGGTAGAGCGAACCGACGTGGGTGAGCTCCACGACGCACGCCGCGTCGATGACCTCCGGCGACTCCGGGCGCGGCCCGGCCTCGGCGGCCAGCAGCACCAGCAGCGGGCGGAACCGCTTGCCGCCGGCCGCGAGCAGGTGCGACGCGGCCTCCGTGACGTAGCGGGTACGACTCACGACGTGGCCGTACGAGCGCGTCCTCGACGACCAGCATCCGGCGCTGCAACCGATCGGCGAGCGCCGCATCGGTCACGGGCAGCGCCAGACCGCCCGGGGCCGGAGACTGGGTCACCTGATGAACTCTCCCGCACGGCCGGCCAGGTCGAGCACCGGGCCGGGGACGACGCCGAGGACCAGCGTGACCGCCGCGCCGATCGCGATCGTGGCAGCCGGTGAGCACCGACGGGTTGGTGACGCTCGGCGCCTCACCGCCGGGCGCGGTGAAGTACATCAGCCGGATCACGCGGACGTAGAAGAACGCCGCGATGATGCTGCTCAGGATGGCCACCACGACGACCGGGTAGGCGCCCGCCGACAGCGCCGACGCGAACACCGCCCACTTCCCGACGAAGCCGGAGGTCAGCGGGATGCCGGCCATGGCGAGCAGGAAGAACGCGAAGACGCCCGCCACCAGCGGAGACTCCTTGCCGAGGCCGGCCCACCGCGCGAGGTGGGTCTGCTCGCCACCGGCGTCACGCACCAGCGTGACCACGGCGAAGGCGCCCATGGTCGCGAAGCCGTAGGTGACGAGGTAGAACAGCACGGCCTGCAGCGAGGTGAGCTGCCCGATCGCGAGGTCGGTCGAGCTCTGGACGCCGAGCACGCCGGTGAGCAGGAAGCCGGTGTGGGCGATCGAGGAGTAGGCCAGCATCCGCTTCACGTCGGTCTGCGCGATGGCGAGCACCGCGCCGACGAGCATGGTGAGGATCGCGACGACCCACATCATCGGCTGCCAGGTCCAGCGGTCGGAGCCGAAGGCGACGTAGAACAGGCGCAGCATGCGCTCCGAACGCCGCGACCTTGGTGGCGGCCGCCATGAAGGCGGTGACCGCGGTCGGGGCGCCCTGGTAGACGTCCGGGCGTCCAGGCCTGGAACGGCGCGGCACCGACCTTGAAGAACAGGCCGACCGACAGCATGCCCATGCCGACCAGCAGCAGCGTGCGGTTGCCGAGGTCGTTGCGGACCGCCTCGTTGATCGCGGCGAACTCCATCGACCCGGCGTAGCCGAAGACCAGCGCCACGCCGTACAGGAAGAAGCCGGAGGAGAAGGCGCCGAGCAGGAAGTACTTGAGCGCGGCCTCCTGGCTGAGCAGCCGCCGGCGGCGGGCCAGCCCGCAGAGCAGGTAGAGCGGCAGCGACAGGACCTCGAGCGCCACGAACATGGTGAGCAGGTCGTTGGCCGCGGGGAACATCATCATGCCGCCGACCGCGAACAGCATCAGCGGGTAGACCTCGGTGTGGTCGAGGCCGGACGTCGACGCCTGGCGCTCCGCCTCGGTGCCGGGCAGCGCCGCGGCCTGGCCGGCGAACGCGGAGACCCCGCCCTCGAGGTGGCGCTCGGCGAAGAGCAGCACGCCGCCGATGCCGAACAGCAGGATCAGGCCCCACAGGAAGACGGTCGGACCGTCGAGCGCGAGGGTCCCCTCCATGGCCAGGTTGCCGCGGGCGACGCCGTCGCCGAGGCTGTCGAGCCGGGTCGCCACGACCAGACGGTGCCGACGAGCGCGACCACGAGCCCGACGAAGGCGAGCACGGTCTGGACGACGTAGCGCAGCGGACGGGGCAGGAACGCCTCGACCAGGACGCCGCCGCAGGCGACGCCGAAGACCACGAACAGCGGCCACAGCTGGCGTACTCGATGGTGGGCTTGACGAACTCCATCACTCACCCTCCTCCGTGGTCGTGGGGACGACCGTGGTCGCTCGGGGTCACGCCCAGCTCCGTCAGGGTGATGTCGACGCCGGGGTTGATCACGTCGAGCAGCGGTTGCGGGAAGAAGCCGAACAGCACCAGCGCCACCAGCAGCGGCGCGACGATGCCGACCTCACGCCGGTCGAGGTCCTTGAAGGCCGCGACCTCGGGACGGGGCGGGCCGGTCATGGTCCGCTGGTACAGCCAGAGGATGTAGACGGCGGCGAGCACGATCACGCTCACGGCGACCGCACCGGCCCACCAGGCGTAGTCGAAGGCCGCGATGATCACGAGCATCTCCGACACGAACGGCGAGAGGCCGGGCAGGCCGCAGGCCGCGAGCCCGGCGACCAGGAAGGCACCGGCCAGCACCGGCGTCACCTTCTCCATGCCGCCGAGGTCGCTGATGAGCGCCGAGCCGCGTCGCCGCACGATGAAGCCGGCGATCAGGAACAGCGCGGCGGTGGCGATGCCGTGGTTGACCATGTAGAGGATCGCGCCGGCACCGCCCTCGGGCGTGAAGGCGAAGATGCCGAGCACGATCAGGCCGAAGTGGCTCAGCGAGGTGAGACCGATCAGCCGCAGCATGTCGTCCTGGCCGATCGCCACCAGCGCGCCGTACACGATCGAGATCAGGGCCAGCACGACCACGACCGGCGTCGCCCACCGCGAGGCGTCCGGCAGCAGCTCGAGGCAGAACCGGATCATGCCGAACGTGCCGATCTTGTCGAGGATGCAGACCAGCAGCACCGAGGTGCCGGTGGTCGCCTTCTCGGTGGTGTCGGCCAGCCAGGTGTGGACCGGGAACATCGGCGCCTTGATCGCGAACGCGACGAAGAAGCCGACGAACAGCCACTTCTGGGTGTCGGGGTCGATGTCGAGCGCAGCCAGGTCGGAGATGCAGGTAGGTCGGGTTGCCGGCGCGGGCGGAGACGACGTAGAAGCCGATCACCGATCCGAGCATCACCAGGCCGCCGGCGAGCTGGTAGATCAGGAACTTCACCGCGGCCCGGCCGCGGCCCTCGCGGCCGAAGCCGCCGATGAGGAAGTACGCCGGGATCAGCGTCGCCTCGAAGACGATGTAGAAGAGGAACATGTCCGTGGCCGCGAACACGGCGACCGAGAACGCCTCCAGCACCAGCGCCCACGCGAAGAACACGTCGGCCTTCGGGTCGGCCTCGTGCCACGACGCGATCATCACGATCGGCACGAGCACGACGGTGAGCAGCACCATCAGCAGGCCGAGGCCGTCGACGCCCAGCGCGTAGTGGGCGCCGAAGACGTTGATCCACTCGTGCTGCTCGCTGAACTGGATAGCCGCCGCCGACGTCGTACTGCGTGGCCATCACGACCGCCAGCGACCAGGGTCACCAGCGCGAAGCCGAGCCCGACCTGCCGGGCGATCACGCCGCGGCTGGGCAGGTAGCCGGTCACGACGGCGCCGAGCAGCGGCAGCACGACCAGGGTGGTGAGCCAGGGGAAGCTCGTTCACGCGAAGTTCACCACCATCAGGGTCAGCAGGACCAGCAGGACGCCGGCCAGGAGCGAGAGCGCGTAGGAGCGGACGAAGCCGTTCTGGACCGCGCGGAACGTGTGCGGCCATCCCGCCGACGGCGGACGAGCCGCCCTCGACGGCACCGTCGATCGCCGACGCGGTCCATGGTCGTGAGACCGGACACGACGTGGCGGCCGGGTCCGACGACCAGTCCCTCGTTGATCGCGTCGCCGTAGAGGTCGGCGCGCGCGGCACGGGTGGCGAACGAGACGTCCTGCGGGGCCTCGCGCGGGATGTCGCGCTTGCCGACGAGGAACCAGGCGGCCGCGACGCCGATCGCGACCACGAGCGTGACCATCAGCGTGATCACCAGCGCGGGCAGCGGCGGCTCGTGGTGCTCCGCCGTGCCGACGACCGGGCGCGAGGAAGTCGACGATCCAGTCGCCGAGCAGCAGCACGCCGCCGAGGACCGACAGCGCGGCCAGCACGATCAGCGGCACGGTCATGACCTTCGGCGACTCGTGCGGGTGGACGTCCTTCTCCCAGCGGCTGCGGCCCAGGAACGTCATCAGCATCAGCCGGGTCATGTAGAAGCCGGTGATGCCGGCGCCGAGCATGGCGAGCCCGCCCACGAGCCAGCTCTCGGCCAGCGCGGTCTCGATGATCTTGTCCTTCGACCAGAAGCCCGGAGAAGCCGGGGAAGCCGATGATCGCGAGGTAGCCCATCGCGAAGGTCAGGTAGGTGACCGGCATCGACTTGCGTGAGCGCGCCGTAGTGGCGCATGTCCACGTCGTCGTTCATGCCGTGCATGACCGAGCCGGCGCCGAGGAACATGTTGGCCTTGAAGAAGCCGTGGGTCAGCAGGTGGAAGATCGCGAACGCGTAGCCCGCGACGCCGAGGCCGGCGCCGAGCATCATGTAGCCGATCTGGCTCATCGTCGAGCCGGCCAGCACCTTCTTGATGTCGTCCTTGGCGCAGCCGAGGATCGCGCCCCACAGCAGCGTGACGACGGCGACGACGACCACCACGGTCTGCGCGACCGGCGCCAGCTCGAAGATGAAGTTCGAGCGGACGATCGAGGTAGACGCCGGCGGTGACCATGGTGGCGGCGTGGATCAGCGCCGACACCGGGGTCGGGCCCTCCATCGCGTCGAGCAGCCAGGCCTGCAGCGGCACCTGGGCGGACTTGCCGCAGGCGCCCAGCAGGAGCAGCAGCCCGATCGCGGTCAGGGTGCCCTCGGAGGCGTCGCGCCGACACCTCGCTGATCGCGGCGAAGTCGGTGGTGCCGAAGGTGACGAACATCAGCGCGATCGCCAGCGAGAGGCCGATGTCGCCGACCCGGTTGATGACGAACGCCTTCTTGGCCGCGGCGGCCGCCGACGGCTTGTGCTGCCAGAAGCCGATGAGGAGGTACGACGCGAGGCCGACGCCCTCCCAGCCGAGGAACAGGCCGAGGTAGTTGGCCGAGAGCACCAGCATCAGCATCGCGGCGACGAACAGGTTGAGGTAGCCGAAGAACCGGCGGCCGACGCGGGTCGTGCGCCATGTAGCCGATGGAGTAGACGTGGATCAGCGTGCCGACGCCGGTGATCAGCAGCAGGAACAGCGCCGACAGCGGGTCGTAGAGCAGGTCCATGCCGACCGTCGAGGCCACCGGTCTCGAACCAGGTGTAGAGCTGCTGCCCGACCTGGCGATCGCCCTCGTCGCGACCCAGCAGCGAGACGAAGAGCAGCAGGCTGACCACGAAGGAGCCGGCGGACATGGCGGTGCCGATCAGGTGGCCGGTCCGGTCGAGGGCGCCGCGTGCGAGCGGTCCGCCGACCAGCAGGACCACGGCACCGAGCAGCGGCAGCGCGATCACCAGCCACAGCAGGGCGAACACGCCGTCGGCGGCGCCGGGGTCGACGACGGGGATGTGCGTCACCGCGTGGTCCCCGCCTTCGGAGAAGATGTAGGTCACCGTTCGCCCTTCAGTACTTCAGCAGGCTCGCGTCGTCGACCGAGGCCGAACGACGGGTACGGAAGATGGTCATGATGATCGCCAGCCCGACCACGACCTCGGCTGCCGCCACCACCATCACGAAGAAGGCGGCGATCTGGCCGTCGAGGTTGCCGTGCTGCTTGGCGAACGCCACCAGCGCGAGGTTCGAGGCGTTGAGCATCAGCTCGACGCACATGAACACGACGATCGCGTTGCGGCGCGTGAGCACCCCGACGCAGCCGATCGTGAACAGGATGGCGGAGAGGACGACGTACTGGGTCATCGGCCCTCCTCCTCCGGGTCGGCGGCCGGCTGCGACTCGGCGGCTGGGGTCGCCGATCTGCCGCTCGAGCTTCTCGACGTCGTCGACCGGCGCGGCGCGGACCGGACGGTCCCCCGGGCGGCCAGGACGCGCGAGACGGACGACTCGGCAGCGGTGCCGTCGGGCAGCAGCGCGGCGTTGTCGACGGCGTTGCTGCGGGCGAAGACGCCGGGCGAGGGCAGCGGCCCGAGCGTGGGCGCCCTTCTCGGCGTAGTCACGCATCCGGCGGGCGGCGAGGTCGGCCTGGCCCTCGCGCGGCGTCAGCCGCTCGCGGTGGGCCAGCACCATGGCGCCGAGCGCGGCGGTGATCAGCAGCGCGCTGGTGACCTCGAAGGCGAAGACCCACTTCGAGAAGAGGATGTTGGCGAGGCCCTGGATGTTGCCCTCGGCGTTGGCGTCCGACAGCCCGACGGCGGTGCCGATGCGCGGTCTGCCCCAGCGCGAGGACCAGCACCAGGCCGAGCACCAGGCCGGCGACCGCCGCCATCAGCCGCTGGCCCTTGATGGTCTCGACGACCGAGTCGGACGCGTCGACGCCGACCAGCATCAGCACGAACAGGAACAGCATCAGGATCGCGCCGGTGTAGACGATGATCTGCACCGCGAACAGGAACGGCGCCTCGAGGACGGCGTAGAGCACGGCCAGCGAGATCATCACCACGGCCAGCAGCAGCGCGGCGTGGACGGCCTTGCGCACGAAGAGGAGCCCGAGCGCGGCGACGACCATCAGGGGGGCGAGGATCCAGAACGTCACTGCTCGTCCCTCCTTCGCTGGATCCGGGGGCGGGTGCGGAGAAGGTGCCGCGGTAGTAGTCGCCCTCGTCGTCGCCGAGCAGCATCGGGTGGGGCGGCTGCTCCATGCCGGGCAGCAGCGGCGCGAGCAGGTCGGACTTCTCGTAGATCAGGTCGGCGCGGTTGTCGTCGGCCAGCTCGTACTCGTTGGTCATCGTGAGCGCCCGGGTCGGGCAGGCCTCGATGCAGAGGCCGCACAGGATGCAGCGCAGGTAGTTGATCTGGTAGACGCGGCCGTAGCGCTCACCGGGGCTGAAGCGCTCGCCGTCGGGGCCGTCGCTGTTGGAGGCACCCTCGACGTAGATCGCGTCGGCCGGGCACGCCCAGGCGCACAGCTCGCAGCCGATGCACTTCTCCAGCCCGTCGGGCCAGCGGTTGAGCTGGTGGCGTCCGTGGAACCGCGGGGCGGTGGGCATCTTCTCGAACGGGTACTGCTCGGTGACCACCTTCTTGAACATGGTGCGGAAGGTGACGCCGAACCCCGCCACGGGGTCCCAGAACTGCTCCTTGAGGGAGCGAGACTCAGCCATCGGTGTGCCCCTTGTCGGTGTGGCCCTGATCGGTGTGGGTGTCCCGCAGGGTGGTGGAGGTGTCGAAGGTCAGCGGAGCGGCGGCACCCCGGACGGCGCCACCGGTGGGCATCGGCGGGACCGGGTAACCGCCCGCGAACGCGTCGGCGGGCGCACCGGTCGACTCGTCCTCCTCGGCCGTCTCGTCCCTCGCCGAAGAACATCAGGATCAGGAACAGCCCGGCGACGACGCCGGCGCCGATCAGCAGGTACTGCCGGTCGATGCCGCCCTCCGCCGAGACCGCGCGCACGGTGGCGACCAGGATGATCCAGCCCAGCGACAGCGGGATCAGGACCTTCCAGCCCAGCGCCATGAACTGGTCGTAGCGCAGCCGCGGCAGCGAGCCACGGAGCCAGATGAACATGAAGATGAAGAGCAGGACCTTGCCGAAGAACCACAGCAACGGCCAGTAGCCCTCGTTGGCGCCCGGCCAGACGTGGACCAGGCCCCAGGGCGCCTGCCAGCCGCCGAGGAACAGCGTGGTCGCCATCGCGGAGACGGTGGCCATGCTGACGTACTCGGCGAGGAAGAACAGCGCGAACTTGAGGCTGGAGTACTCGGTGTGGAAGCCGCCGACCAGCTCACCCTCGGCCTCGGGGAGGTCGAACGGCGCCCGGTTGGTCTCGCCGACCATCGAGATCACGAAGATCACGAAGGACGGGATCAGGATCAGGCCGTACCAGAGGTCCTCCTGGGAGGCCACGATCTCGCGAGGTCGACATCGAGCCGGCGTAGAGGAACACCGCGACCAGCGAGAGCCCCATCGCGACCTCGTAGGAGATCATCTGCGCGCTGGAGCGGAGCCCGCCGAGCAGCGAGTACGTCGAGCCGCTCGACCAGCCGCCGAGCACGATGCCGTAGATGCCGATCGAGGCGATCGCGAGCACGAACAGCACCGCCACCGGCATGTCGGTCAGCTGCAGCGGCGTCCGGAGGTCGGTGAACGGCACGTCGACGACCGGGCCGAACGGGATCACCGAGAACGTCACGAACGCGGGGATCACGATGATGACCGGGGCCAGCAGGAAGACCACCTTGTCGGCGGCCTTCGGGATGATGTCCTCCTTCAGCGCCAGCTTCACGCCGTCGGCCAGCGACTGCAGCAGCCCGAAGGGGCCGTGCACGTTGGGGCCGATCCGGTGCTGCATCCGGGCCACGACCCGGCGCTCCCACCAGATGTTGAAGAGCGTGAGCAGCACCAGGACCACGAAGATCAGGACGGCCTTGATGATGATCAGCCACCACGGGTCCTGGCCGAACGCCGACAGGTCGTCGACCATCGGCGTCAGCATGCGGTGTCGTCAGGGACATCACAGGGAGCCTCCCGTCACGGTGACGGCGGTGCCCGGGCGACGCCAGGTCGGCGAGCACGCCGCGGCCGAAGGAGTTGGCCGGGACCCAGACGGTGTCGGCGGCCATCGCGTCGTCGCGGAGCGACCTCGACCGGCAGCGTCACCGAGCCGCGGTCACCGGTGAGGGTGACCGCGTCGCCGAACTCGCCGGCCAGGGCGGCGGGGATCCGGGCGACGGCACGCGGGCGGTCGCCCGCAGCGCGGGGTCGCCGTCCTGCAGCCGGCCGTTGTCGAGCAGCTGCTTCCAGGTCGCGAGGCGTACGCCGCCGGCGTCTCGACCGGCTCGTCCGCCGTGCGGTGAGGCCCATCGCGGCGCGGTCGCCGTCCCACGGACCCATCTCCTCCATCTCGGAGCGGACCTCGGCGACGGTGCGGAAGCCCAGCGGGCGACCGCGACCGAGCAGGCTCAGCTCGTCGGCGATGCCGGAGAGCACCCGGAGGTCGGGCAGCGAGGCCGCGTTGTGCAGCACCACGTCGAAGGGCCGCGGGCGGCCCTCCCAGGTGACGAACATGCCCGCCTTGTCGGTGACCGGCGCGACCGGGAACACGACGTCGGCGGCGCGGGTGACCTCGGTCTCGCGCAGGTCGAGGGCGACCACGAACGAGCGCGGCCGCGATCGCGGCGCGGGTGGCGGCGGGGTCGGCGGTGTCGTCGGGGTCGACGCCACCGATGACCAGGCCGCCGAGCTCGCCGGCGACCAGCGCGGCGACGATCGGTCGGCGTCGCGGCCCACGGCCTCGGGCAGGGAGTCGACGCCCCAGGTGGTGGCGGCGTCGACGCGGGCGGTCGCGTCGGCGACCGGGCGACCGCCGGGCAGCAGGTTGGGCAGGCAGCCGGTCTCGACGGCACCGCGGTCACCGGCCCGGCGCGGCACCCAGGCCAGCCGGGCGCCGGTGCGGCGGGCGAGGTCGGCCGCGGCCGAGAGGGCGCCCGGCACGGTGGCGAGCCGCTCGCCGACGAGGATCACGGCGCCGGTGTCGATGCCGTAGTCGGCGTGCTCGACCAGGCTGGCGAGCGCGGCCGGCTCGTCACCCGGACGCGTCGGCACCAGCTGGCCGGCCATCTTCTGCAGGCCGCGGGACGCGTACGGCGCGATCGACACGACCCGGGTGCGACGCGGTCCGCGCGAGGCCTTGCGGAGCCGCAGGAAGATCGTGCCGGCCTCGTCCTCGGGCTCGAGCCCGGCGAGCACCACCGTGGTGGCCTGCTCGAGGTCGGCGTACGTCACGTCGGTGCGCAGAGCACCACCTCGGCCGCGAGGAAGTCGGCCTCCTCGGCCGAGAGCGGCCGGGAGCGGAAGTCGACGTCGTTGGTGCCGAGCGCGACGCGGGCGAACTTGCTGTAGGCGTAGGCGTCCTCGGCGGTCACCCGGCCACCCGGGAGCACCCCGGTCGCGCCGGCGGCGTCGAGGCCGCGGGCCGCGACGGCGAACGCCTCGGGCCAGGACGCGGGCCGCAGCTCGCCGTCCTCGCGGATCATCGGGTGGGTGAGGCGGTCACCGGACTGGGCGTAGCGGAACGCGAAGCGGTCCTTGTCGGTGATCCACTCCTCGTTGACCTCGGGGTCGTTGCCGGAGAGCCGGCGCATGACCTTGCCGCGCCGGTGGTCGACGCGGATGGCCGAGCCGCAGGCGTCGTGCTCGGCGACCGACGGCGACGACACCAGGTCGAAGGGGCGGGAGCGGAAGCGGTACTCGGCGGAGGTGAGCGCGCCGACCGGGCAGATCTGGATCGTGTTGCCCGAGAAGTAGGACTCGAAGGGCTCCTTCTCGTAGATGCCGACCTGCTGCAGCGCGCCGCGCTCGATGAGCGCGATGAACGGGTCGCCGGCGATCTGCTCGGAGAACCGGGTGCAGCGGGCGCACAGCACGCAGCGCTCACGGTCGAGCAGCACCTGCGCGGAGATGTTGATCGGCTTGGGGAAGGTGCGCTTGACGCCGTCGAACCGGGTCTCGCCGCGGCCGTTGCTCATCGCCTGGTTCTGCAGCGGGCACTCGCCGCCCTTGTCGCAGACCGGGCAGTCGAGCGGGTGGTTGATCAGCAGGAACTCCATGATGCCCTGCTGCGCCTTGTCGGCGACCTCGCTGGTGGCCTGGGTGTTGACGACCATGCCCTCGGCGACCGGCAGCGTGCAGGAGGCCTGCGGCTTGGGGAAGCCGCGGCCGTTGCCGGCGTCGGGCACGTCGACCAGGCACTGCCGGCAGGCGCCGACCGGCGCGAGCAGCGGGTGGTCGCAGAACCGCGGGATCTGGACGCCGATCTGCTCGGCGGCCCGGATCACCAGCGTGTCCTGGGGGACGCTGACCTGGACGCCGTCGATGGTGACGGTGACCAGGTCGGTCTTCTCGGGGGTCGGTCGTCATCGCAGCGGCTCCGGCGGTGGCGAAGGTGGTCGAGGCGGCCGGGTCGAACGGGCAGCCGCCGTGGGTGAGGTGGGCGAGGTACTCGTCGCGGAAGTACTGGATCGAGCTCGAGATCGGCGACACGGCGCCGTCGGCGAGCGCGCAGAACGACCGGCCCATGATGTTGTCGCACTGGTCGAGCAGCAGGTCGAGGTCCGACTCGCTGCCCTGCCCCTTCTCGAGCCGGGCCAGGACCTGCACCAGCCACCAGGTGCCCTCGCGGCACGGCGTGCACTTGCCGCACGACTCGTGCTTGTAGAACTCCGTCCACCGCAGCACCGCCCGGACCACGCAGGTGGTCTCGTCGAAGATCTGCAGCGCGCGGGTGCCGAGCATCGAGCCGGCCTCGCCGACGGCCTCGAAGTCGAGGGGTACGTCGAGGTGCTCGTCGGTCAGCAGCGGGGTGCTGGACCCGCCGGGGGTCCAGAACTTGAGCTGGTGGCCCTCGCGCATGCCGCCGGCGAGGTCGATCAGCTCGCGCAGCGTGATGCCGAGCGGCGCCTCGAACTGGCCGGGGTTCGTGCACGTGGCCCGACAGCGAGAAGATGCCGAAGCCCTTGGACTTCTCGGTGCCCATCGAGGCGAACCAGTCGGCGCCGTGCTCGATGATCGAGGGGACCGACGCGATGGACTCGACGTTGTTGATGACGGTCGGGCTGGCGTAGAGGCCGGCCACCGCGGGGAACGGGGGGCGCAGCCGCGGCTGGCCGCGACGGCCCTCGAGCCCCTCGAGCAGCGCGGTCTCCTCGCCGCAGATGTAGGCGCCGGCGCCGGCGTGGACGACGACGTCGAGGTCGAAGCCCGAGCCGTGGATGTTCTTGCCGAGGTGGCCGGCGAGGTAGGCCTCCTGCACCGCCCGCTGGACGCGGCGGATGACGTGGAGCACCTCGCCGCGGATGTAGATGAACGCGGTGTTGGCGCGGATCGCGTAGGACGAGATGGCGACGCCCTCCACCAGCACGTGCGGGTTGGCCATCATCAGCGGGATGTCCTTGCAGGTGCCCGGCTCCGACTCGTCGGCGTTGACGACGAGGTACTTCGGCTTCGGGTTGTCCTGCGGGATGAAGCCCCACTTCATGCCGGTCGGGAAGCCGGCGCCGCCGCGGCCGCGCAGGCCGGACTCCTTGACCTGCTCGATGATCGCGTCGGGCGCCATGTCGAGCGCCTTCTTCAGCGCGCCGTACCCGCCGCGGCCCTCGTAGGCCTTCAGGGTCCAGCTGCGCTCGTCGCCCCAGTTGTCGGTGAGGACCGGGGTCAGGGTGTCGGTCACTACTTCCCCTCCTCCTGCTTCGTCTCGGTCTCGGCGCGGGAGGTGTCGGCCTGCTCGGCCGCACCCTCCTTCGTCTTCGCGACGCCGGCGGAGGAGCCGCTGGCGTCAGCCGACGGCGCGCTCCAGTTCTTGCTGCGGGCGAGGTTGAGGCCGACCAGGCTGGCCGGGCCGGCGGCCGGGCCCTCGTCGGCGAGGCCGTCGTCGAAGCCGGCGAGCACGCGCTCGGCCTCGCGCCAGGTGCAGAGCTTCGGGCCGCGGGTGGAGCGGACCTCCTGGCCGGCGCGCAGGTCGTCGACCAGCTGCACGGCGGACTCGGGGGTCATGTTGTCCATGAACTCCCAGTTGACCATCATCACCGGCGCGTAGTCGCAGGCGGCGTTGCACTCGACGTGCTCGAGGCTGACGGTCGCCTGGTCGCCGTCGCGCGACGGCGCGGTCTCGTCGTTGCCGACGTCGAGGTGGTCCTTGAGCCGCTCCAGGATGGCGTCGCCACCCATCACCGCGCACAGCGTGTTGGTGCAGACGCCGACGTGGTAGTCGCCGACGGGACGGCGCTTGTACATCGTGTAGAAGGTCGCGACGCCGCTGACCTCGGCCGCGGAGATGCCGAGGATGTCGGCGCAGGCCTCGATGCCGGCCGGGGTCACCTGGCCCTCGACCGCCTGCACGAGGTGGAGCATCGGGAGCAGCCCGGACCGCTTCTGCGGGTAGCGGGCCGCGATCTCCTCGAGCTCGCCCCAGGTCTTCTCGTCGATGCCGCTCGCGTTCAGCTCGCTGCGTCACCGGTCGACGCCTCCCATCACGGGGTCGATGGAGGCGATCGCCACGATGACGTCGGCGACCTGGCCGCCCTCGCTCATCACGCTGGTCGCCTGCAGGTTGGTGAAGGACGGGTCGCGGAAGTGGGCGCGGAACGGCCGGGTGCCGCCGTCGGAGACGACGTGGGCACCGAGCTCGCCGCGCGGGGACTCCACCGGGACGTAGGCCTGGCCGGCCGGGACCCGGAAGCCCTCGGTGACCAGCTTGAAGTGGTGGATCAGGGCCTCCATCGACTCGCCCATGATGTGGCGGATGTGGTCGAGGCTGTTGCCCATGCCGTCGCTGCCGATCGACAGCTGGCTGGGCCAGCCGATCTTCTTGTCGGCGACCATGACCGGCGCGCCCTCGAGGCCGGCGAGCCGGTCGGCGCACTGCTCGACGATCTTGAGCGACTCGTGCATCTCGGCCAGCCGCACCCGGAACCGGCCGTAGGCGTCGCTGGTGTCCCAGGTCTGGACGTCGAAGTCGTAGTCCTCGTAGCCGCTGTAGGGCTCGCTCTTGCGCAGGTCCCACGGGTAGCCGGTGCTGCGGACGACCGGGCCGGACATGCCCAGCGCCAGGCAGCCGGCCAGGTCGAGGTGGCCGACGCCTTCGAGACGCGCCTTGAAGATCGGGTTGGCGTTGCACAGCGCGGCGTACTCGGGCAGCCGCTTCTTCATCAGGGCGACGAAGTCGCGGATCTCGTCGAGCGCGCCGGAGGGCAGGTCCTGGGCGACGCCGCCGGGACGGATGAACGCGTGGTTCATGCGCAGCCCGGTGATCAGCTCGAACAGGTCGAGCACCAGCTCCCGCTCGCGGAAGCCGATCGTCATCACCGTCAGCGCGCCGATCTCCATGCCGCCGGTGGCGATGCAGACCAGGTGGGAGGAGATCCGGTTGAGCTCCATGAGCAGGACCCGCATGACCTGGGCCTTCTCGGGGATGTCGTCCTCGATGTCGAGCAGCCGCTCGACGCCGAGGGCGTACGTCGCCTCGTTGTAGAACGGCGAGAGGTAGTCCATCCGGGTGCAGAAGGTCGTGCCCTGCACCCAGGAGCGGTACTCCATGTTCTTCTCGATGCCGGTGTGGAGGTAGCCGATGCCGCAGCGGGCCTCGGTGACCGTCTCGCCCTCGATCTCGAGGATCAGCCGGAGCACGCCGTGGGTGGACGGGTGCTGCGGGCCCATGTTGACCACGACCCGCTCGTCGGCCACCGAGTCGGCCGAGGCCCTCGGAGATGGAGTCCCAGTCCTGGCCGGTGACGGTGAAGACCCGGCCCTGGCTGGTGTCGCTGGGGTCGGCGTAGAAGTCTTGTTCGGTAGTCATGACACATCACTCCGAGGCGTCGGGGTCCCCGCGGCGTTGTTCGACGGAGGAGCGCAGCGGGGAGGAGAAGAAGGTCGTGGGGTGACATCAGTTGTAGGACCTCCGCTCGTCGGGAGGCGGGATCGTGCCGCCCTTGTACTCCACCGGGATGCCGCCCAGCGGGTAGTCCTTGCGCTGCGGGTGGCCGGGCCAGTCGTCCGGCATCAGGATCCGGGTGAGCGCGGGGTGGCCGTCGAAGACGATGCCGAACATGTCGAAGGTCTCGCGCTCGTGCCAGTCGTTGGTCGGGTAGACGCCGACCAGGCTGGGGATGTGCGGGTCGGCGTCGGGGGCGGCGACCTCGAGCCGGATCCGGCGGTTGTGGGTCATCGAGAGCAGGTGGTAGACGGCGTGCAGCTCGCGGCCCCGGTCGTCGGGGTAGTGGACACCGCTGACGCCGGCGCAGAACTCGAACCGGAGCCGCTCGTCGTCACGCAGCAGCTGCGCCACGGCGACGAGGTCCTCGCGCCGTACGTGGAAGGTGATCTCGCCGCGGTGGACGACGACCTGCTCGACCGCCCGGTCGAGCTCGCCCTCACCGAGCCGCTGCTCGAGCGCGTCGGCGAGGTCGTCGAACCAGCCGCCGTAGGGGCGCTGCGAGGCGCCGGGGTAGACGACCGGCTGGATCAGCCCGCCGTACCCGCTGGTGTCGCCGCTGCCGGCGACGCCGAACATGCCGCGTCGCTCGCCGACGGCGCGGATCTCGCCCTCGGGAGCCGGTACGTCGGTCTTCTCGGGCTGGTCCTTCGGGTCGGTCACCGCAGCAGGCCCTTCAGGTCGGAGGTCGGCAGCGCCTTGAGGGCGGCGTTCTCGCGCTCCTCGATCTGGGCGAGGCGGTTGGCGCCGAGCTTGCCGGACTGCACCTGGTCGTGGAGCTTGAGGATCGCGTCGATCAGCATCTCGGGCCGCGGCGGGCAGCCGGGGAGGTACATGTCGACGGGGACGACGTGGTCGACGCCCTGGACGATCGCGTAGTTGTTGAACATGCCGCCGCTGCTGGCGCACACGCCCATGGCGAGCACCCACTTGGGCTCGGCCATCTGGTCGTAGATCTGGCGCAGCACCGGCGCCATCTTCTGGCTCACCCGACCGGCCACGATCATCAGGTCGGCCTGGCGCGGGCTGGCCCGGAAGACCTCCATGCCGAAGCGGGCCAGGTCGTACTTCGGGCCGCCGCTGGTCATCATCTCGATGGCGCAGCAGGCGAGGCCGAAGGTGGCGGGCCAGAAGCTCGCCTTGCGGAAGTAGCCGGCCACGCCCTCGACCGTGGTCAGCAGGACGCCGCTCGGCAGCTTTTCTTCAAGACCCATGAGCTCATCAGTCCCAATCGAGTCCGCCGCGACGCCAGACGTAGGCGTAGGCCACGAAGACCGTGGCGATGAACAGGACCATCTCGACCAGGCCGAAGAGGGCCATCGCGTCGAAGTGGACGGCCCAGGGGTAGAGGAAGATGATCTCGATGTCGAAGACGATGAACATCATCGCGGTGATGTAGTACTTCACCGGGAAGCGGCCACCGCCGATGGCGTGCGGCGTGGGCTCGATGCCGCACTCGTAGGAGTCGAGCTTGGCCCGGTTGTAGCGCTTGGGGCCCGTGACGGAGCTGATCACCACGGAGAAGACCGCGAAGCCCGCCGCGAGGATGGCCAACGCCAGGACCGGCGTGTAGAGCTCCATCCCTGCTGTTCCTTCCCTCGTCGAACGTCCCGCCCGATGTCCTCGGCGCGACCGTCGATTGTGACCTTGTGAACGTCTTCACAATGCGTGGCGCGTCGCACAGTCTAGGCCGGGGCCGACCTGGACCGCATCCCGGGGTGGACCATCCCGGGGGGTCTAGCGGGTCGGCCGGGTCGCCCGGTGGAGGGCCACGATGCCGCCCGAGAGGTTGCGCCACTCGACGTCGCTCCAGCCCGCCTCGGCGAGCAGCGCGGCGAGCCCGGCCTGGTCGGGCCACGCCCGGATCGACTCCGCCAGGTAGACGTAGGCGTCCGGGCTCGAGGAGACCGCCCGCGAGATCGCCGGCAGCGCCTTCATCAGGTACTCGAGGTAGACGGTCCGGAACGGGCCGTTGGTCGGGTGGCTGAACTCGCAGACGACCAGCCGGCCACCGGGACGCGTCACCCGCGCCATCTCCCGCAGCCCGGCCAGCGGGTCGACGATGTTGCGCAGCCCGAACGAGATGGTCACCGCGTCGAAGCGTCTGGTCGGCGAAGGGCAGCCGGGTCCCGTCCCCGGCCGTGAACGGCAGGTGCGGCCGGTGCTGCTTGCCGACGCCGAGCATGCCGAGCGAGAAGTCGCAGGGGACCACGGTCGCGCCGCGGTCGGCGAACGGCTGGCTCGAGGTGCCGGTGCCGGCGGCGAGGTCGAGGACCAGGTCCCCGGCGCGCGGGCCGGACGGCGTCGATCACCTCACGGCGCCACCGCCGGTCCTGTCCCAGCGACAGCACGTCGTTGGTGAGGTCGTAGCGGCGGGCCACGGCGTCGAACATCCGCTGGACGTCGGACGGCTGCTTGTCGAGGTCTGCGCGGGCCACGGCTGAAGGGTACGGCCACGCGCACGGCAACCAATTGGCCGGTTGTCGCGTCTTCACCGGTGACACTCGACTTCCAGTCCGACCGCCACACCCACGTCCCGAGAGGAACTGCCGATGAAGCTGCTGCGAGCACTGCTCGTCCCCGTGCTCGCCGTCGCCCTGGCCGCCACCACGGCGTACGGCGTCGGCTACGCCGTACGCCACGACGACTCCGCGACGGCGGGCACGGAGCAGCCCACACCCGTGCCGGTGGCCGAACGGCCGGCGGCCCAGCCGGTCGTCGACGCCGAGCCCGTGCAGGCCCGGCCCGGTGCTCGAGCCGGGTGACCGCGGCGAGCAGGTCCGCGAGCTGCAGTCGCGGCTGTTCCAGCTCGACTGGTTCCCGGAGCTGACCACCGGCCGGTACGACGACGCCACCGGCGACGCGGTCCGCGGGTTCCAGGCCAGGCGCGGCCTGCGCGTCGACCGGGGTGGTCGACCTGCGGACGTGGGAGCGGCTGCTGGCGATGACCGAGCGGCCCACCCACGACGCACTGTTCAACGTCCTCCACCCGGGTCCGGCCCTGCTCGCGGCCGGCGACCGGGGCGCGGAGGTGCGCGCGGCCCAGCACCGGCTGGTGCAGATCGCCTGGTTGTTCGGCGACGTCACCGGCACCTACGACGCCGCCACCGTCGCCGCCGTGCGGGGCTTCCAGGAGAAGCGCGGGATCCCGGTGACCGGCGAGATCGACCAGCGCACGATGGACCGGCTGGTCGAGATGACCCGGCAGCCGACGTACGACGAGATGCACAACATCGAGCCCGAGCCCGGCGCGCTGGACCCGCGCTGCACGACCGGGCGCGCGCTGTGCGTCGACAAGACGACCAACACGCTGCGGTGGGTGGTCGACGGCCAGGTGCAGGAGACCTTCGACGTCCGGTTCGGCTCCGACGAGCTGCCCACGCGCGAGGGGGCGTTCAGCGTCTACATGAAGTCGCGCGACCACGTCTCGAGCCTCTACGACACCTCGATGCCGTTCGCGATGTTCTTCTCGGGCGGGCAGGCGGTCCACTACTCCCCCGACTTCGCCGCCACCGGCTACAACGGGGCGTCGCACGGCTGCGTCAACGTGCGCGACTACGCAGGGATCGCGGCGCTGTTCGACCAGGTCGTCGTGGGCGACAAGGTGATCGTCTACTGGTCCTGAGCCGCCACCGCGGGCGCACTGCCGGGCCCGGCGTAGGCTTCCTCCTCGTGACGCCCAGCGTGATGCCCGAGGGGCAGGCCGGTCCCCTCGTCGTCCGCACGATCGCCCTCGACCTCGACCCCGGGACCTCCCTCCTCGACCTGCTGCCGACCGACTGCGCCGGTGACCTGGCTGCGGCGCGGCGAGGGCCTGGTCGGCTGGGGCGTCGCCGCGCAGATCCTCACCACCGGTCCGACCCGGTTCGCCGACGCGGACAAGTGGTGGGCCGAGACGACCGCTCGCGCCGTGGTCCGCGACGAGGTCGACGAGCCCGGGACCGGGCTGGTCTGCTTCGGCACCTTCGCCTTCGCCGACGAGCCGGGCGACTCCCTGCTCACCGTCCCCGAGGTGGTCGTCGGTCGCCGCGGCGACCGGACCTGGGTCACCACCGTCTCCCGCGGCGGCCTCGACCAGCACGCCACCGTCTCCGTCACCGACCAGCCCCGGGCACCTCGCGGCCTCAGCTTCGCCGACGGCGCGCTCAACGGCGAGCAGTGGATGAGCGTCGTCGCCGACGCCGTCGCCCGGATCGGGGCCGGGTCCCTCGAGAAGGTCGTGCTGGCCCGCGACCTGATCGCCACCACCGACGAGCCGATCGACGTCCGGTGGCCGCTGCAGCGACTGGCGTCCGGCTACCCGATGTGCTGGACGTTCCACGTCGACGGCCTCTTCGGGGCGACGCCGGAGATGCTGGTGCGCCGCGAGCGCGGTCTGGTCACCTCCCGCGTGCTGGCCGGCACCATCCGGCGTACCGGGGACGACGGCCGCGACCTGGCTCTCGCCGCGACGCTGGCCCGGTCGTCGAAGGACCTCGAGGAGCACGAGTACGCCGTGCGGTCGGTCGCGGACGCCCTCGACCCCCACTGCTCGTCGATGAACGTGCCCGAGGCGCCGTTCGTGCTCCACCTCCCCAACGTCATGCACCTCGCGACCGACGTCGCGGGCGTCGTCCACGACGCGGAGACCGTGTCGTCGCTGCAGCTCGCCGAGGCGTTGCACCCCTCGGCCGCCGTCGGCGGCACCCCCACCCCGGACGCGGTGGACCTGATCGCGGGGATCGAGGGCATGGACCGCGGCCGCTACGCCGGCCCGGTCGGCTGGATGGACGCCGACGGTGACGGCGAGTGGGGCATCGCGCTGCGCTCGGCCGTGGTCGAGGGTGACTCGGTCCGGCTGTTCGCCGGGTGCGGCATCGTCGCCGACTCCGACCCGGAGGCCGAGCTCGCCGAGTCGCAGGCCAAGTTCGTGCCGGTGCGCGACGCCCTCGAGGCCTAGCGCCCGCGGCGGTGGGTCGCCAGGTGAGCGGGTAGCTGGGTAGTCCCCGAATCTTCGGCTGGGTTCAGGACGAAAAGTCAGCCAAAGGTTCGGGGACTATCCGCCAAGCGAGGCGCTGACCCTGCGTCAGGCGTTCAGCCGCAGCCGCAGGAACCGCTCCCGCGACGAGGCATCGAGGCCCCGCCGCTGCGCGACGGTGTAGGTGGGGACCCACCACGAGGGCAGCGTAGTCGTCCACTCACGCGTCGACGGTGCTTGCCAACGGGCTCGTTGCCTTGCCGCACGCATCCGTCCGGCGACCGTCGAGTCGGAGTCGCCGGCCAGGACCTCGACGACCTCGAGCCCGACTCGCCGGAAGATCTCGTCGCGGTCACGGTCCCTGCGCCGCTGGGCACCGGCGAGATGAAGTGCGCCGTTGTACTCGCAGATCACTCCCGCCTCCTCGTCCAGCAGGTCGGGCGTGCCGAGGTGGTGGCCCCACCGGTCGAACACCGGCCGGTTGCACAGCGGTGGTGGCAGCTCGGCCTCCAGCACCCAGGTCAGCCGCATCCGGACCTCCCGCGGAGACCAGGCGTTCTCGTCGGCGTACGCGCTCGCCTTGCGGCACAAGGGGATGCCGGTCCATGCGGGCATGGTGTGCTGATAGGCCACCACCTCATCGACGCTGACCAGATCGTTGTAGGCGGCCATGTCGAGTGCGGTGACGGCCTCCACCAACGTCGGGGCGTGCCGCATCAGGTAGGTGACCGAACGCACCGTGGTCGTCACCGGAAGGCCGTCGACCCGGGTCAGGTCGTAGGGCCGGAGGTGCTCCTCGGAAACCTCGATGCCGGGGCGCGCAACGACCCTGGAGTCGCCGATCGCCAAGGTCACCGGGAGCTCGGTGTGCCCGTCGCCGGCCAGCCCGTCGAACCAGTAGCCGCCGGCCCATCGCAGGCCGGCCCACCCGCTGACCCCGGTGCCTCGCGGAGTGACAGCGGCCGCCTCGACGATCCGTTGCTCGGTCGTCAGCTCGACCTCACTCGGCACCACCAGGCCCCGACTGCTGGTGCGCCAGGCCTTGCCACGGGACGTGCCGCGAGTCGGACCTCGCTCACCGGTCGGATCGATCCGAACCGGCATGGTCAGCCCTGGCCGATCGAGCTCCCACCAGATCTCCGAAGTCCCCCGCATCCCAGCATGGTGGCGCGTCACGGCCGGTCGCGCCCGCGCTCATCCACAGGCTCCGCCGCCGGATCGGATAGTCCCCGAATCTTCGGCTGGGTTCAGGACGAAAAGTCAGCCAAAGGTTCGGGGACTACCCGCCCACAGAGCCGACAGAGCCCACCCCCACCAACCGTCAGGACAGGTCGGACCCGTCGGGCAGCCGGGTGTAGGACTGCCCCTCGCCGAGCAGCTTGTCGAAGTGACCGTCGACGATGCCGAGCCCCGCCTCGGAGTAGACCCGGTCGTGGATGGCGAGGTTGCGGGGTGCCCCGACCGCGCGGGCGAAGTCGACCGCCTCGGCGGCCTTCAGCCAGGGCGCCGACACCGGCGCGCACAGCACGTCGACCGGCTGGCCGGGCCCGGTCAGCGCGTCACCGGGGTGGAAGACCGACTCGGCGCCCGCGGTGACGACGTAGCCGGAGTTGTGGAACCGCGGCAGGTCGGGGTGGATGACGGCGTGCAGCTCGCCGACCGCGCGCACCGGCAGACCCGCGTCGAACTCCTGCCCCGGCGACACGACGGTGACCCGATCGGCGAGCTCGGGGACGTCGGCCCGGATCAGGTCCGCGACGGCCGCGATCGTGAAGACCGGTACGCCGGCTGCCCGCAGGTGGTCCGGCAGGTAGTGGTCGGGATGCTCGTGCGTGATGAGGACGGCGGTCGCGCCCGCCACCGCCTCCGGCTCGGTCCAACCTCCCGGGTCGATCACCAGCGACACGCCGTCGTGCTCGACCCGGACGCACGCGTGCCCGAACTTCGTGATCCGCATGGGTCCACAGTGACAGACCGGCCGGGACCAGATCACGGGCTGGTAACAGGTGCGCACCAGGCCCGCGCGCAGGTCTGGCCCTACCCGCCTGCCTTGAGGCTAGAGTGCGCGGAACGCCCGGCGGAGCGTGACTCACGTCACCGGGTGCGGGGAGGTCCGCCGACAGGGTGGGCCACGACGAGCGAGTGAGGTTTCACTGATGAGAACCATCCGCAAGGTAGCGCCGCTGGCCTTGGCCGGCGCGCTCGCGCTGGGCGTCACGTCCTGTGCCGAGTCCGACCGCGAGGGCAGCAGCGGGGACGGGGCGAGGGCGGGACCTTCACCTTCGGCGCCGCCGGCGCCCCGGAGATGTTCGACCCCCTCTACGCCACCGACGGCGAGACCTTCCGCGTCACCCGTCAGATGTTCGAGGGACTCCTCGACATCGAGCCCGGCAGCGCCGAGGTCGTCCCCGGTCTGGCGACCGAGTGGACCTCCAACGAGGACGGCACGGTCTGGGACTTCACGCTCCGCGACGACGTGACCTTCCACGACGGCACCGACTTCAACGCCGAGGCGGTCTGCGCCAACTTCGAGCGGATGTTCGACCAGAACGAGGCCGGCCAGGTCGCCGCCGAGTACTGGGGCTACGTCATGGGCGGGTTCGCGAACGACCCGGCGAGCTCGCTCTACAAGAGCTGCGAGGCCACCGACGAGTTCACGGCCCAGGTCACCATCACCCGCGCCACGTCGGGCTTCCCGACCATGCTGACCCTGTCGTCGCTCGCGATGCAGTCGCCGACCGCGATGGAGGAGGGCGACGCCAACGGCATCGCTGCCGAGGGTGAGGGCTTCAGCTTCCCGGAGTACGCCCAGGCCCCGGTCGGCACCGGCCCCTACAAGTTCGGTCGAGTACGACGAGGCCAACGCCACCATCACGCTCGAGGCCAACGAGGACTACTACGGCGAGGCCCCGGAGACCAGTGAGCTGGTCTTCAAGGTGATCGCCGACGAGAGCACCCGTCGCCAGGAGCTCGAGGCCGGCAGCATCGACGGCTACGACCTCCCGAACCCGACCGACTGGCAGGGTCTGGAGGACGGCGGCAACCAGGTCGTCGTGCGACCGGCGTTCAACATCTTCTACCTCGGCCTCAACCCCGAGGCGAACCCGGCGCTGAAGGACCTGAAGGTCCGCCAGGCGCTCTACCACGCGCTCGACCGCGAGCAGCTGGTCCAGACCCAGCTGCCCGAGGGCGCCGAGGTCGCGACGCAGTTCATGCCGTCGACGGTCAGCGGCTACAACAGCTCGCTCGAGCCGTACGCCTACGACCCGGAGAAGGCCAAGTCGCTGCTGCAGGAGGCGGGCGCCGAGGGGATGACCCTGAAGTTCGCCTTCCCGACCGAGGTCAGCCGGCCCTACATGCCGGACCCGCAGCAGCTCTACGACGCCCTGCGGACCAACCTCGAGGACGTCGGCATCAAGGTCGAGGTCGTCAACGCCTCCTGGAACGGTGGCTACCTCGACAACGTGACGGCCGGCAAGTACGACGCCTACCTGCTCGGCTGGACCGGTGACTACGACGCCGCGTTCAACTTCATCGGCACCTTCTTCGGCAACCTGAAGGAGAACGACTTCGGGACCGAGGTCATGCCGTGGGGCGAGCAGCTCGCGCAGGACCTGCAGGACGCCGACGCCGTCGTCGACGAGGGCGAGCGGGCCGCCGCGTTCGAGACGATCAACCAGCAGATCATGGAGGAGTACCTCCCCGGTCTGCCGATCAGCCACTCGCCGCCGGCCCTCGTGGTCGGTCCCGAGGTCGAGGGCCTGGTCGCCAGCCCGCTGACGGCGGAGGAGTTCAACACCGTGAGCGTCGGCGGGCAGTGACCGTCAGCTGATCGGTTCACGACACAGAGGTTGAGGGGGGTCACCCAGCGCGGGTGACCCCCCTCACCACTGCTCGCACTAGGGTGCCGTGCAGCACCCACCCGTAGGAGGCTCGATCCATGATCCGGTTCATCGTGCGCCGGCTGATCGCGATGGTCGGCGTGGTGCTCGTGCTGTCGCTCCTGCTGTTCTTCTGGCTCAGGGCGCTGCCGGGCGGCCCGGTGTCGGCGATCCTCGGCGAGCGCGCCACGCGCGTCGCGACGTGCGGCCCTCGAGGCCGCACTCGGCCTGGACCAGCCGGTCTACGTGCAGTACCTCAAGTTCCTGCAGCGCGCGGCCCAGGGTGACTTCGGCGTCTCGACCCAGGTGCTCCCCGGCACCGACGCCCTCGAGATCTTCTGGATGCGACTGCCGGCCACCCTCGAGCTGGCGTTCTTCGCGATGCTCCTGGCGACCTGCGCTCGGCATCCCGCTCGGCTACTTCGCGGCCCGCCGCCGCGGCTCGGCCCTCGACAACAGCTCGATCGTGATGTCGCTGGTGGGCGTGGCGGTGCCGGTGTTCTTCACGGCGTTCATGCTCAAGTACTTCTTCGCCGTGCAGTGGCAGCTCCTGCCCGTGTCGGGACGTCAGGATCCTGGCGCTCGACGCCACCCGGGTCACCGGCTTCTTCGTCCTCGACGGGATCCTCACGCGTGAGTGGGACGCCGCGTGGGACGCCATGCTCCACCTGGTGCTCCCGTCGGTGGCGCTCGCCACCATCCCGTTCGCGGTGATCTTCCGGATCACCCGAGCCTCGGTGCTCGACGTGCTCGACGAGGACTACGTGCGCACCGCCGAGGCCAAGGGCCTGAACGTCCCGCACCATCAGCGGCCGCCACGTGCATGCGCAACGCGATGCTGCCGGTCACCACGATCATCGGCCTCCAGGTCGGCGGGCTGCTCGCCGGAGCGGTGCTCACCGAGACCGTCTTCGCCTTCGGCGGGATCGGACAAGCCCTCTACGAGGCGTTCCGGGACAAGGACTATGCCGTGCTGCAAGTGCTGATCATGGCGGCCGCGGCGATCTACGTGCTGGTCAACCTGCTCGTCGACATCTCCTACGCGGTCATCGACCCCCGAGTCCGGACGAGGTGACCCCATGACCGACCAGCCCAGCACCGAGAGCCCCGCCCCCTCGTCCCGCCGGCAGTCGTACGGCGAGCGCCGCAGGCAACGCATCGACGACCTGGCGGCCGCCTCGGTCGACGAGACCCCCGGCGTCTCCCTGCTCGCCAGCGCGTGGCGTCGGCTGCGGCGCAACCCGGTGTTCCTGCTCGGCGCCGGCATCACGATCGCCTTCGTGGTCCTGGCCGTGACCTCGCCGTGGCTGGCGCCGTGGGACCCGGCTGCCAACCCGCTGATCGACAAGGTGCGCGCGCAGACCAACCCGGTCCCCGGGCCCGAGCCGGGTCACCCGCTCGGTGGTGACGACCGCGGCCGCGACCTGCTGTCCCGGCTGCTGGTCGGCAGCCAGCAGACGTTGCTCGTCGGCGTCATGGCCACCCTCTTCGGACTGGTCGGCGGGGTCACGCTGGGCACCCTCGCGGGCGCCCTGGGCGGCTGGATCGACTCCCTCGTGATGCGGATGGTCGACGTGATGCTGTCGATCCCCGGGCTGCTGCTGGCCTTCTCGATCGCGGCGCTCGCGTCGAGCCCGAGCCAGTGGACGGTGATCATCGCGATCGCGGTGATCCAGGTGCCGATCTTCGCCCGGCTGCTGCGCGGCTCGTTGCTGGCCCAGCGCGTCAGCGACCACGTGCTGGCGGCCCGCGCGCTCGGTGTGAAGCCGAGCCCGATCATCTTCCGCCACATGCTGCCCAACGCGCTCGGGCCCGGTGATCGTGCAGGCCACGCTGGTGCTCGCGACCGCGATCATCGACGCCGCGGCGCTGTCGTTCCTCGGCCTCGGCAACCCCGACGACCGGCAGCCGGAGTGGGGCCAGATGCTCGGCGACTCCCAGGAGTTCATCAACTCCTACCCGCACCTCGCGATCTACCCGGCGGCGTGCATCATCGTGGTCGCCCTCGGCTTCACGCTGATGGGCGAGTCGCTGCGCGAGGCCCTCGACCCGAAGTCCCGGAGGTGACCCGGTGAGCAGACCGAACCACTGCTGTCCGTCCGCGACCTCAGCGTCACCTTCACCCGGCAGCGGCGAGGAGCCCTTCACCGCCGTCGACGGCATCTCCTTCGACGTCCACGCCGGCAAGACGCTGGGGCTGGTGGGCGAGTCCGGCTGCGGCAAGTCGGTGACGTCCCTGGCGATCATGGGTCTGCTGCCCGCAGCGCGGCAACCGCGTCGAGGGGTCGGCGACGTACGACGGCACCGACCTGCTGAAGCTCTCCGCCTCGGAGATGCGCGACCGCCGTGGCCGCGACATCGCGATGATCTTCCAGGACCCGCTCTCCTCCCTGAACCCGGTCGTCCCGATCGGCGTCCAGGTCACCGAGGTCATGGAGCGCCACCGCGACATGTCCCGCAAGGAGGCGATGCCGAAGGCGCAGGAGCTGCTCGAGCGGGTCGGCATCCCCGACCCCAAGGCCCGGCTGAAGAACTACCCCCACCAGCTCAGCGGCGGGATGCGGCAGCGCGCCCTGATCGCGATGTCGCTGGCGTGCGAGCCGCGGCTGCTGATCGCCGACGAGCCGACCACCGCCCTCGACGTGACGATCCAGGCGCAGATCCTGGCGCTGCTCAAGGAGCTGGTCGAGGAGACGGGAACGGCGCTGATCATGATCACCCACGACCTCGGCGTCGTCGCGGGCCTCTGCGACGAGGTGAACGTCCTCTACGGCGGCCGGATCGTCGAGCGGGGAGACCGGCACCGGCTGTTCGCCCACTCCGCCCACCCCTACACCAACGGGCTGCTCGGATCGATCCCGCGCCTCGACGCGGTCCGCGGCGAGAAGCTCACGGCGATCCCCGGCTCGGTGGTCGACAACCTGCCCTGGACCTCGGCCTGCGCCTTCGCCCCCCGGTGTCCCCGTGCAGCTGGACCGCTGCCGGGAGGAGACCCCCGTGTGGGAGGAACACCCCGCAACGGGGTTGCGGTGCCACAACCCGGCGGAGGTGAGCCATGACTGAGCAGGCGACGGTGGCCGAACCCAGGACCGCCCCCGACGGGGACGTGCTGGTCGACGTACGGGGCGTGAAGGTCCACTTCCCGATCAAGAGCGGCATCATCTTCGACCGCACCGTCGGCTACGTCTACGCCGTCGACGGCGTCGACCTGCAGATCAGGCGGGGCGAGACCTACGGCCTGGTCGGCGAGTCCGGCTGCGGCAAGTCCACCCTCGGCAAGGCGATCCTCAACCTGGAGACGGCCGACCGAGGGCAGCGTGCTGTTCGACGGCGTCGACATCGCCGAGCTGCAGGGCGAGGAGCTGCGCCGCAAGCGGCAGGACCTGCAGATGGTCTTCCAGGACCCGATGTCCAGCCTCGACCCCCGCCAGTCGGTGGAGTCGCTGCTGGTCGAGGGCATGAAGGCCCACGGCCTCGCCTCCGACAAGGCCGCGACCCACGCCCGGCTGCGCGAGCTGCTCGCGGCGGTCGGCCTGCCGCCCGCGGCGCTCTCGAAGTACCCCCACGAGTTCTCCGGCGGCCAGCGGCAGCGGATCGGCATCGCCCGCGCGCTGTGCGTCGAACCCGAAGCTGATCGTGGCCGACGAGCCCGTCAGCGCGCTCGACGTGTCGGTGCAGGCGCAGGTGCTCAACCTGCTCGTGGACCTGCAGGAGGAGTTCGGCCTCACCTACCTCGTCATCGCCCACGACCTCGCGGTCGTCCGCCACGTCAGCGACCGGATCGGCGTGATGTACCTCGGCGGGCTGGTCGAGGAGTCGGAGGCCGGCGAGCTCTACGACGTAGCCCGCTCCACCCCTACACCCGGGCGCTGATGTCGGCGGTGCCGGTGCCCGACCCCGTGGTCGAGGACCAGCGCGAGCAGATCCTGCTCACCGGTGACCTGCCGTCGCCGTCCAACCCGCCCAGCGGGCTGCCGGTTCCACACCCGCTGCCCGTGGCGCCAGGACACCCGGTGCGACGACGAGCGGCCCGAGCTGCGGGTCGTCGAGATCGACGGCGTCTCGCCCGGCCACCGGGTGGCCTGCCACTGGGCCGAGCAGATCGCCGCCGGCGAGCTCGAGGCGCACGAGGTGACGGCCGAGCTGGTCGAGGAGCGGCCGCGGACGACGAGCGAGATCCCGTTCCAGGCCGACGGCTACGTCACCTGACTCCGAGGCGGTCAGCGCGGTCTGGTGGTGCACGAAGCACCACCGCCAGTCCTCCCCCGGCTCGGCCGACTCCATGACGGGGTGGCCGGTCTCGTGGAAGTGGGCGGTGGCGTGCTGCGCCGGGCGAGGAGTCGCAGCAGGCGACCGTGCCGCACACCAGGCACTGCGCGCAGCGCCACCCACCGGGTGCCCTCGGCGAGGCAGGCGTCGCAGGCCGGCTCGGCCCGGCGTCTCGACCGCGGGGTACTGCGTCAGGTCGGCGCACTCCTCGCCGCGGGGACCGGCGCCGGCGACCGCTGACCGGCAGCTCCTCGCGGGACTGGGTCGCGATGTCGAGCATCGACTCCTCGACGTCGAGCATCGCCAGCACCTCGGCGACCACGTCGGAGGCGACGGTGCCGCCGCTGCGGATCTCCAGCACCCGGGCTCGCTCCGCCTCGATCATCGTCGATCCGGACCCGGGCGTAGAGCTCGCTCGGGGTCTCCTCGTCGGCGACGGTGCCGAGCCGCTCCCAGGCGGCGAAGTTGCGCTGGTCGATGCGCTGCCGGATCAGGTCGCTCACGCCGTGCGGGTCGTCGTGCTCGAGCTCGTCGAGCCGCGCGAAGCCAGCCTTCGACGCCTGCTGCAGCAGCGTCGCCCGGGCCAGCGCGTCGGCCGCCGGGTCGGGCGCGGGCACGTGCAGCCGACGGGCGAACCACGGCAGCGTCAGCCCCTGCAGGAGCAGCGTGCCCGCCACGACGGTGAACGCGATGAGCAGCAGGATCTCGCGGTGCGGCGCCTCCTCGGGGATCACGAACGCGGCAGCGAGCGTGACCACGCCGCGCATCCCCGCCCAGCCCAGGATGAAGGTGTACGCCGGCGGCGGCGTCCGGCCGGTCGCCGGGTCGGGCCCGGGGCGGACCAGCAGGTAGCGGGCCGGGAACACCCAGAGCAGCCGCAGCACGACGACCGCCAGCAGGGTGGCCGCGCACACGCGCGGCGATCCGTCCCGGCGGCGACGTCGCTCGCGCCGACGTCCTCGATGATCCAGCGGGCCTGGAGCCCGATCAGCAGGAAGACGGTGTTCTCGAGGATGAAGGCGATGGTGCGCCAGTTGGTGCGCTCGGCGATCCGCGACTGCGCGGTCTGGATGATCGGCGCCTTGTGTCCCAGCAGCAGCCCGGCGACGACGACCGCGACCACGCCGGAGGCGTGGACCTTCTCGGCGGTGATGTAGGCGGCGAACGGCACCACGAACGAGATCCCGACGTCGAGCAGCGGGTCGGTCACCTTGCTGCGCAGCCACGCGACCACGACGAACACGAGGAACCCGACCATCAGGCCACCGATCGCCGCCCGGGCGAAGTCGCCGACGACGTAGGCCAGCGACACCCCGCCCTCGTGGGCGCCGGCGAGTCCGGCGGCGGCGATCGCGGTGCGCAGCGCGACCAGGGCGGTCGCGTCGTTGAGCAGCGACTCGCCCTCGAGGATCGTCACGATGCGCCGCGGCAGCCCGATCCGGCGGCCGATGGCGGTGGCGGCGACCGCGTCGGGCGGCGCCACCACGGCTCCGATCGCGAACGCGAGCGGCCAGCCGAGGTCGGGGAGCAGCAGGTGGACGACGACGGCGACGCCGGCCGCGGTGAACGCGACCAGACCCACCGACAGCAGCAGGATCGGGCGCCGGTTGGCGTTGAAGTCGACCAGCGACGTCTGCACCGCGGCGGCGTACAGCAGCGGCGGCAGCAGCCCGAGCAGCACCACCTCGGCCCCGAGGTGGACCTCCGGCACCATCGGCAGGAACGACCCGACCACGCCGACCACGATCAGCAGCAGCGGCGGCGGCAGCCCGATCCGCTCCGCGACCGCGGTCCCGGTCAGGACCACGACGATCAGCGCGACCAGGAAGAAGGCGATCTCCACCGTGCCATTCTGCCGGGCCGGGGAAGGGCCCTTCCTAGACTGGCGCCATGGTGGGCACCGAGCGGGCCACGGCCCATGTCGACGCGTTCAACCAGGCGGTCTCCACGGGCGAGTGGCCGGCGTTCTCCGGGCGCTTCGCCGAGGACGCCGAGATGGTGTTCGAGGGGGTGCCCGCGGGGCCGTTCGCGGGGCGGGACGCCATCGCGGCGGCGTACGACGCGGACCCACCGCGCGAGGCCCTGCAGGTCACCGGACCGGTGACGGCCGGGCGAGGAGGCCGTGGTCCCGTTCCGCTGGGCGGAGTCCGGCGGCACCGGGACGATGCGGCTGCGCTTCGACGAGACCGGCCTGGTCGGCCGGCTCGTCGTCGCGTTCGACTAGTCAGTGCGCTACTCGGGGACCGGGTCTCCTGCCGGGCGCGGACCACGAGGCTGGCTGCGAGCGCGGCGGCCGCGATCACCCACAGGTTGACCTCGGTCCACGCCCAGTGGCGCAGCGGGCTGGGCGCCTCCACCGCGTTGATGACCATCGCCGATGACCGACGACGAGGCTGATGCTGAGGACGACTGCCACCGATCCCGGCGACGGCCCGCACCCAGCCGGGGCGACTGCCGGCGATCGCCACGCCGAGCGCGACCGAGGCGACGACGTAGCAGGCGAGGCCGGCGAAGAAGAGCGGCCCCTCGAAGGGGCTCTTGTCCAGCCCCCGGCGGTGCCGATGGCGACGGACTTGAGGGTCCAGCTGACGGCCGCGGCGATGGCGGCGACGAAGGCGATGCGAGAAGAGTTCATGGCCAGAAGCCTGTCCGCCCGAGGGGATGCCGGCGCGTCCCTCCCGGGAGTGACGTGTGATGACCTGTCGGATCCCTATCCTCGGGTCGTGACCCGGACGTCCGTCGCAGCCGCGCTGATCACCTCGGCGACGCTGCTGCCCGCCTGGCCCTGGCGCTCGGGTGGGAGTGGTACGTCGACGGCCCGCTCCTCCTGCTGCTCGCCGTGCTCGGCGGGTACGCCGCCGGCGCCTGGCTGCCCCGGGTCGCGGCGGTGTCGTCGGTGCTCGTGTGCGCGGCGACGCTGGTCGTGGTCAACCAGCTGGCCGGCCAGCCCTACCACTGGCTCGACGACGCGGTCTTCTTCCTGGTCGTCGTCGGTGGCGCCGCCGGCGGTGGCGCGGCGGTCACCCTCCGGGCCCGGCAGGTCGAACGACTGGAGCGGCTCGCCGCCGAGCTCGACGAGCAGCAGCGCGTGGACGTCGCCGCCGCCCGGCTGGAGGAGCAGACCCGGGTGCAGCAGCAGGTGCACGCGAGGCTCGCCGAGCGCATCGCCGCGATCGCGTGCGGGCGGAGGGCGCGCAGCGCTCGCACGACGACGAGGCGCTCGAGACGCTGGAGTCCGAGGCCCGCGGCGTGCTCGACCAGCTGCGCGCGGCGCTCGGCTCGCTGGCACCGGCCGGCGACCCGCAACGGCCGAGCCCGAACCTGCACCGGAACCGCGGCTGCGACCCGTCGCCGCTCGACATCGGCATCGCGGGCGTCCTCGGCGTCGCGCATCGCCGTCGAGACGGTGGTGCACCCGCTCGCCCGGGGCCCGGTGTGGGCGAACGTGCTCGCCTCCCTGCTGGTCGCCGCCCCGCTCGTGGTCCGGCGCGCCCACCCGATCGCCGCGATCGTCGGCGTCGCTGCTGGCGGCGCTCGGCATGAGCGCCTGGCTGACGCCGCTCCCGGCCACGGTCACCGGGTCGGGCTCCTGCGTCCTCGTCTTCTACACGGTCGGCGCCTGGTGCCGGTCCTGGTGGTGGGTCGCCGGGCTGGCTGATCGCCGTGGCGGGGACCGTCCTGATGGAGGAGGTGTCCGGCCTGGCCGACGACGGCGTCGAGGGGGACGCGGGCTGGATCGTGCTGCTGTGGACCGTCGCCGCGGTGGCCTCGGGCGCATCGGCGCCGGCTGGCAGGAACGGGTGCGCCGTACGGCGGAGGTCGTGGCGAGGCTCCAGCAGGGCCGGGGCGCGGCGACCCGGCTGGCCGCCGCCCGCGAGCGCCAGGCGCTCGCGAGCGAGCTGCACGACACCGTCGCCCACGCGATGACGGTGGTCTGCCTGCAGGCCGGCGCCCATCGGCGCACCGGCGGGGACGCCGGCGCCGCCCTGCGCGACCATCGCGACGACCGCGAGCGGCAGCCTGGCCGAGCTCCGGGACGGGCTGGACGCGATCGAGAGCACCCCGCGACCGCTGGACCGGTCCCGGCTCGCCGCCGTCGGGCGACGCGTCGGCGTCGACGTCGACGTGTCACCGTGCCCGAGCCGGCGCCGCCGGGGCGCCGCCGCGGCACTCGCCTTCCGGGTCGTGCGGGAGGCCGCTCGTGAACGTCGCCCGCCACGCACCCGGCTCCTGTGCCGAGGTCCGGGTCTCGCAGAACGGGGCCGGGCTGCGCGTCGAGGTCGCGCGACGCGGGGCAGCGCCACCGCCCCGGTCGTGACCGGGAGCGGCACCGGCCTCCTCGGTCTCCGGCAGGTCGTCGAGTCGGCCGGCGGCAGGCTCGACTGGGGGCCGCGCACCGGGCGGCGGCTTCCTCGTCGTCGCCGAGATCCCGCGAGGACCTGCGATGACCACGATCCTGCTCGCCGACGACCAGGAGCTGGTGCGCGCCGGGCTGCGGATGATCCTCGCGGCGGAGCCGGACCTCGACGGTCGTGGGCGAGGCCGCCGACGGGCCGCAGGCCGTCGACGCTGCGCCCACCGGCTGACGCCGGACGTCGTCCTGATGGACATCCGGATGCCGGTGCTCGACGGGATCGAGGCGACCCGCCGGATCACGCCGACCGTGCCGGCGGTGCGGGTGGTCATGCTGACGACCTTCGACCGCTCCCAGCTCGTCTACGACTCGTTGCTCGCCGGCGCGAGCGGCTTCCTGCTCAAGGACGCGCCCGCGTGAGCAGCTGGTGGGCGGCGGTGCGGGCGGTCGTGCGGGGCGAGGAGCTGCTCGCCCCGCGATCACGCGACGCCTGATCGAGGAGTTCACCCGCGCCGGCCGCGCAGCGGACCCCACCGGGCTACGACCGGCTGACCGAGCGCGAGGTCGAGGTGCTCGACCTCGTCGCCCGCGGCCGGTCCAACGCCGAGATCGCCGCCGAGCTCTTCGTGAGCATCCAGACGGTCGAAGACCCACGTCGCCCGGGTGCTGGCGAAGCTCGGGGTGCGCGACCGGGTGCAGGCCGTGGTGCTCGCCTACGAGCGCGGGCTGGTCCGGCCGGGCGAGTGAGCGGCTCAGGCCGGCTGGGCGACCCAGCAGCATCGGGTCGCCCCAGCCGAGCTCGTCGACGCCGTGGCGGCCGAGGGCGAGCGCGACCAGGGTGCGGCGGTGGGCCGCGAAGGTCAGCACGTGGGCGATCATGCCGCCGTAGGTGAAGACCTCGGCCGGCTCGCACAGCGCGTCGACGAAGGTGTCGTCGAGGCGGTCGCGGCCGACGACGTCGTGGACGTGCGCGAGGTACGTCGAGCCCTCGACCGCCAGCCGCTCGCCGCATCGACGCCAGCGACTCGTGCTCCTCGACCGACCAGTCGTAGTCGCGGGTCGCCATCGCGGCGTTCCACATCCCCATCTGGCCGACCAGCCGGCTCAGCAGGGACCGGATCGTCTGCCGGTCGTCGTCGACGTCGAGCTCGATCGGCTGGTCGAGCTGCTCGTCGGTGAGCCGCGCGGCGACCCGGACCATCTCGCCGGTGAGCCAGACGTGGTGCTCGACCATCTTCGTCAGCAGGTCCATGCTGGTGACCTCGTCTCGTGCGGGCAGCCGGAGGCCGCCGGGTGGGTGGAAGTGGACGCCGCTGGGCGCCTCGATCTGGAGGTGTCCGGGCTTGCGGCGCCACGCGGCCGGCGGCGACGCCGTACGCCTTGGTGAAGGCGCGGGTGAACGCCTCGTGCGAGCCGTAGCCGGCCTCGACCGCGATGTCGATCAGCGGCGCCGTCGTCGTGATCATCCGGTACGCCGCGCGCTCGAGCAGGATGCGCCGGCGGAACGCCTGCGGCGGCTCGCCGGCGACGGACCTGATCATCCGGTCGAAGTGGAAGCGCGAGAAGTGGAGCCGCGCGGCCCAGCTCCTCCCCCGATCGCCGCGCGTCGGGTCGTCGAGCGCCTCGGCGAGGTGGTCGACGAAGTCGGCGAAGGTGTCGGCTGGCGGTGGTCATGGCGTCGATCCTGCAGCCGATCCGGCCGGCCCGCGCTTGATCGGGGTTGCCGGGTTGCGGCACGGCGTCGCGGCCAGCGCCCGGATCCGGGCGTCGAGCTCGCGCCGGTTGTCGCGGCGTACGACGACCTCGACGACCTCGATGCCGCCGTTGGGGCTGGCCAGCGCCTGCTCGAGCTCGGGCAGCGACTCGACCCGCCAGTGCGGGGTGCGGGTGGCCGCGCAGAGGCGGCCGAGGTCGACGCCGTGCGGGGTGCCGAAGAGCGCTCGTAGCGGTCGGCGTACTCCGGGGCGCCCTGCTCGAGCATCGCGAAGATCGAGCCGCCGTCGTCGTTGACGACCACGATCGTCAGGTCGGGCCGCGGCTCGTCGCGGGCCGAGCACCAGGCCGTTGGCGTCGTGCAGGAAGGTCACGTCGCCCATCAGCGCGAGCGCCCGGCTGCTGTCGGGCCGGCCGAGGGCGGCGCCGATCGCGGTCGAGACGGTGCCGTCGATGCCGGACAGGCCGCGGTTGGCGATCACCTTGCGGCGGCCGCCGACGGCGTAGCGCGGCACCATCAGGTCGAGGTCGCGGATCGGGCTGGAGGCGCCGACGACGAGCAGGCCCTCCGGGCGGCAGCGCGCGGCTGACCGCGCCGGCGACCTCGTACGGCGTGAGGTCGGGCTCGGCGGCGAGCAGCGCGTCGAGCTGGCGCGCGACCGACGCGGTCGGCCGTCGCGCCACTCCTCCAGCCAGGCCGGGTCGTCGGCGCTGCTCGACGCGCGGGTCGGCCCGAGCGACGCTCGGTCGACCGGGAACGGCCGCTCGGCCACACGCCCGGCCGCCGGCGTCGCGAGCACCTCGACGTCGTCGCGCGCCAGCAGCCGGGTGACCGGCCGGGACAGCGTCGGGTGGCCGAAGACGACGACCCGCTCGATCCGCTGCGCCGAGCTCGCCGTCGAGCAGCAGCCGGTAGGTGCGGATCGCGTTGGCGCCGGTGCGCGAGCCGCTGGTGGGCTCGGCGAGCAGCGGCCAGTCCGCCGCCTCGGCGAGCACCCGCGCGGGCGGGCCGGCGTCGTCGCCGGCGACCACGACGGTGCGCGGGCCGAGCGGGATCGGTCGTCGCGGACCGCCGGGCGCGACCGTCCGGCGTCGGCCGCTCGCCGCGGCGTCGACGCCGGGCTCCCAGCGGTCGTCGGGCACCAGCGGCTCGTCGAGCTGGACGTTGAGGTGGACCGGGCCGCGACGCGTCGACGTCAGCCGAGCGCACGGCGACTCGCGTCGCAGGTCGTGCGTCGGCACCAGCGGGCCGAAGATGCCGACCTGGTCGGTGGTCTGGTTGGCGCCGGTGCCGCGCAGCCGGGCCGGCCGGTCGGCGGTGACGACGACCAGGGCACGCCGGCGTGGGCGGCCTCGAGCACGGCCGGGTGCAGGTTGGCGACGGCGGTGCCGGACGTGCAGATCACCGCGGCCGGCGCGCCGGCCCTTGGTCAGCCCGAGCGCGAGGAAGCCGGCGGTGCGCTCGTCGATCCGGGTGTGCAGCCGGAGCAGCCCGGCCGCGGCGGCGTCGTACGCCGCGAAGGACAGCGGCGCGTTGCGCGAGCCCGGGCGCGAGCACGACCTCGGTGACGCCGCGCCTCGACGCAGCGCGGTCGACGACGGCGCGGGCGAGCGGTCGGTGGTGGTCACGATCGTCGATCCTGCCGCACGCGCCCGCACCTCGGCCAGCCGGGCCTCCCAGTGCGCGACCCGGTCGGGCGCGGCGGCGAGCCGGTCGAGCGCAGCCGCGTCGACCGACGGGCAGCCGCACCGGCAGCACGCCGTCGACCGGCAGCAGCGGCTCGGCGACGACGTCGTCGGTCGAGCAGCTGCACGGTGGCCAGGCCGCAGGCGTAGGGCAGCTCGGGCAGCGCGGCGGCCAGGGCGACCCCGGCCGCGATGCCGACGCGAGGTCTCCAGCGCCGACGACACGACGACCGGCAGCCCGATGTCCTCGGCGATCCGCAGGCAGGCGCGGACCCCGCCGAGCGGCTGCACCTTGAGCACCGCGATGTCGGCGGCCTCGAGGTCGCGGACCCGGTAGGGGTCGGCGGCCCGGCGGATCGACTCGTCGGCCGCGATCGGCACGTCGACCGCGGCGGCGTACGGCGGCCAGGTCCTCGACGCGTCGCGCACGGCTGCTCGACGTACTCCAGGCCGCCGGCGGCCCGGTCGAGCGCGCGCGATCGCGGCGACCGCCGTCGTCGACGTCCCAGCCGCCGTTGGCGTCGATCCGGATCCGGCCGTCGGGGCCGAGCGCGTCGCGGACCGCCTCGAGCCGGGCCTGGTCGTCGGCGAGGGTCTGGCCGGGCTCGGCGACCTTGACCTTGGCGGTGCGGCAGCCGCCGCGCGAGCGACGATCGCGTGGGCCTGCTCGGGGCCGACGGCGGGCACGGTGACGTTGACCGGGACCGCGGTCGCGCACCGGCGCCGGCCAGTCGCCGGCCGCGGCCTCCTCGGCGCAGCGCAGCCACGGCTCGGCGACCGCGGCGTCGTACTCCAGGAACGGGCTCCACTCGCCCCAGCCCGCCGGCGCCCGCGGAGCAGCACGCCCTCGCGGACGGTGATGCCGCGGAACCGGGTGCGCATCGGGATCGACGAAGACCTTCATCGCGCTCAGCCGCCCGCAGCCGGCAGCGCAGCCGGTCGGGCTTGCCGTTGGGCAGCAGCGGGAGCGCGTCGAGCACGACCAGCTGGCGCGGCGCCCAGGACCGCGGGTGCGCCTCGCGCGACCCAGGCGCGGGCCTCGTCGAGCGGTCGAGCGCGCCGACCACGAACGCGACCACCCGGTTGCCCCACTCCTCGTCGGGTACGCCGAGCACCTCGGCCGCGTCGCGACGCCGGGTGCTCGCGCAGCCGGGCGGCGACCGCCGGCGCGGGCACGTTGACGCCGCCGCTGACCACCACGTCGTCGAGCCGGCCGAGCACCTGCAGCCGGCCGTCCTCGTCGAGCCGGCCGGCGTCGGAGGTCAGGAACCAGCCGTCGACCAGCGCCTCGGCGGTCAGCGCCGGGTCGCCGTCGTAGCCGTCGAAGAGCGTCGGCCCGCGCGATCCGGATCCGGCCGTCGCGGTCGAGCGCCAGCGCGACGCCGTCGAGGGCGTAGCCGTCGTAGACGCAGCCGCCGGCGGTCTCGGCCGAGCCGTACGTCGCCACGACGCGCACCCCCGCCGCCTCGGCCCGCTGCCGCAGCGCCGGGTCGATCGGGCCGCCGCCGAGCAGCACGGTGTGGAACGCCGCGAGCGCCGCGACGTCGGCGTGCGTCGTCGAGCAGCCGGTGCAGCTGGGTCGGCACCAGCGAGACGAAGTCGCCGCGTCGCGCGGCCGTCGGCGACCGAGCCGTGCTCCTCGAGCAGCACCGGCGTCGTGGCCGGCGACCAGCGAGCGGACGACGACCTGCAGCCCGGCGACGTACGACGCCGGCAGCGCGAGCAGCCAGCGGCCCGGCTCCGCCGAGCCGGCGCTGCGCGGCCGCGCCGACGCCAGCACCGCGCGCCGCGAGAGCACCACCCGCTTGGGCGCGCCCGGTCGAGCCGGACGTCTCGACGACCAGCGGCTCGGCGTCGTCGGCGCCGAGCCAGGCGCGCAGCGCCTCGACGACGTCGCGCGCGGCTCGCCGGTCGAGCCGCAGTAACCCATGCGCCGAACGCTAGCGACGCCCGGGCCGACTGCGATCCGGCGCACGACTCCACCCGCCCGAGGCTAGGGCACGGCGATGCTGCTTGAATCGTCGGTCGTGGCAACCCCCGCACAGTGGCTCGCCGGCGCCCGGCCGCGCACCCTGCCCGCAGCGGTCTCCCCGGTCGCTCGCCGGCACCGGCGTCGCGGCGTACGTCGACGGCGCGGTGTGGTGGAAGGCGCTGCTCGCGCTGGTGGTCGAGCCTCGCGCTGCAGGTGGCGGTCAACTACGCCAACGACTACTCCGACGGCATCCGCGGCACCGACGCCGACCGGGTCGGCCCGATGCGGCTGGTCGGGTCGGGGCGGCGACGCCCGCGCGCGGTGAAGCGGGCGGCGTTCCTGGCCTTCGGCGTCGCCGCGGTCGCCGGGCTGGTGCTGGCCGCGACGACCGCCTGGTGGCTGGTCGCGGTCGGCGCGGTCTGCGTCGCTGGCCGCGTGGTTCTACACCGGCGGCTCGAAGCCCTACGGCTACCTCGGCCTCGGCGAGGTGATGGTGTTCGTGTTCTTCGGGCTGGTCGCGGTCATCGGCACGACGTACGTCCAGACCGAGACCTGCGAGTGGGCCGCGCTGTTCGCCGCGGTCGGCATCGGCGCGCTGGCCTGCGCGATCCTGGTCGCCAACAACCTGCGCGACATCCCGACCGACACCGTCGCCGGCAAGCGCACGCTCGCGGTGCGGCTCGGCGACCGCCGGACCCGCGGCTCTACGCTGCTGCTCGTCCTCGCCGCCGCCGCGGCGGTCGTCGCGGTCGCGGTCGGCACGACCTGGTGCGCGCTGCTCGGCCTCGGCTTCCTGGTGCCGGCCGCTCCCGGCGCCCGGACCGTGCTCGGCGGCGCCACCGGCCCGGCCCTGGTCCCGGTGCTCCAGCAGACCGGCGCTCGGCGGAAATGGTGTGGGCACTCGGGGTGGTCGTCGGGCTAGCGTGACCGGCGTGGACTACGACTTCGCACGGATCGACCCTGCCGACGACTCCGAGACCGGCCGCGCCCGCCGCTCGCGGCTGGCTGCAGGCGGTGCAGTTCGGCTTCCACGAGGGCCGGCTCAGCGAGGAGTTCGAGAAGCTCTGGCTCGAGCACGTCGTCGGCCGACGGGGTCGAGTGCCGCGGCGCGTGGCTGCCCGAGGACGCGTACGGCGCCTCGCCGGTCCCGGTCGCGACCACCGTCCTGGTTCGACAAGACCCTGAACTGCGGCCGCGAGCACCTGCCGCTGCGGATGGTCACCGACGTCACCACCAGCCCGGCCCACCGCCGCCGGGGGCTGGTCCGCCGGCTGATGGAGGACTGCCTCGCCGAGGCAGCCGCCGACGGCGTACCGCTGGCGGCGCTCACCGTCTCCGAGGCCACCATCTACGGCCGCTGGGGCTACGGCGCCGCCACCTTCGCCACGGACGTCGAGATCGACACCGGCCCGCGCTTCGGGCTGCGCGACTTCGCCGACCCCGGTCGGGTCGAGCTGATCGACCCCCGCGCGTCGTGGGACGCTGATCAGCGGCCAGATCGACGCCTTCCGGCGGCGCAGCCGCGGCGCGGTCGGCCTCCCGCAGTTCTACGAGCCGTTGCTCACCGGGCGCTGGAACTTCCACGCGAGGGCGGCGAGGACAAGCAGCTGCGCGCCGCCGTCCACCTCACCGCCGACGAGACGGTCGACGGGGTCGTGATCTACCGCTCCGAGGGCCGCGACGACCAGGGCAACCGCAAGATCAAGGTGTCCGTGCTGCTGTCGGAGTCGCCCGGGGCTACCTCGCGCTGTGGAGTTCCTCGGCGGCATCGACCTGGTCCGCTCGTATCGACTGGCTCGGCCCGAGGACCGCTGCGCTGGGCGCTGCGCGACATGAAGCCCTCAAGGTCAAGGCCCACAGGAGTTCCTCTGGGTGCGGGTGTCGACCTCCCCGGCGCTTCGCCGCCCGGCCGTGGGGCGCCGACGGCGAGGTCGTGCTCGAGTGGCGGACGCCAGGGCCACGCGGCCGGCCGCTGGCTGGTGCGGACCAGCGACGGGGTGGCGCAGTCGAGGCGACCGACGCGCGGGCGACTGGCGCTCGGACGCCGAGACCCTCGGCTCGCTCTACCTCGCGGGCGTCGGCATCGAGACGCTGCACCGGGCCGGCCGGATCACCGGCACGGCCGAGGCGGCCCGGCGGTTCGCCGCGATGGCGGACCTCCCGGACGAGCCGTTCAACTTCGTGGGCTTCTAGATCACCTCCCCGGCGTACGCTGGCGGCATGGGATGGCTGATCTTGATCGTCCTCGTCGTCGGTGGCTACCTCGCGTGGAAGAACCGCGTCGCGCTGCTCGCGAAGGTCCTCGGACAGGACGAGTCCCGCGTCCAGCGGCAGATCGAGCGCCGCAAGCGCTGACCCGGCGCTCAGTCGGCGTCTTCCTTGGCCCGCTGCGCCTCGAAGGCGGCGGACGCGCGCTCGGCGCGCTCCTCGACCTGCCGGGCGAGCGCCTCGCGCGGCCCGGCCAGCAGGAAGTACGACGCCAGGCCGGAGACCACGAAGGCGACACGATCACCCAGAGCAGCGGCACCTCGTCGGCGACCAGCATCCAGACGCCGGAGACGACGCCGAGGCTCGCGACGAACAGCCCGATCCGCAGGCCGGTGTAGATCCAGAACTCCTTCACACCACCAGCCTAGGCCGTCACCAGCGGCCACCTATCCTGTGGGTGTGAAGGTTCCTGCTGGTGGTGGTCGTGTCGCGCGTCGCCATCTACCTGCTGATCCGGGTGATCGAGCGGCGCGGCCGCTGGCGCCCCTCGGCGCGCGGCAGCGTCCCGAGCCGCGGGTACCGGGCCCGACGACGACCCCGACTTCCTGCGCGACCTCGACCGGCGCCGACGACGACCGCTGAGCCGGCGCCGCAGCTCGATCTCCGGCGCGGCGTACGAGTGCTGGCTGGTGGTCGAGAAGAAGTTGATCCCGATGAAGTTGAACCACAGCGTCGCCAGCCCCAGCAGCGCCAGGAACGCCGCGTTGCGGCCCCGCCAGCCGGCGGTCGCCCGGGCGTGCAGGTAGGCGGCGTAGACCACCCACGTGATGAAGGCCCAGACCTCCTTGGGGTCCCAGTTCCAGTAGGTGCTCCACGCCTGGTGGGCCCAGATCGGCCCGGTGATCAGCACCGCGAAGGTCCAGACCGGGAAGCCGAAGGCGTGCAGCCGGTAGGACAGCCGGTCGAGGTCGGCGGGCGCCGGCACCCGCGCGAGGTAGCCGCCGTGCGCGCGGCGCGCGCACGCGACTTCAGCAGGTACAGCACCGAGCGATGCCGCCGAGGGTGAACGCACCGGTCGCGATGATCGCCGACACCACGTGGATGACCAGCCACGGCGAGTAGAGCGCCTCGGTCAGCGGGGCGATCGGGGCGTAGAGCCAGATCACCGCCACCATCAGCAGCGTCAGCACGATGCCGACCACGATCGGCGCCATCCACGACAGCGCGAACCGCCGGCAGCAGCACCAGGTAGAGGGCGGCCACGACGAAGGTGCCGGTGAGCGTGAACTCGTACATGTTGCCCCACGGACCCGGTTCGGGTCGGCGGCCATGCCCGCGTGCGACCAGCGCCACCAGGTGGACGCCGGCCGCGAAGACGGTGAGCAGCAGCCCGAGCCGGCCGAACATCGCCTCGCGGCGTACGGCGCCGCCCCGGTCGTCCCCGGTGCCGACCGCGACCGAGCCGCCGGCCGGCCGGGCGACCGCGGCGCGGCTCCGCGACCCGGCGCCCGGCGGACAGCTCGACCAGGTGGGCGAGCAGCGCGAGGAAGTACACGACCCCCGCCGCGGCGACGGCCTGGTTGCTCAGCGCCTCCCATGCGGCGTCGGTCACGTCGCTCCTCTCGCTCTCGTCCCTGCAGTGCGGCCACCAGCTCGTCGAGCACCACGCTCGACGTCGTCGCCACCGGCCCGGTCGAGCACCGCCACCTCGACCAGTGTGCCCTCCCCGTCGCGACGCGCGCGCACCCAGGCCCGCCGCGGCCGGATGAACAGCGACCCGAGCAGCCCGAGCAGCGCCAGCACCACCCCGCTCAGCGCGATCCACTTGCCGGGGGTCTGGCTGATCTGGATCTTGTTCCACCGCTCGAGCCGGTCGAACTCACGCTGCCGGCGCCGTCGGGAGCTCGACCGTGTCGCCCAGCGCGAGGTCGACGCGGAACATCGACCCGTCCGCCTTCTCACCAGCTCGACGCCGCCCTTGTCGAGGGCGTAGACCGACTGCGGGTCGCCGGTCGTCCAGGCCGAGGTCGCCGGCGTAGACCTGCATCGAGATGGCCGGGTTGGCCGCCTCGCCGAAGACCGAGAACGGCCCGGTCTCGTCGGTGAACGCGTAGGTCGGGAAGAACCAGCCCTCCAGCCCGATCTGCTCGGGCCGGGCGTCCGGGGCCTTGACCACGCCGATGGAGCGGAAGGTCTGGTCCTCGGGCAGGAAGATCGTCGGGCCGCTGTAGACGACGTCGCCGTTGCCGTCGCGGACGGTGATCACCGGCGCGTAGCCGTGGCCGATGAGGAAGACGTCGGTGTCGCCGATCGAGAGCGGGTGGTTGACCCGGAGGTCGTACTCCTGCGGCTCCTCGCCGGCCTCGGCGTAGGTCACGTGGGAGACGAACTTGCGCGCCTGCCCCTGCGACGGGCCGTCGGTGATCCACTCGACGTCGAAGTCGTCGATGTCGAGGGAGAAGTCGTCGAGGTCGTCGGCGTCGAACAGGCTGCCGGGCTGGAACTCGTCGTACTGGGTCAGGCTGTTCGAAAAGCCGTTGCCGACGACGACGATCACGCCGCCGCGGTAGCCGAACAGGATGCCGACGCGAAGCCGACCAGCACCACCAGCACCGAGACGTGGAAGAGCAGGTTGCCGGCCTCGCGCAGGTAGCCGCGCTCGGCTGCGACCGAGCGCCGTCCTCGCCGCCGGACGCGGTAGCCGGTGCCGCAGCGCCGTCCGGGCGCCGGTCGAGCACCTCGTCGGGCGGCAGCTCCGTGCGGTACGACGCGTGGTCGGGCAGCCGGTCGAGGTGGCGCGGGGTCGCGGGCGGCTGGGCGCGGAGCGCCCGCGCAGTAGACGCACGATCCGCGGGAACGATGCAGCCGACCAGCGAGACCATCAGCAGCAGGTAGATCGCCGCGAACCACGGCGACTGGTAGACGTCGAACAGCCGAGCCGCTCGTAGATCGGGGTGAGCGTCGGGTGGTCGTCCTGCCACTGGAGGTCTTGAGCGCGTCGACGCCCTCCTGCGGGATGACCGAGCCGGGGATGGCGGCCAGCGCCAGCAGGAGCAGCAGGACCAGTGCGGTGCGCATGGAGGTGAGCTGGCGCCAGATCCAGCGCAGCAGCTCGCGCGGCGGTGAGCTCGCCGGAGCGGCGCCCGGCGTCGGGCTGCGGGAGGCGGTCGGCCATCAGACGCCCGTCTCGAAGTCGGTGACGAGGCGGATCTGGAGCCAGGTGACGAGTCGGCCCACCAGCCGGTGACCAGCAGGACGCCCGACCAGCGACCAGCATCAGCCCGCCGACGCGGGTCACCCACTGCTGGTGGCGCCGGACGCACCGAAGGCGCCGAGCACCCGGCGGTAGGCGAGCCCGGCGGCGATGAACGGCAGCCCGAGGCCCAGCGCGTAGACCGCCGACAGCAGCGCGCCCCGCGCCGGCGGTCGCCTCGTTGATCGACGAGGTGATGATCACCGCCGAGCGTCGGGCCGATGCACGGCGTCCAGCCGAGGCCGAAGAGCAGCCCGAGCAGCGGCGCCGCCGCGAGCCCGACCGCCGGCACCCGGTGGATCCCGCACGTCGCGCTGCAGCCACGGGACCAGCCCGGCGAACGCCAGGCCGAGCAGGATCGTGAGGACGCCGAGGACGACCGTGATCTCCCGCTGCCAGGTGATCAGCCAGCGCCCGAGCGCGCCGGACAGCGTGCCGAGGGCGACGAAGACGGCGGCGAACCCGAGCACGAACAGCAGCGAGCCGGCCAGCATCCGGCCGCGCCGGGCGTCCTCGAGGTCGGCGCCGGAGAGCCCGGTCGCGTAGGAGAGGTAGCCCGGCAGCAGCGGGATCACGCACGGGGAGAAGAACGAGACCAGCCCGGCGACCAGCGCGACCGGGATCGCGAGCGCGAGCGACCCGGACCCGGCGGTGGTGGAGAACCACTCACCCATCCGCGTCCCCGTCGCTCGGCCGCACGTCGCGCGATCAGCTCGACCAGCGTGTGCGCCGACGGCAGCTCGCCGATGATGCTGGCGGCGACCCGGCCCTGCGCGTCGAGCACCACGAGCGTCGGGATCGAGTTCGGGGTGAGCGTGCCCCGGAAGGCGAGCATCGCCTTGCCGTCCGGGCGAGTAGAAGGACGGGTAGCGGCACGTCGTAGTTGCGCTCGAAGGCCTGGCCTGCGCCGGGTCGGGGTCGCGCATGTTGATCCCGACGAACTGGGCGTCGTCGCCGAGCTCCTCGGCGGCCTCCACGACGTCCGGCGCCTCGCCGCGGCACGGCGGGCACCAGGAGCCCCAGACCACGACCACGACGGGCGTCGCCGCGGAAGTCGGCGAGGTCGAGCGGCTCACCCTCGAGGCCCTCGCCGGTCAGGTCGATCGGCTGCTCCGCGCTCGGCGGCGGTCCGCACGGTGAGCTGGCCGTCGCCGGAGACGAAGCCCTTGTCGCCGGTGCCGCTCAGCGACGTGCAGCCCGGCCAGCGCCAGCACGCCGGCCAGCGAGCAGCGCGACGGAGCGCGGCGGCGCAGGGTCACGGGCGGTCCTCCTCCGGCGCGCCCCCGGCCGAGAACGGCGCCTGCTTGTCGCGGCTCGGGATCAGGTCGCCGGCCGGCTCGGAGTAGCTGACCCTGCACGAGCCGGTCGTCGTCGAAGTGGAGGCTGGTGAGCGAGCACAGCGTGCACTGCCGCTTGCGCGGGTCGTGCAGGAAGGACCGGTCCTCGACGTGGAGCCGGGTCGTCCAGATCGGCAGCTGGTGGGACACGATCACGGCCTCGTGGCCGCGCGCGGCGTCGCGGGCGTCGTGCGACCGCGGCCCTCATCCGCGTCGGCGATCTCGGCGTACGGCTCGCCCCAGGACGGCCGCAGCGGGTTCCACAGGTGCCGCCAGGCCGACGGGCTTGCGCAGCGTCTTCACGCCCGGCGCCGAAGCTTCTGGCCCTCGAAGACGTTCGCGGACTCGATGACCCGCTCGTCGGTGGCGATCTCCAGCCCGCGGCGCGTCGGCCAGCGGCTGCGCGGTCTCCTGCGCCCGCTCCAGCGGCGAGGCGACCAGGTGGGTGATGTCGCGGTCCTCGACGACGTCGGCGACCTGCTGCGGCCATCCGCGCGGCCGAGGTCGGAGAGGTGGAAGCCCGGCATCCGGCCGTAGAGGACGCCGCGCGGGTTGTGGACCTCGCCGTGGCGCATCAGGTGGACGATCGTCTCGGTCGTCATCGCGGTCATTCGGGATCCCTTCGCGGCGGCCCGGGCTGCTCCGGGAGGGCGTCGAGCACGGTCTGCACGGCGCGGTCGTCGTGGGCCGCCGAGACGAACCACGCCTCGTACGCCGAGGGCGGCAGGTAGACGCCGGCGTCGAGCATCGCGTGGAAGAACGCGGCGAAGCGCGCCGGTGTCCTGCGCCGGGGCGCCGGCGAAGTCGCGGACCGGCCGGTCGGTGAAGAACACGGAGAACATGGTGCCCGGTCGACTGCACGACGTGCGGGCACGCCGGCCGCGGTCGAGCGCCTCGGCGGCGGCCTGCTTGATCACGTCGCCGGCCTCGGTGAGGTGGTCGTAGACCGCGTCGTCGGCCAGCCGCAGCGTGGTGAGGCCGGCGGTGGTCGCGATCGGGTTCCCCGACAGCGTGCCGGCCTGGTAGACCGGGCCCTCGGGCGCGAGGTGGGCCATCACGTCGGCGCGGCCGCCGAACGCCGCGGCGGGGAAGCCGCCGCCCATCACCTTGCCGAAGGTCATCAGGTCGGGACGCCAGCCCTCGACGGCGCCGTCGAGGCCCCACTGGCCCTGCCGGCTGGCCCGGAAGCCGGTCATCACCTCGTCGGAGACGAACAGCGCGCCGTGCGCGGCGCAGGTCCGGGCGAGGAACTCGTTGAAGCCGGGCTCGGGCGGGACCACGCCCATGTTGCCGGGGGCGGCCTCGGTGATCAGGCACGCGATCCGGTCGCCGTGCTCGGCGAAGGCCGCCTCGACCGCGGCCCGGTCGTTGTAGGGCAGCACGAGCGTGAGGCCGGTCGCCGACTCGGGCACGCCGGGGGTGCCGGGGATGGCCAGCGTCGCGACGCCCGGAGCCGGCCTCGGCGAGCAGCGCGTCGACGTGGCCGTGGTAGCAGCCGGCGAACTTCACGACCAGGTCGCGGCCGGTGAACCCGCGGGCCAGCCGGATCGCGCACATCGTGGCCTCGGTGCCGGAGGAGACGAAGCGGACGCGGTCGACCGGGGTCCGCGCCACGATCTCCTCGGCGAGCTCGACCTCGGGCTCGGTGGGGGTGCCGTACGACGTGCCGCGGGCGACCGCCTCGGCGACCGCGGCCTGCACCTCGGGGTGGGCGTGGCCGAGCAGCATCGGCCCCCACGAGCAGATCAGGTCGACGTAGTCGTTGCCGTCGACGTCGGTGAGCCAGGCGCCCGCGCGCGGACCGGATGAAGCGCGGGCGTGCCGCCGACGGCGCGGAACGCGCGGACCGGCGAGTTGACGCCGCCCGGGGTGACCGCCCGGGCGCGCCGGAACAGGTCCTCGCGAGCTCTCGGTGCGGGACACTCCGCCCATTGTCACCGAGCGGTCGAACGCGCCGTCGGGCGGGGGATGGTCACGATCTGGCTCGACGTGGCCCAGACCACCGGCGGGGTACCGTGGCGTCCTGGGACCGGGGGATCCCGCCCAGGGACGTGTGGCCGCCGCGTGCGACCTGCCTCACAGGCACTACCGACGCGTAACCCCGGGACCGGGGACTCGTTGACCAGGTGTCCCCGTGCAGGAGGGTGCACGACCAGGGACACGTCGGAAATGGGAGAAGATCTGATGTCCGCACCGCGATTCGGTCGTTTCCAGAAGGCCACGGCGCTCGTGCCGCTGGCCCTGCTGTCCGCCGCCGTGACCGCCTCGCTCGCCGGGGTGGCCCCGACCACCGCCGTCGCCGAGCAGCAGGCGCCGGCCACGCTCCCCGACGGCACCACCGTCCCGACCGAGGCCATCGAGGCCCCGGCCAGCGTCTCCACCCCCGCCTCCGCCGCCCGCGGCGTCGACGGCAGCCTCGGCCGCGAGGCCCAGACCGCCTCCGCCTCCGGCATCCCCGCCGCCGCGCTCGCCGCCTACCAGCGCGCCGAGACCGTGATCAACGCCGCCGACAAGTCCTGCCACCTCCCGTGGCAGCTCGTCGCCGCCATCGGCCGCGTCGAGTCCGACCACGGCCGCGCCAACGGCAACACCCTCGACGACGAGGGCCTCGCGACGCCCGGCATCTACGGCATCGCCCTCAACGGCAAGAACAACACCCAGGCCATCAGCGACACCGACGCCGGCCAGTACGACGCCGACGCCCGCTGGGACCGCGCCGTCGGCCCGATGCAGTTCATCCCCTCGACCTGGTCGGTCGTGGGCGTGGACGGCGACAACGACGGCAAGCGCAACCCGCAGGACATCGACGACGCGGCCCTGGCCAGCGCGGTCTACCTCTGCTCCGGCCCGCGACGACCTGTCGACCGACGCCGGCCAGCGCGCCTCGGTGTTCCGCTACAACCACAGCGACGCGTACGTCGACCTGGTGCTGTCGTTCATGAACGCCTACATGTCCGGCGACTTCACCTCCGTGCCCAACGGCGTCAGCAGCGCCGGCTACTTCGCGCCCGCGCCGACGCCCAGCGGCGGCGACAACGGCGGCAACAACGGCGGCACAGCGGCTCCGGCACCGACCAGCAACGGTGGCGGCGGCGGTGGCGGTCAGGAGCCGCCCGCCGAGGAGCCGCCCGCCGAGGAGCCCCCGGCCGAGGAGCCGCCCGCGACCGGCGGCGACGGTGACGGCGACGGCGACGGCGTCCGGTCGACGTCCCGGACGTCCCCGACGTGCCCGACCCCACCCTGCCCCCGGTCGAGGACCCGCTCACCGAGGCCGAGGCCACTGGCCCAGTGCGTCGCGGACGGCGTGGTCGACAACCCGCTGCACCGGGGTCAACGAGCTCGACCGCAGTGCGTCGGGCGACCTGCTCGAGGGCTGAGAGCCTACGGCCGCCGGCTCAGCGCGCGCAGCAGCCGGGCGGCCTCGGCGGCCCAGTAGGTGAGGATCACGTCGGCGCCGGCGCGGCGGATGGCGGTGAGCGTCTCCAGGATCGCCGGCTCCCGGTCGATCCAGCCGTGGGCGGCGGCGGCCTCGACCATGGCGTACTCGCCCGAGATGTTGTACGCCGCGACCGGGACGTCGACGGCCTCGCGGACCGCGCGCACCACGTCGAGGTAGGCGAGGGCCGGCTTCACCATCACGAGGTCGGCGCCCTCGGCGACGTCGAGCAGCGCCTCCCGCACGCCCTCGCGGGCGTTGGCGGGGTCCTGCTGGTAGGTCCGCCGGTCGCCCTCGAGCGAGCTGTCGACGGCCTCGCGGAACGGGCCGTAGAACGCGGAGGCGTACTTCGCGGAGTAGGCCAGGATCGAGACGTCCACGTGCTCGGCGGCGTCGAGCGCCTCCCGCACGACCCGGACCTGGCCGTCCATCATGCCGCTGGGGCCGACCATGTCGACGCCCGCGTGGGCCTGGGCGAGCGCCATCTCGGCGTACCGCTCCAGCGTCCGGTCGTTGTCGACGCGGCCCTTGGCGTCGAGCACGCCGCAGTGGCCGTGGTCGGTGAACTCGTCGAGGCACAGGTCGCTCATCACCGTGAGCGCGTCGCCGACCTCGGCGACGACGTCGGTGATCGCGAGGTTGAGGACGCCGGACGGGTCGGTCGCCCCCGAGCCGATCGCGTCCTTCTCCTCGGGTACGCCGAAGAGCATCACTCCGCCGAGGCCGAGCTCGGCCGCCTCGGCGACCGCGGCGAGCAGCGACGACCGGGTGTGCTGGACGACGCCGGGCATCGAGCTGATCGGGCGCGGCTCGTCGAGCCCCTCGCGGACGAACACCGGCAGCACCAGCTGCCGCGGCTCGACCGACGTCTCCGCGACCATCCGGCGCAGCGCCGCGGTGGTCCGCAGCCGGCGGGGACGGATCAGCGGCCCCGGATCTCGCCCATCTCAGTCACCTCACCACCGCGGTCACTTGGCCCGCGCGCGGCGACCCGACGGCTTGCGCTCGGACGGCTTGGTCACCGGCTGGCCGGCCTCGATCATCGACGTCCGACGGGTGGCGCCGAAGTCGGCGAGGACGTCGACCAGCAGCTCGACGTCCGGCTTGGGTGCCATCACGTCGACCCGCAGGCCGTGCTCCTCGGCGGTCTTGGCGGTGGCGGGGCCGATCACGGCGATCACCGTCGACGGGTGCGGCTTGCCGGCGATGCCGACCAGGTTGCGCACCGTCGAGGACGAGGTGAACACGACGGCGTCGAACCGGCCGGTCTTGATCGCGTCGCGGGTCGGCGCCGGCGGCGGGGTCGCCCGCACCGTGCGGTAGGCGGTCACGTCGTCGCACTCCCAGCCCAGGTCGACCAGGCCGGCGACGAGGGTCTCGGTCGCGATGTCGGCGCGCGGCAGGAACACCCGGTTGATGGGGTCGAGCACGTCGTCGTACGGCGGCCAGTCGGCCAGCAGCCCGGCGGCGGACTGCTCACCGGAGGGCACCAGGTCGGCGCGCAGGCCCCAGGCCGCGATCGCCTCGGCGGTCTTGTCGCCGACCGCGGCGATCTTGAGGCCGGAGAACGCGCGGGCGTCCAGGCCGTACTCCTCGAACTTCTCGCGGACCGCCTTGACGGCGTTGACCGAGGTGAAGGCGATCCACTCGTAGCGACCCTCGACCAGGCCGCGCACGGCCTTGTCCATCTGCTGCGGGTTGCGAGGCGGCTCGACCGAGATGGTGGGCACCTCCTCGGGCACGGCGCCGTAGCCGCGGAGCCGGCTCGTCAGCGAGGCCGACTGCTCCTTGGTGCGGGGCACCAGCACCCGCCAGCCGAACAGCGGCTTGGTCTCGAACCAGGACAGCGTCTGGCGCAGGTCGACGACGTGGCCGACGACGGTGACGGCGGGCGGCTCCATCCGGGCCGCGCGGACGTCGGCCGCGACGTGCTCGAGGGTGGAGGTGACCGTGGTCTGCTCGGTGGTCGTGCCGACCCGGGTCATCGCGACCGGGGTCTCGGCGGGGCGGCCGGCGTCGATCAGCGCCTGGGCGATCTCACCGATCGTCCCGACCGCGCTCAGCAGGACCAGCGTGCGGTCGTCGGCGTAGCGCTTCCAGTCGACCGAGCCGCCGCAGGTGACGACGGTGACCTCACGGTTCTCCTTGGTGGACAGCGGGATGCCGGCGTACGCCGGGACCGCGCTGACGCTGGAGACGCCGGGGACGATCTCGAAGCCGACGCCGGCCTTCACGCAGGCCTGCGCCTCCTCGGGACCCGAGGCGTAGAGGAAGGGGTCGCCGGCCATCAGCCGCACGACCCGGCTCTTCTTGCCGTGGCGCACGACGACCTTGGCGCGGGCGGCGTGGGTCAGGGGCTGGCCGTCCTCGCCGAAGCCGCCGTCGACGAACACCGGGCCGACGGGCGCGGAGTCGGTCTCGTCGGCGGCGGCGACCGGAGCGGGCAGCCCCAGCAGCCGGCGGACCATGGCTTCGTGGCCGGGTGCCTCGGTGACGACCACCTCGGCGTCTCGGAGGAGCTCGACGGCTCGCACCGTGAGCAGGTCGGGGTCGCCCGGGCCGCTGCCGACGAACGACACCCAACCCGGGGTGGCGGTGGTCGGGGTGGACCCGGTGGACGTGGTCTTGGCTCGCGTCATGCCTCTTGCCTCTTCGCTGGTGCTGCCGTCAGGTCTGCTGCGCCGTCGGCGAGCATCTCGCTCGCCAACCTGGTGCCGACGCCGGTGGCGTCGGCCGGGGACCCTGATGCGGACATCCGCACCGTCAGGCCCCCGTCGTGGGACAGGGCGATCGCCCGGACCCACAGCTCGTCTCCTTCTTCTCCTTCGACCACCTCGGCCAGGGCTCCGACCGGAGCCGAACAGCCCCCTTCGAGGGTGGCCAGGACCGCGCGCTCGGCGTCGACCGCCGCGCGCGACCGCGGGTCCTGCAAGGCGGCCAGCTCGACCGCCAGGTCTTCGTCTCCGGACCGGCACTCGACCGCCAGTGCACCCTGCCCGGGGGCCGGGAGCATCTGCAGCGGGTCGAGCACCTCGGTGACCTCGTCGAGGCGTCCGAGCCGGGCCAGCCCGGCCCGGGCCAGCACGACCGCGTCGTACTCACCGGTGCGGACCTTGCCGATCCTGGTGTCCACGTTGCCCCGGATGTCGGCCACGTCCAAACCGAGGCCGAGTGCGTGGAGCTGCGAGACCCGTCGCGGGGAGCCGGTGCCGACGCGGGATCGGTTCGGCAGCTCCCCGAGGGTGAGCCCGTCGCGGGCCACGACCACGTCGCGCGGGTCCTCGCGCGGGGGTACGGCGGCGAGGGTGATCCCGTCGCAGCGGGCCGGTCGGCAGGTCCTTGAGCGAGTGGACGGCCAGGTCGATCCGGCCGTCGAGCAGGGCGTCGCGCAGCGCGCTGACGAAGACGCCGGTGCCGCCGAGCTGGGTGAGCGGCGCGCTGGAGGTGTCGCCCGCGGTGGTGATCTCGACGAGCTCGACGTCGCGGCCGAGCCGGTCGCGCACGAGCTCGGCGACCAGGGTCGACTGGGTCGTGGCGAGGGCCGACGCACGCGTGCCGAGGCGGAGGGTGGTCGTCATGTCACCGCCTCCCCGGACGGGCGGGTGACCGCGTCGACGGCCTCGGGGTCGAGCGAGAACAGCTCGGCGAGGGCCGCGGCGTAGGAGACGGCTCCGGTCTCGTTGGCGAGCTCCTTGACCCGGACGGTGGGCTGGTGGAGCAGCTTGTCGGCGACCCGGCGCAGCGTCTGGAGCACCTCGTCGCGGGCGGCGTCGTCGAGGTCGGGGAGCCGGGCGACGAGCCGTTCCATCTCGGCCTCGACCACGTCGGTCGCCATCGAGCGGAGCGCGACCACGGTCGGGGTGACGCTGGCCTGGCGGCGGGCGGTGAGGAAGGCGGTGACCTCCTCGCCGACGATCCGGCGGACACCGTCGATCTCGCGACCGGCGTGGGAGTCGCGCAGCTTGTCGGCGAGGTCGGCGAGCCCGACGAGGGTGACACCGGGCAGCTCGCGCGCGGCCGGCTCCACGTCGTGGGGCAGCGCCAGGTCCGCGATCGCGAGCGGGTGGTGGTCGGGACGGGCGGCCTGGAGCTGGGCGGCCGAGAGCAGCACGCCGGCCGCTCCGGTGCAGGTCACCAGCAGGTCGGCGGCCGCCAGCTCGGCGTCGAGCCGGTCGAGGCCGGTCGCGCGGACGCCGTACTCGGTGGCGAGCCGCTCGGCGTGGGCGGGGGTGCGGTTGACGACGACCACGTCGGCCGCACCCTGCCGGGCCACGGTCGCGGTCGCGAGCGAGGCCATGCCACCGGCCCCGAGCACCACGACCCGGCTGCCGGCGACACCCTCGGGGAGGATCTCCCGGAGCGCCGCCGTCACCAGCGTCGGCGCCGCCTGGTCGATGCCGGTCTCGGCGCGGGAGCGCTTGCCGACGCGCAGCGCCTGCTGGAACAGCACGTTGAGGGCGGAGGCCGACCGTGCCCTGCTCCTGGCCCAGCCGCAGCGCGGCACGGGTCTGGCCGAGGATCTGCCCCTCGCCGACCGCCATCGAGTCGAGCCCGGAGGCGACGTGGAAGAGGTGGGAGACGGCGCCGTCCTCGTAGTGGACGTAGAGGTGCCGGAGCATCGACTCGGTGGACCCACCCGCGCGCTCGACGAGCAGGGTGGAGACGTCCTCGACACTGCCGTGGAACCGGTCGACCTCGGCGTAGATCTCGAGCCGGTTGCAGGTGGAGATCACCGCGGCCTCGGTGACGTTCGTGCAGGCCATGACGTCGCTGAGCAGCTTGACCACGCCGTCGCCGTCGAGGGCGACCCGCTCGAGCAGCGCGACGGGGGCGGAGTTGTGGGAGATGCCGACGACGAGGACGCTCATGAGGCGTTCTCCTGGCTCGCGTGGGCACCGGCCTTGCGCTGCTCGTGGTAGGCGAGGATCTGCAGCTCGATGGACAGGTCGACCTTGCGGACGTCGACGCCGTCGGGCACCGCGAGCACGCTCGGCGCGAAGTTCAGGATGCTGGTGATGCCGGTGGCGACCATCCGGTCGCAGACGTCCTGCGCGGCCGCGGCCGGGGTCGCGATCACGCCGATGGCGACGCCGTGCTCGGCGACGATCGCCTCGAGGTCGTCGAACGGCCGGACGTCGACGCCGGCGACGATCTCGGCCTGGCGGTCGGGGTCGGCGTCGAGCAGCGCGACGACCCGGAACCCGCGGCTGCGGAAGCCGGAGTAGTTGGCGAGGGCGTGGCCGAGGTTGCCGATGCCGACGATGACGACCGGCCAGTCCTGGGTCACGCCGATCTCACGGGCGATCTGGTAGCGCAGGTAGTCGACGTCGTAGCCGACGCCGCGGGTGCCGTAGCTGCCGAGGTAGGAGAGGTCCTTGCGGAGCTTGGCGCTGTTGACCCCGGCCGCCTGGGCGAGCTCCTCGCTCGAGCAGGTCGCGATGCCGGCCTCGGCCAGGGTGACCAGCGCGCGGAGGTAGACGGGCAGACGCGCGACGGCGGCCTCGGGGATGTCCCGGGCGGTGTCGGTGGAAGTCCTGGCCGTCACGTGCTCCGCTTTCCAGCCACTCGGCAGCGGGCCTCGGGAACCCGGGGAGAACCAAGCGGCGCCGTTCAATCTAGGAGTTTGTGAACGGGGGAACAAATCGAGCGGGTGCTCCGGCTAGCACAGGTGACAATTCGCACACCCACCGGGGTGCGGCCGGCTCAGCCGGGGCCGGGCCAGGGCCGTGCGCAGCCGCTGCTCGTCGACCCGCCAGAAGTCGTGCTGCTTCCCGTCGACGAGGGTCACCGGGATCTCCTCGCCGTACGCGCCCGCAGCGTCGGCGTCGCCGTCGATGTCGATCTCGACGTACTCCTCGCCGAGGTCGGCGCAGACCCGCTCGATCACGGCCCGGGCGTCGTCGCAGAGGTGGCAGCCGGGCCGGCCGTAGAGGGTGACGCGGGCGGCTCACGGTCACTCCAGCAGGCCGAGCGCGCGGCGGCGCTCGAGGCCGCGCAGCCGGCCCTTCTGCACCTTGCCGGTGACGGTGAGCGGCAGCTCGTCGACGACCTCGATGCGGGAGGGCTGCTTGAAGCGGGCCAGCCGCTCCTCGCAGTGCGCGCGTACGGCGGCCTCGACGGCGGCCGGGTCGGCGCCCGGGCGCGACGACGTAGGCGACCACGGCCTCGCCGGTCTCGTCGTCGTCGACGCCGATGACGGCGACCTCGGTGACGCCGTCGACCTCGCGGACGACGTCCTCGACCTCGATCGGGTAGACGTTGAAGCCGGAGACGATGACCAGCTCCTTGAGCCGGTCGACCAGGAACAGGTCGCCGCTCGCGTCGAGGAAGCCGACGTCGCCGGTCGACCACCAGCCCTCGTCGTCGGGCCCGCCGCCGCCGTCGGGCCAGTAGCCGCTGAAGAGGTTGGCGCCGCGGACCTGGATCTCGCCCGGGTCCTCGCCCTCGGGCGCGTGGCCGAGGTCGTCGACCAGCCGCAGCTCGATGCCCGGCAGCGCCGCCCCGACCGAGCCGCTCTGGAGCTCGCTGGCAGCACAGCGTGCTGGTGACGACCGGCGCCGCCTCGGTCAGGCCGTAGCCCTGGTGGACCGGGAGCCCGGTGAGGTCGGTGAACTCGTCGATGACCTCGGCCGCCAGCGGCGCCGAGCCCGGACAGCACCAGCCGCACCGGGCCGAGCCGCTCGCGCGAGGTCGCGGCGTCGGCGAGCCAGTAGGCCGAACACCGGCGGCGCGACCGGCACGCACGCTGCAGGCCTCGTCCTCGATCAGGTCGAGGGTGCCCTGCGGGTCGAACCGCTCGGCGAGCACCAGCTTGGCGCGGTGCCGCAGCACGCCGCCGAGCACCGCGTTGAGCCCGTAGACGTGGAAGAGCGGCAGCACGCCGAGCACGACGTCGTCGCCGTGGATCATCGGCGGCTCGACGCTCGGCCACCTGCTCGATGTTGGCCAGCAGCGCCCGGTGGGTGAGCATCGCGGCGCGCGGCCGGCCGGACGTGCCGCTGGTGTAGAGGAGGCACGGCGAGCTTCTCGGGGTCCGGCAGCGGCGGCACCGGCGCGCGGCTCGGCGGCCCGCAGCGTCGTCGAAGCGACTGCTCGCCGTCGGCCGGGCGCTCGTCGACGACGACCACCCGCGTCGGCGCGGCCCGCTCGACCAGGTCGGCGTCGAGGTCGCCGTCTCGCCGGCGCGCGCGCCGCGCGACCAGCGCGACCGCCTCGCGCACGGCGGCGAGCGTCGTCGGCGTCGGCGACCGCCAGCCGGGCGCCCGGAGTCGGCGACCATCCGGGCGAGCTCGCCGGCCGTCGAGCGCGGGTTGACGGGGACGGCGACGGCCTGGGCGCGCAGCACGCCGAGGTACGTCGTGACGAACTCGAGCCGGTTGCCGCAGCGCGATCAGCACCCGGTGCCCGCCGACGATCCCGGCCTCGCCGAGGCCGGTCGCGATCCGGCCACCTCGTCCTCGAGCGCGGCCCAGGTCAGCGCTGCGGCCGCCGGCCTCGACCGACGGCGACGGCGTCGGGCCGCTCGGCCGCGGCGGTCGACGACCAGGTCGGCCAGGTCCGGCCGGCGGGTCCGACGGCTGCGGGCATGGCGGCGATCCTTCCACACGGCCGCGGAGCCGTCGGCGACCGGGGCCTACGATCCGGGCATGACCCCGCGAGAGGCCGCGCCGGCCCGCTGAACCTGCAGCAGCGCTCGACCCTCGCCGGGGAGGCCGCCGCGGCGGCCGCCGAGGTCGAGACCGCGCTCGAGCACCCCGGCCGACCCGACCTCGGCGGCGTTCTTCGACGTCGACAACACCGTGATGCAGGGCGCGAGCATCTTCCACCTCGCCCGCGGCCTGCACCGCCGCGAGTTCTTCACCACCCGCGAGATCCTCGGCGCCGCCTGGAAGCAGGCCTACTTCCGGGTCGTCGGCGTCGAGGACCCCGAGCACGTCGCCGACGCCCGCAACTCCGCGCTCGAGCTTCATCGCCGGCCACACCGTCGCCGAGCTCGAGGAGCTGGGCGAGGAGATCTTCGACGAGGCGATGGCCCACCGGATCTGGCCCGGCACCCGGGCGCTGGCCCAGCTGCACCTCGACCAGGGCCAGCGGGTCTGGCTGGTCACCGCGGCGCCGATCGAGATCGCCCAGATCATCGCCCGCCGGCTCGGCCTGACCGGCGCGATGGGCACGGTCGCCGAGCACGTCGACGGCGTCTACACCGGCCGGCTGGTCGGCGACCTGCTGCACGGCCCGGCCAAGGCCGAGGCGATCAAGGCGCTGGCGAGCGCGAGGGCCTCGACCTGGCCCGCTGCTCGGCGTACTCCGACTCCTTCAACGACCTGCCGATGCTGACGCCTGGTCGGCGACCCCTGCGCGATCAACCCCGACGCCCGGCTGCGCGCCCACGCCCGGGCGCAGGGCTGGCGGATCCGCGACTACCGCACCGGGCGCAAGGCGGCCCGGGCCGGGCTGCGTGGTGGGCGCGGCGGCGGGCGCCGTCAGCGGCGCGCGTGGCCGCCGGCGTGGCGCTGCGCGGCGCCGCGCAGCTGACGCCGCGCCGGACTCTGACCGACGTGGTCTGGACCACGTTTTGCCGGCCGAACCGTTCCCACTCCCGTGTGACGCGCGCCTTACCATGGCCGATCGGCTTCGGGGGAAGCCGTGACCGGGAGGGTCATCGATCGACATGCAGTGGGCGTCGGACGCGACGTCGCACGCGGGCTTGAGGCCCTGCGCGCCGCCGTCGCCGCGCTCCTGCTCCGCAGCGGACGCCGGCGCTCGCCGGTCGCCGTGCCGCGCTGCTCGCGAGCCGTGCCCGCGGCGCCGTACGGCTCGGCTGGCTGCTCGAGCGAGGCCGCCGTGGCGCCGGACCCGGGCGCCGGCGGCTTCGGCGACGCCGACGCTCGCCGCCTCCTCGGAGGAGGCCGAGGCCGAGCGCACCCGGCTGATCGCGCTCGTCGAGCTGGCCCGCGGCGGCGACACCGACGCGTTCGGCCTGCTCTACGACCACTACCAGCGGCTCGGTCTACCGCTTCCTCTTCTACCGCACCCGCTCCTCGCCAGCTCGCCGAGGACCTGACCTCCGAGACCTTCTTCCGGGCGCTGCGCAGCATGAGCAGCTTCCGCTGGCAGGGCAAGGACTTCGGCGCCTGGCTGATGACCATCGCCCGCAACCTCGGCACCGACCACTTCAAGGCCGGCCGCACCCGCCTCGAGCTGACCACCGAGGACATGGCGCCGCACGACGACGCGACCGAGGGCCCCGAGACCGCCGTGCTCGCCGGCGCTGACCAACGAGATGCTGCTGAAGGCGCTCAGCGAGCTGCCCGACGAGCAGCGCGACTGCCTGATCATGCGGTTCCTGCAGGGCATGAGCATCGCCGAGACGGCCGAGGTCCTCGGCCGCAGCGAGGGCGCGATCAAGCAGCTCCAGCTGCGCGGCGTCCGCAACCTCGCCAAGCTGATGCCGGAGGGGGTGCGGGACTGATGCACACGCTCGGAAAACTGTCGACGTACGCCGCGTCACACCCCGTAACCTCGCCTCTCGACGCGTCGTTGTGGTCAGTGTCGAGGGGTCGTCGGGACCTCGCACCACGTGAGCAGACAGGACCACAGCGATGACGTCGGTGTTCTCGGCGCGACGACGCGCCGAGGAGTTCCACGCCCTGGTCGAGGACACCTCGACCGGGAGCGCCCGCGACGCCCGGCTACGCCGACTGCCTCGAGCTCGTCGGCGCTGCTGCGCGACCTGGCGCCCGTCGAGCCGCGCGCCCGACGTTCGTCGCCGACCTGCGCGAGCAGCTGATGGCCGCGGCCGAGACCGCTGCTGCTGCCGTCCGCCGACGACGCCAGCGCCTCACGCCTCCCGCGCCGCGCCGCACCGCCCGCGAGCGCCGGCTCGCCGCCGCTGGTCGGCGGCTTCGCCATCGTCGGCGCCACCACCTCGCTGGCGGTGGCCGCCCAGCCGCGCTGCCCGGCGACGTGCTCTACCCGGTCAAGCGGGCCATCGAGAACGCCCAGACCGGCTCCAGCCTCGAGCGACGAGGCCAAGGGCGCGACGCTGCTCGCCAACGCCACCGACCGGCTCGACGAGGTCGACCGCGCTCAGCCGCGAGCGGCGACCTGGGCGACGACGCCGTGATCGCCGAGACCCTCGACGACTTCACCGACCAGGCCGCCGAGGCCTCCGACCTGCTGCTCGCCGACTACGCCGACGACCGGCGACGAGGACTCGATCGACGAGCTGCGCGACTTCACCGCGACCAGCATGGACGACGCTCGACCGAGCTCGAGGCGCTGCTCCCGGCGGAGGCGCGCGACGAGCTCGCTCGCACGCCGCCCAGGTGCTCGGCGAGATCGACGCGGCGGCCGGCCAGGCCTGCCCGTCCTGCGGCGGCGCGGCATCACCGCAGATCCCGCCGATCGCTGCTCGCCGGCCGGTCAGGTCACCGAGCGCTCGGTCGTCGATGGTCGCCGGCGCCGACGGTCCGGCAGGGCACCGCCGCCGACGGTCGAGCAGCAGGCGACCCGGCCGACGGCGGCACGACGGGCGACCGCGGCGGCGACGCCGACCGGCGACCCGATCACCGACCCGACGCTCCGGCCCGCGACACCGACGCCGGCACCGGCCGACGACCGGCGACGACGCCGACCGAGCCCGATCGACGCGCTCAGCGACCGGCTGACCGGCGGCACCGGCTGGCGGCACCACCTCGACGGCCGACCGGCGGCGGCTGCCCGGCGTCGCCCGACGGTCGACGACGTCGTCGACGAGCGTCGACGACGCCGCTGCCCGAGCTGCGCCTGACGCCGCTCGCGTCGCGGCGACCGGCGTCAGTCCGGCAGCTGCGGCCCGCGGCTGCGGCGGCCAGCGGAAGACCGACTCGCGCTGCATCAGCAGGGAGTAGAGCGTCTGCTGGATCGTCTCGCGCACCTGGTCGGTGACGTTGAAGACCAGCATCGGGTCGTCGGCCGCGCCCGGCGTCGTACTCGTCGGTGCGGATCGGCTCGCCGAACTCCAGCAGCCACTTCGACGGCAGCGGCACCAGGCCGAGCGGGCCGAGCAGCGGGAAGAACGGCGTGATCGGGATGTAGGGCACGCCGAGCAGCCGGGCCAGCGACGGGCACGTTGCCGACCAGCGGGTAGATCTCCTCGGCGCCGACGACCGACAGCGGCACGATCGGCACGCCGGTGCGCAGCGCGGCCGACACGAAGCCGCCGCGGCCGAAGCGCTGCAGCTTGTAGCGCTCGGCGTACGGCTTGCCGATGCCCTTGAAGCCCTCGGGCCAGACGCCGACCAGCTCGCCGCCGGCGAGCATCCGCTCGGCGTCCTCGTTGCAGGCCAGCGTGGCGCCGCCCTTGCGGGCCAGCGCGCTGACGACCGGCATCCGGAACACCAGGTCGGCGCCGAGCGGGCGCAGGTAGCGGCCGGTGTGGTCGTGGATCGAGACCATCGTCATCAGGCCGTCGACCGGGATCGTGCCGGAGTGGTTGGAGACGACCAGCGCGCCGCCCTCGGCCGGGATGTTCTCGGCGCCGCGGACCTCGATCCGGAACCACTTCTCGGCGATCGGCCGCAGCGCGGCCATCAGGAACCGCTCGGTGATCTCGGGGTCGAAGCCGTACTCGTCGACGACGTAGTCGCCGGTGACCCGGCGGCGCAGGAACGCCAGGAAGCGGGCCAGCTGGGGCTCCCACTGCTCGCCGAAGAGCTCGCTGGCGGCGGGCTGGAAGGCGCCGAGCCAGTCGCCGGCGGGGATGCCGGCCAGCGGCGCCCGCTCGCGGGTGGTCGGCGGCGCGACCGGCGGCGGCTCGGGCGCGCGACTGCGGGCGGCGGCGCTTCGGCGGCGCCGGCTTCGCGCGGGCGGCGCGGCCTCGCCGCGGCGGGCTCGGCGGGCGCTGGCCGGCCTCGGCGCGGCGGTCGGCTCGGGCGGCGCTCGGCCGGCCAGGTTGCGCGCGGCCGCGGACGGGCGCGCGTTGCCGGTGCCGCGGCCGGGGCGGCCGCGGGTGCCGATCGGGATGATCTCGGCGTCACCCACGGCCGGCCTCCGTGAGCTCGGATCGGTCGCCGGGTCGACCGAGCCGCGAGGCGCCGTCGACAGCCGCTCGGCGTAGCCGCCGGTCGGGGCAGCGAGCGGGCGAAGTCGGCGAACGCCTCGGCGGTGGTGTAGCGCGGGCTCGAAGCCGAGCTCGGTCGCGCATCCGGGTGGTGTCGAGCCGCGGCCGTAGGTGAGGAAGCCGAGCTGCTCGGGCGAGAAGTCGGCCAGCCGGGCCGACCGCAGCACCGAGCCGAGGCCGCCGACCGCGAAGCCGGCAGCGGGACCGCGGGCGCGCTGCAGCCGGCGGACGGCCTGGGAGAGCATCAGGACGCCGTCGCCGGCGACGTTGAAGGTGCCGGGGACGTCGTCGGCGACCGCGTGCTGGAGCACGCCGAGCAGGTCGTGCTCGTGGAGGAACTGCAGCCGCGGGTCGAAGCCGAGCACGGTCGGGATGACCGGCAGCCGGAAGTACGACGTGATCGGGCTCGACGACGTGCGGGCCGATGACGTTGGCGCAGCGGAGCATGGTGACCCGGACGTCGGGGCGGCGGCGGGCGAAGCCGCGGACGTAGCCCTCGACCTCGGCGACGTCCTTGGCGTAGCCGGAGCGCGGCGCGCGCCGCGGCTCCATGTCCTCGGTGAACATCGCCGGGTCGCGGCTGCTCGCGCCGTAGACCGTGGTCGTCGACTTCACGACGAGGTGCCGCAGCCCGGGCGCCTTCTGGCACGCGGCGAGCAGCTGCATCGTGCCGATGACGTTGAGCTCCTTCATCGTGTCGCGGCCGCCGGCGCTGCCGGGGGTCGCGATGACGCTCATGTGGACGACGGTGTCGACGTCCTCCTTGGCGATCACCTTGGCGATCACCGGGTTGCGGATGTCGGCGCGCACGAACGAGACGTCGCCGATGTCACCGCGCGGCGGGACGACGTCGACGCCGATCACCCGGTCGACGCCGGGGTCGGCGGCGAGCGGCGCGCGCGAACCGGCGGCCGAGGTCGCGGGAGACCCCGGTGACCAGGACGACCTTGCCGCAGCGCTCATGCGGCGCTCCGACGGGGGCGAGGCCTACTTGCCGAGCTTGCGACGCTGGACGCGCGTCTTCTTCAGCAGCTTGCGGTGCTTCTTCTTCGCCATGCGCTTGCGCCGCTTCTTGATGACAGAACCCACAGGGATACCTTTCAGAGCTGCACGGTCGCCGGCCGGGTGCACCCGGCAGGACCGGACCAGCCTATCCGCCGCGGGCGACGGCAGCCGAAACCGCGTGGACCGAAGTCCACGATGTGAGTCTGGTGTGACGCCGCGAGCGCGGCGGTCAGCCGGCGCTGTAGAAGCTCTTGCGGAGGTACTCGTTGACGTCCTCCTCGGGCACCCGGAACGAGCGGCCGACGCGGACGGCGGGCAGCTCGCCGTTGTGGACGAGGCGGTAGACCGTCATCTTCGAGACGCGCATCATCGCCGCGACCTCGGCCACGGTCAGGAACTTGGCGTCGGAGATGTCTCCGGGCTTGTTGTAGCCATCGTGCACCGGCTTTCTCTGCGGCACGCCACCGGCTTCCCCACCGGTGGGCCCACGTCCGCGCGTGGTGAGAATAGGGCCTGATGTGACTCGTGGGGAAGGAAATCACCAATGAAACTCGACGTGACTCCGGCGTGTCCGCTTGCGCTGACGCTCGAAGTTTTACCTGAGTCCCGCACCTCCGGACGGCTCAGGGCAGCGGGTCGAGGCCGTGCAGCGGGAAGATCTCCGTCCGGGTCGCGTGGATCGGCCCGGTCCAGCCAGGTGTCCGGGTCGTAGCCCTCCGACCAGTCGCGGTAGGCCGGGGTCGCGGCCGTCGGTCATCCGGTGCGGCGCGGCCTGCGCCCGAGCCGGTCCGCGACGTGGTCGCGCCACGCCTCCGGGGTCTCGGTCGCCGGGTCAGCGGGCGGCCGCCGACGATCGCCAGCAGGTGGGTCCAGGCCCGCGGCACGACCTCGACGACGCGTAGCCGCCGCCGCCGGTGGCGACCCAGCGGCCGCCGCGCGACCTCGTGGGCGAGGTCGTGGAGCGCCAGGTACGCCGCGCGCTGGCCGTCGACGGTCAGCATCAGGTGGGCGAGCGGGTCGTCGACGTGGGAGTCGCAGCCGTGCTGGGTGACCAGCACGTCCGGGCGGAACTCGCGCACCAGCGGCGGCACGACCGCGTGGAAGGCGCGCAGCCAGCCGGCGTCGGCGGTGCCCGGCGGCAGCGCGACGTTGACCGCGGTGCCCTCGGCGTCCGGGCCGCCGACGTCGTCGGGGAAGCCGGTGCCGGGGAAGAGCATCTGGCCGGTCTCGTGCAGGGAGATCGTGAGCACCCGCGGGTCGTCCTAGAAGATCTGCTCGACGCCGTCGCCGTGGTGGACGTCGACGTCGACGTACGCGACCCGCTCGGCGCCCTGGTCGAGCAGCCACTGGATGCCGACCGCGACGTCGTTGTAGATGCAGAAGCCGCTGGCCCGGTCGGGCATCGCGTGGTGGAGGCCGCCGGTGATGTTGGCGCAGTGCAGGCTCTCGCCGCGTCCAGACCTGGCGGCACGCCTCGATGCTGGCGCCGACGACGTGGGCGGCGGCGTGGTGCATGCCCGCGGAAGACCGGGTTGTCGTCGGTGCCGAGCCCGTAGCGCCGTCGTCGACGTCGCCCGGGTGCGTGCCGGCCCGCTCACCGCCTCGATCAGGCCGGCCGTCGTGGACGGTGGCGATCTGGTCGTCGGTCGGCGATCGGGGCGGCGACCAGCGCGCAGCCGCTCGAGGCACGCCGAGGGCCTCGGCCAGCCGCATCGTCAGGTCGACCCGGAGCGGGGACATCGGGTGGGCCGGGCCGAAGTCGTACTCGGTGAGCGTCGGGTCGAAGACGACCGTCGCCGGACCCGAGCACTCACCATGCCGGCACGCTACCGGTAGCGCTCGTCCGTGCCGACGCCTCGCTCCGCTCTCGGAACCGCCAGTGGTGGCCCGCCTGACGGCGGACCCCATCGATCGAGCACACCCTCTCACGCACGGCCGCCCCCGGGCGGCCGTCGTCATCGCTGCGTGCGCACCGTCCGCGGGGCCCTGACACCAGGAGCCCACCATGACCAGCAGCCTCTCCCTGCTCACCCCGTCCGGGCGGCTCACGCTCGGCAACCTGCTCGGCGCGCTGCGGCCGATGCCGCAGCGCCAGGACGACCGCGCCCTTCTACGGCCTCTCCGACCTGCACGCGATGACCACGCCCCACGACCCCGCCGTGCTGCGGGAGCGCACCCGCGAGATGGCGACGCTGCTGCTCGCGGCCGGGCTCGACCGGAGCACGCTGTTCCGGCAGAGCGCGGTGCCCGCCCACACCGAGCTGGCCTACCTGCTCGAGTGCACGGCGTACACCGGCGAGCTGAACCGGATGATCCAGTTCAAGGAGAAGGGCCGCGGCGTGCCGACCACCCGGGTCTCGCTCTTCACCTACCCGGTGCTGATGGCCGCCGACATCCTGCTCTACCGGCCCGACGGAGGTGCCGGTCGGCGACGACCAGCGCCAGCACGTCGAGCTCACCCGCGACCTCGCGATCCGCTTCAACCGCACCTACGGCGCGGTGTTCACCGTGCCCGAGATCGTCACGCCCCCGGCCGGCGCGCGGGTCATGGACCTGCGCCGAGCCGACCCGGAAGATGAGCAAGTCGGTCGACGCGGCGCCGGGCAGATCCTGCTGCTCGACCCGCCCGACGTCGTACGCCGCAAGGTCGGCGCGGGCGGTCACCGACTCCGACACCGGGCCCGACGCCGTCCGCGCCGACCGCGAGGCCAAGCCGGGCGTGACCAACCTGCTCGACATCCTGGCCGCCTGCGGCGGGTCGGCCGACGGGATCACGACGTACGGCGCGCTCAAGGCGGCGGTCACCGAGGCGGTCGTCGGCCGTGCTCGAGCCGCTGCAGAGGCGTACGCCGAGCTGGCCGACGACCCGGCGCTACGTCGAGCGCGGTCTTCGCCGCCGGGTCCGAGCGCGTGCCGCGAGGTCACCGAGCCGGTGCTGGCGCCGCGGCGCGGCGATCGGCCGACTGCGGGCTGTGGACTCAGGAGCCCTCGGCCAGCTCGCGGGAGCGGTCGCGGGCGGCCTCCATCGCGGCCAGGAACGCGGCGCGGACCCGGTGGATCTCCAGCTCGCGCAGCGCGGCGGCGGTGGTGCCGCCGGGCGAGGTGACCTGCTCGCGCAGCACGACCGGGTGGGTGCCGGTCTCGCGGAGCATGGTGGCCGAGCCGACCAGGGTCTGGACGACCAGGTCGGTGGCGGTGGCGCGCGGCAGGCCGAGGTGGACGCCGGCCTCGATCATCGACTCGACCACGAAGAAGATGTAGGCCGGGCCGGACCCGGAGATCGCGGTGACGGCGTCCATCTGCCGCTCCGGGACCCGCAGCACCTTGCCGGTCGAGGCCATCAGCGACTCGGCCTCGGCGAGGTGCGCGTCGTCGCAGTGGGAGCCGGGCGAGATGGCGGCCATGCCCTCGTCGACCAGCGCCGGCGTGTTGGGCATGACCCGGACGACCGCGACGCCCTCGGGCACGCGGGACTCGATGAAGGCGGTGGTGATGCCGGCGGCGAGCGAGACGAGCAGCTGGCCGGGGCGCAGCTCGCCGGCGATCTCGTCGAGCAGGTCGCCCATGTCCTGCGGCTTCACCACCAGCGCGAGGGTGTCGGCCTTGCGCGGCCGCCTCGACGTTGGAGACGACCGCGACGCCGTAGCGCTCCTCGAGCTCGCGGGCGCGCTCGGGGCGCTTCTCGCCGACCAGCAGGTGGTCGACGCGGCGGCCGGCGCGGACCAGGCCGGAGAGCAGGGTCTCGCCCATCACGCCGGCGCCGAGGATCGCGGTCTGGGCTGCTGCTCATGGTCGCGCGCTACTTCTTCGAGATCAGCGACTTCGCGAAGAATGACAGGTTCGGACGGCTTCTCGGCGAGGCGTCTCATGAGGTAGCCGTACCACTCGGTGCCGTAGGGGATGTAGACCCGCATCGTCTCGCCGGTCTCGGCCAGCCGCAGCTGCTCGGTCGGGCCGGATGCCGTAGAGCATCTGGAACTCGTAGGTGCCCTGCGCGCGGCCGTAGCGGCTCGCCAGCGACGAGGCGATCTCGACCATCCGCGGGTCGTGGGTCGCGATCATCGGGTAGCCCTGGCCGGCCAGCAGCACCTTGAGGCAGCGCACGTAGGACTTGTCGATGTCGATGCCGGTCCTGGAAGGCGACCTCCTCGGGCTCGAGGTAGGCGCCCTTGCACAGCCGCACCCGCGAGCCCTCGTGGGCCAGCGCGCGGCAGTCGGCCTCGGTGCGGTGGAGGGCGGCCTGCAGCACGGCGCCGGTCTCGGGGAAGTCCTTGCGCAGCTCGCGCAGGATCGCCAGCGTCGAGTCGGTGGTGGTGTGGTCCTCCATGTCGAGGGTGACCGTGGTGCCGGCGTTGCGCGCCGCGCGGCAGATGGTGCGGGCGTTCTCGAGCGCGATCTTGTGGCCGTTGTCGGGCAGCGCCTGGCCGATCGCCGACAGCTTGACCGAGACCTCGGCGTTGCGGGTCAGCCCGCGCGCGGCGAGCTGCTCGAGCAGGTCGACGTACGCCGCGACGGTCGCCTCGGCCTGCTCGGCGTCGAGGGTGTCCTCGCCGAGGAAGTCGAGGGTGACCGTCAGGCCGTCGTCGACCAGGCCGGCGGTCGCCTCGACGGCGGACTCGGTGGACTCGCCGGGGACGTAGCTGTGCACGATCCCCGCCGAGACCGGCATGGCGCTGACGAGCTTCTTGACCTGCTGGCTGCGGGCCAGCAGCAGGAGGGGTTGGCGGAGCAGTGGCATGCGGCACAGGCTACGCGCGGGCGGCCCGGAGCCCGACGGCGACCGCCCCTACGCCGTACGACGCCGCAGCGTGGCCGCCCCCAGGGCGAGCGCCGGCGACCGTGAACGCCGCGATCGACGCCAGGTCCGCCCACACCTCCCGGTGCTGGTCGACCGACCAGCGACTGCATCGCGTCGACGGCGTACGACAGCGGCAGCACGTTGCTGATCGCCTCGAGCACGTCGGGCAGCCGCGTCGCGCGGCACCAGCAGGCCGCACAGCAGGATCTGGGGGACGACCACGGCCGGCATGAACTGCACCGCCTGGAACTCGGTCCGGGCGAAGGCGCTGACGAAGAGCCCGAGCGCGGAGCCGAGCACCGCGTCGGCGACCGCGACGACGGTGAGCAGCCAGACCGGGCCGGCGACGTCGAGGTCGAGCAGCCCGACGCAGACGGCCACGGCGATCGCGGACTGGACCGCGGCCATCAGCCCGAACGCCAGCGCGTAGCCGAACAGGAAGTCGAGCTTGCCCATCGGCATCGACAGCAGCCGCTCGAGCGTGCCGCTGGAGCGCTCGCGCAGCGTGGTGACGCTGGTGACCAGGAACATGATGAAGAAGGGGAAGAGCGCCAGCAGGCCCGGCCCGATCGCGTCGAAGACGACGCCCGGCGAGTCCGTCGAAGATCCACCACAGCAGCGACATCAGCAGCGTCGGCAGCACCAGCAGCATCGCCAGGGTGCGGTGGTCGCGGCGCAGCTGGGTCAGCACCCGGGCGGCGACGGCGAGCGTGACCCGGGGGTTCATGCCGCTCACCCTCGCACGATCGCGAGGAACGCGGCCTCGATGTCGTGCGGCGCCGGTGCGGGCGCGGATCTCGTCGGGGGTGCCGTCGGCGATCAGCGCGCCGTCGCGCATCAGCAGCAGCCGGTCGCACCGCTCGGCCTCGTCCATCACGTGGCTGGACACGAACACCGCCGAGCCCGCGTCGGCGAGCCGGTGGAAGAGCTGCCACAGCTGCTGGCGCAGCACCGGGTCGAGGCCGACGGTCGGCTCGTCGAGCACCAGCAGGTCCGGGTCGCCGAGCAGCGCCACCGCCAGGCTGGCGCGGGAGCGCTCGCCGCCGCTGAGGCGTGCCGACGACCTGGTCGCGCGTGGCGGTCGAGGTCGACCGCGGCGATGGCGCGGTCGACCGCGGCCCGGTCGAGGCCGCGCACCCGCGCGAAGAAGGTGAGGTTCTCGCGGACGGTCAGGTCGTCGTACACGCTGGCGGCCTGCGTGTGGTAGCCGACCCGGTCGCGCAGCGGCGCGCTGCCGGCCTCCTCGCCCGAGCACGGCGCACCCGACCCGCGGCGATCCGCTGCACGCCGACCAGGCAGCGCATCAGCGTGGTCTTGCCGCACCCGCTCGGGCCGAGCAGCCCGGTGACCCCGCCGCCGATCGTGAGGTCGAGCCCGTCGAGCACGGACCGGCCGCCGCGGACGACGGTGAGCCCGGCGATCTCGACGGCGTCGCCATCGGGGTCCTGCGTCGGGACGCGCGGGTCGGGGCGGTCATCGGGTCGGCACCACGAAGTGCTCGCGGGCGAACTCCAGCGACGCGCGCAGGTCGGCCTCGCGCTGCTCCCGGGTGGCGGCCTTGCGGGTGTTGATCTCGACCACGATGTCGCCGCCGAAGCCGACGCCCGCCACGTGCGCCAGGAACTCCGAGGCCCGCATCACGCCGCGGCCGGGCACCAGGTGCTCGTCCTTGGCCGAGCCGCTGCCGTCGGTGAGGTGGACGTGGCGCAGCCGCGAGCCCATCCGGACCGCCATCTCGATCGACGTCCGACTGCGCGATGGCGGCGTGGGAGAGGTCGATGGTGGTGTGGGCGTAGGACTCCTCCGAGGGGTCCCAGCCGGGCAGGTACATCTCCATGCCGCGGCGCGCGCTCGCCCGCCACGGGTACATGTTCTCGACGGCGAAGTCGATGCCGGTCGACTCCTCCAGCGCCGCGATGCCGTCGACGAAGCCGGCGGCGTACTCCTTCTGCCAGCGGAACGGCGGGTGGACGACGACCACCTCGGCGCCCGACCGCGGCCGCCATCTCGGCGGACCGCTCGAGCTTGCCCCACGGCTCGGTGCCCCAGACCCGCTGCGTGAACAGCAGGCACGGCGCGTGGACCGCGCAGATCGGGATCTCGTGGTGGTCCGAGAGCTGCTTGACCGCCGACGGTCTGCTGGCTGAGCGCGTCGATGCCGACCATGACCTCGACCGCGTCGTACCCCAGCCGGGCGGCGTAGGCGAAGGCATGGGCGGAGGACTCCGGGTAGACCGAGGCGGTGGAGAGCGCCGATCCGGCTCACCGGCGCGGTCACCTGGCTCCCGGACCCGCCGAAGGCGTCGATCCGCTCGAGGATCACGCCCTCGCGCAGCGCCCACGGGCAGATCTCGAGCTCGTCGAGGTCGAAGATGTCCATCGCGGCGACGGCGACCAGTGCGCCCGGGAGGATCTGGTGGGTCCGGCTCGGGGAGACGCCGGGCAGGTCGGCCAGCTCCTCGGTCGGACATCGCCACCAGCTTGGGGATCCAGCCCTGCGAGCTCCTCGCGCCGAGCAGCACCCGCGGCACGAGCGGACCCTCGCCCGACGGGCGCCGCCCCGCAGATCCGGGCGAGCGACCGGAAGGTCTTCGAGGTCGCCACCGCGTGGTCGGGGGCACCGTGGCGCAGCAGGTTGCCGGCGTCGCGGGCGATGGCGGCGCGGATCTTCTTGCGCAGCGCCCGGATCGCGTCGTCGCTGCGGTCCTCGGCGAGGTGGTCGCGGGCCAGCCGTGCCGCGCCGAGCGGCAGCGACCAGGCGACGTCGGGGCGCTCGGCGGTGCCGGCCGCGATCTCCAGCGAACCGCCGCCGATGTCGAAGACGGCCAGCCGCCCCGACGACCAGCCGAACCACCGGCGTACGGCGAGGAAGGTCAGCCGCGCCTCGTCCTCGCCGGGCAGCACCTCGATGTCGACGCCGGTGCGCTCGACGCACCTCGGCGAGCACCTCGTCGGAGTTGGTCGCGTCGCGCACCGCGGACGTCGCGAACGGCAGCATCTCCTCGCAGCCCTTGTCCTCGGCGACCACGAGCGCCGACGCGACGAAGTCGGCCAGCGCGTCGATCCCGCTGCGGGAGACCGCGCCGGACCCGTCGAGGTGCTCGGCCAGCCGCAGCGGCTCCTTGTGGGAGTAGGCCGGCAGCGGGGCGGCGCCGTCGTGGGCGTCCACCACCAGCAGGTGTCCCGTGTTGGAACCGATGTCGAGCACGCCCAGGCGCATGGGGCCGAATCTACCTGCCACGTACGCTGTGCGCCGTGCCCGAAGTCGACCTCGTCTTCCCCCGCGCCTTCGTCGAGTTCGTCGACCCGGCCGACGCCGACCAGGTGTTCCGGTGCGACCTGACGTGGCTGACCTCGAGCTACATGTGCATCTTCGGCCAGGGCTGTGCCGGCATCTACGCCGAGTCGCCGGACACCGGCTGCTGCACGCTGGGCGCCCACTTCTCCGACCGGGACGACCAGAGGCGGGTCGCGTCCTTCGTCGGCCGAGCTGACGCCCGACCAGTGGCAGTTCCACCCCGGGCGGAAGGTGAAGAAGTCCGACTGGATGACCAAGGACGAGGACGGCGAGCCGAAGACCCGCACCCTCGAGGTCGACGGCCAGTCGGCGTGCGTGTTCCACAACCGGCACGGACTTCGCGACCGGGGCCGGTTGCGCGCTGCACGGGCTGGCCCTGGAGCAGGGGCGCAACCCGCTGGAGACCAAGCCCGACGTCTGCTGGCAGCTGCCGATCCGGCGCACGTTCCGCACCGTCGAGCGGCAGGACGAGACGTCCTACACGGAGATCACGATCACGCGAGTACGACCGACGCGGCTGGGGCCCGGGCGGCCACGACCTGGACTGGTACTGCTCCGGCAACACCGAGGCCCACGTCGCCCCGGAGCCGCTCTACGTCACCAACGAGCCCGAGCTGGTCGAGCTGATGGGGCGTCCGGCGTACGACGCGCTGGTCGGCCACTGCGAGGCGCACCTGCGCTCGCGGTCGGCCCTGGCGCTGCACCCGGCCGACCCCCGCTGACCTGCGACGACGGCTCGATGTCAAGAGAAACCGACCCCGCCGTCCCGACCACGCACGCCATTGCCGACAATGAACGGCATGCGCTTGGACCATCTCTCTTTCGCCGCCGGACCTGATGGCCTTGCCAGCACTGCCCAGCGCATCGGGGGACTGCTCGGCACCGAGTTCAGGGACGGTGGGGTTCATCCCCGCTTCGGCACCCGCAACATGATCCTGCCCCTCGCGGGCGACATGTACCTCGAGATCGTCGAGGTGCTCGACCATCCGGCCTCCGACAAGGCTCCCTTCGGCCAGGCCGTGCGGGCCCGCTCGCTGCTCGGCGGCGGCTGGCTCGGCTGGGTCGTCGCCGTCGACGACATCGTCGCGGTCGAGAACCGGCTCGGTCGCGAGGCTGCCAGCGGCAACCGCCACCGCCCCGACGGCGTCGAGCTCACCTGGAAGCAGATCGGCGTGAACGGACTCCTCGCCGACCCGCAGCTGCCGTTCTTCATCGAGTGGGGCGTCGCGCCCGAGCTCCACCCGAGCCACGGCGCCGACGCGCACTTCGCGCTCGGCTGCCTCGAGATCGCCGGCGACCCGCAGCGCGTCTCGGAGTGGCTCGGCCAGACCGTCGAGGCCCCGCTCGAGGACGTGAAGGTCGAGTGGGTCGCCCCCAACGGCACCCCCGGCATCATCGCGGCGCAGGTGCAGACCCCGCACGGCCTGGTCCGGATCTGAGCGCTCCCGCCGGGGCGCGGCCGAGCCCCAACATCTGGCACCACCCGGCCACCTACGAGACCGAGAACCACGCGGTCGACCCGGACGGCCTGATCGAGCAGGCGATGCGGACGATCGCGCCGTGGGCGGGTCGCACCGTGCTCGACGTCGGCTGCGGCACCGGCTTCCACCTGCCTCGCTTCGCAGCCGACGGCGTCGGCGGTCATCGGCGTCGAGCCGCACCCGTCGCTCGTCGCACTCGCCCGGCGTCGTACGCGACGGCTGCCGCAGGTCTCGGTCCACGAGGGCCTCGCCGAGGCGCTCCCGCTCCCCGACGCGTCGGTCGACGTCGTCCACGCCCGGTGGGCCTACTTCTTCGGCCCCGGCTGCGAGCCCGGCCTGGCCGAGCTCGACCGCGTCGTACGCCGGGGCGGTACCGCGTTCGTCATCGACAACGACCCCACCCGCTCGACGTTCGGCGGCTGGTTCCGTCGGGGCTTCCCGTCGGTCGACCCCGACGGCCGTCGAACGGTTCTGGTCCTCCCGCGGCTGGACCCGCCACCCGCTCGACATCCGCTGGCAGTTCACCTCGCGCGCCGACTTCGAGGCCGTGGTCCGGATCGAGCTCCCCACCGCCCTCGCCGAGGAGGTCGTCGCGTCGCACCCCGGCACGTCGGTCGACTACGCCGTCAACCTGTGGTCGCGGGGGTACTGAGGGGGCTGCAGGAATCCCCGGCTAAGCGGTGAAACCTCCGCTTCTCGGGTGTTGCAACGCCCGAGAAGCAGCAGTTTCCCAGTGAGCCGGGGATTCCGACACCCGCTCAGCTGGTGCCGCGGACGATCAGCTCGGGGGTGAGCAGCACGCCGCCGCGTCGCACCGGCGGGTGGGTGAGCAGGCCCTCCAGCGCCCGGACGATCTCGACCGCGACCAGCTCGAGCGGCTGCCGGACCGAGGTGAGGCCGGGTGGGACGACCTGGGCGACCTGGGAGTCGTCGAAACCGACGACCGCCACGTCCCGCCCGGCCACGAGGCCCCGCTCGGCGAGGGTGTGCAGGACGCCCATGGCGAGGGTGTCGGAGGCGCAGACGAAGCCGGTGGGCTGCGCCTCGTCGAGGAGTACGGCGCTGGCCTCCCGGCCGCTGTGGACGGTGTCGTCGGAGCGGGACGCGAGGCCGGTGGTGGAGAGACCGCGCGAGCGCATCGCCCGGGTCCAGCCGGCGCGACGGTCCTCACCGATGACCTGGTCCTTGCGCCAGCCGATCCAGGCGACCCGGGTGTGGCCCTGGTCGAGCAGGTGGTGGGTGGCGATCTCGGTGCCGGCGGCGCCGTCGACGTCGACCCACGGGTGGGGCGCCTCGGCGTTGTCCCACGGCCGGCCGAACGCCACGAACGGCGCACGCCGGGCCTCGAGCCAGGCGGCCTGCGGGTTGCCGAGGTAGGTGTCGGTGGCGATGAAGGCGTCGACGGCGGTCGCGCGCAGCAGCTCGTCGTACCCGGCCGTCGGGTCCTCGGGGTCGGCCGGGAAGAGCAGCACGTGGTAGCCGGCGGCGCTGGAGGTCTCCACCAGCGAGTGGACGAAACGGTCCATCAGCGCGTTGGCGGTGCCCTCCTGCGCGGGGGCGAACCGGAGGCCGATCAGGTGGCTGGAGCGGGTGCGCAGGCTGCGGGCGGCCCGGTTGGGTGAGTAGCCGAGCTCGTCGATCGCCTCCAGCACCCGGGCGAGGGTGTCGGGGCGCAGCAGGTCGGGGTTGTTGACCGCGTTGGAGACCGTCTGCCGGGACACGCCGGCGAGCTCGGCCACGTCGGCCAGCGTCGGTGGCGTCGCCGGTGCCCACCCCGGAACCCGCGTCATCGGCCCTCCCCCTTGATCGTTCCAAGGGAGCATAACCGGTGGCTGTGGGTGGTGTGACCTACCGTCTGCCCCATGCCCCGAAGCGCCCCCCGGACCAAGGCTCCCTACCGCTGCACCGAGTGCGGCTGGGAGACCGCGAAGTGGGTCGGTCGCTGCGGCGAGTGCCAGGCCTGGGGCTCGGTCGCGGAGGTGGCGGCGCCGACCACCCGCGCCGCCGCGACCCCGGTGACCCGCCCGGCCGTGCCGATCGGCGAGGTGTCGGTCGAGGAGTCCGCGTTCCGCAGCAGCGGCGTCCCGGAGCTCGACCGCGTGCTCGGCGGCGGCCTGGTCCCCGGTGCCGCGATCCTGCTGGCCGGCGAGCCCGGCGTCGGCAAGAGCACGCTGCTGCTCGAGGTCGCCGCCCAGACCGCCCGCTACCAGCGCCGCACCCTCTACGTCACCGGCGAGGAGTCCGCCTCGCAGGTGCGGCTGCGCGCCGACCGCACCGGCGGGGTCCACGACCTGCTCTACCTCGCCGCCGAGACCGACCTCGGTGCGGTGCTGACCCACCTCGAGGAGGTCCGACCGGAGCTGCTCGTGGTCGACTCGATCCAGACCATCGCCGCTGCCGACCTCGACGGCGTCCCGGGCGGCGTCACCCAGGTCAAGGAGGTCGCGGCCGCGCTGATCCGGATGGCCAAGACCCGCAACATCACGGTGGTGCTCATCGGCCACGTGACCAAGGACGGCTCGATCGCCGGCCCCCGCGTCCTCGAGCACGTCGTCGACGTCGTCCTCCACTTCGAGGGCGACCGCAACTCCCGGTTCCGGATGGTCCGCGCCATGAAGAACCGGTTCGGCCCGGTCGACGAGGTCGGCTGCTTCGACCTCTCCGCCGAGGGCATCACCGCGGTCACCGACCCGACCGGCCTCTTCGTCGAGAACCACGACCAACAGGTCCCCGGCACCTGCGTGGCCGTGACCATGGAGGGTCGCCGCCCGCTGTTGGCCGAGGTGCAGGCGCTGGTCACCCACACCGCCGCCGAGCGCCCCCGCCGTACGACGAGCGGGCTCGACTCCTCCCGGGTGGCGATGGTGCTGGCGGTGCTCCACCAGCACTGCGGCGTACGCCTCCACCAGCAGGACGTCTTCACCTCCACCGTCGGCGGCGCCCGGCTGGTCGAGCCGGCGACCGACCTCGCGATCGCCGTCGCGCTCGCCTCCGCCTCCTCGGGCCGGCCGGCGCCCCGCGGCGTGGTGGCGATGGGCGAGCTCGGCCTGGCGGGCGAGCTGCGCAAGGTCCGCGACCTCCCGCAGCGGATCGCGGAGGCCGCCCGGCTGGGGTTCCAGGTCGCCGTCGTCCCGGGCCGCGGCCAGGACTCCGGGGGCGAGCGCCGGGTCGAGGGGATGCGCGTGATCGAGGTGTCCGACGTCCGCAGCGCGCTGCGCCTGCTCTCGCTGGTGGGCGACCGCGCGGACTGACGTGACCGATCTCCTAGACTGACGCCCCTGACGGCCGGATCACCCGGTCGCCCACGCACGAGGAGGCGGTGTGGCCGTCCAGGTCCGCTCCGAGGAGCAGCTGCGACTGCGCGCCGCACTGGCCCAGATCGCCCCCGGCACCGCGCTGCGCGACGGTCTCGAACGCATCCTCCGAGGCCGCACCGGCGCGCTGATCGTGCTCGGCCACGACAAGACCGTGGAAGGCATCTGCACCGGCGGCTTCACCCTCGACGTGCCCTTCACCTCCACCGGCCTGCGCGAGCTCGCCAAGATGGACGGCGCGATCGTCATCGACAAGGAGGTCACCCGGATCATCCGGGCGGCCACCCACCTGATGCCCGACCAGTCGATCCCGTCCGAGGAGACCGGCACCCGCCACCGCACCGCCGACCGCGCGGCCAGGCAGACCACGTTCCCGGTGGTCTCGGTGTCCCAGTCGATGCAGATCATCGCCGTCTACGTCGGCGAGACCCGCCACGTGCTGGAGGACTCGGGCCAGATCCTCTCCCGCGCCAACCAGGCGCTGGCGACCCTCGAGCGCTACAAGCTGCGGCTCGACGAGGTCTCCAGCACGCTCTCCGCCCTGGAGATCGAGGACCTGGTCACCGTCCGCGACGTCGCGGTCGTGGCGCAGCGGCTCGAGATGGTGACCCGGATCGCCCGTGAGATCGAGGACTACGTGCTCGAGCTCGGCACCGACGGTCGGCTGCTGTCGCTGCAGCTCGAGGAGCTCGTCACCGGCGTCGACGCCGAGCGCGAGCTGGTCATCCGCGACTACCTGCCCCCGGGCCGGCGCGCCCGCAGCCCCGAGGAGTACCTCGGCCGCCTCGAAGCCCTCTCCCCCACCGAGCTGGTCGACCCCGCCGCCGCCGCGCGGGCGCTGGGGCTCGGCACCGGCGAGCACCTCGACGGCGCGGTGGCGCCCCGCGGCTACCGGCTGCTGGCCAAGGTGCCGCGGCTGCCGCAGTCGGTGGTCGACCGGCTGGTCGAGCACTTCGGCACCCTGCAGAAGCTGCTCTCCGCCGGCGTCGACGACCTGCAGGTCGTGGAAGGGGTCGGCGAGCTGCGCGCCCGCAGCGTCCGCGAGGGTCTCTCCCGGCTGGCCGAGTCGACCATCCTCGAGCGCTACGTCTGACCCCAGCCGGGGCCTGAACGTGCTCGGGACTCGACTATCGGTGCGGGCGGTGAGTGAGGTACCGAATCGCCCCGCAGATCGGTGCCTAGCTCACCGCTGGGCCGAGCCGTCACGACGTGCGTCGTCGCGCTTCTTGCCGTCGCCCTTGTCCGGCTCCGGGTCGACGGTCTCGGTCACCACCTCGGGCTCCGGTGCGGTCAGCTCGAACTGCAGGTCCGACGGCTCGCCGGCCAGCGCCGCAGCCTCGATGTAGTACCAGCCCGGCATCGCCCAGTCCGTGAGATTGCAGTCCGAGTCCACGCGCTTGGCCGACCAGGTCACCTCGACCTCGGTGCTCACGTTGTTGCGGATCACCACGTCCTCGCGCGGGATGGCCCGCGGGCACCGGGTGCTGAACCAGATGTCGTCGTCGCCCGAGGTGATCTTCACCGTCAGCGTCTGCGGCGAGACCTCCCAGGTGCACGCGGGCGTCAGGATCGTCCGGAGCTCGAGGACGAAGGTGACCGGGCTCCCGCCCACCGTCTCCTTCGCGGTCGGCGTCACCGCGATGTCGCGGTCGGTGCACTCACCCTCGGGCTCGGCCAGCACCGGCCCGCGATCCTGCTTCTTCTTCCGGTCCTTGTCCCGCTGCTTCGGCTCGTCGATGTCGTCCACGGTCGGCTCCGCGGCCGGGGACGAGGAGACCTCGGCGGCCACCGGGGCGGCACGCTCGGGCTCGCTCGACGACCCCGCCCCCACCACCAGCGCGACCAGCTGCACCATGCCGACGACGATGCCGGTGACCACGGCGAGCAACAGGATGCGCCGCGTCCAGTAGACGCGGGCCGGCAGTGGCCCACGGGTCATCGCGGTCATGGGGCCACGTTAGGCAGCCGGACGGCCGAGTCGGTGGTGCCACGCCCTCGTGTCTACGATCGGGCGCGATGAGCGACCTCCACGCTCCACTCCTGCAGTGGTACGACGAGCACGCCCGGGAACTGCCGTGGCGGGGTGCGGCGGCGACGCCGTGGTCGGTGATGGTCTCGGAGTACATGCTCCAGCAGACGCCGGTCGCCCGCGTCCTCCCGGTGCACGCGCAGTGGCTCGACCGGTGGCCGGACCCGGCCGACCTCGCCGCCGAGCCGACCGGCGAGGCGATCCGGATGTGGGGCCGGCTCGGGTACCCCCGACGCGCGCTGCGCCTCCACGCGGCGGCGACCGCCATCGTCGAGGAGCACGACGGCCGGGTGCCGGCGGCGTACGACGAGCTGAGGGCCCTGCCCGGGGTCGGTGACTACACGGCGGCCGCGATCGCGGTGTTCGCGTTCGGCCGTCGCCATGCCGTGCTCGACACGAACGTCCGGCGGGTGCTGGCCCGCGTGGTCGGCGGCGAGGAGTTCCCGCCGACCGCGGTGACGCGCGCCGAGCGCGAGCGGGCCACCGCACTGCTCCCCTCCCACGACGCGGATGCCGCGTCCTGGTCCATCGCGCTGATGGAGCTCGGCGCACTCGTGTGCACGGCGAGCCGCCCCCGCTGCGACGTCTGCCCGCTCGCGGACCGGTGCGCCTGGCTCCGGGCCGGCTCCCCGGCGTACGACGGACCGCCGCGGCGTGGGCAGGCCTGGGCCGGGACCGACCGGCAGTGCCGGGGCCGGCTGATGGCCGTGCTCCGCGACGCCGAGGGGTCGGTGGCGGAGGCACGGCTGGCCCGGACGTGGGACGAGGCCGACCAGCGCACCAGGTGCCTGGCCGGCCTCGTCGAGGACGGTCTCGTGGTCAGGGACGGCGACGCGTACGCGCTGCCCTGACGCTCACGTCATTCCGCGCGGGGGACGTCCGTCGGTCCCTCGGTGTCGTCGGGACCCTCGACCGGGGCCGCCTCGCCCGTCTGCGAGGCCTCCACCTCGACGGTCTCGAGCGGCGGCAGGTCGGGGAACTCGCCCATCTTCTGGCCGTGGAAGGTGAAGGTCGCGGTCGGCCCCTCGCCCTCGACGTCCACGAGCACGATCTGGCCGGGGCCGACCTCGCCGTAGAGCATCTTCTCCGCGAGCACGTCCTCGATCTCGCGCTGCACCGTCCGGCGCAGCGGCCGGGCACCGAGGACCGGGTCGAAGCCGCGTTCGGCCAGCAGGTTCTTGGCCGGCTGGGTGAGCTCGATCTTCATGTCACGGTCGCGCATCCGCAGCTCCACGGAGGCGATCATGTTGTCGACCATGGCGACGATCTGCTCCTCCGACAGCGGCGGGAAGACGACGATCTCGTCGACCCGGTTGAGGAACTCGGGGCGGAAGTGCTGCTTGAGCTCCTCCGACACCTTGCTCTTCATCCGCTCGTAGGAGCCGGCGGCGTCCCCGGTCTGCTGGAAGCCGAGGTTCTGGCTCTTGGAGATGTCGCGGCTGCCGAGGTTGGTGGTCATGATGATGACGGTGTTCTTGAAGTCCACCACCCGACCCTGGGAGTCGGTCATGCGACCTTCCTCCAGGATCTGCAACAGCGTGTTGAAGATGTCGGGGTGGGCCTTCTCGACCTCGTCGAACAGCACGACCGAGAACGGCTTGCGCCGCACCTTCTCGGTCAGCTGGCCGCCCTCCTCGTAGCCGACGTAGCCCGGGGGCGAGCCGAACAGGCGGGACACGGTGTGCTTCTCGCCGTACTCGCTCATGTCGAGCTGGATCAGCGCGTCCTCGTCGCCGAAGAGGAACTCCGCCAGCGACTTGGACAGCCACGTCTTTCCGACACCGGACGGGCCGGCGAAGATGAACGAGCCGCCGGGGCGCTTGGGGTCCTTCAGGCCGGCACGGGTGCGTCGGATGGCGCGGGAGAGCGCCTTGACGGCCTCCTCCTGCCCGATGACCCGCTTGTGGAGCTCGTCCTCCATCTTGAGCAGCCGGGTGGACTCCTCCTCCGACAGCTTCACGATCGGGATGCCGGTGGCGACGGCGAGCACCTCGGCGATCAGCTCCTCGTCGACCTCGGCGACCTCGTCCATGTCACCGGAGCGCCACTGCTTCTCGCGCTCGGACTTGCGGGCGATCAGCTGCTTCTCCTCGTCGCGGAGACGGGCGGCGGCCTCGAAGTCCTGGCCGTCGATCGCGGCTTCCTTGCGGTGCCGCACGTCGGCGATCTTGTCGTCGTACTCGCGCAGGTCGGCCGGCGCCGTCATCCGCCGGATCCGCAGCCGGGAACCGGCCTCGTCGATCAGGTCGATGGCCTTGTCGGGCAGGAACCGGTCGGAGATGTAGCGGTCGGCCAGCGTCGCCGCCGAGACCAGCGCCTCGTCGGTGATCGTCACCCGGTGGTGGGCCTCGTAGCGGTCGCGCAGGCCCTTGAGCATCTCGATGGTGTGGGCGATCGACGGCTCCTGCACCTGGATCGGCTGGAACCGGCGCTCGAGGGCGGCGTCCTTCTCGAGGTACTTGCGGTACTCGTCGAGGGTCGTGGCGCCGATGGTCTGCAGCTCGCCGCGGGCCAGCATCGGCTTGAGGATGCTGGCGGCGTCGATCGCGCCCTCGGCGGCGCCGGCGCCGACGAGGGTGTGGATCTCGTCGATGAACAGCACGATGTCACCGCGGGTGCGGATCTCCTTGAGGACCTTCTTCAGCCGCTCCTCGAAGTCACCGCGGTAGCGCGACCCGGCGACCAGCGCGCCGAGGTCGAGGGTGTAGATCTGCTTGTCCTTGAGCGTCTCCGGGACGTTGCCCTTGACGATGTCCTGGGCCAGGCCCTCGACGATCGTCGTCTTGCCGACGCCGGGCTCACCGATGAGGACCGGGTTGTTCTTCGTACGGCGGGACAGGATCTGCATGACCCGCTCGATCTCCTGCTCGCGCCCGATCACCGGGTCGAGCTTGCTCTCGCGGGCGTCCTGGGTGAGGTTGCGGCCGAACTGGTCGAGGACCAGGGACGACGACGGGGTGTCGCCACCGGACGCGCCGGTCGTGGCGCCGGCGGCGGTGGACTCCTTGCCCTGGAAGCCGGAGAGCAGCTGGATGACCTGCTGCCGCACCCGGTTGAGGTCGGCGCCGAGCTTCTGCAGCACCTGGGCCGCGACGCCCTCGCCCTCCCGGATCAGGCCCAGCAGGATGTGCTCGGTCCCGATGTAGGAGTGGCCGAGCTGCAGCGCCTCGCGCAGGGACAGCTCGAGCACCTTCTTGGCGCGGGGCGTGAAGGGAATGTGGCCGCTGGGCGCCTGCTGGCCCTGACCGATGATCTCCTCGACCTGGGCGCGCACCGCCTCCAGGGAGATGTCGAGGCTCTCCAGAGCCTTCGCCGCCACACCCTCGCCCTCATGGATCAGGCCGAGCAGGATGTGCTCGGTCCCGATGTAGTTGTGGGAGAGCATGCGGGCCTCTTCCTGGGCCAGCACGACCACCCGACGGGCCCGGTCGGTGAACCGCTCGAACATGCGCATCGCTCCTACTGCCTCGGGGGCCGGCCCGGCGTCGATCGACGGGCCACATCAAGTAGTCCAACCCCACACACACCCTACGCGTTCCCGGATGAGCGCTTCAGTCGTCCGCCCTCAGCGAACACACCCGGTCGAGTTGGGCTCGCCTGCGGGTTGAGTTGGGCTCGGCTCCGGGACCGCCTGGGTCTCACCGGGGCGGCGCCCGACCGGTTGTCCACAGGCCGCCGGGCGCCGCGCATATCCGGCGTACGGGGTCGGCCTCGCCGACGCATGCCGGGTGCGATCGACTACGCCGGCGAGCCGTTCACGACCGCCGAGGACTGGCGCCGCTCACGCAGCACGACGGCGCCGCCTGCGCGACGGGTGGACGACCGAGCTGCGCGACGTCCTCTGCCAGCGCGGAGTGAGCCTGCGCGTGGACCGCACCCAACTCGACTCGAGCGAGGCCCAACTCAAGCCTGAGCGAGGCCCAATTCAACCCATTTCAGTGAGCGGCCTCGAAGGCCTCGCGCACGTCGGCGGGGACGCGGCCGCGGTCGGAGACCTCGTAGCCGTTGGAACGGGCCCAGTCGCGCAGCTCGCGCGCGCTCGGGCCGGTGGCGGTGGTGCGCGACTTGCGGCCACGGGAATTGGTCACCTTGCGTGCGTGGCCGACGAATCCGGCGAGCGCGTCACGCAGCGCGGCGGCATTCTTGTCGTTGAGGTCGATCTCGTAGCTGGCGCCGTCGAGGCCGAACGAGACCGTCTCGGTGGCGTCGCTGCCGTCGATGTCGTCCACCAGGACGATGTTGACCTTCTGCGCCATGGTCGTGCTCCCTCGATATCGAATCAATGAAATGCCGATTTCCCTCACGGCTCGGCAATTGTGACATTCATCGATACGTCACGGCAATTCAAACCCGAATTCCCGTCGGCGACGCCTTTTCATTTCCCGACGGTTCGACAATGAGCTCATTCTTCGAACGGAATGGAATTGTCGGCCTCGCACGACACCAGCGCCTCGCCGGGTGGCTGCTCGCACACCCGGCCCTCGTCGAGACGCCACGTCACCTCGAGGGGCATCCGGTAGGAGAACCTGACCTCGACCCGGTCGGCCAGCGCCACCGCCTCCTCGTCGAGCACCGTCAGCACCCCTCGCGCGGCCAGGGTCGCCTGCTCGGGCTCGGCCCGGCCCGTCACCTCCAGCCGTCCGCCGGTCACGTCGACGACGAGGTCGGAGACGCCGTCGAGCTCGGCGCCGAGTCGCTCACGGATCGTGGCGAGCTCGGCACGGCAGTCGCCGGCGCAGGGTTCGTAGGAGGACGGCACGTCCTCGACCTCGCGGACGGTGCGCGTGACCACCCTCGACGGGTCGGCGGCCACCGTGACCTCGGCGGTGCCGGGGGCGTGGCCGGGCCAGGAGTCGAGCTCACGCAGCACCGCGAGCGCCACCTCGCGGGCCTCGTCGGCGTCGTCCACCGCGGCCTCCACCGCGGCCGAGTGGAAGGCGCCGCGGTCGAGGCCGTAGCTGCGCGACACCTCCTCGACCCCGGTGACCCGACCGAGTGACGCGATCGCGTCGAGCCGCTCCTGCGCGTCGTCGGTGCAGGTGGTCCCGGGGCACGTCGCCTCGTCGCCCAGGACGGCCGGGTCCGAGCAACCGGTGACCAGCACCAGCCCGGCGAGCAGCAGTGCGACGCGGGTCATGGCAGCCGATCATCCAGCGCACCGGCCAGCGCCGGAGCACCGGGCGGGCGCACCTGCTCGCCCTGCTGGGTCTGGTAGCTGTAGGTCGTGGAGTCGACCGGCCCGCCGTCGCCGGCGAGGAAGCCGTTGGCGTGCATGGTCTCGAGCACCGCCGCGACCGACGGGTCGCCGCTGGCGTCGGCGGCGTCGGCGATCAGGCCGTAGGTCGACAGCGAGTGGTTCTGCCCGTCGGCGGCACCGAAGCTGCCGGAGTGGACGTCGGCCTGCACGGTGGTGTGGTGGGCCGAGTCGGGGTTCTGCTCGCCGTCGAGGAGCGGCACCAGGTCTCCGGTGTTCTCCAGCGACAGCACCGTGACGTCGTCGGGCACGCCCGAGGTGGCCACCGGCGACCCGGCGGTCACCACGTTGGTGACGTTGTAGTCGAAGTCGGGATCGCCGGCCAGGGCTGCCGCCTGCATGCCGCCCTGGGAGTGACCGACCAGCATCACCGGGTCGTCGGGCCCGACGCCGGCGGCCTGCATCGCCTGCTGGATCGCGTCGGCGTACGCCGTGTCGTCACCGGCGATCAGGTTGAGGTTGGACCCCATGTTGCGGATGTCGTCCTCGGAGAAGAATTCGTCGGTGCCGGGCAGCTGCACGACGTAGCTGGTGTTGCCGTCGGCGTCGGTGAGCGCCTGGATGGAGATCACGCCGTCGGGCACGCTGCCGTCGGCGGTGGCGGCCGAGGTCGTCGATCAGGTCGCCGAGGTCGCCGGGGGCGTCGTGGTCGAAGACGTTGGTCGGGTAGTCGTCGTTGAGGTCACCCTCGTAGTCGCCGAACAGCAGCTCGCCCAGGTCGTCGGCCGCGGACCCGGTGTCCGGGTGGAAGCCGTCGAGGCCGAGCGCGTCCATGAACGGCGCGAGCAACGGGTTGTCGGACATCCCGTCGAGCAGCCCGCCGCCACCGTTGACGAGGGTCTCGACGATCTCGGGGTGGTCCTCGAGGAAGGCGATCAGCTCTTCGTCGCTCATCCCGCTCAGTCGCAGGCCGCCGTAGGCGAGGCCGCCGGCGAGCGCGACGGCGGGCAGGTTGACGCCGATGACGTAGCCCAGCCCGTAGGAGAGCGTCTCGATCGCCGCGCGGCGCGCGTCGTCGGCCGCGCGGTAGATCTCGACGACGCCGACGAAGCAGAAGCTCTGCGCCTCGATCGTGGCGGCGCGCACCACCAGCCCGCGCGGGCCGTAGGTCGCGTCGAGGATGGCGGCCTCGGCGGCGGCGAAGGAGTCGGGCGAGAGGATCGCGGAGGCGATCAGGTCGCCGTCGGCAGCCTCGAGCTTGTCGTCCCAGGCGGCCTCGACCAACCGGCCGCCGGTGGCGGCGTAGAGGCGACCGAGCCGCTCGATGTCGTCGTACGTCGCCTCGATGCCGCCCGCCCCGCCGCTGACGTCGATGGCCGGCAGGCTGCCGGACTGGTCACCCATCACGACACCCCCTCGGTCTGGATGCCCTCGACCAGGGGGAGCGTGACGAGGCCGAGGTCCCGGGCGTCACGCCGCCGCAGCACGCTGGTCGCGTCACGGCCGGGGCGGAGCTCGTGCCAGCCGTCGTCGAAGAGCAGCCAGGCCGACACGGCCGGCCGCGCGGTGCGGTCGCGGCGCGTGGCGAGCAGCCGGAGCCGGCCGCGGCAGGCACTGCCCAGCGTGTGCAGCAGCGCCAGCGTCTCGTCGGAGTCGGCCGGTCGTACCTCGCGGGGCTCTCCCATCCTCACCTGGCCGAGGTGGGTGGCGGCCATCGGCGCCAGCAGGTCGGTGCGCCCGTCGCGGTGTGCCTTCTCCGACCCGGCCAGCAGCTCGCTGGGCAGCGAGACGTAGTCGGGCAGCGCGAGAGGGGCCGGCTCGGGGACCCACGGCTCGACGGTCACGGCACGGGTGAGCTGGGAGACCCACAGCCGCGGGTCGAACCACGCCAGCTCGAAGTCGAGGTCGGCGCCGGTGGACAGCTGGGCCACCAGGCCACGGCGGACGCCGAACCAGGACCGGAGCCGCACCTCGCCGGCCCGGCGGGAGGCGGAGACGTCGAGCACGAATGACAGCGGACCACCGGCGAGGGACTGGAGGGCGAGGGTGACGCCCCGGTCGAGGGCGCCGGCCTCGTCGAGCAGGCCCAGGGCGGACAGCGCGGCCCGGCCGCCGTCGGGTCCGTCGTCGTCGGCGCGGGCCAGCTCGCGCGCCACCCGCTCACCTGCCCGGCCCTGCGGGGTGCCGGCCAGCCGGTCGGCCCACCGGTCCCCCGTGACCCGGTCGTCGGTCCGGACCGGCAGCGGCACGTCGCCGGCGAGCCGTGCGGCGACCACCAGCTCGGCGAGCCCGAGCGAGACCCGGTGGGGCACGCCCACCGGCGCGGCGTCGGGATCGGCACCGGCGGTGACGCGCAGCACGGGGCTCACAGCCGCACCCCCGGCACCACGTCGGGCATGTCGAGCCAGTCCTTGTGCCCGGGTGGCGGCGTCGGTGTCTCGGCGAGCCGCCGGTCGTCCTCGTCGCCGGGGGTCAACGCGTCCTTGATCCCGTTGGCGACCGAGGAGATCGCGTCCTTCACCCGGTCGATCGCCTCGCCGATGATCGCGCGCACCTGCCGCTCGATGGCCGCGATCAGGTCGAGCAGGCGCTGCACCTCCGCCGCGTGGGCCCGGACCTTCTCGGCGGCCTCGTCGTACTCGCGGGCCACGCCGACGCAGCTCGTCACGGCGGGCCCGGGCGTGGGCGCGCATCCGGTCACCGGCGACCGAGACCCAGGGGCTGGTCTCGCTCGCGGCGTGGAGCTCGTCGGCCTCGGAGCGCAGCTGCTGGGCGCGCTGCTCGAGACGTTCCGCGACCTCGCGGATCTTGCGTGGCTCTCCGTACATGCAGGTCAGGTTCCCCGGCTGGGGAACCCGCCCAAACCCTCGTCGCCCGGGCTGTGGATTCAGGCGTTGCGGTGGAAGGCGAGCTCGAGCCCCCGCAGCGTGAGGTGCGGGAGGTGGTGGGTGAAGCAGCTGCACTCGTCGGCGACGAGGTGGGCGAGGTGGCCGGTGGAGATGACGCGTACGTCGGACGGGCTCGACGCCGAGCTCGGCGATCATCCGCGCGACCAGTCCCTCGACCTGGCTGGCGCTGCCGAAGACCATCCCGGACTGCAGCGCCTCGACGGTGTTCTTCGCGACGACCGACCGGGGGCGCAGCAGCTCGACCTTGCGCAGCTGCGCGCCCCGGGCACCGAGCGCCTCCAGGGAGAGCTCGAGGCCGGGCGCGATCGCGCCGCCGACGTACTGGCCCTGGGCGTCGACCACGTCGAAGGTCGTGGCGGTGCCGCCGAAGTCGACCACGATGGCGGGGCCGCCGAGGTCGGTCGCGGCGGCGAGCGCGTTGAGGATCCGGTCGGTGCCGACCTCGCGGGGGTTGTCGGTGCGCACGGGGATGCCGGTCCGGACGCCGGGCTCGACGATCACGCGCGGCAGGTCGCCGAAGTGACGCACCACCATGTCGCGCCACTCGTGCAGCACGGCCGGGACGGTGCTGCAGACGGCGATGCCGTCGATCCCGTCGGCCCGGTCACCCAGCAGCCCACGGAGCAGCACCGCCCACTCGTCGGCCGTACGACGGTCGTCGGTCGCGACCCGCCACTCGGCGGTGACGGTGCCGTCGTCGACCAGCCCCAGCGCGGTGTGGCTGTTGCCGATGTCGGCCGCGAGGATGGTCACTGCTCCACCAGGTCCAGGCCGAGGTCGAAGACGTTCACCGAGTGGGTGAGCGCGCCGACGGAGATGAAGTCGACACCGGTCTCGGCGACGACCCGGGCGCGCTCGAGGGTGAGCCCGCCGGAGGCCTCCAGGCTGACGCCCGGCCGGCCGTGATCGACACGGCCTCGGCCATCACCTCGGGCGGCATGTTGTCGAGCAGGATCCGGTCGCAGCCGGCGTCGAGCAGCTCGCGGAGCTGGTCGAGGTCGGTCACCTCGACCTCGACCGGCAGGTCGGGGAACTGCGTCGCGCACCGCGCGGTAGGCGGGCACGACCCCACCGGCGGCGATCACGTGGTTGTCCTTGACCATCGCCATGTCGGCCAGCCCGAACCGGTGGTTGACGCCGCCGCCGCAGCGCACGGCGTACTTCTGCAGCGCGCGCCAGCCGGGCAGCGTCTTGCGGGTGTCGAGCACCCGGGCGCGGGTGCCCTCCAGCGCCGCGACCCAGTGGGAGGTGGCGGTGGCGACGCCGGACAGGTGGCTGGCGAAGTTGAGCGCGGTGCGCTCGGCGGTCAGCAGCCCCCGAGTCGGTCCGGAGACGACCATGACCCGGTCACCGGCGGCGACCGTGGTGCCGTCGGGCACGCGGTCGCTGACCGTGACCTCGTCCCCCAGCACCAGGCGGAAGACGACCTCGGCGATGCCGAGGCCGGCGACGACGCCGGCCTCGCGGGCGTTGAAGTCGCCGACGGCCCGCGCGCCCTCGGGGATGGTGGCGACGCTGGTGGTGTCGAGGTCGCCGTCTCCCGGGAGGTCCTCCTGCAGCCCGCGCATCGCGTGGTCCACGACGTCGCTGACGTCGAGTCCGGCGCGCTCGAGCTCGAGAGTCAGGTCGCGCGGGAACCGGGTGTGGAACTTCATGCGGCACCTCCGTCGGTCGCGGGTGCGGGGTGGAACGAGGTCACCGGGCGACCACGTTCGAGCACCACGTCGACGTGACCGGCCCACTGGTCGTCGTCGCGCTCGGGGTGGTCCTCGCGCCAGTGGGAGCCGCGGGTCTCCTCGCGCAGCGCCGCCGCCTCCGCCAGCGCCCGGCTGACGGTCAGCAGGTTGCTCGTCTCCCAGGCGTCGGGACCCGGCTCGTGGTGACGGGCCGAGGCCAGCGCGTCGAGGTCGTCGATCGCGGCGGCGAGGCCCTTCTCGGAGCGGAGCACGCCGACCTCGCCGGTCATGACCTCCTGCACGTGCGGACGCAGCGAACCCGGCACCAGCCCGGGCCGCCGGTGGTCGTGGGCGGGCTCGGCCCAGCCGCGCAGCTCGCCGGGCAGCACCTCGGCGATCCGCCGCGAGAAGACCAGCCCCTCGAGCAGCGAGTTGGAGGCGAGCCGGTTGGCGCCGTGGACGCCGGAGCAGGCGACCTCGCCGGTGGCGTAGAGGCCGGGTACGCCGGCGCGGCCCCACAGGTCGGTCGCGACCCCGCCCGAGGCGTAGTGCTGGGCGGGCGCGACCGGGATCAGCTCGGTGACCGGGTCGACGCCGTGGGAGCGGGCCGTGGCCAGGATGGTCGGGAACCGCCTCTCCCAGAACTCCGCGCCGAGGTGGCGGGCGTCGAGCCACATGTGGGGCTTGCCGGTGTCGTTCATCCGGCGCGTGATCGCCTTGGCGACGACGTCGCGCGGCGCCAGGTCGCCCAGCTCGTGGACGCCCGCCATCAGCCGGCCGCCCTCCCAGTCGACGAGGAAGGCGCCCTCGCCCCGCACGGCCTCGGAGATCAGCGGCTGCTGGCCCTGCGAGTGGGGGCCGAGCCACATCACGGTCGGGTGGAACTGCACGAACTCCAGGTCGCGCAGCGGGGCGCCGGCGCGGAACGCGAGCGCCATGCCGTCGCCGGTCGTCACCGACGGGTTGGTCGTCTGCGAGAAGACCTGGCCGAGGCCACCGCTGGCGAGGACGACCGCCCGGCAGAGCACCCGGCCGACACCGTCGACCTGGCCCTCGCCGAGCACGTGCAGGGTGACGCCGGCGACCGCCCCGTCGGCGGACGTGAGCAGGTCGACGGCCAGCGCGTGCTGGATGACCTCGATCTCCGGCGCCCGCTCGACCGCGGCGATGAGGGCCCGCTGGATCTCGGCCCCGGTCGCGTCGCCGCCGGCGTGGGCGATCCGGTCGCGGAGGTGGCCGCCCTCGCGGGTCAGCGAGAGGCACGCCGTCGTGCTGGTCGAAGACGGCACCCCAGCTGATCAGCTCGTGGACGGCGTCCGGCCCCTCGTTGACCAGGATCCGCACCGCTTCGCGGTCGCACGCTCCGGCACCGGCCACGAGGGTGTCGTGCTCGTGCTGCTCGGGAGTGTCACCGGGCCCGAGCGCCGCGGCGATGCCGCCCTGCGCCCACTGCGTCGAACCGGCGTTGAGGACGTCCTTGGTGACCACGAGGATCCGGCCGACCTGGCCGTAGAGCCGGAGCGCGGCGGTCAGGCCCGCGATCCCGGAGCCGATGACGACGACGTCCGCGGACGTCGTCCAGCCGGGCTCGGGCGCCTCGAGGCGGGACGGGATCCCGGAATCGCTCACCGACTGATGATGTCACCGCGGGCGAGGCCGGGGTCACCGAAGGTCTCGCCGGCGTCGGAGCCGGTGGCCAGGATCGTGTTGTCGGCGTCGACGAACACCACGCTGGGCCGGAGCCCCTTGGCCTCCGCGGTGTCCATCTGGCCGTAGCCGATGAGGATCACCAGGTCGCCCGGGGTGGACCAGCCGCGCGGCGGCGCCGTTGATGCCGATCACGCCGGATCCCCGCTCGCCGGCGATCGTGTAGGTCTCGAGCCGGGCGCCGTTGGTGATGTCGACGATGTGGACCAGCTCGCCGGGCAGCAGGTCGGCCGCGTCGAGCAGGTCCTCGTCGACGGTGACCGAGCCGACGTAGTGCAGGTCGGCCTGCGTCACGGTCGCGCGGTGGATCTTGCTCTTCATCATGGTGCGGAGCATCAGCGTTCTCCCAGGGTGAGCGCGAGGTTGTCGATGAGCCGGGTGGTGCCGACGCGCGCGGCGACCAGGATCCGGGCCGGGGTCCCCGGCGGTGGGTCGGCCGGCAGCTCGGCCAGGTCGGGGTCGGTGATCACCAGGTAGTCGAGGTCGACGCCGTGCGCCGCGCGCATCTCGCTGCGCGCCGCCTCCAGCGCCACGTCGTACCCCTCCGGCGCGGCAGCGCGCGCGGCGTGGAGCGTCCGGCTCAGCGCGACCGCCTGCCGCCGCTGCTCGGGCTCGAGGTAGCGGTTGCGGGAGGAGAGGGCGAGCCCGTCCTCCTCGCGCTGCGTCTCGGCGCCGACCACCTCGACCGGCAGGCAGAGGTCGGCGACCATCCGGCGGATCAGCACGAGCTGCTGGTAGTCCTTCTCGCCGAACACCGCGACGTCGGGCCGCACCAGCCCGAACAGCTTGGCGACCACGGTGAGGACGCCGACGAAGTGTCCGGGCCGGACCCGCCCCTCGAGCACCTCGGCCAGCGGACCCGGCGACACCGTCACCAGCGGCGCCCCGCCGGGGTAGACCTCGTCGGCGTCCGGCGCGAACACCACGTCGACGCCCTCGCGCTCGCACAGCTCGAGGTCCGCGTCGAGGGTGCGCGGGTAGCGGTCGAGGTCCTCGCCCGGCGCCGAACTGGAGCGGGTTGACGAAGATCGAGGCCACGACCCGGCCGTCGGGCCCGACCTCGGCCCGTGCCCTCGCCATCAGGCTGGCGTGGCCCTCGTGGAGCGCGCCCATGGTGGGGACGAGCGCGACCCGCCCACCCCCGCGGCGAGCGTCGACGAGCAGCTCCGCGAGCCCGGCGCGGGTGCTCGCCACGGCCGGCCGGGTCATCGCAGCGTGCGGAGGGCGGGGCTGACCGCCTGGTCGAGCAGGGTCCGGATCTTGGCGGCGCGGATCGGGAGCAGCCGGCCGTCGGTGACGACCCGGTCGAGGGTCGAGCGCGCCATCGCGACGTACGACGGGAGCGTGTCCGGCGCGTTGCGGGCGACCTCGGCGAGGTGGTCGCGCACGGTCTCGACGTCGCCCCGCACGATCGGGCCGGTGAGCGCGGAGTCGCCCTGGTCGAGGGCGTTGTCGAGGGCGGCCTGCAGCAGCGGTCGCAGGGTGTCGGCGGGCTGGTCGACGCCCGAGGCGGAGAGCAGCTCCATCGCCTCGGTGACGAGGGTGACGAGGTGGTTGGCGCCGTGGGCGAGACCCGCGTGGTAGAGCGCCCGCTTGTCCTCGGGCACCCAGACCGGACGGCCACCGAGGTCGGCGACCAGCTGTTCGGCGAGCGTCACGCTCGGCGTCGCCGACGGTGACGCCGTAGACGCATCCGGTCAGCCGCGGCAGGTCGATGTAGGTGCCGGTGAAGGTCATCGCGGGGTGGAGGGCGACCGTGCGGGCACCGACCTCGGCGGCCGGCGCGAGGACGGCCGAGACCGTGCCGACCCGAGGTGTGGACGACGAACTGCCCGTCGCGGATCGCGCCGCTGGCGGCCAGCATCGCGACGACGTTGGGCAGCATGTCGTCGGGGACCGTGAGCAGCAGCAGGTCGCAGCCGCGGGCCACGTCGGACGGCTTCTGCGTGGGGACGCCGGGGAGCAGCGCCGCGATGCGGTTGCGGGAGGCGTCGGACTCACCGGCGGCGGCGACGACCTCGTGCCCGGCGGCGCGGAGGGCGGCGGCGAGGACGGCTCCGACGCGGCCGGCGCCGATGACACCGATCCGCAGCGGCGCCTGCCGGGGGGCAGGCACGGTGGAACTGCTCATGGTCGAACCTCTCGTTTCAGTCCCTCCGCCATCCGCGTGCGGCGGACCGGTACGGGTACCAGACGATTGCTCCGTGCTCAGTGAGCGTCGAGGCTACGCGCCCGCAACCTCCCGCTGGGAACCGGTCGCGGGAGTCGGGTGGGTCACACTGCAGCACCGCCCGCGCGCTCTGGGAGGATGCCCCGCATGGAGCCCCGTCGCCGAGTCGCCGTGCTGCTCGCCGGCGGGACCGGCACCCGGATCGGGTCGGAGGTCCCCAAGCAGCTGCTCGAGGTCGGCGGCCGGACCCTGCTGGAGCACGCGCTGCGCGCCTTCCACGCCCACCCGGACGTCGACGCGATCACGGTGGTGATGGCGCCCGACCACCTCGACGCGGCCCGCGCGGTCGTCGACGCGGGCGGGTACGCCGACAAGGTGACCGCCGTGGTCGCCGGGGGCCGCACGCGCAGCGACAGCACCGTCGCGGCCCTCGCGACGCTCCCCGACGAGCCGTGCCTGGTGCTGGTCCACGACGCGGCCCGGCCGCTGGTCACCGCGCGGATCATCACCGACTGCTTCGAGTCGCTCGCGGCGTACCCCGTGGTCGACGTGGCGATCGAGACCGCCGACACGATCGTGGCCGTGGACGCCGACGGGCTGGTGCGCGAGACCCTCGACCGGTCGGCGCTGCGGCGGGTGCAGACGCCGCAGGGATTCCGCTCCGAGGTGCTGCGGGAGGCCTACGCGCTGGCGTCGCAGGACCCGGACTTCACGGCGACCGACGACTGCGGCGTGGTGATGCGCTACCTGCCCGACCAGCCGGTGGTGGTGGTGACGGGCGACGAGCGCAACCTCAAGGTGACGACCCCGGTCGACCTGGAGGTCGTCGCCGCGCTGCTGGCCGACCCGGAAGCCTAGGATCCAAGGCATGCCGAGTCCACAGCCCGACGGCCGCCGCCTCGTCCTCGTCGCCGGCACCGGCCGCTCCGGCACCAGCACCCTCGTCGGCGTGCTCCGGCGGCACGGCATCCACGTCCCGCAGCCGGAGGTGGCGCCCGACGACAGCAACCCCCGCGGCTTCGGCGAGCCCCAGTGGGTGGTCGACCTCCACGGCCGGCTGCTGCGGCAGGGGAAGGTCCAGGTGGCCGACTCCCGTCCCGCGGCGTGGGACATGGCCGCGGATCTCGCGGACACCGAGACCCGGACCCAGGTGCGCCGCTGGCTCGAGCAGCAGTTCGAGGTGGCCGACCGGCTGGTCGTGAAGGACCCGCGGAGCCTGTGGTTCCTGCCGCTGTGGACCGAGGTCGCCGAGGAGCTCGGGGTCGAGGCCGCGTTCGTGACGATGCTGCGCCCGCCGCCGGAGACGGTCGGCAGCCGACGGACCTACTACAACCGCGAGCTGGAGGACCCGCACGGCATCGCCTCCTGGCTCAACCTGATGACCGGCACCGAGCACGCCACCCGGGGCCACCGCCGCGCGTTCGTCCGCTACCACGACCTCCTCGACGACTGGTCGCCCGCGCTGGACCGGCTCTGGCGTCGGACCGGGCTCGGCGAGGCGCCGCCGGCGCCGTCCGAGGACCCCGGTGCGTTCATCGAGCCGGGGCTGCGCCGGATGCGGCTCACCTGGGGCGACCTCGAGCTGCCTGCGCGGCTGCAGGCGCTCGCGGCCGAGGCCGACGACTGCCTCGACGCACTGGCCGCCGGCGAGCCCGAGGAGGACCCGGCCGTCCTCGCGCGGCTGGACGTCGTGCGGGCGTCGTACGTCGCCTACTACGCGGAGGCCGAGTCGGTCGCCCACTCGTCGGTCATCGCTGCCCGCCAGTCGGCCAGGTCCGCGCCCCCGCGCAAGCCCAGGGGCCCGGCCACGAGCACCGTCCAGCCGTGGCCGAAGCGCCGAGGGGTGGTGGCCACGGTCGCCGACAGGGTGCCGGCGAGGCTGCGGCAGCGACTGCGGCGTCCGGGCGACAGGGGCTGACGTGCCGCGGCTGAGCGTCGTGGTGCCGGCGTACCAGGTCGTCGACTGGCTGGCGGAGTCGCTGGCCAGCGTGCTCGACCAGTCCTTCCGCGACCTCGAGGTCGTGGTCGTCGACGACGGCTCCACCGACGGCACCGGTGAGCTCGCCGACCGGATCGCGGCCGGCGACCCGCGGGTGCGGGTCGTCCACCAGGCCAACGCCGGGCTCGGCGCCGCCCGCAACGTCGGCGTCACGCACGCCACCGGCGAGCTGCTCGCGTTCGCCGACAGCGACGACCTGGTGATGCCCGGGGCCTACGAGCGGATGGTGGGCGCCCTCGACGCGTCCGGGTCGGACCTCGCGATCGGTGCGGTGCAGCGGCTGCGCGGCACCGAGACGTTCATGACGCCGCTGATGCGGACCAACCACGAGGAACAGCTGACCGGGATCCGGATCGACGAGGCGCCGCTGCTGCTCGCCGACGTGTTCGCGTGGAACAAGGTCTTCCGCCGATCGTTCTGGGACGCGCAGGGGCTGCGGTTTCCCGAGGGCGTGCGCTACGAGGACCAGCCGACGATGACGCAGGCGCTGGTGCACGCGCGTTTCGACTCGCTGGTCGAGCCGGTCTACCAGTGGCGGGTCCGCGACGACGGCTCGTCGATCAGCCAGCAGCGCGGGGACGTCCGCGACCTGGGCGACCGGCTGGAGACGAAGCGCTGGTCGCTGGCCACCGTCCGCGCCCACACCTCGGAGCGGACGCAGCGGGTGTTCCTGCGGCGGGTGCTGCCGATCGACATGTGGGAGTACTTCCGGGCCGTGCCCGGCTGCAGCGACGAGTACTGGACCTGCTGCGCGACGGTGTCAACGAGCTGTGGGTGCCCGACGGCGTGCCGTTCGAGCAGACCGCGCTGCCGCTGCGGCAGCGGATCATGGGCTGGCTGGTCGGGCGGGGAATGCGCCGCGAGCTCGAGGAGTTCCTGGTCTGGCTCGACGGCCAGCCGAGCCCGCTCCCGACGCGCGAGGTCGGCGGACGGAGGGTCGTGGACCACCCGTACGCCGACCACCCGGAGCTGCCTCCGGAGCTGGTCACGCCCTGAGGGTCACTCCTCGAGGAGTCCCTCGGAGACCAGGAAGTCGCGGGCGACGTCCTCGGCCTGCTCGCGGTCGACGGCCATCCTGGTGTTGAGCTCGGTGAGGTTCTCGGTCGTCAGCGCCGCCATCAGCGGCTCGAGGACGTCAGCGACGTCCGGGTGCTCGTCGAGGAACTCGGTGCTGACCGCGGGGACCAGGTTCTCCGCCTGCGCGATCGACTGGTCGTCCTCCAGCATCACCAGACCCTGGCTCTCGAGGGTGCCGTCGGTGGTTGCGGTCAGGCCCAGCTGGGACTCACCGTCGAGCACCGACTGGAAGGTCTGGTCGCCACCGAACCCCAGCGGCAGGATCTCCTCGATGTCGATCCCGTAGACGTCCCTCAGGCCTGCCCCGCAGTCGGGCCGGGCCTCGCAGTCCTCCGACGCGGCGAGGGTGACGGTCTTGCCCTCCATGTCCGACAGCGTGGTGACGCCCTCGGCCTCTGCGTACTCCTGGGTCACGAAGAAGGCGTTGGAGTCGGTCGCCTCCGAGGGCTCGAGCAGGGTGATCCCCTTGTCCGCCAGCAGGTCCTCCATGTTGGTGATCGTCTCCTGGACGTCGGAGGTGGCGATCGGCTCCGCGTCCGCCCCGTTCGCGGTGGTGTTCAGGAAGGTCGCGAGGCTCGCGGCGTACTCCGGCACCACGTCGATGTCGCCGGGGAACTTCTGCATGTAGATGTCTCGGGTGTCGACCAGCCTCACGTCGGTGGTGTAGCCGGCGTCGGTGAGGAGCAGGTCGTACATGGTGGCGACCAGCTCCGCCTCGGGGAAGGCCTGGCCGGAGATGGAGACCTCGCCTCCGCCCACCGGGGATTCGTCGCCGGTGCCGGGGTCGTCACCCTCGAGGTCGTCGCCGGCGCAGGCGCCGAGCAGGAGCAGGCCTGCGGACGAGCACCGCAGCCATCGAACGTCGAGCAGTCATGAACGTGTCCTTCTGTGTCCCGCGGCCCAGCCGCGCGTGTCCGGATTCTGCGATGTCCCCACCATCATGACTGCGTGGACCCACGAGTGCATCACCCCGTCGTGGGCCGGGGCCGCACCGTGCTCGAGCGCGCACGGTCCCGCGGGATCGGATCGACCAGCCGTTGGGTGCCGGCGGCGAGCAGCTCCAGCACCAGCGCGACCACAGCCACGACGACCGCGCCGGCGATGCCCTTGGCGTAGTCGGACCGGTAGAAGCCGTCGGTGATGATGCGCCCGAGCCCCGGACCGGCGACCAGCGCGGCGATGGTGGCGGTCGCCCACACCTGCACCAGCGCCAGCCGTACGCCGGAGATCACCAGCGGCAGCGCCAAGCGGCAGCTCGACCCGGAAGAACTGCTGGGGGCCGGTCATCCCCATCCCGCGGGCGGACTCCTTGATCTCGGGCGGGACCTCGCGCACGGCCACGTACGCGTTGGTGATGATCGGCGGCAGCGCGAACAACGCCAGCGCGATCAGCGTGGCGAGCCCGGCACGGCCGTAGGGACCGAACTCCGCACTGCCGGGCCAGTCGGCGATCACCAGCAGCGCGAGCAGCGCGAAGGTGGGGATGGCCCTGCCCACGTTCGAGATGTTGATGGCGAGGAACCCGCCGCGGCCGAGGTGCCCCAGCCACAGCGCCAACGGCAGCCCGATGGCGAGGGCGATCAGCAGCGCGGTGCCGGTCAGCAGCAGCTGCTCGACCAGCCGCGCCCACATGCCCGCCCTCGCCCTGCCAGCTGGCCGGGTCGGTGAGGTAGTCCCAGGTGTCAGCGAAGATGTTCATCCGAGGTCCGCCTTCATGCTCGTGCCCGTCGCGTCCACGGAGTGAGCAACCACTGCGCCGTCACCAGCACCAGGTCGAGCAGCACCGCCAGGGCCACGCAGAGCACGGCCGCGGCCAGCAGCTCGGCCCGGAAGTTGGTGTCCACGCCGTCCCTGATGAGGTCGCCGAGCCCGCCGTACGACACCAGCGTGCCGACCGTCGTGAGCGCCACCGTGGACACCGTGGCCACTCGCAGCCCGGCCATCATCACCGGCAGCGCGAGCGGCAGCTCGATCCGGAACAGCAGCCGGCCGGGGCCGTATCCCAGCCCGGTCGCCGACTCACGCACCTCGTCGGGCACCGCTGCCAGGCCGGCGAGCATGCTGCGGACCAGGATCGTCAAGCGCGTAGAGGCCGAGCCCGATCACCACCGTGGTCGGGGTGAGGCCGGTGAACGGCACCAGCAACGGGAACAGGGCGATCGACGGGATCGTGTAGAGGCCGGTGCTGACACCCAGGATGGTCGCCTCGAACCGCGGGAACCGGCGCGCGACCAGGGCCAGCGGGAACGCGAGGGCGACGCCGAACAGCACCGCCGCCACCGTGATCCCGATGTGCTCGATCGTCGCGTCGACGAGCTCGTCCTGGCGGTCGACGAGGTACTGGCCGCAGACCCACTCGTTGGTGAGCCGGCTGTAGCAGCTCGGCTCGGACGGCGCGGTCGCCGCGAGTAGGGTCACGCGCATGGACGTTACCGCCAGTGGGCCGGACACGCCGCCGATGATCCGGCTCACGGGTGTCGGGAAGACCTACCCCGACGGCACCGCCGCGGTCCACGAGCTCGACCTGTCCGTCGCGGCCGGTGAGCTGGTGGTGCTGGTCGGTCCGTCGGGCTGCGGCAAGTCCACGACGCTGAAGATGATCAACCGGCTGATCGAGCCGACCACCGGCACCATCGAGCTCGACGGCAAGGACGTCACCCACGCCGACCCGGTCGAGCTGCGCCGCGGCATCGGCTACGTCATCCAGCAGGTCGGCCTGTTCCCGCACCAGTCCATCGAGACCAACGTGATGACGGTGCCGCTGCTCTACGGCGAGTCGAAGTCGACCGCCCGGGCCCGCGCCCACGAGCTGATGGAGATGGTCGGGCTCGACGCGAAGACGTACGCCGGCGCGCTACCCGCACCAGCTCTCCGGCGGCCAGCGGCAGCGGGTCGGCGTGGCGCGCGCGCTGGCCGCCAACCCGCCGGTGCTGCTGATGGACGAGCCCTTCGGCGCGGTCGATCCCGTCGTACGCGTGCGGCTGCAGGACGAGTTCCGCGCGCTGCAGCAGGAGCTCGGCAAGACCGTCGTGTTCGTCACCCACGACATCGACGAGGCGGTCAAGCTCGGCGACCGGGTCGCGGTGTTCGCCGCGCGGCGGCCGGCTCGCCCAGGTCGCCACCCCGGCGGAGCTGCTGGCCCGCCCCGCCGACGACTACGTCGCCGACTTCGTCGGCTCCACCTCCGGCCTGCGGCGGCTCACGGTCACCCCGATCAACCGCGACCACCTCGAGCCGCTCGACGGCGTCAACGCCGGCGACCTCGCCGCCGCGGTCGACCTGGACTCCTCGCTCGAGGCGGCGCTGGCGGCCATGCTGCGCGACGACCGCGCGATGGTCGGCGTCAAGGACGGCGCGAAGTTCGTCGGCGTGCTGACGCCCAACGGCGTGCACCGCGCGCTGCGGGCGCCTCCCTGGCCGACTGGTCGGCCTGAGCAGCCGATGCCGATCAGCCGACCGGCACGTCCCGGTGCCAGGACTCGGTGACGTACTTCGTCCGCCAGCCCAGCGCCTCGTAGAGGCCGTGCGCGCCGGTGGGTGAGTCGGCGTCGACCTCGAGGGTGACGCGGTCGCGGCCGCGCGACGCGGCGTCGGCGATGATCGTGTTCAGCAGGGCCTTGGCCACGCCCCGGCCACGGGCGTCGTCGAGGACGCCGATGTAGGAGACGTAGGAGCCGTCCGGGCCGTCGTTGGACTCGACGTGGGTGCCGACCAGGGCGCCGACCGGGACCGGGCCGATGCCGGACAGGCCGGGGCTCTCCAGCTCGGCCAGCCACCAGTGGTCCCACCGGTGTCCGGGGTCCTCGCGCAGCCGGTGGACGAACTCGTTGAAGGTCTCCTCCCACGAGTTGAAGTGGTCGCGGAAGGCGGCCTCGAGCACCTGGTGGACGGCGTGGAGGTCGACCGCGTCCGGCAGGCCCTCCGCCGTACGCCGGACCAGCCGGATCGTGACGCCGTCGCGCTCCCAGCGTGCCGGGTCGGGCACGAGACCCGCCTCGTCGGCTGACACCGGGCGGCTCTGCTGGAACCAGGTGCGGACCTTCTCGAAGCCGGCCGCCTCGAGCCAACGGTGCTGCCGCTCGTCCTCGGCGAAGGCGCCGGTGTCGATCTGCTGCACGTCGAGGCCGCGGGCCCGGCCGACCGCGCGGGCCTGCTCGTCGGCCCAGCTGAACAGCAGCTGCGAGCAGGCGTCGGCGACGTCGCCGGGCAGCTCGCGCTCGACGACGTGGACGAAGAGCATCCGGCCCTCGGCGCGGTCGTGGACGCTGCCCCAGGCGCGGATCTCGCCGTCGGGGTCGCGCAGCACGACGTTCTCCCGCATCCGCAGGCCGGTCTCGGACACCTCGACCAGCACGTCGTCGACCGAGGCACCCGCCCACCCGCGTCCGGCCCGCTCGTGGGCGCGCAGCAGCTGCGTCAGACGGGCGATGACGAAGCGGTCGGCGGGGTCGGGCTGCTCGACCCGCCACCCGTCCATCAGGTGGTCGGAGTCCGCGAGGAGTCCGTCGGGGTCGCTGTGGAACCGGTTGTCCTCGGGGATCACATCACCCGATTCTTCCGCACCGGTCCCGCGGTGTGTGCCCGAGGCCCACCCAGGGGTCGTTCACGGGCACACACCGCGTCCGGGGACGAGCCCTCAGGCGCGCATCCGCTGGGGCTCGGACTGCCACGCGGTCACCTCGGCGCGCAGCACGTCGAGCTCCTGCTCCAGCTCCGCGACCCGCAGCAGGGCCTCGGCGGCACGCTCCTCGGCCTCGTCGAGCCGGGCCGTCGTCGCGCGGCCCTCCTGCTCGGCCAGCTCGGCGCGGCGCGCCTCGGCGTTGAACTTCAACGTCGCCTCGGCGGCGCGCTTCTGGGCGGCCGACAGCGCCGCCTCGAGCTCGGTGAGGGCGTGCTCCTGGCGGTCGACACGGCCCTGGATCGCCGTGACGAAGCTGCTGTGCTCCGCGGTGCGCTCCTCGGTGAGGGTGCGGTAGGCCATGGGCCTGGGCCGCCCGGTCGCGGGCGGCGTCGCGCCTGCTCTCGAGCAGCTCGCTGTAGGTGATCCGGGTGGCGGCAGCGCCGAGCACCACGGAGGAGACGGCAGCGGCAGCCTGGAACCAGGCGGCATCACCGAGGAACGCGACGACCACGAGGGTGGCCGCGAGCGTGAGCAGGGAGGTGGCGACCGTCAGCCGAGTGCTGCGCTGTCGCCGACGTGCAGTCGGGGAAGACATACCCTCAGGCTAAGACTCAGGGTCGTCGGAACGGACGCGACACGCACGTTCGAGGAACAGCGCTCCCGCGACGATGGCCACACCGGCCAGGCCCGCGACCACGGACCGGACGATCCGTTCGTCGCCCAGCTCGGCCGGGTCGCCCAGCCAGCTGATGGCGTACCCGAAGTAGCCGCCTGCCACCAGGCCGCCCACGACCACGCAGGCGCGGGCGAGCACCAGCCGGTTGACGGCCCGGTGCGGCTCCATCCGTTCGCGGCGTACGTGGAGCGTGCGGTGGGTGCCGTACGCCGCCGCCGCGAGCAGGCCCGCGACGAAGAACAGGGCCACCGGCTGGAACCAGCTCACCACCGGCGGGGTGCCGAACCGGTCGGTGACCGGGTGGATCAGCCAGCCGACGACCAGGCCGACCATGACCGAGGCCCCGACCGTGGCGGCACCCGTCGGTCCCAGGCGCCCGTCCGGCGGCTGCTCATCCGCCGACGGACCGTCGCTCACTGGATCTCGAGCACCAGGTCGTCACGCTTGCTCACGACCGAGGTGTCGAGGCCGGCGAGCAGGTCGGCGACCGGTCCGGACTCGGGGAGCTCGGCGTCGGGTTCCACGTCGTGCCACGGCTGCAGCACGAAGGCGCGCTCGTGGGCGCGCGGGTGGGGCAGCACCAGCTCGTCGTCGCTGCGGCGGTCGCCGACGACGATCAGGTCGATGTCGAGCGTGCGCGGGGCGTTGCGGATCTCGCTGCGCTCGCGGTCGAAGGCGTCCTCCACCGCCAGCGCCCGGTCGAGCAGCCGGTGGGCGGCGAGCGTGGTGTCGAGCAGCAGCACGGCGTTGAGGAACGGCTCGGACCCCGCGGGCGCGTCGACCGGCTCGGTCTCGTAGACGGGTGACACGGCGGTGACCCACACGTCCGGGGTGTCCGCGATCGCGTCGACCGCCCCCTGGAGGGTCGCGAGTCGCTCACCGAGGTTGGACCCGAGGGCGACCACCACACGCCGGATCGGGCGCATCTCACCGGTCAGGGTGTCGGCATCGATGATGTTCGGGTTGGGCGTCTCGGTCACGTGTTGTCCCTCGCGTCTCTCCGGATCGTCAATGCCACGTCGGCGAACACCGCGTCGATGGGGGCGTCGGGCTTGTGCACGGTCACCCTCACCCATTCAACACGACTGTCCGAGAGGCAGACCCCGGCGACTCGTTGGGCCAGAGTCTCGATGAGGTCCACCGGATCGGATTCCACTGCGGTCTTCACCCGCGCCACGAGGCTTCCGTAGTCGACGGTGTCCTGCAAGTCGTCCGAGGCCGCCGCGGGACGGGTGTCGAGGCCCAGGGTGAGATCGATCACGAACGGCTGTCCGTCGCGGCGCTCGTGGTCGAACACGCCGTGGTGCCCGAAGCACTCGACGCCCCTGATCGTCAGCTCGTCGGCGCTCATCGTCGTTCCTCCTCGAGTCGTGCGAGCACCCGGAGGGCGTCGCGGCTGGCGCGGACGTCGTGCACCCGGATCCCCCAGACCCCCTGCTGGGCGAGCAGCAGGGTCAGCGCCGTGCCGGCGGCCTCCCGGTCGTCGACCGGCCGGACGGTGCCGTTCTCGGCCAGCAGGCTGCCGAGGAACGACTTGCGGCTGCCGCCGACCAGCAGCGGGTAGCCCAGCGCGGCGAGGTCCGCCAGCCCCGCCACCAGCGCCCAGTTGTGGTCGGCGGTCTTCGCGAACCCGAGCCCGGGGTCGAGCACCAGCCGGTCGTGGCGGATGCCCGCCGCCCGGGCCGCCTCCGCGCGCTCGGCCAGCTCGCGGGTCACCGCGGCGACCACACCACCCGGCCCGTCGTACGACGCCAGCGACTGCATCCGGTCGGCGTGACCGCGCCAGTGCATGGCGACGTAGGTCGCGTCGGAGGCCGCGACGACGTCGAGGATCGCGGGGTCGGCCAGCCCGCCGGAGACGTCGTTGACGATCCGGGCGCCCGAGTCGAGCGCGGCGCGGGCCACCTCGGCCCGCATCGTGTCGACGGAGACGACCGCGTCACGCGAGAGCGCCTCGATGACCGGCACCACCCGGGCCAGCTCCTCCTCGAGCAGCGGCCGGGTCGCCCCGGGCCGCGTCGACTCGCCCCCCACGTCGAGGATGTCGGCGCCGTCGGCCAGCAGTCGGCGGCCGTGGTCGATCGCCGACGCCGGGTCGGCGTAGCGCCCGCCGTCGGAGAAGGAGTCCGGGGTGACGTTCACGATCCCCATCAGCTGTGGGGCCATGAGCGGTCACGGCCTCCGGTGGATCAGCGCGAGCGCCTCGGCCCGCGTCGCCGGATTGCGCATGCTGCCGCGCATGGCGGACGTGATGGTGCGCGCGCCGGCCTTGCGCACCCCGCGCATGGTCATGCAGAGGTGCTCGGCCTCGATCACGACGATGACGCCGCGCGGCTCGAGGATCTCCATCAGGGCGTCGGCGACCTGCGTGGTGAGGCGTTCTTGCACCTGCGGTCGCTTGGCGTAGACGTCGACCAGCCGGGCCAGCTTGGACAGGCCGGTGATCTTCCCCGACTCCGCCGGGATGTAGCCGACGTGGGCGACGCCCGTGAACGGCACCAGGTGGTGCTCGCACATCGACCACAGCTCGATGTCGCGGACCAGGACCATCTCGTCGTGGCCGAGGTCGAAGGTGGTCGTGAGCACCTCGTACGGCGTCTGCCGGATGCCGGCCGTCAGCTCCGCCCAGGCGCGGGCGACCCGGGCCGGGGTCTCGCGGAGCCCCTCACGCTCGGGGTCCTCGCCGATCGCCGCCAGGAGCTCCCGCACCGCGGCCTCCGCCCGGACGTGGTCGAAGTCCGGGACGTCCTCCGGTCGACGAGCGGAGAGCGAGATCGGGTCGGTCATGTCGTGGTCGGGGGCGCGGGCGGCTCGGACGAGGGCCCGTGGACGCCGCCGGAGCCGCCGTGGATGTCGCCGCCGGAGCCGGGCGGCGTGATGATCACGCCGGCCTGCTCCTCCTCGGCGGGGGTCCCGTTGGACCGGACCCGGTCGCGGATCTCCTGGGGCACCTCGATCGGCGGGATCGACGACGGGTTGCGGTCGGGCGAACCGGTCCACGCCGGGCGCTGGGGGCGCAGCCGCAGCGCGGCGAAGATCTCGGCCACCTCGGCCTTGTCGAGGGTCTCGCGGTCGAGCAGGGCGAGGACCAGCGAGTCGAGGACGTCGCGGTTCTCCTCGAGGACGTCGAAGGCCTCCTGGTGGGCCGCGGCGATGAACGCCTTGACCTCCTCGTCGACCTTCGCGGCGACGTCCTCGGAGTAGTCGCGCTGGTGGCCCATGTCGCGACCCAGGAACGGCTCGGACGTGGAGTCGCCCAGCTTCACGGCACCGAGCGTCTCGGTCATGCCGTACTGGGTCACCATGGCGCGAGCCAGCGCGGTGGCCTTCTCGATGTCGTTGCCGGCGCCGGTGGTGGGGTCGTGGAAGACCATCTCCTCGGCCGCCCGGCCGCCCATCATGTAGGCGAGCTTGTTGAGGAGCTCGCTGCGGGTCTGGGAGTACTTGTCCTCGTCGGGAAGCACCATCGTGTAGCCCAGGGCGCGCCCGCGCGGGAGGATCGTGACCTTGTGGACCGGGTCGCTGCCGGGGAGCGCCGCCGCGACCAGGGCGTGGCCGCCCTCGTGGTAGGCGGTGACCAGCTTCTCCTTCTCGCTCATCAGCCGCGAGCTGCGCTGCGGACCGGCGATCACCCGGTCGATGGCCTCGTCGAGGCTCAGGTTGTTGATCTGCTTCTGGTTGTTGCGGGCCGTCAGCAGCGCGGCCTCGTTGAGCACGTTCGCCAGGTCGGCACCGGTGAAGCCCGGCGTACGACGGGCGATGGAGAGCAGGTCGATGTCGGCGGCCATCGGCTTGCCACGCGAGTGGACCTGCAGGATCTTGTGGCGGCCGTCGAGGTCGGGGGCGTCGACGCCGATCTGGCGGTCGAAGCGACCCGGGCGCAGCAGCGCGGGGTCGAGCACGTCGGGCCGGTTGGTGGCGGCGATCAGGATCACGCCGCCGCGGACGTCGAAGCCGTCCATCTCGACCAGCAGCTGGTTGAGCGTCTGCTCCCGCTCGTCGTGGCCGCCGCCCATCCCGGCGCCGCGGTGTCGGCCGACGGCGTCGATCTCGTCGATGAAGACGATGGCCGGGGCGTTCTCCTTGGCCTGCTCGAACAGGTCGCGCACGCGGGAGGCGCCGACGCCGACGAACATCTCGACGAAGTCGGAGCCGGAGATCGAGTAGAACGGCACGCCCGCCTCGCCGGCGACGGCGCGGGCGAGCAGGGTCTTGCCGGTGCCGGGAGGTCCGTAGAGCAGCACGCCCTTGGGGATCTTGGCGCCCACGGCCTGGAACTTCGCGGGCTCCTGGAGGAACTCCTTGATCTCGCCGAGCTCCTCGATCGCCTCGTTGCAGCCGGCGACGTCGGAGAACGTGGTCTTCGGCATGTCCTTGGTGATCAGCTTCGCCTTGGACTTGGCGAACTGCATGACGCCACGGCCGCCCCCGCCCTGCATGTTGTTCATCAGCCACAGGAAGACGATGAAGATCAGGATCAGCGGGAGGAACGTGGCCAGGATCGAGCCGAGCACGCTGGGCGAGGCGATCTCGGTGGTGTACTCGTCGATGTCACCGCTGGCGATCTGGTCCTCGACCTGGGACTCGATCTCGGCCTGGGTGTCGGTCAGCCAGTAGGTCATCACCTGGTTGCCGCCGTCGCGCTCCACGCCGTCGTCGAGGGTCGCCTCGATGACCTGGTCACCGTCGATGAACGTGATCTCCGAGACCTCACCGGCCTCGATGTACTCGATCATGCGGGACGTGCTGATCTCCTCGTACTCGCCCGTCGGGACGAGGTACTGGAGGGCGAGCAGGACGCCGGTCACGGCGAGGATGCCGATGACCCAGCGATTGAGGAGGATCCGCTTCACGTACTTCTCTTCGAGTCAGATCGTGCAGGGTGGGACTGGACAGACATCCATTCTCGCAGGCCGGGCCAACGTCGGCTAACCGCCGCCGTCCGCAGCCCTCAGGAGTAGACGTGCGGCGCGAGCGTGCCGATGTCCCGCAGGTTGCGGTAGCGCTCGCGGTAGTCGAGGCCGTAGCCGACGACGAACTCGTTGGGGATGTCCCAGCCGATGTACTTCACGTCGACCGGCATCTGCAGCGCCTCCGGCTTGCGGAGGAGCGTGCAGATCTCGCACGCTGGCGGGCTCGCGCGAGGCGAGGTTGGACGTCAGCCAGGAGAGGGTGAGCCCGGTGTCGATGATCTCGTCGACGATCACGACGTGCCGGCCGCTGATGTCGGTGTCGAGGTCCTTGAGGATCCGGACCACGCCGCTGGACTTCGTGCCGGAGCCGTACGACGAGATCGCCATCCAGTCCATCTCGATGTGACGCGTGAAGCTGCGGGCCAGGTCGGCCATCACCATCACCGCGCCGCGGAGGATGCCGACGATCAGCAGCTCCTGGCCCTCGTAGTCCCGCTCGATCTCGCGGGCGAGCTCGGCGAGCCGCTCCTGGATCTGCGCCTCGGTGTAGAGGACGTTGAGCAGGTCGTTCTCCACGTGGGACGCATCCATGCGGCAGAGCCTAGGCGGTCGGGAGCCGAGGTCCCGCATACCGCCCGTCCTGGTCGACCGCCACTCCTGAAGGAGCGGCCTGGTCCGCGCAGCGTGGGCTGTGCCCGCGGGACCGGTCAGGCGACGGCAGTCGCCAGGACGAGCGGTATGGCACGGAGGAGCTGTAGCTGGGGGGCACTCTCCGTCACCGAGGGGGTATTCAGGTTTCCGACGTGTGCGCGGTGTGGGGGCCCAGGACCGCGCATCCATGGTGCGCAGCGGGGACGCCGTCCGTCCGGGGATTGGTCGAAGATGGCCCGAACGGGTCAGGTGATGGTGTTCGATCCGACGAACGCGAGGAAGGCACCCACGCGGGTCGCCCGCAGGTGCCCGGGCAGGTCCACGCCCAGCTGCCCGTGCCAGCCGCTCACCAGGTCGTCGACCGCGAGCAGGTGCCCGTGACTCAGGTCGCTGGGGATCGCGCCGGCAGCCAGCGCGGCCAGCCGCAGCACCCGCAGCCGGATCGCGTCCGGCAGCGTCGCCAGCCGGTCGACCGGCAGCTCCCGGTCGGCGGCCATCTCGGCGTACGTCGCCTCGGCGAGGGCATCGAGCGCCTCCACGTCCGCCCGGAGCTGGCCGGCGGTCCGGGCCAGCGCCGCCGCCACGCCCGGACCGAGCTCGCGCTCGAGGACCGGCATCACCTCGGTCCGGATCCGGGAGCGGGTGAACGCCGGGTCGGCGTTGTGCGGGTCGTGCCAGACCGCCAGCCCCTCCGCGGCGCAGGCGGCCTCGGTCTGGGCCCGGCTGACCTCGAGCAGCGGCCGGCGGAACCGGTCGAAGGCGGGGCGCATGCCGGCGATCGAGCGGGGCCCGCTGCCGCGGGTCAGCCCCAGCAGCACCGTCTCGGCCTGGTCGTCGAGGGTGTGACCGAGGAGCACGACGGGCGAGCCGAACCGTTCGGCCACCTCCTCCAGCACCGTGTAGCGCGCCTCCCGGGCCGCCGCCTCGGGGCCCTGGCCGCTCGCCTCGACGTGCACCCGGACGCCGACGGTCTCGTCGACACCGATCGTCGCCATCTGCCCGATGAGCGCGGCCGCGCGCTCACCCGATCCGGCCTGCAGGCCGTGGTCGACGGTGACGCCGACGACGCGCCACGGCCGGCTGCGCGCCTCGAAGACGGCGGCCGCGAGGAGGGCCAGCGAGTCGGCGCCGCCGCTGCAGGCGACCAGGACCGGCTCCTCGCCGACGTCGGCCAGGGTGCGTCGTACCGCGAGGCGGACGGTGGCGACGGCCGGGTCGAGGCTCACAGCACCCGGGTGACCCACGCTGACGGGTCGGCGATCTCGGACTTCGAGGGCAGGTTGTCGGGTCGCTCCCAGACGGCGTTGAAGTCGGTCATGCCGACCTTGTCGACGACGTTGCGGACGAACTTCGCGCCGTCGCGGTACTGCGCCATCTTCATGTCGAGGCCCAGCGCCTTGCGCAGCAACCGGTCCAGGACCCCCACCCCCTGGCGGCGCTGGTTGAAGCCCTTGCGGATCTGGGCCACGGTCGGGATCACCTGGGGCCCGACGTCGTCCATGACGACGTCGGCGTGTCCCTCGAGCAGCGACATGATCCCGGTGACCCGGTCCAGGATCTCCTTCTGCTCCGGCGAGCCGAGGAGGTCCATCAGGCTGCCGTTGCCCCCGCGCACGACCTCCGAGATCCGCTTGAGGCCGTCGTCGAGCAGGCCGCCCGGGTCGACGGTGTCCGCCAGTGCCTGGATCTGGGAGTAGAGGTGGTCACGCATCCACGGCACGGCCGTGAACTGCACCCGGTGGGTCTCCTCGTGGAGGCACACCCAGAGCCGGAAGTCCGTGGGGTCGGCCTTCAGCTCGCGCTCGACGTGGACGATGTTGGGCGCCACGAGCAGCAACCGGCCGGCCGGGTCGTGGAACGGGTCGAACTGGCCGAGCACCTTCGAGGCGAGGAAGCCGAGCAGCAGCCCGACCTCGCCCCCGGTCACCTTGGACCCCACCGCCAGCGACAACCCGGTGGGAGCGCCCTTCTTCTCCTGCAGCTTGTCGATGATCGGCTCGAGCATCACCGCGAACGCCTCGGTGTTGGCCCGCACCCAGCCCTGCCGGTCGACGACGAGCACCGGCGCCGTGTTCTCGGCCGACGACAGCCCGGTGAACTCGCGCACCAGGCCGGTGGAGCGGTCCGCGCCGGCCCGGAGCTCGGCGACCGCTGCCGCGGCCTCCTCCGGCGTCACCACCGGCCCCGGCCCCGCCAGGCGGCCCCCGAGGGAGACCGCGACCTCCCAGTCGACCATCGCACTCATGGGTCGACCCTAGTCGGCGCGTCGAAACCCGACCTCAGCGCGAGCAGCGGCAGGCGCCGAGCCGGGCGGCCAGGTTGTCGAGGTCCTGCTGCGCGTCCAGGGTGTCGAACAGGTCGAGCCGGTCGGCGGCGAGGACGAACGCCAACGGCGTCCCGCTCCGGTCGACGGCGATGCCCGCGAGCGACCGGATGCCGGTCAGGCTCCCGGTCTTGGCGCGGACCCGGCCGACCCCGGCGGGGACCGCGTCGTCGAACCGGACGACCAGGGACCCGGTGAAGCCGCCCACCGGCAGCCCGGTCAGCACGGCCCGCAGCTCCGGGTGGTCGGGGTCGGCGGCGACTCGGAGCACCTCGATCAGGGTGTCCGTGCGGAGCCGGTTGGCACGTGCCAGCCCGCTGCCGTCGAGGACCACCGCGCCGTCGAGGGGCACGCCGAGCCCGGCGAGGGTCTGCCGGACCCCCGCGACCCCGCCGGCGAACGAGCCGTCGTCGGCCACGGCGAGCCCGACGTGGCGGGCCAGCACCTCGGCGCCCTCGTTGTCGCTGACCTCGAGCACCAGCTCGGCGATCTGCGACAGCGGCGCGCTGCTCACCCGGGCCAGGTCCCGGGCGCCGGCGGGCGCGCGGCCCACCGAGGGGCTGCCCTGGACCCGGATGCCCTGCTTGCCGCAGTGCGGCCGCGAACGCCGCAGCGGCATCGGCGGCGGGGTCGTCGACGCGCTCGAAGCCACTCGCCGCGATCCCCTCGTCGACCCAGAGCGCGCCGATCGGCGAGACGATGTCGTCGGGGACGTAGTCGGCACGCCAGTACGGGTTCGCCGTCGGGCCGCTGAACAGCGAGTCGTCGTAGGCCAGCCGGACCGGCCGGGCCGCGCTCCCCTTCCGCCGCAGCGCGGCCGCCGTCTCGCGCGCCAGGGTCAGCACGTCGGCGCGGACCGGGAGCTGGTCGGGCTCCCCCGGCGCCCGCGCCAGCAGCGGGTCACCGCCACCGACGAGGGTGAGGGTGCGGCCCTGCACGACGACCCGGGTCACGAACCGGTGGTCGGGACCGAGGGCGGCCAGCGCCGCGGTGGTGGTGAGCAGCTTCAGGGTCGACGCCGGCGCGAAGGAGCCGTCGCCGACGTCGTACGCCGGACCGGGCCGGCCGGTCAGCGGAGCGACCGCCGCGTGGACCGAGCGGCCGAGGTCGCGGTCGGCGAGGCCGGCGGCCAGCACCCGGCGTACCGCCTCGACGACGAGCCGGCCACCGTCGGCGGGCTCGGCGACCGCCGCCGGCTCCGCGAGCTCGGGGACGTCGATGCCCTCGGGAGGCGGCACCGCGGCCGGTTCGGTCAGCGGGTCGGGTGCCTCCGCGACGAACCAGCGGTCGACGAGGTCGAGGCGCCAGACCGCCGCCGCACCCCCGAGCAGGGCGAGCACCAGCAGCACCGGCACCCACGCGCGGTGGCGTCCATCACGCTTTCCCACCGACGACCCCTTCCCGGCTGCGTGTTCCGACCCATTGTGCGGGACACTGGTCGCGGCCCGGACACTCCGGTCGCCGGAGAGGAAGGACAGGGACGTGCTCGAGTTCGACGTGTTGGTGGAGATCCCCAAGGGAGAGCGCAACAAGTACGAGGTCGACCACGAGACCGGCCGCATCCGGCTCGACCGGATGCTCTTCACCTCCACCGCCTACCCGGCGGACTACGGCTTCATCGAGAACACCCTCGGTCAGGACGGTGACCCGCTCGACGCGATGGTCATCCTCCAGCAGCCGACCTTCCCCGGCTGCGTCATCTCCTGCCGCGCGATCGGCATGTTCCGGATGACCGACGAGGCCGGCGGCGACGACAAGGTCCTGTGCGTGCCCAACCTCGACCCGCGTCTCGAGCACCTGCGCGACATCAACCACGTCTCCAAGTTCGACCGGCTCGAGATCCAGCACTTCTTCGAGGTCTACAAGGACCTCGAGCCCGGCAAGTCCGTCGAGGGCGCCGACTGGGTCGGCCGCACCGAGGCCGAGGCCGAGGTCCAGGCCTCCTTCCAGCGGTTCAAGGACCACGGCGGTCACTGAGGTGGTGTCGGCGTGGCTGCTGCTGGTTCCCCGGATATCCGGGGAACCAGTCATTTCGGCCTGCTGGATCGGTCGAGAACCTCACGACTCGCTCAAGAACCCCGGTCAGCCGCGGATGCCGCGGAAGTAGCCCAGCGCCCCCGACGTCACCACGGTCACGTCGACCAGGCCGGCCTCACCGAGCCAGCGGCGTACGTCGCCGGTGGTGCCGGACGGACCGATCAGGTGCGAGGCCCGGCCGGCGCGGCGCAGCGGCTCGTAGCGACGGCCGGTGTCGTTGAGCACCGCGCTGCCGGTGAGGACGCCACCAGGTCCCAGCACCCGGCCCATCTCCAGGACGGCGGTCCGCGGGTCGGGGAAGCAGTGGAGACCGGTCAGGGTGACGACGAGGTCGAAGGAGCCGTCGCCGAACGGCAGCGCGCCCACGTCCGCCAGCGCCGTCGACACCTGGTCGACCACGCCGCGGGACACGGCGGCGGCCGCGGTCCGGTCGAGCATCCGCTGCGAGATGTCGGCGGCGACGTAGGAGACCTGCTGACCGGGCCGCAGCCCGCGCAGCGCGACCCCTCCACCGCACGGCACGTCGAGGACCCGCGACCCGGCCGGCTGCCGCCCGATCTCCTCGGCGGTCTCGTGGAGCAGGCGCAGGTCGCTGCCCATCCCGGCGCGCCACATCGCACCGCCGGCCAGCGGGGTGCTCGACCATCCAGTCGTAGACCGTCCCCCACAGCGGGTCGGCACCCCAGCCGCCCAGGATCCGGCTCACTCCGCCAGCAGCTCCGGGGACCGCAGCATCTCCCGGGGTACGCCGAACGCGTCGACCAGGTCGACGGCGATCGGGCGGATCTTGCGGCAGAGCCCGTTGATCTCGCGGCTGATCGACTTGGAGCGGGTCGTGGACAGCCGGCCGTGCTCCATGAACCAGGCCCGGTCGGACTCGATCGTGGTCAACGCGAACAGGTCGCACAACAGGTTGAGCGCGACCTTCATGTCGCCCTCCGGCACGGTCGCGACCTTGTCGAGGAACGCGTCGAGCACCAGCCGCTCGACGTGCGCGTTGGCGGCGGCGATGACGTGGTCCTGCACCCGCGAGAACACCACACCGGGGTTCATGCCCTGGTCGATGCCGCGCTTGAGCCGCCGCGCCACGCCGGCGAGCATGTGCTCCTCGCGGAACCGCAGCATCATCCGGTGGTAGTTCGGATCGAGCAGTCCCGCCTCCTGGTCCCACTCGTCACCGCCCGGCAGCACGTCGCGGATCCGCTCGATCAGCTTGTGCACCGAGGTCTTCTCGATCACGGTCTCGACCGCGATGCCGGCCACGAACCGGACCATCCCGAACTGGTCCATGTCCTCGAACTCGCCGGCATAGTCGGTCAGCAGACCCTTCGCCACCAGCTGGAGCAGCACGTGGTTGTCGCCCTCGAAGGTGGTGAAGACGTCGGTGTCGGCCTTGAGGGCGGTGAACCGGTTGGCGGCCCGGTAGCCCTGCCCACCGCAGGCCTCGCGGCACTCCTGGATGGTGCGGGTCGCGTGCCAGGTGCCGAGCGCCTTGGTGCCGGCGGCGCGCGACTCGAGGCGACGGCGCGACTCCTCGCCCGCCTCGATCCCGGAGAAGACGTCGTGCAGCTCGTAGGCGGCGACCTCCTGCGCGAAGTGCAGCGCATAGGTCCGCGCCAGCAGCGGGAACAGCCGCCGCTGGTGCATGCCGTAGTCGAGGAGCAGGTCCTCCTCGGGCGGGTCGGTCGCCTCGAACTGCCGCCGCCGGTCGCCGTACCTGATCGCGATCGCCAGCGCGACCTTGGCCGCGTTGATGCCGGCGCCGCCGACGCACACCCGGCCCTGGACGAGGGTCCCGAGCATGGTGAAGAAGCGGCGGTTCTGGTTGTCGATGCTGCTCTCGTAGACGCCCTCCGGCGTCACGTCGGCGAAGCGGTTGAGCAGGTTCTCGCGCGGCACCCGCACGTGGTCGAAGGTGATCCGGCCGTTGTCGACGCCGTTGAGACCCATCTTGAGGCCGTCGTCCTCGATGGTGATGCCGTCGAGTACCTGGCCGTCCCGGCGCAGCGGTACGACGAACGCGTGGACGCCGTGACCGGTGCCGTCGACCTCGAGCTGGGCGAACACGGTCGCCAGCTCGGCGTGCCGCGCGGCGTTGCCGATCCAGTCCTTGCGCGCGTCAGGACCCGACGTGGTGATGACGAACTCCTGCGTCTCCCGGTCGTAGGTCGCGATCGTGCCGAGCGCCTGCACGTTGGAGCCGTGGCCGATCTCGGTCATCGCGAAGCAGCCCATCGTCTTCCCGGTGATCAGGTCGCGCAGGTAGGCGTCGTGGTGGCGCAGGGTGCCGAGCTGGAGGATCGCACCGCCGAACAGCCCGAACTGGACGCCGACCTTGACCAGGATCGAGAGGTCGCCGAAGGCGAGCGTCTCGAAGGCGGCCACCGACGCGCCGATGTCGCCGCCGCCGCCGTACTCGGTCGGGAAGCCCATGCCGGTCTGGCCGGTGGCCGCGAGCTCCACGACCAGGTCGCGGACCCGGTCGCGGTAGTCGTCGGTGCCGAGCCGCTCGGCGTCCTCCAGGACCGAGGCGTGCTCGGCGAGGTTGTCGCGCACCAGCGACCGCACCTCGGTGTAGCGCCCGTCGAGCAGGTCGAGGAGAGCGGGTACGTCGACGTCGGGCTGGCGGTAGCCGGACGCCTCCTCGGCAGCAGGGGCGGCGGTGGTGTCGGTGGCCATGGCCTGACGTTACTGACCGGGCCGACCCCGGCGTCAGGGTCGGGCGAAGAAATTCGGGCTGGTCCAGTAGTACATCGACTCCTGCACCACCGGACGGCCGGTGCGCGGGGCGTGGATGATCTGGCCGCCGCCGGCGTAGAGCGCGACGTGGTAGATCGAGGACGGGCTGCTGGAGGACCCCCAGAACACCAGGTCGCCCGGTTGCAGGCTGCCGGCCGGGACCGGCGTCGACTGCTCGTACTGCGCCACGGAGTAGTGGGGCAACGAGGTGCCACCGGCGCTCCACGCACCCATGGTGAGGCCGCTGCAGTCCCAGGCGTCCGGGCCGGCGGCGCCCCAGCGGTAGGGCTCGCCGAGCTGGGCGCGGGCGAAGGAGATCGCGGCGCCGGCGCCCCCGCTGGGGGACGGGCGGGCTGCGGCTCGGGCTGCTCCGGCTCGGGCTGCTCCGGCTCGGGCTGCTGGGGAGCCGGCTGCTGCGGGGCGGGCTGCTGCTCGGCTGCTGCTCCTGCTCCTCCTGCTCGGCTTGCTCCGCTGCCTCCTGCGCCGCCTGCTGGGCGGCCTCTTCGGCGGCCTGCTCGGCGGCGGCCTGGGCGGCCGCTTCGGCGGCGGCCTCGGCGGCACGCTGCTCGAGGTCGGACTGGCGCTGCTCGGCCAGCCGGACGCTGATGTCCTGGAGGTCGGCCAGCTCGCGGATCAGCTCGTCCTTGCGCTGGGCCACGGCCTGCGCCTCGGCGGCCGCGGCCTCCGCGGCGGCACGGGCCGCGTCGCGGGCGTCCCGGGCCTCGACCTGGCGCGCCTGAGCCTCGGCCGCCGCCTCGGTCGCCTGGTCGACCGCGACGCCGGCCAGGGTCGACGCGGCCAGGAACCCGTCGTAGCGCGTGTCGAGCGCCGACTCGGTGGCCTGCATCGTGGTCGTCTGCTCGACGACGGTGCCGATGCCGTCGGCGTGGACCATCGACGAGACCGCCGTCAGCGCCGGGGACATCTCGTAGGAGGTGACCAGCGCGTCGGCGTACGCGCCCTGCTGGCGGTCGACGTCGGTGCGCGCGATACCGGCCCTGTCCTGCGCGGCAGCCGCTGCCTGCCGCGCCTGGTCGAGCCGGTACCGCGCGCCGTTCCACGCCTCGGTGGCCCGGGCGGCTTCGACGGCGGACTGCTGGAGGAGCGCGTTGGCCGAGGCCAGGTCGGCCTGTACCGCGGTCACGTCACGTGCCGTGTCGCGGGCAGCGGTCCGCGCGTCGCGGACCTCCTGCCGGGTGGGCGTGCGGCCCTCGTCCGCCTGCGCGGCGAGCCCTGGCAACGGGGGGATCACCAGGGCCAGGGCGAGGCCGAGGGCCACTCCGACTGCACGCACGAACGCGGTTCCTCTCGATCCGACACCGTTGCCGCGAGCCGGGGGGCGCGGGGCCCGCCGAGTCGTGGTGTGCGCCCCGGTTGCGGCCGTCTCCGACCGCCCCATGGACCGGGACACTCGCGGCACGCTAGTGCTCATTCGTCACAAAGGGAACAAAAACCTCAATATTCACAGGAGTTACCGGCGTGTCGGCTTGCAAACTACAAGCGTGTAGTTCTAAGGGACGCCATGTAACGCCGGGTTATCAGCTGTTCCCACGACGCTGCAACCCCGTGGGAACAGCTGGTAACCCGGCGTTACATGGGATGGACCGACCCCAGCCGGTCCACGACGAGCGGGGTGAGGTGCTCAGCGGTGGTCGGCGTCGACGGGGACCGCGGAGGTCGTCGTCGTGGGGTGCGAGGCGAGGCCGTGTCGCTCGAAGACCTGCCCGCTGGCGCGCCCACCGAGGTAGAACGCCAGCAGCGCGATGAGGATGCCGGCGACGTCGTCGGCGACGTAGTGCCAGCCGAAGTAGAGGGTGGCGACCACGGTCACCGCGAAGTTGACCCAGAAGATCCAGTGCACGATGCGGGAGCGGATCGTGTACTGGATCATCAGCGCGACCAGCAGCGTGATCGCGCAGTGCAGGCTGGCGAACCCGGCCGTCGACTGGACGGCGTTCTCGACGCCCTCCCAGAGCACCCTGCTGCGCGCACCGGAGAGCGAGTCCATCAGCTGGGTGGTCGCCGTCGGGGACAGGTCCTCGTAGAGCCACGCGGCGTAGAAGCCGGGGCCGAGGGTCGGCAGCATGTAGTAGGAGAGCGTGCCGAGGCTCCAGGCGATGCACTGGGAGGTGACGAACCAGTAGCCGTAGGAGATGTTGCGCGACCAGATCAGCCAGGCGGTCAGCGCCAGCGGCACCAGCGGCAGGAACCACAGGTAGATGGTGGACAGGGCGTGCGCGGTGACGTTGGTGCCGAGCAGGTCGTGGAGCACCCGCCCCGGCTCGCTGCCGAAGAACAGCGACTTGTCCATGAGGTAGAGCTCGTAGTCGTACTTCTTCTCGCCCATCACGAACGGCAGGAACGACTTGAGGTTCCGGTAGCTGACGTAGGTGATGTAGAAGCAGACCAGCCCCATCACGACGAGGGTGAGCCGCTCCCGGGTCCAGTGCGTCCGCACCCGTTCCGTCACGATGTCGCGCCACTTCGTCGGGTTGCCCCGCGACACCCACAGCACGCGCGGCAGCATGTCGGCGAGGAACGCGCCGCTCAGCAGCATCGGCAGTCGCAGCCACGACGGGCCGAGGAAGCCCTCCGGATCGGCGAGCCGCTTGTCGAGCGCGACCGCGGTGATGATCGCCAGCGCGCCCATGACGACGGCACAGCCGACGAGCAGGACGTGGGCGCGGCGATACACGGTCGTCAGTCTAGGGACCGGGCATCGCGGCCAGCCGCGTGCGGTCCACGCGCAGCGCGACCTGCTCCCCCGGTCCGGGATGGGCGTCGAGGGCGGAGACGGCGTCGAGCTCCCCGAGGCCGGGTACGTCGACGCGCAGCCGGACCTGCTCGGGCGTGAGCCGCGACGACATCACCCGGCCGCCCAGCTCGCCGTCCGCCGCGACCGCCAGCGCCGACCTGCGCAGCGCCACGCCGGAGGCGGCCGGCAGGCCGGCGGCGCGCAGCAGCAGCCCGGCGGCCTCGCCGACGAGCACCGTCGCGTAGCCGAGGAACAGCGCGGTGGCGGCGTCGACCGGTGCCCGCCAGACGTCGGCGATGTCGCCCTGCTGCACGATCCGGCCGTCCCGCATCACCGCGAGCCGGTCGGCGACCGCGAACGCCTCGTCGTGGTCGTGGGTGACCAGCAGCGCGGTGGTCCCGGCGTCGCGGAGGATGCCGCGCAGGTCGCCGGCCAGCCGCTCCCGCAGGCCGGCGTCGAGCGCCGACAGCGGCTCGTCGAGCAGCAGCAGCCGCGGCTCCACCGCGAGCGACCGGGCCAGCGCGACCCGCTGCCGTTCGCCTCCGCTCAGCGTCCCCGGCAGCCGCTCGCCGTACGACGGGAGCCCGACCAGCTCGAGCAGCTCGTCGACCCGGCGGTCGAGGTCGGGCACGCGGCGCAGCCGCAGCGCGTAGCCGACGTTCCGGGCGACGGTGAGGTGGTCGAAGAGCTGGCCGTCCTGGAACATCAGCGCGAAGCCGCGCTTGTGGGTCGGCGTGCCCGCCAGGTCGACGCCGTCCCAGGCGATCCGGCCCTCGCCGGACCGGCTCGAGGCCGGCGATCGCCCGCAGCAGCGTCGACTTGCCGCAGCCGGACGGGCCGAGCACGGCCAGCACGGAGCCGTCGGGAACGTCGAGCGAGGCGTCCTCGACCGCCGCGTCGCCGTCGAAGGCGACCGTCACCCCCTGCAGGCTCAGCACGTCAGAAGGCTCCCACGCTGGTGACGCGCAGCCGCTCGACGAGCAGCACCACCGCGGCCGTCGCCGCGGCGAGCACGACGGAGGCGGCCAGCGCCATGCCGTAGTTCAGGTCGCCGGGGTGGCCGAGCAGCCGGAAGATCACCAGCGGCATGGTCGGGTACTCGTCGCGGGCGAGGAACGACGTCGCGCCGAACTCCCCGAGCGAGACGGCGAACGCGAACCCCGCGGCGGCCAGCAGCGGCTTCCACAGCACCGGCAGGTCGACCGTCGCCAGCGGTCCGCAACGGACCGGCGCCCAGGGAGGCCGCGGCCTGCCGCTGCCGGTCGTCGATCCCGCCGAGCACCGGCACCAGGGTCCGGGCGACCAGGGGCAGCGCGACCAGCGCCTGCGCGATCGGCACCAGCAGCGGGCTGTCGCGCAGGTCCAGGGGCGGCTGGTCGAGGGTGATCAGGAAGCCGAAGCCCAGCGTGACCGCGGAGACGCCGAGCGGCAGCATGAACAACCCGTCGAGGACGCCGCGGACGCGCCGCTCGGTCCGCGACCGCGACCGGCGGGTGACGGTCAGCGCGACGAGCAGCCCGGTGCCGAGCGCCATCCAGGTCGCGTCGACCGCGGTGCGCAGCGAGTTGACCAGGGCGTCGGTGACGGAGACCTGGAGCGCCTGGCGGTCGCCGGTGGTGGAGAGCGCGGCGTAGTTGTCGAGGCTCCAGCTGCCGTCGGCGCGCAGCGAGCCGGCGACCAGCGCGGCGATCGGGGCCGCGACGAACGCGAGCAGGAGCAGCGTCGCGAGCACGGGTACGACGTCGGCGCGGCCGAGCGGGCGGGGCCGGCCGGGCCGCCGCGCGACCGGGGTGGTGGCCCGGGCGCGGCCGGCGACGAGCAGCAGCACCACGACCACCAGGAGCTGCAGCACCGACAGCGCGGCGGCCGCGGACAGGTCGAAGACCTGCACGGTCAACAGGTAGATCTCGGTCTCGACGGTCGCGTAGCGGCTGCCGCCGAGGGTGAGCACGATGCCGAACGCGGTCGCGCAGAACAGGAACACCACGCTGGCCGCCGACACGACGGCGGGCCGCAGCGCGGGCAGGGTCACGGTGCGGAACACCTGCACCGGTGACGCGCCGAGGGTCGCCGCGGCCTGGGCCGGGCGCGGGTCGAGCGACTCCCACGCGCCGCCGACGACGCGGATCACCACGGCCACGTTGAAGAACACCAGGCCCAGCACGATCGCGACCGGGGTCCCGTCGAGGCCGAGGAAGCCGAGCGGTCCGCCCTCGCCGAGCAGCTGCCGGAACGCGACTCCGACCACCACGGTCGGCAGCACGAACGGCACCAGCAGCGCCGCGCGCAGGAACCGGCGGAGCGGGAACGCCGTGCGGTGCAGCACGTACGCCGCCGGGAGACCGAGCAGCACCGAGGCGGTCGTGCCGGCGGCGGCCGACCAGAGCGTGAACCCCAGCACCCGGCCGGTGCGGCCGCGGAGCAGCACGTCGACGACCTCTCCCGGCGCGAACCGGCCGTCGGGCCAGAGGCCGAGCGACACCATCCCGGCGACCGGGACCACGAAGAACGCGCCGAGCACCAGCACCGGCACCAGGGCCAGCGCGGCCAGTCCGACCAGGCGCCGGGTCATGGCCGGGTCACCGGGTGACTGATGTCTCGCCACTGCTCGAGCCAGTCGTCGCGGCCGGCGGCGATCTCGGCCGGGTCGAGGACGTAGGGGTCGCTCGGCTGCTCGGCGTAGGCCTCCCAGTCCGGGGGCAGCGCGATGCCCGTCGCGGACCGGGAACACGTACATCGACTCGGGCAGCGCCGCCTGCACGTCCTCGCCGAGCAGGAACTCGACCAGCGCGCGGGCGCCGTCGGGGTTGTCGGCCCCGGCCAGCACCCCGGCGTACTCCACCTGGCGGAAGCAGGTGTCGAGCAGCGCGGCGGTCGTGGAGTCGCCGCCGCCCTTCGGGACGGTGAAGGCCGGCGAGGAGTCGTAGGAGAGGACGACCGGGCGGGTGCCGTCCTCCGCTGCCGGCCGGTGAAGTCGGTGAAGTAGGCGTCGGTCCAGCCGTCCACGACCTTCGCGTCGTTGGCGAGCAGGTCCTCCCAGTAGCCCGGCCAGTCCTCGCCGTACGCCGCCACGGTGGTCATCAGGAAGGCGAGCCCGGGCGAGCTCGACAGCGCCGACGGGCGTGACGAAGAGGCCCTCGTACGCCGGATCGGTGAGGTCGTCCAGCGACGCCGGCGGCGCGAGGTCGCGCTCGGCGAACCAGGCGGTGTCGACGTTGACGCAGACGTTCCCGGTGTCGACCGGCACCAGCCGCTCGCCGTCGTCGCCGGGCACCACGAAGTCGGCGACGCCCGCGGGCAGCTCGACGCCGGCGGTGTCGAAGACGCCCTCGTCGAGGGCGCGGGAGGCGAAGGTGTTGTCGACGCCGAAGGCGACGTCGCCGGTCGGGTTGTCGGCGGTCACCGCGAGCTTGGTGGTGAGGGTGCCGGCGTCACCCGCCGCCCGCACCTCCAGCTGGTAGCCGCTCTCCCGCTCGAACTGCTTCAGCAGCGCCTTGGGCAGGTTGAACGACTCGTGGGTGACCAGGACGACGGTGCCGCCCGCGGTCTCCCCCGACTCGCGGACGTCCGGCGGGTCCTCTCGTGCGGTCAGGCTGCAGCCCGCGAGCGCCGCGCTCAGGGCAAGGACGGTGACGGCATGACGCACGATGACGACTCCCTACGCCGGTCTCAACCGGATCAGGTTCGGAGGGTCTGCGGCTGGTCCGCACTCTCAGCCCGTTCGCACGGGCTCCCCTGTCTGTACGTCGCCACCCTAGCCGAGCGGCCCGTGCGGCCGCGCGGATAGGTTGCGCGCATGCCCAGCCGCCGCCACGACCTCGTCGCCTGGGCCCTCCCCCGCCTGCGCAGGTCCCGCGAGCTCGACACCGAGCCGGCCGGAGCGCGCCCGGGTCGAGCAGTGGCACGCCGGTCTCGACCGGACCCTGCCGACGCGGCTGGTGCCGCGGTTCGCGCGCCGGTTCTCGGTCGTCACCGAGGAGCTGGCCGGCTTCCCGGTCCACGTGATCACGCCGCGGCACCTCGACCCGGCGCGCACCGTGCTGCACCTGCACGGCGGCGGCTACATGGCGCCGGCCGACCCGTTCCACCTCGTCTACGTGGCCCGGCTCGCGACCGCGCTGCGGGCCCGGATCGTGCTGCCCGACTACCCGCTCGCGCCGGAGCACACCTGGCGCGACTCCTTCGAGCCGCTGACCGGGCTCGCCGCCCGCTGGGCCGGCGACTCGCGGCTCACGCTGTTCGGCGACTCCGCCGGCGGCGGCTACGCGCTCGCCCTCGCGCAGGCGCTGCGCGACCGCGGTGGCCCGCAGCCGTCCGAGCTGCTGCTGTTCTCGCCGTGGGTCGACCTCACGACCTCGACGCCCGACACCCCGGCGTACGACGCCGTCGACCCGTGGCTGTTCCTCGGCAAGGTCCGCGCGTACGCCGCGTGGTGGGCCGGCTCGCCGGAGGACCTGGGCCGGCCCGAGGTCAGCCCCGGCCTGGCCGACCTCGACGGGCTGCCCCGGGCGCTGATGTTCTGCGGCACCCGCGACCTGCTGCTGCCCGGCTGCCGGTTGCTGGCCGAGCGGGCGGCGGACGTCCGACTGGGACCTCACCTACGTCGAGGAGCCCGACCTGCTGCACGTCTACCCGCTGCTGCCGCTGGTCCCCGAGGCCCGCCGCGCCTGGCACACCACGAGGGAGTTCCTCCGATGATCCGGGCCGTGGCCGTCCCGTTCGACTCCCTCGACGCGTCCACGGCGTACGACGTGTGGCGGCTGCGGCAGGACGTGTTCGTCGTCGAGCAGGGGTGCCCCTACCCCGACCTCGACGGCCGCGACCCCGAGCCCGGCACCCGCCACGTGCTGCTGCACGAGGACGAGACGCTGATCGGCTACGCCCGCGTGCTCGACGACGGCCGCGAGTGGCGGATCGGCCGGGTGGTGCTGGCCCGCGCCGGCCGCGGCCGCGGGCTGGCCGACGTGCTCATGCACACCGCGCTGCAGGTCTGTCCCGGCCGCGACGTGGTGCTCGACGCGCAGTCGCCGCTCGCCGCCTGGTACACCGCACACGGCTTCGTGGTCGACGGCGACGAGTTCCTCGAGGACGGGATCCCGCACGTGCCGATGCGGCGTCCCCGCGAGTGATGGTGCGGATCAGTCCGGGAGCGCGTCGACCCGCACCCGTCGACCTCGGCCGCCGTGACCAGCGGTGGTGGTAGTCCACGGAGAAGTGGCTGCCGACGCGCTCCGTGGACGACCACTTGTCCGTGGACTACCCACCCGGGGCGGTCATCCGGTCCACGACGTGCGCCGCGATCGCGAGGCTCGAGGTGGCCGCGGGCGAGGGCGCGTTCCGCACCGTGGTGATGCCGTCCTCGTGGCCGATCCGGAAGTCGTCGACCAGCGACCCGTCGCGGTCCACGGCCTGCGCCCGGACACCGGTGGCCGACCGCCGGACGTCCGCGACCCCGATCGACGGCACGTAGCGCGACGCACCGGCCAGGTAGGCCGCCAGCGACAGCGATCCGCGCACCTCGCGCGCACCCGTGCGCCAGTGGGTGCGGGCCATCCGCCAGAACCCCGGCCAGCCGGCCATGCTGCGCAGGTCGGCGAGGTCGACGTCGCCCCGCCGGTAGCCCTCGCGTCGCAGGCCGAGCACCGCGTTGGGTCCCACCTCGAGCTCGCCGGTGACCCGGCGGGTGAAGTGGACGCCGAGGAACGGGTAGCGCGGATCGGGGACGGGGTAGACCATGCCGCGCACGCGGTCACGCTTCTCCGGTACGACGCTGAGGTACTCGCCCCGGAACGGCACGATCCGCGGCCCGTCGACGCCGTCGGCCCACCGCGACACCCGGTCGGACTGCAGGCCCGCGCACACCACCAGCCGGTCCACCCGGCGCACGCCCCGGTTCGTCTCGACCGTGATCCCGCCGGCGCCGCGCCGGATGCCGGTCACGGCCGTGGCCAGCTCGACCCTGCCGCCGGCGGCCTCGACGTCGGCCGCGAAGGACCGGGCGATGGCGACGAAGTCGGTGATCGCGGTGGCTGGCGAGTGCAGCGCGGCCAGCCCGGCGGCGTACGGCTCGAGGTCGGCGATGCCGGCGGCGTCGACCCGCGCCAGGCCGGGCACGCGGTTGGTCGTCGCGTTCCGCTCCAGCGCGTCGAGCCGGCCCAGCTCGGACTCCTCGATCGCGACCACGACCTTCCCGCACGCGACGTAGGGCAGCCCGCGATCCTCGACGTACTCGTGCAGCAGCGCCCGGCCGCGGGTGCACAGCTCGGCCTTGAGGCTGCCCGGCGGGTAGTAGAGACCGGCGTGCACGACCCCCGAATTGTGGCCGGTCTGGTGGACCCCGACCCGGTCCTCCTTCTCCAGCACCACGACCTCGGCGCCGGGGTGGCGGCCGGCGAGCTCGCGGGCGACCGCGAGTCCGACGATGCCGCCGCCCACGACCCCGAAGACCTCTGCCATGCCACGAGTCGACCACAGGACACCCACATCGGGCATGGCCGGCGAGAAGGAGGGGTACGGCGACTGCGATGACGACCTCCCCCCTGCCGACCCCGCGCGGCGAGCTGTCGGCCGCGCTGGGCGAGGCCCTGACGCGACGCACCGCGATGCCCCGGATCGGGAGCGCCAGCTCGCCCGACGACCTGGCACTCGCCCTCTGGACGGCGTACGCCCTGCACTACGAGACCCTCGAGGGGGTCGACGAGGACCAGGAGTGGAACCCGGACCTGCTCGCGCTGCGGCGCGAGCTGGAGGAGGAGCTCGAGGGCCGGCTGCGCGAGGAGTTCACCACCACCCGCGACGGCGACATCTCCGCGGCGCTCTTCGACATGACCGGCGACGGGACGGCGGGTGAGAAGTCGCTCGCGCGTTTCGTGCAGACCAGGGCCACCCGCGAGCAGGTGCTCGAGCTGCTGCGGTTGCGGTCGCTGTTCCACCTGCGGGAGTTCGACCCGACCACGTGGGTCGTGCCGCGGCTGCCGGTGCGCGCGAAGGCCGCCCTGGCCGAGCTGCTCTACGACGAGTACGGCGCCGGCAACCCCAACCGGCTGCACCACCACCTGTTCGCCCGCGGCATGGCTGCGTGCGGGCTGGACCCCACGCGCGGCCGCTACGTCGACGAGGCGCCCGCTCGAGGTGCTGGAGCAGAACAACGCGATGTCGCTGCTCGGGCTGCACCGCCGGCTCCGGGGCGCCGCGATCGGCCACTTCGCGGCCTTCGAGGCCACCAGCTCCGCGCCCTCACGGCGACTCGTGCAGGGCCTGCAACGCCTGGACCTCCCGCCCGAGATCGTGGACTACTACGACACCCACGTGGCGGCCGACGCGGTCCACGAGCAGGTCGCGGTGCGCACGATCTGCGGGTCGTTCGTCGAGGACGAGCCCGACCTGCGCGACGACGTCCTGCTCGGCGCCGCCACCTGCCTCGGGCTCGAGGACCGGGTCGGTGGCTGGATCCTCGACCGCTGGGACGTCGCATGAGTGCCCCGTCGAGCGACCCGGAGTTCGAGCACTCCGACGTCGTGATCTGCCCCGGCGGGCCGAGGCTGGTCCGGGGTCAGCAGGTCGTCGTCGACGAGGACGGCGTCGAGCACCGGACGACCGGCCCGATCTCGGCGGTCTGCCGCTGCGGGTTCACCGCCCGGGCGCCGTGGTGCGACGGCACCCACAAGTCGCTGCCGGACCACGCTCAGGCCCTGACCGGTCACGGACGCGCGAGACCCCGCGTCGCCGGACCTTCCAGCACCGCACCGTCCTCGTCGAAGCGCGAGCCGTGCAGGGGGCAGTCCCACGACGACTCCGCGTCGTTCCAGGTGACGACGCCACCCAGGTGGGGGCAGACCTTGCCGTCGAGGGCACGCTGCGGGCGGAGCCAGCCCCGCCCGAGCTCGAGGGCGACCTCCGCGTTGGCCTTCGCCGCGGACACCCCGCCGCGCAGCTCGCGGCCGTGCCACGGCTGCAGCACCCCGGCCCACTCCTGGTGACCGCCGAGCACCCGGCCGGCCAGCGCGAGCGCGGCGGCGGTGCCGTTGGTGAAGCCCCACTTCGCGTAGCCACCGGCCATCAGCAGGCCGTCGTGGCCCGGCAGCAGCGGCCCGGCGAACGGGAGGTCGTGCGCGGGCGTGTAGTCCTGCGCCGACCAGCCGTGGGTGGGCTCCGCACCCGGGAAGACCTCGCGGGTCCAGGAGCGCAGGTGCTCGAGCCGGGCGCTGGTCGGGGTCGACCGGCCGGTGACGTGCCCCTCGCCGCCGACCATCAGCGTCCCTCGCCCAGGTCCCGCACGGACCGGCCCGGTGACGCCGCCGAGAGGTACATGCCGTTGATCCCGTGATCTGGCACCTGCGCCACCACGGCGTACGACCGCTGCGGCACCATCCGGGCGAAGAACCCGCCGCGATCCAGGATCGGCAGGTTGGTCGCCACGACCACGCGGTCGGCGTCGATCGCGCCCTGGTCGGTGTGGACCCGGTACGGCGAGCGCAGCCCGATCCGGCGCACCCGCTGTCCCGGTGAGGACGACCGCGCCGTGCGCCTCGGCCTCGGCCGCGAGCAGGTGGAGCAGGGCGAGCGGGTCCACCTGGAACTGGTCGGCGAGGACCACGCCACCGCCGGTCGACCACGGCACCGGCAGGTCGTCGTGCCAGGTCACCGGCAGCCCGGCGGCCGTGGCCGCGTCGTGCTCGGCGCGCGCGCCGGACGTGTCGGGCCAGTCGAACGTGCAGGCGTCCCGCTGCTGGTGGTCGACGGCACGGCGCTCGCAGAACTGCCGGAGCCAGGCCTGCCCCTCCAGGTTGGCGCGCACGTACTGCCCGGCGACCTCGCTGCCGTGCCGACCCGTGATCGCGGAGAGCCGCGTGCCCTGCAGAACGCTCACCTTGGCGGTGCTGCGACCGGTCGATCCCTCGCCGATCGCACCCGCCTCCAGCACGGTGACGGACCGACCGGCGCGGGCGAGCAGCAGCGCGGTCACCAGTCCGGTGATGCCGGCCCCGACGACGACGACCTCGGCGCGGCCCTCGAGCGGCGCGGCGGCGGGCGGGGTGGACGGGTGGCGGTCCTGCCAGACAGAGGGGCGGGTCATCCGGACGTCGTACCCGGATGACCCGTGCATCATCCGCCGTCACGCGCAGCGGATCCGGCCGGTCACGGCCCCAGCTCGACCCGCACCCGCTCCCGGAGCCGGGCCAGCGGACCCGGGAGGGAGCCGTCGGTCAGCTCGGCCGCGAGCCGGCCGGCGAAGACCGCCTTGCGGCCGCTGCGCGTCCCGGCGAAGCGGCGCAGCTGGTCGTGGAGCGGCTGACCCCGCCACTCGGGCTGCTCCTGGAAGGTGCGGAACCGACCCAGCTCGGCGAGCTCGTCGAGCAGCTCGACCACCGTGTCCGGTCCGACCGCCCGGATCAGCTCGTCCTCGAGGTCACGCACGCACACGTAGACGTCGGCCAGCTCCGGCCGCTCCCGTTCCATGAACCGGCGCTCCCGCTCGTCGCACACCCCGAGCAGCACGGCGTCCGACCGCTCCCGCCGCAGCCGTGCGACGTACGCCGAGACGTTGGTGATGCCGCCCATCGCGACCAGCTCGCACCGGTCGCGGGACCCGTCGGCCAACGCCAACGCGTCGAGCGCTGCGACGTCGCTGCGACCCTCCACGAGGACGACCACCCGGCGAGACACGCCGCCAGCCTACGGATGCCGGCCCTTCCCGGGTGCCCATTCGGGTCGCCGGCAAACCCGCTCCGCCGGGTGATGCGCGCACGCCGCCGGCCGTGTCACGGTCGAGGGGCTCCCTGCTCACAAGCAGGGAGGTACCAACCGAAAGGACACCACCGTGAACCTCGGTGAGAGCTTCCAGAACACCACCGACGGCATCTTCGACTTCCTGCCCAACCTGTTGGGCTTCCTGGTCATCCTGCTGATCGGCTACATCGTGGCGAAGGTCGTCTCGGGTGTGGCCGCAAGCTGCTGGAGAAGATGCACATCGACCGCAAGCTCCAGGAGAGCTCCTCGAGCAGGTACGTCGATGCCGTGCTGCCCGGCGCCACGCCGAGCGGCGGAATCGCGAAGGTCGTCTTCTGGCTGATCTTCATCTTCTTCCTCACCATCGCGATCGGCGCCCTGGGCATCCCTGCCGCCACCAGCTTCATGAACGAGGTGCTCGCCTACCTGCCGAACGTGATCGTCGCGATCCTGATCTTCGTGATCGCCGCGCTGGTCTCCGGTGCCGTGGCAGGCGCCGCCGTCAAGTTCATGGGTGACACCCCGACCGGCAAGGTCGTCGCCACGGTCGCCCCCGCGGTGATCATGGTGATCGCGTTCTTCATGATCCTCGAGCAGCTCCAGATCGCTCCCGAGATCGTGCGCATCGCCTTCACCGCCATCATGTTCGCGCTGGCCCTCGGCCTGGCCCTCGCCTTCGGGCTGGGTGGGCGTGAGCTCGCCGCCGACGCGCTGCGTCAGGCCAAGGACAAGGGCGCCGATGCGGCTGCCCGGGCCAAGCAGGATGCGCAGACCGGTAGGGACCGGGTGCAGGGTGAGTACGGCAGCACGTCGACCGCCGGGACCCACGCCGCGCCCGCCACCGGCCACCCGATCACCTCGGACGCCGGGTACGACCCGCACGCGACGCAGCAGATGCAGTCGCCGACCGCGGATCCGACCCCGTACGGCAACCGCTGATCCGACCGGACCCCCGTCGCGGGCTCGAGGGGCCTCGCGACGGGGGTTCGGCCACTCTCGACGAGGGCCCACACCATGGAAGACGCCTGAGCATGGAACCGATCCCCGAGACGTTGGCGGCGATCGACGAGCTGGACCCCGCGGTCGACGACCGCGCCCTCCTGGGGCAGCTGACCGCCGCGGCCGAGCGGGCTCGCGCCGTCGCGCCGTACTGCGTCGGCATGAGCGTGGCCTCCGTGGACATGGGCGTGACCTTCACCCTGGTGGCGACGAGCGACGAGGCCACCCCGGCCGGCGTCCGAAGCACCCTGACGTTCCCGGCGATCCACGGGCGGCACGCATTCGAGAGCGTCCACCTGTACGGGAGGTCCGAGGACGCCTTCACCGGCCGTCACGAGGAGCTCGCCGCGGTCTTCGGGGCGTGGGCGCCGGCCGCCGTGGTCGACGCCGATCTCTCCTTCTCGACGCGCACTGTGGCAGAGCAGGCACCGGCACAACTCCGTGATCAGGCGCGGATCGACGCCGCCACCGGCATCCTGGCCGCCGCCCAGGGCATCGACGTCGACGGTGCACACGACCGGTTGCGGACGGCCGCGCAGCGCGCCGGCATCCCCCTCAACCAGGCGGCCGAGCTGCTCCTCGTCCTCAACCATGGCTGACGAGGACAGCGGGCAGATGAGCGCCGATCCGGATCCCGCCGCCCCAGTCGAGGAGGTCCTGCAGGAGATCGCCGACGCGGCGCGAGCCCGTGGGGTGTCGCTCGGAGTGGCTGAGTCGCTCACGTGCGGCGCCCTGGCCAGCCGGCTCGGTGCCGCACCGCAGGCGGCGGAGTGGTTCATGGGCGGTGTCGTCGCCTACGACGAGTCGGTGAAGTTCGAGGTACTGGGTGTAACTCCGGGACCTGTGGTCACCGAGCAATGCGCATCGCAGATGGCTGTCGGCGCGGCCGAGCTGCTGGACGCCGACATCGCCATCGGCATCACGGGTGTCGGGGGACCCGAACCCAGCGAGGGTCGCCCCGCCGGCACCGTGGTCATGTCCGTCGTGGCAGGGGGCGTCCCGGACACCCGCACCTTCCACTTCCCCGGTGAACCGGAGGACGTCCTCAGGGCCACGGTCGACGCGGCGGTGCGGCTGGTGGCAGCCGCCCTCAGACGGGGCGGACGCGCTCCGTCGCGGCCTGCCTGACGTTGACGGCCGGACAACCGGTGCACTCGTACTCCTCCAGCGCCCCGACCTGCAGGTCGAAGTTCACCCCACGAAGCTCCCACGTGTGGTCCTCGCAGACCCCGTTCCGGTTCAGCATCCTCGGTCGCCTCCTCGGCGGTCACAACTCGTGGGGCGTCGAGACGTCACGTTCGTCAGCGACCCGAGGCACCCGATCCGGTTGCTGAGGAAGAGGAACATGGCTGCACCGTTCCCCGTGCGGCCGTGGATCAATCCTCGCGCGGAGGAGAAGTGGGTCACCAGAGCAGCGTCCGGGCCAGGGGCATGCACACGATTCGCCCACCAACGCCTCGGCGCCCTGCCACACTGGGACGGTTCTTTCGTCCCCCGCTAGAGCGAGCAGTTGATGAGCCGAGTTCCACCGACCCCTGTCGAGGTCCTGATCGACGGCGCCTGGATCCGTGGCACCGTCCGGACCTGCGAGACCACCCCGGACGGTCAGTCCTGCAGCGCCGTCGTGTCCTACGGCCCCGCCAACTGCGTCACGACCAGACGGTTCGACCCGACCCGGATGCGGAAGCCGACCGGCGAGCCGGGGTGCCCGGTCGCTCACCAGGACGAGACCAGCTGCGCCTGAGGGAGCCACGTCAGGCATGCCGCGACCACACCCCAATGCCGGGCAACCTCGGTCACCGCACGCCCATCGGACAGCACCGCAAAGCAAGAACCCGAGCCCACTCCGTCGAGGAGGACCCGGGCTCTTACACATCACATGGAGCCGCCTGTCGGAATCGAACCGACGACCTTCTCATTACGAGTGAGACGCTCTACCGACTGAGCTAAGGCGGCGCGTTGCCCGGGGGTGACCCGGGCAACCCGCGGAAGGATACCGGCCCCGGGCCCGGCGTACGAAACCCGGGGAGCCGTGCCCAGCTCGACGGTGAGCGAGGCCGCGCTCGACCCTCCGGCGGAGGTGTCAGGCGGCGACGGTGAGGCGGGCCGGGCGGGCGCCGGCGCCGGTCACCAGCGACTGGTCCGAGCCGCACCAGCAGCGGAAGCTGACGACGATGCCGTGGTCGGTGTTGACGACGCCGCTCACCTGGCCCGGGAAGATCAGCTGCCGGCGGTCACAGGCGGTGCAGTGGTGGGCGAACATGGTTCCTCCTCGGGTCAGTCGGGTGTGTCACTCCATGGTCCGGGAATCTCTGGCATAGCGGTAGCCTGTCTTTCCTGAAGGAGCCCTAGGAGATTCCTATGTTCTCGTTGCACCAGCTGCGCTGCTTCCTCGCCACCTACGAGCACGGCTCGCTCACCGCCGCGGCGGCCGAGCTCGGCTACGCCCAGCCGTCGGTGTCGGAGCAGATCAAGGCACTCGAGAAGTCGTGCGGCGTCCAGCTGTTCCGCCGGGTCGGCCGCGGCGTCGTCCCCACCACGGTCGCGGACTCCCTGCGGCCGCACGCCGAGCGCACGCTGGCCGCGGCCGAGGAGGCCCGCCGCGCGGTGCAGAGCGTCACCCGGTTCGAGACCGGCACCATCCGGTTCGGCATGTTCGGCACCGCCCGGCTGTACGCCGGCGCCGGGCTGGTCGCCGACGTGCTCCGGCAGTACCCCGGGGTGCGCGTCGAGCTGATCGGGCAGAACTCCAACGAGGTCCAGGACGACCTGCGCCGCGGGCGGCTCGAGGCGGCGATGATCGCGGTGCCGACGGTGACCAGCGAGGGGATGTCGGTGACGCCGGTGGCGCGCGACGAGCTGGTCTACATCAGCCTCGATCCCGAACGGCTGACCAGTCCGATCACCGCCCAGCGGCTGGCCCAGGCCTCGCTGGTGATGCCCGAGACCACGTGGCGGGCCGACGACTCCACCCGGATCATCCTGCGGCAGATGCTCCACGAGACCGGCCGCAACCCGCAGACCCGGATCGAGGTGGAGGACGTCGAGACCGCGGTCGAGCTGGTCGGGATGGGGCTGGCCGACTCGGTCATCCCCCGCGGCGCCGCCGAGCAGCTGCTGCCCCGGCTGGCCCCCGGCGCCGGCCTGACCACGCTGCGGCCGCGTCAGTTCGACACGCTGGCGATCGTGCACCGGGCCGGCGCCACGCTCTCCCCCGCGGCCCGGTTGATGATCGAGCTCGCCACGAAGCGGATCCAGTCCATCGCCGAACCGGTGACGCCGCGCTAGAGCTGCGGGTCTGGTGAAGCGGGCGCCGCTCAGCAGGACAGGCCGTCCTCCGGCACCTCGTCGCGCAACCAGAACGCCTCGACCACCCGGTCGAGGCACTCGTTGCCCTGGAAGTAGCCGGTGTGGCCGTCGCCGTCGCGGCTGACGAGCACCCCCGACTCGAGCTGGTCGGCCAGCGCCTCGGCCCACTCGTAGGGCGTGGCCGGGTCGCGGGTCGTGCCGACGACCAGGATCGGCGGCGCGCCGGACCCGTCGATGGTGAGCGGCTCCTCGGTGGACTCCGCGACCTGGCCACGGCAGCCCACCATCCCCCAGGCGAAGACGTCGCCGAAGGTCGGCGAGGCGCGCTCGAAGGCCGGCAGCTCGGCCGGCACCCGGGCCGGCGGGACGGAGTACGGGTCGTCGAGGCAGCTGATCGCGGGGAACGCCTCGGAGCTGTTGTCGGTGTAGCCGTCGGGACCGCGCGAGGAGTAGGCGTCAGCGAGGGCCAGCAGCGTGGATCCGTCTCCGTCGAAGCCGGACCGGAGGGCCGCGCTGAGGGCGAACCAGTTCTCGCGGGCGTAGAGCGGCACGACGATCCCGTAGAAGGCGTTCCCGACGGTCAGCTCCCGGTCCGATGGACGTCGGCAGCGGGGAGGCGTCGACGTCGTCGAGGAATGCGGTGATCCGCTCCAGGCCCTCCTCGACGGAGTCGCCGAGGAAGCAGGAGTCGACCGTCTCGACGCAGTCCGCGACGTAGGCCCGCAGCGCCGTCTCGAACCCGCGCGCCTGCTCGAGGCTGAGCCCACGCGAGCTGAGCGAGACGTCGACCGCCCCGTCGAGGACCAGCGCGCCGACCCGTCGCGGGAACAGCTCCGCGTAGGTCGCGCCGAGCTTGGTGCCGTAGGACTTGCCGAGGTAGTCGAGGGTGCGGCGGCCGAGCGCGGAGCGGAGCACGTCCATGTCGCGGGCCGCCTCGATGGTCGAGACGTGGGCCGCCAGCTCGGCGTCGTCCTCGACGCAGCCCCGGCCGCGCGTGCGGATGGTGTCGAGCAGGGCGCGTCGCTCGGCGGCGTCGTCGGGCACGGGGTCGACCGAGAGGTAGCGGTCGAGCTCCTCGTCGGTGAGGCAGTCGACCGGCGCGCTGCGTGCCGGTGCCGCGCGGGTCGAAGCCGACGACGTCGAACTGCTCGCGGATGGCGGGGCCGACGATCTGGTCTGCTGCCGCGGCGTACGCCGTGCCGGGCGCGCCCGGACCGCCGGGGTTGACCACCAGGGGCGCCCGGCGCTCGCCGAGGGCCGGCACCCGGAGCACCGCGAGCCGGATGGTGCGACCGCGCGGCCGGTCGTAGTCGAGGGGTACCCGCAGCCGGGCGCACTCGTGCTCCCCGCAGGGCTCCCACTCGAGCTCCTGGTCGTAGAAGCGGTCGAGGGACACCTCGGGAGCGCGGGTGGCGCCGGGCTCGGCTGGGCGGCGGCGGCCCCGGCTCGCTGGACGGGGTCCGAGCCGGCGCCGTCCGACAGCACCCGGCCGAGGGCGAGCCCCAGTCCGCTGCCGAGGAGCACGAGCACCAGCACCAGCGCGGCGAGCCGCCTCATCGGCGGGCGCCGTCGGGGAGCTTGAGCGCCAGCATCATCGACTCCAGCGCCAGCGCCGGCTGCACGTTGAACTCCAGCATCTGCTCGCGGGCGTCGAAGATCCAGCCGATCCGGCGCAGGTTGAGCTCGGCGCTGGAGCCGGCCGCGAGCCGCTCGATCTCCTGCCGCCGCTCCTCGTTGATCAGCTCGCCCGGGTGCGCCGGCCGCCACCGCGATCGCGTCGCGGTAGACCGACACCAGGTCCATCAGGGCGCGGTCGACGACGTCGAGCTGGCGCCGCTTCGCCCGCGTCTTCTGGGCCTTCTCGAGGGCGGCGAGCGCCGGGGAGTACTCGCGGGGGCGGCGACCGCGCTCGACCACGCCGTAGGCCTCGGCGAGGTCCTGCCGCTCCCGGGTGTCGAGCGCGCCGGTGATCGCGTCGGCCTCGGCCTTGCTGGTCTCGACGAGCTCGGTGGCGGCGCGCAGGCAGGCGCCGAGCGTGGTGAGGGTGGCCGGCAGCGCGACGACCTGGTCGCGCCGCTCACGGACCTCGTCGTCACGCGCGAGCGCCCTGCGCCCGGCCGATGTGGCCCTGGCTGGCGCGGGCGGCGTACGACGCGAGGGCCGGCGTGACGCCGTCGGACCGCACCAGGAAGTCGGCGACGTCGCGGGCGGTCGGCGTGGTGAGCGTGACCAGCCGGGAGCGGGAGCGGATCGTCGGCAGCACGTCCTCGATGGTGGGGGCGCAGAGCATCCAGACGGTGCGGTCGGTCGGCTCCTCGATCGCCTTGAGCAGCGCGTTGCACGCCTGCTCGGTCAGCCGGTCGGCGTCCTCGATCGACGAGGATCTGCCAGCGGCGCCCGACCGGGGCCAGCGCGGCGCGGCGGACCAGGTCGCGCACCTCGTCGACGCCGATCGAGAGCTTCTCGGTGCGGATCAGCGTGACGTCGGCGTGGGAGCCCTTGAGCACGGTGTGGCACTGGTGGCACGACCCGCAGCCGCGCTCGTCGGACTCGCACTGCAGGGCCGCGGCGAAGGCGATCGCCGCGTTGGAGCGGCCAGAGCCGGGCGGTCCGGTGAACAGCCAGGCGTGCGACATGCCGTGGCCCCCGGCGGCGCGTGCGCAGCGCCTCGACCGCGCGGTGCTGGCCGACCAGCCCGTCCCAGACCGTGCCGGGCTCGGCGAGGGTCGTCATCGGCGGGCACCGCCCGAGCAGCGGCTCGACCCGCTCGCGCACGGCGGCGGTGATCTCGTCGACCGGCAGCCGGGCGTCGAGCACGAGGTAGTGGTCGGGGTCGGCGGCGGCGAGGTCGAGGAACGCCAGCCGCGCGCGCTCGTGGAACTCGTGGGACTCGGCCTCGATCCGGTCGCGCTCGACGAACCGGCCCAGCCCCTGCTCCGGGGTCACGTCGAGCACCACGGTCAGGTGGGGCCGCAGGTCGGCGGTCGCCCAGCGCTGCAGCCGGGTGACGTCGTCGAGGTCGAGCACCCGGCCCGCCCCCTGGTAGGCCAGCGAGGAGTCGACGTAGCGGTCGGTGATCACCACCTCGCCGCGGTCGAGCGCCGGCCGGACGAGGGTGTCGACGTGCTCGGCCTTGTCGGCGGCGTAGAGCAGCGCCTCGGTGCGGGGCGACAGGGCCCCGGTCGCCGGGTCGAGGACGATCCCGCGCAGCTGCTTGCCGACGGGGGTGTCGCCCGGCTCGAAGGTCAGCCGCACGGCGTAGCCCGCCTCGGTGAGCCAGCCCGCCAGCGCGGTCGCCTGGGTCGACTTGCCGGCACCCTCGCCGCCCTCGAAGCACACGAAGACCCCGGTCTCGGTGAAGGTCCCGTCGCTCACGGGTTCACCCTACGGGCGACCCGTGACAGCCACTCACCCGTCCGGACTCAGGCCTTCTTGGCCGTCTTCTTCGCAGCAGCCTTCTTGGTCGACTTCTTCGCGGTCTTCTTGGCCGTCTTCTTGGCCGGGGCCTTCTTGGCGCCCTTCTTGGCCGTCTTCTTGGCGGGGCCGCGCTCGCGACGCTCGGCGAGCAGCTCGGCGGCGCGCTCGAGCGTGATCGACTCCACGGCGTCGTCCTTGCGCAGGGTGGCGTTGTACTCGCCGTCGGTGACGTACTCGCCGAACCGGCCCGACTTCACCACGACCGGCTGCCCGGAGACCGGGTCGTTGCCGAGCTCCTTGAGCGGCGGGGTCGCCGCGCCCCGGCCGCGCTGCTTGGGCTGGGCGTAGATCTTGAGCGCCTCCTCGAGCGAGATGCGTGAACAGCTGCTCCTCGGTCTCGAGCGACCGCGAGTCGGCGCCCTTCTTGAGGTAGGGCCCGTAGCGGCCGTTCTGGGCGGTGATCTCCTCGCCCGCCTCGTCGGTGCCGACGACCCGCGGCAGCGACAGCAGCTTCACCGCGTCGTCGAGGTCGACCGTGTCGAGGCTCATCGACTTGAAGAGCGACCCGGTGCGCGGTTTGGCCGACTTGGGAGCGTCCTCGGGCAGCAGCTCGGTGACGAACGGGCCGTAGCGCCCGTTCTTCGCGACGACGCGCAGCCCGGTCTCGGGGTGCTCGCCGAGGTCGATCTCCTCGCCGGCGGGGTTGGCGAACAGCTCGCGCGACTTGGCCGAGGTCAGCTCGTCCGGCGGCAGGTCGTCGGGCACGTTGGCCCGCTTGCCGGCGTAGGGACCGTCGTCGGTGCCCTCGAGGTAGGGGCCGTAGCGGCCGACCCGCAGGTTGACGCCGTCCTCGGGCGTCGCCGACCGGGAAGGTCGCGAGCTCGCGGGCGTCGATGTCGCCGAGCTCGTTGACCAGGGTCTTGAGGCCCTCGACGTCGCCGGACCCGAAGTAGAACTCGGCCAGCTCGCTGTTGCGGTCACGGCGGCCGCCGGCGATGTCGTCGAGGACGTCCTCCATGCGGGCGGTGAACTCGTAGGAGATCTGCCGCGGGAAGTGCTCCTCCAGCAGCCGGGTCACCGAGAACGCCAGCCACGCCGGGACCAGCGCCGTGCCCTTCTTGTAGACGTAGCCGCGGTTGAGGATGGTGCCGATGATCGAGGCGTACGTCGACGGCCGGCCGATCTCGCGCTCCTCGAGCTCGCGGATCAGCGTCGCCTCGGTGTAGCGCGACGGCGGCTTGGTCTCGTGGCCGTTGGCGGTGACGGACGCCGCGCTGACGGCGTCGCCCTCGTCGACGTTGGGCAGCCGGGTCTCCGCGTCGTCCTTCTGGGCGCCCTCGTCGGTGCCCTCGACGTAGGCCTTGAGGAAGCCGTGGAAGGTGATGACGCGACCGCTGGCCGAGAACACGACGTCCTCGCCGGTCGGCCGCGGCGCCGCCGAGCCGGATCGTCACCGACTGGCCGACGGCGTCCTTCATCTGCGAGGCGACGGTGCGCATCCAGATCAGCTCGTAGAGCCGGAACTGCTCGCCGGTCAGGCCGGTCTGCGCGGGCGTCTTGAACGAGTCGCCGGCCGGGCGGATCGCCTCGTGCGCCTCCTGGGCGTTCTTGACCTTGCTCGCGTAGACCCGCGGCGAGTCCGGCAGGTAGTCGGCGCCGTAGAGCTCGCGGACCTGCGACCGGGCCGCGTCGACCGCCGCGCCCGACAGGGTCGTCGAGTCGGTACGCATGTAGGTGATGTAGCCGTTCTCGTAGAGCCGCTGCGCCACCGACATCGTCACCGACGCGCTCATGCCGAGCTTGCGCGACGCCTCCTGCTGGAGGGTGGTGGTGCGGAACGGGGCGTACGGCGAGCGGCGGTAGGGCTTGGACTCGACCGAGCGGATCTCGTACGCCGTCTCCCGGAGCCCGGAGGCCAGCGCCTCGGCGCGGCCACGGTCGAGGTGGACGACGTTCGCGTTGCGGGCCTTGTCGGTGAGCTCGCCGTCCGGTCCGAACTCGGAGCCGCGGGCGACCCGCTGCTCGTCGACGGTGTGGAGCCGCGCCGGGAACATCCGCTGCTCGTGGCCGCTGCCGGCGTCGAAGGTGCCCTCGAGGTCCCAGTAGGACGCGGCGCGGAACGCCATCCGCTCCCGCTCGCGGTCGACCACCAGCCGGGTGGCCACCGACTGGACGCGGCCGGCCGACAGCCCGGACATGACCTTCTTCCAGAGCACCGGGCTGACCTCGTAGCCGTAGAGGCGGTCGAGGATCCGGCGCGCCTCCTGCGCCTCCACGAGGTCCATGTCGAGCTCGCGGGGGCTCTCGGCCGCCGCCAGGATCGCGGGCTTGGTGATCTCGTGGAAGACCATCCGCTTCACCGGGATGTTCTTGGGCTTCAGCTCGTCGAGCAGGTGCCAGGCGATCGCCTCGCCCTCCCGGTCCTCATCGGTGGCGAGGAAGAGCTCGTCGGCGTCCTTGAGCAGGCCCTTGAGCTTGGAGATGTGCGACTTCTTGTCGCGCGGCACGACGTAGTAGGGCTCGAAGCCGTTGTCGACGTCGACGGCCAGCCGGCCCCACGGCTGGTCCTTGATCTTGGCCGGGGTGTCCGCGGCGCTGTTGGGCAGGTCGCGGATGTGCCCGATCGAGGACTCGACGACGTAGCCCGAGCCGAGGTACTCCGCGATCTTGCGGGCCTTGGCGGGCGACTCGACGATGACGAGCTTGTGGGGCACGAGTGGGGTGTCTCCTGATCGGTGAGGGTTCAAGGCCGGTGTGGGCGGCTCACGGTAGCGCGGGGCCGGTTACCGTCCACAGGTCCGGTCGCCCGGTGATGATCGCACAGGGCCCGGGTCGCACCGGAGTGGTTGTCCGTGGCGCACGGGAGGGTGCGGGTCATCCGAACCCCTCTGGAGGCCACCCGTGCACTGGCAGGACGACTACCTCGACTACTCCCATCCCTCCGCGCGACCCGGCGCCGAGAGGCTCCGGTTGCAGGCCTACGTCGACGGTCGGCTGGTCGACTCCTGGACCGAGCCGGTCCGGGGCTCGCGGTGGGAACGGTTCGCCGACCAGTTCGACGACGAGCGGCAACCAGCGGTGGTCCACCGCCCGCCCGAGCCGCCCCGACACGAGCAGGTGCTCCGGTGGCTCGAGGGCGTGGTCGGCGGCCGGGAGGCCCTGCTGGCGCTCACCGACGATCCGGATCTCCACGCCCCGGCTCTCGACCTCCCCGACGCGGAGTCGCGGGCCGCCGTGGCTGCGGTGAAGGAGTCGCTCGACCGGGTGGCGGGCGAGTTCCTCGACGCCGACGCCCGGCGAACGCTGGACCACGCACTCACCCTGCTGTGGCACGCTGCGCCGCACGCCCTGACCGGAGCCCGCTCGGCCTCGACGGTGGCGGGCGGCCTGCTCTGGATCGTCGGCAAGGCCAACGGTCTCTTCGACGGCGGCTTCACCCAACAGCTCGTCCGGCGGGAGCTCTGGCTCAAGCAGGCGCTCAGCGTGCCGGGCCAGGCACTGGCCCGGCACCTGCGGGGCGTCGACCTCCACGGCGAGCCGCGCCCGCGCGGATGTCCCGACCTGACCTCGTTCGCCCGCCCTGAGCTGCTCACGGTCGAGACCCGCCGCACCCTGATCCAGTGGCGCGACCTGGCGCTCGCGCTGGAGGAGGCCGACGTTCCACCCACGGATGTGGGGCCGTGATCCGGCCGTCACAGGCGCAGGAAGCCCTCGCCGACCAGCTCCCGGACGTCGGGGAGGTACGCCGCACGCAGCTCGGCCGGGTCGCGGGCCAGCAGCGTGGCGAGCGCGTCCAGCAGCTGCGCGGTGCTGAGCTCTCCGTCGGCCGCCCCGACGAACCCGGCGACCACCGTGTCCGCGGTGCGGGCCCGGCGGAACCCGCGCTGCTGACGCAGCACGATCGTCTCCGGGTCGGCCTCACCCGGCCAGCCGCTGGTCTCCTGCCGGACGTCGGCTCGCGAGCACCGGGTGGGCGGCCAGCAGGTCGTCGTCGCTCAGGCCACGGAGCAGCTCGACCGCGTCACCCCAGGCGCCGATGGCCGGGGCGATCGGCTGCTCCACGTCGTAGGGCCAGTCGAGGAAGGTGTGGTCGCCGGGCGTGGCGCGGATGCCGATCCAGCCGAACCCGACGCCCTCGATCCGCTGCTCGTCGAACCACGACAGCCACGCGTCGTACCGCGCCAGGTAGTCGGCGGCACCGTGCAGGCCGGCGTCCTTGAGCCAGAGCTCGACGTACGCCGACGGCTCGAGCACCTCGCGCTGCACGACCAGGGCGGCGTGGTCGGCCGACACCCAGTCGCCGAGCCGCTCGTCCCACGGCCGGTCGCCGACGATCGCCCAGTTGGCGAGGACCTGCAGCCAACCGCCGGGCGTGAGGTGGCCCGGGGCCTCGCGCACGATCCGCTCGACGACCTCGTCGCCGGGCAGGCCGCTGTCGCGGTAGACCAGCCGGGCGTTGCCGGGCGGGCTGATGACGAACGGCGGGTTGGTCGCGATCAGGTCGAAGCGCTCGCCCGCGACCGGTTCGAGCAGCGACCCGTCGCGGACGTCGATGTTCGTCGCCTCGTTGAGCGCCGCGTTGAGCCGCGTCATCTCGAGCGCCCGGGCGTTGACGTCGGTGGCGACGACCGTGCCGCTGTGGCGGGCCAGGTGGAGTGCCTGCACGCCGCAGCCGGTGCCGAGGTCGAGCGATCGACCGACCGGGTGCCGCAGCGTCAGCTGGGCCAGCGACGTCGAGGCCGGGCTGATGCCGAGCACGTGGTCGGTCCCCGACCCGGACCGGGCTGCCGTCGAGACCGGGCGTCAGGTCGCTGAGGATCCACAGGTCGCGGTCGTCGTCGGCGTACGGGCGGCAGTCGACGAGCGCGGTCACCTCGCCGCCGCTCGCCCCGAGCACCCGGTCGGCGACGAGGGCGTCGACCAGGCCGGGCAGCGCCGCCTCGGCGGCGGGGCGCGGGACGACGGTCTGGAGGAGGAACAGCCGGGTGAGCGTCTCCAGCGCCGACCCGCCTGTCGTACGCCGGAGGGCGGGCGTGGTCTCGTTGCGTGCGAGCGCGTCGTGGGCGCTGCGCCCGAGCAGCCCGGCCACGCCGTCGTAGGTGTAGCCGGCGGCGACGAGCGCGTCCCGCAGCCGCGGCTGCCATCCGCTCATGCGTGCTCCGGCTGCGGCTCGTGGTAGCCGGTCACCGGCTCGCCGGCCCGCCACTCCTCGAGGTGCCCGCGGTAGATGCCGTGGCGCAGCTCGAGCTCGTAGCCGTCGAGGTGCGGCAGGCCCATCTCCTCGGCGACGGCCAGCTCGGCGTCGACGTCGTAGGGGACCCGGACGTAGGCGATGGACCACGGCGCCGGCTGGCGGGAGTCGAGCTCTCCCTCGAGGATGCAGTAGAGCGGGGTCGGGTCGCCCATGCAGTTGCCGACCGCTCCGGTGTTGAACGCGGTCCGCCCCTCGAGCTGGCACTCGTAGAACGGGTCGTGCGTGTCGCCGTAGCCCACCAGGTCGGGCACCGGGCCGTCACCGGTGGCTGCCGTGTTCGTGAACAGCGCCTCGAACTCGGCCTGCGTGCGGACGTAGCGCACCCGGCGGTGGACCGTCTCCTCGCTGGCGTGGAACAGCCGCACCCGGCGTCCGCTCAGCCAGAAGTCGTGGTTGAACGGCAACGACCGCAGCCAGTCGCCCTGGCCCGGGCCGAGCTGGTCGAGCCACCAGCGCAGCGCCTCGTTGTCGAAGACGCGGTCGGGGTCGGGCAGGAAGTCGTCCCAGTTGCCGAGCAGGTTGACCTCGCACCGCTGTCGGCAGAGATCGACCACCTCGCGGCCGCGCGGCCCCTTGCCGACGTAGTCACCGAGGTTGAACACGCGCGTGATGCCGCGGGCGTCGATGTCGGCCAGCACCGCCTCGAGGGCGGTGAGGTTGCCGTGGACGTCGGAGAGGAGGGCGATCCGTTCGGTCACCCGGCCGATCCTCGCACCCCGCGACGACACCGGACGCAGCGCGGCCCCGGACGAGGAACGTCCGGGGCCGCGAGGCGTGGTGCAGGGTCGGTCAGGCGTGGACCGGGCCACCCGGGTCGTGTGCCGGGGTGACCGGAGTGTCGTCGCCGTCGTCCATCAGCTGCGACGAACGACGCTTCGACACGATGACCGCGCCGACGATGATGCCCGTCGCCAGCAGTGCGATCACGATGCGCAGCGCGTCGTTCTGGTCGTCACCGACGCTCATCGACACGATGGCGCTGGCGATCAGCAGCGAGACCAGGTTCATGACCTTGATCAGCGGGTTGATCGCCGGGCCGGCGGTGTCCTTGAACGGGTCACCGACGGTGTCACCGATGATGGTGGCCTCGTGGGCCGGCGAGCCCTTGCCGCCGTGGTGGCCGTCCTCGACCAGCTTCTTGGCGTTGTCCCACGCGCCGCCGGAGTTCGCGAGGAACACCGCCATCAGCGTGCCGGTGCCGATCGCACCGGCCAGGAAGCCCGCCAGGGCCGTGACGCCGAGGCCGAAGCCGACCGCGACGGGGGCCATGACCGCGAGGATGCCCGGGGTGACCAGCTCGCGCAGCGAGTCGCGGGTCACGATGTCGACGACCTTGCCGTACTCGGGACGACCGGTGCCCTCCATGATCCCGGGGATCTCGCGGAACTGGCGGCGCACCTCGTAGACGACCGCGCCGGCGGCGCGGGCGACGGCGTTGATCGCCAGGCCGGAGAACAGGAACACGACCGCCGCACCGAGCAGGACGCCGACCAGGACCGAGGGGTCGAACACGAAGAACGACTCGTAGCGGAACTCGTCCGGACCCGGGTTGGCATCGGCCAGCGCCTCGGCGACCGACGTGGCGTAGGAACCGAACAGCGCGGTCGCCGCCAGCACGGCGGTCGCGATCGCGATGCCCTTGGTGATCGCCTTGGTGGTGTTGCCGACCGCGTCGAGCTCGGTGAGGATCTGCGCGCCCTCGGGGCTGACGTCGCCCGACATCTCGGCGATGCCCTGGGCGTTGTCGGAGACCGGGCCGAAGGTGTCCATCGCGACGATGACACCGACGGTGGTCAGCAGGCCGCAGCCGGCGAGCGCCACCGCGAACAGCGACACGATCAGCGAGGCGCCACCGAGCAGGAACGCGCCGAACACGGCGGCTCCGATCACCAGCGTGGTGTAGACGGCCGACTCGAAGCCGACCGCGAGGCCGGACAGGATGACCGTGGCCGGACCCGTCAGCGAGCTCTCGCCGACGCTCTTGACCGGCTTGTGCTCGGTGCCGGTGTAGTAGCCGGTGAGCGCCAGGATGCCGGCGGCCATCACGATGCCGATGACGACCGCGACCGAGGCGATGACCCGGGGGTCGCCCTCGAAGCCTGCGGCGCCGTCGAGGTTGGTGAAGTCCGCGAAGCGAACCGGGCAGGTAGACGAACGCCGCGATGACCGAGGCGGCCGCACCGACCGCTGCCGAGATGTAGAAGGCACGGTTGATGGTGGTGAGACCGTTCTCGCCGGCCTTCGGGCGGGTGATGTAGACGCCGAGGACGGCGGTCAGCGCACCGATGGTCGGGACCAGCAGCGGGAAGACCAGGCCCTTGTCGCCGAACGCCTGCGAGCCGAGGATCAGCGCGGCGACCAGGGTCACGGCGTACGACTCGAAGAGGTCGGCGGCCATGCCGGCGCAGTCGCCCACGTTGTCGCCGACGTTGTCGGCGATGGTGGCGGCGTTGCGCGGGTCGTCCTCGGGGATGTTCTGCTCGACCTTGCCGACCAGGTCGGCGCCGACGTCGGCGGCCTTGGTGAAGATGCCGCCGCCGACCCGCATGAACATCGCGAGCAGCGCGGCGCCGAAGCCGAAGCCCTCGAGCACGAGGGCGGCGGAGTCACGGAACAGCAGCACGACGAGCGAGGCGCCGAGCAGGCCGAGGCCCACGGTCGCCATGCCGACGAAGGCACCGGTGCGGAAGCCGATGGTCATGGCCGGGTCGCGGCCCTCGGTCTCGGCGGCGGCGGCGACGCGCAGGTTGGCGCGCACCGCCAGGCTCATGCCGAGGTAGCCGATGGCCGCGGAGAAGCCGGCGCCGACGAGGAAGAAGATGGAGCGGCCGATGCGCACGCTCACCTCTTCCGCGGGCAGCGCGAGCAGCACCACGAACGCGACGGCAGCGAAGACGCCGAGCGTCCGGAACTGCCGCTGCAGGTAGGCGTTGGCGCCCTCCTGCACCGCCTGGGCGATGTTCTTCATGTTGTCGGTGCCTTCAGCGGCAGCAAGAACTTCCTGGCGGAACTTGTACGCCATCCCGAGAGCGCCGAGCGCGATCAGGAGAACGACGAGCACCAGTACGAAGTTGCCACCGGAGAGCTCCACGACAGCGGGACTGATCCCGGTCATGTATTTCCTCCTGGGAGTGACTCACGTCTCACGAACGTGGCGGAGTCTACGCAGAGGCGACCCGCACTCCGCACCCGGTGTGAGGCGACGCACACGAAGTCGTGCGAAGCGCTCGGCGTCAGCCCGCGGCGAGGGCCTCGTCGGCGGAGTCGTGGATCACGAACACCTTCGCGAGGCCGGTGATGCGGAAGATCTTGAGCAACCGGTCCTGGTTGCACACCAGCTGCAGGGAGCCGCTGTGGGCGCGGACCTTCTTCAGGCCGCCGACGAGCACGCCGAGCCCGGTGGAGTCGAGGAACTCGACCTCCTGCATGTCGACCACGAGGTCGTAGGCGCCGGCGGCGACGAGCTCGGTGATCTTGTCGCGCAGCTTGGGCGCGGTGTAGACGTCGATCTCCCCACCGACGGCAACGATGATCTTCCCATCGGCCTCACGTGTCGTGAGTGTCAGGTCCACTAGTGCTCTCCCCTGGGCTGGAGTCCAAGGCTCCGAACAGCCTTGGCCACGAGTCCGTCGCTCCGTCTGCCGGCACCTATCAAAGCACGCCCGCGCACGCAGTGGGGCAGAAGCACCACACCGACGGCACGAGTCCTTCTCCCAGCGGTCCGGATCCCGCGCCGCGGCTGTCGGTCCGGCTTGTCAGACTGCACCTGTGACGCCGCCCGCCGCCGAGACACCGGCAGACGCCTGGGCCACCGGGCTGCTCGACCGACTCACGACCGGCCGCGGGCGCGACGACCGGCTGACGCACCTCGAGCTGCTCCCGCCCCGGCCGGCAGATGTCGTCGACTGGCCGGCCTGGACCCCTGCGGCCCTGCGCGCGGCCTGGGCCGCCCGCGGCGTGGCGCAGCCGTGGCGCCACCAGGTCCGCGCCGCCGAGGAGGCGTGGGCGGGTCGGCACGTGGTCGTCTCGACCGGCACCGCGTCGGGCAAGTCGCTGGCCTTCCAGCTGCCCGCGCTGTCGGCGGCGATCGAGTCCCGCGGGCTCCGGGGCGAGCGGGGTGCCGGGGTGCTCTACCTCGCGCCCACGAAGGCGCTGGCCCACGACCAGTCCGCCGGGCTCCGGGCGCTCGGCCTCGACGTCCGCATCGCCACCCACGACGGCGACAGCAGCCGTGAGGAGCGGGACTGGACCCGCGACCACGCCGAGTACGTGCTGACCAACCCCGACATGCTGCACCGGTCACTGCTGCCGGCCCACGAGCGCTGGTCACGCTTCCTCGCCGGTCTGCGGTTCGTGGTGGTCGACGAGGCCCACCACTACCGCGGCGTCTTCGGGGCCCACGTCAGCCAGGTGCTCCGACGGCTGCGGCGGATCTGCGCGCGCTACGGCGCCCACCCGACGTTCGTGCTGGCGTCGGCGACCATGTCCGAGCCGGAGGCCACGGCCGGCCGGCTCACCGGGTTGCCGGTGACCGCCGTGACCGAGGACGGGTCGCCGCGCGGCCGGGTCGCGCTCGCGCTGTGGGAGCCACCGTTCGCCTCCTACCTCGGCGAGAACGGCGCACCGGTGCGGCGCGCCGCGAGCGCCGAGGCCGCCGACCTCCTCACCGACCTCGTCGTCGAGAACGTCCGCACCCTCGCCTTCGTCCGCTCGCGGCGCGGCGTCGAGCAGGTCGCCCGGACCACCAGCGAGCTGCTCGCCGAGGTCGACCCGTCCCTGGCCGGACGCGTCGCGGCCTACCGCGGCGGCTACCTCCCCGAGGAGCGGCGCGAGCTCGAGGACCAGCTGCGCAGCGGCGAGCTGATCGGGCTGGCCGCCACCAACGCGCTCGAGCTCGGCATCGACATCTCCGGCCTCGACGCCGTCCTGATGGTCGGCTTCCCCGGCACCCGCGCCGCGCTCTGGCAGCAGCTGGGGCGGGCCGGACGTGGCGCCGGCGACGCCCTGGGGGTGCTGGTCGCCCGCGACGACCCGCTCGACACCTACCTGGTCCACCACCCCGAGTCGCTGATCGGCCGGCCGGTGGAGGCCACCGTGTTCGACCCGGACAACCCGCACGTGCTCGGGCCCCACCTCTGCGCGGCCGCCCAGGAGATTCCCCTCACCGAGGCCGACCTCCCCCTCTTCGGTCCGACGAGTCGAGAGGTGGTCGACCGGCTGGTCGAGGCCGGCCTGCTGCGACGCCGGCCGCGCGGCTGGTTCTGGACCGACCGGAGGCCGGCCGCCGACCTCGCCGACATCCGGTCGACCGGCGGGCCGGCCGTCCAGCTGCTCGAGGCCGGGACCGGCCGCGTGGTCGGCACCGTGGACGGTGGGCGGGCCCACGGGACCGCCCACGCCGGCGCGGTCTACCTCCACCGCGGCGAGACCTGGCTGGTGCGCCGGCTCGACCTCGAGGAGCGGGTCGCCCTCCTCGAGCGTGCCGACCCGGGCTACTCGACCTCGGCCCGCGAGGTCACCTCCATCTCGGTGCTCGGCGAACGGCAGCACGCCACCTGGGGCGGGTGCCGGCTGTCGGTGGGCGAGGTGGAGGTCACCCACCAGGTCGTCTCCTACCTGAAGCGGCGCCACCCCGGCGGTGAGGTGATCGGCGAGGAGCCGCTCGACCTCCCGGAGCGGACGCTGCGGACCGTCGCCGTGTGGTGGACCGTCCCCGACGACCTCCTCGAGGAGGCCGGACTCGCGCCCGACGTCGTCCCCGGCGCCGCCCACGCCGCCGAGCACTGCTCGATCGGGCTGCTGCCGCTGGTGGCGACCTGCGACCGGTGGGACATCGGCGGGGTGTCCACGGCCCGCCACCCCGACACCGGCACAGCTCACCGTCTTCGTCTACGACGGCCACCCCGGTGGTGCCGGCTTCGCCGAGCGCGGCTTCCACGCGGCCGCCGCCTGGCTGCGCGCCACTCGCGACACCATCGAGGACTGCGCGTGCCCGGAGGGCTGCCCCTCCTGCGTCCAGTCCCCGAAGTGCGGCAACCAGAACCACCCGCTCGACAAGGCCGGGGCGGTCACCCTGCTCGACACGTTGCTGCGGCACGCGCCCGTGGCACCCGAGTAGCCTGCGGCCATGGTGTTCCTCGGACTGCTGCTCATCCTGCTGGGCGCCCTCGTCATCGTCGCGGTCGTCTTCGACATCGACTCCATCCGGGTGGAGCTGCTCGGCGCGGAGATCTCCGCCCTCGCGCTGTTCCTCCTCGGGGTCGCCTCGGGAGTGGCGATCCTGTGGGGCTTCGGCATCCTCAAGTTCGGCACCAAGCGGTCGCTGAGGCACCGTCGGGAGCAGAAGGAGCTCGCCGAGCTCAACGCGAAGCTGGACCGGGCCGACGCCGAGGAGCGCAAGGACGACGGCGACCGCGATCGTCAGTGAGCCTCACCGGCCGGCCCGGCTCGCGCCTGCGCCGTCAGGTCGGCGGTCTGCCCCAGCCACCTCGGCCCGACGACCTCGACCGCCACGGCGACGTCGTCGCCGATGAGGCGGCACGCGACCAGCTCCGCCGCATTGGACCTGGCCAGCGCAGCGGCGACCCGACAGCCGTCCTCCCCCCGTTGCCGGGCCGTCGGCACCCGCGAGCGCCGCCAGGTCAGCGGCCGACTGGGCCGCGCGGTGGCTGCGCACCAGCGCGGCCACCACGCCCAGCGCTGCCCCGATCACCAGCAGCAGGGCGACGCACGTCGCCACCAGCAGGCTGGCCGCGCCGCGATCTGCCCCCGCGTCGGGCCGGCTCACGGCGCCGACTCCACGGCCGCGACCGCGTCGGCCTCGAGCGCGACCGCGGGCAGGAAGCCGAACAGGCCACCGGGTCCCGACACGCTGCGGGTGACCGTGACGGTCACCTCGCCACCGGCGTAGGCGGCGCTCACCCGGCTGCCCGCGCCGGCGACGGTCGTCGCGCGCTCGAACGCGACCGGCTCCGGATCACCCCGCGCCAGCCCGCGGGCCGCCTCACGGGCGCCGTCGACCACCCGCACCTGGCCGGCACCCACCGCCAGCAGCCAGACCATCCCCACGGTCACGGCCAGCAGCAGCGGGAGCCCGAGGGCCAGCTCGGCGGTGACCGCGCCGCGCTCGGGTCGTCGGGTCACCGGGTGGTCACCCGATCCCCAGCAGACCGAGCACGTGGTCGAACAGCGATCTCAGCATCTGCTCGCCGAAGCCACCGCTGAGCAGCTTGTAGAGCAGCCCCGCCAACCCTGCCCCGGCGGCGGTGCCCACGGCGTACTCGGCCGTGGTGATGCCGGCCTCGCCCGGGCTGTGACGGAGCCGGTGCGGTTGCTGGATCGTGCGCTGGATCATGAGGTCTCCTTCGTCGCGGGACCGCCCGGTGCGGCCCTCGATCCGACTCTCGCCCCGGGCGACCACGCCGCGCGACGCCCGGCGGAACCGCTGTGGAGAGACCGGACCGGGGCGCGGGTGTGGGTGGTTCCCGGCTCCGGAAGCCGGCCTCACAGCCGGATCCCCGACACGAGGGACGCGACCAGGGGCGCGATCCCCAGCAGCAGGAACGCCGGCAGCAGGCACACGCCGAGCGGGACCGCGGCACGGACGCCGACCGATCGAGCCCGGTCCTCGACGTCGGCGCGACCGGCGGTGGCCAGCTCGTCGGCGAGCCGGGCGAGGACCGCGGCGACCGGGGCGCCGGTGCGCTCCGCCCGGGCCAGCGCCCGACCGAGCGGGGCGAGCTCGGGGTCGGCCGCCAGGGTCGTCCAGACCCGTTCGGGGTCGACGCCGAGGGCGAGCTGGTCCCCGACCGCGCCGAGCCGGACCGCGGCGGGACCGGGGAGGGCTGCGCACACCTGGCGGGCGGCCAGACCCGCGCTCGCGCCACCCCGCAGCGCCGTGGCGAGCAGCAGGACCAGCACCGGTAGGTCCCGGCGCACCGCCTCGCGCTCGCGGCGTCGGCGCGGCCGGCTCGGCCGCGGCGGCCACCCGGTGGACCACGACCGCGGCGACGGCCCCCAGCACGAACCCGCCCCAGCCACCCGCGAAGGCCCATCCCGCGAGCAGCGCCAACGGCGGCCAGAGCCGCCGGCCACGGTGCACCCAGTCGCCGGGAGGCCGGTCAGCGGCGGGCGCCGGCAGCCGGCGCGGGCCGCGCCGGGCGGGGACGCCGCACGAGCAGCAGCGCGGCGGCCGCGAGGGCGCCCACGACGACCGCGGTCATCCCACGACCCCGGCGGCGATCCGCTCGATCCACCAGAGCCCGGTCAGCCCGAGGGCGAGGCCGCCGGCGAGGCAGACCCAGCCGATCGGGGTCGCGACGAGGAAGGTCCACGGGCTGGTGCCGGCGCCGCGCGCCGAGCAGCAGGACCAGCACCGGGAGGGCGGCCACCAGCCGGGCCGTCGCGCGGGCGGACGCGAGCTCGCTCTCGACGACCCGACGGGTCGCCCGGTCGGCGCGCACGACCGACGACACCCGGTCGAGCGCCTCGGCCAGGCCGCTGCCGGACCGGTGCGCGACCTCCCAGGCGGCGCCGACCAGCCGCAGCTCGGCGGCGCCGGGCGGGTGGCCAGCTCGCGCAGCGTGCGGGGGAGGTCGCCCCCGAGGGCGCCCGCCTCGGCGGCCGGCGCGAGGAACGGCCACGCGTCCGCGGCGCGGGCGAGGGCGCCCGCGGGCGGCTGGCCCGCGGTCAGCTCGGCGGCGAGGAGCTCGCAGGTCTCGAGCACCCGGTCGGCGGTGGCCGTCGCGACCTGTCGTCGCCGGCGCAGCCGCCACAGCGCGCGGCCGCCGAGGCCGACCACCAGCGCCACGGCGACGACGGGGCCCGCGACGGCCATCGCGGCGAAGGACACGACCGGGAGCCACCACCGCACCGGGGACGGGCCCGGCACGGTCGGCGGACGCCGTGGCGCGGGGCGCAGAGCCAGGAGCACGGCCGCAGCCGCAGCCAGCGCCACCACGATCATGCGACCACCCGGCCACCGAGCCGGCGGTCGAGCCGGGCAGCCCCGGGACCCAGCGACGAGAGGCCGTCGTCGCCGAAGGACACCGCCGTCACGAGGGACACCAGCCCGTCGGCGGCCCGCGCGGGGACGGCGACCTCGCGCAGGATCCGACGGCCGTCGGCGGCCCGGCCGAGGTGGACCACGAGGTCGAGCGCCGACGCGAGCTGGCTGTGGGTGGCCTCGCGACTCCACCCCGCCGCCAGGGCGAGCGCCTCGATCCGGGCCGGCACGTCGGCCGGGGAGTTGGCGTGGAGGGTGCCGCACCCTCCGTCGTGCCCGGTGTTGAGGGCGGCGAGGAGATCGGTGACCGTCCCGTCACGGACCTCGCCGACGACCAGCCGGTCGGGCCGCATCCGCAACGCCTGCCGCACCAGCGTCCGCACCGTCACCTCCCCGGCGCCCTCCACGTTGGCGGGCCGCGCCTCGAGCGCCACGACGTGCGGGTGGTCGGGTCGCAGCTCGGAGGAGTCCTCGACCAGCACCAGCCGCTCGGACGGGTCGACCCGGGACAGCAGGCCGGCGAGCAGCGTCGTCTTGCCGACACCGGTGCCGCCGGTGACGAGGAACGCCAGCCGTCGTCGGACGACCGACGCCAGCAGCCGCGCGCCCTCGGCGGTCAGGGTGCGGGCCGCGACGAGGTCGTCCAGGGTCGAGCGCCCGCCGGCTGGGGACCCGCAAGGACAACGTGGTCCCGGGCCGGGCGACCGGGGCGAGCACCGCATGGCAGCGGGTGCCGTCGGCGAGCCGGGCATCGACGTAGGGCGTGGCGTCGTCGAGCCGGCGCCCGGCCCCGGCGGCCAGCCGCTGGGCCAGCCGACGCACCGCCTCCTCGTCGGGGAAGGACACGTCGGTCGGCTCGAGCCCGGCACCCCGGTCGACGTAGACCGCGTCCGGCCCGTTGACCAGGACGTCGGTCACGCCGGGGAGCCTCAGCACCGGCTCGAGCGGTCCGGCGCCGACGACGTCGCGGCGCAGCGCGTCGTGCACGGCCAGCACGGTCGCGTCGCCCACCGGCCGGCCGGCTGCCCGCAGCGCCACGGCGACCCGGTGCGGGGTGAGCGTGCCCGGCTCGCGCACGAGCCGGTCGCGGACCAGCTCGACGAGCTCGGCGGGCGCGTCCCTCACGCTGCGGCCGGTGTGGCGGCGGCGCGGGTGAGCACCTCGCGGGCTGCCCGCGCCAGCGGCGAGCGTCGCGAGCGCACCGGTCCGAGTCCGAGGTCGATCGACTCGGCCAGCCCCCGCTGGTCACCCATCCGCAGCAGCACCGGTGCGGGTACGACGCGGGCGACGTCGGCATCGTCGAGGCCCGGCCCGCGCAGCACCAGCCCGGCGGCTCCGTCGGGGAGGCCCGCGACCACGCGACCCGCCGACGCCAGCCCCTGGACCGTCGGCAGCGCCACGACCAGCACCAGGTCGCAACGCGCGACGACCTCCTCGATCACCGGGTCGCGGGAGCGGGGCAGGTCGATCACCACCGTCTCGTGACCGCGCTGCGCGGCCGAGAGCACCTCGCGGACCGCGAACGGCTGGAGCACGCCGCGCCGGCCGGCGTACCAGGTCAGCACTCCGAGGCCGTCCCGCCGCGGCAGGCTCTCGCGGAAGGCGGTCGCGCCCAGCCGGCCGGTGGTCTGGCAGAGCTCGTCCCAGCGGACGCCCGGGCGCTCCTCCATCCCGAGCACCCGGTCGAGGCCGGGGCCGAGCGGGTCGGCGTCGACCACGACCGCAGGGCCGGAGCCGGCGGCGACCTGCCCGAGCGCGGCGGCCAGCACCGACGCCCCGGCGCCGCCGGAGCCGCCGACCACCCCGACCGTCCACGCCCGGCGCGGTCGCTCGTCGCCGAGGTCGGTGAGCTGCTCCACGATCCACTCACCGGACTGCGGCAGCTCGGCGACGTTCTCGGCGCCGAGCGCCAGCGCGACGCGCATCGCCTCGGCCGGGAAGCTGCCCCACGAGACGACATGGACCCCGTCGCGTCGCATCGGCCGCAGCTCGGCCAGCTCGGCGGCCACGTCGTCGCCGACGAGCACCAGGGGTGCGGCCGCCCAGCCGGCGAGCCCGCCGAGCCCGTCCGGCGCGACGACCGGGGTCACACCGGCCGCCGCGGAGAGCCGCAGCAGCTCGTCGAGCAGGGTCTCGTCGCGGGTGATGAGGAGAGGAGCGTTCATGCCCGGCAGCGTGCCCCCGAGCGGCCGACCCGGCACCGCAACCGGCCTCCACCTGTGGAGACGGAGCGCCGTCGCCGCGCTGTGGACGCCTCGTGGTCCGACCGCCGCGCGCACGGCGCACCTACGATGCTGGAGTGACCCGCGCGACCGCGGCCTTCTTCGACCTCGACAAGACGATCATCGCCAAGTCGAGCACGTTGGCCTTCAGCAAGCCCTTCCAGGCGGGCGGCCTGATCTCCCGTCGGGCGGTGCTGCGCTCGGCGTACGCCCAGTTCGTCTACCTCGTCGGCGGCGCGGACCACGACCAGATGGAGAAGATGCGGGCGTTCATGTCGCAGCTGTGCGCCGGCTGGGACGTCGCGACGGTCCGCGAGATCGTCGCCGACACGCTCCACAACATCGTCGACCCGCTGGTCTACGACGAGGCCGTCAGCCTGATCGAGGAGCACCGGCTCGCCGGCCGCGACATCGTCATCGTCTCCACGTCGGGGACCGAGGTCGTCGGCCCGATCGGGGAGATGCTCGGCGCCGACCGCGTGGTCGCGACCCGGATGGAGATCGCCGAGGGCCGCTACACCGGTGGCATCGAGCACTACGTCTACGCCGAGGAGAAGGCGCGCTCGGTCCGGTCCCTGGCCGACGCGCTGGGCTACGACCTGACCGCCTGCTACGCCTACAGCGACTCGGTCACCGACGTCCCCATGCTGGAGGCGGTCGGCCACCCGCACGCGGTCAACCCCGACAAGGAGCTGCGACGCGTCGCAGCCTCGAAGGGGTGGCCGGTGCTGGTGTTCACCAAGCCGGTCACGCTCCGGTCCCGGGTGCCGCTGCCCCCCACGATGCCGACGCTGGCGGCGCTCGCCGTGGGGGGTGCGCTGGCCCTGGGCGGGCTGGTCTGGAGCAACACCCGCAAGCGCCGCGCTGCCAGCTGACCCGATCGTGAAATCGGTCCGGCCGTGCCCTTGAAGTGTCGCGGCCGACGTGCCTCAATGGGAGGGCAGCAACAACTCCACAGGTTCGCACGTGAATCAGGTACCCACGCGGCGATCAACCCTTCCTACAGGGCGCCTGTCATCCGGAAACTGTCCGGGGCAGCAAGAAACGATGCACGCCTGGTAGCCGAGGTTCACGTGTCAGCGGCGGCACCCAACTCGTCTCGAGTCGGGTGCCGCTCGCATGTCCTGACGTTCAGCCCTCGGGTGTCCGGATCGGGCTCGCCTCGGTCGCCCGCGGCGTACGCCTCCGCCGCGTAGAGCAGCCACCGGTGCACCCCTCCCGGGCCCCCGTCGCGCAGGCCGCCGAGGTTGCCCTCGTACGCCGGACGCAGCGCGAGGTGGCCGGCCTCCGGGACGACCAGCGACTTCTCGTCGAGGCCGCGGGCGACCAGCACCAGCCGCTCGGTGGCGCGTGCGACCAGCCCGTTGTGCGAGGCGAACGGCGCGGCCGAGAGCAGCTCCCCGTGCACCACCGCGGCGACCAGCAGCGCCGGGGCGTCGGTCGCCGAGCATCCCCGCCACGACCTGGAGCAGCGCGGCCGCCTCCGCGTCGCGCGGTCGTCCCAGCTGCGACTCCGGCAGCGATCCGGCGCCCGCCACGGTGTGGAGCCGGGCCAGCGCCTGCAGCGGCGAGCGGCGCAGCACCGGGGCCAGCGCGAGCAGCTCGGTCGAGAGCCGGACCGACACCGAGGCGATCTCGTCGCCGGTCCCGGCGCGGACCTCCTCGAGCGTCGAGGACGACCCCTCCAGCACCGCGCTGGCGTGGGCGCCCCGCAGCAGCGACTCGGCCGTCAGCTCCGGCGCCGTCCGCCGCAGCCCCCGGTCGCGCAGCACGGCGTCGATGCCGTCGCGGGCGGAGGCGAGTGCCGACGGCACGCCCTCCAGGGAGTGGAGGCGCGTCAACACGGCAGCGGCAGACTCAGGCATGGTGGCGCTCAGGCTAGACCGGCGACCTCGCGTGACCGGCAGGTAGCCTGCCCCTGATGGACGACGACCCTGCGACCGATGACCTGCGACGGCACGCGCTCTCCTTCGGCTCCGTGGCCGAGCGCTACGACCGTGGCCGGCCGGGCTACCCCGCCGCCGCCGTCCGCTGGCTGGTCGGCCGGGACGCCGCGACCGTGCTCGAGCTCGGTGCCGGCACCGGCAAGCTGACCGCCGAGCTCGTCGCCCAGGGGCACGACGTCCATGCGACCGAGCCCGACCCCGCAGATGCTGGCGGTGCTGCGCAAGCGGCTGCCCGACGTCCCGACCAGCGAGTCGGGCGCCGAGGAGATCCCGCTCCCGGACCGGTCGGTCGACGTCGTCGTCGCGGCCCAGGCCTTCCACTGGTTCGACCACGACACGGCGCTGCCGGAGATCGCCCGCGTCCTGCGCCCCGGCGGCGCCCTGGCCGTCACCTGGAACCAGCGCAACGAGCGGATCCCGTGGGTGCGCAAGCTGTGGGCGCTCCTGGGCGAGCAGCCGCAGCTGAAGCAGGGCACCGACGACGCCTCCGAGGTGCTCGTGCAGTCGGACCTGTTCGGCTTCGTGGACCGGCAGGACTTCCCCTACTGGCAGGACATCCACCGCGAGTCGATCCTCGACCTGGTCGCGTCGCGGAGCTACGTCGCGACCCTCGACGCGGATGCCCGGGCCCGCAAGCTGGCGCAGGTGCTGGCGTTCTACGACGACTACGGCCGCGGCATGGACGGCATGCAGCTGGCCTACCAGTGCCAGTGCTACCGGGCGGTCGTGGTCGATCGCGCCGACCCCGAGCCGGAGCGGGCCGAGGACGCCGTGGTCGACGAGCGTCCCGAGCGGGGACCCAGCGACGGCACCGACACCGACATGCTGCTCATCGACTTCCGCTGACCGCCGGACGCGAGGAGTAGCCTCCGGCCGTGACGCGCGACCGGCGGCGCCCCTGGCGTCGTACCCACCTCGGTTCCGAGGCGGACCGCGCCACGTTCCGGACGCTCCACACCGCGTCGCTCGCCTCGCCGGCGCTGCGGGAGGGCCTCACCGAGGCCAGCGCCGAGCGCAGCACCCGCCACCTGCGCGCCCTCCTCGGTACGCCGGCGGCGGCGCTCACCGACACCAGCGGGGTGCTCCACTGGGACGGCCTCGGCAGCCACCACCGCACCCAGCTGCCCGCGCTGCTCGAGCCGGTGGTCGACCACGGCCGCACCCGGATCGTGAGCCGCGCCGACCTGCCGTGCGACGACGCCGGCTGCCCCGTCCGGCAGCTCGTCGTCAGCCCGCTCGTCGTCGAGGAGACGCTGGTCGGGACCCTCGTCGTCGGGGCGCCCCAGGCGACCGGCGGCCTGGTGCGCGCGGCCGGCGAGGTCGCCGCATGGGTCTCCGGGCAGCTCGAGCTCGCGCAGCTCGACATCTCCCGGACCCGGTTGATGGAGGCGGAGGTGCGGGCGCTGCGCGCCCAGATCAGCCCGCACTTCGTCTACAACTCGCTGGGCGCCATCGCCAGCTTCGTGCGCACCGACCCGGACCGGGCCCGCGAGCTGCTGCTGGAGTTCGCGGACTTCACCCGCTACTCGTTCCGCCGCCACGGCGACTACACGACGTTGGCCGAGGAGCTGCGCTCCGTGGAGCGCTACCTGCTGCTCGAGCAGGCGCGGTTCGGCGACCGGCTCCAGGTGACGCTGCGGATCGCGCCGGAGGTGCTGCCCGTCGCCGTCCCGTTCCTCTGCATCCAGCCGTTGGTCGAGAACGCGGTCCGGCACGGGCTGGAGGCCAGCGCCGACAAGGAGGACGGGGTCGGCCGGCTGACGATCGAGGCGCGCGACGTCGACCAGGAGTGCGTGATCGAGGTCGAGGACGACGGGTCCGGCGAGGATCCCGACCGGGTACGCCGGGCGCTGGCCGGTGACGCGTCGATGGACTCGGTCGGCCTCGGGAACGTCGACGCGCGGCTGCGCAACGCCTACGGTGACGACTACGGCCTGGTGGTGGAGACCGCCCCCGGGTCGGGCACCAAGGTGATCGTCCGCGTGCCCAAGTTCGCCCCAGGAGTCCATCCGTGACCACCCCCCTGCAGTGCCTGGTCATCGACGACGAGCGCCCGGCGCTCGACGAGCTGGTCTTCCTCCTCGGCCAGGACCCCCGCGTCACCTCGGTCCAGGGGTGCGACTCCGCGACCGAGGCGCTGCGCGTGCTGCAGGAGTCCGAGGTCGACGCGGTGTTCCTCGACGTCCAGATGCCCGGTCTCACCGGCCTCGACCTCGCCCAGGTGCTGTCGCGGTTCAAGGAGCCGCCGCGGGTGGTCTTCGTGACCGCCCACGAGGAGCACGCCGTCGCGGCGTTCGAGCTGCGCGCGGTCGACTACGTGCTCAAGCCGGTCCGAGCCGATCGGCTCGGCGAGGCCGTACGCCGGGTCGTGGAGGCGGGCGGCCCGCAGCCCGGCGAGGACGTCCGGATCCCCGTCGAGCGCGGCGGGGTGACCCGGTTCGTCGACCGGTCCGACATCACCCACGTCGAGGCGCAGGGCGACTACGCGCGGCTCCACACCGCCGACGGCTCCCACCTGGTGCGGACCCCGCTCTCGTCGCTGGCCGAGCAGTGGGCAGCCGCCGGCTTCGTGCGGATCCACCGCTCCGTGCTGGTCTCCCTCGCGCACGTCCAGGAGCTGCGCACCGACGGCGGTCGTTGCACCGTGCTGGTCGACGGCCACGAGCTGACGGTCGCCCGCCGCCACACCCGCGAGCTGCGCGAGCTGCTCACCGGGGCCGCCCCGTGCACACGACGTTTTCGCTCGCTACGCCGTCGACACGCGCGGGACCCGATGGCGGACCCGGCCGCCGCGGGTCCGGGTCACCGGCCCGCCGCGACGGCCGGCCAGCGTCGTACGGCCGGCAGGGTCGCGGGAGATCGACGCCGGCACCGAGCTCGGCGCCGTCTACATGCGGTCGCTGCTGCGCGAGCAGCGGCGGCTCGCGCTGCGGGTGCTGGCGGTGCTGGTGCTCACCGTCGGCGTGCTGCCGCTGCTGTTCCACCTGTGGCCGGGCCTCGGCGAGATCCGCGTGGTCGGCGTCCCGGTGTCCTGGCTGCTGCTCGGCGTGCTGGTCTACCCGTGGCTGGTGTTCCTCGGCTGGCGCTACGTGCGCCGCGCCGAGGCCAACGAGCGCGACTTCGAGGAGCTGGTCGGAGAGGTACTCCGGTGAACCCGGACCTCTCGACCGTGCCGGGGGTGGTCGCGGTCGTGCTGGTCACCGTGGCGACGCTGGCGATCGGCACGTGGGGGCTCCGTTTCTCGCGCACCACCAGCGACTTCTTCGTCGCCTCCCGCACCGTCCGGCCGCGGCTCAACGCCTCGGCCATCGGCGGCGAGTACCTCTCGGCCGCCTCCTTCCTCGGGGTCGCCGGCCTGGTGCTGACCTTCGGCGCCGACATGCTCTGGTACCCGGTCGGCTGGACCGCCGGCTACCTGGTGCTGATGGTGCTGGTGGCCGCGCCGCTGCGACGCTCGGGCGCCTACACGCTGCCCGACTTCGCCGAGGCCCGGCTCGCCTCCACCGCCGTACGCCGCCTCAGCTCGGTGCTCGTGGTGGCGATCGGCTGGCTCTACCTGCTGCCCCAGTTCCAGGGCGCGGGGGTCACGCTGCGGGCCACGATCGGCGCGCCGGACTGGCTCGGTCCGACCGTGGTCGCGCTGGTCGTGCTCGCCGGCGTGAGCTCCGGCGGCATGCGCAGCATCACCTTCGTGCAGGCCTTCCAGTACTGGCTCAAGCTCACCGCGCTGCTGATCCCGGCGATGGTGCTGCTGGTCGTCTGGCTCGGCGACGGCGCCCCCAACCCGGCCGACGCCTCACCGGGCGGCGCGGCTGGCGGCGCGGAGCTGTGGTCGCATGCCGCTCGCCGACGGCGGCGGGCAGGGCCTCTACGTCACCTACTCGCTCATCATCGCGACGTTCCTCGGCACCATGGGCCTGCCCCACGTGGTGGTCCGCTTCTACACCAACCCCGACGGCCGGGCCGCCCGCCGCACGACGCTGGTGGTGCTGGTCCTGCTCGGCGCGTTCTACCTGCTGCCGCCGGTCTACGGCGCGCTCGGCCGGATCTACGCGCCCGACCTGGCCGCCTCCGGCGGCGGTGAGGCGCTGGTGCTCGAGCTGCCGCGGCTGATGGTCCCGGGGCTGCTCGGTGACCTGCTCACCGGGTTGGTGACCGCCGGCGCGTTCGCGGCGTTCCTCTCCACCAGCAGCGGGCTGTCGATCGCCGTCGCCGGCGTGATCAGCCAGGACGTCACCGGCCGGCGGTGGGGGTCGCGGCGGCTCCGGGGCGTGACCGCGTTCCGGGTCGCGGCCGTCTTCGCGGTGCTGGTGCCGTGCCTGGTCTCGCTGTCGTCGCCGGAGGTCGGCGTCGCGCGGACGGTCGGCCTGGCCTTCGCGGTCGCGGCCTCGACGTTCTGCCCGCTGCTGCTGCTCGGCATCTGGTGGGACGGGTTGACGGCGCCGGGTGCCATCGCCGGGCTGCTGGTCGGGGGACTCGGGTCGGGGACGGCCGTCGTCTGGACGATCACCACCTCCGCCACCAGCGGCTGGCTCGCCGTGCTGCTCGGCCAGCCCGCGGCGTGGAGCGTGCCGGCCGCGGTCGGGCACGATGGTGCTGGTCAGCCGGCTCACCCGCGACCGGCGCCCCCCGCACGCCGACCGGTTCATGGTCCGGCTGCACACGCCCGAGGCCGTCGCGCTCGACCGCGGCTGACCGCTCGTCGGGCGGCAACGACCGCTCGTCGCAGAGTGGTCGCACCTCACCGCGTCGTACGCCCCCACACCTCGCAGGTCGGGTGGGGCCGGTGCGACCGTGACCGGGACCACCCCTCACAAGGAGGATCCCGTGTCCGAAACCACCGAGGGCAGCAGCGTGCACCAACGCTCGGCCCACCCCGTCTACGCGGAGCTGCACGAGTCGGCCGACTTCGTCGAGCTGCGCCGCAGGTTCCGCAGCTTCGTCTTCCCCGCGACGATCGTGTTCATGTCCTGGTACCTGCTCTACGTGATCATGTCGAACTGGGCCGGCGACTTCATGAGCACCCAGGTGATCGGCAACATCAACGTGGCCCTGATCTTCGGGCTGCTGCAGTTCGCATCGACGTTCCTCATCGCCATCCTCTACGGCCGCTACATGAACCGGAACGCGGACCCGCTCGCGCGCCAGCTCGAGCAGCGCTACAACGACGAGATCGCGTCGGGCGGTGCGGCGCGATGAGCTCCGAGGCACTCTCCACGGTCCTGTTCCTCGCCGTCGTCGCGATCACCGTCGGCATCACCTTCTGGGCGAGCCGGCAGACCTCGACCGCGGCGGACTACTACGCCGGCGGCCGCTCGTTCAGCGGCTTCCAGAACGGCCTGGCCATCTCCGGCGACTACATGTCGGCGGCGTCCTTCCTCGGCATCTCCGGCCTGATCGCGCTCTCCGGGTACGACGGGTTCCTGTACTCGATCGGCTTCCTGGTCGCCTGGCTGGTCGCACTGCTGCTGGTCGCCGAGCTGCTCCGCAACTCCGGCCGCTACACGATGGCCGACCAGCTGGCCTACCGGATGCGGCAGCGGCCGGTCCGCACCGCCGCCGCCACGTCGACGGTCGTGGTCTCGATCTTCTACCTGCTCGCGCAGATGGTCGGCGCGGGCGCGCTGGTCACGCTCCTGCTCGGCGTCGAGGGCGAGGGCCCCAAGGCGCTCACCATCGCGCTGGTCGGCGTGCTGATGATCTTCTACGTCACCGTCGGCGGCATGAAGGGCACCACCTGGGTCCAGATCGTCAAGGCGGTGCTGCTCATCACCGGCACCGTGCTGATCACCTTCCTGGTGATGGCCGAGTTCGACTTCAACCTCTCCTCGCTGCTCGGCGCGGCGGCCGACAACACCGGCAAGGGACAGGCGTTCCTGGAGCCGGGCCTGAAGTACGGCATCGACACCACCAGCAGGCTCGACTTCGTCAGCCTGGGGCTGGCCCTGGTGCTCGGCACGGCCGGCCTCCCGCACATCCTGATCCGCTTCTACACGGTGCCGACCGCCAAGGACGCCCGTACCTCGGTGAACTGGGCGATCGGCATCATCGGCGGCTTCTACCTGATGTCGCTGGTGCTGGGCTTCGGTGCCGCGGCGCTGCTGGCCACCGGCCCTGACAGCGAGGTGGCCCTGTCGGCCGGCAACCTGGCCTCACCACTCCTGGCCGAAGCGGTCGGCGGCGGCGAGGGCACCGCCGGGGGTGCCATCCTGCTGGCGTTCATCTCGGCGGTGGCGTTCGCGACGATCCTCGCGGTGGTCGCCGGCCTGACGTTGACGTCGGCGTCCTCGGTCGCGCACGACCTCTACGCCAACGTGTGGAAGAAGGGCCGGGCCTCGGAGAAGGACGAGGTCCGGGTCGCCCGGATCGCGGCGTTCGTGATCGGCGGCGTGGCCATCGCGCTGGCGATCCCGGCCCAGAAGCTGAACATCGCGTTCCTGGTCGCGCTGGCCTTCGCGGTCGCGGCGTCGGCGAACCTGCCGTCGCTGCTGTTCAACCTCTTCTGGCGCAGGTTCAACACCCGGGGCGCCACGTGGGCGATCTACGGCGGCCTGATCACCTGCCTGGTGCTGGTGGCGTCGTCGCCGGTGGTGTCGGGCTCCGAGACGGCGTTGTTCACCGAATCCGACTGGTCGTGGTTCCCGCTGGCCAACCCGGGGCATCATCTCGATCCCGGCCGGCTTCTTCTTCGGCTGGCTCGGCACCGTCACCTCCAGCGGTGAGCCGGACGCCGAGGCGGCGTACGACGAGCTCGAGGTCCGCTCCCTGACCGGCGCGGGCGCCGAGGGCGCCGTCCACCACTGACCCGTCCCTTGTAACGCCGGGTTACCAGCTGTTCCCACGCTGCTGCAACACCGTGGGTACAAGCAGTAACCCGGCGTTACAACCAACCTCCCGACAACCACGCAGGAGTAGGTTCCAGACCATGGCTGACGAGACCCTTTCGAACCTGATGCAGGAGAACCGGCGCTTCGAGCCCCCGGCGGACCTGGCGGCCGACGCCAACGTCACGGAGGAGGCCTACGAGCGCGGGGACAACGACCCGGAGGGGTTCTGGGCCGCAGGCCGCCGAGCGGCTCGACTGGGGCCAGAAGTGGGACCGCGTCCTCGACTGGGACGACCCGCCGTTCGCGAAGTGGTTCGTCGGCGGCACCCTCAACGCCGCCGTCAACTGCGTCGACCGCCACGTCGACGCCGGCAACGGCGACAAGGTGGCCATCCACTTCGTCGGCGAGCCCGAGGACGACACCCGCGACCTGACCTACGCCGACCTCAAGGACGAGGTCTGCAGGGCCGCCAACGCGCTGCTCGAGCTCGGCGTCGAGAAGGGCGACCGGGTCGCCATCTACATGCCGATGATCCCCGAGACCGTCGTCGCGATGCTCGCGTGCGCCCGGCTGGGCGCACCCCACACCGTCGTCTTCGGCGGCTTCTCCGCCGACGCGCTCGCCAGCCGGGTGGTCGACTGCGGCGCGCAGGTGATCATCACCGCCGACGGCGGCTACCGCCGCGGCGCCCCCTCGGCCCTCAAGCCCGCGGTGGACGAGGCGGTCGGCAAGGCCGGCGAGCAGGGCCAGGACGTCGAGAAGGTCCTCGTCGTACGCCGCACCGGGCAGGACGTCGGGTGGGACGACGACCGCGACGTCTGGTGGCACGACGCCGTCGACGGCCAGTCCGCCGACCACGAGGCCGAGATGCACGACTCCGAGCACCCGCTCTACGTCATGTACACCTCCGGCACCACCGGCAAGCCGAAGGGCATCCTGCACACCACGGGCGGCTACCTGGTCGGCACCTCGTTCACGCACTGGGAGCGTCTTCGACCTCAAGCCGGAGACCGACGTCTACTGGTGCACCGCCGACGTCGGCTGGGTGACCGGCCACTCCTACATGGCCTACGGCCCGCTCGCCAACGGCTGCACCCAGGTGATGTACGAGGGCACGCCCGACTCGCCCCACAAGGGCCGCTGGTGGGAGATCATCGAGCAGTACGGCGTGACGATCTTCTACACCGCCCCCACCGCGATCCGGACGTTCATGAAGTGGGGCGACGACATCCCCGCGAAGTTCGACCTCTCCTCGATCCGGCTGCTCGGCTCGGTGGGTGAGCCGATCAACCCCGAGGCCTACGTCTGGTACCGCGAGAACATCGGCGCCGGGAAGGTCCCGGTCGTCGACACCTGGTGGCAGACCGAGACCGGCCAGATCATGATCAGCCCGCTGCCGGGCGTCACCCACGGCAAGCCCGGCTCGGCGATGAAGGCGCTGCCCGGCGTGGCCGCCGACGTCGTCGACGACACCGGCGAGCCGGTGCCGAACGGCTCGGGCGGCTACCTCGTCCTCAAGAAGCCGTGGCCGGCGATGCTGCGCACGCTCTGGGGCGACGACGAGCGGTTCAAGGACACCTACTGGTCGCGCTACGCCGAGCAGGGCTTCTACTTCGCCGGCGACGGCGCGAAGAAGGACGACGACGGCGACATCTGGCTGCTCGGCCGGGTCGACGACGTGATGAACGTGTCCGGCCACCGGCTCTCCACGACCGAGATCGAGTCGGCGCTGGTGTCCCACCCGAAGGTCGCGGAGGCCGCGGTCGTCGGTGCGTCCGACGAGATGACCGGGCAGGCGGTCTGCGCGTTCGTCATCCTGCGCGAGTCGGCGACCGACGACGAGGGCTCGGCTCCCGAGGACCTGATCGAGGAGCTCCGCAAGCACGTGCAGAAGGAGATCGGCGCGATCGCGAAGCCGCGCCAGATCATGATCGTGCCGGAGCTGCCGAAGACCCGCTCGGGCAAGATCATGCGCCGGCTGCTCAAGGACGTCGCCGAGCACCGCGAGGTCGGCGACGTCACCACGCTGGCCGACTCCACGGTGATGGACCTGATCAAGGAGAAGGAGGGTCCTGGCTCGTCGTCCGACGAGTAGCCGACGCCGCGAGCAGCAGCCCGACGCCGACCAGGGCGGCGAGCAGGGAGCCACCGAGGATGCCGACCTTGGCCTCCTCGGTGAGCAGCTCGTCGCCGGGGAACGACAGCCCGGCGATGAACAGGCTGACCGTGAAGCCGATGCCGCCGACGGCACCGAGCCCGGCGACCATCCGCCATCCGGTGTCCTCGGGGAGCCGGCCGAGGCCGAGCCTTCACCGCGAGGAACGACGCCAGCAGGATGCCGACGCGGCTTGCCGATCACCAGCCCGGCCGCGATGCCGAGCGCGACCGTCGAGTCGAGTGCCTCGCCGAGGACACCGCCTCCGAGGTGGACGCCGGCGTTGGCGAGCGCGAAGACCGGCAGCACGACGTACGCCGACACCGGGTGGAGCCGGGTCTGCAGCCGCTCGACGATCGAGACCGACTCGTCGAGCAGGAACCGCAGCCGGTAGAGCTCGTCGGCGTCGAGATGGCGGTCTGCCAGCGCCTCCTGGGCGTAGCGACGGGCGACCTGCTCCTGGAGCAGCGGCGTGGCCGGGGTCAGCAGGCCGATCGCGACGCCGGCGAGCGTGGCGTGCACGCCGGACTCCAGCGTCGCCAGCCAGACCAGGACGCCGACCACGACGTAGGCCGGGACCGACCAGATCCGCAGCTTCCGCATCACCACCATCACCCCGAGCAGCGCCACCGCGATCGCGAGCGCCACCAGGTCGAGGTCGTCGGTGTAGAAGACGGCGATCACCAGGATCGCGCCGATGTCGTCGACGATCGCCAGCGTCAGCAGGAACAGCCGCGCCGCCGACGGGATCCGGCGCCCGAGCAGACCGAGCACGCCGACCGCGAAGGCGATGTCGGTGGCCATCGGGATGCCCCAGCCCGAGGAGCCGTCCCCGCCGCCGACGATCGCCACGTAGATCGCAGCCGGCACGAGCATGCCGCCGACCGCCGCCACGATCGGCAGCGCCGCGGTCTTCGGGTCGCGCAGGTCGCCGTGGACCAGCTCGTACTTGATCTCCAGGCCGACCACGAAGAAGAAGATCACCATCAGGGCGTCGTTCACCCAGTGCTGCAGCGTCTCCTCCAGGTGGAGGACCCCGAGGTCGACGCTGATCGAGGTGTGCCAGAAGGCGTCGTACCCGTCGGCGTACGGCGAGTTCGCCCAGACCAGCGCGACCACGGCCGCCGCCAGCAGCAACGCAGAGCCGGCTGCCTCGACCCGGAGGAACTCACGGACCGGCCGCGCCACCAGCCGGGCCAGGGTCCGGTCGCTCTCGCTGTAGACGGGACCGAGCCGCCACACGCAGGTCGTCGGTGCTTGCGCGGTCTTGCGGGGGGCAGGGGTCACGGCAGGGGCCTTCCGGTCGTCACGAACACGCTTCCGCCACGCCTCGGGGCGCCGACGGGCCGACCAGACTTCCCGGCACACCAGTGACCATCCTACGGGTTGTAGGGTCGGGCCTTCGGAGATCGCCCACGACGGAGGAATCGACGCACATGGCCCCGGAACCGGTCCTCGACACTGACCCCACCATCGGTCGTCTGGTCACCGACGCCAGTCGTGACATCTCGAGCCTGATCTCCAAGGAGATCGCCCTCGCCAAGTCCGAGCTGAAGGTCAGCGTCAAGGCCGGCGGGCTGGGCATCGGCCTGTTCGCCGCCGCCGGGTTCGTGGCGGTGCTGGCGATCATCATGCTGTCGGTGGCGTTCGCCTACTTCATCCACTGGGCCGGGCTCGGCCTGCACTGGGCGTTCCTGATCGTCTTCGGCGTCTACCTGCTGGTCGCCGGACTGCTGGTCTTCATCGGCATCCGCAAGGTGAAGCAGGTCCGCGGACCCGACAAGGCGATCGCCCAGGGCAAGGAGATCCCCCGCGCCCTCAAGGGCAGGGCATAGCCGACGCCTGGTCAGCCGGCACAGTCGCCGGTCGAGACCGGGTCGGAGGTGGACGCGCCGGCCGCCGCGTTCTGGGCGACCTGCGCGGCGGTGAGGGCGTAGCCGGTCTCCGAGTCGGTCACCGAGGCCGCGAACACCATCCCGACCACGTCGCCGGCCGAGGAGACGATCGGACCGCCGGAGTTGCCGGGCCGGACCAGGCCGCGCAGCGAGTAGACCTCGCGCAGCACGCTGCCGTCGCCGTAGATGTCGGGTGAGCGGAGCCGCTGCTCGGCCCGGATCCGGCCGACCTGGACGTCGTACGGGCCGTCCTGCGGGTAGCCGAGGATGGCGACGCCGTCGCCCTCGCGCGCCTCGTCGTCGAAGGCGAGGAAGGGCAGCCCGCTGGTGTCGAGCGCGAGCACCGCGACGTCGACGTCCTCGTCGTAGTGGACGACCTCGGCGCTGACGGTGTCGCCGCCGATCTCGACCACCGGGTCGTCGACCCCCGCGACGACGTGGGCGTTGGTCATCACCCGGCCGTCGGCGTAGACGAAGCCGGAGCCCTCGACACCGCGGCCGCAGTCGTTGGTGCCGGTGATCTTGAGGACGGACGCCTCGGCGTCCTCCACGTCGGGGTCGCGGAGCATCCGCTCCGGTCCCGGCGGCACGGGCACGATCCGCTCGGGTGCGAACGGGTCGAGGTACTGCGGGAAGAAGCCGGAGCCGACGACGTCGTTGAACGCGCTGAGGGCGGAGTCGGCCTCCGCCGGCAGGACCTGGTCGACCTTGGCCAGCACCGTCGAGCTGCGGACCAGGCCGGTGATGCCGCTGATGCCGGAGCCGGAGATGGCGACGCCGAGCGCCCAGGCCACCAGCAGCACGGCGGCCGAGCTGAGGACGGCGCCCCCGACGGCGTCGACGGCGCGCACCGGCTGCCAGGTGATGCGGTCGCGCAGCCGGGCGCCGGCGAACTGCAGCACCGCCTGCCCCAGCGACGCGCACAGGATCACGATGAACAGCGCGCCGAGCGAGACCAGCACCGACGGGTCGGCGTCACCGAGAGCAGTCGGCGCCAGCCAGACCCCGACCAGGCCGCCGAGCAGGAGTCCCGTGGTCGCGAAGGCGCCGGTGATGAATCCCTGCCAGTAGCCCGAGAGCGCGTAGGTGAGGACCAGCACGAGCAGCAGCCAGTCGAGGAGGTTCACCGAGGTTCTCCGAATCGGGTGTTGGGCTGCATCTCCGCCCGCGTGGGTTCACCCTGCAGCATGTGGGCGGGCAACGCACGCAGCGGCGCATCGTCGGCCTCCTCGGCCCAGCCGACGAAGTCGAAGAGCCGGGCGATGATGCCGGCGGTGAAGCCCCAGAGCACCCGGTCGTTGTCGTGGCCGATGAGGTAGCCGGGGCCGACCCAGCCCGACGGGTGCTCGACCCGGATCCGGTGGTCCGGGCCGACCAGCTCGCTGATCGGCACCCGGTAGACGGCATGGACCTCGTCGGGGTCGACCACGCCCACCGGGCTCTCGGTCTCCCACCAGGCCAGCACCGGCGTCACCGCGAAGTTGCTCGGCGGCAACCACAGCTCGGGCAGCTCGGCGAACACGTCGACGCCGGCCGGATCGAGCCCGGTCTCCTCCTCGGCCTCGCGCAGCGCCGCCTCGAGCGGTGTCTCGCCCGGGTCGATCGAACCACCGGGGAACGCGATCTGGGCGGGGTGGCTGCGCATGTGGTGGGCGCGCTCGGTCAGCAGCAGGTCGGGGCCCTGCTCACCCTCGCCGAAGAGGATCAGTACGGCGCCGCGGCGCGCGTCGCTGCCCTCGGGCGGCATGAACCGGGTCAGGTCGTGGACCGTGATCGCCCGGGCGCCCTCCTCGACCGGGCGCAGCCAGTCGGGCCTCACAGGTCGATCCCGAGATGCTGGTCGACCAGGTCGAGCAGCATCTGCTCGTTCTCGATGATCACGAACTCCCGGTGGACGACCCGGCCCTCGGCGTCGACGAACGCCAGGAAGGGCAGCCCGCTCAGCCGCGGGATCGGCGTCGCACCGTCGAGCACGCTCTGCGGGTCGGCCAGCAGCGGGTAGGTCACCCCGGTGTCCTGGACCAGGTCCATGGCGGCCACCGGCTGGGTGTCCTGGTAGTCGATGCCGAGCACGGACACCCGGTCGCCGTGCTCCTCGTGGAACTGCTGCAGGAGCGGCATCTCGGTGCGGCACGGACCGCAGTTGGACGCCCACAGGTTGACCACCATCGGCCCGCGCAGCGCGCTGAGGTCGACGTCGTCCCCGCCGCCGAAGCAGGGCAGCGTCACCTCGGGGAGGCCGCCCTCGACCGGCTCGCCCTCGCCCGGGCGGCACGCCTCGACCCCGGCGGCGGCCTTCATCTCACGCAGCTCGGGGGTGTCGACGTCGATCCGTGCGGGACCGGGTCCGGGCAGCGTCGAGCCGCTGGTGCAGCCCGTCAGCACCAGCAGCGCCGCCAGCAGCGCCGCAGCCGCCCTCACGCCGGTCCCTGGGTCTTCACCAGTGCGGCGGCCACCTCGGGGTCGACCGGCCCCTCGCCGTACGACGGGCAGAGCCGGGCGACCGGGCAGGCTCCGCAGGCCGGCTTCTTGGCGTGGCAGCGGCGGCGGCCGTGCCAGATCAGGTGGTGGCTGAGCATGGTCCAGTCACGCTTCGGGAACAGTGCCCCGATCGCGTGCTCGACCTTGACCGGATCGGTCTCGTCGGTCCAGCCGAGCCGTCGCACCAGCCGGCCGAAGTGGGTGTCGACGGTGATGCCGGGGACGTCGAAGGCATTGCCGAGCACGACGTTGGCGGTCTTGCGGCCGACGCCCGGCAGCGTCACGAGCTCGCTGAGCTTCGGCGGCACCTGCCCGTCGTAGCGCTCGACGAGCGCGGCCGAGAGCTTGAGCAGCGACTCGGTCTTGGCGCGGAAGAAGCCGAGCGGACCGAGGAGCTGCTCGAGGTGGTCGCGCGGTGCGGCGGCCATGGCGGCCGGGTCGGGGTAGGCGGCGAACAGGATCGGCCGCACCGCGTTGACCCGGCGATCGGTGGTCTGCGCGCTCAGCACGGTCACGACGAGCAGCTGGAACGGGTCGTCGAAGTCGAGCTCGCACCGTGCGTCGGGGTAGGTCTCGGCCAGCACGCGGTCGACCTTGCGGGCACGCCGGACCAGCGCGGTCCGGCTCGCAGGCTCGCGCGTGGTCGGCATGACGGCCAGCCTATGCGGCGACACCGACGTCCCGCCGTGGGCCCAGAGTTCACCTGTGACCTGCGCCACTGGCTAGGATCATCAGCGTCATCACCGATCTGGGAGGCTTCGTGGACAACGACGTACTGCGTCAGGCTCCGCTGTTCAGCGCACTCGACGACGAGGCAGCCAGCGCGCTGCGCTCCTCGATGGCCGAGTCCCGGCTGCGCCGCGGCGAGGTCCTGTTCCACGAGGGCGACTCCGGCGACAAGCTCTACATCGTGCTCGACGGCAAGGTGAAGCTCGGCCGCACCTCCAGCGACGGCCGCGAGAACCTGCTCGCCGTGCTCGGCCCCGGCCAGATGTTCGGCGAGCTCTCGCTCTTCGACCCCGGCCCGCGCTCGGCCACGGTCACCGCCGTCACCGATGCCGCGTTCGCCTCGCTCTCCCACGACGACCTGCTGCGCTGGCTCGAGGGCCGGCCGATGGTCGCGCGCGGCCTGCTCTCCCAGATCGCCTCGCGGCTCCGCAAGGCCAACGACGTCAACGCCGACCTGGTGTTCTCCGACGTCCCCGGCCGCGTCGCCAAGGCGCTCCTCGACCTGGCCGACCGGTTCGGCCGCACCGCCGACGACGGCGTCCACGTCCACCACGACCTCACCCAGGAGGAGCTCGCCCAGCTGGTCGGCGCCTCCCGCGAGACGGTCAACAAGGCGCTGGCCGACTTCGCCTCGCGCGGCTGGCTGCGCCTCGAGCCCCGCTCTGTCGTGCTGATGGACGTCGAGCGCCTCTCCCGCCGCGCCCGCTGAGCATCGGTCGAGTTGGGCGTGGGTATCAGTCGAGATGGGCATGGGTATCAGCGGAAGCTCACGCCTCGCTCGATGAGTACGCCGCGGAGCTCGGCGATCCAGCCAGGCAGGGAGTCCTCGGCGAAGGACGCCTTCGTCACCACGATCACGTGCCAGCCCCGGCGCCGCAGCCAGTCACGGCGCTCCTCGTCCCGCCGGCGCTGGCGGTCGCCGGTGTGGAACTCCTCGCCGTCGTACTCCACGGCGATCTTGGCGCGGGGATAGGCCAGGTCGAGGCGGTAGACGCGCCTGCCGTCGTCGCACACCCAGTGCTGGGGCGTCGGGGCCGGGAGCCCGTGGTCGTGGATCTCCAGGCGGGTCCAGGACTCGCCACGTGACTCGGACGACGGGTCGGCGAGCTGGACCAGCTCGCGGGCCTGGACCACACCCCGCCGCCGGCGGAACCTCCACAGCAGCTGGTTCAGCTCCGCGCGCGAGAGCCCGAACTCGCGCGTGAAGACGTCCAGCGAGGCGAGGGCCTCACGCCGGCGCAGCTTGCAGGCGAGGTCGACGGCGGTCCGCAGCGGCGTGGTGACGCGGATGCCGCCGATCAGCTCCCAGTCGACCGGCTGCAGGTCCCGCGTCCCGCCGCGGCAGTCGACACGATCCGTCGGGTCGTGCCCTCGCAGCACGTAGGACTCCAGTGCTGGGATGGTCTCGAGCTCGGCGTAGCGGAACACGTCGATCCCGTGCACCCAGGCGGCCGTGCGGTCGCAGAGCACCGAGTGCCTGCTCATCACCAGCCGCGCCGCCTGCGCCCGCAGGAGGATGCTGTCCGGCACGTCGGAGCGCACGTAGACACCGGTGAAGAGGCGGCGGACCACGCCGGCTGCGGCGGCGCGTGACACGTCGACCTTGCTCATCCCGAGGCCGGCGGCCTCGCGGGTGGTGAAGGGGAAGTCGGGCAGTGGTGGGCAGAGCATGCCGGAGGTGATGCCCGGTCCGCGCGCGGCGTACTCCTGCTCGATCTTGCGCCTGTGGACAACCGACCTCAGACGGGGCGATGCAGAAGCCCAACTCAGCTGATACCGAGGCCCAACTCAACCCCTCTGGTCGCGCAGGTAGTCGAGCTGGGCGCGGACGGACAGCTCGGCCGCGCCCCAGAGGATCGGGTCGACGTCGGCGTACACCATCTCCACGACCTGGCGCGGGAGGGTGGTGGCGTCGGCGAGGCCCGCGGACCGGAGCTGGCGCACGGCGTCGCCGACCTGCTCGAGGCGCTGCTGCCGGTGCGAGACGTAGTGGTCGAGGACGGCGAGCGCGTCGTCGATGACCGGGCCGTGGCCGGGCCAGATCGCGGCCACCTCGCGCGCCTCGGCCAGCGCGTGGAGCCGGTCGAGGGAGTCGAGGTAGGCGCCCAGCCGCCCGTCGGGGTGGGCGACCACGGTCGTGCCGCGGCCGAGCACCGTGTCGCCGGTGAGCACGACCCGTTCGGCGGGCAGCAGGAACGACAGCGAGTCCGAGGTGTGTCCGGGCGTCGCGACGACGTGGACCTCGAGCCCGTCGACCTCGACCACGTCGCCCTCACCCAGCCCCTCCGACCCGAGCCGGTACGCCGGATCGAGCGCCCGTACGCCGCAGCCGACCGACTCCGCGAACTCCCGCGCGGCCTCGGAGTGGTCGAGGTGGTGGTGGGTCAGCAGCACCACCGCGACGTCCCCCGCCGCCGCACGCACCGCGTCGAGGTGGTCCGGGTCGGGCGGGCCCGGGTCGATGACGACCGACCGGCCGGCACCCGGCTCGCGCAGCACCCAGGTGTTGGTGCCGTCGAGCGTCATCGGGTTGGCGTTGGGGGCGAGCACGCAGGACCCGCGTTCGCCGAACGAGCCTCCCGACCAGCCCTCCGGCTCGCTCATCGAGCGGCGACCAGCGGCTCGTAGCGTTGCGGCATCGACAGCACGAACTCGTCACCGTCGGACACCACCGACGGCGTGAACATCTCCACGGAGCGACCCGCCGCCTCGGCGAGCACCGTGTCGGGGTCGGCGTGCTGCCCGACGTCGAGACACGTGAGGTAGGTCGGCGGCAGCATGAAGATGTCCCCGGCCTCGGCCTGCGCGACGGCCCTCATCGCCGGCAGCCAGATCACCGACGACGACTCGGTCGACACGTCGCGCGTCACCTGGCCGGCCGGCAGCGCGGCGGTGAAGAACCAGGTGCGGTAGCGGCGCGGCTCGAAGACCGGGGTGGTCCAGCCGGCCCAGGCGCCGAGCAGGTCGGTGCGCAGCACCAGCCCGCGCCGGTCGAGGAAGTCGGTCAGCGACAGGTCGCGGCCCTCGAGCGCGACCCGGTCGGCCTCCCAGTCGTCACCGGTGGTGTCGGCGACGACGGAGTCCGCCGCCCCGGCCAGCAGCACGCCGGACTCCTCGAAGGTCTCGCGGACCGCAGCGCAGACCAGCGCCCGGGCCATCCGCTCGTCGACACCGAGCCGCTCGGCCCACTCCGCGGGGGAGGGTCCGGCCCACGCCACCGCGTGGTCGAAGTCGCGCGGGTCGACACCGCCGCCGGGGAAGACGCACATGCCGCCGGCGAACGCCATCGACGTCTGCCGTCGCAGCAGGTAGATCTCCGGCCCCTCCTCGGGCCGGGCACCCGGCCGCGTCAGCACCACGGTCGCCGCGTTGCGCGGCTCGGCCGGGGTGGCCGACCCGTCGGCGTACGCCCGCGCCTGCTCGACCAGCGCCTCGGGAAGCGGCAGCCGCTCCATCAGCGCCTCAGACCTCGACGACGATCTCGACCTCGACCGGTGCATCGAGCGGCAGCACCGGGACGCCGACTGCCGAGCGGGCGTGGACGCCGGCGTCGCCGAAGACGGTGCCGAGCAGCTCGGAGACGCCGTTGGCGACCTGCGGCTGGCCGGTGAAGTCGGGGGTCGAGGCGACGAAGCAGACGACCTTGACGATCCGCTTCACCAGGGCGAGGTCACCGACCTCGGCCTTCACCGCGGCGATCGCGTTGAGCCCGCACTGCCGGGCGCACTCGACGGCCTCGTCCTGGCTGACGTCGCCGCCGACCTTGCCGGTCATCATCAGCTCGCCCGCCCGCATCGGCAGCTGGCCGGACGTGAAGACGTGGTGGCCGGACCGGACCGCGGGGACGTACACCGCCACCGGCTTGGCGACCTCGGGCACGCTGAGGCCGAGCTCGGCCAGCTTCTCCTCGGGATGCGCCACGGCTCAGCCCTCCGAACCGGGCGCGGGGCGCTTGAGGAAGGCGACCAGCCCACCCTGGGCGTTGGTCTGGATCGTCACCAGCTCCCAGCCGTCCTGGCCGAAGTTGTTGAGCATCAGCGCTTCGTTGTGGAGCGGAATCGGCGCCACCTGGTACTCCCACGTCGTCATGGCGGCGACCCTACTCCCGCGATCTCAGCGCCGGACGGCGTACCTCACGTGCACGGCGTACGGCGAGTGGTGCACCGACAGGATGTCGAGGTCGACGTCGTGGTCGAACCCGTCGAAGAGCCGCTTCCCGCCACCCAGCACGACCGGCGCGGTCGAGATCGCCAGCTCGTCGACCACGCCGGCCGCGAGGCCCTGCCGGATCAGGTCGGCCCCACCACCCAGCGACACGTCCCGCCCGTCGGCCAGCTCGTGCGCGGCGGTCAGCGCCTCGTCGAACCCGCTGACGAACCGGAACCGGGACGACTCGTCCGGCTGGTCCTCGACGCGGTGGGTGAGCACGATCAGGGTGCCCGGGAACGGGTTGCTGCCGCCCCACGCCCCGGCGGCGTCGTACATCCCGCGTCCCACGATGCCGGCGCCGAGGCCCGCGGTCAGCGACTCGTAGAACTCGCGGTCCGCGGCGCCCATGTCGAAGGACGTGCTCGGACTCGTAGGTCCAGGGACCGCCCATGACCCAGTAGTGCAGCCGCTCGCCGCCGGTGCCGAGCCCGTTGCCCGGGACCGTCGTCGGGTCCGGTGACGTAGCCGTCGAGCGAGGCGGTGATGCTGGCGATGACCTTGCCGTTGGTGGAACCCATGACGTCTCCTCCTGGTGCCTAGGCTGGTACCGACCCCGGCGGCGCGCCGGACTCATCGGTGCTGCTCGATCTCGAGCGGCACTCCAGCTCCCACCGTCGGAGGGGTGACCGTGACCAGCAGCCCCGAGACGACCCGTCGCGAGCGCGGCGGCATCCTCGCCCCGGCCTACCTGGCGACGACGGTCGGGGTCTTCGCGCTGATCGCGTTCAACGCCTTCGAGGCGATGGCGGTGACCACGGTCATGCCGACCATCAGCCGCGACCTGGACGGGCTCGACCTGTTCGCGCTCGCCTTCGCGGCACCCCTCGCCAGCGGCGTGGTGGGCATGGTGGCGGCGGGGTCGTGGAGCGACCGCCGCGGCCCCGCCCTGCCGCTCGTGGTGTCGCTGGTGCTCTTCTCGCTGGGTGTGCTCACCTGCGGCCTGGCGCCGTCGATGGAGGTCTTCGTGGCCGGCCGCGTGGTGCAGGGGCTCGGCACCGGTGCGCTGATCGTGAGCCTGTACGTCGTGGTGGGCGTCGTCTATCCCTCCCACCTCCAGCCCTCGATCTTCGCCAGCTTCGCCGCGGCCTGGGTGCTGCCCTCGCTGTTCGGCCCGGCGGTCGCCGCGTTCGTGGCGGGCAGCGTCGGCTGGCGCTGGGTGTTCCTCGGCGTGGTCGGCCTGGTCGCGGTCGCCGCGGTGCTGATCGCCCCCGTCGTCCGCGGGCTGCGCTCCGAGACCGACGGCGGGACGGCCAGGTCCCGCTCCAGGCTGGGTTGGGCGGTGCTCGCGGCGGTGGCGGTGCTCGCGGTCGAGGTCTTCGGCTCGCTGCGTGAGGCGCTACCGATCGCCCTCGGCGGGATCGCCGCGGTGGTGACCGTCGTGGCGGTGCGGCCGTTGATGCCACGGCACACGCTGCGCGCGCGGCGCGGGCTGCCGTCCGTGATCGGGACCCGCGGGCTGATGAGCGCCACCTTCTTCTGCGGCCAGGCCTACATCGTGCTCGTGCTGCAGGAACGCTGGTCGCTGTCCCCCGGCCAGTCCGGGATCGCCCTCACCGTCGTGGGCGTCGTCTGGGCCTCGGCCAGCCAGGTGCAGGCACGGCTCGGCCAGCGGCTCACCAGCGAGCGGGCGATGACGATCGGCTGCTCGGTGCTGCTCGGCGCGGCCGCTGGTGATGTGGCTGTCGGTCCGGCTCGACCTGTCCCCGCTGGTCGCCGGCGGCTCGTTCGTGGTCGCCGGCGCCGGCATGGGACTCGGCTTCACCCGGACCGGCGTGGCGATGCTGGCCGCATCGACGGACGCCGACCGCGGCTTCAACTCCTCGGCCCTCACCATCGCCGACTCGATCGGGGCCGCGCTCGCGCTGGCGCTCTGCGGCATCGGGTACGCCGCCACCGACCGGGCCGGCGGCGACCCGTTCCTCGCGGTGTTCGGCATCGCGGTGGTCTGCTCGGTCGGCGCGCTCGTGACCGCGATCAGGACGGCTCCGACGACCGGTCCCGCGTGACCCGGTAGCGGACGAAGGCCGGCACGGCCAGCGCCGCGACGACCGTCCCGATGACCACCAGCACGCCGCCGCCGGCCGCGGCCACCGCGGCACCGGTCGCGGCGGCGGCCGCACCGTGGACGACGTCGGCGATCCTCGGGCCACCCGCGACGACCACGATGAAGATGCCCTGCAGCCGGCCGCGCATGGCGTCGGTGGCCGAGTCCAGCAGCATCGCGTTGCGGAAGGCCGACGATGCCATGTCGGCCGCTCCGCCGATCGCCAGCAGGACCACCGCCAGCACCAGCATCGGCATCGGCGCCAGCGGTGCGAGCATGGCCGCGACCCCGAAGCCGGTCACCGCCAGACCCCACACCACGATCGACACGATCACCGCCAGCCCGTGGCGCTCGACCCGCGACACCCAGCCCGACAGCACTCCCCCGACGACCGCGCCGGCCGGGATGGCGGCGAACAGCAGCGCGAAGGCCAGCCCACCCTCGGAGGGCCCCTGGAAGGCGGTGTCCGCCAGCTCCGGGAAGAGCGCCCGGGGCATGCCGAAGACCATCGCGATGATGTCGACGACGAACGACATCATCAGCACCGGGTGACCGCGCAGGTAGCGGAACCCGTCCACCACGGCCCGGAGTCCCGGCGTCCCCATCGCACCCTCGACCGGCAGCCGCGGCAGCCGGACCACCGCGCCCAGCGTCGCGAAGAGGGTGACGGTGTCGATCAGGTAGAGCCAGGAGAAGCCGATCAACGGGATCAGCGCGCCACCGACCAGCGGACCCGCGATGCCCCCGGCCTGGAAGACCGTCGTGTTGAGCGCGTTGGCGGCCGGGAGCAGCGACGACGGCACCAGCTTGGGCAGCACCGCCGAGCGGGTCGGCTGGTTGACCGCGAAGAACGCCTGCTGCACCGCGAACAGCCCGAGCAGCAGCCACACGTTCTCGAGCCCCAGCGCCGCCTGCAGCCAGAAGCAGGCACTGGTCAGGATCATGCCCACCGTGGTCACGACCAGCAGCGTGCGGCGGTCGAAGACGTCGGCCAGCGCCCCGCCCCACAACCCGAACACGACGAGCGGCACCAACCCGAACACGCCCGTCAGCCCGACGTACGCCGACGACCCGGTCATCGCGTAGATCTGGGCCGGGACCGCGACGACCGTCAGCTGCGCGCCGATGACCGTGACGATGTTGGCCCGCCACAGCCGGCGGAAGTGGTCGTTGCGGAGGGGGCGCGTGTCCGCGAGCAGCCCCTCGAACCTCACCCGCGCAGACTAGGGCGTTGCCCTAGGTCATCGCCCCCTCCCGGCCGACTCCGGACACTGTCTCGATCGCGTCGAGGTCCCGCACCGCGAAGCGGTGGTGCTCCCACTCCTCCTCGAGGATCACGTGCAGGCAGGAGAGGGTGGTCTCCGGGTGGTCGGGGTCATGGGGGTTCCTCCGCGGCACCGCGAGCTCGTCCGGTGTGACGGTGCCGAGGAAGTCGCGCACGAGGGCGACCCGGCTCGCCCGGACCTCCAGCACCTCGGCGTACGACGGCGTGAGGTCGTCGACGCCACCGCCGGCACCCTCCAGGCCGAGCGGGTGGAACGGCTGCTCGACCTCCTGGATCCCCTTGCGCAGCCACATGTCGGTCGCCAGGACCAGGTGCCGCAGGGTCTGCGCGAACGACCACTCCCCGCCCACCGAGACGTCGACCGTCCCGGGGGGCATCGCGGCGACCCGTTCGAGCGTGGCGGCCCAGGTGCGTGCGAGCGCGGCCCAGGCCGCCCGCAGCCCCTCCGGATCCCCGGCTCGCCGGTCGGCGCGGCCGGGGAAGCGACGGTCGAGCTCCGCCTCGACGAGCGGGATCACGTCGACGCCGTTGACGCGCAGGAAGTCGCCGTGGACCAGCCACGGGGCGTCGATGTCCACCCCGTCCACCTCGACCCCGCGCATCACGACGCCGGACAGGTCACTCTCGACGAACCGCGCCCCACGCAGGCTCGTGTCGACGAACTCCGCTCCCTGCAGGTCGTCGGACCGGTTGAAGGTGACCATGCATCCTCCTCACGGGACGGCGGTCCGGCCCGTGCTCAGTCCAGGAACGGATCGAGGAACTCGTAGCTGTCCACGGTGTCGACCCGCCAGGAGTAGTCGGCGCCGTGGCAGGTGCCGCTGAAGCCGAAGGACACCACGGCGATGACCTGGTTGGTGTTGTTCTCGAGCACGGGTCCGCCTGAGTCTCCGAAGCACGTGCCACCAGTGCCGCCGACGGCGCTCGGGTTGTTCAGGGTGTGGAGGTTGCCGCCCTGGGCGATGTTGCCGTTGACCTCCACGATGCGGGAGGTCGACTTGTAGCGCGTCTCACGTCCTTGCGGCTTGGGCTGGATCGACTGGACGCCGTAGCCGACGTTCTCGACGAGCGCGTTGTTGCGGTCGCGGCCGGTGGTGCCGGCGAGCCGCTCGGCGGTGCCGAGCGGTGCCAGCTCGCCGTACGTCGTCATCGGGACGTCCTCGTCCAGCTCGACGACCCCGACGTCGAAGTTGACCGGGAATCCGGAGAAGCCGTCGTAGTCAGGGTGCGGGTAGGCAGTGCCCGGAGGTGTAGCCGAGTTGGCGTCCAACCACGCGCTCCTGGCTTCGTACAGTGCTTCCTCGGTCGGGTAGTCGGCGCGTGCCGGCCAGCCGGCCAGCACATCGGTGTCCGTCGAAGGTGACCCACACGTCGGTGCCGCCGCTGGTGACACTCCCCGGCCCTCGAGCACGGCTCGCCGTCGGTGCCGATGCCGTAGGTGCAGTGAGCAGCGGTCAGGAACGTGTCCGCATCGAGGGCGTGCCGCTGCAGCTGAACCAGCCCGGCTCGTTGGGATCGAAGAAGATCATGAAGCCGACGTACGGGTGCTCCCCGTCATCGGGCTCCCCGTAGGTGATGGCAGTGGCTGGACCCGCCGTCGCCAGCGTCACCGCGACGACGGTGACCAGTGACAGGACGAGCTTGGTGATCCTGGTGCGTGTTGACGTGTGCACAGCTGTTCCCCCTTGGTTCGGCTGCGCGCCCCCTACGCGCAGCGTCCTCAGACTGTCGCATGCGCCGGCCCGGTTGTGAACCCAGGAAAAGTCGCGGACCTAGGCCTGGGGCTGGGCCTCCAGGGTGCGCGCCACCTCGACGCGGGAGGTGACGCCGAGCTTGTGGAAGATGTGGCGAAGATGGGTCTCGACCGTCTTCGGGCTGACGAAGAGAGCCCCCGCGATCTCCGGGTTGGTGTGACGAGCCACGACCAGGTCAGCCACCTGCCGCTCCCTCTGGGTCAGTGACGCGACCCCGACTCCGCTGAGGTCACCGGGAGCACTGCGCCGGGAGATGTGCCGCCCCAGCCTCCTGAGCTCCAGCTCTGCCGCGTCGCGGTACCGCGAGGCACCGCACGCATGCAGCGCCGCCGCCGCGTTCTCGAGCTCCACGACGGCGCGCTCACGGGCGCCGAGCTGCGCGAGCGCGATCCCCGCGAGGGTGCGCGAGAGGGCCGCCTCGACCGGGATGCCGACCTCGTCCGCTGCGGTGGCCGACGCGAGTGCTCTGCGCGCGGCGAGCCCAGCGTCACCCGCCTCGAGAGCAATCGTGGCCGCTGCCCGTTCGGCCATGGCGAAGGCCATCCGGAGCCCGCCCATCCGGACCGCGGCGTCGTGGGCACAGGCAGCCGCACGTTCAGCATCTGCGTGCCGCCCGAGCGCCAGGGAGCAACGCGTGAGCAGCTCGAGCCACTTGGCACGGAAGCTGCCGCCCGGCATGAGAGGCAGCCCCGGCCCACCACACCGCTCGACCATGAGGTCGACGGCATCGCCGAGGCCGGGATCCCCGGACTCGAGGAGGGCCGCGGACAGGGCCAGCGGGGCGGCTGCGGGAATGAGACCGTTGTCCAGGTCACGGGTCAGCTCAACCGCTTCACGGCCTGCGCCGACCGCGAGCTCCAGGTCGCCGGCCGCCAGGGCAGTGAGCGAGCGGTTGAGGAGGAATCCGGCGAGGCTCTGGTCGTTGCGCAGCAGCCGAGCCTCCTCGATGGCCGCATCGAGGCTGCGCGCGCCGTCGGCGAGGTCGCCGCGGAGCATGTGCACCCACGCCAGGAGCATGAACGCGAACGGGACGAAGGCGGGCTGGCCGGTGGTCCGTGCCACGGCTATCACGCGCTCGGCGTGGTCCCCGGCGGCAGCGAACCGGTCCAGGTAGAGCTCGGCGCCGGCGAGGTGGACGGCGGCATCGAGCCTCCGGGCCAGGTCCTGGTCCGAGAGCCCGTCGACCAGGGCGGCAGCCTCGCGGCGGTACGTCTCCGCCTCCGGGACCCGGCCGCACAGGGCCGTGCCCCAGGCCAGCGCGGCGGCGGCGGTGGCGACCAGGGGCGGGTCGTCCAGTCGCCGGGCGGTTGCCAGGGCCTGTCCTGCACGTCGTGCGATCTGGGGGAACCGCATCGTGTACACGCCGTCGATGGCGAGCTCGAGGGTCAGGGCGACCGCCTCGGGCGAGGCAGGGTCGTCGAGGTTCTCGAGAGCGCGGTCCAGGCGTTGGTGGGCCGCCTCGTGGAGGCCGAGGAGATGTTCCGTGCCCGCCGTGGCCGTGGTGAGCCGGACTCGCAGGGCGACGGCGTCGCGCGGAGCGATCCGGTAGCTCTCCAGCAGGGCGGCATGGCTCTCGTGCGAAGTGGCCGCAGGTCGCGAGCGCTCCTGCGCGCGCCATGAGGAGATCGACCCGCTCTGCCGCGGGAGCATCGGCTCGCAGCAGCCGCAGCGCATCTGCATACCACCGGGCAGCGCTCTCGGGCGCACGGTGGGCGGCTTCGTCACCGGCCCGGCGCAGGACGGCGACCGCCCCGAGGTCGCCCTGCCTGCCGGAGCGCTCGACGTGGTGTGCGCGTTCGGTGGCGGTTGCTCCACGACCGGCCAGGGCTGCGGCGCTCCGTTCGTGCGCGCCCAGGAGCCAGGCGGCGGGCGTGGAGTCGTAGACCGCGCGCCGGACCAGCGGGTGTCGGAAGCGGAAACGGCGAGGCACCTCCGTGCGTCGTACGACATCGACGTCGATCAGCTCGTCGACCGCCCGGAGCGCCACCGGTTCCCCGACTCCTGCTGCGGCGGCTGCGAGCTCAGGCTCGAAGGTGTCGCCCACCACCGCCGCTCCTTGCAGCACGTCTTGTGCGCTGTCGCTGAGCAGAGCCAGCTCGTCGGCCAGTGCGGAGGCCACCTGCGCTGGTACGCCGAGGTCCGCGGTGACTCGCGAGGTCGTCCTGGGCCGTGGCGGTCGGCGCCCGAGGGACCGGGCCAGCTGCTCGAGGTAGAACGGGTTCCCGCCGCTCTCGTCGAACAGGGTGGCTGCCGTGGCCGGGTCCGTGGCGGACCCCAGGAGCTCGTCCGCCTCGGCCCTGGTGAGCGGCGTGAGGATGACGCGGGTGAGCGACCTCGGTCCGGTGCGCACGGTCCAGCTCTGCTCGGAGTCCGGGCGGCAGCCGCCCCGGCCGGGCCGCGACCGCGACCAGCACCCCGGCGTCGGGTGGCCGGCGCAGCAGCGACCCGAGGAGCTCGATGGAGGCCGGGTCGGCCCAGTGGAGGTCGTCGAGGAGCAGCACCAGTGGTCCGGTTGCCGTCAGCCGCTCCAGAAGGTCCCGCACCGCGCGGTGGGTCCGGTACCGCTCGTGCTGCCGCACCGGATCCCGCCCCTCAGGGGACAGTGCCGGGAAGACGTTGCCGAGCTCGGTGCGGACGCCGACGTCGAGGAGGTCGAGGAGACGCGGGTCGAGGCCCCGGAGGTAGTCGTCGAGAGCGTCGATGAACACCCAGAACGGCACGTCACGGTGGAGCTCGGAGGCGACTCCTGAGAGCACGAGCTGTTCTCGGCCGCTGGCTCGGGTGGCGAGCTCTGCGAGCAACCGGGTCTTGCCGATCCCGGGTTCGCCCACCAGCTCGACGGCCTGCCACTCCCCGCGCACCAGTCCGTTCCCGGCGTCGTCGAGCAGGGCGAGTGCGTCGGCGCGACCGACGAGGGGGGCGGCAGCAGCTCCCATCTTCCTTCCTCCGGACGTGAACCTAGTCGACGCACATCCAGAATTCCTTGAGGTCCGGTCCAGGCGACCCGCGGGGCCCGGCCCCAGAGATCAGGGCATCACCCCGATGTCACGCGGGCGTCCGGGCGGTCAGGCTCGGCCCATGGGCCTCTTCCTGCTCCAGCATCGTCATGCACCGGAGGAGTGCGGCGCGGCGTTCATGTCGTTCAAGGGCGTGGCGAGCCCGCTTCGGCACCGGATGACCCTTGCCTCCTGCGACTACGGCGACCATGCGATCTGGTGGACCGTCGAGGCCGAGGACGAGGTGGCGTCCCTCGCCCTCCTCCCGCACTTCACCGCGCAGCGCACGACCGCGACGCGCATCCGCGAGGTCCAGATCCCCTAGCCCTCCAGCATCGAGCCCGGCCGGCCGGGCACTCCGGAAGGAGAAGGTATGTCCCAGCAGCACACCCACAACCTGGCTGCCACCATGGCGCACTGGAGTGCGCGTCACCGCCGCATCGCGATCTTCGGGTGGCTGGGGCTGATGATCATGCTGTTCGCCATCAGCCTCGTGCTCCCGATGAAGACGATCGTGTTCGAGACCTCCGGTCCGGGCGAGTCCGGACGGGCCGACGAGATCCTGTACGAGGACTTCGAGCTTCCGGCCCAGGAGAGCGTGCTGGTGCAGAGCGACACGCTGACCGAGGCCTCCCCGCAGTTCCGTGCGGTCGTGGCGGACGTGGTGGACGCGGTCGGCTCTCTCGACGAGGTGTCGACCGTCACCTCCCCCCTGGACCAGGAGTCGACCGGCCTGGTGTCGGAGGACCAGTCGTCCGCGCTCGTCCAGCTGGAGTACACCGGGTCGCCGGAGGACGCCGCGGACAAGACCGACGCCGTGGTCGCGGCGGTGGCGGGCGTGCAGGAGGCGCACCCGGACTTCTACGTCGGCTCGTTCGGCGAGAGCACGAACCAGGCGATCGAGGACTCGTTCCTGGACGACCTGAAGACCGCCGGCACGTACTCGGTGCCGCTGACCCTGATCATCCTGCTGTTCGCCTTCGGAGCGCTCGTGGCCGCCGGGATTCCGCTGCTGCTCGGCCTGACCGCGGTGCTGGGAACACTCGGACTGGTCTCGCTGGTCAGCCAGGTGGTGCCGATGGACGACACGGTGTCCGCGCTCGTCCTGCTGATCGGTCTCGCGGTCGGCGTCGACTACTCGATGTTCTACCTCAAGCGTGAGCGCGAGGAGCGGGCCGCGGGCCGCAGTGAGAACTCGGCACTCGAAGCGGCCGCGGCAACTTCCGGGCACGCGGTCCTCGTCTCCGGAGTGACCGTGATCGTCGCCATGTCCGGCATGCTGCTCGCGAGGAATGCCACCTTCGCCTCGTTCGGACTGGCCACCATGATGGTCGTGGCCGTGGCCATGCTCGGGTCCCTGACCGTGCTTCCCGCGCTCCTGTCCACGCTCGGCGACCGGGTGGACCGCGGACGGATCCCGTTCACCCGGCGCAACGGTGGACAGGGCGACGAGCCGGATGTGGGGCGCCATCACCGACCGGGTCCTCCGCCGTCCGCTGGTCTCGGTCGTCCTGGCCGGCGGCCTGCTGCTCGCCCTGGCCGCCCCGGCCCTCCAGCTGACCACGGTGCAGCCGGGCATCGACACGTTCCCGCAGCACCTGCTCACCACCTACAACCGGATGCAGCAGTCGTTCCCCGGCACCCAGATCGCCGCCGACGTGGTGGTCAAGGCCGACGACGTCCAGACGCCGGAGGTGCAGGCAGCCATCACCCAGCTCACGGATGAGGCCCTGGCCACCGACGTGATGAGCCAGCCGGTCGAGGTCAGCATCAGCCCGGACCAGACGGTCGCCGTGGTCTCGATCCCGGTCGCCGGCGACGGCAGCAACGGGCCGTCGAACGCGGCCCTGGACGCGCTCCGCGACGACATCGTCCCGACCACCGTCGGCGCCCTCCCCGGCGCCGAGGTGGCCGTCACCGGGATGACCGCGCAGACCCGCGACTTCGACGAACGCATGGCCAGCGTCACCCCACTGGTGTTCGGCTTCGTCCTCGTGCTGGCGTTCCTGCTGATGCTCGCCACCTTCCGCTCGGTGGTGATCGCGCTGAAGTCGGTGCTGCTGAACCTGCTCTCGGTCGGCGCCGCGTACGGCGTCCTGGTGCTCGTCTTCCAGGAGGGCTGGGGCAGGAGCATCCTGGGGTTCGAGGTCACCGGCGGGATCGACCCGTTCCTGCCCGTGCTGCTGTTCGTGATCCTGTTCGGCCTGTCCATGGACTACCACGTCCTGATCCTCAGCCGGATCCGGGAGGCCTACGACGGTGGGATGACCACTGAGGAAGCGGTCGCACACGGCATCAGGAGCACCGCCGGGCGTCGTCACCAGCGCCGCGATCGTCATGGTGGGCGTCTTCTCCATCTTCGGCGTCCTGCAGGCGATGATCTTCAAGCAGTTCGGGGTCGGGCTCGCTGCCGCGATCCTGATCGACGCGACGCTGATCCGTGCCGTCCTGCTGCCGGCGACGATGAGTCTGCTCGGCCGCTGGAACTGGTACCTGCCCCGCTGGCTGGAGTGGCTGCCCCACCTCGAGCACGGGCGCTACCCGGAGCCGGACCCGGTCGGAGCCCCCCGTCGCCGGGAGCCGGCTGGAGTCGGTCCGTCGAGCGGCGCCGGCCCGCCGACGGAGGCGAGATGAGCACCCTTGCCGACAGCCAGGACCACGGGCGTCACCGCCTGTGGCATCTCCCGACCCCGGCCCGTCGAGCGCTCCTGGTCGGACCTCCGCTCGTGTTCGCGGGGTTCACGATCCTGCACCCGCAGCCCGACGAGAACACCCGGGCCCTGGTCGATGCGTCCACCTGGTTCATGGCCTACCACATGATCCAGCTGCCGCTCATCGGGCTGGTCGCGATCTCGGTCCTGCTGCTGGCCGACGCGTTCGGTCGTGCGAGCGCGTGGCCGGTCTGTCTCGGCATGGGGACGTTCCTTGTCTTCTTCAGCGCCTACGACACGCTGGCCGGGATCGGCACGGGTCTTGCCATGCGCGGCACCCGCGGGCTGGGCGACTCGCAGCAGGACATCGTGTTCGACCTCGTGAGGACGTGGCCGGCGGCAGAGCCCTGGGTCTTCTGGCTCAGCGTCGTCGGCACCGGGGGGTGGGTCCTCGCTCTCGGCTACCTGACCGTTGCCGCGCGGGCCGCCGGCGCACCGCGGGCGCTGTGGATCCTCCTCGGGCTGGCGGCCTTCTTCCTGCTGCTGGGACATCCCGCTCCGTTCGGGACCCTCGCGTTCGGCAGCCTGTTCATCGCCACCGTGATCCACGAGCAGCACGGCGTGCGTCCCCAGCCGGATGGCCGGCACCGCCCCGAGGGCGAGGCAGCCGGCCGCTCCCCCGTCGACCCGTTCCGAGATCCGGGGCGGTCGAGATGTTCGGTAGCAGGCGTACCTGGCGGCGCGTGGTCCTGATCGGCGTGCCCTCCTGCTACGTGCTGCTGGGCCTCCTCCATCCCACCTCCAACCCCGAGCTGGGCGACGAGACCGACCTCTTCATCGGCCTGCACGTCGCGCAGCTCGTCCTGATCGCGGGGCTGGCGCTGGTGCTGTGGCTGCTCGTGGAGGGTGTGGCCAACCGGGCCGCCACGGTCGCCCGGGCGCTGATCATCCCGTTCGCGGTGGTCTACACGACGCTCGACGCGATCCTGGGGATCGCCTGGGGCATCGCGGCCGAGACGGCGAACTCGCTCCCGGCGGCCGACCAGGAGGGGGCGGGTCGGCTCGTCGACGAGCTGGTCGCCGGCGATCCGGACGCACGCGGGCTCATCCTCTACTGGGGCGCCGGCCTGGTCTGGCTCGCCGCCGCGCTCGCGGTCGTCGTGGCGCTGCGCGGCAGCGCACCCCGCGGCGCCCTCGTGTCGATGGCTCTCGGAGCGGGGGTGTTCGCGCTCGGGCACGCCCCGCCCATGGGACCGGTCGGGATGGGGTTGTTCCTGCTCGGGATCGCGTGGAGCGAGTTCGGGACCGGGCGGTCGGAGGTGGCGCCCCGGCAACAGCCCGAGCCGGGCGCCCGCTCGCAGGCGCGAACCTAGTGTCCCGCGCGGGACACTAGATCAGCTCCGGTTCGGTCTTCTCCCGGACCTCGTCCTCGGTGACGCCGGGGGCGCACTCGACCAGCTTCAGGCCGTCGGGGGTGACGTCGATGACCGCGAGGTCGGTGATGATCCGCTGCACGACCCGCTTCCCGGTGTAGGGCAGGGCGCACTCGTTCAGGATCTTCAGCGAGCCGTCCTTGGCGACGTGCTCCATCAGGACGATCACGCGCTTGGCGCCGTGGACCAGGTCCATCGCACCGCCCATGCCCTTGACCATCTTGCCGGGGATCATCCAGTTGGCGATGTCGCCGTCCTTGGAGACCTGCATCGCACCCAGGATCGCGGCGTCGATCTTGCCGCCGCGGATCATCCCGAACGAGGTCGCGGAGTCGAAGAAGGAGGCGCCCTTGCGCAGCGTGACCGTCTCCTTGCCCGCGTTGATGAGGTCGGGGTCCTCCTCGCCCTCGTAGGGGTAGGCGCCCACGCCGAGGATGCCGTTCTCGCTCTGCAGCACCAGCTCGACGTCGTCGGCGACGTAGTTGGGGACCAGCGTCGGCAGCCCGATCCCGAGGTTGACGTAGGAGCCGTCGGTCAGCTCCGAGGCGGCCCGGGCGGCCATCTCCTCACGCGTCCATGCCATCAGGACTCCCCCCTCGGCCGGGTCGTGACCCGTTCGATCCGCTTGTCCGCGGCCTGCTCCGGAGTCAGCGGGACGACCCGCTGCACGAACACCCCCGGGGTGTGGACGTGGTTGGGGTCGAGCTCGCCGGGCTCGACCAGCTGCTCGACCTCGGCGATCGTGAGCCGGCCGCACATCGCGCGCGAGCGGGTTGAAGTTGCGCGCGGAGTCGCGGTAGACGAGGTTGCCGTGCCGGTCGCCCTTCCAGGCCCGCACCAGCCCGAAGTCGGCCACGATCGCCTCCTCCAGGACGTACTCGCGGTCGTCGTAGACCCGGGTCTCCTTGGCCGGCGACGACACGGTCACGTTGCCCTCGGTGTCGTAGCGCCAGGGGATGCCGCCCTCGGCGACCTGGGTGCCCCCACCGGTCGCGGTGAAGAACGCCGGGATGCCGGAGCCGCCGGCGCGCATCCGCTCGGCGAGGGTGCCCTGCGGCGTCAGCTCGACCTCGAGCTCCCCGTGGAGGTACTGCCGCGCGAACTCCTTGTTCTCGCCGACGTACGACGAGATCATCCGCCGCAGCCGCTTCTCCATGAGCAGCCGGCCGAGACCCCAGGCGTCGACGCCACAGTTGTTGGAGACGGCTTCGAGGTCGGTCACACCGGCCTCGAGGATCGCCTCGATGAGCACCGACGGAATCCCGCACAGCCCGAAACCGCCGACCGCGAGCGTCGACCCGTCCTTGATGTCGGCCACCGCTTCGGCTGCCGACGAGACCACTTTGTCCACGTGTAGGTACCTCCCGCGGTGATCCTGCCACGTCCGCCGTGACCGTCACCACGTGGTCGCGGCACGCACCGCTCCAGCACCGGGTGTGGCCGCGGCACACCTCACCTGTCCACCGCGAGCCGGTAGCCCCGCTTGACCACCGTCTCCACCAGGCGCGTGCCGACCCCGGCGCGCAGCCGGGCCACGGCCATCTCGACCGCGTGCTCGGTGGAGCCTCCTCCGGGCAGCACGGCCAGCAGCTCGGCGCGGGAGACGACCTGGCCCGGGTTGGCGACCAGCGCGTCGAGGACGGCGGCAGGTGCCGGGGACAGCGGCACCTCGACCCCGTCGAGGAGCACCGCGTCACGGAGCAGCAGCAGCCGGTGGCCGGCCACGTCGAGCGCAGTCCCCTCCCGGCGCAGCGGGAGCTCGGTCTCGAGCTGGCGGACCATCGCGGCGAGCCGGGACCGGTCCGGGACCAGGCTCGGGAACGCCCCACATCTCGAACGCCGCCGCGGTCACCGGCCCCACCGAAGCGGCCACCACGTCGGCCTGGAAGGCCGAGACCACCTCGTCGCGACGCCCGACGGACGCCGCGCAGTCGAGCAGCGCCGCGACGGCCGGGGCCGAGGTGAAGGTGACCGCGTCGAGGTCCCGCTCGGCGATCGGCGTCGATCAGGCCGAAGAGCGGGCCCGGGTCCTCGGCACCCGCCACCCGGTAGACCGCCACCGTGGTCACGTCGGCACCCTGCCTGCGCAACGCGTGGGCGACCATCGACAGCGACTGCCCGTGCTCCTGCACCACGATCCGCCGTCCGGTCAGGTCCCGGCCGCGCAGGTGGCCGAGCACGTCCTCGAAGCACTCCGACTCCGGTGCCCACAGCTCGCGCAGCCCGTGCCGGCGCAGCGCGCCGACGCTCTTGGGCCCGCGGGCCAGGATCTCCGCGCCCCCGAGAACCTCCAGCAGCACCTCCTGGAGTCCCCAGCCGCCGGCGGCGTCCAGCCAGGCCCGCATGCCGACACCGGTGGTCGCCAGGAAGGTGTCCACCGGACGTGCCACGACCTCCTCGGTGGCCCGTCGCAGCGACGCGTCGTCGACGCGGTTGGGATCGAGAGACAGCGCGGGAGCCCAGACCACCTCGGCGCCACGGCGCTCGAGGAGTGCGACCTGCTCGTCGGCCTTGCGGGCAGCGGTGACACCGACGCGGAAGCCGGACAGGGGGAGGTCGGGTGCCACGTGTCCCTCCCTGGGCGGCTCGGTCAGCCGGTGCGTGGACCGACGAGGACGAAGCCCTCGACGACCCGGACGTCGTGGACGGAGATCCGGACGGCCGCATCGTCGAGGCACTGCCCGGTGCGCAGGCAGAACGCCTGCTTGTGCATCGGGGACGCGACGAAGGCCACCTCGACACCTCCGGTGGCACGCGTTCCCACGAGGCCACGGGACATCACCGATGCCCCGCAGAAAGGATCCACGTTGGAGATTGCGTGGACGTTTCCCGCGTGGGTCCGAAAGATTGCGATCGGTTCGCCGTCCACCAGGGCCGCCACGCCCCCCTCGACGTCGATGTCCCCGAGTCGGCAGACCCGGGTGTACGTCGCCCCTGCGACGACGGAGTCCGTGGCGGTCACGGGGCGCCCACCGGGATCGCGGCCCCGAGCGACACCGGCCCGGACGCGGGCACGGCCTGCTCCCGCTCGGTGGTGAACTCGATGGTCGGGTCGGGGGTGTCCGGGGCGTTCACGAACGAGACGAACCGGGCCAGCTTGTCCGGGTCCTCCAGCGTGGCCGCCCACTCGTCGACGTAGCCACCGACGTGCCGGGCCATCGCTGCCTCGAGCTCGGAGCCGAGCCCGAGCACGTCGTCGACGACCACCTCGCGCACCCGCTCCAGCCCGCCGTCGAGGCCGTCGACCCACGGGGCGGTGCGCTGCAGCCGGTCCGCGGTCCGCACGTAGTACATGAGGAACCGGTCGAGGTAGCGGACCAGGGTCTCGGTGTCGAGGTCTCCGACGAGCAGCCGCGCGTGGGCCGGGGTGGCACCGCCGTTGCCGCCGACGTAGAGGTTCCAGCCCTGCTCGGTCGCGATCACCCCGAAGTCCTTGGACCGGGCCTCGGCGCACTCGCGCGCGCACCCGCTGACCCCGCCCTTGAGCTTGTGCGGCGAGCGCAGACCCCGGTAGCGCAGCTCGAGCATGATCGCGAGGCTGGTGGAGTCCTGCACGCCGTACCGGCACCAGGTCGAGCCGACGCACGACTTCACCGTGCGCAGCGACTTGCCGTAGGCGTGACCTGACTCGAACCCGGCCTCGACGAGACGGCGCCAGATCGCCGGCAGCTCCTCGAGCCGGGCCCCGAACAGGTCGATCCGTTGGCCGCCGGTGATCTTCGTGTAGAGCCCGTGGTCGCGCGCCACCTCGCCGATCACGATCAGCTTCTCCGGGGTGACCTCGCCGCCGGGGATCCGCGGCACCACCGAGTAGGTGCCGTTGCGCTGGATGTTCGCGAGGAACGCGTCGTTGGTGTCCTGCAGGGTCCGGGTGCCCGGCTCCAGCACGTGGCCACCGAGCTGGCTGGCCAGGATCGAGGCGATCGCCGGCTTGCAGATGTCGCAGCCGCGGCCGGAGCCGTGGGCCCCCACGATCTGGTCGAAGCGGCTGTAGCCGTGCACCAGGACGACGTCGAACAGCTCGGCCCGAGTCAGCGGGAAGTGCTCGCAGAGACTGCGGTCGACGACCTTCCCCTGCGCGGCGAAGTGGTCCTCGACGATCTTCTTGACCGTCGGCTTGCAGGAGCCGCACACGCCCCCGGCCCCGGTGCACCGCGTGACGCAGGAGGCGTCGACGCAGTCGGCGTCCACCGCCGCCACGATCTCGCCCTTGCTCACGGTGTTGCACGAGCAGACGACGGCCTCGTCGGGCAGGCCGACCTCCACCGCACCGCGGGCCGCCGGGAGGATCAGCTCCTCGGGGTTCTCCGGCAGCGGGATCCCGGACGCGACCATCGGTCGCAGCACGCCGTACGCCGAGGCGTCGCCGACCAGGATGCCGCCGAGCAGCCGGGTGCCGTCCTCGCTGACCACGAGCTTCTTGTAGTGGCCGGCCACGGCGTCGGCGTACACCAGCTCGAGCGCTCCGTCGGTCGTGGCGTGGGCATCGCCGAACGACGCCACGTCGACGCCGAGCAGCTTGAGCTTGGTCGACATGTCGGCGCCGGTGAAGGTGCCCGGACCGCCGAGGATCGCGTCGACCACGACCTCGGCCATCGCGTAGCCGGGGGCCACGAGTCCGTACATCCGGCCACCCGGTGCCGCGCACTCGCCGATCGCCCAGACGTGGGGGTCGGAGGTGCGGCACCGCTCGTCGACGAGGACGCCGCCGCGCTCGGCGAGGTCCAGGCCGGCGTCCCGGGCCAGCCCGTCACGCGGCCGGATGCCGGCGGAGAAGACCACGACGTCGGCCTCGACCGGGTCGGCATCGCGCAGCGCCAGGCCGGTCACGCGCTCGTCGCCCAGCACCGACTCGGTGGCGACGCCGGCGTGCACCGTGAGGCCGAGCCGGGCGACGTGCCGGCCGAGCGTCGCGCCGCCGGCGGCGTCGACCTGCACCGGCATCAGCCGCGGCGCCATCTCGACGACGTGGGTGGCGAGCCCGAGCTGCAGGAGGGCGTTGGCCGCCTCGAGACCGAGCAGCCCTCCGCCGACGACCGCGCCGGTGGTCGCGGTCGCGGCGGCCTCGCGGATCGCCTCGAGGTCCTCGATGGTGCGGTAGACGAAGCAGCCCGGCAGGTCGCGGCCGGGCACCGGTGGCACGAACGGCGCGGCGCCGGTCGCGAGCACCAGGTCGTCGTACGCCAGCACCGTGCCGTCCGCCAGCCCGACGGTGCGGGTGCCGGCGTCCAGTCCCACCACCTCGGTGCCGAGCAGGAGCCGCACTCGCGGGTCGTCGTAGGAGCCCTCGGGGAGGAACGAGAGCCGGTCGGCTCCGACCTCGAAGTACGACGTGAGCGCGACGCGGTCGTAGGCCGGCCGTGGCTCCTCGCCGATGACGGTGACGTCGTAGGTCTCGGTGAGGCCGCGCTCGATCGCGGCCTGGACGAACCGGTGGCCGACCATGCCGTGGCCGACCACGACGAGATGCTTGCGCTGGTGGGTCATGTCGATCTCCTCAGGGTGTGCCGGTGAGGGCGCGTCGGTGGGCGAGCAGCTCCCGGACCGAGGCGGTGCAACCGCCGCAGCCGGTGGTGGCCCGGGTGTCGTGCCTGACCTGCTCGAGCGAGCCGCAGTCGCGGATCTCCCTGGCGGTGACCCCCGCGCACGCGCAGATCTCCGCGCTGTCGGGGAGCCGGGCCGGAGGCGCCTGCTTCCCGCCGATCAGCAGGGCGCCGGGCTCGTGGGCAGCGAGCGTGGTGGCGCGGTCGTAGTACTGCGTGATGAGCCCGATCCGGTTCAGGTCGCCGACGAGGGTGCCGGCAACGATCCGGGAGTCGCGGACCACGAGCTTGCGGTGGGTGCCGAGCACGGGGTTGGTGACCTCGACGACCTCGCCCGCGGTCCCCTCCGGGTCACCGAGCACCGCCACGTCGAGCCCGGTGGCGCGCAGCCGGGCGACGCTGCGGCTGCCCGCGTAGGTCGCCTCGTCCCCCGCGAGCCGGGCGGCGAGCACCCCCGCCTGCTCCCAGGCCGGCGGCACGAACCCGGTGGTGCGGCCCTGCCCGTCCGGTGACAGCGTCTCGGCGCAGTCGCCGATCGCGTGCACCGCCGGGTCGTCGACGCTCGCCAGCCGGTCGTCGACGACGATGCCGCGGCGCACGGTCAGACCGGCGCCCCGCGCCAGTGCGGTGCTGGGCCGGCCGCCCGCGGTGAGCACCACCAGGTCGGCGTCGAGGGTGTAGCCGTTGTCGAGCCGGAGCGCGGGCGGCTGCTCGCCTTCGAGCCGTACGGCGCGGGCGCCGGTGTAGACGGTGGTGCCGAGCCGGGCCAGCGCGCGCTGCAGGACCCGCCCGGCCGGGGCTCCGAGCTGGCTGCGCAGCACGTGTTCGCCGCCCTCCACGATCTCGGTCGCGAGCCCGCGCACGGCAAGGGCCCGGGCGACCTGCAGCCCGAGCAGCCCCCCGCCGACGACGACCGCTCGGCGCGGCGCCGGGTCCGCGGTGACCGCGGCCAGCAGCCGTCGGCAGTCGTCGAGGCTGCGGAACGCGTGCACGGCCTCGTGCAGCCGGCCGTCCCGCCGCACCAGCCCGCGGATTGGCGGCAACGTGGGGATCGAGCCGGTGGCCAGCACCAGCCGGTCGTAGGGCACCACCGACCCGTCGGCGAGCACCACCTCGCGACGCCCACGGTCGACGCCGACGGCGCGCGTCCCGAGCCGCAGGACGATCCCGTGCCCGGCGTACCACCCCGGGTCGCGCAGCGTCAGCGCGTCGGGTCGGTGGCTTCCCTCGAGCACGGCCGACAGCAGGATCCGGTTGTACGGCGGGTGCCGCTCGTCACCGAGCACCGTGACGTGGTGGCCGGCGCCTCGGGTCACCAGGTTCTCGACGAACCGGGTCGCGGCCATCCCGTTGCCGACCACGACGACGCGCTCGGTGTCATCCATCGCCGCTTCGATCCCACGCACCGACCCGAGCGCGCCTCGGTGGTTGAGGTGCGAGGAGCGCCAGCGACGAGCCTCGAAACCCCCGAGACCGCAGCCGCGCAGACCTTGAACTCCGGCATCCGGCTCGACGGGTCGAGCGCGGCGTGGGTGAGACGGTTGACGCCGACCCAGTGGAAGGGCACGAAGACCGTGTCGGGCCGGATCGTGGCGACCACCCGGGCCGGAGCCTTCAGCTCGCCGCGCCGCGTGGTGACCAGCACCGGGTCCCCGTCGTGCGCGCCGATCCGGTCGGCCAGCAAGGGGTGCAGCTCCACGAAGGGGCCGTCGTCGGGCAGCTCCGCGATCCGGCGGGTCTGCGCGCCGGACTGGTACTGCGCCAGCACCCGGCCGGTCGTCAGGTGGACCGGGTAGTCGGCGCAGGTCTCCTCGGCCGGCCCGACGTGGTCGACCGGGACGAAGCGGGCGCGGCCGTCGGGACGGGCGAACCGGTCGCCGAAGAGTCGCGGTGTGCCGGGGTGCCCCGGGGCCGGGCACGGCCAGAAGACACCGTGCTCGGTGCGGATCCGGTCGTAGGTGATGCCGACGTAGTCCGCGACGCCCCCGGCCGAGGCCCGGGCGAGCTCGGCGAAGACCTCCTCCGGCTCGGTGCCGAACGGCACCGGCGAGCCCAGCCGCTCGGCCAGCCCGGCCATGACGTCGAGGTCGCTGCGCACCCCTGCCGGGGGCGGCACCGCCTGCTCGCGCAGGATCACCCGCCCCTCGAGGTTGGTCATGGTGCCGGTCTCCTCGGCCCACTGGGTGACCGGCAGCACCACGTCGGCCATCGCCGCGGTCTCCGACATCACCAGGTCTGCGACGACGAGCAGGTCGAGCGCGGCCAGCCGGTCGACGACGTGGCTCGCATGCGGCGCGGACACCGCGATGTTGCTGCCGAAGACGAGCAGGCCCCGGGCCCCCTCGTCCGTGCCCAGCCCGTCGAGCAGCTCGTACGCCGAGCGCCCCCGGCCCGGCAGGCTGTCGGGCTCGACCCCCCAGACCCGGGCCACGTGCGCCCGGGCGGCGGGGTCATCGATCGACCGGTAGCCGGGGAGCTGGTCGGCCTTCTGCCCGTGCTCGCGCCCGCCCTGCCCGTTGCCCTGGCCGGTCAGGCAGCCGTAGCCGGCGTGCGGGCGGCCGGGCATGCCGAGCGCCAGCGCCAGGTTGATCCAGGCCAGCACGGTGGCGGTGCCCTGGCTGTGCTGCTCGGCACCGCGGGCGGTCAGCACGGTGACGGCGCGGGCGCCCGCGAGCCGGGTGGCGGTCGCGCGCAGCTCGGCGACCGGCACCCCGGTCACCCGCTCGACCCGCTCCGGCCACCAGGCCGCCACGTCGCGCCGTACCTCGTCGAAGCCCGTGGTCCGCGCCGCCACGTACTCCTCGTCGACGGCGTCGTCCGCCACCAGCAGGTGCAGCAGTCCCAGCGCGAGCGCCAGGTCGGTGCCCGGCACCGGCTGCAGCACGGTGTCGGCGCGGTCGGCGGTCGGCGTACGACGGGGGTCGACGACGACCACGTGGCCGCCGCGCTCGCGGAGCCGGTCGAGGTGCCGGGCGGCGGGTGGCATGGTCTCGGCGAGGTTGGAGCCGACGAGCACGAGCACGTCGGTGAGCTCGATGTCGGCGAGGGGGAACGGCAGCCCGCGGTCGATGCCCAGGGCCAGGTTGGCGGCCGACGCCGCCGACGACATGCACCAGCGGCCGTTGTAGTCGATCTGGGAGGTGCCCAGCGCGACCCGGGCCAGCTTTCCGAGCTGGTAGGCCTTCTCGTTGGTGAGTCCGCCGCCCCCGAACACCGCGACCGCGTCGCGGCCATGAGCCGTCTGGATCGCCCGGAGCCGGTCGGCGACCAGGTCGAGCGCCTCGTCCCACGACACGCGGCGCAGCTCACCGGTCGCGCGGTCGCGCACCAACGGCGACGTCAGCCGTTCCCGGTGGCCGCGCAAGGCGGTGGCGGTCCAGCCCTTGCGGCAGAGCCCGCCCTCGTTGACCGGGAACTCCGGCCACGGCACGACCTCCAGCGCACGTCCGCTGCGTTCGAGGGTCATGCCGCACTGCAGGCTGCAGTAGGGACAGTGGGTCCTGGTCACGAGAAGTCCTCAGATCCCGGCGCCGGCCAGGCTGGTCGCCCGGACCTCCGCCGGGCGACGCAGGTAGACGGCCCAAGTGACGACGGCGCAGACCACGTAGAACGCGGTGAACACCACGAACGCGCCCTGGGCGGCCGCCATCGGGTCCGCCACCCACGGGGCGCTGAAGGCCAGCG
>CAWIKJ010000016.1:0-332687 GCA_963836745.1 uncultured Actinomycetota bacterium
CGGTGGCCAGCTCCTCCAGGGAGTGCGCCTGCTCGGCGTGCGCCGGCGGGATGACGTAGCGCTCGTCGTACTTCGCGATCGCGAGGAGGCGGTACATGTCGTACATCTCCTCCTCGGTCATGCCGACGGCGGCCGGGATCGAGGCGTCCGGGTCCCGGCCCAGGTTGATGTCGCGCATGTAGGAGCGCATCGCCGCGAGCTTCTTGAGCACCCGGTCGACCGGCGCGACCTCGCCGGCGGTGAAGAGCTCGGCGAGGTACTCGATCGGGATCCGGAGCGCGTCGATGGCGGCGAACAGGTTGCCCTTGTCCTCCGCGTCGTAGCCGGTGTCCTTGACGACGTCGACGACCGGTGACAGCGGCGGGATGTACCAGACCATCGGCATCGTGCGGTACTCCGGGTGCAGCGGCAGCGCCACCTTGAACCGGTTGATCAGGGCGTAGATCGGCGAGCGCTGGGCGGCCTGCACCCAGTCCCGCGGGATCCCGGCCCTCTCGGCCTCGCGCTGGACCTCGGGGTCGTTCGGGTCGAGGAAGACCTCGCGCTGCGCCTCGTAGAGGCCGTGCTCGTCCTCGGTGGCCGCGGCCGCCAGCACCTTGTCGGCGTCGTACAGCACCAGGCCGATGTAGCGCAGCCGGCCGACACAGGTCTCGGCGCAGACCGTGGGCAGACCGACCTCGATCCGCGGGAAGCAGAACGTGCACTTCTCGGCCTTGCCGGTCCGGTGGTTGAAGTAGACCTTCTTGTAGGGGCAGCCGGAGATGCACATCCGCCAGCCGCGGCACCTGTCCTGGTCGACCAGGACGATGCCGTCCTCGGAGCGCTTGTAGATCGCGCCGCTGGGGCAGGACGCCGCGCACGACGGGTTGAGGCAGTGCTCGCAGATCCGGGGCAGGTAGAACATGAAGGTCTGCTCGAACTCGAACTTCACCTTGTCGGCGATCTTCTTCAGCATCGGGTCGTGCTCCAGGGTGGCCGCGGAGCCACCGAGGTTGTCGTCCCAGTTGGAGGACCAGGTGATCTTCATGTCCTTGCCGGTGAGCAGGGACTTCGGCCGGGCGACCGGCGTGTGCTCCTGCGCCGGGGCGTCGGTGAGCGTGGCGTAGTCGTAGGTCCACGGCTCGTAGTAGTCCTGGATCGACGGCATCTTCGGGTTGGAGAAGATCGTGAGCAGCTTCCGGAGCCGCCCGCCGCCCTTGAGCGCCAGCCGGCCGCGCTTGTTGAGCGTCCAGCCGCCCTTCCACTCCTCCTGGTCCTCGTAGCGCCGCGGGTAGCCCTGGCCGGGCCGGGTCTCGACGTTGTTGAACCAGACGTACTCCGTGCCGGTGCGGTTGGTCCACGCCTGCTTGCAGGTGACCGAGCAGGTGTGGCAGCCGATGCACTTGTCGAGGTTCATCACCATCGCCATCTGGGCCATGAGCTTCACTCAGTACTCCACGTCCTGCGATGCGCTTGCGGATGACGGTGACCTCGTCGCGCTGGTTGCCCGTGGGCCCGAGGTAGTTGAAGGCGAAGGACAGCTGGGCGTAGCCGCCGATGACGTGGCTGGGCTTGACCAGGATCCGGGTCAGCGAGTTGTGGATGCCGCCCCGCTTCCCCGACGTCTCCGCGATCGGTACGTCGATCAGCCGGTCCTGGGCGTGGTGCATGTAGACGGTCCCCTCGGGCATCCGGTGGGAGACGATCGCGCGGGCCACGACGACGCCGTTGCGGTTGACCGCCTCGATCCAGTCGTTGTCCTCGACGCCGACCTTGGCGGCGTCCTTGTCGCTCATCCAGATCGTCTGGCCGCCGCGCGAGAGCGACAGCATGAAGAGGTTGTCCTGGTACTCCGAGTGGATCGACCACTTGTTGTGCGGCGTCAGGTAGCGAACCGTGACCTCCCCGAGCTCCCCCATCGACCCGATGTCGGGCTCGCTGAACAGCGCCCCCATGTTGAGCGGTGGCCGGTAGACGGGGAGCCCCTCGCCGAGCTCGGTCATCCAGTCGTGGTCGAGGTAGAAGTGCTGGCGCCCGGTCAGCGTGTGCCAGGGCTTGAGCCGCTCGACGTTGATCGTGAACGGCGAGTAGCGGCGACCGCCGGTCTCCGACCCGGACCACTCCGGCGAGGTGATCACCGGCACCGGCGCGGCGACCGTGTCGGCGAAGGTGATCTGCTTGCCCTCGTGCTCGGCCGCGAGGTCGTGCAGCAGGGTGCCGGTCCGCTTCTCCAGGGTCTTGAAGCCCTGGGTGGCCAGATGTCCGTTGGTGGTCCCGGAGAGCGCGAGGATCGCCTCGCAGGCGTGGATGTCGCGCACCAGCGAGGGCCGCCCGTCGGCCGCGCCGCCGCGGACCGGCGCCGTTCTTGTGCAGCAGGTAGTCGACCGCCGCCGTCACGTCGTACGTGACGCCCTTGGTCGGTCGTGCCGAGCTTCTCCAGCAGCGGCCCGAGCGCCTGCATCTGCGCGCCCACGGCCGTGTAGTCGCGCTCGACCGCGACGATCTTGGGCATCGTCACGCCCGGGACCGGCTCGCACTCGCCGTGCTTCCAGTCGCGGACGACGCCGTGCGGGTTGGCCATCGCGTCCGGGGTGTCGTGCAGCAGCGGGACCGCGACGACGTCCTTGCGGGTGTCGAGCCGGCCGGCGGCGAGCTCGCTGAACTTCGTCGCGATCGCCTGCCAGGCGTCCCAGTCGGTGCGGGTCTGCCACGGCGGCGCGATCGCCGGGTTGAACGAGTGGATGAACGGATGCATGTCCGTCGTGTTCAGGTCGTGCTTCTCGTACCAGGTGGCCGCGGGCAGCACGACGTCGCTGAAGATCGTGGTGCTGGTCTGGCGGAAGTCGAGGGTGAGCAGCAGGTCGAGCTTGCCCTCGGGTGCCTCGTCGTGCCAGTCCACCTCCTGCGGCCGCTGGCTCTCGGACGCCTCCCCGGCGCGCAGCGAGCTGTCGGTGCCGAGCAGGTGCTTGAGGAAGTACTCGTTGCCCTTGCCCGAGGAGCCGAGCAGGTTGGCCCGCCAGATCGCGAGCACCCGCGGGAAGTTCTCCGGCGAGTCCGGGTCCTCGGCCGCGAACCGCAGGTCGCCCGACTTCAGCTGGTCCACGACGTGGTCGGCGACCGGCGTCCCGGCCTCGGCCGCCTCGTCGGCGAGGTCGAGCGGGTTGCGGTTGAAGGTCGGGTACGACGGCATCCAGCCCATCCGCGCGCTCTTCGCGATCACGTCGGCCGTGCTCATCCCGGCCAGCTTGCCGCTGCCGGTCTTCGCGGCGACCGTGTCGGCGCCGAAGGTGTCGTAGCGGAACTGGTCGGTGTGGAGGTACCAGTAGGCGGTGTGGATCATCTGCCGCGGCGGTCGCTTCCAGTCCAGCCCGAAGGCCAGCTGGGCCCACCCGGTCACCGGGCGGCACTTCTCCTGGCCGACGTAGTGCGCCCAGCCGCCGCCGTTGACGCCCTGGCAGCCGGTGAGCGTGGTCAGCCCGAGGAACCCGCGGTAGATCGTGTCGGAGTGGAACCAGTGGTTGGTCCCCGCGCCCATGAGGATCATGGAGCGGCCCCTGGAGTCCTCGGCGTTCTGCGCGAACTCGCGGGCGATCCGGGCAGCAGCGGACGCCGGGACGCCGGTGATCCCCTCCTGCCAGGCCGGGGTGTACGGCGCGCTCGCGTCGTCGTACGACGTGGCGTAGCCGCCGGCGAGGCCCTCCCGAGCCGACGCCGTACTGGGCCAGCATCAGGTCGAACACGGTGGTGACCAGCCGGTCGCCGACCCGGCGGACCGGAACGTCGCGCGTCAGCGAGCCGGGGGTGCCGTCCAGGTCGTCGAAGCGCGGGAGCTCGACCGAGACGACCTGCGCGCGCAGCTTCCAGCATGCTCAGCCGGGGCTCGACGTCGCCGAGGTCGAGGTTCCACTGGCCGGCGCCGTCGTCGCCGAAACGGTGGCCGAGGGCGCCGTTGGGAACCACCAGGTCCCCGGTCCGGGCGTCGACGAGCACCGTCTTGAAGTGGGCGTTCTCCTCGACCCGCGTGCTCGGGCAGGTCGGCGGCGGTGAGGAACTTGCCGGCCCGGTAGGTGCCGTTGTCGTCAGCGTCCAGTGCGACCAGGTAGGGCAGGTCGGTGTACCTCTTCGTGTAGTCGGAGAAGTACGGCACCTCCCGGTCGACGAAGAACTCCTTGAGGATGACGTGGCCCATCGCCATCGCCAGCGCCCCGTCGGTGCCGGGCGCGATCGCCAGCCACTCGTCGGCGAACTTCACGTTGTCGGCGTAGTCGGGCGAGACCACGACGACCTTCTGTCCGCGATAGCGCGCCTCGGTCATCCAGTGGGCGTCGGGGGTGCGGGTCACCGGGACGTTGGAGCCCCACATCACGAGGTAGCCGGCGTCCCACCAGTCACCGGACTCCGGGACGTCGGTCTGGTCGCCGAAGACCTGCGGGGAGGCGACCGGGAGGTCGGCGTACCAGTCGTAGAACGACAGCATCGAGCCGCCGATCAGCGAGGTGAACCGGGCGCCCGAGGCGTGCGAGACCATCGACATCGCCGGGATCGGCGAGAAGCCGGCCACCCGGTCGGGGCCCCACTTCCGGATGGTGTGCACGTAGGCGGCGGCCACCATCTCGGTCGCCTCGTCCCAGCTCGCCCGGACCAGGCCGCCCTTGCCGCGCGCGGCCTTGTAGGCCTTGGCCCGCTGCGGGTGGTCGACGACGTGGGCCCACGCCTTCACGGGGTCGCCGTCGTGCTGCGACTTGGCCTCGCGGTACATCTGCAGCAGCACGCCGCGGACGTACGGGTAGCGCACCCGGGTGGGCGAATAGGTGTACCAGGAGAAGGCAGCGCCGCGCGGGCAGCCGCGAGGCTCGTACTCCGGCTTGTCGGGCCCCACGGACGGATAGTCGGTCTGCTGGGTCTCCCAGGTGATGATCCCGTCCTTGACGTAGACCTTCCAGGAGCACGAACCGGTGCAGTTGACCCCGTGCGTGGAGCGCACCACCTTGTCGTGGCTCCAACGATCCCGGTAGAAGGCGTCCGCATCCCGTCCCCCCGACCTGGTGAGGGTGCGCAGGTCCTCGGAGACCGTGCCCCTGGTGAAGAAGCGGCGGCTGCGCACCAGGGCGTCGACCAGCTCGTTGTCCATCCCGGTCTCGGTCACGCGGTGGCTCCTTCCGTGGTGGTGGCGGTACGACGGACGACCGTGAGTGTCAGCAGCAGCGTGAGCGCCGCGGTCACGGAGAGCAGGGCCAGGCCGATGCCGTAGGACTCGGTCCGCCCGTAGACGTAGCCCATGATCAGCGGCGGCACGAAGCCGCCGAGGCCACCGGCCGCGCCGACCAGGCCGGTGACGCCACCGACCCGGGCGGGGTCGGTCACCTGGGCGATCAGGGCGAAGGTGGCCCCGCTGCCGCTGCCGAGGGCGGCCGCCATCGCGAGGAAGGCGACCGTGCCGATACCGTCCAGCGGCGGCGTCGCGGCCGAGATGGCGGCGCCCACGACGACGACGGCATAGCCGGTGGCGAGGACCGGGATCGACCCGAAGCGGTCCGACAGCCAGCCCCCGACCGGACGCATCAGCACCGCGATGACGACGAAGCCGGCCATCCGGTTCGAGGCATCGGCAGCGGTGAGCCCGTGAGCAGTCTTGAGGTAGGCCGGCAGGTAGACCGAGAAGGCGACGTACCCACCGAAGGCGACGGCGTACAGGATGCCGGCCTGCCAGGCGATCGGCAGTCGGGCGTTGGCCTTGAGACGTGTCGCCAGGCTGGAGGTGGGCACGCTACGACCCGGTGCGTCGCGCAGCACCAGCCAGGCGACGACGGCGTAGACGGCCAGCACTGCGGCCGTGATCAGGAACGGCGCCTTCTCCCCCACCTCGGTGTAGAGCTTGACGGTCGTCAGCGCGCTGATCGCTGTCCCGCCCATGCCGGCACCGAAGATGCCGATGGCGAATCCGCGACGCTCGGGCGGGAACCACGCGTTGACGAACGGGACGCCGACGGCGAACGCCGTCCCGGCGATCCCCAGGAAGAAGCCACCCACCAGCATCAGGGCGTAGGACTCCAGCGCCACGAAGGCGATGAAGAGGACCGGCACGATGGTCACGGCCGAGATGAGGGGGAACATCACGCGACCGCCGTACCTGTCGGTGAGCGCACCGACGAGGATCCGGCCGAGAGAGCCGACGAGCACCGGCACGGCGACCAACAGGGCCACGTCGCTCTCGGACAGCTGACCGAGGGTGCCCTGGTCGCGGAACATCGGGCCGAGCGGGCTGATCAGCGCCCACGCCCAGAAGTTCACCGCGAACCCGACCGTTGCCAGCCCGAGCATCAGCAGCGGTGATGCCGTCCGCTGCTGGTCCCGAGTCCCCGCCACCGCTGCTCCCACCTGTCCGACCTCTCCCCACTTTTCCGATTCAGCGAGCCGCTGTCCAGCACTCTCGGCACCCGGCGGAGCAGAGTCCTCGGTCCGGGCTGGAGTCACTGCCCGCCTCTGCTGGGGGGCTTCCGCTTCCGGAACTGCTCGGCGGCCAGGTACTTCTGGAGCGCGGCCAGGACCCCGTCCCGGGGCCGACGACCGGCCACGGCGTCGCGTGCTTCCTGTCCGATCTTGGCCCGCTCGGCCTCGTCCTTGCCGGTCATCACTCGCCTCCTCGCGTGCTCGCCGCTGTTCACGGTGGGCGTCGTCTCCACTGTCCGCGCTGTGGTCGGGCCACCCGTAGGGGCAAAGGTCCCGGCCGCTCGTGCCGTACGACCGCATCGCAGCGACGCGAGCGGGAGCAGGCTCGAGTGAGGAGCTCGCCGCCGGGGCGCGGCTCGGACCGACCAGCACGTGGAGGAGACCATGCACAGCAGGACCTGGCACCTGGACGTCCACCTGTACGAGCAGGACGACCACACGAGAGCCGAGGCCGTGCTCCGCACGGATGCCGGCACCGAGGTGCGGCACGAGGGCGTCGCCCGCCGACACCCCGCCGACCGCGACGTCCCGGAGATCGGGGACGAGCTCGCCACGAGCCGCGCCCTCGCCGGCGTGGCGCACGACCTGCTCGACGCGGCGATCGCCGACGTCGCCGAGAACGACCCGGCCGCCGGCCGGCCGGCGATCGCGATCGACTGAGAGCAGCGGAGGAACGTCATGGTGCGCATCGGTGTCAACGGCATGGGCCGTGTCGGCAGGGCCTTGCTCAGGCTGGCGGCGCAGGCGCCCGACCTGGAGGTCGTGGCGGTCAACGACCTGATGGACATCCGGGCGCTGGCCCTGCTGGTCCGTCGGGACAGCACGTTCGGACGGTTCCCGGACGAGGTGACCGTGGTCGGGGACGACGTGCTCGTCGTCGGCGACCGGAAGATCGCCGTCTCGGCGCACCGCGAGCCGGGCCTTCTCCCGTGGGCCGAGCACGGCGTCGACGTCGTGATCGAGGCGACGGGCCGGTTCCGCACTCGTGACCTCGCGCAGCACCACGTGGACGCGGGGGCCCGCAAGGTCGTCATCTCGGCGCCGGGCAAGGGCGTCGACGCGACCATCGTCGTGGGCGTGAATGACGCGACCTACGATCCCCAGCGGCACCATGTCGTCTCCAACGCCTCGTGCACGACCAACTGCGTCGCGCCGATGGTGAAGGTGCTGCACGAGGCCTTCGGGATCGAGCGGGGCTTCATGACCACGGTGCACGCGTACACGAACGACCAGAACATCCTGGACGCTCCGCACAAGGACCCGCGCCGAGCGCGCGCCGGCGCGGCCAACATCATCCCGACCACGACCGGCGCCGCCAAGGCCGTCGGTGAGGTCATCCCCGAGCTCGCCGGGCGCCTCGACGGCGTGGCACTCCGTGTTCCGGTCGTCGACGGGTCCTTGGTGGACCTCGGCGTCCTGCTGGACCATGAGGTCACCGCGGTCGACGTCAATGCCGCCTTCCTGGAGGCCGCCCAAGCCGGGCCGCTGGCAGGACGCCTGACCTACGAGGAGGATCCCCTGGTCTCCTCGGACGTCATCCTCGATCCGTCGTCGTGCGTCTTCGACTCGGCGCTCACCCAGGCGTCGGGGCGGTTCGCGAAGGTGTTCGGCTGGTACGACAACGAATGGGGCTACACGTGTCGCCTCGCGGACCTTGCGCGGCTGGTGGCGTCGTGACCACGCGCTCGATGGTGGAGATCGCGGGCGCCCTGGTCGCCCCCGGCAAGGGCATCCTGGCCGCCGACGAGAGCACCCCGACGATGGCGAAGCGGCTGGCGACGATCGGTGTCGAGTCGACCGAGGAGGTGCGCCGGTCCTACCGGGAGACGCTCTTCGCCACCGAGGGCCTGTCCGAGCACGTGAGCGGCGTGATCCTGTTCGACGAGACGATCCGGCAGCGGGCCGCCGACGGTCGCCCCTTCGTGGACGTCCTCGGCGAGGCAGGGATCATCCCCGGGATCAAGGTGGATGCCGGCACGAAGGCGCTGGCCGGCTTCCCCGACGAGGTGGTCACCGCGGGGCTGGACGGGCTGCGCGAACGGTTCGAGGAGTACGCCGCCCTCGGAGCCCGGTTCGCCAAGTGGCGGGCCGTCATCCGCATCAGCGAAGGGCTGCCCACCGAGACCTGTCTCGAGGCGAACGCGCATGCGCTCGCGCGGTATGCCGCGCTGGCCCAGGAGGCCGGCCTGACGCCGATCGTGGAGCCCGAGGTGCTGATGACCGGCGGGCACACCCTCGAGCGGTGCGCCGCGGTCACGACCGCCGCCCTCCGTACGGTCTACGACCAGCTCCACCGGCACCGGGTCGAGCTCGAGGCGACGCTGCTCAAGCCCAACATGGTGGTGCCGGGCGACGCCTGCCCCACCCAGGTCGACGACGACACCGTGGCCAGGACGACCCTCGAGGTGCTGCGCAGGGTGGTCCCGGCCGCCGTACCGGGCATCGTCTTCCTCTCCGGAGGCATGGCTGACGAGCAGGCCACGGCCCGGCTCAACGCGCTCAACCGTCACGCGGGCCATCCCTGGGAGCTCAGCTTCTCCTTCGGCCGTGCACTGCAGGCGCCGGTGCTCCGTGCCTGGGCCGGGCACGACGCCAACCGGGCCGAGGCCAGGGCTGCACTGATCCACCGCGCCGCTCTCAACGGCGCCGCACGGCACGGCAGCTACCGGCCGGAGATGGAGCACAGGAGCGTCTCCGCGAGCCGATGACAGGGGCAGGACGCTCGTCCGTGCACGGATGAGCGGGCTACCTCCTGTGCGAGCCGTCGACCGACTCGACGTCGCGGATCAGCACTGAGACGAGGGACTGACCGCGCCGGATCGTGTCGTCGAGGATCCTCAGCCCAGCTGACACGTTTCCTGACTCGAGCGACCACTTCGCCGCGGCCATGCCCTGGATCAGGCTGTCATTGATCTCCACGCCCTGCCGGTGACGCTGCTCCCGCGCCTCGGCCCGCACGCGCTCGTGCTCGGCCCTCCCCAGTCGCTGCGTGGCGTCGCCGAGCAGGAACCCGAACAACACCAGCGGCGCGGCCCGGGACAGCCAGCCCACCCAGGAGAGATCGACGTCGGCGACCAGCACCCAGACGCCCACCAGCGTGACGGCGAGGACGGCAGCGCCGACGCCCGCGAGGCGGCCCCAGGTCAGGGCCACGAGGCTCACCGGCAACGTGTACAGCATGCTCACCCCGGCCGCAGCATCGTCTCCCATGGCCAGCCGGACGGCGGTGACGATCACGAACAGGCCTGCGCTGACGATCGCGGTCAACCCGGGTTGTCCACGGAACCACGGCCGGTAGGGCGGAGGGCGACCCTGCCCGCTGGGGACGCTCACGGTGCGCACAGGTCGGACTGTCATCTCACGCATCCCTTCGGCGATGTCGGCGGCCGGACGAGGTCCGTGCCCTCGACGATGGGTGTGCGCCGCTCGGCCACGACCCAGTCTCCGCCGAGATGACCAGCAACACCAAGGACCTCGTGGCCCCGGCGTCCGGGACCCTGCCCGCTGCGGGTACCGAGGTCCTGGCACCTCTGCCCGTGCGAGACGCACTCCCGAGGGCATGAGGACGGGGACCCGGCCACGTGCGTAACGTCGGCGCGCACGAATCCGGACGTCTGGTGGATCCGTGTGCCCGGCCCCCTCACCGTCGGGGCCCCGTCCTCGTCGAAGTCCAACACGGCCACCGAGTGGGGCATAGGGCCGAACGGCCCTGTTTATCGACGACGTACCCGCGCCCGCTCACCGGCTGGGGGACTCCCGCCAGCCCGCTGCCACGAGCCATCGCGTGAACCCCTCCGGGTCCCGGAGCTCGAGCTCGTCGAGAAGCCGTTGACGTACCAGCACCAGCGCGAGGACCTCGGCAGGCGTGCGCCACGAGCTGCGGACCGCGACCGAGGAGCTGCGCCAACGTCGGGCGAGCGCGTCGTCCGAGAGGCCCCGCACAGCGTCTCCTGCCGCCGCGTCCCGCCGTCGGCTGCTGTGCCGCGCTGCGGCGAGGACCACGGCCGGAGACAGCGTCCCCAGCGCCACGAGGACGAGGAGCGACCAGGGGCCGATGAGGTGAGGCAGCCCGATCAGGACGACCGCAGCCACGATCCCGCGGCGAGCCCAGGCGCGACCGACGCGCCACCTGCGCGCCGGATCGTCCTCCCAGCACGCTCCCAGGGCCATGCCCGTGATTCCGACCGCGATGACCTCGACCAGGATCAACCAAGGGCTCTCCTTCAGCCCACCCACCATCAGCGAGATGCCGGCGATCAGGAAGACCACCAGGTTCCAGCACGCTCGGTAGGTCCCCATGAGGACACGATCCCCAACCTCGTCCCGGTGCCGACAGGGCCGAAGGACGGGTAGGCACCGGGCCAGTGGTCCCCTGACCCAGCGGGTGACGTCAGGAAGCGGTGACCCGCCGCGGGCTCGTTTCGCTCCGCGAGGCGGCGGGGTCCGGACCGATCACTCCCTCGGGCGGGACCACGTGCACCGGGCAGGCCGCTGCGCGGAGCACGGTGCGGCCGGTGCCACCAAGGTGGCGCAGGGCCGGGATGTCGCGTGGCCGTCGCACGATCACGAGCAGATCGGCGTCCCGCGACGCGGCCACGAGGGCGTGCGCGGGATGCCCGTGGACGACCAGGGTCTCGGTCGCCACGTCGGGGAAGGCCTCGCGCCACGGGCGAAGCAGCTGCTCCAGCTCCCGCTCAGACCGCGCGGTCCACTCCGCGGCCCTGGTGTGGTCCGCGATGATGTCGTCGTACTCGCTCGACAGCCGCCACGCGTGGAGGGCGCGAACCCGGGCACCGTGCGCAGCCGCCAGGGCGAAGGCCTGGCCCAGGAGCGTCTCGGCATGGGTGCGCGACCTGATCCCGACCAGGACGACGCGCACGTCCGCCGGCTCCCACCCGGCCGGGACGGACACGGTCGGAACCGAAGCCTTCGCCGCCACCCCCGTGCCGGTGTCGCCGGTGATCAGCCGCTCGACCGTGGAGCGCTCGGTGCGTCCCACGACGAGGAGCGGGGCATGCTGGGCGGCGTGGGTGAGCTCGAGGGTTCGTGACCCCTGTTCGAGCCACCCCTCCACGTCGACGTCCGGGGCGATCTCCCGGGCGGTGGCCTCCGCCCCCCGCAGGATGCTGGCCCCGACCTCGGTCAGGTCAGCCGGCGTCAGCGGCATCATGGTCGCGACCGGGACGTAGCTCGGCACGACGTGGACCAGGCGCACGCCGGTGCCGAGACGCCGAGCTTCGATGGTTCCGTAGTGGAGGGCACCCAAGTTTCCGGGCGACCCGTCGACTCCGATCACCACCGGTTCACGGCGGACGTCCGACATCGCTCTCACTCCTCGTAGAATCGCTCTCACTCCTCGTAGCAGGATGGACATCTTCATGCTGGGCTCGCCGGGAGGCTCGGGGCAGGGTCGTCCGCACCCGGCTCTCGGGACCTTGGGCCCGCGTCAGCGCTCACGCCCTCCGGGCAGCGGCCTCCGGGGTCGTCCCCTCGAGCCGCTCTTGTCCGGGATCCCGACGCGGATCGACCAGCAGCACCGGACACTCGGCCTCGTGGAGGACCGCCCGGGCAATGGGACCCAGGTGCGAGCCGAGCGGTATCCGGGAGTCGTGACGGCCGACCACGAGCAGGTCCGACGCCTCTCCCGCCTCGAGCAGCGCGTCGGCCACGGGCGCCTGCCGTACGTCGAGTCGGTAGGGCACGCCCAGCATCTCGTTGCCGAACCCGTCGATGGCGTGCTGGATCTCCTCGGCGGCTCGCTTGTTCCACTCCTCGGCCTCACTCACGCTGAGGGCGAGGTCGTCGTAGGCCGCGGGGAAGCTCCAGGCATGGACGACGTGGAGGACCGCACCGCGTCGTTTCGCCGCGGCTGCCGCCGCACGCAGCACTTCCAGGGAGCGCGCAGGGACATCGACGCCCACGCTGACCCTCGGATCGCGTCCGTGGGGTCGTTCGGGGGACCAGTGCTCCGGAACCGAGATGACCGGCACCCGGGCGTGGGCTGCGACGCCGCCGGAGACCGACCGGGTGACGATGCGCCGCACACTCGACAGGTCCCGCCGCTGGAGCACGATCATCGCCGCCTCCGAAGCGACGTCCGCCAGGGTGGGGACGACCGCGCCCAGGCACAGTTCTGCGGTGACCGGCGCCCCTGTCGGGACGAGTGCGCGAGCACTCGCGAGGGCCGCGTTGAGGGCCTTGCGACCGACCCGTTCATGCTCCCTCTCGGACAGCACGGCGGCTTCCGGCCCGAGGGGTTGGGAGTGGACCACGTGCACCAGCTGGAGAGGAGCTCCGGTGGTGGTCGCCTCCTCGGCTGCGAAGGCGAGCGCGGCGTCCGTCGGGCCCGGCCCGACGGCGACGACGACGGGCGACGAGCTGCTCTCGGTCATGGCGGTCTCCGTTCGCGGTTGGGTGCTCACACCACGGTCGCGCGAGCCGCCGCCCGGACCTAGGGACCAATGACCCCGAGGTCATGGCCCGACGACCCTGATCCGCCGCCGCGCCCCGCAGGAGGGTGGTCACGAAGGACACCGAGCAGCGGGAGGTTCACGTGAAAGCGCTGCGTTTGAAGTCCTGGAAGAGCGACCCGGTCATGGAGGAGGTCCCGAGCCCGGAGGCGGGCCCGGGTGAGGTGGTCGTCCAGGTGGGGGCCGCCGGTGCCTGCCACTCCGACCTCCACGTGATGCACGAGTTCGAGCCGGGCATGCTCCCGTGGTCTCCCCCGTTCACGCTCGGGCACGAGAACGCCGGCTGGGTGCACGCGCTCGGTGCCGGTGTCACCGCCCTGGAGGTCGGCCAACCGGTGGCCGTGGTGGGAGCCTGGGGTTGCGGATCCTGCCGGCACTGTCTCGACGGGCTGGAGACCTACTGCGAGCGGCCGGACCTGGCGCCCGTGCCCGGAGGCGGGGGCGGGCTGGGTCTCGACGGCGGTATGGCGGAGTACATGCTGGTGCCGTCGGCCCGGCACCTGGTGCCGATACCGGCAGGGATGGATCTCGTGCAGGTCGCACCGTTGACGGACGCGGGTCTCACGCCCTACCACGCCGTACGCCGGTCGGCGGCCAAGCTCGGCCCGTCCTCGACCGCGGTCGTCATCGGTGTCGGAGGTCTGGGACACATGGCGGTGCAGATCCTCCGCGCGACGTCAGCTGCCCGCATCGTGGCAGTCGACACCCGCGAGTCGGCGCGTGACCTGGCCCTCCGCGAGGGTGCGGACCTCGCGCTGCCCCCCGGACCGGAGCTGGTCGAGGAGATCCGCGCCTTCGCCAACGGCGTCGGCGCGGATGTCGTGATCGACTGCGTGGGCTCCGACGAGACCCTCGCGACGGCGGCGGCCTGCGCGCGTCAGATGGCGGACCTCACGATCGTGGGCATCGCCGGCGGAACCCTTCCGGTGTCGTTCTTCGGCCTGCCGTACGAGGTGAGCGTCCAGACGACGTACTGGGGCAACCGACGTGAGCTCGTCGAGGTCCTCGACCTGGCGTCCCGGGGCCTGCTCACGGCGGAGACGTCCATCTACACGCTCGAGGACGCTCCTCTCGCCTACGAGGCACTGGCCCACGGCACCGTGAGCGGCCGGGCCGTGGTCGTCCCGACCGACTCCTACCGGCCCTGAGGAGGGTCCTGGGCAACATCGAGCCCGTGGCCCGGGCGGCTCACGGCTCGAGCGCGTCGTCGAGGAAGCCGACGACGCGACGCTCCCACTCCCCCGGCGAGGTGGCCAGGCCCTGGGTGTGGGCGGCACCGGGGACGCTCCAGACCTGGACGCGTCGTGGGTCGACACTGCGCAGGGCGGCGGCAGCCAGGCTCTCCCCCGGCTCCGTGCCGGCGACGATGAGCAAGAACTCGGTGTCGACCGCGGCGGCGACGGAGCTCCGCAGCGACGCCGGCGGCGAGGCTCCGGTGAGGAGGTCCGTCAACCCGTAGGTGAACCAGTCCACGCCCCGCTCCGCGGCCGAGGCGAGGTCCTGCGGCCGGACGTCGTCGTTGTCGGAGGCCGTGCGTCCGGTGGCACCCTCCGCGACCACCGCGGCGATCCGGGGGTCCGCCCCGGCGGCACCGATGGCTTCCTCGCCGCCCATCGACAACCCGACGACCCCGATCTTCGACGGGACAACTCCCTCCTGGCCGCTCAGGAACGTCACCGCGGCGGCGGTGTCCTGATCGCCGTACCAGCCGAGGGCCATGCCGTTGCCGCCACTGCGGCCGTGGCCCCGGGCGTCCACCATGAGGACGCCGTAGCCGTGCCGGGCGAGCACGGCGGCGTGACGCATCGTCGAGGTGCGTGTGGAGCCGGCGCCGTGCTTGAGCACCACGGCAGAGCCGTTGCGTGACGGGATCCACCAGGCGGAGAGCTCGGCGCCGTCGCTGGTGGCGAAGGAGACGTCCCGGAAGGCAAGGCCCGTGGTCAGCAGGGGTGCCGGCCCCGAGCGAGGTCGGCGGTACGACGGCGTACATCACCGCCACGGCCGAGGCGAGCACCACCTGCGCGACCACGACCACCGCCGGAAGCAGCGTCAGACGCCACCACCCGTGCATGGCTCTCCACGCCACCGTGGCGGCATACCCGAGGAGCGCCAGTCCGAGCGCCAGCAGCGCCAGGCCCGTGACCGTCCCGAGCGTCAGGCCCGTCTTCTGCAGGTGCCGGATCCCGATGCCCGCCCCGGCGGCCGTCGCGGCCGTGCCGACCCCGAGGGCGGCCGCTGCTGCCAGGCCACGCAGGACGCTCATGGCCGCCCCCGTGAGGCGGGACTACGGTCGCCGACGGAGGTGGAGCGCCGCGACGATCCTCGCCAGGTTGGGTGACCAACCCACGCCGAAGGACCGCGGCAGGAGCCACCGCTCGGACTCGGGCTGCCAGACGCTGGCCCGGAGCCGCGAGACGGTCGGGGGTCGCAGGTCGTAGGGGACGAAACCGAGCACCCTGCCCTCCCAGGACCGCTCCGCCCTCGGCCTGCTGAGCTCCTGCGCGATGGCCACGGCTGTCAGTGCGAGACCGACGAGGCCCACCAGCTTCGCACCCGCGGTGGGCCTACGGCGCGAGGACGGGTCATGACCGCGGTGCGTGGTGCGCATGCAGCCATGCTGGTCGTGGGCAGCCGCCAGGGGAAGGGCCACTGGGCCCTCGCGCGAGGGACTTGGGTCGAGCGGCCTCCGGGGAGGTGGGGTCACTCGCTCGTCGGCGCGACCCACCAGTGCGGCGAAGAGATCGACGTACTGCTCGAGATGACGATCGCCGACGTACTCCTCCAGGACGCGAGCATGCGCCGCGGCGCCCAGTCGATCCGCGAGTCGCGCATCCGTGAGCGGGCGGCACAGGACTCGTGCGAACTCATCGAGGTCGGCGGGATCGTCCACCAGGAGGCCGTCCGACCGTCGACGATCTGGTCCTGGATCCCGCCCAGCCTGCTGGCCACGACGGGCCGCCCCTTCCACATGGCCTCGGTCACCGTGAGTCCGAACCCCTCGGCGAGGCTCTTCTGGACCACGACGGCCGCGTGCCGCTGCAGGGCATTCACGATGATCGCGTTCTCGTCGACGTCGTCCATCGGGATGGAGGCCAGGTGCACGCGCCGGCGGACCGCACCGGGGAGCCGGTGCCAGGCCTCCCGGCACTCGTCGAGCACCTCGGCCCCCTCGGGATCGTCGCTCACCCTGAGGACGTCCGGCCCCGCAAGCATCAGGTGTGCGCCGTCCAGGCCGACATCGCCGAGGGCACGGACGAACCCCTCCATGACGCCTGGCCATGTCCTTGAGCCGGTCCCACCTGCTCACCTGCACCACGAGCGGTGCGCTGAGCGGCGGTGGGTCACTGCCCAGCAGCAGCCCGCCTGCCCTGCGATGTGACCGCACCGTCCCGGCGGTGCCGTCCCTGCGGACGAAGTCGACGCGCCTCTCCCGGTGGCCGTCCGAGACCAACCCGGCGGCGGCCAGCACCGCGATGACGTGCTCGGGTGCCAGCATCATGTTCTTGACCGCGAGCGGGTCGATGGAGGGCGGGTATCACGGTCAGCAGGTCGGGGTCGACCCAATCCGGTGCGTACGCACGCCGAGAGAAGACCAGTGCCTGGGCGTGCGCCAGGTACGGACGCAGGAACGCCCACCCTGCCTCCGTGACGTGGTTGGCCTCGTCGCGCCCCACGTGGCACCGCCACACGACCGTGGCCCCCAACGTGCGCAGACCTTCGGCCAGCCCGGCGGTCTGGGGGTCGTGGAGGAGGACGATGTCGCGCGACGAGACGCGCCCGGTCAGGTCCGCCAGGTTGGCGCGGAGCACCTGTTGGTAGTGCCTGTGCTCTGCGGGGCCGAGCGGTCCGCCGTCCCCCGGTTCCCCGTGCAGCACGTTGTGCAGGCGCTTCGTGATCGCGAAGAAGTGCGGATCGCCGTCCAGCACCAGCCAGCGGTTCGCGATCCCAGCCCCCTTGCCGTAGGCGAGCAGTGTCTGCAGCATCTCGGCGACACCGCCGCCTCGGGAGGTGGCGTTCACGTGCCACACCACCCGGTCACCGAAGGCCGACTGTGCCTTGCCCGCCGCGGCGACCAGCCGCTCCGCCCTGTCGGCGGGCAGGATCTCGGCGAGGCGCACGAGATCGACGGGCTGGACGCTGACCTCCTCCATGCACCCCATGATCCCGCTTCCGGCCGTGTCCGGCCACCCACGTGAGATCTCAGCCGCAGTCCTGACCGGCGCTGTTCCCTGCAGCGCTACGCCGGCGTGGTGATGTGACCGACCGACGGACACGTTCCAGCGGCGGTCAGAGCAGCACTCGCTCGAGGTAGCGAGGGACGACGGCACTCCAGCCGAGCTCATCGGCCAATCGCGTCGCCAGGGCTCGCGCAGCGCCCTCCTCGCCGTGCACCACGTAGGCAGCGTCCGGAGGTTTCATCGCCGACAACCACTGCACCATCTGCTTGCCGTCGGCATGCGCGGAGTAGGCGTTGGTCACGTGGACCTCTGCCCGCACCCGGACGTAGCGGCCGTGGATCTTGATCTGCTTCTCGCCGTCGACCAGTGCGCGCCCTCGGGTTCCAGGCACCTGGAAGCCGGTCAGGATCACGCTGTTGCGGGCGTGCGGCAGCTGATACGCCAGGTGGTGCAGCACCCGGCCCCCGGTGGCCATTCCGGATGCCGACACGATGATGCACGGCTTGCCGGGCCGGTTCAGCCTCTCCGACTCCTCGACGCTCGGAGCCAGCCTCAGGCGACTCGGCCGGTACTCCGTGCTGGCCATGGTCACCTCGGGCCGAAGCTGCGGGTCGCGCCTCCCGATGGCCTTCTGGTAGACCTCGAGCGCGCCCAGGGCCATCGGGCTGTCGACGTACACCGGCACCGACGGGATCCGACCCTCGGTCTCCAGCCGGGCCAGGATCATCAGCAGCACGAATGTGCGGTCCACGGCGAATGCCGGCATCAGGACGACACCACCCCGGCCGACCGTGCGGGTGATGGCGTCGGCCAGCATGTCGTCGTCCTCCGCCTCGTGCAGCCGGTCCCCGTACGTCGATTCCACCACCACCGTGTGGGCATCGCGGGGGGTCTCCGGAGGCAGCAGCAACGGGTGGCCGGGGCGTCCGACATCACCGCTCACGAGCAGCCGAGAGCCTCTGACATCGAGCTCCGCGTAGGCCGACCCGAGGATGTGCCCGGCCGAGCGCAGCTCCAGACCGACCTCTCCCGCGATCACGGTCGGCGTGTCGCGCTCCACGGTGGTGAGCAGGTCGATCGCCCTCTCCGCGTCCCTGGAGTCGTACAACGGCAGAGCAGGCTTGTGCTTGGAATAGCCCCACGCGTCTGCGTGCGCCGCGTCGCTCTCCGCTATGTGCGCCGAGTCACGGAGGATGATCGCGGCGAGCTCCGCGGTCTCGGGCGTGCAGTACGCGGGCCCACTGAAACCGTTCCTGACCAGGAGCGGGAGGTACCCGCTGTGATCCAGGTGCGCGTGCGTGATCACCACGGCGTCCACCTTCGCCGGATCGACAATCAGCGGCTCCCAGTTGCGCCGGCGCCAGAGGCGCTCACCCTGGAAGAGTCCACAGTCGACCATCACGCGAACCCCCTCGGTGTCGACGAGGAACTTGCTGCCGGTGACGGTCCGAGCGGCGCCGAGGAACGTCAACGAGGTGTGCCCGCCCATCGCGGAACCTCCCCTCCCTGGTCTCCCGGTGATGCCAGTCTCTGCGTCGCCGCGAAGCCGTGACAGAGGCGTACGTCCCGGTGCGGCTACCGGTGGGCCGACTCGCGTCGCTGACCGGCGTGGGGCGGCACGGAGAAGAGCGCCACCTAGGAGGCGGCGTGCACCTGGACGGGCAGAAGGTGCTCGACGAACCAGTCCTTGGCCAGGATCGCCACCTCGGCCAGGGCCCCTGGCTCCTCGAACAGGTGCGTGGCTCCGTTCACGACCGTCAGCCTGTTCGGGCAGCTCAGCTGCGCCTGTGCCTTCCAGTTGAGGTCGAGCACAGCCGGGTCGCGACTGCCGACGATGAGAAGAGTCGGCGCCGTCACGTAGGCCAGCCACGCCGCCGCGAGATCCGGTCGACCGCCCCGCGAGACGACGGCCGCGATGCTCGGCCGCACCTCGGCTGCCGCCTCCAGTGCGGCAGCGGCGCCGGTGCTCGCACCGAAGTAGCCCACTCGTGCCTGCGACATGTCCGGTCTCGCTCTGAGCCAGCGGGTCGCAGCAACCAGCCGCGCGGCGAGCAGGTCGACATCGAACACGCATGCTCGGTCTTGTTCCTCGGCCGGCGCGAGAAGGTCGAGGAGCAAGGTGCCGAGCCCGCTCCGGTAGAGGACCTCGGCGACGAAACGGTTACGGGGACTGTGCCTGCTGCTCCCACTGCCGTGTGCGAAGACGACCACTCCACGTGGTTCGTCGGGCAGGTGAAGGTGTCCCTGAAGCATGATTCCACCTGCAGGAATCTCGACCTCGAGGTCGCAGTCTCGACCGTCAGGAGCCTGGCCCACGCCGAGCAACCGCCGCCCGGCCGCGTCGAGAAGGACGATCACCTCCTCGTCGCGGATCGCGGAGAAGTCGTCGTAGTGCTGACCCACCGACCCGAAGTGTCGCGGTGTGGCGAGGCACACGACCTCGTCGATACCGGTCAACCTCCGGACGGCCTCGAACGGGGCCACCGGCGCTGCGAGCACCACCTTCACAGCTCCGAGATGGCGTGCGATGTCACACGCGACCCGGGCCGTCGACCCGGTCGCGATGCCGTCGTCGACGATCACCGCGACCCGACCGTGCAGATCCACGCGCTCACGCCCGCGCCGGAACCGGACGATCTGCTTCTCGAGCACTTGTCGCTCATGATGCTCGACCGTCTGCCACTCATCTGCCGTGACCCGGGCCCGGGACACCAGGTCACGGTCGACGACCCGGAACCCGCCCTCGCCGATCGCGCCCATGGCCACCTCGGGCTGGAACGGGAGCCCCAGCTTGCGGACCACGATCACGTCGAGCGGGGCCTGGAGCTTCTCTGCGACTTCGAAGGCCACCGGAACCCCACCCCGGGGTAGCCCGAGAACGACGAGATCCTGGTCGCGCAGGTGCGCGACGCGCTGGGCAAGCTGGCGCCCGGCTTCGGCCCGGTCGCGGAAATGCTGCATGGTCCACTCCTCGCGCATCGGTCCTTTCACGATCCGCGCGATCTCGTGGCTCCGACAGGGCCTTTCGACCCGCACAGATCGACATTCGACCGACTACGGCGCCCCAGATCCGCGGCTTGGCAGTGTCACGCGGTATGCACTCCCCCACATGGGGCCCGGCGGCCACCGCGTGGTCGCCATCGTTCATCCGGTCGCAGAGCGGCGGACCAGGAACTCGGTGCTCGACGCCATCGTCGCGAGTTCCGGGTAGTCCTCCTCGTCGATCCGCACCCCGGCATCGGTGCTGATGATCTCGACCAGGCCCAAGAAGTCCAGTGAGTCCAGCTCGAAGGCCCGGCGCAGGTCGGTGTCCGGACCTGTGCCGTCGAGGTCGGCGTCGGGCACGATCCGCCGGATCGCCCGTCCCATCAGGTCCTCGGCCTGGTCAGGGGTCATGCTCACCACTCCTCGGGTCGTTGCAGGATCTCGTCGACAATCGAGAGGAAACGGGCGCCGACCCGGCCGTCCGTGGCGCGGTGGTCACCCGACAGTGTCATCCGGACGACGGGGCGCACCGCGAGCAGACCGGCCACGGCCCAGGGCCGCTCCACGATCCGACCGATGCCGACCAGAGCGACCTGCGGCGGCGTGATCACGCCGATGACCTCTTCAACGCCCTGGTCCCCGAGGTCGGTCACGGTGGCGGTGGGGTCGACCAGCTCGGCGCGGGCGAGGCGGCCGGTGCGTGCACGGCGGACCAGCTGGCGCAGCGCCGCCATGACCGAGGCCAGGTCCAGGTCGGCGGCGTCATGGATCGCGGGCGCTACGAGGGCGCCGTTGCGTACGCTCACCGCGACCCCGAGGTGTATGCCATCCCCGGGCACGAACCCGTCGTCCAGCCAGAAGCCGTTGAGCTCGGGCACCTGGCGAAGGCCCAGCGCCACCGCGTGCAGCAACGCCGCCGCCGGCACGATCCGGTCGGACACCGGCAGGTCGCGGTTGACCGTGTGCAGCCACGACTTCGCGGGCTGCAGGTCGATCGTGGTGGCCACGTAGTAGTGGGGGATCTCCCGCTTCGACCGGCTCATCAATGCAGCGATCGTGCTGCGTCCGTCCCGCTCGGCAGGCAGGGTGTGCTCGGGCGGATGCACCGGGCCGGCTGCCGTGGCGACGGGAGATCCCGCGGCAGCCGCCCGGACGTCTGCTGCCCGGATCGCGCCGTCGGAGCCGGTGCCACGTACGCGCGCGAGGTCCACGCCGAGCTCCGCGGCCAACCGGCGAGCAAGCGGCGAGACTCGAGTCCTCTCCCGGGACGCTACGGAGCCGGGTTCGGGGGCCGGTCGCGGGGCCGGTTCCTGCACGCGCGCCGGTGGCAGCGAGGTCTGCCTCGCTGCCGCGGCGCGCACGACGTCGCGCCGGGTGATCTGGCCCTGGTGGCCGGTGCCGGTGAGTGTCGCCAGATCGACACCCAGCTCCTTGGCGTGGTGGCGGACAGGTGGAGTCGCCTTGAGCCTGGTGCCTGGTGCCGGCGGAGCCGGGGACGATGCGGCGCGGGGCGGGGATGGCGCCGCCGGGACCGTCGCGGCAGCATCGTCTGTGAGAACGGCCAGCGGCGCGCCGACGGGGACCCGAGTGCCCGGTTCGACCAGCAGCCGTTCCACGACCCCCTCGTTGAAGGACTCGATCTCGACCGCCGCCTTGTCGGTGTCGACCACCGCCATCAGGTCACCCCGGTGGACCCGCTCACCGGGTCCGACGAGCCATTCCAGCAACGTGCCGGACTCCATGTCGGCGCCCAGGGAGGGCATCGTGAAGTCGCTCATCGCGCCAAGGCCCGGTGGACCGCCGCGACGACGTCCGCCGGCTGGGGAAGGGCGGCCTGCTCGAGGTGGCGCGCGTAGGGCATCGGCACCTCGGCCGAGCAGACCCGTTCGACCGCGCTGTCGAGCTCGAAGAAGCACTGCTCGAGGATCCGTGCGCTGATCTCCGCCGAGAGGCTCCCGCTGCGCCATCCCTCGTCGATCACGACGGCGCGGTGGTTGCGACGTACCGACGCCATGATCGTGTCGTCGTCGAGTGGCCGGAGCACCCGCAGGTCGATCACCTCGGCATCGATGCCCTCATCTGCGAGACGCTCGGCCGCCGTCAGCGTCGTGCCGAGCGTGCCGCCGTAGGTGACCAGGGAGACGTCCTCGCCGGGCCGACGTACGACGGCGTGGGAGATGTCCACCTCCCGGGCTGGCTCGCGCACCTCTCCGGACATCGCGTAGAGGGTCCCGTGCTCGAAGATCAGCACCGGGTCCGGATCCTGCAGCGCCGGCCAGAGCATCCCGCGGGCATCCTCGACCGTCGCGGGCGCGAGCACCTTGATCCCCGGAATGTGACAGAACCACCCCTCCAGGCTGTGGGAGTGCTGAGCAGCGAGCTGGCGTCCCGCCCCCGTGGTCATCCGGATCACGAGAGGGACCGACACTGTCCGCCGGACATGTGCAGCAGCGTCGCGGCGTTGTTCATGATCTGGTCCAGTGCGAGCAGGCTGAAGTTGACGGTCATGATCTCGATGATCGGCCGCATGCCGGCGAGTGCGGCGCCGATGCCCGCTCCGACGAAGGCGGACTCGGACAGCGGGGCGTCGCGGATCCGCTCCGGCCCGAACTCCTCCAGGAGCCCCAGCGACACCGCGAAGCAGCCCCCGTACTCTCCGACGTCCTCACCCATGAGGAACACCCGGTCGTCGCGACGCATCGCGTCCCGGATCGCCTCACGCATCGCCTCGCGATAGGTCGTCTCGATCGTCGTGGCGGTCACGGTCCCTCCGGGGCAGGTCCGAGTAGACGAACCGGGTCAGCTCCTCGACCGGCTCGAGCCCCGCCTCCTCGGCTGCAGCACAGGCCAGGTCGACCTCGGCCCGCACCGCGACCGTCATCTGCTCGCGGGTCTCGTCACCGAGCACCCCCAGGGCCTCGAGCCGATCGGCGAGCAGCTCGATCGGATCGCGCTCCTTCCACCGCTCGACCTCTGCCTTCAGGCGATAGCGCTCGGGGTCGTACATCGAGTGGGCGCGGAAGCGGTAGGTGCGCAACTCCAGGAAGCAGGGGCCAGCACCGCCGCGGATGCGGTCGACCGCGTGCCCGGCTGCCTCCTGGACGGCTGCCACGTCCATGCCGTCGACTGCCCAGGCCGACATGCCGTACGACGCCGCGCGCAGCGCCAGATCGGTCTCTGCCTGTGCACGGGCGATCGCGGTGCCCATCGCGTAGAGGTTGTTCTCGCAGCAGAGCAGCAAGGGCAGGTCCCACAGGGCGGCCAGGTTGGCGCACTCGTGGAACTCACCCTCAGCGAAGGCGCCGTCGCCGAAGAAGCACGCAGTCACGCTGCTCCGGCCACGCATCTTCTCAGCGAGAGCCAGGCCGACGGCGACGGGAAGCCCACCGGCGACGATCGCGTTGCCACCGAAGAACCGGTGACCAGCGTCGAACAGGTGCATCGAACCGCCCCGACCGCGGCTGCAGCCGGTCGACCTTGCCGAACATCTCGGCCATCACAGCCGCAGGCGGGACCCCCTTGGCCAGGGCATGACCGTGCTCGCGATAGGTCGAGACGACAGCGTCCTCAGGTTCGAGGGCCGCCATCACGCCGACCGCGACCGCCTCCTCGCCGATGCCCACATGCAGGAATCCCCGGATCTTGCTCGCACTGTAGAGCTCGACGCAGCGCTCCTCGAAGGAGCGAATCAGCATCATCTGCCGCAGGAGGCCGAGCCGGGGGTCGGTCCCGGGCTCGACCGCCGACGCGGCTCCCGACATGCGCGGAGTTTCGTGGTGCGGGTTCATGACGGCGGCTCCAGCGTCGAGAGGTCGCCTTCGGGCAGCCCCAGCTCCCGGGCCTTGAGCAGGCGGCGCATCACCTTCCCGCTGCGGGTGTGCGGCAGGTTCTGGTCGAAGTGGATCTCACGTGGCGCGACGACCCCGAGACGGCGCCTGCCAAAGGCCACCAGCTCCCGCCTTGAGCTCCTCGGTGGGCTCCTGCCCGTCCCGCAGGGTCACGAAGGCCTTCACCAGCTCACCCGCGACGGGGTCGGGCTTGCCGATCACGCCGACCTCGGCGACGGCCGGGTGCTGCATCAGCAGGCTCTCGACCTCGAACGGTCCGATGAGGTGCCCGGCGGACTTGATCACGTCGTCGCCGCGTCCTACGAACCAGATGTAGTCCTCGTCATCCATGCGGACGAGGTCGCCGGTGAGGTACCACCCGTCGACGAACCGCTCGCGGTAGCGCTCCTCGTCGCCTTGGTAGCCGCGAAACATCGATGGCCACCCGGCACGCAGCGCCAGCTCTCCCGTGACACCGGTCGCCGCCTCCCGCACACGGCCCCCAGTCACGACCACGTGATCCCCTGAGCGCTCGAGCACAGCAGCCTCGATGCCGGGCAGGGCGAGCCCCATCGCCCCGGGTCGGGTGGGCACGCCCACGGGATTGTGGACCATGATCGCGCCGGTCTCCGTCTGCCACCAGGTGTCGAGCACGGGCGCGCCGAACGTCTCCTGAGCCCAGGTCACAGCCTCGGCGTTGAGGGGTTCCCCGACGCTGGCGACGTGCCGCAGGTGGCTCAGGTCGAAGCTGCGGACGACCTCGCTGCCGGCCCGCATGAACATCCTGAGCGCTGTCGGGGCGGTGTACCAGACCGTCACCTGTTGCTCCTCCAGGATCCGGCACCATCGCCGGACGTCGAAGTCGCCGACATCGGACACCACCGTGGCTCCGCGGGTGAGGGGCGCGATGATCCCGTACGACGTCCCCGTGACCCAGCCGGGATCGGCCGTGCACCAGAAGATGTCGGCGGACCCGAGGCCCAGCGCCAGCTCAGCGGTGGCGTGGTGGGCCACCACCGCCTCGTGCACGTGCACTGCCCCCTTGGGCAGGCCAGTGGTCCCGCTCGTGAAGTGGAGCAGCGCCGAGGTTTCCGGGTCGGTGGCCGGGATGTCGTAGTCGTCACCGACCTCCGCGAGCAGTTTCGCGAAGGACATGGCGCCCTCGACCTCGCCGTCCACCAGCAGGACGTGCTCCAGGTCCGGCAGCTCCGCTCGGAGGTTCGTGATGCGGCGTTCGTAGAGCTCGGCGGTGGTGACGAGGACACGAGCGGCACCACGCCGCAAGCGGTCCCGGACCGGTGCCGGACCGAACGCGGAGAAGAGCGGGCAGAACACGCTCCCGTGCTTGAGCGTCCCCAGCGCGGTGACGTAGGTCTCCGGGCTGCGCCCCAGCAGGCTGAAGACCGCTGTCCCGGGTGTCTCACCCAGAAGGTCAAGCACGTTGGCGAAGCGGCTGGTGAGCGCCATCAGCTCTGCGTAGGACACGGAGGAGACGGTGCCGTCGGCGGCCACGGTCCGCACGGCGGTGCGATCACCGTGACCATGTGCGACGTGCCGATCCACGGCCTCGTACGCGATGTTGATCCCACGGCCGTCGGGCAGCCCGTCGAGCTCGGTCCGAGCCTGCCGCCAGAAGGACTCGCGCGTGGTCCACGCTGTCGCCATCACCCCGTCAGTCGAGCAGCACGCACTCCAGATCGGCAGAGGACAAAGTCCCGTGCCAACGGTCCGTTCGACGGTCAGTGTGAGCTCATCGGTGTCAGCTCGACTCGTCAGCCGCCCAGCGCTTCGCGGCCTCGAGCTCGGCGAGCGGGAACGCGCGGGCCTGTCCTGGCCACAGGACGCTGAAGACCCGGACCGTCGGGCCCGCCCAGCGCGCGTCGGTCACGATGGCGATCCGCTCGAACGACGCCGGGTGGCGGACACCGAGCTTCAGGTCCTCCCAGGCAGCGTCTTCCTCGTACTCGTCGAACTCAGGACCGAGGACATAGACGAGACGGACCTTGCCGTGCTCCGCGATGGCCGCGTCGACCGCAGGGACCACGACGTCGCGATAGTCCTCTTCCTCGACGTCGTCGATCGCCTGCAGTCCGAGAACCCCTGCCGGCATCCCACTCAGGAGCTTGATCATGACCACTACCTCCGCGCCGTCCGGTCGTGCCCACGCTAGCCAGCGGAGGTCGGGCACAGATCACCCGTCGTGGATGAGGCAGCCGACCACGTCCGCCGTGCGACGTTGTCTCCGGAATCGGCCGCTGCCCCACGACTCGAGCAGCGACCTCGTCGCCCGATCGACCGGGGGTCCTCACATGGCATTCGACACGCTCATCGCTTTCGCCGGCGTCTACCCGGACCTCGCGTCCGCCGAGACGGACTACGACCTGGTGAAGGAGCTCCACACCAAGGAGGGGCTCATGGACGCCTACGACGCCGCGGTCATCCACCGCCGTGAGGACGGCAAGGTGAAGATCACGCGCAAGCACGAGACCCCGACCCGGGTCGGTGGCGTGCTCGGCGGCGGTGCGGGTCTGGCTACCGGTCTCGTCGTCGCGCTCTTCCCGTTCGCGGCAGTCGGCGGCGGCCTGCTGGCGGCCACCTCCGCGGGCGGGGCGATCCTGGGAGCGGTGGCCGGTCATGCGGCCGCCGGCATGAGCCGGGACGACCTGAAGGAGCTGGGCGAGTCCCTCGACGAGGGTGAGGCGGGCCTGGTCGTGGTCGGCGTGATGGACATGGAAGCGAGGATCGAGGAGTCGATGCGCCACTCGGAGAAGCTTCAGAAGAAGCAGCTCGAGGCCGACGTGGAGGCCCTCGAACGTGACGCGAAGGACGCCGCCGGTCAGTAGCTGCGCGGCGTCCACAGGCGACGGGATGGAGGATGCGCGATGACGACAGCAAGCGCTGCGCCGCCGCGGGCGTTCACCGTCGAGGACTACGCGTCTCGCATGGCGCGTGTCGTCGACCAGGCAGCTCGAGGTGGGGCTCGACGGCGTCGTCGTCGCTCCGGGACCCGACCTGGTGTGGCTGACCGGGTACCAGCCCACGGCGATCACCGAGCGACTCACCATCCTGGTGCTCTCCCCCGACACGGCTCCCACCCTGGTGGTCCCGGTGCTCGAGCGCCCGGACGCCGAGGCGGCCGTCGGAGCTCCCGCGCTCGAGATCCGTGACTGGACCGACGGTGCGGATCCCTACGACGCCGCCTCCACGATCATGCAGCCCGAGGGCCGGTACGGGATCTCCGACGCAGCCTGGTCCGCGCACCTGCTCGGTCTCCAACGCGCCCTGCCACGCTCCCGATTCGTGGCGCTGGGCGAGTGTCTGCCCATGCTGCGGGCCGTCAAGGGCGCCGACGAGCTCGAGCGGCTGGCCGCCGCCGGTGCGGCCGCCGATGCGACCTACCTCGAGATCGTCGAGCTGCCCTTCGAGGGACGTCTCGAGACGGAGGTGGCGGCCGACCTGGCCCGGCTGCTGCGCGAGCACGGCCACGAGCAGGTCGACTTCACCGTGGTCGGCTCGGGTCCCAACGGCGCGAACCCGCACCACGAGGCCGGTGACCGGAGGATCCAGGACGGCGACACGGTGGTCCTGGACTTCGGCGGGCTGATGTACGGCTACGGGTCCGACACCACGCGCACGGTCACGGTGGGTGAGCCGACGCAGGAGGTGCGCGACGTCCACGACATCGTGCGGAGGGCACAGCAGGCCGCGTTCGAGGCGGTGCGCCCGGGGGTGCCCTGCCAGGAGATCGACCGGGTCGCCAGGGCGGTGATCACCGAGGCGGGATACGGCGAGCAGTTCATCCACCGCACCGGCCACGGTATCGGCGTCACGACCCACGAGCCGCCCTACATGGTCGAGGGCGAGCTGCAGGCGCTGCGCCCGGGCATGTGCTTCTCGATCGAGCCCGGGATCTACCTGAGCGGCCGGTTCGGCGTACGCATCGAGGACATCGTCACCGTCACCGACTTCGGCGGACGTCGACTGAACAACACCGACCGTCGCCTGCGCATCGTCGGCTAGCGATCGACATGGCACCCGCGCAGCAGGGCACCGAGGCGGCCGCAGGCCGTGGCATGACCGTGCGTGGGGCCGCCTTCCTCGGCGTCGGCTCGATGGTCGGCGCCGGCATCTTCGCGCTGCTCGGGGAAGCGGGCGCGGTCGCGGGGTCGGCGGTCTGGATCTCGTTCCTCGTCGCCGGCACCGTCGCCGCCCTCCAGGGCTACGCCGTGGCCAAGCTCGGTGCGACGTACCCGTCGTCGGGTGGCATCGTCACGTTCCTCATCCAGGGCTTCGGCCGAGGTCACGTGTCAGCCGTCACGTCCTGGTTGCTCTACTTCGCAGCCATCATCGTGACCGCGATGGTGTCGGTGTCCTTCGGCAGCTACGGGTCGGCGCTGCTCTTCGACGACTCGACGACGTGGAGCAAGGTCCTCACCATCGCGGTGGTCCTGTTGGTCGCAGTGGTCAACATCGCCGGCGCGAAGTTCATCGACAGGGTGCAGAGCCTGATCGTCATCGTGCTGCTGGCCGTCTTCGCCGTGTTCATCGTGGTCACCCTCGCCCAGATGGACACCGCGCTCCTGGCACCCGAGACCTATCCGCCCGGCACGGACATCGTGTCGAGTGTTGCGCTGACGTTCTTCGCCTACCTGGGCTTCACGGTGATCAGCTTCACCGGCGACGACCTGCCCGACCCGAGCCGCAACCTGCCCCGGGCCATGTACCTCGCGCTCGGCATCACCACCGTCCTCTACGTCCTGATCTCACTGGGTGTCTTCGGCACCCTGACCGTGAGCGAAGTGGTCGCCAACGGCGAGACCGCGCTGGCCGAGGCCGCCAAGCCTGCGCTCGGGCAGGCCGGGTTCGCGATGATGGCCGTGGCAGCCCTGCTGGCCACGTCGTCGTCGGTGAACGCCAACATCTACGCCGCGGCCGGGTCGACCGCCAAGCTTGCGGAGACCGGCACCTTCCCGCCCGTCTTCGGGCAGCCCGCCCGGGTCGGGGGCACTCGGGGGCTCGTCATCTCGGTGGTCCTGGTGCTGCTCCTGGCAGCGTTCGTTGACCTCACCGCCATCGCGTCCCTGGGCAGCGCCGTCGCCCTGGCGATCTTCCTGGTCGTGTCCGTGGCGGCCTTCAAGCTGCGCCGGGAGACAGGGTCGAGGACGTCGATCCTGGTGGCGGCGATCGTGCTGACCGTGGTGGTCCTCCTGGTGTTCGCCGTGCAGACGCTGCGCAACGAGCCCGAGACGTTCATCGCGATCATCGGCATCCTCGTCCTCGCGGTCGGCCTCGACCTGCTCTGGGCGCGGCTGCGTGCCCGGCGGGCTTCTGCCGCCCGTTGATCCACGCGCTCGATCTCACCCGCTGGGGATGATCCGTCGACGCGCACGTCCTTCCTAGCCTGAGCACACCAACCGCTTTCGCTCTGGGCAAGGGGTGATGAGGGTGTCCGAGGACCGGAGGCTTCACACATGACCTGCGACGGTCGCCATGAGCGTCGGGGACGCAGCAGCGGACGTCGGCTGCACGAGCCAAGATCCCGCCCACCACCTGGATCTCCTGGGTGGCCCTGGCGATGATGACCACGAGCTCGGTCGCCAGCCTGCGGGCTGCGCCGACCATGGCCGTCTACGGCTTGGCCTGCGTGTTCCTGTACCTGCTCCCGGCGGTCGTGTTCCTGCTGCCGACCTCGCTGATCTCCGCGGAGCTCGCCTCGGGGTGGGAAGGCGGCATCTACAAGTGGGTCTCGGAGGGCATCTCCAAGCCGATGGGCTTCCTGGCCGTGTGGTGCCAGTTCGCGATGACGATCTTCTACTACCCGAGTCTCCTGGGGTTCGTCGCGAGCACCCTCGCCTACGTCTTCAACCCAGAGCTGGCCAGCAGCGGCGTGTGGACGGCAGCGGTCATCATCGTCGTGTACTGGTCCGGTGTCTGGATCTCCTCGCGCGGCACCAAGGGGGTGGCGGGTCTCGCCAGCGGTGGCCTGATCATCGGGACCCTGATCCCCGGCGTCGTGCTGGTCCTCCTGGGCGTGGTCTTCCTCGGGCAGGGCAACGAGTCCGCGGCGCCGATGACCTCCGAGAACATCTTCCCGGTGTGGGCCGGCCTCTCGAGCCTCGTCCTCATCGTCAACAACTTCCTCTCCTACTCCGGCATGGAGATGAACGCGGTCCACGTCTCCTCGTTGAAGAACCCGAGCAAGGAGTTCCCGAAGTCGATGTTCCTGGCCATGGGCCTGGTCCTCGCGATCTTCATCCTGCCGGCGCTGGCGATCAGCTGGATCGTGCCCGCCGAGGAGCTGTCCCTCACCGCCGGTGTGATGCAGGCCTTCGACGCGGTCTTCGCGAACTTCGGCTGGCAGTGGCTGACCCCGATCGTCGGCATCATGCTGGTCACCGCCTCGCTCGGCGGCATGCTGACCTGGCTGGCCGGGCCCTCGAAGGGCCTGCTGCTGATCTCCCGGCAGGAGGGCTACCTTCCGCCCTTCCTGCAGCAGCTCAACAAGAACGGTGTCCAGCAGAACATCCTGGTCGTCCAGGGGCTGATCACGACCGTGATCGGCCTCGCCTACGCGTTGATCCCCGACGTCTCCAGCGCCTACTGGATCTTCTCGGTGATCACCACGCAGGTCTACCTGATCATGTACCTGCTGATGTTCGTGGCCGCGATCCAGCTGCGCCGCAAGCACCCCGACCACCCGCGCGGCTACCGCGCACCCATGCTGGTCGGGATGTGCGGCGTCGGCTTCGCCGCCTCGCTGGCCGCCCTGCTGGTCGGGTTCATCCCGCCGTCACAGTTCGCGTCACGGCAACTCCGGGCGTCTACTTCGCCATCGTCGGCGGCGGCGCCCTCGGACTCGGGCTCCTCGTGCCGTTCCTGTTCTACAAGCTCCGCAAGCCGTCCTGGAAGCAGCCTGAGCCGCAGGAGGTGGCCCCGTCATGAGCACCCCGACCGAGACCCAGAGCAAGCGCGAACGCAGCTGGATCTACATCACCGCCTGGATCATCCTCGGCGCCCTCGTCGTCGGCGGGTTGTTCGCCTTCAGCTCGGCCCGGGAGACCCGCGAGGCGCAGGAGAAGGCCGACGAGCTGATCGCCGCGCTCGAGGACGCCGGTGCGACGGCGCCCCGACAGGGACCAGATCGTGCGCGTGCTCGGGGACGACGGTGGAGCCACCTGCGAGAACCCGAACGACGCACTGAGTCGGGCGGTCCTGCTCTCGCAGCTCACGAACGGGGCGACCGGCCCCGGGGCGCGCCCGGTGATCGCGGACAGCCGGGTCTTCAAGGGCCAGCTGCTGATCATCGAGATCTACTGCCCCGACGAGCTGGACGACTTCAAGGAGTTCGTCGAGGACCTCAAGACCGATGACGTGGCGGGTGAGTGAGCCATGGACCTGAGGACCCGCATCGCCGAGCTCATGCCCCAGGCGCGGGAGGAGCTGGCCGAGCTGGTCGCCATCAGGTCGGTCGCCGACCCGCGCCAGTTCCCGCCCGAGGAGTGCCAACGCGCCGCGCAGTGGGTGCTCGACCGCTTCGCCGCCCTCGGATTCACCGACGCCCGGCTGGCGGAGACCGCGGACGGCAGCAACGCCGTCGTCGGCTCTCGGCCGTGCGCGCGACCCCGACGCACCCACGGTGCTGCTGTACGCCCACTACGACGTGCAGCCACCCCTCGACGACGCCGCGTGGGAGACACCGCCGTTCGAGCTCACCGAGAAGGACGGACGCTGGTACGGGCGCGGGACGGCGGACTGCAAGGGCAACATCCTCATGCACCTCATCGCGCTGCGCGCCCTGGGAGAGGACGTGCCGGTGAACCTCAAGCTGGTCGTGGAGGGCTCCGAGGAGCAGGGCACCGGCGGCCTGGAGGCCTTCGTGGTCGACCACGCCGACCTGCTCCGCGCGGACACGATCCTGGTCTGCGACACCGGGAACGCGGCCGTCGGCCAACCGGCCGCCACCGTCAGCCTGCGCGGCATGGTGAACGTGGTCGTCACGGTCGAGGCGCTGGCCTCGGAGCTGCACTCCGGCATGTTCGGCGGTGCCGCCCCGGACGCCCTCGCGGCCCTGGTCGCGATGCTGGCCAGCCTGCGGGACGCAGCCGGCAACACCACCGATCGAGGGGCTCGACAACACCCGACGCTGGGAGGGCCAGCCCTACCCGCCCGAGCAGTTCCGCGGCGACGCCGGGCTGCTGGACGGGGTGCACCTGCTCGGTGACGGCGCGGTGTCGGACATGCTGTGGGCCCGGCCCTCGGTCACCGTGCTCGGCATCGACTGCCCACCCGTGGTCGGCTCGGCGGCGGCGATCGTGCCGAGGGCCGCGGCGCGGCTCAACCTCCGCATCCCACCCGGGCTCGCGCCCGACGTGGCGGAGAAGGCGCTCGTCGCGCACCTGCACCAGGCCGCGCCCTGGGGTGTCCACGTCACCGTCGAGGTGGAGGCCACCGGCTCGCCGTTCCGGGCCACGATCGACGGACCGGCCTACCGGGCGATGGGTGAGGCGATGCAGGAGGCCTACGGCCGGCCGATGGCGACCCTGGGGCAGGGCGGCTCGATCCCGCTGTGCAACGTGTTCACCGACACCTACCCCGACGCCGAGATCATCCTGATGGGGGTGGAGGAGCCCCTGGCGCTGATCCACGCCCCGAACGAGAGCGTGGACCCGCGCGAGATCTCCGCCATGGCCCTGACCGAGGCGCTGTTCCTCCAGCGCTACGCCGCCGCGGCGACCTGACCGACCTGCGTCCGACGGATGGCAGTGTCCCAGCCACGGGACGTCTACGGCAGCCTCGACCTGGCTCTCCGGATCGGCGACCTCCTGCTCTCCTCCGGAGGCGGAGCCGCCGACGTCGAGGCGACGATGCTCGCGGTCGCCCGCGCCTGCGGGCTGCGCGGGGTCGACGCCGACGTCACCTTCACCGAGCTGTCCGATGCAGCAGCAGTCGAGCATCGAGGTGCCGGCCTCGATCCTGGTACGGCGGGTGAGGCGCCGACCGGTGGACTACGCGGAGCTGATCGAGGTGGACCGGCTCGTGCAGGACCTGCTGGACGGGACGGACCACCCGTGGACGAGGCCCGGGATCGGATCGCTGCCATCGACTCCTCGGACCACCGGCGGGCCCGATGGCTCGTGACGGTGAGCTGGGGTGCGGTGGGTGCGTCGCTGGCGGTCACGCTCGGCGGTGGGGCGGTGGTGAGCTGCCTGGCGTTCGTGGCGGCGTGCGGCATCGACCTGGTCGGGCGGGCCACCCGGAGCCGGGTTCCGCCGTTCTACCAGCAGACCGCCGGCGGGCTCCTCGCCACGCTCGTCGCCGTGGGCGCCGCGGTGACACGGGTGGACGCGGACCCCTCCCTGATCGTGACCGCGGGCATCATCATCCTGCTCGCCGGCATCGGGCTCATGGGCGCCATGGCCGACGCGCTCGACGGGGTATCCGCTCACGGCGAGCGCTCGGCTGCTCGACGCGCTGCTGGCGACCACGGGCGTGATCGCCGGGGTGGCCGCCGGGCTGACGGTCGCTGAGCTGGTGGGCGCCGACCTGGGCCGGGTGGAGCCCGGGGCCACGGGCCTGGCCCAGGGATCGGCCATGACCCTCGGCGCCGGGCTGGCCGCAGCCGCGTACGGCCTCGCGTGCTACGCGCCGATCCGCGCGGCGGCCGCGGCCGCCGTCGTGGCCGCGTGCGGTCAGGCGCTCTTCCTGGCCGTGGAGCGGCTCTCCCTGGGGCAGACCTGGGCGGCTACGGCCGCCGCGGTGGCGATCGGCACGATCAGCCACGGGATCGCCAGCCGGGTGCGCGTGCCCCCGCTGGTCCTCATCGTGCCGGCCATCGTGCCCCTGCTGCCCGGCCTGTCCATCTACCGTGGACTGGCTCTGCTCGCCGAGGGCGAGGACGGCGTGCTGGACCTGGCGGCTGCCGGGGCCACGGCGATCGCGCTGGCCGCAGGAGTCATCCTCGGCCAGTACCTCGCGCAGCCCATCCGCTGGGAGGGATTGCGGTTGGAGAGCCGACTGGCGGGTCCCCGGCTCGTCGGGCCACTGCTCAAGCGCTCGGGTCGACACCCTCGGCCGCCGGTCGGTCCGCCCGAGGGCGAGCCCCCTCGGCAGGAGTGACGCGGAGACGTGCTGCTGCCGGGCTGGTGGCGGTGGCGCCCCTGGTGCCCGAGCTCGCGGCAAAGTTCGGCGGTCGGCGGACGATCGGCGTCGGGTTCGCCCTCACCACGTTCGGCTTCGTCATCGTCGGCCTCGTCGACGCCTCGTGGCGGTACGACGCGTTCCTGCTGCCGCTGTTTGCCATCGCCGTCGGCATGGGCATGTCGAACGGGCCCGCGTCGTCGGCGGCGACTGCGGCCGTGCCCGAGAACCAGGTGGGGGTGCGTCAGGCGTCTCCAACATGGCCCGGTACGTCGGCGCCGCGGTGGCCACTGCCTTGGCCGGCACCATCTACGACAGCGTGATCGGCGACAAGACGACCGACGGAGCATCCCAGGTAGAGCACCGGCCTCCGGATCTGGCCGCAGCCTCGTGGATGCTGGCGGTGTTCAGCTTCCTGGGCGTGCTGATGGACTTCGTGATGGCCCGGCACCGCGGCCACCGGCACGTCGAGCGACGCAGCGGGACGGACGCTGCTCACCCACTAACGGGGGCGAACACGGTCTCCCAGTCGTCGGCCATGCTGACCACCGTCCACCCCGAGGCGTGTCCCACCTCGGTGATCGGCTCGGATTCGGTGAACGTCCCCGCGGTGCTCACGTAGCTGAACTCACGCTCGGCGTCGTCGTGGTCGACGAGCAGTGCCAGGGGGGTCCGACTCCCCGTCCCCGGGAGGATCATCCCGATGGACACAGCGGAATCCCAGGTGGCTGGTCCCGGTGTCCACCATCTGCGGCCGGCGGGCCGCCGGTCGGTAGCGCAGGCAGTAGGTGTCGGCGCACAGGTGTGAGCCGCCCTTGATCACTCGCCGGCCGATCCGGAACTGAGGCTGCGCCGGATCGTAGCTGTGCTCCAGGTCCCCGCCACGCGGGTTGGTCGGCGCGCAGCACGGCTTGTCGACGTCGTCGGGGTGTCGTTGCGTCCACCAGTCGGAGGTCCACTCCCAGACGTTGCCGGCCATGTCGAACAGGCCGTGACCGTTGGCGGGGAAGCTGCCGACCGGGGCCGTCCCCACGAAGCCGCTCTCGCGCGTGCTGCGCCACGGGAAGTCGGGACCGTCCCAGGTGTTCGCCATGATCGTCCCGCCCGGGCGAGCCTCGTCACCCCACGTGTACGTCGCCCCCTCCAGTCCGCCGCGGGCGGCGTACTCCCACTCGGCCTCGGTCGGGAGGTCGGCGCCGGCCCACGTCGCGTACGCCGCCGCGTCCTCATGGGCCACGTGGACGACCGGGTGGTCCGGCCGGCGCTTCACCGACCACCCGGGCCCCTCGGGGCTGTGCCAGCACGCCCCTGGCGTCCAGGTCCACCACTGACTGATGTGCCGCAGGTCGACGGGCCCGGCGGTCGGCGTGAACACCAGCGAACCGGGCAGCAGGTTCTCCACCGGCACGCCGGGGTAGTCCTCCGCACGGAGCGGACGCTCGGCCACGGTCCGGTAGCCGGTCGCCCGTACGAACTTCGCGAACTGCTGGTTGGTCACCTGGGTCGCGTCGATCGCGAAGGCAGCCACGCGCACCCGGTGGGCGGGTGCCTCTTCCGGGTAGTGGTCGTCGGAGCCCATGGTGAACAGCCCACCCGGCAGGCTGACGCGGCGCGCCGGCCCTGGACGGCCGCGACGACATCCTGCTCACGAGCTCGCAACCCCGGCACGGAGCTTCTCCATGACCTTGTCGAGGCTGAAGCTGGCCGGCTCCTGTCGAGGTGGGTACTCCGCGAGGCTCTGGATCGACCGTGCGACGAACGCCTGCGCAGGAATGAAGATCCAGGCGTGGTCGAGCAGCCAGTCGTAGTAGGTGTTGGAGGTGATGTCGGCGCGTTCGTAGGGATCGGTGCGCAGGTTGAAGAGCTTCGGGACCCGGAGCGGGGTGTAGGGCTCGGCCCAGATCTTGATGGTGCCGGTGGCACGCTGCTCCATGAAGACGAACTTCCAGTTGTCGTAGCGCAGGGCCGTGAGGTCTCCGTCGTCGGACACGTAGAAGAAGTGCTGTCGCGGACTCGCCGGGGCCGCCCCGGTGATGTAGTCGAGCTGGTCGTGCCCGTCGAGATGCACCTTGTACGTCGTACCGCCCAGGTCCGTTCCCGCCTTCAGACGGTCGGCCACGTCGACGTCACCAGCGGCAGCAAGGAGGGTGACGAACCAGTCGGCGTGGCTGACGATGCCGTTGAGCACCTGTCCCGGCGGGACGTGACCGGGCCAGCGAACCATCGCCGGCACACGGTAGGCGCCCTCCCAGTTGGAGTTCTTCTCGTTGCGGAAGGGGGTCATGCCGGCGTCGGGCCAGGTGTTCATGTGCGGGCCGTTGTCGGTGGAGTACATGACGATCGTGTTGTCGGCCAACCCGTTGTCGTCGAGGTGGCGAAGCACCTGTCCCACGAGCTCGTCGTGGTCGACCATCGTGTCGTGGTACTCCGACTGCCAGCGGCCGGCCTTGCCACGGCTGCCGTCCTTGACGTGGGTGCGGAAGTGCATGTGGGTGGTGTTCAGCCAGACGAAGAACGGGGTGCCGCTGCCCTGGGCCTCGCTCATGAACCGCAGCGCCTCGGGCACGACCTCGTCATCGATGGTCTTCATCCGCTCCCGGGTGAGCGGGCCGGTGTCCTCGATGCGCTGGGTGCCGTCCGGGTTCGCCCATGAGTGGATGACCCCGCGGGGACCGAAGTTCTTGCGGAAGTCCGGGAAGTCCTCCTCGCTGGGGTAGTCGTCCTGCTCGGGCTCCTCCTCGGCGTTGAGGTGGTAGAGGTTCCCGAAGAACTCGTCGAAACCGTGCGCCGTCGGCAGGAACTCGTCCCGGTCCCCGAAGTGGTTCTTGCCGAACTGTCCGGTGCGATAGCCGAGGGCCTTCAGGGCAGTGGCGATCGTCGGGTCCTCGGCACGCAGCCCGATGTCGGCCCCGGGCATGCCGACCTTGGTGAGGCCGGTGCGGTAGGGGTTCTGCCCGGTGATGAACGCCGCGCGGCCCGCCGTACAGCTCTGCTCGCCGTAGTAGTCGGTGAACCTCGCGCCCTCGGTCGCCAATCGGTCGATGTGGGGGGTGCGGTACCCCATCAGGCCCTCGCTGTAGCAGCTCAGGTTGCTGATTCCGATGTCGTCGCCCCAGATGATCAGGATGTTGGGCTGTTCGGGCATGCGTCCCTCCCCCGGGGCCGTCCGTGACCCCACGGAGGGGTCGAGTTCCCCTGGAACGTAATTCGATCGAGGCTGCCCCGAGATCATCCGTAGCGGGTGAATCACCCGCAGAGGATGAAGGCGCCGCGACACGGCCCGTCAAGGATGACAGTGCGTAGCGGGACGGAGGAACGGCCATGGGTACGTTGTCGGCACTGCTGGCGAGGACCTGTCGGCCTCACGCGTCCGGGTACCCGTCCTGGGCTCGGGCGAGTGCGCGTGAATCAACACTCGGCTCGCGCCCCGGAACCGGCGCGGACGCGCCGGTTGCGCCGGCTCAACCTCGTCGCCGCCGTTGCCTTCGTCCTCGGCGGCAGCCTGTTCGCCCTGGGTGCGGTCTTCGCACAGCTGGAGGTGGGCACGCCGGCGACTGTCAACATCACCTACCTCGTCGGTGGGTGCTTCTTCAGCCTGGGCGGCTACGCCTCGATCCTGGTGGTCGTCAACGCCGCCCCTGACCCGCGCCATCGCGGCACGGAGGAGCCGATGCGATGGGGGGCCTACCAGCCGCACCGGCGGGACTGGCTGAGTGCGGCCGTGCTGTTCACGGGAACGCTCCTCTTCGCGATCAGCCTCGTGGCGGCCTTCGCCGAAGGCCTCACTCCCCGCCAGTCCAACGGATGGATCTGGTTGCCCGACATCCTCGGCTGCGTCTGCTTCCTCGTGTCCGGCCACCTCGCGATGCTCGAGACCGGCGGAGGTCACGTCGAGGTGCACCTCCATGAGCTCGGGTGGTGGGTGGTGACGATCAACCAGGTCGGTTCGGTCCTGTTCTTCCTCGCCGGACTCGCGGCCTTCACGCGTCCGGCGACCTCCCGAACCCTGGACGCCGGGCTCGTCAACTGGGGGACCTTCGCCGGTGCCGTCTGCTTCGCGATCGGCGGGATCATGCAAGTTTTCGTCAGGCCAACTTCGACACGAACGGTGGTGCAACACACGCCATGACCACAGTGAGCCAGTCAGCCGCAGAGACGCTCTTCGGCAACCGATTCCTGACCGAGGAGGCCCCCGCGACCTCCTTCCCGCAGGGTGGGATGCACCCCACCGACGCCTTTCGGCTGGTGGCCGAGGACCTCAACCTCGAAGGTGATCCGCAGCGCAACCTGGCCACCTTCGTCACGACCTGGATGGAGCCGGAGGCGCAGCAGATCATCGCCGAGAACCTGCACCGCAACTTCATCGACCATGCCGAGTACCCGATCTCGGCGGAGATCGAGCAACGCTGTGTCCGGATGTTGGCCGACCTCTTCAACGCTCCCGGCGCGACCACGGGGTGCCGCACCCAGGGGTCGTCCGAAGCGATCATGCTCGGCGCCCTGTCCCTGAAGTGGAAGTGGAAGGAGCGCCGGCAGGCAGCCGGCCTGTCCACGGACCGTCCGAACCTCGTCTTCGGAGGGGACGTCCACGTGGTCTGGGAGAAGTTCTGTCGCTACTTCGACGTCGAACCACGGATCGTCCCGCTCGAGGAGAACAAGTACACGATCGGCCCTGAGGACGTGGCGCCGCACCTCGACGAGAACACCATCGGCGTCGCGGCTGTGCTGGGCACCACCTTCACCGGGCACATGGACGACATCGTCGGCATCAACCGGCTGCTGCTCGACATCAGGAACCAGCGTGAGCTGGACATCCCGCTCCACGTGGACGGCGCCAGTGGCGGGTTCGTCTGGCCGTTCCTTTACCCCGACTCACCGTGGGACTTCCGTCTCGAGCAGGTCCGCTCGATCAACGTCTCCGGGCACAAGTACGGACTCGTGTACCCGGGAGTCGGCTGGCTGATCTTCCGCGAGGAGTCCGACCTCGCCCAGGACCTGGTCTTCTACGAGAACTACCTCGGCAAGACCGACGCCACGTTCACGCTGAACTTCTCCACGGGCGCCTCGATGGTGCTGGCTCAGTACTACAACTTCGTCCGCCTGGGACGCGACGGCTACACCTACGTGATGAAGCAGATGCAGCAGAACGCCCGAGCCCTGGCGGCCAACCTGCGCGACAGCGGGCGGTTCGAGGTGATCGGCGATGACGGCGAGCAGCTACCGCTGGTGGCCTTCCGGCTCTCGGGGAAGCACACCACGTACGACGAGTCCGACATCGCCTGGCAGTTGTCCGCCGAGCGCGGCTGGATGGTGCCGGCGTACACCCTCCCGCCCAACGCCGAACGGGTGAAGATCATGCGCGCGCTGGTGAAGGAGACCATGGGTCGCGAACAGGTCGAGCGGCTGACCCGCGACATCGCGGACGCCTGCGCGACCCTCGACCAGAAGGGCGGAACCGCCCAGGTCGAGCGTGAGCAGACCAAGATGGGCACCGGCTACTAGTGGAGACGACGATCGCCCGCGCCTCCGGCGATCTCGACGTTCAGGTCTGCTCTGCCAGGAAGGCGAGCAACACCTCCCCGAGCGACCCGGATATCTCCGCTTGTCCTCGGACCGATGGGCGAGATTCGGCACCGGCCATCCTTCGTACAGCGCAAGCATGCGGAGGTTGTCGGTGCGCAGCGCCGCGCCGAAGGCGACGTTGCCGCCGTAGGAGTGGCCCAGCAGGTCGACCGGGCCTCCCCAGGCCGCCGCTGCGGCATCGACGACCGCCGCGATGTCGGCGTACTCCTTGTCGAGCGTGTAGTCGGGGTGGTCACCGCTGGCCCACGGCCCCGCCGGTCGACAGCATGAACCGTGACGCTGCTCTCGAGCAGGGGTGCGAGCAGGCGCCACGTGGTGTGGTCCGAGGTGGTCCCCGGCACGACGACCAGGGGTCGGCCGCGTCCTGAGACGAAGACTGCGATCCGGGTGCCGTCCGGAGACATCACCGGGGTCATTCGGGCTGCCATGGTGGTCATCGCTGGCTCCTTGCGTGCTGGGGTTCCAGCGTCGTACACGCTGTCCCCGGGACGCATCGGTAGAGCTACCCATCACGACCGGACAGCAGGTGGTGCTCGACGGCGAACAGCGTGGCTGCGGCCCGGCCGGAGACCCCGATCTTGGCGTAGATGTGCTGGACGTGGTGCTCTGCGGTGCGCCGCGAGATGGAGAGACGATCCGCGATGTCTGCGTTGCTCAGCCCGCGGGTCACCAGCCTGAGCACCTCGACCTCGCGCCCGGACAGGCCGCCGGGCAGCGAGCGACCGGGGGGTGCGATCCGGCGCCCTGCGGTGGCAAGGACGGCCCGCACCGCGTCGCTGTCGAGGCGACCCTGACGCCCCTCGTCGAGGATTCGCTCGTGAGCCTGCTCGGGGCCCAGAGCGGCACGGTGCGGGCGCGGCTCGGTCATGGTCGCGAACGCGTCCGCGGCGGCGAGGATGCGTGCCGGCAGGGGAAGATCCCTGGCGGTGCATCCCCGGTGATAACCGCTGCCATCGAGCCGTTCGTGGTGTCGCCCGACGAGCGGCGCGAGCCGGGTGAGAGCGGGCGACCCCGCAAGGACGCGTTCGGAGTGGTAGGCGTGCAGGCGCACCAGCTCCCATTCGCCCGTGGTCAGCGCACCGGGCTTGTCCCAGATCGAGCTTGACACCGCGACGCGGCCCACGTCGTGCAGGTGCCCAGCGATCTCGAGATCGGAACGGGTCGCCTCGTCGAGCCCCAGCCGCACGGCGGCTCCGCTCGACAACGCCGCCACGGTCCGCGAGTGCCCGGTCAGGCACGGACTCTTCAGATCGGCCAGGTCGCCGAAGACCTCGGCGACCCGGCGCAGGTCCGCAACCGGCGCCCAGGGATGCGGCTCGGCGTCGAGCGCTGCGCCCGCGCGGTCGCACTCGGCCAGCCACTCCGGTCCGCTGGTGGAGAAGCGTGCCGCCAGGGTGGGATCCAGCATTCCACCGGCACGGCGCTGCACGGCTTCGAGGGCGTCCTCTGCTCCCCCGATCGAATGGAAGAGGACCGCGACACCGGCAAGCCTCGCTATCCGCGCCCCGATGGGGATGCTCTCTCCGCTCAGACCACCCGGTCCGGCCTCCCCTCGCCAGAGGTCGTAGACGTGAAGCAGGCTGCGCTGCACCTCGCCAGGCAGGCCGAGCCTGTCGGCGGTGTCCCGGCCGAGCTCACAGGCGGTCGCAGTGAAGCCCCGGCCCCACTCGCCGCCCTTGGTCATGGCGCTCGCGAGCAGTCGCAGTCGCGCCAGGGGTGGCCGCCCATGGGTCAGGATCGGGAGGAAGGTCACCACGAGATCGCGCGCGGATCCGGTGTCGGTCCGCCCGGCGGCCCGGTTCGCGACCAGCTCGTCCTGGAACAGCCTGGCTGTCTCCTGGGCGTACCCCACGCACCCGATGTGATGGAGCAGGGCGGTGTAGTAGGCGGCGCGCACATCGCCGTCCGTGCAACCCGTGGCACGCGCCAGCTGGGCAGCCAGCACGCTGGAGCGCTGTGCCGTGCCGGCCTCGAGCCCGAAGCCCAGGTCAGCTACTCGCGACAGACCAGCCAGGAGATCTGCCAGCCGTTCCGGCATGGGGCAAGATCCGTCGGCGCCGTCCACGTGATCGTGTCCGCATGGTGCGTGACAGGTGTCAGCCCGACGAGTCGGGAGGCAGGGGGCACACTGGCAGCGTGAGGATCCGATTGATCGCCGTCAGCGTGCTTCTCGGTCTGCTGGCGGCCTGTGCCGAGGATCCGGTCGCTCCTGCGATCGAGGACCGCACCGCACCATCGAGCCCCACCGCGACGACCGACGCGCCGCCCGTACCGTCGCCGTCACCGTCCGCCCGGCCGAGCGAACAAGGCCAGGAGGTCGTCGCTGCCGAGAGTGACTTCGGGACCATCCTGTTCGACGACACCGGGCAGGCGATCTACCTGTTCGACATCGAGACCACGCCCCAGCCCCGCTGCTACGGCACCTGCGCCGACGCCTGGCCGCCCGTCCTCACCGACGGCGCACCGCTCGCCGGACACCGGGTGAAGGAGTCCCTGCTCGGCACCACCCAGCGCACCGACGGCACCACCCAGGTGACCTACAACGGGCACCCGCTGTACTTCTACGCACACGAGGGCACGTACGAGGTGAAGTGCCACGACATCTTCCTCAACGGTGGCAACTGGTACGCCGTCCAGCCGGACGGCCACCGAGCACCCTGACCCGCACCTCGGCCGACCCGTGGGACTCGACGGCGTCGTTCCGAGCGAGGGCGTGGGCCAGCGCGTGGAGGGATCACAGGTCCACATCGTCCCGTGGGCTACTCATCGACGGTCGACGTAGATGACTTCAATGGCGTTGTTTCCGTAGCCCAGGCGATTCCATGGGGGGACGTCGGGTTGCACGTTGCCAGCGGCGTCGGTCGCTCGGGCCCGGAGGGTGTGCCGGCCGACGTTGATCGGACCCCAGGTGAAGCTCCAGTCCTGCCACTGGTGGTCGCTTCGGGCTGGTTCGAGCTGGGCGGGTTGCCAGTCGCCTTCTCCGGTGAGGCTGACGTCCACACGGGTGATGGGGCCGGTTCCGGACCAAGCCTTTCCGCGGACCGTGTAGGACTCGTTCTCGATGATCGAGCCGGGTGCCGGGTCGGTGATCCGGGCGCGGACCCGCATCAGGGTGACAGGCTCGTGGGGTCGGTCGGGCCACTGGTAGATGTAGTGACCGGTCTGGAACTCCCCCGTGTGGGGCTCGGTGAGGACGTCGAGTCGCTTCAGCCACTTCACGGACGCGACGGCGTACCAGTGGGGAACGATCAGCCGGAACGGGGCGCCGTGGTCGCGTCCGAGCGGTTGGCCGTTCATCTCGTAGGCGATGAGAATCCCCGCTGCCGGGTCCGTGGCCTGTTCCAGCGGTAGGGAACGGGTGAAGCTGAGGTTGTCCTGGTCGGTCTCGGGCAGGATCGCCTGCAGGTGGTACGAGCCGTGGTCGGCGCCGTGGGCGAGGAGCTCGACCCCGTCCGCCGCAGGCTCGACCTTCGCCAGGACCTCGTGCAGGAGAGCACCTGTCCAGCGGGCCGTGGAGACGGCGAAGTCACCCCAGGGTTCTCCGGTCGGTAGCGGCCGCATGTCCAGCCGGCCGTTGCCGGCGCATTCGAGGGTGACCGTGTGGTCGTGGGCGGGCAGGGCGCGGAGGTCGTCGAGGGTCAGGGTCGTGGGAGCGCCGACCGCGCCGCCGATCTCGAGGGTGCCGTCGTGTTCGGGCACGGCGAAGTTGCTGCGCACGTAGTGCAGCTCGGTGGGGGTGACGTCACCGATCGAGGGCGGATGGCGGGGCCTCGGCGTTGTACGGCGCGGGGTTGATCATCACCAGCGCGGCGCGTGCCGCCTCGAGTTCATCAGCGACGGTCATGATCTGTCTCCTAGGGTCAGGGATGAAGTGGAGTGGTGGTCCTCAGAAGTCGGAGTCGTTGAAGGTCGGTTCGCGACCGTCGTTGAAGGCGCCGATGCCTTCGACGCGGTCGGGGTGGACCGCGGAGCGCCAGTGCGCGTCCATCATGATCGCGATGGCCTGCTCGATCGGCTGTCCCTCGCCCAGGTGAACCGCGCGCTTGACGGATTGCACGGCGGTCGGGGAGTTGCCGGCGATCTTGTCGGCGATCTGCTGGGCCGCGGACATCAGCTGGTCGGGGTCGTGGAGCTCGTTGACCATCCCGAGCCGGTACGCCTCTTGGGCAGGAATGGGGTCGCCGGTCATGAGCATCTGAAGGGCCCTGCCGCGGGGCAGGAGACGGGGCAGCAGCGCGGGCGAGCCGCCGCCGGCTGCCAGGCCGAGCATCGCTTCGGGTTGGCCGAAGGTCGCGTCGGTCGAGGCGATGATGAAGTCGGTGCTCTGGGCGAGCTCGCACCCTCCCCCGTAGGCGATGCCGTTGACGGCGGCGAAGATCGGCTTGCGCAGCTGACGGACCGTGTACAGGGTGCGGTCGAAGGCCTGGCGCTGGCGCAACCAGTCCTCCTTGGTCATGGACTTGCGCTGCCGCAGGTCACTTCCCACCGAGAAGGCACGCTCACCGGCGCCGGTCAGGACGACGACCCGGACTGCGGTGCGAACCGCGATCTCCTCGACGACCTCGGTCAACAAGTGCGCCCATCTCCGTGGTGATGGCGTTGTCTGCATGGGGCCGGTTCAGGGTGATCCGGGCAACTCGACCCTCGGAGAGGTAGTCCAGGAGCACGGGCGCCTCGGTCTCGACGACGTCGGGCGCGGGCGGTCCGAAGTCGAGTGCTGCCCAACGGTCGGTGCTTGATGTGCTCATCATGCTTCCTCTCCGGTGGGCGATTCGTCAGGTGTCCAGCTCGGCGAGCCAGCGCAACGCGCTCCGACTGGGGGCGAAGCAGTACTCGCCGCCGCGGGTGACCACGAACGGTGGCAGGTCCTGGAGCCTGCGGCGGATCGGGCGTTGCGGGATCGTGAAGCTGCTCGGGTCGTGGCGAGGTCCGACGAGGGGGTCGGACTCGAGCGGGGCGCCGATGAAGATGCCGTCGTTGAGCCACTGGGTCTTGACGAACTCGAACTGCCGTTTGAGGTGGGCGCCGGCGAAGACGAAGATGATGCCGCGGTCGATCCCGTCGTCCTCGGTCACGTCGTCGGGGAGCATCGGCCCGTAGCTGGTGCCGCGTCGGATCATCCGGTGGAGCCGGACGTCGACGCTGCCTTCTTGTCCAGCGCGTCACGCGGGTTGGCCCGGCGTGCGTGGGCACCCACCGGGCACTTGAAGCCGCGCGGATCATCGGCGAAGAGGAAGTCATTGTTGCGCCGGGGGTCGCTTCCGAGCTCCGGGTCATCGGTGTCGGGCGAGACCGCGAGCGGCGCGCCGCTCTGCCAGCGCCCGACCATCTTCGCCCCGAGCAGGTCTTCCTCAGCCCGCGTCGCTGCCCGGTCACGCAGGTAGCTCCGGTAGGCCGCCACCTTCGTGTGCAGCTTCCGGAACACGACGTAGGTGCCATTGCGACCCAATACCTCCGGGGTTGGCATGGGCGGCAGCTCTCCCGTCTCGTCGGGATAGCCCAGGATGATCTCGCCCGCCTTGAGCGGCCGCTCACGAGGATTCGTGGACTGGCGGCCGGTCCCCTCGACCGCAGGTTGGCCGATGCCGTCCTTGAACCCGAATGAGGTTCGTCCGGTGGCGAGCTGGTAGCACTCCTGTCTCCAGATCAGCTCGACGCCAGGCAGTTCGGCGTGGGCCCTGCGCGCCCGCTCGGCGACGGCTTGGAGCCGGGCCTCGTCGGAGGAGAGCACCGCGATGGCGACGTGCACGTCGGTGGTACCGAGCGGCTTCTCCCATTGGTCGGGCCCACTCTCACCGACGTCACCCAAGATCTCGGCGCGAGCTGCCATCCCTTGCCGGAACTCCGGTGCGAAGCTGTCCAGCGACGCCTGGGGCACCCCGAGGGCCGCCAGCCCATGGTAGGTGAAGGCGACCGTGATCGAGGTCTCGTCCGGGGTCTCGGCTCCGCCCGCGGGGTTGGAGATCCGGTGCAGCCGCCGTACGAGCTCGCGTCCGGCGGCGCGGTCGTCGATGCGCAGGAGCAGGTAAGTGCCGACGTACGGGGAGGGGCGTTCGTACAACGCGCCGGCCTGGATGTCGTCGAGCTCCAAGGATGCGCCCGTGGTGGCGTCCGCCGTCTCACGTTCCATGGTCAGTGGTGCTCGGGAGGTTCGGGCGGGTTCGGGTTGGGTGACGCCAGGTACGGGAAGCTGGCCGTGCCCGGCCGGGTTGCGGCGTCGACCCCGTCGCGGATGGTGGGGCCGTGGCCGGCGTTGACGAGCTGGGTGAAGATCGTGTCCATGACGTCGTCGTTCAAGGTCCGGCCTCCGCACGTCACGTGCGGCTCGCCGCGTCGAGCCGACAGCTCGATCTCGAGGAACGACCCCTGCTCGACGTGGGGCTTGGTGACGTCGACGACCAGGTAGTCGGCGAGCACCAGCTCCGTGAGCGGGTGGCTGCCGTCCTCGCCGATCGGCCAGTCCTGTTTCCCGTCGAGGCCGTCCCAGAACGCGAGGTTGGCGTTGAGCCGCGCCCGGAAGGCACCGGCGTAGGAGTCCCCCAGGTGGAACGCGTCATCCATGTTGTACAGGTCGCGGATCTCGAGGTCCCGGTTCACCCGGTCGAAGTCCTTCGGGGCGAGCATCATGTTCTTCACCTCAGGGCGACCCACCCGCTCGATCCTGACGTTGAACTCGCCTCGGGTCAGGGTCTCGGCAACGACACCAACGAGCGCCCAGCCGGGCAGGAACCCGATGTCGATCTCGACGACGATGCTCAGCACGTTCTTGCCGTCGAGGAAGATCGACCCCGCGTCGGTGAAGGCGAGCTTCCGGGTCGCGATCGTGGCAAGCGCGGCGCGGGCGTCCATGATGAACGGGTCCCACCGGACGCCGGCGAAGACCCGCATGCCGCGCCCCACGCCACCCTCTTCGTCGTTGACGCGGAAGGAGACGCGTTCCCCGCCAGGTGTCAAGCAGTTCCCGTGCTGCTCATGGTCCGGTTGGCCCGTGATCGGGTCCGACAGGTGCTCCGGGGCATCGAAGATGCAGTCGAGGACCACCTCCTCGTTTCCTGGGACGAACTCCCAACCCGACGCGTCGCTCGCCGGCGGGGTGAGCGACCGCAGCCGGAAGCGGTACAGCAACCCTGCGGAGAAGAGGTCGGACGGCTTGGCCATCGGCAGGGTGTTCAGGACGAGGACGAGACGCTCCGGGGACTCGTGGACTCGGGAACGCGTAGACGTCGGTGATGTCCGCGATCGGATCGGCCAAGGCACGCGGCCCGGAGATGTGGTCAGACATGACGGCGTCGTGTCTCAGCCGCGCGGCTAATCGCCGGCCTCGTCCAACAGCGGCTGTAGCGCTGGATGCTGGAGCGCCTCCGCGGCCTGAGGATGGTCGAGCACCTGCTGGAACGCGGCGTTCACCCGCTGCGCCTTCCGGATCTCCTTGACCGTCCCACCGTAGTTGCGGGCATACGCCGCAGCCGTCTGCTCGGCGCCCAGGACGAACGCTTTGACAGCGGCCAGGTCGGGCAGTCCGTCGTAACCCTCCACGTGGCGGAAGATCACGTCGAACAGCGCCAAGGTCGGACCGGAGGTGAAGAAGTCCTCCATGTAGGCGTCCCACGGACCGTCGAAGCTGGTCACAAACACTAGTCGGGTGTCGTCGTCGAACAGGACGAAACGCGCCTCGTGGATCGTCGAGATGGCCACGTTGTAGTCGCCAGGCCGGTACCCCGGGGTGTTCTGGAGCTCCAGTAGGGCGGCCCGCAAAGACGGCCCTTGGCCATCCTTGACGCGGAAGAAGAGGCTGAACTCGCTCGTCGGCCCAACCCTCAGGCCGGGCTGTACGGCGTCCACATCTGGTGTGGCCACGGGGCGCCTCCAAGGTCCCCGACGCGCGTCGCGTCCGAAGGAGTCAGGTACTAGCAGCTGGAAGCTCCAGCCACCGCGACGATAGGACCCCTCCCGACGCGGGCGCCTCATCCCGCACGGGTGAAGCGGAGCATGCCAAGCTCATGTCCATCGACGAGACGCAGGACTTACTCGGCGACTACCTCGGCACCTTGCTGGATCGTTGCCTTTCACACACAGCTGTTCGATTCCTCAGCGGAGCTCGGGCTTCTTGTCTGCGGCGACGGCTCAGCCGCCTTGGAAGCGATCTTCATCGGCAAGCACATCGCAGAATTCGCGGGTGTGGAGGCGACCAGAGCCGAGGTGAGCTTGCCGTACCCCGTGTTCTACGAGCTCGAAGCCGGAAGGATCACGGCTCTCAGGGCATACGTCCCGATCTCCCGCCAACGCAGCCGACGAGCAGTGAGTTCGTCAGTCTCTCCTGCTGAATTTGCGCAGCGATCCGATCCAGGCTGACACCGGGGACAGCAGCGGCCTTGCGTGCCCTTCGCGCATCGAGTGCGGCGTTGTGGGTGCTGTGGGTGCCCGCGTTGGGCGCGGGTGCGGAGCATCCGGGCGATTCGCGTTGCCTGACAACGGTTCGCTGGTGATGGCCTTGTTCCAGGTGCTGGTGGACAGCGGCCCAGTCCTCATCCGAGTGCCGACACGAGCCCACCCACCGGGTCGATTCCTGTCCTGGACTCTCAGACGGCCTCGGGCAAGAGGTGGTAGGCATGCCAGCATGCTCCCGATCGCAGAGCTCCATCTCCACCTCGAAGGCACCCTCGAGCCCGAAACCATCTTCGCGATTGCCGAACGGAACAGGGTCGAGCTGCCGTACGCAGACCTCGAGGAGCTGAGGGCCCGTTACGCCTTCACCGACCTGCAGTCCTTCCTGGACCTTTGCTATGCCAACGTCGCCGTGTTGCGTGCGGGCCAGGACTTTGCCGACATGACCACCGCCTACTTGGATCGCGCTGCCGCGGCGGGAGTCCGGCACGCCGAGGTCTTCCTCAACCCGCAGGCACACGTCGAGCGCGGGGTCCCGCTGCGCGAAGTCATGGCGGGCGTCACGGGCCCACTGTCCGAGTCGTTGCGGACTCGCGGCGTGAGCAGTGGGCTCATCGTGGCGTTCCTGCGCGATCACAGTGAAGAGTCGGCGATGGCGACCCTCGATGCAGTCCTAGCCCTCGACGCGCCTTTCATCGGGGTGGGCCTCGACTCCGCCGAGGTGGGCCATCCGCCATCGAAGTTTGCGAGGGTGTTCGAGCGGGCTCGCGCTGAGGGCCTCAACTGCGTCGCTCACGCGGGCGAGGAAGGTCCCCCCAGCTATGTCTGGGAGGCACTCGACTTGTTGCGCGTCCAGCGGATCGATCACGGCATCAGGTGTCTCGAGGATGACCAGCTCGTCCAGCGCCTCGTCCAGGATCAAGTGCCGCTCACAGTGTGCCCACTGTCGAATGTCCGCCTGAAGGTCGTGAACAGCATCGCCTCGCACCCTCTGCCGACGATGATGGAGCGGGGTCTCAAGGTGACCGTCAACTCGGACGACCCCGCCTATTTCGGTGGGTATGTCGACGACAACTTTGACGCGCTGATTGGGGCTGGTCACCTCGCAGCGGACGATCTCGCGACGCTCGCGCGCAACTCGATCGAGGCGTCCTTTGCCGACCCTTCTCGCAAGCGGCAACTGATGGGCGAGCTCGACGTGGCACTCGCCGACCCCATCGTCACCGAGCACCAACGTCCTCCTGGCTCGCAGTCTTGAGGGCCGACGGAGCCAGCCCGTCGACAGCGCCACCGGACTCCAGCAAGGACTACCAGCCCAAGACACCACCCAAAATGACAAACAGCCGAACCTGCTTTCGCAGGTCCGGCTGTCCGGGATGTCCTGAGACATCACATCGGTCGGGCTGACAGGATTTGAACCTGCGACCCCTTGACCCCCAGTCAAGTGCGCTACCAAGCTGCGCCACAGCCCGAAACCGCTCGCCCGGGATCGCCGGTCGAGCGTCCGAAACCCTACAACAGCGCCGGGGTGGGGTCGGAATCGGGATCGTCGGGGCAGTCAGCGTGCTTCGGCGCTGTCCGGGTCGACCATCAACGACGAGGTGTCGACGGCGACGAAGGCCGAGGCGGGGATCTGCTTGAGGTCCTCGATCAGACGGTCCGGCCACCGCCGGTGGCGCTCGCCCTGGAAGAACCACGGGCTGCCGTTGTCGGCCAGCACCAGGCCGTAGGACTTCATGGCCCGGACCACCTCTCGCGCGTCCGCACCGAGCCCGTCCGGGTCGTAGCCGGCCTTGAGGCGGAACCGGGCACCCATCGGCGGGTACTTGTGGCTGTCCCTCGAGCCGGCGTCGTGCCGGGCGGGCCACAGGTGCCAGCGGGAGGTGACGTCGGTGGTGAACCGGATCGCGTGGTCGACCTCGCGCTCCCGGACCTCACGCCACCGCAGCAGGCCGGGCAGGATCGGCAGCCCTGCCGCGTCGGCGGAGGTCCAGCCGTCGGGGCGCAGGTCGTTGCTGCCGAGCGACCAGGTGGCACCCGAGCCGGCCCGCCACCGGCCGTCGCGCACCCGGGTGTTCCACGTCTCGTAGAGCCGGCAGGTGCCGCGGTCGACCACGATCGCGTGCTTGTCCCCCGCCGAGCCCCGGCCGCCCTCGATCAGGGTGTCCGGACCGAGGGGGTAGCGGACCCGGTCGCTCTCGTCGGCGTACTGGAACCGCACCTTGACCCGTGCGTGGCCGTGCTTCACCACGGTGACCGGCAACCCGTAGTCGGGCCCGTCCCCGTACGACGGACCGAAGTCCGGGTGCAGGTCGACCCCGGTCGACATCCGCGTCAACCACTGCTTGCTCCGCGGGTGCCGGGGCAGGTCCGAGACGTCCGCGTGCCAGTAGTTGTCGTCGGGGAAGACCTGGCACGGCACCGTGTCCCGCGCGGGTTGCCGCTGCTCCGCGGCAGGAGGTGTCGCTGCCGTTCCGCAGCCGGTGAGCAGGGCGAACGTGCACAGGGCGACCGAGAAGCGCATCTGCCGACGCTAGCGCGGACTTCGTGGGCGAGTCGTGGGGTTCTGGGGGGAAGTTTTCCCCGAGAGGTGTCGGTTTCCCCGCTTCACCGGGGAAACCGACAACCCATCAGTCCCGCCGCAGCACCACCCACGTGAACGGCTGCACGGAGTCCCAGGGGGTGTGGTGGACCGCGCGACGGGAGTCGAGCCGGGTGAAACCGTCGCCGAGGACGGCGGTCAGGGCGTCGGCGTCGTAGCGTGCGACCGGCAGGCCGGAGCAGGAGTCGGGGCCGTCCTCGGCGAAGGTGCCGACGACCAGCAGCCCACCGGGACGCAGCGCGGCCCGCACCTGCGCGGCGTACGCCGCACGCTGCTCGTCCTCGACCAGGAAGTGGAACACGGCTCGGTCGTGCCAGGCGTCGTACTGCTCGTCGAAGGTGTGCGTCAGCACGTCGGCGACGATCGTGGTGACGCGGTTGGCCCGCTCGTCGAGCCGCACCGAGGTCAGGGCCAGCGCGCTCATCGACAGGTCGAGCAGGGTGACGTGGTCGACCCCGGCGTCGAGCAAGGCGTCCGGCAGGGTCGACGCACCGGCGCCCACGTCGATCACGTGTCCGGGGACACCCTCCGAGAGCAGCAGCTCGGTGGACAGCGTCGGCACTTCCTCGTACCAGGAGACCTGGTCGCGGCCCGGAGGCGTAGACCCGCTCCCAGTGGCTGGCGGACTGGACCCCGCGCGGGTCGCGAGCCTCACCTCGCGGTGGGCTCGGTCATCAGCGCTTCCGCTTCTCGCGGGGACGCTGCTGGAGCACGATCGGGGTGCCGGCGAAGCCGAACTGCTCGCGCAGCCGGCGCTCGATGTAGCGCTCGTAGGCGGCGTCGAGCTTGCCGCTGGTGAACAGCACGAACATCGGCGGCGCGGTGCCCGCCTGGGTGGCGAACAGGATCTTGGGCTGCTTGCCGCTGCGCACCGGGTGGGGGTGCTCGGCGACCAGCCGACCCAGGAACGAGTTGAGCGCGCCGGTCGAGATCCGGGTCTCCCAGCCCTCGATCGCCTTGTCGAGCGCCGGCACCAGCCGGTCGACGTGCCAGCCGGTGCGGGCGGTGACGTTGATCCGCGGCGCCCACTGCACCTGCACCAGCTCGCGCTCGATCTCGCGCGTGAGGTAGTGACGACGCTCCTCGTCGACCAGGTCCCACTTGTTGAAGGCGATGACCAGGGCGCGGCCGGCCTCGCGGACCGTCTGCAGGATCCGGACGTCCTGCTCGGAGATCGGCAGCTGGGCGTCGAGCACCAGCACGGCGACCTCGGCGCGGTCGATCGCGGTCGAGGTGCGCAGCGAGGCGTAGTACTCGTGGCCGGAGGCCTCCTTGACCCGCTTGCGGATGCCGGCGGTGTCGATGAAGCGCCAGGTGCGGCCGCCGAGCTCGACCAGCTCGTCGACGGGGTCGACGGTGGTGCCGGCGACGTTGTCGACGACGACCCGCTCGGAGCCGGCCAGCCGGTTGAGCAGCGAGGACTTGCCGACGTTGGGCTTGCCGACGATGGCGATCCGGCGGGGTCCGCCGATCTCCCGGTCGCGCTCGGGCGGCGGCTCGGGCAGCGCGGCCAGGACGGCGTCGAGCATGTCGCCCGACCCGCGGCCGTGGAGCGCGGAGACCGGCCACGGCTCGCCCAGCCCGAGGTTCCACAGGCCGTAGGCCTCGGCCTCGGTGCGGGCGTCGTCGACCTTGTTGGCGGCGAGCACGACCGGCTTGCCGGACGCGCGCAGGATCTTCACGACCGCCTCGTCGGCGTCGGTGATGCCCGACGGTCGCGTCGACCACGAAGAGCACGGCGTCGGCGAGCGTCACCGCGATCTCGGCCTGCGCGGCGATCCGCTCGGCGAGGCCACGGGCGTCCGGGTCCCAGCCGCCGGTGTCGACGACGGTGAAGGCCCGGCCGGCCCAGTTCGCGTCGTAGGAGACCCGGTCGCGGGTCACGCCCGGGCACGTCCTCGACGACCGCCTCGCGGCGGCCGATGATCCGGTTGACCAGCGTCGACTTCCCGACGTTGGGGCGGCCGACGACGGCCAGCACCGGCACCGGTCCGGTGACCTCGCCGGTGTCGGCGATCGTGTCGTCGGTCATGTCCTCGTTCACCTGGGCTCCTCGTCGACGAGCCCGGTCGCGGGGTCGTCCTCGGTCTGTCCTGCGGGCAGGGGGCCGGGCAGGTCGCGGCCGGTGCGTCCCGGGCCTCGTCCAGTGTCTCCAGCAACCGCTCCCGTAGCAGCATCGACGCGTCCCGGACCATTCCCTTGGAGCGCGGCCAGGGCCGTGCGTCGAGGGTCACCGGCGCCCCGAAGACCAGGTCGATCCGGCCGCCCCGGGTCGGGCGTGGAGTCGATCCCGCCGCCGGGCTCCCGGGTGCCGAGCAGGATCACCGGCACCACCGGGGCACCGCTGACCAGGGCGAGGTACGCCGCACCGTGGTGGAACCGGTGCAGCTCGCCGTCGCCGCGGGTGCCCTCGGGGAACACGCCCACCGCTCCCCCGTCGCGCAGCACCCGCAGCGCCGTGCGGACGGCGCGCGGGTCGGCCGCGAACCGGTCGAGCGGGATCTGGCCGGATCGCCGCAGGAACCGGCCGGTGCGGCCGCGGAACATCTCGTGCTTGGTCAGCGCGTGCACCGGCCGGGGCGCGAAGATGGCCAGCAGCGGGCCGTCGAGGACGCCGATGTGGTTGGCCGCGAAGATCACCGGCCCGGTCGGCCGGGACGTGCTCGAGGCCGTGCAGCCGCACGTCGTACCGCCGGCGGAGGACGCGCTGGGCGCCGGGCCGCAGCCGGTGCAGCATCAGCCGCGGCGGGTGGGCGACGTGCGCGCTGCTGGGGGGCTCGTGGTGGTTCACGCCCGCTCCTCGGCCGCCTCGCGCGAGCGCGACGACCCGGTCGATGACCTCGTCCAGGGTGTACGGCGTGGTGTCGATGTGGATCGCGCCGTCGGCCATCGTCAGCGGGGCGGTGGCGCGGCCGGAGTCGATCCGGTCGCGGGCGAGCAGCGACTCCTGGGTGCCGGTGAGGTCGATCGACCCGGTCTCGGCGGCCCGGCGCTCGGCACGGGCGCCGGGGTCGGCGGTGAGGTAGACCTTCAGCTCGGCCTGCGGCCACACGACCGAGCCGATGTCGCGGCCCTCGACGACGATCCCGCCGTCGCCGATGACGGCACGCTGGAGCTCCAGCAGCCGGGCCCGCACCTCGGGCACGGCGCTGACCGGGGAGACCGCGGCGTTGACCTCGTCGCTGCGGATCGCGAGCCCGACGTCGACGCCGTCGACCAGGATCGAGGGTCCGAGCGGGTCGGTGCCGGACAGGATCTCCGGCTCGCCGCAGCGCGCCGCCACCGCACGCGGGGTCGTGGACGTCGACCCCCTGGCGCAGCAGCCACCAGGTCATCGCGCGGAACATCGCCCCGGTGTCGAGGTAGCGCAGCCCGAGCCGGTCCGGCGACACCGCGGGAGGTGCTGGACTTGCCGGAGCCGGAGGTGCCGTCGACGGCGACGACGAGGACGGAGGAGCGGGTCGGACACGGCGGCGAACTCTACCGGTGGGTGACCCAGTCACGTGACTCGAGCGAGCCGAGCAGGTGCTCGGCCCGGGCCTCCTCGACGACCAGCTCGACCAGACCGACCGGCCGGCCCGGGTCGTGGTCGATGTGGACGTCCTCGATGTTGACCCCGGCCTCCCCCGCGTCGGCGAACAGCCGGGCCAGCTCGCCGGGGTGGTCGGGCACGGAGACGAAGACCGACCGGGTCGCGGTCGGCCGGGCCGCCGTGCTTGCCCGGGATCGCCGCGGGTGCCGGCGACGCCCCGGGCGAGCAGCGCGCCCAGCACGTCGCGGTCGCCCGTGGTCACGGCGCGCTGCAGCACGTCGAGCTCCTCGCGGACCTCCGCGAGCAGGCCGTGCAGCGCGGCGGCGTTGAGGGTGACGATCTGCTGCCACAGCGCCGGGTCTCCCCCGGCGACCCGGGTGACGTCGCGGACGCCCTGGCCGGACAGGGCGAGGTGCGCGTCCGGGGCGCCGGCCAGCCGGCCGGCGACCAGCACCGCCAGCAGGTGGGGCAGGTGGGAGGTCCGGGCCACGGCCTGGTCGTGCTCGACCGGGCTCATCCGGACCGGGACCGCGCCGCAGATCCGGGCCAGCTCCTCGACCAGCGCCACCGCGCCGGCCGGCGAGCCCGGCGTGGGGCGTGACCGCCCACGGTCGGCCGTCGAAGAGGGCGGCGCTCGCCGCCAGCGGGCCCGACCGCTCGCTGCCGGCCATCGGGTGCCCGCCGACGTACCGCTCGGCGTCGTCGGGCGCCTGCGACACCACCTCGCGCTCGGGCTCGGACTTGATGCTGCCGACGTCGGTCACGACCGCGTCCGTACGCCGCAGCGCGGCGACGATCTCGCGAGCCGAGGTGGTCGGGCGGGACGGCGACCACGACCAGCTGCGGCCGGTCGTCGTCGCGCCGGGCGCGGCCGGCGCCGAGGCCCGGAGGCGGTGCGCACGTTCTCGTCCGAGACGTCGCTGAGCAGCACCTCGATCCCGGCCCGGCGCGCAGGCCAGCCCGATCGACGTGCCCAGCAGCCCGGCGCCGACGATCTCGACCGGACCGGTCAGCCGCTCACTCATCGTCGGGGACCTCGCGGGTCCGGGTGAGGTCCTTGCGCAGCGCGGCCGCGCCGTGGAGGTAGCAGTGGGTCAGCTCGGCGCGCGGCAGGTCGGTCTCGACGTGGGCCATCATCCGCACCACCCGCGGCATCGACCCGGCGATCTCCAGCTCGCGCGCGCAGATCAGCGGCACGTCGCCGAACCCGAGCTGGCGGGCGGCGTACGCCGGGAACTCCGAGACCAGGTCGGAGGTCGCGGTGAAGATCACCGAGATGAAGTCGTCGACCTCGAGCCCGTTGGCGCGCATCACGTCCAGCACCATCTCCGCGACCCGGTCGAGCATGTGCTCGCGGTCGTCGCTCTCGAGCTGGGTGGCGCCTCGCACGGCCCGGACTGACATGCGGCAAGGCTAGTCGCCGCAGCGGGACGTGGTCGGCGGTGGGTGCCCGGCCGCTCACATCTCGGCGCGGTCCAGCAGGTCGCCGAGCTCGTCGAGGGTGAGGTCGCGCAGCTCACCGGTCTTCAGGTGGCCGAGGGCGACCGGGCCGATGGCGGTGCGGGTGAGCCGGCGGACCGGGTGGCCGACGTGGTCGAGCAGCCGCCGCACGATCCGGTTGCGGCCCTCGTGGATGACCAGCTCGACGATCGACTTGCCGGCGCCCTCGGTGACGACCTTGACCGCCGACACGGCCACCGGGCCGTCCTCGAGCGTCACGCCGTCGCGCAGCTGCTGCAGCGTGGCGCGGCTGACCTCGCCGTCGACCTCGGCGACGTAGGTCTTGTCGACCTCGAACGACGGGTGGGCCATCCGGTGGGCGAAGTCGCCGTCGTTGGTGAGCAGCAGCAGCCCGGAGGTGTCGGTGTCGAGCCGGCCGACGTGGAAGAGCCGCTCGGGGCGGTCGGCGACGACGTCGGAGAGGGTGCGGCGCCCCTCCGGGTCGGACATCGTGGAGACGACGCCGCGCGGCTTGTTGAGCACCAGGTAGACGTGCGGCGAGATCGGCGGCAGCCGGCGACCCGACACCCGGATCACGGCGACGTGCGGGGTCGACCTTGGTGCCGAGCCGGGTCACGACCTCGCCGTCGACCTCGACCTCGCCGGCGAGCATCAGCTCCTCGCACTTGCGCCGCGACGCGACGCCGGACTGGGCCAGCAGCTTCTGGAGCCGGATCAGCCCGTCGTCGTCGAGCGCCGGACCGGTCACGTGGCCGGCTCGTCGGACCGGCGCCGGCGGCGTCGCCGCGACCGCCTCGGCTCAGCTCGTCCTCGAAGTCGTCCATGTCGGGCAGGTACGGCGCCAGCTCGGGCAGCTCGTCGAGGCTGGTCACGCCGATCCGCTCCAGGAAGTAGCCGGTGGTCCGGTAGAGCGTGGCGCCGTGCTCGCCGTCGTGACCGGCCTCCTCGACCAGGCCGCGGGTGAGCAGGGTCCGCATCACGCCGTCGACGTTGACGCCGCGGATCGCCGACACCCGCGCCCGCGAGACCGGCTGCTTGTAGGCGACCACGGCCAGCGTCTCGAGCGCCGCCTGGGTGAGCCGCGCCTGCTGGCCGTCGAGCACGAAGCCCTCGACGACCGGGGCGTACTCCTCGCGGGTGTAGTAGCGCCAGCCGCCGGCGACGTTGCGCAGCTCGAAGCCGCGGCCCTGCTCGTCGTACTCGGCGGCGAGGGCGGCCAGCGCCTCGTCGACCGCCGCGACCGGGTGGCCGGCGGCGGACGCGAGCGTCGCCACGTCGAGCGGCTGGTCGGCCACCATCAGCAGCGCCTCCAGCGCCGGCCGCAGCTCGGCGACGGCCACGTCGAGGGTGTCGGTCTCAGTCGTCGTCGGTCTCACTCATCGGGTTCTCCTCCTCGGGCGGCGCGCCGGCGTCCTCGGCCGGCGCGCCCTCGAACTCGTCGATCTGGAACTCGACCTCCGCGACCGGTGCGTCGCCGCCGGTCCAGCGCACCGTGAGCTCGCCCAGCGGCGAGACCTGGTCGAACGCGACCGCGCCCTCGCGGAACAGCTCGAGCAGCGAGAGGAACCGGGCCACGGTGGTCAGCGTGTCCGGCGAGTCGCCGCACAGCGCCCGGAAGGTCATGGTGCCGCTCCGCTGCAGCCGCTCGGCCACCAGGGCGGCCTGCTCGCGCACCGAGACCGCCGGCGCGTGGATGTGGTGGAGCGACACCTCCAGCTCGGGCTTGGGCTCCAGCGCCCGGGCCGCCAGCGCCGCGAACTGCTCGAGCCCGATCCCGATCAGCACCTCCGGCAGCAGCCCGGCGAACCGCTCCTCGAGCCCGACCGCCCGCGGGTGGCGCAGCGACTCGCCCGCGAGCCGGCCCTGGAGCACGCCGGCGACCTGCTTGAACGCCCGGTACTGGAGCAGCCGCGCGAACAGCAGGTCGCGCGCCTCCAGCAGCGCGAGGTCCTCCTCGTCCTCGACGTCGCCCTGCGGCAGCAGCCGGGCGGCCTTGAGGTCGAGCAGGGTCGCGGCCACCAGCAGGAACGACGTGGTCTGCTCGAGGTCCCAGACCTTGCCGATCGCCTTCACGTGGACGATGAACTCGTCGGTGACCCGCGACAGCGCCACCTCGGTGATGTCGAGCTTGTGCTTGCTGATCAGGCTCAGCAACAGGTCGAAGGGCCCCTCGAAGTTGTCGAGACGCACCTCGAACGCCGCGCTGCTCCGCCGCCTCCTCCACGGAGTCCGGCGGAGCCATCAGGTCCGTCATTCCTCGATCAGCCCTCGAGCAGACGCTGGACCAGGGCGCTCTCGTCGCCCGCGTTCGCTCGAAGTCGGCCAGCACCATCGCCACCGCCTCGCGCACCAGCCGGCCGCGGTCGATCGCCAGGCCCTGGTTGCGTCGCAGCAGCAGCCGCGCGTGCTCGAGGTCGAGCAGCTCGTCGGAGGTGACGTAGACCGTCATCTTCTCGTCGTGGCGGACCCGGCCGCTGGGCTTGCGGGTCGCGCCCGGCGTCGGACGTCCGGCTGCTCGTCGTCCTGCTCCGGCGCGTCCGGGACCGCGCGCACGCGCGACTGGTCACCGGTCTTGCGGAAGAGGTCGTCGGCAGCGGGCAGGCTCACCCGTCGAGGCACCGGAGTGCCACCTCCTTGGCGAGCTCGCGGTAGGCGTCGGCCCCGCCCGAGGACGAGGCGTACGTCGTGATCGGCTCGCCGGCCACGGTCGCGTCGGAGAACTTCACGGTCCGGCGGATCACGGTGTGGAAGACCTTGTCGCCCCACGCCTGCACCAGCCGCTGCATGACCTCGCGGCTGTGCAGCGTGCGACCGTCGAACATGGTGCCGAGGACGCCCTCGATCTCCAGCCTCGGGTTGAGCCGCTCGCGGACCTTGTCGATGGTGGTCTTGAGCAGCGCCACGCCGCGCAGCGCGAAGTACTCGCACTCCAGCGGCACGATCACGCCGTCGGAGGCGGTGAGGGCGTTGACCGTCAGCAGGCCCAGCGAGGGCTGGCAGTCGATCAGGATCACGTCGTACTTGGCGATCGCGGGAGCGAGGATCCGGGCCAGGGTCTGCTCGCGGGCGACCTCGTGGACCAGCTGCACCTCGGCGGCCGAGAGGTCGATGTTGGAGGGCAGCAGGTCCATGCCGGGCACGCCGGAGGGCACGACGACCTCGTCGAGGTCGACGTCGCGCTGCATCAGCAGGTTGTAGACGGTCAGGTCCATCTCGTGGGGGTTGAGCCCCAGGCCGACCGACAGCGAGCCCTGCGGGTCGAAGTCGACCAGCAGCACCTTGCGGCCGAACTCGGCGAGCGAGGCACCGAGGTTGATGGTCGTCGTGGTCTTGCCGACGCCACCCTTCTGGTTGCACATCGAGATCACCCGGGCCGGGCCGTGCTCGGTGACCGGCTTGGGGTCCGGGAACACCGGCACCGGTCGCCCGGTGGGGCCGAGCACGACCGGCTCGGGCTCGGGCACGGTGGGACGTTCGAAGGGAATGGGCTGGCTCACGTGGTCGTCTGCTCCGGGGGAAGGATGGGACTGGGACGGGGCGGGCGGACGGACCAGCGGCGGCATCTCCTGGGCGCTGCTGCCCTGGCTGCCGAACAGTCCTGAGAAGGACCCTTCACCGCTCATCTGACGCTCCTAGTCAATTGTCGACTCGGCGACATGTGACCGAGTTCGTCGCGACCGTAGACCTCCGCGGAACGTCGTCTCAACCGACTCACCGAACCCACAGGGACATTCTGAAATCTGTTGAGAAGGGTGCGCCCGAGTGCACAGGCCCCGCGGGGGCTGTGCACCAATCTGTGCACTCGGAGACGCCCCGGCACTCAGTCCGGGAGGAGGGACGCCATCAGTCGCGGGACGTCCTCGGGGTCGAACGGACGGTCCGTCATCAGCCGGCAGTAGATGATCGCGCCCGACAGGGCCAGCGCCGTCTCCTCGGCAGGAAGTCCGGGCCTCAGGTCACCGGCCGCGACACCGTGCTCGATCGCGTCGACCAGCGCCTGCCGCCGCCGCGCGCTGAAGCCGCGCAGGAACCGGGCCACGTCGGGGTCGTGCTCGCTCGCCTCGATCAGGGCCGGCAGGCAACCCCCGAACCGCGAGTCGCGCATCGCCTCGGCGAGGTGCCGGAGCAGCTCCTCCACCCGGACCGGCGCGCCCGGCGGAGTCCCTCCGCCGTCGGGCTGGACGTCCAGCGACTCGAACGCCTCCGCCACCAACGCCAGCCGACCCGGCCAGTGCCGGTAGATGGTGCTCTTCGCGACCCCGCACCTGCGTGACACGGACTCGATGCTGAAGCCCCCGTACCCCCGCTCCGCGAGCTCGGCCAGGGCCGCCTCGCGGACCAGCCGACGCGACCGTTCGACACGGGGGTCGGGTCCTGACGAGGCGCTCACCGGCCCACCGTAGCGTCTTCGATACGGCAACGTATCGCAACGCTACGGATGCGTTGCACAACTCTCCGGACCGGCCTACTGTGGAGCGAGAACCGTCCGTCAGGAGGCGCCGTCATGACCGTGAGTGTCCGCTACATCATCGAGGACGCCGACACGGCCGTCGCGTTCTACCGTGACCACCTCGGATTCGAGGTCCGGATGCACCCGGGGCCGGGGTTCGCGATGCTCGACCGCGCCGGCCTCCGGCTGCTGCTGAACGCGCCCGGTGCGGGTGGGGCAGGTCAGGGGGACGGACGGAGCCGACCACAGCCGGGCGGCTGGAACCGCTTCCAGATCGAGGTGGTCGACGTCGCCGTCGAGCGCGAGCGGTTGGTGGCCGCCGGAGCCGACGTGCGCAGCCCTGTCCTGCGCGGCAACGCCGGGTCGCAGGTCCTCGTCGCCGACCCGAGCGGCAACCTGGTCGAGCTGTTCCAGCGCGCCGTGGACTGACTCAGAGCCGGCGCATCGACGTCATCGCCAGCACCAGCTCACCGGCCTCGTCGGAGGCGTCGCAGTCGACGATCCCCTCCATCAGCCAGTCCCGGTGGTCGGCCGGGTCCGCCAGCGTCTGCGCCACCCGCCGGATCCGGGCCACCGTGCCCTCGGGGGCGCCGGCCGGCTCGCCCCGCTCCTCCGCGCCGAGGTGGAGGTACGCCGGACCCCGGGCGGTCGTGTCGGTGCCGACCGAGTCGTGCTCGGCGTAGTACTCCTCCAGGGCCGCATCCCAGGCCGAGCGCCCCATCACGACCTCGCGTGGCGGGTCGAGCCGGTCCGCGGCGTCGCGCTCGAGCCGCACCAGCCCGTCGAGGTCGTCACGCGCGCACAGCTGGACCCGCGCGAACAGCGCGTTGCGGATCATCACCGTGAAGGCGCGCTCCTGCTTCGAGATCGGACGCGGCGGGGGCGGCGGCTCGTGGTGGGCGACGCCGGCCGGCACGTGCGCGGGGTCGGAGAGCGCCTCCCACTCGTCGAGCAGCGACGAGTCGGTCTGCCGGATGGTCTCCCCCAGCCACTCGACGATGTCGTCGAGCTCGGGGGTCCGGTGCGCGTCGGGCACGGTCTGCCGGATCGTCCGGTAGGCGTCGGTCAGGTAGCGCAGCACCAGGCCCTCGGAGCGGGCGAGCTGGTAGCGGCCGACGAAGTCGGTGAACCCCATCGCCTGCTCCCACATCTCCCGCAGCACCGACTTCGGCACCAGCGCGTCCGGCGAGAGCCAGCCGTGGGTCTCCCGGTAGATCTCGAACAGCGGCTCCAGCCAGTCCCCGAGCGGCTTCGGCCAGGTGATCTCCTCGAGCAGCGCCATCCGCTCGTCGTACTCGATGCCGTCGGCCTTCATCTCGCCGATCGCCTCGCCGCGGGCGGCGTGCTGCTGGGCGAACAGGATCTGCCGGGGTCCCTCGAGCACCGCCTCGACCACCGACACCACGTCGAGGGTGTAGGTCGGCGCCTCCGGGTCGAGCACGTCGAAGGCGGCCAGCGCGAAGTGGGCCAGCGGCTGGTTGAGCGCGAAGTCGGGCGGCAGGTCGACCGTCATCACGTAGCGGCGGCCGAACTCGTCCACCTCGTCGAGCCGGGTGAGCGTGCCGGAGGTGACCAGCGAGCGCGCCAGCCGCAGCGCCCGGCGCACCAGCCTCACCTGCTGGCGCCGCTCCTCGTGGTTGTCGGTGAGCAGCCGCCGCAGCACCGGGAACGCGTCCTCCTCGCGGGAGACCACGTTGATGAGCATCGAGTTGTCGACCTTCATCCGCGACGTCAGCGGCTCCGGCTCCCCGTTGACGAGCTTGTCGAAGGTCTGCTCGGTCCACACGACCGTGCCCGGCGGCGGCTTGCTCAGCTGCGCCTTGGACTTCTTGTTGGTGCTGGCGGCGGCCTTCTTCTTGGCCTTCTCGTTCGCGATCACGTGCTCGGGCGCCTGCACCACGACGTAGCCGGCGGAGTCGTAGCCGGCCCGGCCGGCCCGGCCGGCGATCTGGCGGAACTCGCGGACCCGCAGCACCCGGGAGCGGTTGCCGTCGTACTTCGCCAGGCCCGTGAAGAGCACGGTGCGGATCGGCACGTTGATGCCGACGCCGAGGGTGTCGGTGCCGCAGATGACGGTCAGCAGCCCGGCCTGGGCCAGCTGCTCGACCACGCGGCGGTACTTCGGCAGCATCCCCGCGTGGTGGACGCCGATGCCGGCCCGCAGCAGCTTCGACAGGGTCTTGCCGAACCCGGCACCGAAGCGCACCGTCGCCATCCGGGCCGCGATCGCCTCCTTGTCGACGGTCGCGCCGGTGCCGGAGAACCGGGCCTTCGTGCCGCGCAGCAGCGACGTGGCGTGCTCCACCGCGGCGGCCTGCGTGAAGTGGACGACGTACGCCGGCGCCTGCCCGGTCTCCACCAGCTCGTCGAGGGTGTCGTCGAGGGTCTCGGTCGACCAGGTGAAGCTCAGCGGCACCGGGCGCTCGGCCTGGTCGACCATCGCCGTCTCGCGGCCGTTGCGCCGCGACATGTCCTCGGCGATCGCGGTGACGTCGCCGAGCGTGGCCGACATCAGCAGGAACTGGGCCTGCGGCAGCTCCAGCAGCGGCACCTGCCACGCCCAGCCGCGGTCGGGCTCGGCGTAGAAGTGGAACTCGTCCATGACGACGAGCCCGACGTCCGCGGCCCTCCCCTCGCGCAGCGCGATGTTGGCGAGCACCTCGGCGGTGCAGCAGATGATCGGGGCGTCGGGGTTGACCGAGGCGTCGCCGGTCAGCAGGCCGACGTCCGCGGCGCCGAAGACCTCGCAGAGCGCGAAGAACTTCTCGCTCACCAGCGCCTTGATCGGCGCGGTGTAGAAGCTCACCCGGTCGTCGGCCAGCGCGGCGAGGTGGGCGGCGACCGCGACCAGCGACTTGCCCGACCCGGTCGGGGTGGCCAGCACGACGTTGCTGCCGCCGAGCAGCTCGAGGACCGCCTCCTCCTGGTGCGGGTAGAGCTCCAGGCCCTCGCCCTCGACCCACGCCGAGAAGGCGTCGTACGCCGCGTCGGGACCCGCCGCCGGCGACGGGGCGGGGTGCGAGGGGCATGCGCTCGATCCAACCACCCCTGCTCGCGTGACACTTCGGGGGTTTCGTGGCTCGGCCGTGAACGGCCTCGCACCTCAACCTCCGGAGTCGTGGTCCGGAGGTTGAGGTGCGAAGGCGTGCAACGCCTGAGCCACGAAACCCCGGGCTCAGCTACCCGCGGGCCCGGGGGTGGGCGGTGGCGAACACCTCGCGCAGGTTGTCGACGGTGACCAGCGTGTAGACCTGCGTCGTGGTCACCGAGGCGTGGCCCAGCAGCTCCTGCACGACCCGGACGTCGGCGCCGCCGTCGAGCAGGTGGGTGGCGAAGGAGTGCCGCAGCGTGTGCGGCGAGACGTCGCGGGTGACGCCGGCCCGGTCGGCGGCCTTGGCCAGCACCGCCCAGGCGCTCTGCCGCGACAGCCGGCCGCCCCGGGAGTTGAGGAACAGCGCGCCGCCGGGCGTCTTCGCGGAGACCAGCTCGGGCCGGGCCCGGACCAGGTAGGACTCGATCGCCTGCGCGGCGTACGACCCGAACGGCACCAGCCGCTCCTTCGAGCCCTTGCCGCGCAGCAGCACGGTCCGGTCGACGAGGTCGATGTCGTCGACGTCGAGCCCGATGCCCTCCGAGATCCGGGCGCCGGTGCCGTAGAGCACCTCGAGCAGCGCCCGGTCGCGCATGGCGAGCACCGTGCCGTCGGCGCCGGACGCCTCGAGGATGGCCTCGACGTCGGACAGCGGCAGCGCCTTGGGCAGCCGCTTGGCCGGTGTCGGCGGCTTGACGCCCGCCGCCGGGTCCTGGGTGGCGAGCCCGTCGCTCAGGCAGAACTTGTGGAAGCCCCGGACCGCGACCAGGGTCCGCGCGGCCGAGGTCGCCGACAGCGCCGGATGGTCGCCGTCGCCCTCGCGGAGCCGGACCAGGAAGCCGGAGACCGTGGCCTCGGAGATCGCGTCCATCTCCGTGATGCCCTCCCCGGCCAGGTGGTCGAGGTAGCGGCGCAGGTCGCGGCGGTACGACGTGAGCGTGTTCGCCGCGAGCCCCCGCTCGACCGAGAGGTGGTCGAGGTAGGTGCGCACGGCGCGCACCAGCCCGGTCTCAGGCAAGGGCGTGGTCCAGGGACACCGCCTCGATGCCCACCGCCGCACCGACCGGCTCGTTGGTCAGCTGCCCGGCGTGGGTGTTGAGGCCGAGCGCCAGGCTCTGGTCGTCGCGGCAGGCCTGCTGCCAGCCCTTGTCGGCCAGCGCGACCGTGTAGGGCAGCGTGGCGTTGGTGAGCGCGTAGGTGGAGGTGTTCGGCACCGCGCCCGGCATGTTGGCCACGCAGTAGAACACCGAGTTGTGGACCTCGTAGGTCGGGTCGGCGTGGGTCGTGGCGTGGGTGTCCTCGAAGCAGCCACCCTGGTCGACCGCGATGTCGACCAGCACCGAGCCCGGCTTCATCCGCGAGACCAGCTCGTTGCTGACCAGCTTGGGGGCGGCGGCGCCCGGGATCAGCACCGCGCCGATCACCATGTCGGCCTCCATCACCTGCTGCTCGATCGCCAGCTTCGACGACGCCAGGCCGTGGACCCGGTTGTTGTAGCGCCAGAACGACATCCGCAGCTTGTCGAGGTCGGTGTCGAGGAGGGTCACGTCGGCCCCCATGCCGAGCGCGATGTTCGCGGCGTTCTGGCCGGACACCCCGGCGCCGATGATGACGACCTTGGCGTTGGCGACGCCGCCGACACCACCCATCAGCACGCCGCGGCCACCCTGGGCCTTCATCAGTGAGTGGGCGCCGACCTGGGGCGCCAGGCAGCCCGCGACCTCGGACATCGGGTAGAGCAGCGGCAGCGAGCCCGAGGGCAGCTGCACCGTCTCGTAGGCGATCGCGGTGACCTGGTGCGACAGCAGCTCCTCGGTGAGCGGCTTGTCGGCGGCCAGGTGCAGGTAGGTGAAGAGGGTCAGGCCCTTGCGCAGCCGGTGGTACTCCTCGGCGACCGGCTCCTTGACCTTGAGCACCAGGTCGACGCTGCCCCACACGTCGTCGGCGTCGTCGAGCATCGTGGCGCCGGCGGCGACGTACTCCTCGTCGGGGATCTGCGAGCCGACCCCGGCGCCGGTCTGCACGATGACCTCGTGGCCGTGCTGGGTGAGCTCGTGCACGCCCACCGGGGTGAGCGCCACCCGGTACTCGTGGTTCTTGACTTCCTTCGGAACGCCGACCTTCACGTGCCACTCCTCACACAGGTGATCGGCCTCACACGGTCGTGGGCCGGGGCCAAAACTACTCCCCGAGCGGGGTGGCGCGCGCCAGGCCCCGTGCCTGCGCGAGGAGCACGGCCAGCACCAGGGGCGCGTCGGTGACGCGGCCGGCCAGGGCAGCGTCGTACAGGTCGGCGAACGGCGCCCAGAACAGCGTCATGTCGGCCTCCTCGTGCTGGAGGTCGAACTCCCCGCGGTCGGCGGGCGACAGGTCGCGCGCCACGAAGTAGTGCATGAGCTCGGCGCTGAGCCCCGGCGAGGAGTACGTCGAGGTCAGGTGCGTCCACGTCCCGGCCCGGAGCCCGGCCTCCTCCAGCAGCTCCCGCCGCCCCACCGTCAGCGGCTCCTCCCCGGGCTCGTCGCACAGCCCGGCCGGCAGCTCGACGAAGCGACGGCCGGCCGGGTGGCGGTACTGGGCCAGGCAGCAGACCCGCTCGTCCTCGTCGATGGCCAGCACGACGACCGCACCGGGGTGCTCGAGGACCAGCCGGCGGAAGTCCGGGCCTTCGGTGCCGGGCCGCCGGATCCGGTCCGCCCGCAGCGCCACGACCCAGTCGTCGCGGTGCAGGTCGGTGCTGGACGCGACCGGCCAGCTCTCCTCGACGTCGGTCAGCGGTGGGGCGAGTTCCATGTGACAGGACGCTACGGTGGCGTCATGGACGTCGCCAGCCTGACCCGCCCGGAAGCCGAGAGGCGCTCGGCCCTGCTCTCCGTCGACCGCTACGACATCACCGCGGACCTGCGAGGTCTCCTCGACGGCGAGGTCTGGGAAGCCACCTCGACGGTGCGCTTCAGCTGCCGCGAACCCGGAGCGAGCACCTTCGTCGACGCGGTCGGCGAGATCCTCTCGGCCAGCCTCAACGGCACCGACCTCGATCCGGCGGCCGCCGCGGACGGGCGGCTGCCGCTGACCGACCTCGGCGCCGACAACACCCTCGTCGCTCACCCTGCGCCAGACGGACGTGACCAGCTCGGCCGGCATCCTGCGCACCGTCGACCCGACCGACGACCAGGTCTACGTGTGGACCTCGCTCGAGTGCGACGACGCCCGGCGGCTGTGGGGCTGCTTCGACCAGCCCGACCTCAAGGCCCCCCACCGCTTCACCGTCACCGCCCCGGAGGCGTGGACGGTGCTCTCGAACATGCGGCCCGAGTCGGTCGGCGACCTCGCCGGCGGCGCGCGGGTGTGGTCCTTCCCGGACACTCCCCCGCTCTCGACGTACGTCGTGGTCGTCAACGCCGGCCCGTTCCACGAGGTGCGCGAGACCCGCGGCGACCACGACCTCGGCCTCTACTGCCGGCAGTCGCTGCGGTCGGCGCTCGACCGGGACGCGCGCTGGCTCTGCGACCTCACCGAGAGCGGGCTGGCGTTCTTCGGCGAGAAGTTCGGCCAGCCGTTCCCCGAGGCCCACTACGACCAGGTCTTCGTCCCCAACATGGGCGGCGCGATGGAGAACTGGGCCTGCGTGACGTGGGGTGACGGCTACCTCTTCCGCACCCCGCCGACCTACGCCCAGCGCTCGCAGACGGCGATCACGCTGCTCCACGAGATGGCGCACATGTGGTTCGGCGACCTCGTGACCATGGAGTGGTGGGACGACCTCTGGCTCAACGAGGCGTTCGCCTCCTGGGCCTCGACCTGGGCCGCGGCCGAGGCCACCGAGTTCACCGACGCGTGGGCGGAGTTCCTGGTCGGCCGCAAGCTCGACGCCTACCGCACCGACATGGGGCCGGCGACCCACCCGATCCGCAACGAGGTCCACGACGTCGAGGCGGCGCTGGCCAACTTCGACGCGATCACCTACGCCAAGGGCCAGTCGGTGCTGCAGCAGCTGATGGCCTACGTCGGGGAGGCCGGCCTTCACCGCCGGCCTGCAGGACTACTTCGCCACCCACGCCTGGGGCAACACCCGCCTCGCCGACCTGATGTCCGCGTTCTCGCGCGCGTCCGGACGCGACCTCGGCCAGTGGACCGTGGACTGGCTCGACCGCGCCGGCACCGACACCGTCACCGTCGACGGCCACGAGGTGGTCGTGGAGGCCCCCGACGGCGGCGACCCGCGGCCACACCGGCTCGACGTCGGGTCCTACTCGGCCGACGGAGCCCTGCTCGGCCGCACGTCGATCGAGACCTCCGGGCGACGTACGACGCTCGAGGACCTGCCCGCCGGCGGGCTGGTGCTCCCCAACGACACCGACCTGAGCTTCGTGGCGGTCCGCACCGCCGACGACTCGTTGCGACGCCTGCTGTCCGCGGCCGGCGGGCTGCCCGACGCCACGGCGCGTGCCGTCGCCGTGGCCACCTCGCTCGACATGCTCCGCAAGGGCGAGCTCTCGGCGGCCGACATGCTCGACTGCGTGCTCGGGGTCGTCGCCGTGGAGAAGAACCCGGCCCTGATCGAGCCGTTCCTGGGCCAGGCCAACGCGGTGGCCGAGCTGTGGACGCCCGCCGACGAGGTCGCCGCCGCCCGGGCCCGGGTCGCCGACCAGGCGCTCGCCCTCACCGGCGACGCCGACCTGCGGCTCGGCGCCCTGCAGGTGCTCGCCGCCTCGGCCAGCACCCCGCAGCACGACGCCGCGCTCGACGCAGCGGCCGCCGACGACGTCGACCTGGCCTGGCGGGTGGCCGTCCGTCGCGCCGAGCAGGGCCGTCACGACGAGCAGGTCGTCGCCGACCTGCTCGCCCGCGACCCCGACCCCGACTCCGCCTCCCGGGCGGTGGCGGTCACCGCCGCCCGCCCCGACGCCGAGGCGAAGGCCGAGGCCTGGCGGGAGCTCTTCGAGGTGCGCTCGGTCCAGTCCGGCTCCCCCACCTACGCCGTGGCGCGCGCGTTCTGGCGTCCCGGGCAGGACGAGCTGGTGGCGCCGTACGCCGACGGCTACCTCGACCAGATGCGCGAGGTGCGCGGCGGCCTGCTGTCGATGCTGTCGCTGGTGCGCGGCATGTTCCCGCTCTTCGCCGACGAGGCGTTCGTGGCGCGGGCGCGGGAGGTTGCCGAGCAGCCCGGCACGGACCCGACGGTCCGCGGCCAGCTGCTCACCGGCGCGGACACGCTCCAACGCATGATCCGAGCGCGCTCGGCCTGAGCTCAGTCCTCGTCGGTCACCGGCCGGCGCAACCCGGTCTCGTCGATGGGGAAGCGCTCGGCCTTCTGCCGCTCGATCGCGGCGCCGATCAGTCCGCTGAACAGCGGGTGGGGGCGGGTCGGCCGCGACCGCAGCTCCGGGTGGGCCTGGGTCGCCACGTAGTAGGGGTGCACCTCGCGCGGCAGCTCGACGAACTCGACCAGGCCGAGGTCGGCGTTGGTCCCGGAGAACACCATCCCCGCCTCACCGAGCTGGTCGCGGTAGTGGTTGTTCACCTCGTAGCGGTGACGGTGGCGCTCCTGCACGGTCGCCTCGCCGTACGCCTCGCGCACCAGGCTGCCCTCGGCGAGCTGCGCCGGGTAGAGACCGAGCCGCATGGTGCCGCCGAGGTCGCCGGCGCCCTCGACGAAGGACTTCTGCTCCTCCATCGTCGCGATCACCGGCTCCGGGCTGTCCGGGTCGAACTCCGTCGAGCCGGCCTTCTCGAGACCCGCGACGTTGCGCGCGTACTCGATCACCATGCACTGCAGCCCCAGGCACAGACCCAGCGTCGGGATCCCGTGGGTGCGGGCGTAGGTCAGCGCGCCGAGCTTGCCCTCGATGCCGCGGACGCCGAAGCCGCCGGGGACGCAGACCGCGTCGACGTCGCCGAGGTGCCGGGCGGCACCCGCCGGGGTCTCGCAGTCGTCGGAGGCGATCCAGCGCAGGTGGACCTTCGCCTCGTGGGCGAACCCGCCGGCGCGCAACGCCTCGGCGACCGAGAGGTAGGCGTCGGGCAGGTCGATGTACTTGCCGACCAGGCCGACCGTGACCTCCTCGCTGGGGTGGTGGACCCGGCGCAGCAGGTCGTCCCAGGTGGTCCAGTCGACGTCGCGGAACGGCAGGTCGAGGCGGCGTACGAGGTAGGCGTCGAGGCCCTCGCGGTGCAGCACCTTGGGGATGTCGTAGATCGACGGCGCGTCCGCGGCGGTGACCACGGCCTCCTCGTCGACGTCGCACATCAGCGAGATCTTGCGCTTGATGCTGTCCGGGCAGCTCGCGGTCGGCGCGGCAGACCACGGCGTCGGGCTGGATGCCGATCGAGCGGAGCGCCGCGACGGAGTGCTGGGTCGGCTTGGTCTTCAGCTCGCCGGACGGACCGATGTAGGGCACCAGCGAGACGTGGATGAAGAAGCAGTTGTCGCGGCCGATGTCGTGGCGGGTCTGCCGGGCGGCCTCGAGGAACGGCAGCGACTCGATGTCGCCGACGGTGCCGCCGATCTCGGTGATCACGACGTCGACGCTCTGCCGACCATCGGCTCCCGCGCCCATGGCGAGGATCCGCTCCTTGATCTCGTTGGTGATGTGCGGGATCACCTGCACGGTGTCGCCGAGGTAGTCGCCGCGGCGCTCCTTGGCGATCACCGTCGAGTAGACCTGCCCGGTCGTCACGTTGGCGATCTGGCCGAGGTCGGTGTCGAGGAACCGCTCGTAGTGCCCGATGTCGAGGTCGGTCTCGGCGCCGTCGTTGGTGACGAACACCTCGCCGTGCTGGAACGGGTTCATCGTCCCGGGATCGACGTTGAGGTAGGGGTCCAGCTTCTGCATGGTCACCCGCAGACCGCGGGCCTTCAGGAGGCTTCCCAGGCTCGAGGCCGTGAGTCCCTTCCCGAGGGAGGAGGCGACGCCTCCGGTGACGAACACGTGCTTGACCGGCGTCGCATGCTTCACGGAGTTCGAGCCTACCCGAGTGGGAGCACGCCGTCGGCACCCGACGCACCGTAGGACCCGCCGGGGGTCTCCTCGACGCGGGCCAGGGCCAGCACGGCGGCCAGCCGGCCGGTCGCGCCGGTGACCCCGTCGACGGTCGTGACCGTCCCGAGCTCGTCGAGGGTGGACAGGTCGCTGTCGCGTCCCGGGGCGGCCACGACCACCCCGGAGGCCCGGGCCGCGAGGCCCGCCGACCAATCCCTCGACGATGTTGTCGTCGAGGTCGTCGCCGAGGACCAGCAGCACCAGCGGCGCCTGCCGGGGCTCGCCGTCGCCGGCGTGGCTCAGCAGGCTGGCCGCGTCGATGCTCTGCCGGATGGTCGAGCGCCTCGGTGCCCGGGACCGCACCGTCGGGGTTCGACGGTGGCGATGGCGGTGCCGAGCAGCTGTCCCATCCGTTCGTACGCCGGCGGCGTCCGGGTCGGCGCCGTGGCCGCCCGAGCTGCTCGAGCGAGCTGGCTGCCGAGGGTGTCGACCAGCGCCTTCTCCCCCGCCCCGACCAGCGCCTGGCCCGCCGACCAGCGCGCCGGTGACGGAGCCGTTCGGCCGCCTCGATCCCCGCCTGCAGCGCGTCGAGCGTCCCGGGTGCCGACGCCCGGGCATCGACAGCAGCGCGACGGTGCGACCCTCGAGCCGGGCGCCGTAGACGGCGGGGGCCGCGGCCGCGGCCACGTCGTCCGCGGTCGGTCCGGTGGCCGCACGCGCCCGCGGTCGGCGCCGGGTCCGCCGCTCGAGGGCAGCAGCGCTTCGTGGCTGAGCGGTCCGCTGCCGAGGGCGATGCCGATCGCCAGCGCCATCACCAGCGCGACGGCACCGACCAGGTGGCGGCGTACGAGCGTCACGAGAACCACCCCGTGCTCGACCACGAGCGTGCGGAGCCAGGTCCACAGCTCCTCGGCCCACTCGGCGCCGGCCGGCGTGGTGGCGATGGCCGCGCCGAGCGCGAGCAGGCCGACCAGCAGGGCCAGGAACAGGTGGCGCGGCCGCAGCCGGCCGGAGTAGAGCGTCGGGACGGCGGCGGCGTCGACGAGCCGCTGCCCGACCAGCAGCCGGGTCAGGTAGGTGCTGGCCAGGCCGTGGCGCTGCCGGTCGAGGAACTCGTCGAGCGTGGCGTGGGTGCCGACGCCGACGATGACGGAGGCGTCACCGGCGTGGGCCAGCAGCAGCGCGACGTCCTCGGTGGCCGCGGACGTCTCGACCCGCGCGGACCGGATGCCGAGCCGCTCGAGGTGGTCGATGGGACGCCGGTTGCCGCGGTCGACCCGGACCACGACGTCGTGGGCAGCCCGCAGCGCCGCGGCCGAGGGGAGCTCGGCGTCGCCGGGTGCGGCGCCGATGACGACGACGTCCGGCTTGTGGCCGGCCCGGAGCAGCACGTCGGCCCCTCCGTCGACGCCGACCAGGACCGGACGCCGCTCCTTCAGGAAGGCCCGGATCAGCCCGCAGCTCGGCGCGGTGGTCCTTGCCGTCGACGACGACCACGACCGGACGACCGGCCAGCCTGGTCCCGAGCGTGGGCAGGCCCTCGCCGTGCAGCAGCAGGTCGGCCTCGCGGCGCAGGAACTCGGTGCTGTTGTGGGTGAACGTCTCGAGCTGGGGCCCGAGACCGGTGCGGGCCTGGTCCATCTCCGCGGCCAGCACGTCGAGGTCGACCGCGCGACCCAACGCCACCGGCTCGTCGTCGACGAACACGACCTCATCGTGGATCCGGACCCGGGACGCCGTCGCCGATGTGGCCGGCGCCCTCGACCCGGTCGAGGAGCACGAGGCCCGCCTCGGCGAGGAGCACCGGCCCCAGCGCGGGGTAGCGGCCGGACAGGAACGGCGAGAGGTTGAGGACGGCGGAGACACCTGCATCGACCAGGGCCTGCGCGGTGGCGCGGTCGAGGTCGAGCTGGTCGAGGACCGCGACGTCACCCGTCCGCAGCCGGGGAAGCAGCACCTTGGTGCGCCGATCGACTCTCGCCGTCCCCGTCAGCCCGGGCTGCGGGAGGGAGGATCTGTTGCGGACTGGCACCGCCACATGGTGTCAGCCGGCCGCCCGCCGCCCGCGGGATCCGCAGGGCCTCGGCGCGTCAGCGTCCGGCGCGCGCCGGCTGCGGCCGCGTCGAGCAGCTCGCGGGCGTGGGCGAGGGCGTTGTCGGAGGCGCTGAGACCCGCCATCATCCGCGACAGCTCGCGCTCCCGGGCGGCGTCGTCGAGCACGGTCAGGCCGGAGCTGGTGACGGTGCCGTCGTGGGACTTGGCGACCACGACGTGCCGGTCGGCGTACGCCGCGACCTGCGGCAGGTGGGTGACGACGAGGACCTGGGCGCTGCGGGCCAGCCGCGCCAGCCGACGGCCGACCTCGACCGCGGCGGCACCGCCCACCCCGGCGTCGACCTCGTCGAAGACGAAGGTCGGCACGCGTGCCGGTCGCCGCCAGGGTGACCTCCAGCGCCAGCATCACCCGCGACAGCTCGCCGCCCGAGGCGCCCTTGTGGAGCGGGCGGGCGTCCGCGCCGACGTTGGCCGCCAGCCGCAGCTCGACCTCGTCGCGACCGGACGAGCCGAACTGCTCGCGCTGGGTGACCACGACCTCGATCCGGGCGTGCGGCATCGCGAGGTCGGCGAGCTCGCCGGTGACGGCCGCGGACAGCCGTCCGGCGGCCTCGGTGCGGGCCGACGGTCAGCGTCGGCGGCGACCTCGGTCAGCTCTGCGTCGAGCCGGTCGCGCTCGGCGCGGAGCTGCTCGATCCGCTCGTCGGTGCCGTCGAGGTCGAGCAGCCTGGCCGCGGACCGCTCCTGCCAGGCCAGCACCTCGTCGATGGTCTCGCCGTACTTGCGGGTCAGCGCGGTCAGCGCCGCCCGCCGCTCGGAGACCGCCGCGAGCCGGTTCGGGTCGGTCTCGACCGAGGCGGCGTACGACGCCACGTCGGCCGCCCAGGTCCGCCAGGACGTAGCTGAGCTCGGCCACCCGGTCGGCCAGCGCGGCGGCCTCGGGGTCGTGGTCGCGCACGCTCTCGAGGGCGGTCCGGGCGCCGGCCACGGCACCGAGCGCATCGGGCTGGTCGCCGTCCCCGGACAGCGCGGAACGGGCGGTCTCGGCGGCCAGCCGCAGCGTGTCGGCGTGGCCGAGCCGCGACTCCTCCGCCGCCAGCTCGGTGTCCTCGCCCGGCGCGGGTGACACGGCCTCGATCTCGCCGACGCCGAAGCGCAGCAGGTCGGCCTCGCGGGCCCGGTCACGGGCGTGGGTGGTGACGTCGTCGAGCTCGCGCTCGGTGGCGCGCAGCTGCTCGAACAGGGTGCGGTAGCGGGCCAGCGGCTCAGCTCACGGCGTCGCCGCCGAAGGCGTCGAGCGCGTCGCGCTGCGCACGCGGCTGCAGCAGCCGGTGCTGGTCGGACTGTCCGTGGACCGCGACCAGGGGCGCGGCGAGATCGGCCAGCCGGCTCACCGGCACCGACGCGCCCCCGACGAAGGCCCGGGAGCGGCCCTCGGCGCTGACCGTCCGGCCCAGGACGACCCGCTCGTCCTCCACCTCTCCCCCGGCCTCGTCGACGGCCGCGGCGAACGCGTCCAGGGAGTCGACCGCGACGGTGCCCTCGACCCGCGCGGTCCGGGCACCGGTGCGGACGGCACCGCTGTCGGCGCGGCCGCCGAGCAGCAGCCCGAGCGCGGTCACGATCATGGTCTTGCCGGCGCCGGTCTCGCCGGTGATGACGGTGAGCCCGGGCCCGAGCTCGAGCACCGAGGAGTCGATGACGCCGAGCGACCCGATCCGGATCTCCTCAAGCATCCTCGACCCCGGCCCTCCGGCGACGCGCTCCCGCACCGCGCCAGCCCTCGACGGGCAGGTCGAACTTGGCCACCAGCCGGTCGGTGAACGGCGCCTCGTGGAGCCGCACCAGCCGGACCGGCCGGGTCCCGCTGCGGACCTCGATCCGGGCACCGGGCGGCAGGTCGACCGTGCGGCGCCCGTCGCACCAGAGCACACCGCCCCCGTCGCTGCGGGTCAGCACCTCGATGGCGACCACGGACGTGGGCGCGACGACCAGCGGGCGGGCGAAGAGGGCATGGGCACTCAGCGGCACGACGCAGAAGGCCTGCACCCCCGGCCACACCACCGGGCCGCCCGCGCTGAAGCTGTAGGCCGTCGAGCCGGTGGGGGTCGCGCACACGACGCCGTCGCAGCCCCACCGCGAGAGCGGGCGGTCGTCGATCTCGAGCACCACCTCGAGCATCCGCTCGCGGGCCGCCTTCTCGACACTCGCCTCGTTGAGGGCGAAGGTCCTCGCGACCAGCTCGCCGTCGCGGTGCACGGTGACGTCGAGCGTGAGCCGGTCGTCGGTCGCGTAGCGGCGGTCGACGATCGCCTGGATGGTGGTGTCGACGTCGTCGACCTCGGCCTCGGCCAGGAAGCCGACGTGCCCGAGGTTGACCCCCAGCACCGGCGTCCCGCTGTCGTGGGTGACCTCGGCTGCGCGCAGGATGGTGCCGTCCCCGCCGATGACGAGGGCCAGCTCGCAGCCGTGGCCCAGGTCCGTCTCGCCGTCGGCGACCTCGACCCGGAGGTCGGCGTCCCCCTCGACGAGCTCGAGGTCGCGCGCCTCGTCGGCCAGCAGCCGGACCACCATCCCGTGGCCGCTCAGCGACCGCACGAACTCGCGGGCCACCTCGCGCGCCTCGGGGCGCCCGGTGTGGGCGAGCAGCAGCACGCGGCGGGGGGCGTCGGGCTCGGTCACGGTCACACCTTCTCACCCGGCGCCGACGGACCGGTGCCGGTCCGGACGCCTGCCCGTACGACGGCGTCGCGGTCGACCGGGTCCAGCGTGGCCGGACCGCGGCGCAGCCACAGGAAGAACTCGACGTTGCCGGACGGCCCCGGCAGCGGGCTCGGCGGTCACCTGCCGGGCGCCCCAGCCCCGGGCCGCGGCCGCGTCGGCCACGGTCGGCGACCGCCTCGACCCACAGCTCCGGGTCGCGGACCACCCCGCCCTTGCCGACCCGGTCCTTGCCGACCTCGAACTGGGGCTTCACCATCAGCGCCAGGTCGCCGTCGGCGGCCGTCACGCCGAGCAGCGCGTCCAGCACCAGCGTGAGCGAGATGAACGACAGGTCGCCGACGACGAGGTCGACCGGCTCCCCGACCAGCTCCAGGTCGAGGTCGCGGATGTTGGTCCGGTCGTGCACGACCACCCGGTCGTCGCTCTGCAGCGACCACGCCAGCTGGCCGTAGCCCACGTCGACCGCGACCACCTCGCCGGGCTCCGGCCCGCAGCAGCACGTCGGTGAACCCCCCGGTCGAGGCACCCGCGTCGAGGCAGCGGCGCCCGGCGACCGACCAGCCCCTCCTCCCCGAAGGCGGCCAGCGCGCCGGCCAGCTTGTGCCCGCCGCGCGAGACGTAGTCGGGACGGTCGGGATCGGCCGTCACGACCAGCGCCACGTCGGTGGTGACCCCGGTCGCGGGCTTGGTGGCCCGGGCACCGGACACCGTCACCCGACCCTCGGCGATCAGCTCGCTGGCGTGCTCACGGGATCGGGCCAGCCCACGTCGGACCAGCTCGGCGTCCAGCCGGAGGCGGCGTGGCGGCACGTCGGGTCGTGACCCGTGCTCAGGCGGGGCCGTCGAGCGCCCGGCGCAGCTGGTCGTGCGCGCCCTCGAAGACCGCGGGGTGCTCGGCCACCTCGGTCTCGTCCAGCCCGGCCACGGCCTCGAGCACGGCGTCGACCTCGGGCACGCCGGTGCGGACGGGCTCGGGCTCGGGTGGGAACGACTGTGCCTCGGTCATGGGGCGAGGCTACCCGGCGGAGCGACCGTCGGGCGGCACCAGACCCTCGGTCGTCCGCCGCGTCGCCCTGCTCGTCGAGGTGCTCCCACGCGGCGGCGGCCACGGCCCGCCACCAGTCGCACGGCTCACCGCCACCGACTCACGCGCAGCGCTCCGTCGACCGTGGCCGTCCACCCACCCTGCTCCCACGCCCCGTCGTCGGTTGCGCCGCGGCGCCTCGTGCGCGTCGAACAGCCCCGCCAGGTCGAGCGAGAGGTACGTCGGCCGCTGCGTCCGGCGTGGCGGCGACCAGCTCGGCCAGCCCGGTCACGCCGGTCAGCACCAGCAGCGAGTCGACGTCGGCGCGGTGACCACCCTCGATGTCGGTGTCGAGCCGGTCGCCGATCATCAGCGGCCGCTCACCGCCGACCCGGCGCACCGTCTCGTCGAGGAGCGGCCGCGCCGGCTTGCCGGCCACGACCGGCTCGACGCCCGGCGAAGTCGGACAGCATGCCGCACCAGCACGCCGTGCCCCGGCGCGGTCCCGTCGGGGGTGGGCAGCGTCAGGTCGGTGTTGCTGGCGACCCACGGCAACCCGTCGCGCACCCGCACGGCGGCCCGCATGATGTCGCGCCACGGCACGTCGGGCCCGTAGCCGCTCACCAGCGCCACCGCGTCCGCGTCGTCGACAGCGACCGCGACCAGGCCCGCCTCGGCGACCGCCACCTCGAGCCCCGCGGCACCGAGCACCGCGACCCGCGCACCGTCGCCGAACCGCTCGAGCAGGACGTGCGCGGCCGCCTGGGCCGAGGTCACCACGTCATCGGCGGACGCCTCGATCCCGAGGCCGACCAGCTTCTCCGCCACGGCCTCCGGCGGCCGCGAGGCGTTGTTGGTGATGAACGCGACGTGCACCCCGGACTCGCGGGCGCGGGCCAGGTGCGCCGGCGCCCCGGGCACGGCGTCGTCGCCGATGTAGACGACCCCGTCGAGGTCGAACATCGCCAGGTCGTAGGCCTCGACCAGCGGTCGCGCTGACGCTCCCAGCAAGGGTCACCTCCGCATCGGGGTCCGTGACCCGGCACCCTACGATGACCGGATGCACTCCGGCGCCGCGGGCACTCCTTCAGCCGCGGCCGGGCCGTTCCGGCTGGACCCGTTCCGCGGCATCGTGCTGACCCCGCACCGGGTCGGCGACCCCGCCTCGGCGCGCGCCTTCGCCCGCCCCTACCGCGACGTGCCGAAACGGCTGGCGCAGGTGGGAGCGACAGGGGCACCTGACGCGCGACACCGAGCCCGCGCTCTACCTCCACGAGTACACCGCGGGCGGGCTCACCGTCCGCGGCCTGGTCGGCGCCCTGGACGTCTCGCGGCGGTCCGCGGACCCCGACGACCGGGTCGTGCTGCCCCACGAGGACGTCCACGAGGCCCAGGCCCAGGAGCTGGCCACCCGGATGGGCGAGATGGAGCTGAACCCGGCACCGATCCTGCTCGTCCACCGCGGCCCCTCCCGGGTCGCGCGCCCTCGTCCACGACGTGATGGCCCGCGGCCCCGACCAGGAGTTCCACGACCGCAGCGAGCGCCACAACCGGTTGTGGGCGATCCGCGACCCGCTGCTGCTGGCCGAGCTGGCCGAGCACCTCGCCGACGCCCGGCCCCTCGTCGCCGACGGTCACCATCGCTACGCGGCCTACCTGCGGCTGCAGGAGCAACGACCCGGGACCAGCGCGGACGCGGGCCTCGCGATGCTGGTCGACCAGGACGACTCCCCGCTGTTCCTCGGCGCCATCCACCGCACCCTCGCCCACACCCGGCTCGCCGACGTGGAAGCGGCTGCCGAGGGACTCGCCGACTTCACGCCGGCGACCGAGGCTGCGGCGACCGCGGCGCTCGGCCCGACCACGCTGGTCGTCACCGACGGCCGGACCTGGGCGCGGCTCGAGCTGCACCTCTCCGGGCACCGGGCCGCGGTGGAGGTCCTCCACGACGACCTGCTCCCCCGGATCCGGGGGAAGACCCGTCAGGTCGGCTACCACCACTCCGTCGAGGACGCGCTCGACCGGGTGGCCGAACGTCGCCGGGTGGCCGTGCTGATGCCGGCACCCGACTTCGACCTGGTCGACCGGATCGTCTCCGGCAACCGGCTTGCTGCCGGAGAAGGCGACCTCCTTCCAGCCGAAGCCGAGCGTCGGCGTCCTCATGCGCTCGCTGCTCGACGGATGATCCGGGCACGCGAGGTCTCCACCTCCACCCGGGACACCGTGGTCGCCCCGGCGCGGTAGAAGCGCCGGCGCAGGCTCCCGGACAGCTCGACCACGTCGCCGTCGGCCCAGCGGGCGACCGAGCGCCGGCTGCGGGCCGACCAGGCCACGCACTCGAGCGCGTCGACCGTCTGGCGACCTCGTGGCTGGTCGCGCGCCACGACCACCCGGAAGGACGACCAGCGCGGTCGCCACTGGGCAGCACGCGCTCCTCGGGTTGGCCGGACACCCGCCCGACCAGCCGGACCTCGTTGGCGGGGAGGGCGTCGCCCGTTTCGTGCTTCGTCGTCATCTCTCATCACCTCGCGTCCGAGGATCGAGGCGGGCACCGACAGCGACGACCGAGCGCGACCGGGCCTGTGGAGCAGTCCGGCGTAACGCACCGGTTGTGGACGACAACTGGTCCGGGAAAGCCGCACGAAAAGGCCCCGGAAATGAATCGAGGGCCACCCTTGCGGGTGGCCCTCGACCAAAGTGATGTCCGGCGGCGTCCTACTCTCCCACAGCCTCTCGGGTGCAGTACCATCGGCGCTGAACGGCTTAACTTCCGGGTTCGGTATGGGTCCGGGTGTTTCCCGTTCGCTATGGCCGCCGTAACTCTGTCAACCAGTTATCCACTTGTTCACCATCCCCCGTGTTGTTGGGGGTGGGTGGTGGGTGTGTTGGTTGGGATCTGGTTAGTGGACGCGTAGCAGTTCTTTGCTCTTGGCTGTGCCTGGTGTGTGCTCTCACCCGGTCACTCACGCAGCACCCGGTGTGGGGTGTGGTGTGGTGTGGGTGGGGCAAGCCCTCGGCCTATTAGTACCGGTCGGCTGGGCATTGCTGCTGTACACCTCCGGCCTATCAACCCACTGTTCTGGTGGGGGCCTTACCCCCTCGAGGGGGTGGGAAACCTCATCTTGAAACGTGCTTCCCGCTTAGATGCATTCAGCGGTTATCACTTCCGAACGTAGCTAACCAGCGGTGCCCCTGGCGGGACAACTGGCACACCAGAGGTTCGTCCATCCCGGTCCTCTCGTACTAGGGACAGCCTTTCTCAAGTTTCCTGCGCGCGCGGCGGATAGGGACCGAACTGTCTCACGACGTTCTAAACCCAGCTCGCGTGCCGCTTTAATGGGCGAACAGCCCAACCCTTGGGACCTACTCCAGCCCCAGGATGCGACGAGCCGACATCGAGGTGCCAAACCATCCCGTCGATATGGACTCTTGGGGAAGATCAGCCTGTTATCCCCGGGGTACCTTTTATCCGTTGAGCGACGCCGCTTCCACATGCTGGCGCCGGATCACTAGTTCCGACTTTCGTCCCTGCTCGACATGTCTGTCTCACAGTCAAGCTCCCTTGTGCACTTACACTCGCCACCTGATTGCCAACCAGGCTGAGGGAACCTTTGAGCGCCTCCGTTACTCTTTAGGAGGCAACCGCCCCAGTTAAACTACCCATCAGGCACTGTCCCTGATCCGGATTACGGACCTAGGTTAGACATCTAGTACGACCAGAGTGGTATTTCAACGTTGACTCCACACCCACTGGCGTGAATGCTTCACAGTCTCCCACCTATCCTACACAAGCCGAACCAAACACCAATACCAAACTATAGTAAAGGTCCCGGGGTCTTTCCGTCCTGCCGCGCGTAACGAGCATCTTTACTCGTAGTGCAATTTCGCCGAGTCCATGGTTGAGACAGCGCCCAAGTCGTTACTCCATTCGTGCAGGTCGGAACTTACCCGACAAGGAATTTCGCTACCTTAGGATGGTTATAGTTACCACCGCCGTTTACTGGGGCTTAAATTCTGAGCTTCACCACTTGCGTGGTTGACCCGTCCTCTTAACCTTCCAGCACCGGGCAGGAGTCAGTCCGTATACATCGTCTTACAACTTCGCACGGACCTGTGTTTTTAGTAAACAGTCGCTTGGGCCTGGTCTCTGCGACCCTCCCCGCTTCCCCCAGCAAGTGGGTTCACGGTTCGGGTCCCCCTTCTCCCGAAGTTACGGGGGCATTTTGCCGAGTTCCTTAACCATGGTTCGCTCGATCGCCTTGGTATTCTCTACCTGATCACCTGAGTCGGTTTGGGGTACGGGCGGCGCATAGCTCGCTAGAGGTTTTTCTCGACAGCATAGGATCACCCACTTCACCAAGTGGCTCCCCATCACATCTCAGACTCCACATCCAAGTGAGAGACCCGGATTTGCCTAGGTCTCGTCCTACATGCTTGGCCACGGACAACCATCGCCGTGGTTGGGCTACCTTCCTGCGTCACCCCATCGCTTGACTACTACCGGATCGGGTCCCACGCTCCGCCACACGCTCTCACCCCGAAGGGATCGATACACGTGGTTTCGGGTGGTTAGCATCACCGGACTCGTCATGGGCGCTACGTTGCCGGTACGGGAATATCAACCCGTTGTCCATCGACTACGCCTGTCGGCCTCGCCTTAGGTCCCGACTTACCCAGGGCAGATTAGCTTGACCCTGGAACCCTTGATCATTCGGCGCACGGGTTTCTCACCCGTGATTCGCTACTCATGCCTGCATTCTCACTCGTGTGGCCTCCACCCCTGGGTCACTCCGAGGCTTCACTGCCCGACACGACGCTCCCCTACCCATCCACACACCTGAACACCGGTCGAGCCGGCGCTGGGCTAACGTGCGAATGCCATAGCTTCGGCGGATGACTTGAGCCCCGCTACATTGTCGGCGCGGAATCACTTGACCAGTGAGCTATTACGCACTCTTTCAAGGGTGGCTGCTTCCAAGCCAACCTCCTGGTTGTCACTGCGACTCCACATCCTTTTCCACTTAGTCACCGCTTAGGGGCCTTAGCTGATGGTCTGGGCTGTTTCCCTCTCGACGACGGAGCTTATCCCCCGCCGTCTCACTGCTGCGCTCTCACTTACCGGCATTCGGAGTTTGGCTAACGTCAGTAACCTGGTCGGGCCCATCGGCTATCCAGTGCTCTACCTCCGGCAAGAAACACGCAACGCTGCACCTAAATGCATTTCGGGGAGAACCAGCTATCACGAAGTTTGATTGGCCTTTCACCCCTATCCACAGGTCATCCCCTCAGTTTTCAACCTAAGTGGGTTCGGTCCTCCACGTCGTCTTACCGACGCTTCAACCTGCCCATGGATAGATCACTTCGCTTCGGGTCTTGAGCGCGCTACTCAAACGCCCTGTTCGGACTCGCTTTCGCTACGGCTTCCCCACACGGGTTAACCTCGCAACACACCGCAAACTCGCAGGCTCATTCTTCAAAAGGCACGCCATCACCCGTCCACCCACAAGGGATGAGCCAGGCTCTGACGGATTGTAGGCACACGGTTTCAGGTACTATTTCACTCCCCGCCAGGGGTACTTTTCACCTTTCCCTCACGGTACTTGTCCGCTATCGGTCATCGAGGAGTATTTAGGCTTAACGGGTGGTCCCGCCAGATTCACACGGAATTTCAGGGGTTCCGTGTTACTTGGGAAAACGCTCCACAGGCATGTACTTACACTTACGGGGCTCTCACCCTCTACGGCGCCCCATTCCAAGGGACTTCAACTTCACACATGCTTTCTTACTGTGCGCCCGGCCGGCAGACCAGGCAAAGCGCTCCCACAACCCCTCACACACAACCCCTGCCGGGTATCACATGCATGAGGTTTAGCCTCATCCGATTTCGCTCGCCACTACTCTCGGAATCACTGTTGTTTTCTCTTCCTGTCGGTACTGAGATGTTTCACTTCCCGACGTTCCCTCCACACACCCTATGCATTCAGGTGCGGGTAACTGGACATGACTCCAGCTGGGTTTCCCCATTCGGACACCCCCGGATCACAGCTCGGTTGCCAACTCCCCAGGGCTTATCGCAGGCTCCTACGTCCTTCATCGGCTCTCGATGCCAAGGCATCCACCATGTGCCCTTCACAGCTTGCCACCACCAACACCACACCACACCCCCAGCCACAACCCACACCCCACACAGGAGCCAGGCAGCACCGGGCAGCACACAGTGACGCGTCGATGAGCAGCACACTACAAAGATGCTCGCGTCCACTATCCAGATCTCAAACAACAACCCCACACCACCCAGCCGAGCCCGCATCACACGAACCCCGCACCATGGCCAGGAGACACACACGACCCCCACCACCACCCCCACCACCCACGGGCCAGGACACAGCGACACGGGCCCGAGGTCCTGATGCCTCAGAACCCCAACAGTGTGCCCCCACCCCCAGCCCCCCACCACGACTCGCCCACACAGGGACGACCACGACAGGGAACCCCACGGGATGGGGAGTCGATGGATTCCACTAATGAACACCACCATGCGCCGGCCAGACAGACGCCGACCGCGCGGGTGTGTGCTCCTTAGAAAGGAGGTGATCCAGCCGCACCTTCCGGTACGGCTACCTTGTTACGACTTCGTCCCAATCGCCAGCCCCACCTTCGACCACTCCCCCCGGCAAACCGGTTAGGCCATGGGCTTCGGGTGTTGCCGACTTTCGTGACGTGACGGGCGGTGTGTACAAGGCCCGGGAACGTATTCACCGCAGCGTTGCTGATCTGCGATTACTAGCGACTCCGACTTCATGGGGTCGAGTTGCAGACCCCAATCCGAACTGAGACCGGCTTTTAGGGATTCGCTCCCCCTCACGGGATCGCAGCCCTCTGTACCGGCCATTGTAGCATGCGTGAAGCCCTGGACATAAGGGGCATGATGACTTGACGTCATCCCCACCTTCCTCCGAGTTGACCCCGGCAGTCTCCCATGAGTCCCCACCACCCCGAAGGGCGTGCTGGCAACATAGGACGAGGGTTGCGCTCGTTGCGGGACTTAACCCAACATCTCACGACACGAGCTGACGACAGCCATGCACCACCTGTACACCGACAAAAGGGGCCACATCTCTGCAGCTTTCCGGTGTATGTCAAACCCAGGTAAGGTTCTTCGCGTTGCATCGAATTAATCCGCATGCTCCGCCGCTTGTGCGGGCCCCCGTCAATTCCTTTGAGTTTTAGCCTTGCGGCCGTACTCCCCAGGCGGGGCGCTTAATGCGTTAGCTACGGCACGGAACCCGTGGAATGGATCCCACACCTAGCGCCCAACGTTTACGGTGTGGACTACCAGGGTATCTAATCCTGTTCGCTCCCCACACTTTCGCTCCTCAGCGTCAGGTAATGCCCAGAGAACCGCCTTCGCCACCGGTGTTCCTCCTGATATCTGCGCATTTCACCGCTACACCAGGAATTCCGTTCTCCCCTGCATACCTCCAGTCTGCCCGTATCGAAAGCAAGCACCGAGTTAAGCCCGGTGTTTTCACTCCCGACGCGACAAACCGCCTACGAGCCCTTTACGCCCAATAATTCCGGACAACGCTCGGACCCTACGTATTACCGCGGCTGCTGGCACGTAGTTGGCCGGTCCTTCTTCTGCACCTACCGTCACTTTCGCTTCGTCGGTGCTGAAAGAGGTTTACAACCCGAAGGCCGTCATCCCTCACGCGGCGTTGCTGGATCAGGCTTCCGCCCATTGTCCAATATTCCCCACTGCTGCCTCCCGTAGGAGTCTGGGCCGTGTCTCAGTCCCAGTGTGGCCGGTCACCCTCTCAGGCCGGCTACCCGTCGAAGCCTTGGTAGGCCATTACCCCACCAACAAGCTGATAGGCCGCGAGCACATCCCCCACCCAAAAAAGTTTCCACCACAAGACCATGCGGTCCGCGGTCGTATCCGGTATTAATCACCGTTTCCGGTGGCTATCCCAGAGTGAAGGGCAGATTACTCACGTGTTACTCACCCGTTCGCCGCTCGAGTACCCCCGAAAGGGCCTTTCCGCTCGACTTGCATGTGTTAAGCACGCCGCCAGCGTTCGTCCTGAGCCAGGATCAAACTCTCCATAGAAAAACCATGAAAAATCATACCCAACAAAAACAAACCCTGACATATTACGCCAGAATCATCATGATCAAACAAACCCAAACCAAAAACTGATCAGGGCATACAAACTAATTCCATCGACATAAACACACTGTTGAGTTCTCAAACATCAGCACGCGCACCACAGCCACCCTCGCGGGAGGCTGTTGGGGCAACCTGATCAAACTTACCGGTCTGTCCCGACCCCGTCAACTCGGGGGCCGGCCTTCCGGCGCCGCACGCGCGACAGTCCCTGATCCGGGTATGAGCCCGGTTCTGAGGGAGTCGCTCGCGCAACGAGGAGGAACGCTACCAGCGCCTCCGCGGGCCCTTCAAATCGGGTCCTTCCGGGCGCGGAGCGGGGCCGCCGGACGGTAGGCGGAGACGGTCCGCTCCCCCGGCAGCCAGAACCGCCAGGGCCGTTCGGGCGCGCCCCGCAGCCCCACCCGGGGACCCGTCTCGTACGTCCGTCGCCGGAGCCCCCGGGACCAGCGTCACCGGTCCTGCCGAGAGCTCGCGCGCCGTCCTGGTCGCGGGTCAGGGCCAGGGCCCGGCACAGCCGGGCCGGCCCGCGTGCGAGGTCGCGGTCCGTCGAGCGCGGTCGACGCTCGCGGGCACGCTCGATCCCGTCCACCACCTCGCCCGCGCGCAGCAGCACCGCGCTGGCGGTTCCGGCCTCACCCGTGACGACGTTGCAGCAGTGGTGCATGCCGTAGGTGAAGTAGACGTAGAGGTGTCCCGGCGGTCCGAACATGACCGCGTTGCGGTCGGTGCGGCCCCGGTAGGCGTGGGAGCCGGGGTCGTTCGGCCCGTCGTACGCCTCGACCTCGGTGATCCGGACGGCCACCTCGCCGTGGCGCAGCACGGCGCCGAGCAGCCGCGGCGCGACGTCGAGGACCGGGCCGGCGAGCAGCTCGGCGAGGTCAGTCGAGCCCGGCACGGTGACGCTCCGCGACGGCGCCGAGCTCGGCGAGCTGCTCGCGGACCCGCACCGGCGCGGTGCCGCCCCGGCCGTGGCGCGAGCCGACGGAGCCCTCGGCGGTGAGGACCTCGCGGACGCCGGGTGTCAGGTGGGGCGAGATCTCGGCGAACTGGTCGTCGGTGAGGTCGGCCAGCTCGATGCCGAGCTCCTCGCACCGCCGTACGCAGCTGCCGGCGACCTCGTGGGCGACCCGGAACGGCACGCCCTCGCGGACCAGCCACTCGGCGACGTCGGTGGCCAGCGAGAAGCCCTGGGGCGCGAGCTCGGCCATCCGGGCGGTGTTGAAGGTCAGCGTCGCGACCATGCCGGTCACGGCGGGCAGCAGCACCTCGAGGGTGTCGACGGAGTCGAAGACCGGCTCCTTGTCCTCCTGGAGGTCGCGGTTGTAGGCCAGCGGCAGCGCCTTGAGCGTGGCCATCAGGCCGGTGAGGTTGCCGATCAGCCGGCCCGCCTTGCCGCGCGCGAGCTCGGCGATGTCGGGGTTCTTCTTCTGCGGCATGATGCTCGACCCCGTCGACCAGGAGTCGTGGAGCACGCACGAAGTCGAACTCCCGGGTCGACCACAGGATGACCTCCTCCGCGAGCCGGCTGACGTCGACGCCGATCTGGGCGGTGACGAAGGCCAGCTCGGCGACGAAGTCGCGCGAGGCCGTGCCGTCGATGGAGTTGGCGGCCGAGCCCTCGAACCCGAGCTCCGCGGCCACCAGCTGCGGGTCGAGGTCGAGGCTGGAGCCGGCCAGCGCGCCGGAGCCGTACGGCGACTCGGCGGCCGTACGGCGCCGCCAGTCCTCGATCCGCTGCGACGTCGCGCAGCAGCGGCCAGGCGTGGGCCAGCAGGTGGTGGGCCAGCAGCACCGGCTGCGCGTGCTGGAGGTGGGTGCGGCCGGGCATGATCACGTCGAGGTGGCCGCGCGCCTGCTCGGCGAGCGCGTCGACGAGGTCGAGCACCAGCCGCTGGACGACCAGGGAGTGGTCGAGCAGGAACGAGCGGAACAGCGTCGCGATCTGGTCGTTGCGGCTGCGCCCGGCCCGCAGCCGGCCGCCGATGTCCGGTCCGACCTCGTCGAGGAGCAGCCGCTCGAGGGCGCCGTGCACGTCCTCGTCCGACGGGGCCGGCATGCAGCTCGCCGTCGGTCCAGCGCTGGGCGAGGACGTCGAGCCCGCGGTGGATCTCCGCCTCGTCGTCGGGGGTGAGGTAGCCGCCGGCACCCAGCGCCTTGGCATGGGCGTGCGAGCCCGCGATGTCGTAGAGGGCGAGCCGCCAGTCGAAGTGGGTCGAGCGCGACAGCGCCTCGAGCTCGGGTGAGGGACCGCCGGCGAACCGGCCGCCCCAGAGCTTGCCCTCGTTGGTCCCGTGCTGCTCCGCCATCAGTCGGTCCCGAACTCCATCGCGGCGTGGTCGAGCGCCTCGTCGCTGGCGTCGCCCTCCGCGGCGGGGTTCTGGGCGATCCGCGCGTAGCCGCCGGGCTCGAGCTCGCCGTACAGGGTGCCGTTCTCGACCAGCACCTGGCCCTCGTCGAGCGGCTGCTGCGCGTAGGCCTCGAGCTTGTCGCGCGAGTCGGCGATGTCGAGGTTGCGCATCGTCAGCTGGCCGATCCGGTCGGTCGGGCCGAAGGCGGCGTTGGCGGTGCGCTCCATCGAGAGCTTGTCCGGGTGGTAGGAGAAGTGGTCGCCCGCGGTGCGCAGGATCGTGTAGTCCTCGCCCCGGCGCAGCCGGATCGTCACCTCGCCGGAGACCAGCGAGGCGATCCAGCGCTGGATCGACTCCCGCTGCATCAGCGCCTGCGGGTCGAGCCAGCGGCCCTGGTAGAGCAGCACACCGAGCCGGCGGCCCTCCGCGTGGTAGTTGGCGATGGTGTCCTCGTTGTGGACGGCGTTGAGCAGCCGCTCGTAGGCGATCCAGAGCAGCGCCATGCCCGGCGCCTCGTAGATGCCGCGCGACTTCGCCTCGATGATCCGGTTCTCGATCTGGTCGGACATGCCGAGCCCGTGCCGGCCGCCGATGGCGTTGACCTCGTGGACCAGGGCGACCGGGTCGTCGTAGTGCACGCCGTTGACGGCGACCGGCCGGCCGCGCTCGAAGCGGATCGTGACGTCCTCGGGCTCGATCGCCACCGCGGGGTCCCAGAACTTCACGCCCATGATCGGCTCGACGGTCTCGAGCGAGACGTCGAGGTGCTCCAGCGTCTTGGCCTCGTGGGTCGCGCCCCAGATGTTGGCGTCGGTGGAGTAGGCCTTCTCCTGGCTGTCGCGGTAGGGCAGGTCGCGCTCGGTGAGCCACTGGCTCATCTCGGTGCGGCCGCCGAGCTCGTGGACGAAGTCGGCGTCGAGCCACGGCTTGTAGATGCGGAGGTCGGGGTTGGCCAGCAGGCCGTAGCGGTAGAACCGCTCGATGTCGTTGCCCTTGAACGTGGAGCCGTCGCCCCAGATGTTGACGCCGTCCTCGTGCATCGCGCGGACCAGCATGGTGCCGGTGACGGCGCGGCCGATCGGCGTGGTGTTGAAGTAGGCACGGCCGCCGGAGCGGATGTGGAACGCCCCGCACGCCAGCGCGGCCAGCCCCTCGGCCACCAGCTGGGGCTTGCAGTCGACCGAGCGGGCCAGCTCGGCGCCGTACTCGAGGGCGCGGCCGGGTACGCCGTCGATGTCGCGCTCGTCGTACTGGCCGATGTCGGCGGTGTAGGTGCACGGGATCGCGCCCTTCTCGCGCATCCAGGCGACCGCGACGGAGGTGTCGAGGCCGCCGGAGAAGGCGATGCCGACGCGTTCGCCGACAGGGAGGGAGACGAGGACCTTGCTCACGTAGTGGTTCCTTCCGGAGGGGGTGGTGCGTGGTCGCCGGCGAGGGCCAGGAACCGTCGGACGAGCGCGTCGCCGCCCGTGGGCTCGCGGCCGATGACCAGCAGCGTGTCGTCGCCGGCGATGGTGCCGAGGATGCCGGGCAGCTCGGCCTTGTCGAAGGCGCTGGCGAGGAACTGGGCCGCGCCCGGTGGGGTGCGGAGGACGACCAGGTTGGCGCTCGCCTCGGCGCTGACCAGCAGCTCGTTGCAGAGCCGCGAGAGCCGCTGGGTGGCGGCGGCGCTCTCCCCCGGCGCCGTGGGGCGCCGGTCGCCGCCCTCGCCGGGGACGGCGTAGACGAGCTGGCCGGAGAGGCCGCGGACCTTGACCGCGTCGAGCTCGACCAGGTCGCGGCTCAGCGTCGCCTGGGTGACGTGGAGACCGCTGGCGGCGAGCAGGTCGGCCAGCTCGGTCTGGGAGCGCACCTCCTGGTGGCTCACCAGCTCGACGATCCGCTGGTGGCGCGCGTTCTTGGTGGTGGGGCGGAGCGCGGCGTCAGACATCGCGGGCTCCGAACAGCCAGGTGAGGATCGCCTTCTGGGCGTGGCGGCGGTTCTCGGCCTCGTCCCAGACCACGCTGCGCGGACCGTCGATCACCTCGGCGTCGACCTCCTTGCCGCGGTAGGCCGGCAGGCAGTGGAGCAGGATCGCGTCGTCCGGGCGTGGGCGAACAGCTCGCCGGTCACGGAGTAGGGGCCGAAGACCTCGAGCCGGTCGGCGGCCTCGTCCTCCTTGCCCATGGAGATCCAGGTGTCGGTCACGACCACGTCGGCGTCGGTGACCGCGGTGACCGGGTCGTGCTCGAGCCCGACCGAGCCACCGGTCGTCGCGGCGATGGCGGCGGCGCGCTCGACCATGGCGTCGTCGGGCGTGTAGCCCTCGGGGGCGCTGATCCGGACGTGCATGCCGGCGGTCGCGCCGGCCAGCAGCCAGGAGTTGCCCATGTTGCAGGCGCCGTCGCCGACGAAGGCGACCCGCTGCCCGGCCAGGCTCCCCCGGTGCTCCTGCACCGTCAGCAGGTCGGCCAGCAGCTGGCAGGGGTGGTAGTCGTCGGTGAGCGCGTTGACGACCGGCACCCCGGCGTACGCCGCCATCTCGTCGATCCGGTCCTGGCCGTGGGTGCGCCACACGATGGTCGACGCCTGGCGGCCGAGGACCCGGGCGACGTCGGCGATCGACTCGCGCACCCCGATCCCGGCGAGCTGGCCGTCGACCAGCATCGGGTTGCCGCCGAGCTCGGCGATGCCGGCGGCGAACGAGGCCTGGGTGCGCAGCGTCGGCTTGTCGAAGATCATCGCCACCGTGTGCGGGCCGGCGAGCGGCTTCGCGTCGTACGGCGCCTGCTTCATCGCTGCGGCGAGCGCGAGCACCTCGGCCTGCTCGTCCGGCGAGAGGTCGTCGTCGGCCAGGAAGTGACGGGTCACGTGGTGCCTCCCCCGGAGGGGCCAGTGCGGTGTCGAGGATGCCGGGCCAGGCCGCGAGGAACGCCGCCACGTCGTCGTCGGTGAGCACCAGGGGCGGCGCCAGCCGGATCAGGTCCGGTCCGGGGGCGTTGATGATGAAGCCGGCCTCCTGGGCGGCCGTCACCACGTCGGGTGCCGACTCCTGCGCCAGCGTGAGCCCGATCAGCAGCCCCTCGCCACGGACCTCGGTCACGCGCGGGTCGGCGGCGAGACCGTCGCGGAGCTTCTGCCCCACGGTGCGGACGTGGTCCAGCAGCCCGTCACGCTCGATGGTGTCGAGCACGGCCAGCGCCGCGGCGCACGCGACCGGGTTGCCGCCGAACGTGGTGCCGTGGTTGCCCGGCTGGAACAGGTCGGCGGCGTCGCCGAGCCCGAGGCAGGCGCCGATCGGCAGGCCGCCGCCGAGGCCCTTCGCGAGCGTGATCACGTCGGCACCGAGGGCGGGGTCGTGGGCCAGCCAGCGGCCGGTGCGGCCCATGCCGCTCTGGACCTCGTCGAGCCAGAGCAGGGCGCCGTGGTCGCGGGTGATCTCGCGGGCCGCGGCGAGGTAGCCGTCGGGCGGCATGACCACGCCGGCCTCGCCCTGGATCGGGCTCGAGGACCACGGCCGCGGTCCGGTCGTCGACGGCGGCACGGAGCGCGTCGACGTCGCCGTACGGCACCCAGCTGACGTCGCCGGGCAGCGGCTCGAACGGCTCGCGGTAGGCGGCCTTGGCGGTGAGCGCGAGGGACCCCATGGTCCGGCCGTGGAAGGCGCCCTCGGCGGCGACCAGGCGGGTGCGGCCGGTGCGGCGGGTGAGCTTGAGCGCGGCCTCGTTGGCCTCGGCGCCGGAGTTGGCGAAGAAGACCTTGCCCGTAGCCGGCACCAGGGCGAGCAGCCGCTCGGCGAGCTCCACCTGCGGCTGGGAGGTGAAGAAGTTGGAGACGTGGCCGAGGGTGGACAGCTGGGCCGTGACGGCCTCCACCAGGGCGGGGTGGGCGTGGCCGAGCGCGTTGACGGCGATGCCGCCGAGCAGGTCGACGTACTCCTTGCCGTCGGCGTCCCACACGTGGGTGCCCTCGCCGCGGGTGAGCACCAGCTTCGGCGGGCCGAAGGTGTTCATCAGGGACGCGGCGTAGCGCTGCGTCCAGTCGTTCGATGCGGTCATGACCGTGCCTTCTTCAGTCGGGTGGCGACCCCGGGCAGCACCTGCGTCCCGATGCCCTCGTCGGTGAACAGCTCCAGCAGCACGGCGTGCGGCTCGCGGCCGTCGACCACGGTCGCCCGGGCCACGCCGCCGGTCACGGCCTGCAGGCACGCCTGCATCTTGGGCACCATGCCGGAGGCCAGCGTCGGCATCAGCTCGGCGAGCGCCTCCGGGCTGATCTCCTGGATGACGTCGTCGCTGTCGGGCCAGTCGCGGTAGAGGCCCTCGACGTCGGTGAGGACCAGCAGCTTCTCGGCGTCGAGCGCGATCGCCAGCGCCGCGGCCGCGGTGTCGGCGTTGACGTTGTGGACCAGGCCGTCGGCGTCGGGCGCGACGCTGGAGATCACCGGGATGCGGCCGGCCTCGACGAGGTCGAGCACGGACTCGGGGCGTACGGACGCCACCTCGCCGACCAGGCCGAGGTCGACCTCCTCGCCGTCGACGATGGTGTTGGTGGGCTTGGCGGTGAACAGGCCGGCGTCCTCGCCGGAGAGCCCGACCGCGAGCGGCCCGTGGTCGTTGATCAGCCCGACCAGCTCGCGCTGCACCTGGCCGACCAGCACCATCCGGACCACGTCCATCGCCTCGGGCGTGGTCACGCGCAGCCCGCCGCGGAACTCCGACTCGATGCCGAGCCTGTCGAGCATGGAGGAGATCTGGGGGCCGCCGCCGTGGACGACGACCGGCTTGAACCCGGCGAAGCGGAGGAAGGCGATGTCCTCGGCGAAGGCCCGCTTGAGGGTGCTGTCGGTCATCGCGTTGCCGCCGTACTTCACCACCACGACCTTGCCGTGGTAGCGCTTCAGCCACGGCAGTGCGCCCGCGAGCACGCGGGCCTTCGCGGTGGCGGTGGCGTGGGCGGTGTCGTCGTTCTCGCTGTGTGTTCATGAGCAGTAGGCGCTGTTCTCGTGGACGTAGGCGTGGGTCAGGTCGTTGGTCCAGACGGTGGCGCGGGCGTCCCCCGCCTTGAGGTCGATGGTCACCGAGACCTCGCGACCGGTGAGGTCCACCGCCGCAGGGTCCTCGGCCGGGGTCGAGCCCGCGGCAGACCCAGACGCCGTTCATCGCCACGTCGAGGTCGGCGGGGTCGAAGGCGGCGTCGGTGGTGCCGATCGACGCGAGCACCCGACCCCAGTTGGGGTCGTTGCCGAAGACCGCGGCCTTGAAGAGGTTGCTGCGCGCGACGCTGCGGCCGACGGCGACGGCGTCGTCCTCGGTCGCCGCGTTGAGGGTGGTGATGGCGATCTCGTGGTCGGCGCCCTCGGCGTCGGCGAGCAGCTGCATGGCCAGGTCGGTGCAGGCACGGGTCAGCACCGCGGCGAAGTCGTCGGCGGTCGGCGTGATGCCGCTCGCTCCGCTGGCCAGCACGGTGACCGTGTCGTTGGTCGACATGCAGCCGTCGGAGTCGAGCCGGTCGAAGCTGACCCGGGTCGCGGCCCGCAGCGCGGCGTCGAGCTCGGCGGCCGGTACGACGGCGTCGGTGGTCAGCACCACCAGCATCGTCGCGAGCTGGGGTGCGAGCATGCCGGCGCCCTTGGCCATGCCGCCCACGCTCCAGCCGGCGCCCTCGACCACGACCTGCTTGCTGACCGAGTCGGTGGTCATGATCGCCGCGGCCGCGTCGGCCCCGCCGCTCGGGTCGAGGGCGGCGTACGCCGCGTCGACACCGGCGAGCACCTGGTCGCGGTCGTTGACGAGACCGATCAGGCCGGTCGAGCAGACGACCACGTCGAGGGCGCCGATGCCGAGGTGGTCGGCGACGCGCTCGGCGACGGCGTGGGTGGTCTGGAAGCCGTCCGGGCCGGTGTAGCAGTTGGCGCCGCCGGAGTTGAGGACGACGGCGCGGACGGTCCCGTCGCGCACGACCTGCTCGCTCCACAGCACCGGGTTGGCCTTGCAGCGGTTGGCGGTGAAGACGCTGGCGGAGTCGTGCCGCGGGCCGTCGTTGACGACCAGCGCGACGTCGCGGGCGCCGGTGGACTTCAGCCCGGCGGCGACGCCGGCGGCGCGGAAGCCCTGGGGTGCGGTGACGCTCATGCGGGGTCCCCTCGGAATCGTGGGTTGGCGGAGCGTAGCGGGGGAAGCGCGCGATTTCGTGGGGTGCTCATGCGTGGCCCTCCGGGGTGGTGACGGTGAAACCCTGCCTGCTCCCACAGCATCTGCGCCCGGTGGGCGTCGGCGCGGGCGACCAGCAGCCAGCCGCTGCCGAACGTGGTGAACGGGATGAGCGTGATGCCCTCGTCGCCGGGTCGCTGCGACAGCCGGGTCAGCAGTCCCGGCTCCGAGACGACGTTGAAGCCCTCGAGCTCGAACGCGACGTACGGGGCGTGGACGTCGACGTCGCCGGGGATCCCGGCGGCCCGGCAGATCACGACCACCTCCCGGGCGGTGCGGATCAGCGCGCGCAGGGTGTCGCCGACGGCCCAGTCGGGTTCCGGTGTCCCGGCCGGGAGGGTCGCGATGCCGAGCGACTCGGCGTGGCGGACCAGCCTCAGCCCGCTCACGGGGCGAGCCCCACGGCCGACAGGCCGGTGGTCTCGTCGAGGCCGAGCGCGAGGTTGAGGCACTGCACGGCCGCGCCGCCGGTGCCCTTGGCGAGGTTGTCGACGACGCCGACGGCGACGAGACGGCGCGCGGCCGGGTCGACGGTGACCTGGAGCTGGACGGCGTTGGAGCCGAGGACGGACTGGGTCTGCGGCCACTGACCGGCGCGGCAGCACGTGGACGAACGGCTCGTCGGCGTACGCCGCGGCGTAGGCCGCGTGCGCGTCCTCGGCGGACACGTCGCCGGCCAGCGGCGCCGAGCAGGTCGCGAGGATGCCGCGCGGCATCGGGACCAGGGTCGGGGTGAAGCTGACCCGGACGTCGGCGCCGGTGACGCGGGACAGGTTCTGGATGATCTCCGGCGTGTGGCGGTGGCCGCCGCCGACGCCGTAGGCGCTGGCGTTGCCCATGATCTCGCTGCCGAGCAGGTGGGGCTTGGCGGCCTTGCCGGCGCCGCTGGTGCCGGAGGCGGCGACCACGACGACGTCGGGCTCGACCAGCCCGGCGGCCAGGGCGGGGACCATCGCCAGGGTCGAGATGGTCGGGTAGCAGCCGGGGACCGCGATCCGGCGGGCGCCGGCCAGCACCGCCCGCTGGCCGGGGAGCTCGGGCAGCCCGTAGGGCCAGGACCCGGCGTGGTCGCCGCCGTAGAACCGCTCCCACAGCGCGGCATCCTCGAGCCGGAAGTCGGCCCCGCAGTCGATGACCACGGTGTCGTCGCCGAGCGAGGCGGCCAGCGGACCGGACTGTCCGTGCGGGAGGCCGAGCACGACGACGTCGTGACCGGCGAGCGTCTCGGGGGTGGTGGGCTCGAGCACCCGGTCGGCGAGCGGCAGCAGGTGCGGCTGGAGCGACCCCAGGGTCTCCCCCGCGTTCGACCCGCCGGTCAGGGCTCCGATCTCGGCGTCGGGATGGCCGAGCAACAGCCGCAGCACCTCACCTCCGGCGTACCCACTCGCTCCGGCGACCGCCACACTGAACGTCATGTGCATGACTATACAACGAAGCGCATGTTCCTCGTCCAGCGGTCCGGCAGCCGGAAGCTGGCCCTAGGCAACCCGCGGCGCGCGTGACAGCCTCGACGCGTGATCGACGACAGCCGGTTCGACTCCTTGATGGAGCTGGTCGTGCACGGGTTCGAGATCGGCGGGGTCACGATCCTCGTCGTGGGCTCGCTGGCGGCGTTCGTCAGCGCCGCCCTCTCGTTCCGGCGGGTCGGCGCGCGTCAGTCCTACGAGGCGGTACGGCGCAACGTCGGACGGGCCATCCTGCTCGGCCTGGAGTTCCTGATCATCGCCGACATCGTGCTGACGATCACCGTGGACCCGACGCTCGAGAGCGCACTGGCGCTGGGCCTCATCGTGCTGGTGAGGACCTTCCTCAGCTTCTCGCTCGAGATCGAGCTGGAAGGGACGCTGCCGTGGCGGCGCGCCCGGTCCGCTCCCGACGCCGGGCGTCGCGCGACCTAGCGGCCCTCAGCGCTGGACCGCGCCGCAGCGGTCGGCGGCACACGCGACGGCGGCGTCGCGGGCCGCGGCGGCCTCGCCCTCCACGAGCGTCCGGTCGGGCGCGCGGAAGCGCAGCGCGAACGCCAGCGACTTCTTGCCCTCGCCGACCTGGTCGCCGGTGTAGACGTCGAACAGCCGCACCGACTCCAGCAGCGCGCCCGCGCCCTCGCGCAGCGCGGCCTCGACCTCCGCGACCGTGACGGAGGCGTCGACCACGAGCGCGACGTCCTCCTTGGCGACCGGGTAGTTGGAGAAGGTCGGCGCCTGGCGCGACTCCGGGGCCAGCGACATCAGCCGGTCGAGGTCGACCTCGGCGGCCACGGTGCGCGGCGGTACGCCGTACGCCGTGCACACCCGCGGGTGCACCTCGCCGGCCCAGCCGAGCACGGTGTCGCCGGAGACGACCTCGGCGCAGCGGCCGGGGTGCCACGGGGCGCGGGACGCGGCGCGGACCGAGACGTCGACGCCGAGCGCGGCGGCGACCTCGCGGACGGCGGAGAGCGCGTCGGTCCAGTCGTAGGCGCGTGCCGCTCCCCCACCACCCGGAGCGGGTGCGCTCGCCGACGGCGATCACGCCGAGGTGGAGCGGCTGGTCGGGGACCGCCTTGGTGAGGTCGTCGAGCTCGCCCTCGGTCGGTCGGCGGTCGACCGGCAGGATCGTGGTGCCGCTCACCGGCGTGGGGCAGCGTCACGGTGGCCAGCTCGAACAGGGCCAGGTCGCTCGGCGCCGCGGCCGGTGTTGCGGGCCACGGCCTTGAGCAGTCCCGGCAGCAGCGTCGTCGTCATCGACGGCTCCTCGGCCGAGAGCGGGTTGGCCAGCGACAGCACCGAGCGGCGCTCGTCGTCGGCCGCGAGCCCGAGCGCGTCGAGGTCCTTGGTCGCCGATGAACGGGAAGCTGACGACCTCGACCAGGCCGGCACCGGCGAGGGTGCGGCCGATCCGGCGGCGCAGCCGCTGCCGGGGCGTCAGCCCGCGGCCGGAGGGCGCGGGCGGCAGCACCGACGGGACGTGGGCGTAGCCGACGATCCGGGCGACCTCCTCGACCAGGTCGTAGGGGTCGGTGAGGTCGGGCCGCCACGACGGCACGGTCGCGGTGAGGGTGGCGCCGTCGACGGACGACCGAGCAGCCGACCGCCTCGAGGTTGCGGACCGTGGTCTCGGCGGAGATGTCCATGCCGGTGATCCGCGCGGGCAGGTCGACCGGGATGGTGATGGTGCCGGGCTCGGGCGCCTCGCCGACCTTGGTGACGCCCGGGCCGATCTCGCCGCCACCGAACCGCACCAGCAGCTCGGCGACGCGGTCGGCCGCGGCCTCGGGGATCCGCGGGTCGACGCCACGCTCGAACCGCTTGGAGGCCTCGCTGGGCAGCTTGTGACGGCGCTGGGTGCGGTAGATCGAGACCGGGTCGAAGTGGGCGGCCTCGATGACGACGTGGGACGTCGTCGCGGACAGCTCGGTGGTCTCGCCGCCCATGACCCCGGCCAGGCCGATCGGGCCGGAGTCGTCGGTGATGAGCAGGTCCTCCGGCGAGAGGGTGCGTACGACGCTGTCGAGGGTCGTCAGCTTCTCCCCGGCCGTCGCGCGGCGGACCCGGATCGGGCCGGCCAGCCGGTCGCCGTCGTAGCCGTGGATCGGCTGGCCGAGCTCGAGCATCACGAAGTTGGTGACGTCGACGGCCAGCGAGATCGGCCGCATGCCGGCCAGCTGGATCCGGCGCGCCAGCCAGCCGGGGGTCGGCGCGGACGGGTCGAAGCCGGTGACGGTGCGGGTGACGAAGACCGGGCAGCCGGCCGGGTCGTCGACCTCGACCGGGTAGCCCGCATCGTTCGGCGCCGGGACGTCGCGCTCCGCGGGGTCGCGGAAGACGGTCCCGGTCCCGTGGACGGCGTACTCCAGCGCGGCCTCGCGGGCGACGCCGCGCAGCGACAGCGCGTAGGCGCGGTCGGGGTTGATCTCGAACTCGATGACCTCGTCGCGCAGGTGGAGCACGTCGAAGGCGTCGTCGCCGGGCTCGCCGGCGTCGGCGGGCAGCACGATGATGCCGTCGTGGTCGTCGCCGAGGCCGAGCTCCGCGGACGAGCAGATCATGCCGGCCGAGAGGTGGCCGTAGGTCTTGCGCGCGGAGATCTCGAAGTCCCCGGGCAGCACGCCGCCGGGCAGCACGCAGACGACGCAGGTCGCCGGGCGCGAAGTTGTGGGCGCCGCAGACGATGCCCTGGGGCTCACCGGTGCCGTTGGCGTCACCGACGTCGACGGTGCACCAGTTGATGGTCTTGCCGTTCTTCTGCGGCTCGGCCTCCACCGTGAGCACACGGCCGATGACCAGCGGCCCGGTGATGTCGTCACCGGGGCGCTCGATCGCCTCGACCCGCAGCCCGAGGTCGGTCAGCGCGTCGGCGAACTTCTCCAGGTCGAGGTCGTCGGGGAGGTCGACGTAGTCGCGGATCCACGACACGGGGGCACGCACGGGGTCAGAGCTCCGTTCCGAAGGAGGACGAGAAGCGGACGTCGCCCTCGAAGAAGTCGCGCAGGTCGGCGGCGCCGGTCGCGAACATGAGGGTGCGGTCGATGCCCATGCCGAACGCGAACCCGGTGTAGCGCTCGCTGTCGATCCCGCAGGCGGTCAGCACCCGGGGGTTGATCATGCCGCAGCCACCCCACTCGATCCAGCCCTCGCCGCGGCACGTGCGGCAGGCGTCGGAGTCGATGCCGCGGCACACGAAGCAGCGCAGGTCGACCTCGGCCGACGGCTCGGTGAACGGGAAGTACGAGGGGCGGAACCGGGTCGCGATGCCGTCGCCGAACATCCGGGCGGCGAAGTGGTCGAGCGAGCCCTTGAGGTGGGCCATGGTGATGCCCTCGTCGACCACGAGCCCCTCGACCTGGTGGAACATCGGGCTGTGGGTCGCGTCGTACTCGTCGGTGCGGAAGACCCGGCCCGGGCAGACGACGTAGATGGGCGGCTTCCGGGTGAGCATGGTGCGAGCCTGGACGGGCGAGGTGTGCGTGCGCAGGACCAGGTGGTGGTCGGCCGGCTCGGTCCAGAAGGTGTCCTGCATGGTGCGCGCCGGGTGGTCGGCGCCGAGGTTGAGGGCGTCGAAGTTGAGCCACTCCGCCTCCACGATCGGGTCCCTCGGCGACCTCCCAGCCCATCGCGACGAAGATGTCCTCGATCTGCTCGGCGCCCGTGGTGAGCGGGTGACGGCTGCCGCGCGGCGCCCGGTCGACGGGCAGCGTGACGTCGACGGCCTCCTCGACCAGCATCCGCTCCTCGTGCTCGGCCTCGAGCACCTCGGTGCGGGCGGCGAGCGCCTGGTTGACCGCACCCCGAGCCTGACCGACCCGCTGCCCGGCCTCCTTGCGCGCCTGCGGGGGCAGCGCCCCGATCTCGCGGTTGGCCAGCGCCAGCGGGGAGCGGTCCCCGGCGTGGTCGAGCCGGACCTGCTTGAGCTCGGCGAGGTCCCCGGCGGCGTCGATCGCGGCGAGCGCCGCCTCGCGCATGGCGGCGACGTGGTCGGCGTCGAGCGGCGTGACCTGCACGGGGTCGTAGTCGCTGTTGGGTCCGGACATGGGAGTGAGTCTAGGAAGGACGCCGCTCCCCCGGCGAACCGGTCGTCCCCCGGACTCTCGTCCCTCAGTCGGGGGCGGTGGCGGCGGGCCAGTCGACGCAGATCCGGGCGCCCCCACCGTCGGCGTCCCCGATCGTGACGGTGCCGCCGTGGGCACGGGTCAGGCCGTTGACGAGGTAGAGCCCGAGGCCGGAGCCGCCGCGGGCGCCGCTGGTCCAGAACTTGGTGAAGACCCGGCGCCTCATGTCCACGGGGATGCCGACCCCCTCGTCCTCGACGACGAGCCGTACGCCGGGGTGCTCGACGTCCGCGGCCAGCGGCTGCAGGTGGATGCGGACCGCCCCGGAGCCGTGCCGGACCGCGTTCTCGACGAGGTTGGTGACGACCTGGGTGAACTTGTCGGGATCGGCCGCGATCCGCGGCAGGTCCGGCCCCGCGTCGTACTCGAGCGGTCGGGCGGTGCCGGCCGCGACCGAGTCCACGACGCGCCCCACCAGCACCGCCGCGTCGCTGGGCCGTGGGTGGAGCGAGAGCCGGCCGGTGTCGATGCGGGCGACGTCGAGCAGCTCGGCGATCAGCCGGCTGAGCCGGTCGGAGTCGGCGTGGACGGTGGTGAGCATCAGCTTCTTCTGCTCGTCGGTGAGCCGGTCCCAGCGGTTGAGCATCGCCTGCACGAAGCCCTTGACGCCGGTCAGCGGCGAGCGCAGCTCGTGGGCGACGGTGGCCACGAGGTCGGATCGCTCGCGGTCCAGTCGCGCGCGACCACGTCCGTCGCGCAGCACCACCGCGACCCGGTCGACCGGACCGCCGCGGCCGGCGCGCGTGATGCGCGCGCTCGTCAGCACCTCGGTGCCTCCGGGCAGCAGCCACGACTGCTCGGGCACGCCGGTGCGGATCCGCAGCCCGTCGTAGGGCTGGTTCTCGCGGCACCAGTCCCGCCCCTCGGTGTCGGTGAGCGCCAGGACGTCACCGAGGGGCCGGCCCAGCGCGGCGTCGCCCTCGATCGCCAGCATCCTGGCCGCGGTCGAGGAGACCAGCTCGACCCGGCCCTCGGCATCTGCGAGCACCACCCCGTCGGGGAGCACATCGGCCAGCGACTGCGGTGTCCAGGAGGCGCCCACGGGGACATCCTGTCCCATCGCGGCCCTCAGCGGCGGGCGCGGGCCGTGGCGTAGAGGCAGACGGCGGCGGCCGTCGCGAGGTTGAGGCTCTCGGCGCGGCCCGGGATCGGGATCCGGATCCGGTGGTCGGCCAGGGCGGCGGTCTCGGGCGGCAGCCCCCACGCCTCGTTGCCGAGCAGCCAGGCGACCGGGCCGCGGAGCAGCTCGTCGGCGTCGAACAGGTCGATCTCGCCGGCACCGTCGGCGGCCAGCACGACCAGCCCGGCGTCGCGGGCGGCGGCCACCCCGGCGGCGGTGTCGGGTGCCAGCGCGTGCGGCAGGTGGAACAGGCTGCCGACGCTGGCGCGGACGGTCTTGGGGTTGTAGGGGTCGACGGAGTGCCCGGCGAGGAGCACGCCGTCCGCGGCGACCGCGTCGGCGGTGCGGATCACGGTGCCGGCGTTGCCCGGGTCGCGCACGTCGGCGCAGATCACCAGCAGGCTGGGGCGGGTCTGGACGAGCTCGACCACGGTTCGGTCGAGGAACCGGCACACGGCCACCACCCCGGCCGGTGTCACGCTGTCGCTGAGCGCCGCCATCGCCCGGTCGTCGACCAGCGTCCACGCCACGCCGGCGGCGGCTGCCGCGTCACGCAGCGGCGCCACGTCCGCGGCCGGGGTGGCGAACACCTCGACCACGCACCCAGGGACCGACAACGCCCCCTCGACGGCCTTGGGGCCGTCGGCAAGGAACAGCCGCCGCTCGGCGCGAGCCGGGCGGCGGCTGAGCTTGCGTGCCTCCTTGACGCGAGCGTTGCTCGCGGCCAGGGGCTGCACGTCGGTCAGGACGCCTTGGGAGCGTTGACGTCGTCGGGGAGCGCGGACTTGGCGGTCTCGACCAGCGCGGTGAACGCGGGGAGGTCGTTGACGGCCAGCTCGGCCAGGATCTTGCGGTCCACCTCGACGCCGGCCAGGTTCAGGCCCTGGATGAAGCGGTTGTAGGTGATCCCCTGCGCACGGGCAGCGGCGTTGATCCGCTGGATCCAGAGGCGGCGGAAGTTGCCCTTGTTCTTGCGGCGGTCGTTGTAGCTGTAGACCAGCGAGTGGGTGACCTGCTCCTTGGCCTTCCGGTACAGCCGCGAGCGCTGACCGCGGTAGCCCGAGGCCCGCTCGAGAGTGGTCCTGCGCTTCTTGTGGGCGTTCACTGCGCGCTTGACGCGTGCCATGTCGTTACTCCTTGCTCAGACGTGTGGTGCCGGGGGTTTCGAGGCTCGGCCGCGGACGGCCTCGCACCTCAACCACCGGAAGGGGTGTCCGGGGGTTTCGAGGCTCCCGCTGTTGTCACAGGGCTCGCACCTCAACCACCGGAGGGGGATGGACGGGTCAGCGACCCAGCAGCTTCTTGGCGCGCTTGACGTCGGCCTTCGCCACCTCGGTGGTGCCGGACATCCGACGGGTCATCTTGGACGGCTTCTTCTCCAGGTTGTGGCGCAGGCCGGCCTTCTGGCGGCGGATCTTGCCCGACCCGGTCACGCGGAAGCGCTTGCTGGCACCGGAGTGCGTCTTGTTCTTCGGCATCGAATCTCTCTCTGTGTGCGTCTTCGTTGTCGCTCCGGGGTTTCGAGGCTCGGCCGCGGGCGGCCTCGCACCTCAACCACCGGAGGGGCGGGTCTCAGGCCTCGATCTCGGGATCGAGGTTCTCGGAGCGGCCACGCTCCTTCTTCTGGGCGACCGGTCCGGCGGCGTGGGCGGCGTCGCGCTCCGCCTGCTCCTCGGCCACAGCGGCAGCGCGCTCGGCGGCGCGCGACTCCTTCTGGGCCTCGTGGTCGGCCCTGGCCTCGGCCTTCTTGCGGTGGGGACCCAGCACCATGATCATGTTGCGGCCGTCCTGCTTGGGCGACGACTCCACGAAGCCCAGCTCCTCGACGTCCTCGGCCAGCCGCTGCAGCAGCCGGAACCCGAGCTCGGGGCGGTGCTGCTCGCGACCACGGAACATGATCGTGATCTTGACCTTGTCGCCCGCCTTCAGGAACCGCACGACGTGACCCTTCTTGGTCTCGTAGTCGTGCGCGTCGATCTTCGGGCGGAGCTTCATCTCCTTGATGATGACGTTCGTCTGGTTCCGACGAGCCTCACGGGCCTTCTGGGCGTTCTCGTACTTGAACTTCCCGTAGTCCATGAGCTTGCAGACGGGCGGCTTGCCCATGGGCGCGATCTCGACGAGGTCGAGGTCTGCCTCCTGGGCCAGCTTGAGGGCCTGGTCGGTCGGGACGATTCCCACGGTCTCGCCGTTGGGTCCCACGAGCCGGACCTCGGGTACCCGGATCCGGTCGTTGATACGCAGCTCGGTGCTGATGTGTCCTCCAGTGGTTCTCGCGGCCGGAAGACTCCCCGCGGTCTCGGCCCGTACCGGCGCCGAAATCGAAAAGAGGCTTCCGCTGGTCACAAGCGGAAGCCAGTCGCGACACGTCGCCCGGAAATCCTGACGCGTGCTGCCGGTACGTCGCACCTTCGTACGTCGTACCTCGACCGGACCCGACGACCTGAGGCGGTCGATGCGGGTGGGAGACGTGTAGCTGCTGGTCCCCGCTTGTGAGATCGGTCCTGTCACGGGTGTGACGGAACTGATCGGTCAACGCCTGACCTTACCGGTTCATTCCGGTGCCGGTCGAATCCAGGCGGAGCGCTCCCCCACCCGCGTCAGGCGCCAGCCGGCCGCGAGTCCGCGGAGGTCCTCCCCCTCGATCGGGAACCGCACCGGGCCGGCGACGTCGACCACCAGCGCGTGCGCCTGCTCCTGCAACGCCGCCTGCGCGGCGGTGGCGGTGTGCACGGGGACCGGGCGCGCGTCCGGGTTCCAGGCCGTCAACGCGTCGGCGCTGGTGAAGGCGAGCAGCCCGCGTCGGCCGTCGGGCCGGGTCAGCAGCACGGCGGCCATGTCGCTGGTCTTGTCGTGGGCCAGTCCGTCGGCGTCCACCTCGACCTCACCGAGCACCGCGACGACCGGCACCAGGAGCCGGCCACGCTGCAGCGCGGCCAGGACGTCGACGTACTCACCCGCCCCCGTGCGAGTACGCCGCCAGCGCGGCCGTGAGCGCGGGGTCGGCGGTGCCGTCGTCGTCGGCGAACCCGGGATCGGGGATGGATCTCGACACGCCCCCATCCTGGCAGCCGGCAGCCGCCCCGGGTCGGGGCGGGTGTGCCAAGGTTGAGGCGTGGACGAGGTCACCTGGGCGGCGCTGACGACCGTGCTGACCGCGCTCGGGGCGGCCTGGACCTGGTACGCGTTCCGCCACCGCGGCGTGGCCTCCGGGCTGCGCGGCGCCGGGCTCACCCTGCTGCCGCCGGCCGCGTTCCTGACCGGCACCCTCGAGATGTTCACCGAGATCGGCGGGTCGGTCCTCGACTGGTCCACCAACCTGGTGCTGAACCCGATGGTGTGGGCCGGCATCGTGCTGGCGGGCCTCTCGGTGCTGCTGCTCGGCTCCTCGGCGATGCTGCGCGGCCGGGGCCGCGGCGGGAAGCGCGAGAGCACCTCCGCGACGGAGCCGAAGCGCGCCGCCGTCGCCGGCCGACCGGCCGGGCCTGAACCCCGCCTCGGGTCCGGGCGAGTCCCCGATCACTCCCTCCGACGATCCGGACCTCGCGGACATCGAGGCGATCCTCAAGCGACGCGGGATCACCTGATGCCACCACCCCCGGCCGGGCGACGCGAGCTCGCCCGCCGGCTCGGCCGCGGCCGTCGCGGCCGTGCACGGCGCCGGGCAGTCGCTCCCGACACCCCTGATGGCGGTCGACCTCGACGCCTTCGACCTCAACGCGGTCGACCTCGTACGCCGGGCCGGCGGCAAGCCGGTCCGGGTCGCCTCGAAGTCGGTGCGGGTGCCGCACCTCCTCGAACGGGCGCTGGGCCACGACGGCATCGAGGGCGTCCTCTGCTTCACGCTCCGCGAGGCGCTGTGGCTCTACGAGCGGGGCCTCAGCAACGACCTCGTCGTCGCCTACCCGAGCGTCGACCGCACCGCCCTGGCCCGGCTGGTCGCCTCCCCGGGGGCCGCGGCGGCGATCACGGTGATGATCGACGACGCCGCCCACCTCGAGATGATCGACTCGGTGCGCCACTCCCTGGCCGTGCCGGTCCGGGTGGCGATCGACGTCGACGCCGGGCTGCGGATCGGCGGCCAGCACGTCGGGCCCAAGCGCTCCCCGCTCCACGACCCGCAGGACGTCGCGACGCTCGCCACGACAGGTCGTCGAGCGACGCGGCTTCCGGCTGGTCGGCGTGATGACCTACGAGGGCCAGGTCGCCGGGCTCCCCGACGTCGTCCCCACCCAGCGCGCCCGGTCGATGATCGTCCGCGGGCTCAAGCAGGCGTCCCAGTCCCAGGTGGAGGTACGCCGCCACCAGGTCGCCGACGCGCTGGCCGGGATCGTCGAGCTGGAGTTCTGGAACGCGGGCGGGTCGGGCTCGGTCGAGTCGACCGCGGCGGACCCGGTCGTGACCGAGGTGGCGGCCGGGTCGGGGCTGCTGGTGCCGACCCTGTTCGACCACTACAAGTCATTCCAGCCGCGCCCTGCCGCGTTCTTCGCGCTGCCGGTCACCCGCCGACCCTCGGCCGGGATCGCCACCGTGCACGGCGGTGGTCTGGTGGCCTCCGGTGCGGCCGGGCGGGACCGGCTACCGGCGCCGTGGATCCCCGAAGGACTGCACCTGACCGCCCTGGAGGGCGCCGGCGAGGTGCAGACGCCCCTGACCGGCCCGATGGCCAGCCGGCTGCGGGTGGGCGACCTGGTGTGGTTCCGGCACGCCAAGGCCGGCGAGCTGTTCGAGCACACCACGGAGGTCCGACTGCTGGCCGGCGACGCGTTCGTCGACACCGTCGAGACCTACCGCGGGCTCGGTCTCGCCTTCTAGCCGGCACGCCGAGAGGCCCCCACCGGTGGAGCCCGGCGTACGACTCGGTGATCAGCCAGTGATCAGGCGCGGGACGTGCGGATGCACACCCGGCCGGAGTAGGACGTCGCGAAGGTGTCGTTGCCCTTGATCTTCACGCGGTAGCAGACGACGCCGGTCCGCTTGAGGGCGTAGATGCGCTCGCGGTACTTGCTCTCGTCGGTCGTCTTGAACTTGCGGAAGTTGTCCCACTTCTTCTCGCTCTTGAGCTTGCGCTGCACGAGGGCGAACCGCTCCTGGTAGTCCGGCTCGACCGTCCCCTTGACGAAGAAGACACCGTCCTTGGGCTCGACGCCCTTGATCGAGATGGTGCGCTCCGGCTTGGCCTCGCCGGCCTGGGCGGCGTGGGCGGTGCCCAGCGACGCGAGCGGCGCGGCGGCGACCAGCGCGATGGTGGCGGCCGCGAGACGCAGACGATTGGCGAACATGGGTGTTCCCTCCTACAGGACTGATGGGTGATTCCCTCTGGGGAGCACCCTGCCCCCGTCGACAGAACTCAAACACACATTCGGCGATCCGGCGCCGGTACCGGGCAGTGGTCCGGACCGGCCTCCTACGCTGCTCCCGTGGGTGACATCGCAGCGACCGCGGCCGAGGTCCTCGACCTGACCCTCGACCGTTCCCCCACGCTCGGCGCCGGCCGCCTGGTGTGCGTCGACGGTCCGGCCGGGTCGGGGAAGACCACCCTCGCGACCGCGCTCCATGACCTGGTGCCGGGTGCCGTCGTGGTGCACATGGACGACCTGTTCGAGGGCTGGGCGGGGCTCCCGACCGTCGACGCCCAGCTCGACCGGCTGCTCGGCCCGCTGAGCGAGGACCGGCCCGGGCTCTACCGCCGCTGGGACTGGTACGCGGACGCGTGGGCCGAGGAGGTCACGGTCGAGCCGGTGGACCTCCTGGTGATCGAGGGTGTGGGCTCCGGCTCGCTCTGCGCGGCCGACGTCACCACCACGCTGGTGTGGGTGGAAGCGCCGTACGACGTGCGGACGCGGCGCTGTCTCGAGCGGGACGGGGACGAGCTCGCGCCGCACTGGGAGCAGTGGGTCCGCGCCGAGGTCGGACCACTTCGCGCGGCACCGCCCCCGTGAGCGCGCCGACCTCGTGGTGGACGGGACCCGTTAGTCGGTGCGGGCGAGCAGCAGCCGCAGCTCGCGGACCGCGCGCTGGGCGCGACCACCGTCGGATCCCTGGATCCCCATCGCCGGCTGGCTGGTGCCGTCGGAGAGGTCGAGGACCGCCCACGGAGCGCCCGGGCGGCAGGTGGACGGCGAGCACCTCTGCCCACTCGTACTCGTGGCGGCGGTAGCCGTTGACCACGACCAGCCGGTCGACCTCGGCCACGACCCGGGACCGTGCCATCGCGAGCCCGGCGCTGAAGAACAGCAGTCCGAGGAAGACGACCGTGCCGCGCTGGAACGGCGTGAACTTCGCCCTGGTCTCCTCGTCGAAGGCGAACCACGCGAACGCGCACACCACCAGCAGCATGCGTGCCGAACACGACGCCGGCCAGCCGGACGCCGAGCGGGCGCCAGGTGTGCGGCAGCGGGGGCTCAGAGACGGCAGGCATGGATGTCGGTCAGCAGGATGCCGCGGGCACCGAGGTCCCAGAGCTCGTCCATCAGCCGCTGCGACCCCGCGCGCGGCACCATCGCGCGGACCGCGACCCAACCGTCGCGGTGGAGCGGCAGCACGGTCGGGCTCTCGATGCCGGGCGTCAGCGCGACCGCCTCGGAGACGTGCTCGTCGGGGATGTCGTAGTCCATCATCACGTAGCTCCGCGCCACCAGGACACCGTCGAGCCGGCGCCGGAACACCTCGAACCCGGCCGGGGTCTCGCTGCCGCGGGTGACCAGCACCGCCTCGGACTCCAGGATCACCTCACCGAAGGTCTCCAGTCCGGCGGCCTTGAGGGTGCTGCCGGTCTCGACGACGTCGGCGATCACGTCGGCGACACCGAGCTGGATGCTGGTCTCGACCGCGCCGTCGAGCCGGGTCACCGAGGCGTCGATGCCCTCCCGCTCCAGGAAGTCGGTCACGATCCCGACGTACGACGTGGCGATGCGCTGTCCGGCCAGGTCGGCGAGCGCGCTGAACCGGCCGGCGGGACCGGCGAAACGGAAGCGGCTGCCGCCGAAGCCCAGCCCCATGACCTCCTCGGCCTTGGCGCCGGAGTCGAGCAGCAGGTCGCGGCCGGTGATGCCGACGTCGAGGGTGCCCTCGCCGACGTAGAGCGCGATGTCGCGCGGGCGCAGGTAGAAGAACTCCACGCCGTTCTCGGCGTCGAGGAGCCGCAGCTCCTTGGCGTCGTGCCGCTGGCGGTAGCCGGACTCGCGCAGGATCTCCTGCGCGGACTGGGACAGGGCGCCCTTGTTGGGGATGGCGACGCGCAGCAGCCGGTCGCCGCTCGCGGAGGGCGTGGTGGTGGTCGTCATGGGTGCCTCAGAGGTGGGTGTAGACGTCGTCGAGGGTCAGGTCGCAGGCGAGCATCAGCACCTGCGCGTGGTAGAGCAGCTGGCTGATCTCCTCGGCCGCGCGCTCCTTCGACTCGTGCTCGGCGGCCATCCAGGACTCGGCGGCCTCCTCGACCAGCTTCTTGCCGATGGCGTGCACGCCGGCGTCGAGCTGCTGGACGGTGCCCGAGCCGGCGGGCCGCGACTCGGCCTTCTCGCTCAGCTCGGACCAGAGCTCGTCGAACGTCTTCACACTCGCAGAGCCTAGACGTAGCCGCGGCGGACCGAGCGCAGTGTCTGGGCGGTGGTCATGGCGGCCGCGGCGGCCTCGTACCCCTTGTCCTCCCGCGATCCGGTCAGCCCGGCCCGGTCGAGCGCCTGCTCCTCCGTGTCGCAGGTGAGGACGCCGAAGCCGACGGCGGTCTGGCGGTCGAGCGCGACCCGGTTGAGACCGTCGGTCGCCGCTGCGCAGACGTACTCGAAGTGGGGGGTGCCGCCGCGGATCACCACCCCCAGCGCCACCACCGCGTCGTAGCCCTGGGCGGCGAGGGCGTCGGCCACGACCGGCAGCTCGAAGGTGCCGGGCACCCGCACCAGGTGGGGTGCCTCGACCTGGTAGTCGCGGCAGGCCCGCTGGGCGCCGTCGACCAGGCCGTCCATCACGGTCTCGTGCCAGCTCGCGGCCACGATCGCCACCCGCAGGTCGTGGCAGTCGACCGGGTGCTGGTCCGGTGCTCCGGCTCCGCTCACGGCGCTCCCTTCAGGTCGGGTCCCGTCAGGTCGGGCCCCATCAGATCGGGCAAGGCATGGCCCATCCGGTCACGCTTGGTGCGGAGGTAGGCCAGGTTGTGGTCGTTGGGTCGCGGCGTCAGCGGCACCCGCTCGGCCACCGGCACACCGTAGTCCTCGAGGCTGGCGGTCTTGTCGGGGTTGTTGGTGAGCAGCCGCACGGACTCGACGCCGAGGTCACGCAGGATCTGCGTCGCGGCGCCGTAGTGGCGCGCGTCGGCCGGCAGCCCGAGGTCGAGGTTGGCGTCCACGGTGTCGCGGCCGGCGTCCTGGAGCGCGTAGGCCTGCAGCTTGGCGACCAGCCCGATGCCGCGACCCTCGTGCCCGCGCAGGTAGACGACGATGCCGCGCCCCTCCTGCACGATCCGCTCGAGCGCCTCGTCGAGCTGGGGGCCGCAGTCGCAGCGGTGGCTGCCGAACACGTCGCCGGTCAGGCACTCGGAGTGGACCCGCACCAGCACCGGTTCCCCGGCGGCGTTGGCGGCCGCGACGTCCCCGTGCACCAGCGCGAGGTGCTCGCCGTCGTCGACGCGGTTGCGGTAGCCGTGGGCGACGAAGTCGCCGTGCCGGGTCGGCAGCACGGTCTCGGTGACCCGCTCGACCAGCATCTCGTGACGGTGGCGGTAGGTCACCAGGTCGTCGATCGAGATCATGGTCAGCCCGTGCTCGTCGGCGAACTCCCGCAGCTCGGGACCACGCTTCATGGTGCCGTCGTCGTTGACGACCTCGACCAGCACGCCGGCCGGCGTCAGCCCGGCCATCCGGGCCAGGTCGACCGCCGCCTCGGTGTGGCCGCGGCGGACCAGCACACCGCCCTCGCGGTAGCGCAGCGGGAACACGTGGCCGGGCCGGGTGACCTCCCACGGCTCGGTCGCCGAGTCGGCGAGCACCCGGGCCGTGTGGGCCCGGTCGGCGGCCGAGATGCCGGTGGAGACACCGTCGCGCGCGTCGACCGAGATCGTGTACGCCGTACGCAGCTTGTCCTTGTTGTGCGGGGTCATCAGCGGGATCTCGAGCCGGTCGAGCATGTCGGCCGGCATCGGCACGCAGATCACCCCGCTGGAGTGGCGGATCGTGAACGCCATCAGCTCCGCGGTGGCCTTGCTGGCCGCGAAGATGAGGTCGCCCTCGTTCTCGCGGTCCTCGTCGTCGACGACCACCACCGCCTTGCCGGCGGCGATGTCGGCGACGGCTCGCTCGACCGGGTCGAGCTCCACCTTCATCGGATACCGCGTCACGCCGGCACTTCCTCCGCGTCGCGGCGCGCGGCCTCGTCGACGCGGGCGGCCCGCTCGGCGCGCATCCAGGCGATGAAGCCGACCACGCAGAACCCGCCGTAGAACACGTACATCCCGGCCGTCGGGTAGAAGCCGGCGTTGATCAGCGTGGTGACGCCGACGATGTCGACCAGGATCCACACCAGCCAGAACTCCACCCAGCCGCGGGCCATGCCGTAGGTCGCCAGCATCGAGCCGGCCAGGATCCAGGCCTCGGTGGTCGGGACCCCACGAGCCGATCTGGAGCAGCAGCACATAGGCGGCGGCGTACCCGACACCGGCGAGCACGACCAGCATCACCCGCTCGCGGCCGGTGGCCCAGCGCACGGTGATGGCGCCGCCGTCAGCCGCACCGCCCTCGGCGCGGGACCGGCTCCACTTCCACCAGCCGTAGAGCGACACGGCGATGAAGAAGACCTGGCGTCCGGCCTGGCCCCACAGCGGGTCGGCGGTGGCGCCGCTCAGCTCGCCGGTGACGAACACCGTGAACAGCAGCACGTTGCCGATCACGCCGACGGGCCAGGCCCAGACGATGCGGCGCATGCCGAGCAGGGCGCTGGCGAGTCCGAAGAGGTTGCCGACCACCTCCCGCGACGAGCAGCTCACCGCCGGCGACGGGGATGGTGCCGTGGAGCAGCCAGTCGATCATGGTGTCTCCTCGAGTGGTGCGGTGTAGGCACGGACCAGCTTGGCCACGTGCTTGGCGATGACGTCGACCTCGAGGTTGACCCGCTCCCCCGGCGCCCGGGTCCCGAGCGTCGTACGGGTCAAGCGTCTCGGGGATGAGGCTGACGGTGAAGTGGTCCTCGGCCGCCTCGACGACGGTGAGGCTGACGCCGTCGACGGCGATGGAGCCCTTGTCGACGAGGTACGGCGCGAGGTGGGTGGGCAGCGAGACGGAGACGACCTCCCAGTGCTCGCTGGGCGTGCGGGACAGGATCTCGCCGACGCCGTCGACGTGGCCCTGGACCAGGTGGCCGCCCATCCGGGTGCCGAGGGTGGCGGCTCGCTCGAGGTTGACCCGGTCACCCGGCGCGGCGTCGCGCAGCGAGGTCTTGTCGAGCGTCTCCTGCATGACGTCGGCGGTCCACACGCCGTCGTCGACGGTGGTGACGGTGAGGCAGCAGCCGTTGACGGAGATCGAGTCACCGAGCGCGACGTCCTCGAGCACGCGCTCGGCGCGGATCGAGAGCCGGACGGCGTCGCCCTGGTCGTCGACCGCGGCGACGGTGCCGAGCTCCTCCACGATGCCGGTGAACATCAGGCACTCCCTCTGCCGCATCGGCCGTCGGGCGCAGCGTCAGCCGGATGTTGGTGTCCTCGCCGTCGTGCCCTCGGAGCACGTGCACGTCGTCGACGTGCAGGTGCAGGGCGTCGGCGATGGTGGCGATCCCGAGGTCGGCGACGGCGCTGCGCCCGGCGCCGAGCAGCATCGGCGCGACGTAGGCGACGACCTCGTCGACCAGGCCGGCCCGGAGGAACGCCGCGGCCAGAGTGGGCCCGCCCTCGAGGAAGACGTGCTGGCAGTCGCGGGCGAACAGGGTCGCGAGCGCCTCGTGGGGGTCGCGGGTCCGCAGGTGGAGGGTCTCGGCGCGGTCGTCGAGGATGCGCCGGTCGGCGGCGAGGTCCCGCTCCCCCATGACCACCCGCAGCGGCTGCCTCGCGACCGGCTGGTCGACCTCGTCGCGCACGGTCAGCTCGGGGTCGTCGACCTCGACGGTGTGGGTCCCGACCAGCATCGCGTCGCACTCGCCCCGCAGCCGGTGGGTGTCGCGGCGGGCGGCCGGGCTCGAGACCCAGCGGCTGGTGCCGTCGGCGGCGGCGCTGCGGCCGTCGAGCGTGGTGGCGAACTTCCAGGTCACGAACGGGCGGCCGTGCTCGACCGCGAAGGTCCAGGCCCGGTTGAGGGCCCGTGCCTCGTCGGCGAGGAGCCCCGACTCGACCTCGACCCCGGCGGCGCGCAGGGTCTCGGTGCCGCCCCGGGCCACCGGGTTGGTGTCGGACTGGGCGAACACGACCCGGCGTACGCCGGCGGCGACCAGCGCCTCGGCGCAGGGACCGCTCCGCGGGCTGGTGTGGTTGCAGGGCTCGAGCGTGACGACGGCGGTGGCGCCGCGGGCGTCGTCGCCGGCCGCGGCCAGGGCGTCGACCTCGGCGTGCGGGGAACCGGCGCCCCGGTGGAACCCCTCGGCGACCTCGGTGCCGTCGTCGGCCAGGATCACGCACCCCACGCGGGGGTTGGGGCCGCGGGGCACTCCGGGGGTGGCGGCCAGCTCGCAGGGCGCGCAGCATCGCCGTGCGTTCGGCTGGCGTGAAGGTCATCGGCCTGCCTCCCTCGTCGGTCCGTGGTCGCGGACCCGTGGGGGCAACGGCGTCGGCGCTCGGCCTCGCCAGGAGGTCGAACGTCGCTGCGTGCTGCTTTCCATCCGGACTTTGACCGTCGGTCCAGGAGTTCCACCTGGTCAACCGGCCACTGGCTGTGGTCGGGTCGCGGACTTCTGAGTGACGCGAGGACGCGTCTGCCCAGTCACCGCCGGTGCGGACTTTCACCGCCCCCAGAGCACGCGAGCACGGGTGATGGTCACCTGGGCTCTTGCGGGGCCAGCCTGCCACATCGCCGGTGCCGGGGGGACGTGAGATGGACCACCGGGCTGGACTCGGGCCCCCGCGAGGCGCGACGCCGGCTGCCCTCTCGTTCCCGGTTGTTGGAGCGATCGATCAACGGGCGCCTTTGATCGATCGCTCCAACAACCGGATCGAGGGAGTCCGCCGGAGCCTGTGGAGAAGCCCCGCGCGCTGGGGCTCGGGTCATGGTGGACTCGGGCGATGCCGAGACTGATCGAGACCGAGACGCGCACCGGGACGCTGGTGGCGGCGGTCAACCACCTGCTGGCCGAGGGCGGGCCGCGGGCCGTGTCACTCCGTGCGGTCTCGTCGGTGGCCCGGGTGAGCGGGTCCTCGATCATCCACCACCTGGGCAGCATGGAGCACCTCCTCCGCGTCAGCGCCTACCGCACCGGGCTGGCGCGGCGGGACCGGATCCGTCAGCGCTGGCCGGCCGAGGGGCTGGCGGCGTACCTGCCCTCGCTGCCTGACGACGTGGTCGACGCGCGGACCTGGTTGGCGTGGTGCGAGCTGTGGCGGTCGGAGGAGGGACTGGAGCCGACCGTCCGCGAGGCGCAGGAGGAGGAGCGGGCGTTGCTCGCGGGTCAGCTGGACTTCGCGCTGGGCCGCGACGACCTGGATGTCCTGATCGCGCTGATCGAGGGCCTCACCGTGGCGACGTGCCGCCCGGTCGACCCCATGCCCACGGCACGGGCGACCACGCTGCTCCTGCGAGGAGTGCCCGGGTCAGCTCAGCCGCTGGCCGCGGCGGCGGCCTCGCGCAGCGAGGTCACCATCGCGTCGGGGTCGTCGGCGGAGTAGACCGCGGACCCCGCCACGAACACGTCGGCGCCGGCCTCGGCGCAGCGTTCGATGGTGTCGAGGGAGATGCCGCCGTCGACCTGCAGCCAGGTCTCGACGCCGTGCTTGGTCATCAGCTCGCGGGTGCGACGGATCTTGGGCAGCACCAGGTCGAGGAACTTCTGGCCGCCGAAGCCCGGCTCCACGGTCATCAGCAGCACCATGTCGAGCTCGGGCAGCAGGTCCTCGTAGGGATCGATCGGTGTGGCCGGCTTGAGCGCCATGCTGGCGCGGGCACCGTGGGCGCGCAGCTCGCGCGCCAGCCGGACCGGCGCCGCCGCGGCCTCGACGTGGAACGTGACCGAGGAGCACCCGGCCTCGACGTACGCGAGCGCCTCGCGGTCCGGGTTCTCGATCATCAGGTGGGCGTCGAGCGGGACGTCGGTGGCCCGCGCCAGCGCCTCGACCATGGTCGGACCGAAGGTCAGGTTGGGCACGAAGTGGTTGTCCATCACGTCGACGTGCACCCAGTCGGCGCTGGGGATGCGTGCCACCTCCGCGCCCAGCGCGGCGAAGTCGGCGTTGAGGATGCTCGGCGTGATCTGCGGTGTCATGGGGAGGGCCACGACGAGAATCCTAGGGCGCCTCGTCCGGGTCGACCGGCGGGCTGGCGCCCTCGGCCTCGTCGCGGTCGGCCCAGCCAGCAGCGGGGCGATGTCGAAGACGTCGCGGTCGATGGTCGCGTGCAGGTCGCCGAGCTCGGCGTAGCGCTGCGGCACGGTGAAGATCGTGAAGTCGCGCGGGTCGCAGGCGTCGATCTCGTCCCAGCGGACCGGCGCGCTGACCCGGGCGTCCGGCAGGCCGCGCACGGAGTACGCCGCCGCGATGGTGTGGTCGCGGGCGTTCTGGTTGTAGTCGACGAAGAGGTGGTGGGGATCGCGGTCCTTGCGCCACCAGGTGGTGGTGACGTCGTCGGGGGCCCGCCGCTCGACCTCGCGGGCGAACGCGAGCGCGGCGCGGCGTACCTGCTTGTGGCCGTGGTCGGGCGGGATCCGCACGTAGACGTGGAGGCCCTTGCCCGCCGCTGGTCTTCGGGTAGCCGACCGCGCCGAGCTCGTCGAGGATCTCCCGCACCACGGCCGCGACCCGCTGCACCTGCGCGAAGTCCGACAGCGGGCCGGGGTCGAGGTCGATCCGCCACTCGTCGGGCGACTCGGGGTCGTCGCGCCGGCTGTTCCAGGGGTGGAACTCGACCGTCGACATCTGCACCGCCCAGATCACCGCGCCGAGCTCGGTGACGCAGAGCTCGTCCGCGGTGCGGTTCCACCGGGGGAAGTGGAGCCGGACCGTCTCGATCCACGGCGGGGCACCGGCGGGCAGCCGCTTCTGGTGCACCTTGTCGCCGGCCAGCCCCTTGGGGAAGCGGTGCAGCATGCACGGCCGCTCGAACAGGGCGTTGACGATGCCCTCGCCGACCGAGAGGTAGTACTCGACCAGGTCGAGCTTGGTGGCACCGGGCTGGCCCTCGCGGGTCGGGGGGAAGTAGACGCGGTCCGGGTTGGTCACCTTGACGACCCGGTCGTCGACCTCGATCTCGGTGAACGGCGACGCCATGGGCGTCACGGTAGTCGAGCGGTCAGCGAGCGCCGGACGGCTCGGCGGTCCCGGGCTCGACCACGACGCGCACGGTCGCGGACCAGTGGGCGTCGGCGTACGCCCGCTCGGCGAAGAACCACCGGTAGTCGGTCGTGACCTCGGGAGAGACGGTGGTGGTGACGTTGCCGTCAGGGCCGGCGAGCACGGCATCCGTCACCGGGTGGAACTCCGCAGCTCCCTCGGGCCGTGCCTCGAGCACCAGCGCGGCCCCCATCGCCTGCCCCGCCGGGTCGACGGAGGTGGCGCCGAGGGTGACCGTCGTCACCACGACGGACCTGCGTGTGCGAGGCGGTGATGGAGGTCGAGACAGCCCAGCCCTCGAGGTCGTAGGTCGTGACCGCGCCGGGTGCGCCGACGCGGAGGGCGTCGACGCCGAAGGCGCGACCGTCGCAGCCCAGGCCCGCCATCAGGTAGCCGGGACCGTCGCCGTGCTCGGCCGTGAAGTCGTCGATGCCGGCGACACCGGCGTGCTCGCGGACCGCGCCGGTCGCGGCCTCGACCCGGCTCCAGTCGTACGACGCCGCAGCCGCGTCGAGCTGCTGCCAGCCGTCGGCGGTGGCGGTGAGGTCGGCACGGCCGGCCCAGACCTCGCCGGGCAGCATGCCGGGAGCGAGGTACCAGACGTAGGCGACCCCGCTGCTGCCGGCGGCGGCCCGGACGGACATCGAGGACGTGGCGCCGGCGACCGATGCGACCAGGCTCACCGACCCCGCGGCGGTCCCGGCGCCGGGAAGCTCGAGGCTCGCGGCCCGACTCCCCAGCGGCGCGGCGGGGTCACGGGTGACGCGGACCAGCGGACCCCGGGTGTCGGCGTGGAAGAGGTCGACGCAGCCGAAGTAGGTGAGGTAGGTGGTGGACGACGGGAACGCCGTGCCGGGGACCACGACCGTGTCGTCGGCGTGGGCAGCCGCGGGCATGCCGAGCACGGCACCGGCCAGCAGTGCGGCAGCCATCGCGATGCGACGCATGGTGAACCCCTCCCCCGGCGGCCCCGAGATGGCCGCCCGCCCATTCCACCCCACGAACCTCCAGGAATCCATGGGCTCGGGGGGCTGCGATGACAACGATTCGTCATCGGTTCGTCAACGGCGCCGCAGCACCGCCAGGAACATGGCGTCGGTGAGGTGGCGGTGGGGCCAGAGCTGGCCGGTGCCGGGCAGCGGTCCGGCGGCATCCGGCAGGTCGAGCGCCAGGGGTTCGAGATCGACGTCGTCCCGCGCGGCGAGCACCGCCTCCACCACGCCTGCGGTCTCGGCAAGCACCGGCGAGCAGGTCGCGTAGACGACGACCCCACCGGGCCGCGCCAGGTCGAGTGCTGACCCGAGCAGGTCGCGCTGCAGCGGCACCAGCTCCTCCACGTCGGCGGCCTGCTTGCGCCAGCGCGCCTCGGGGCGTCGCCGGAGCGCCCCCAACCCCGAGCACGGTGCGTCGACGAGCACCCGGTCGAAGGAACCCGGCTCCCAGGGCGGCACCCGGCCGTCGGCCGTGGTGACCTCGACCCCGGTCGCGCCGGCCAGCGACCGGCGGACCAGGTCGGCCCGGTGCTCCTGCGGCTCGTTGGCGACCAGGTGCGCGCCCCGCTCGGTCGCGAGCGCGGCCAGCAGCGCCGCCTTGCCGCCCGGGCCGGCGCACAGGTCCAGCCACCGGGCATCCGCGCCCTCGAGCGGCGTCGCCGCGAGGGCGAGGGCGACCAGCTGGGATCCCTCGTCCTGGACCCCGGCACGCCCCTCGGCCACCGCGGGCACGGCGGCCGGGGTCACCGCCGGCCAACCGGACGCCGTACGGCGAGAGCGCGGTGGGTTCGCCGGGGAGCTCGTCCCGCGTGGACCGCCCGGGTCGAGCCACCAGCACGACTCCGGGCGCCTGGTTGTCGGCAGCCAGCAGCGAGGCGAGCTCGGCCTGGCGGTCGCCCAGGGCACGGGCCAGCTCCTCGACGACCCACCGCGGGTGGCTGTGGGCGACGACGAGGTGGCCGACCCGGTCGGTGTCGGCGTCGGGAGCCACCCGCTGGATCCAGGTCGTCGAGGTCGTGTGCGGCGACCTTGCGCAGCACGGCGTTGACCAGCCCGACGGCGCGCGGGCCGGTGCGGGCGCGGGCCAGGTCGACGGTGGTGGAGACCGCGGCGTGGTCGCCGACGCGCATGCCGAGCAGCTGGTGGGCGCCGAGCCGCAGCACGTCGCGGATCCGTGGCTTGACCTTGCCCCGGTCCAGGCAGGCGTCGATGACGGCGTCGTAGGTGCCCTGGCGTCGCAGCGTGCCGGCGGCGAGCTCGGTCGCGAACCCGGCGTCGCGGCCGTCCAACCCGTGGTCGCGGATCGCCAGCGGCAGCACCAGGTTGGCGTAGGCGTCGTCGGTCCGGACCGCCCGCAGCACGTCGTACGCCGCGAGCCGTGCCGGGTCAGCCATCGCCCAGGTGCGCCCTCACCAGCCGCTTGGGTGCACGGCGTGCCCAGGCGTCGGTGATGATCTCGCGCAGCTCGTCGACGGTGACCTCGCCGAGCCGGGACTGCTGCACGAGCACGGCGTCGAAGTTGCGGAAGTGGTCGATCGTGAAGAACGGCAGGTCGGGATCGTCGACGAGGGCCTGCTTCTCCGCGGCCGTCGGCGTCACGATCACGACCAGGTCGTCGTACATCTCGCCCGTCTCGGGGTCGACCGCCGTCTTGTGGGGCATCCGGTAGAGCACGAAGCCCTTTCCCTTCTCGCCGCGAGGGACCTTCCAGGTGGGGAGGTCCCCCCAGGAGATGCCGAGCTCGGTCTCGGGCAACGCGGCGCAGATCGCGTCGATGTCGTCGGGAGTCGCCGGCCGGCCCATGGGAGTCAGGCTAGCCGCGGGGGTCACCCCAGCCGGGCGTCGGCCTCCACCCGTACGCCGCGCGCCCAGTCGGCGGCGGCCATCTCCTTCTTGCCGAACGCCTTCACCAGACCGAGCCGCACCGGGACGGTGCCGGTGCCGACGTGGACCGCGTTCCTGGAGACCGCGACTCCGACCCGGCGGGAGCGGCTCCTGCTCGGCGTCGGGCGTGACCGGGCCGACCTTGAACCGCTCGCCGTCGTACGTCGTCCAGGCACCCGGGCCCGGCGTGCAGGCCCGGATCCGGCGGTCGACGGCGACGGCTGGCTCGGTCCAGTCGACGAGGGCGTCCTCGACGGTGATCTTCGGTGCCAGGCTGACCCCGTCGACCGGTTGCTCGCGCGCCTCGAGGCTGCCGTCCTCGATGCCGTCCAGGGTGGCGACCAGCAACCCCGCACCGCCCTCGGCGAGGCGGCCGAGCAGGTCCCCCGCGGTGTCGGTCGGCCGGACCCGTTCGGTCATCACGCCGTACGTCGGGCCGGCGTCCATGGCCTTGACGATGCGGAAGGTGGTGGCGCCGGTGACCTCGTCGCCGGCCCAGATCGCGTGCTGGACCGGGGCGGCGCCGCGCCAGGCCGGCAGTACCGAGAAGTGCAGGTTGACCCAGCCGTGGCGGGGGATGTCGAGGGCGCTCTGCGGGAGGAGGGCGCCGTACGCGACGACCGGGCAGCAGTCGGGACCGAGCTCGCGCAGCGCGTCCTGGAAGTCGGGATCGCGGGGGTGGTCGGGCTTGAGGACCGGTAGCCCGAGCTCTTCGGCGCGCTAGCGCGACCGGGCTGGCCACGAGCTTGCGACCGCGGCCGGCGGGGGCGTCGGGACGGGTCACGACGCCGACCAGCTCGTGGCCGCTGGCGGCGAGCGCGTCGAGGGACGGCACGGCCACCTCGGGGGTGCCGGCGAAGACGAGCCGCATCAGAGCTGGAGTCCGTTCGTGGGGTGGGGGCTGACCTTGACGGCCGGCCTGTCGAGGCCGAACCACTCGGCCTCGCGGATCTCGCGCATCGCGGCCTTGCGGGCCTCGGTGTCGAGCCGGTCGATGAACAGCACGCCGTCGAGGTGGTCGGTCTCGTGCTGGATGGCCCGGGCGAGAAGGTCGCTGCCGTGGATGGTGCGGGGCTCGCCGTACATGTCGAAGCCGTTGGCCACGACCGAGAGCGCCCGCAGGCACTCGAAGGTCAGCTCCGGGAGCGAGAGGCAACCCTCGGCGCCCTGCTGCTGCTCCTCGGAGAGCTCGAGGGTCGGGTTGACGAGATGGCCGAGCTCGCCGTCGACGTACCAGGTGAAGACCCGCAGCCCGACGCCGATCTGCGGCGCCGCGAGGCCGGCGCCCGGCGCCGCGAGCATGGTGTCGCTGAGGTCGGAGACCAGCTTGCGGAGCTCGACGTCGAAGTCGACGACCTCAGCTGCGCGACGTCGGAGCACCGGGTCGCCGAAGAGACGGATGGGTTGGATGGCCACGAGGCAGGAGTCTAGGAGCCGGGTCCGTCAGCGCCGACGCAGGACCACGGACTCAGCCCAGGTCGACAGGGTCACTCAGCCCGAGGTCGACGGGGTCGACGTGGATCCGCACGGCGTCGAGCTTGCGGGCGGAGCGGACCCGCTGCACCTCGCCGAGGGACCGGGAGAGCGCCGGACCGCTGGCGCGCGGCACCCGGAGCACCACCCGGGACTGGTCACCGTCGGGGACCGGTCCGAGCACCTCGGTGCCGTCGGGCAGGTCGAGCAGGGTCACGACGTCGTCGACCGCACCGGGGTCGCCGGTGACCGTCGCGAGCCGCGACGCGGGCGGCAGGTGGGCCTCGGCGCGCTGGGTGGCCTCGCGCTCGGCGAAGCCGGCGGGGTCCCAACGGACGAGCGCCTGCAGCGCAGCGTGCTCTGGCGCCCCGACCGCCACGACGCGACCACCCGCGCGGACCAGGGCGGCGGCGTTGAGCCAGCGGCGGAGCGCCTCCTCCTCCGCGCGCAGGTCGACCCGGCCGAGCGGCAGCCAGGTGTCGAGCAGTACGACGGCCGCGTAGCCGCCACCGGTCACGACCGGCTCCGCACCGGGGGTCGCCACCACGATCGCGGGCGTGGCCGGCGCCTCGGCGCGGACCTGCGAACCTCCGGAGGTCAGCACCGGGACGCCCGGGAAGGTGCGGCCGAGCTCCTCGGCGGTCCGCGACTCCCCCACCACCGGCGCCCGCACGCCGCGGTGACCGCACTCCGCGCAGGACCAGTCGGCGGCCCGCTCGCCGCACCAGCGGCAGCTCGGCGGGTCGGCGGCGCCGGCGAGCCGGAGCGGGCCGGTGCAGTGCTCGCACCGGGCGGGGGTGCGGCACCGCTCGCAGGCCAGGCTCGGCGCGTAGCCGGACCGCGGGGTCTGCACCAGCACCGGCCCGTCGACCAGCCCGGCGCGGACGGCGTCGTACGCCGCGCGCGGGAGGCGGGTGCCGTGCTCGCGCTCGCCGGACTCGGCGATGGAGACCGTCGCGCGGGCGCGCAGCACGTCGCGGGGTGGCGCGATCTCGTGGGCCCAGCCGGAGCGGACCAGCTGTTGCGCCTCGACCGAGCGGGCGAAGCCGGCCAGCAGCAGCGCGGTGTGCTGCTGCTCGGCGCGCAGCAGCAGCACCTCACGGGTGTGGGGGTAGGGCGCACGCGGCTCCGCGTGCAGGTCGTCCCCGTCGTCCCAGAGGACCACCAGGCCCAGGTCGTGCACCGGCGCGAACGCGGCGGCCCGGGTGCCGAGCACGATCCGGCGCCGGCCTCGGGAGACGGCGAGGAAGTCGCGGTAGCGGGCGGCCGGCCCGGCCTCGGCGCGCAGCGTGGCGTGGTGGCCCTCGCCCAGGACGGCGGTGAGCGCCGCGTCGACGCGGGCGAGGTCGCGGTGGTCGGGTACGACGAGGAGCGCACCCCGGCCCGAGGCGTGGGTGTGGGCGGCGGCGTGGGCGAGGGCGGTCGGCCAGTCGGTCGCGGGCGCCGCCGACCAGACCGCCCGCGGCGAGCCACCGGCGGCCAGGTGGGCGAGGAACGCGGCGGCCGGCTCGTGGCCGGCCCAGGCGGCGGCCGCGGCCGTCCGCGTCGAGCGTGACGGGGCCGTCCGGCTCCGGGGACGGCTTGGCCTCGGTGGTGGCGTGGCGCGGCGGCACGGCCAGCCGGAGCACGTCGGCCCGGCTTCCGGCGTACCGCTCGGCGACGGAGGCGGCCAGCGCTGCCACCTCGGGCGCGAGCACCGGCTCGGCGCTGACGACGCGGCGCAGCGGCGCGAGCCGGCCGGGGTGGTCGGACTCGGCGACGCGCTCGACGACGTAGCCGTCGACGTCCTGCCCGGCGAACCGGACCTTCACCCGCGCCCCCGGCACCGCCGTGTCGGCGTCCTTGACGGGGACGAGGTAGTCGAAGGGGCGGTCGAGGTGGGCCAGCGGCAGGTCGACCAGCACCCGCGCGACCGGGTCGGTCGCCGCCGGCTCGACGTCGGCGGCCTTGCGGGCGCGGGTCGCGGCCGCCTTCGCCTTCGAGTCGGCGACCGCGGCCCGGAGACCGGGCAGCATCTCGGACTCGTCGGGCATGGCTGATGTCTACCAGCGTGCGCCGACGGCCGAGGTTCTTGAGCGTGTCGTGATGTTCTCGACCGATCCAGCAGCCGATTTCGCCCATTTCCCCGGATATCCGGGGAAATGGCCACCCCGCCCTCAGACCCCCGCAGCAGCCTTCAGCTCGGCGGCGCGGTCGGTGCGCTCCCAGGTGAACTGCGGGAGCTCGCGGCCGAAGTGGCCGTACGCCGAGGTCTCGGCGTAGATCGGGCGCAGCAGGTCGAGGTCGCGGATGATCGCGGCGGGGCGGAGGTCGAAGACCTCGAGCACGGCTCGCTGGATCTCCTCGTCGGGGATGACGCCGGTGCCGAAGGTCTGGACGAACACGCCCACCGGGGAGGCCTTGCCGATGGCGTAGGCGACCTGCGCCTCGCAGCGCCGGGCCAGGCCGGCGGCGACGACGTTCTTCGCCACCCAGCGCATGGCGTAGGCGGCGGAGCGGTCGACCTTGGAGGGGTCCTTGCCGGAGAAGGCGCCGCCGCCGTGGCGGGCCATGCCGCCGTAGGTGTCGACGATGATCTTGCGACCGGTCAGGCCGGCGTCGCCCATCGGGCCGCCGACGACGAAGGTGCCGGTCGGGTTGACCAGCAGCCGGTAGTCCTCGGACGGGATGTCGAAGGTCTCGAGCACGCTGTCGATGACGTGCTTCTTGATGTCGCGCCTCGAGCGTGGGGTGGTCGATCTCCCCGGCGTGCTGAGTGGAGAGGACCACGGTGTCGACCCGGACCGGCCGGTCCTCGGCGTCGTACTCGATGGTGACCTGGGTCTTGCCGTCGGGACGCAGGTAGTCGAGCGTGCCGTCCTTGCGCACCTCGGTCAGCCGCTGCGCCAGCCGCTGGGCGATCATGATCGGGAGCGGCATCAGCTCGGGGGTGTCGTCGCAGGCGTAGCCGAACATCAGGCCCTGGTCGCCGGCGCCGCGCTTGTCGAGGTCGTCGTCGGAGGACCCCACCCGCGACTCGTGGCCGTCGTCGACGCCCTGGGCGATGTCGAGCGACTGGCCGCCGATGGCGACCTGCACGCCGCACGAGGCGCCGTCGAAGCCCTTGAGCGAGGAGTCGTAGCCGATCTCGAGGATGGCCTGACGCGACCAGCTCCGCGACCGGCGCGTAGGCGTTGGTGCGGACCTCGCCGGCGACCACGACCAGCCCGGTGGTCAGCAGGGTCTCGACGGCCGTCCGGAGGTTCTCCTTGTCGGAGTCGTGCTCCATCAGGAAGTCGAGGACGGTGTCGCTGATCTTGTCAGCGATCTTGTCGGGGTGACCCTCGGTCACCGACTCCGACGTGAAGAGGCGTCCAGCCACGTTGGAAACTCACTCTCTGGTCCCAGGGATGTCGTCCAACCCTACCCGGCGGCCAGCATGCAAGACGTCGGTCTCAGCCGCCGAATCGGCGCAGGACCTCGTCCCAGACGACCCGGGCCAGGGCGGCCTTCGACCCGTGGGGTACGTCGACGGTCGCACCGTCGACGCCGAGGATGACGGCCTGGTTGTCGGGGCTGCCGAACACCGCTCCCCCGCTGACGTCGTTGACGACCAGCAGGTCGCACCCCTTGCGGGCCAGCTTGGCGCGGGCGTGGTCGAGCACCGACCCGGTGTCGTCGCCGGTCTCGGCGGCGAACCCGACGACGACCGCGCCGGGACGCGGCCGGTCGTGGGAGATCTCGGCGAGGATGTCGGGGTTCTGGGTCAGCTCGATCGCCGGCGCGGACCCGTCGTCGGCCTTCTTGATCTTGGCGTCGCTGAACGCGAGCGGCCGGAAGTCCGCGGGGGCGGCGGCCATCACGACCGCGTCGGCGGTGGCGGCCGCGGTCACGACCGCGTCGCGGAGCTGGCCGGTCGTCTCGACGCGGACGACCTTGACCCCGGCCGGGTCGGGCAGCGTGACGTTGGCGCTGACCAGGGTGACCTCGGCCCCCCGCGCCGCCGCCGCGCGCGCCAGGGCGTAGCCCTGCAGCCCCGAGGAGCGGTTGCCGAGGAACCGGACCGGGTCGAGCGGCTCGCGGGTCCCACCCGCGGAGACGACGACGTGGCGGCCGGCCAGGTCGGGGGCGACGACACCGTGCTCGAGGACCTCCACGCAGAGCTCGAAGATCTCACCCGGCTCGGGCAACCGGCCCTTGCCGGTGTCGGCACCGGTGAGCCTGCCCTCGGCCGGCTCGATCACGATCGCGCCGCGCTCGCGCAGGGTGGCGACGTTGGCGACGGTGGCGGGGTGCTCCCACATCTCGGTGTGCATCGCCGGCGCGAAGACCACCGGGCAGCGCGCGGTGAGCAGGGTGTTGGTGAGCAGGTCGTCGGCCAGCCCGTGGGCCGCCCTGGCCATCAGGTCGGCGGTGGCCGGTGCCACGACGACCAGGTCGGCCGACTGGCCGATCCGGACGTGGGGCACCTCGTGGACGTCGTCCCAGACACTGGTGCGGACCGGCTTGCCCGACAGCGCGGCCCAGGTCGGCTCGCCCACGAACGAGAGGGCGGCCGCCGTCGGCACGACCGTGACGTCGTGCCCGGACTCGGTGAAGCGCCGCAGCAGCTCGCACGCCTTGTAGGCCGCGATGCCGCCGGAGACACCGAGAACGACGCGAGGCCGCTCCCCCTCGCGGGAAGCGACCTCGGACGTGTGGTGGCTGCTCAGGACTACTCGCCGTTGGTGAACGAGGCCTCGAGGGAGGCCTGCTTGCGAGCCTCCTCCTCCGCGGCCAGCTCGGCCGGGTCGACGTCCTCGCAGGTGAGCAGGTCGCCGTTGATCTCGCGCAGCGCGATCGACAGCGGCTTCTCCTGCACGTGGGTGTCCACGAGCGGGCCGACGTACTCGAGCAGGCCCTCGCCGAGCTGGGAGTAGTAGGCGTTGATCTGGCGGGCGCGCTTGGCGCTGTAGAGGACCAGCTTGTACTTGCTGTCCGTCTTGGTGAGGAGCTCGTCGATCGGGGGGTTCGTGACGCCCTCGGCGGCGATGTTGGGTCCAGACACGCGTGAAGCCTCACAGTGGGAGTGGGGGATCAGGAATCGGTGGACTCCTGCTGATCTAGCATCAAGGCTACCAACTCCTCGGCCGCAGCGTGAACTTCGTGGTTGACGATGGTGACGTCGAACTCCTCCTCGGCCGCCAGCTCCTCGAGCGCGGTCTCCAGGCGACGGGCCTGGTCGGCGGCCGACTCGGTGCCGCGACCGGTGAGCCGGCGCACCAGTTCCTCCCACGAGGGCGGCTTGAGGAACACGAAGAGAGCGCCGGGCATCGACTCGCGCACCTGCCGGGCACCCTGCAGGTCGATCTCCAGCAGGGCCGGGCGGCCCTCCTCCAGCATCGCCTCGACGGCTCGGCGCGGGGTGCCGTAGCGGGCGGCCTGGTGGACCACGGCCCACTCGAGCATCTCGCCCTCGGCCACCAGGTGGGAGAACTCGTCCTCGGAGAGGAACCAGTAGTGGACCCCGTTCTCCTCGCCCGGACGCGGCGGGCGCGTCGTGGCCGAGACGGAGATCCACACCTCGGGGTGGTGCTCGCGGATCTCGGCCGCGACCGAGCCCTTGCCCACCGCGGTCGGCCCGGCGAGCACGACCAGTCGGGATCGGCGCGTCCCGGACCTAGGCATCCGTGGTCGGGCCGAACTCGCGGTGCAGCGAGGCCACCTGCTTGGCGCCCAGCCCCCGGACCCGGCGGCTCTCGGCGATGCCGAGACGCTCCATCACCTGGCGGGCGCGCACCTTGCCGAGGCCCGGCATCGCCTGGAGCAGGTCGATGACGCGCATCTTGCCGATGACCTCGTTGGTCTCGCCCTCCGCCAGCACGTCGGAGATGGAGGCGCCCGCGTGCTTGAGCCGGTTCTTCACCTCGGCGCGTTCCCGACGTGAGGCGGCGGCCTTCTCGAGCGCCGCTGAGCGCTGTTCAGGGGTGAGGGGAGGGAGTGCCACGGGTGCGGGTTTCCTTCGTCGAGACGTGCATGTGCAGGTCAGCGGCCAATCTAGCCACGTCGGTTCCGCCGCTGCAATCGGCCCGACCCCTGTGAGCCGGCTGCGGCGTCACTGGTAGAGCGGCGTCTTGCACACGTCCTTGGCGTGTTGCTGCACACCGTCGAAGGCGTCCGCCACGTCCCGGGTGGCCAGCACGTCGGCGGCGCGCGCGATCGCCGCCTGCTGCTCCTCGGTCACGTCCGCGGGCGGGTTCTTCGCGTCGTACGCCGCCGGCTCGACCCCGGCCGCGTCGAGCGCCTCCTGCAGCCCCTCGAGCGCGCCGATGAAGGCCGTCCAGTCGGCGTCGATGTCGCGCGGGGCCTCCTCGGCGAGCTCGCGGAACAGCGGCAGCGCACCGAGCAGCGCGTCGGGCGAGTCCGCGGCCAGCGCCTCGGTCAGCGCCACCTGCTGCTCCTCCACGACCTCGCAGTAGTCGGCGCGCACGTCCTCCGGGCTGGAGCTGCACCCGGTGAGGACCGCGGCGACCAGCACGGCGGTCAGGAGGCGCCTCATGCGAGGGCCTCGGCGAGCTCGTCGTTGGCGCGTCGCACGGCGTCGGTCATCGCACCGCGGTCCGGACCCAGCCGGAGCACGCCACGCGAGGAGCTGGCCAGCACGTGGGGCGCCGCGGCGCCGAAGATCCGCCGGATGTCGAGCGGTCCCCCGCCCTGCTCGCCGTAGCCCGGCGCCAGCAGCGGGCCGTTGATGGCGAGGTCCTCGGCGGACTCGCCGATGGTGGCGCCGACGACCGCCCCGAACGACCCGAGCGGGTCGGCGCCCCGGTTGAGGTCGCGCAGCCGGCCGAGCACGGCGCCGGCGACGGTGCCACCGCCGGCGGCCGTCGCGTGCTGCACCTCCGGACCCTCCTTGTTGGACGTCAGCGCGAGGACGAAGACGCCCGCGCCGTGGCGGCGGGCGGTCTCGACCATCGGGTCCAGCGAGCCGAAGCCGAGGAAGGGGCTGGCGGTGATCGCGTCGGAGGCCAGCGGGGACGCCGGGTCGAGGTAGGCGTCCGCGTAGGCCTGGGAGGTGGACCCGATGTCGCCGCGCTTCACGTCGAGCAGCACCAGCGCACCCGCGGCGCGCGAGTCGGCGATGACGCGCTCGAGGACGGCGACGCCGCGGCTGCCGAACCGCTCGTAGAAGGCCGACTGCGGCTTGACGACCGAGACGTACGGCGCGACCGCGTCGACCACGGAGAGCGCGAAGGTCTCCAGGCCCCGGACGTCGTCGGTGAGGCCCCAGCCGGTGAGCAGGCTCCCGTGCGGGTCGATGCCGACGCAGAACTGGCCGCGCTCGGCCATCGCCGCGTGCACGCGCGTCCCGAAGGTCATGGTTGATCCTCTCCCAGGCCGGCCACGAGCCGGCTCGCGGTGGTGGGGTCGTGGAGCAGGGCGGTGCCCACCTGGACGGCGGAGGCCCCGAGGTCGAGCACCGCGCGGGCGTCGCCGACGTCGGCGATGCCACCGCTGGCGATGACCGTGGCCTCCGGTGCCGCGTCGAGCACCGCGGTGAGGCAGCGCAGGGCCAGCGGCCGGACCGCCGGTCCGCTGAGGCCCGCGGGGCGTCCGTCCGGCATGGCCGCGGGCAGTGCGTTGCCGACCACGACCGCGTCGGCGCCCGCATCGAGCACCGCGCGGGCGCTCTCCGCGACCCGGACCAGGTCGGCGCGCAGCTTGGCCAGCACGGGCAGGCCGCGCGGCAGGTCGCGGTGGACGGCGGCGACGACGGACGCGGCGTGGAAGGGCTCGCGGACGTCGAAGACCCGCTGCGGTCGCGTCGGGCGCGGAGAGGTTGATCTCGATCCCGGCGACGCCGGGCGTGCGGCCGAGGCGGCGGGCCAGCTCGGCGTACTCCCCCAGCGACCGGCCGACCACCGACACGAACACGCGGGCACCCTGCTGCACCAGCCACGGCAGCTCGAGGGCGAGGAACTGGTCGATGCCCGGGTTCTGGAGGTCGACCGCGTGGACGAGTCCCGACGGCGTCTCGAGGATGCGCGGGTGGCGGCCGCCGGGGCGGGACGCGATCGTGAGCGAGCGGGTGACGAAGCCGCCGAGCGAGGCGAGGTCGGTGAAGGCGGCGAGCTCGCGGCCGGTGCCGCCGCAGCCGGACGCCACCATCACCGGGGAGGTCAGCTCCAGGGTCATGGCCGGTCCTCCCCCGGGCGTCCAGCTGGTCCCAGACGACCCGGTCGCCGCGGAACACCGGACCGTCGAAGCAGGCGCGGACCAGCCGGGTGTGACCGCCCTCGCCGGCCACGGGTACGGCGCAGCCCTGGCACAGGCCGGTGGCGCAGGTGACCGGCCGCTCGAGCGCGACCTGGCTCCAGGCGCCGGCGCTCTCGGCTGCCGCGGCGACCGCGTGGAGGGTGGGTGCGGGGCCGGCGGCGTAGACGACCGCGGCCCGGGCGCGCGCCAGCACGTCGCCGATGACGTCGGCCACGGACCCCTTCTGACCGACGGATCCGTCGCGGGTGACGACGGTGACCGCGCGGGCCGAGCGGCGGGCCTCCAGCGCGGAGAGCAGGTGGGCCTCGTCCGCGCCGGCGACGACCAGGGTGATCGAGCAGTCGCGCTCACGGAGCCGCTCGGCGAGCGGGAACATCGGCGCGGCGGCGTACCCCTCGCCGACCAGGACGCAGCTGACCGGCTCCTGCGGCAAGGAGAACGCCCGGCCGAGCGGCCCGGTCACCTCGATCCGCGTGCCCGGCGGCTGCCGGACCAGCCAGGCCGTGCCGGGACCCCGGTCCTCGACGACCAGCTCGAGGGTCGCGCCGTAGCCGCCGGTGGCCTTGACCCGGTGGATCCAGAAGGCCCGGCGGGCCAGCCGTTCCGCACCGGTCGAGACGGCGAGGAAGGTGCCGGGGCGGAAGCGCTCGGCGATGCCCGGCGCGACCACGGTGAGGTGGTGGTGCGCACCGATCCGGCGGCTGGCCAGCAGCTCGCCGGTGACGTGCAGCGGTCCCCGGTCGGGCCGGTCGGTGGGAGTCATGGAAGTCCGCGGACGATCCGGCGCGGCCAGAGCGGTCCCTCGTAGACGAACGCGCTGTAGCCCTGCAGCAGGGTCGCGCCGGCGGCCAGCCGGGCCCGTGCGTCGTCGACGGTGGTGATGCCACCGACCCCGACCAGGGTGAGGTCGGGCCCGACGCGGGCGCGCAGCAGCCGCATCACCGCCTCGGCCCGGGCGGCGAGCGGTCGCCCGGAGAGCCCGCCGGCGCCGATCGCCTCGACGTCGGCCGGGCTGCTCGTGAGCCCGTCGCGGGAGATGGTGGTGTTGGTCGCGATGATCCCGTCGAGCCCCAGGTCGAGGGCGAGGTCCGCGACGGCGAGCACGTCCTCGTCGGCGAGGTCGGGTGCGATCTTGACCAGCAGCGGCACCCGCCGGTCGCCGGTGGCGACGTCGGCCTCGGACCGCACCGCGGCCAGCAACGGGCCGAGCCGTTCGACGGACTGGAGGGAGCGCAGCCCCGGGGTGTTGGGCGAGGACACGTTGACGACCAGGTAGTCGGCGTACGGCGCGAGCAGCCGGGTGCTGAACGTGTAGTCGGCCTCGACCGCGGCCTGGTCGTCCTCGGGCACGACCTTGGTCTTGCCGATGTTGACGCCCAGCACCGGTCGGTCACTCCGGTCGAGGGCCCGCTGCCGCCAGGTCGCGAGCCGCGAGGCGACCGCTTCGGCGCCGTCGTTGTTGAAGCCCATCCGGTTGACCACCGCGCGGTCGGCCGGCAGCCGGAACAGCCGCGGCTGCGGGTTGCCCGGCTGCGGCCGGCCGGTGACGGTGCCGACCTCGACATGGCCGAAGCCGAGCGCGGCGAGGGCGTCGATGCCGACCGCGTTCTTGTCGAAGCCGGCAGCCAGCCCGAGCAGGTTGGGGAAGGTCGAGTCCCATCGCCTCCACCGGCGACCCGGGGCGCGGCAGCCGGCCCAGGGCGGGCCGGGCCGCACGCACGGCCCGGAAGCCGAGGTGGTGCGCCCGCTCCGGGTCGAGGTGGGCGAAGCCGTGCCGGAACAGGACGTCGTACGCCGTCACCTGCGGGCCCACTCCTGCAGCGAGCGGACCCCGATGTCACCGGCCCGCATCGCCTCGATGCCCTGCACCGCGGCGCCCAGCCCCTGCACCGTGGTGATGCACGGGATGTTGGCGTTGACGGCTGCGGTGCGGATCTCGTAGCCGTCGGTGCGGGCCGAGCCGCCCCCCGCCCCGTAGGGAGTGTTGACGATCAGGTCGATCTGGCCGTCCTCGATCAGCTGCACCGTGGTGGGTTCTCCGGCCGGGCCGGCGCCCTCGTAGTGCTTGCGGACGATGCGGGCGTCGATCCCGTTGCGGCGCAGCACCTCGGCGGTGCCCTGCGTCGCGAGGATCTCGAACCCGAGGTCGGCCAGCCGCTTGATCGGGAAGATCATGGTCCGCTTGTCGCGGTTGGCCATGCTGGCGAACACCCGCCCCGACGTCGGGAGCGGTCCGTAGGCGGCGGCCTGCGACTTGGCGAACGCCCGGCCGAAGTCGGCGTCGAAGCCCATGACCTCGCCGGTCGACCGCATCTCCGGGCCGAGCACGGTGTCGACCGTCTGGCCGTCCGGGGTGCGGAACCGGTTGAACGGCATCACCGCCTCCTTGACCGCGATCGGGGCGTCCGGCGGCAGGTCGCCCCCGTCGCCCTCGGCGGCCAGCAGCCCGGAGGCACGCAACGACGCGATCGACTCGCCGAGCATCACCCGCGCCGCGGCCTTGGCCAGCGGCACGGCCGTCGCCTTCGAGACGAACGGCACGGTCCGCGACGCCCGCGGGTTGGCCTCGAGCACGTAGAGCACGTCGGAGCCGAGCGCGAACTGGATGTTGATGAGGCCGCGCACGCCGACGCCCCGCGCGATCGCCTCGGTCGCCGCCCGGATCCGGCGGATCTCGGAGTCGCCGAGGGTGATCGGCGGCAGGGCGCACGACGAGTCGCCGGAGTGGATGCCGGCCTCCTCGATGTGCTCCATCACCCCACCGAGGTAGAGGTCCTCGCCGTCGTAGATCGCGTCGACGTCGATCTCGACCGCGTCGTCGATGAACCGGTCCACCAGCACCGGGTGCTCGGGGCTGATCGCGGTCGCCCGCGCGATGTAGCCCTCCAGGGTCTCGTCGTCGTAGACGATCTCCATGCCGCGGCCACCCAGGACGTACGACGGGCGCACCAGCACCGGGTAGGCGATCTCGTGCGCGATCGCCTGCGCCTCCTCGAAGGACGACGCCATCCCGTGCTTGGGCGCGGGCAGCCCGGCGTCGGTCAGCACCCGGCCGAACGCGCCGCGCTCCTCCGCCAGGTGGATCGCCTCGGGCGTCGTCCCGACGATCGGGACGCCCGCGTCGGCCAGGCCCTGGGCGAGGCCGAGCGGGGTCTGGCCGCCGAGCTGGCAGATGACACCCGCGACCGGACCGGCCTGCTGCTCGGCGTGGACGATCTCGAGCACGTCCTCCAGCGTGAGCGGCTCGAAGTAGAGCCGGTCGGAGGTGTCGTAGTCGGTCGAGACGGTCTCGGGGTTGCAGTTGACCATGATCGTCTCGTAGCCGGCCTCGCTCAGCGCCAGGCTGGCGTGCACGCACGAGTAGTCGAACTCGATGCCCTGCCCGATCCGGTTGGGGCCCGAGCCGAGGATGATCACCGCCGCCCTGCCCTCGGGGCGAGGCTGCACCTCGGTCTCCTCGTCGTAGGACGAGTAGTGGTAGGGCGTGGCCGCCGCGAACTCGGCCGCGCAGGTGTCGACCGTCTTGTAGACCGGACGGATCCCCAGCGCGTGCCGCACGCCGCGGACGACCGGTTCGGCGAGGTTGCGCATCCGGCCGAGCTGGACGTCGGAGAAGCCGTGCCGCTTGGCACGCCGCAGCAGGGCCGGGGTCAGCTCGGGGGCGTCGATCAGCTGCTGCGCGATCTCGTTGACGAGGCAGAGCTGGTCGACGAACCACGGGTCGATACCGGTCGCCTCGTGGACGTCGTCGGGGGTCGCGCCGGCGCGGATCGCGTCCATCACGACGCGCAGCCGGCCGTCGTGCGGGACCGAGGCGTCGGCGAGCAACCGCTCGCGGTCGAGGTCGACGTAGCGGTGGCTCCAGTCGAAGACGGCCTCGGGGCTCTCCAGCGACCGCAGCGCCTTCTGCAGCGCCTCGGTGAAGTTGCGACCGATCGCCATCGCCTCGCCGACCGACTTCATGTGGGTCGTCAGCACCGGGTCGGCGCCGGGGAACTTCTCGAACGCGAACCGCGGCACCTTCACCACGACGTAGTCGAGGGTGGGCTCGAAGCTGGCCGGCGTGCTCTGGCCGTCCTCGCGGGTGGTGATGTCGTTGGGGATCTCGTCGAGGGTGTAGCCGATCGCGACCTTGGCGGCGATCTTGGCGATCGGGAAGCCGGTCGCCTTCGACGCCAGCGCGCTGGAGCGCGAGACCCGCGGGTTCATCTCGATCACCACGATCCGGCCGTCGTCGGGGTTGACCGCGAACTGGATGTTGCAGCCGCCGGTGTCGACGCCGACCGAGCGGATGATCCCGATCGAGAGGTCGCGCAGCGCCTGGTACTCACGGTCGGTCAGCGTCATCGCCGGCGCCACCGTGATCGAGTCGCCGGTGTGGACCCCCATCGGGTCGAGGTTCTCGATGCTGCAGACGATCACGACGTTGTCGGCCTGGTCGCGCATCACCTCCAGCTCGTACTCCTTCCAGCCGAGGATCGACTCCTCCAGCAGCACCTCGCTGGTCGGCGACGCCGCGAGCCCGCCGCCGCCGATGCGGCGCAGGTCCTTCTCGTCGTACGCCATGCCCGAGCCGGAGCCGCCCATCGTGAACGACGGCCGGACGACGACCGGGTAGCCGAGCTCGTCGGCGCCCGCCATCAGGTCGTCGACGGTGTGGCAGATGACCGAGCGGGCCACCTCTCCCCCGAGCTCCTCCACGATCTTCTTGAACGACTCGCGGTTCTCGCCACGGTCGATCGCCTCGATGCTGGCGCCGATCAGCTCGACGCCGTACTTCTCGAGGACGCCGTTCTCCGCGAGCGACACCGCGGTGTTGAGCGCGGTCTGGCCGCCGAGGGTCGCGAGCAGCGCGTCGGGGCGCTCCTGGGCGATCACCTTCTCGACGAACTCCGGGGTGATCGGCTCGACGTAGGTCGCGTCGGCGAACTCGGGGTCGGTCATGATCGTCGCCGGGTTGGAGTTGACGAGGATGACCCGCAGCCCCTCGGCCCGCAGCACGCGGCAGGCCTGGGTGCCGGAGTAGTCGAACTCGCAGGCCTGGCCGATCACGATCGGACCCGATCCGATCACCAGCACGCTCTGCAGATCTTCACGCCGCGGCATGTGCCACCTCCCAAGTCGAAGCGCGGCACCCGAAGCTTGGGGGCACGTTGAGTTGGGCCTCCGTCACCGCCTCCGTGAGACGCGCGCCCAACTCACACGTGATGGAGGCCCAACTCAACACCCGCGTGCCTGTCATCAGGCCTCCCTCCGCTCGGTCATGAGCTCGCAGAACCGGTCGAAGAGGTACTCGGCGTCGTGCGGTCCGGCGGCGGCCTCGGGGTGGTACTGGACGCTGAAGGCGCGCAGGTTGCCGCCGCCGTCACGCAGCTCGAGGCCCTCGACCACGTCGTCGTTGAGGCAGACGTGCGACACGGTCGCCTCGCCGTACGGCGTGGTGGTGGACCGATCACGCGGGGCATCGACGGCGAAGCCGTGGTTGTGCGCGGTCACCTCGACCTTGCCGGTGGTGCGGTCCATCACCGGCTGGTTGATGCCGCGGTGGCCGTAGGTCAGCTTGTAGGTGCCGAACCCGAGCGCCCGGCCGAACAGCTGGTTGCCGAAGCAGATGCCGAAGTAGGGGATGCCGCGCTCGAGCACACCGGTGAGGGTGGTGAGGTCGGCGGTCGCGGGGTCACCCGGGCCGTTGGAGTAGAAGACGCCGTCGGGTTGCGTGGCGAGCACGTCCTCGACGGTCGCGGTGCTGGGCAGCACGTGGACCTCGATCCCGCGCTCGGCCATCCGCACCGGGGTCATGCCCTTGATGCCGAGGTCGAGCGGCGGCCACCGTGAACCGCTTCTCGCCGACGGCCGGGACGACGTAGGCCTCGGGCGTGGTGACCTCGCCGGCCAGGTCGGCACCGGACATCGCCGGCTGCCGCCGGACCCGGTCGAGCAGCGCCGCCGGGTCGGTCTCGGTCGTGGAGATGCCGACCCGCATCGCGCCGCGCTCACGCAGGTGCCGGGTCAGGGCTCGGGTGTCGACGCCGGAGATGCCGACCACGGACTGCTCGCGCAGCGCGTCGTCCAGGCTGCGTCGCGACCGCCAGCTCGACGGGATCCGGGCGGGGTCGCGGACGACGTAGCCGCTCACCCAGATCCGGCGGGACTCGAGGTCCTCGTCGTTCATGCCGGTGTTGCCGACGTGGGGCGCGGTCATCACGACCACCTGGCGGTGGTAGCTGGGGTCGGTGAGCGTCTCCTGGTAGCCGGTCATGCCGGTGGAGAACACGGCTTCGCCGAAGGTCTCGCCCTCGGCGCCGTAGGAGTCACCGTGGAAGGTGCGGCCGTCCTCGAGGACGAGCATCGCGGGGCTGGGCGGCGCAGGCAGACTCAACTGCGTCGTACCTCCTTCTCCGCCTCACGGGACGGATCGTTAAAGGATGTTCGAGCGGCCCGACCTTATCAGCGACCGGGGCTTCCCCCGACACCCTCGCCGGGGCACTGTGACTCGTCGGGTCAGAGCACCGCGTCAAGGAACGCTCGCGTCTCGGCGTGCGCCGGAGACGCGATCAGCTGGTCGGGCGGACCCTCCTCGAGGATCCGGCCCTCGTGGAAGAACGCCATCCGGTCGGCGACCTCGCGCGCGAAGCCCATCTCGTGGGTCACCACCACCATCGTCATGCGCATCTCGGTGGAGAGGGACTTCATCACCGCCAGCACCTCGCCGGTGAGCTCGGGGTCGAGGGCCGACGTCGGCTCGTCGAAGAGCATCACGTCGGGCTCCATGGCCAGGGCCCGGGCAATCGCCACCCGCTGCTGCTGCCCGCCGGAGAGCCGGATCGGATGCTCCGTCGCCTTGTCGGCGAGGCCCACCTGGTCGAGCAGGCCCTTGGCCCGCTCGACGATCTGCTTGTCGTTCCCGCGGCCGGCGCAGCGCGGCGCGCAGGTGACGTTGTCGAGCACGGTCATGTTCGGGAACAGGTTGAACTGCTGGAACACCATCCCGACGTGCAGCCGGAGCTGGCGGATCTGCTCGCGCTTTCGCCGGGTCCGGAACCCGCCCGCCAGCCGGATGTCCGCCACCTCGACGGTGCCGGCGGTGGGGTCCTCGATGAAGTTGATGCAGCGCAGCACCGTGGACTTGCCCGACCCCGAGCGTCCGAACACCACCACCACCTCGCCGCGGTGCACCTCCAGGTCGACGTCGCGGACGACCTCGAGGCGCCCGAAGCTCTTGTGCAGCCCGTCCAGCCGGACGACGACCTCGTCACTCATCAGTGAGGCTCCTGGGCTCGCATCGCCCGCACCACGTGCTCGCGGTCGTAGCCGCGACCGACGCGCGCCTCCAGTCGGCTCTGGAAGAACGTGAACAGCACGGTGAGGCCCCAGTAGATCATCGCGACGGCGACGTACGCCTCGAGGTTCTTGAAGTCCGCCTTGCCCACCAGCTGGGAGCGGCGGAAGATCTCGGCGCTGCCCGCGGTCACGCCGAGGAACGACACCAGGGCGGTGTCCTTCATCATCGCGATGAACTCGTTGCCGGTCGGCGGGATGATCACCCGGAACGCCTGCGGCAGCACCACCCTGCGCATCTTCTGCCCGTACTTCATCCCGAGCGCGTCGGCGGCCTCGCCCTGGCCGCCGGCCACCGACTGGATCCCGGCCCGGAAGATCTCGGTCATGTAGGCGCCGTAGTTGAGGCCGAGGGCGACGGTGCCGGCGGTCGCGGCGTCGAGGATCAGCGCCTGGTCGAAGCCCTCGGGCAGCCAGGTGTACTGCTCGGCGAGGTTCTGCCCGACCGGAGGCAGGGCCAGGTAGATCAGGAACATCTGCACGATCAGCGGCGTGCCACGGAAGAACGACACGTAGAAGCCGGCGACGGCGTACGGGACCGCGCTGCGCGAGAGCCGGGCCAGCGCCCCGAACAGCGCCATCACGATCGCCAGCGCGATGCCGCCCACCGCGATGGCCGCGGTGTAGGGCAGCCCGCCGAGGATGTAGCGCAGGTTGTCCCGGATCCATTGCAGGTCGAAGCCGGCCGCGTTGCCGAAGAAGCCCAGCAGGGCGAACAGCACCACCCAGACGGCGGCGTTCTTCGCGCGGAAGGGCACTCGCGCGGAGGCGAGCTGGAGCCGCTCCCAGGCGTCAGTCAGCGCGCCCCGGCGCGTCCGGCCCCCGTCCACGATGGCGCCGTCACTCCTCTGTCGTGGTGTCGATGCCGTACCACTCCTCGGCCATGGCGGACAGGGTGCCGTCTTCGTGCATGTCGGCGACGATCTCGTCGACCGCCTTCCAGAGGCTCTCCGACGACGGGTCCGAGCTCTTGTCGAAGCCCACGGACAGGGGCTCGTTGAACACCGGGTCGCCCACGATCTTCACCGGGCTGCCCTCGTCGATGGAGCCCTGGGCGGTCGTCACCGAGGTGATCACCGCGTCGACGCGGCCGTTCACGAGGTCCTGCAGGGCCGTCGTGTCCGTGTCGTACCCGGAGACCTCGGCGTCGTCGATGACGAAGTCGAAGGTGTAACCCTCGATGGTGAGGTCCTTGTTGAGGAACTGCTCGTAGGTGCAGCCGCTGCAGACCCCGATGGACGCGCCGTCGAGGTCGGTGGTGACGTCGGTGACGTCGTCGTTGTCGGCGCCGACCACGACCACGGCAGGAACGAAGTTGTACGGCTCGGTGAAGTAGAGGACCTCCTGCCGATCGTTCGTGGGCGTCATCGAGCCCACCGTGGTGTCCCAGCGGCCGTTCCAGCCGCCGGCGGTGATGACGTCCCAGGACGGCGCCTCCCAGGCCACGTCGACGCCGAGCCGCTGGGCGATCTCGGTGGCGACGTCGATGTCGAAGCCTTCGTACTCACCCGTCTGCTCGTTCAGACGGGACTGCGGCGGGTAGGCCGGGTCGGTGGACACGGTGAGCACCCCCTCCTCGCAGACCTGCGCGAGCAGGTCGGTGGAGTCGCCGGCACACACACCGTCGCCGGACCCGGCCGCGGACTCGGAGCCGTCTCCGCCGCTGGAGTCGTCCCCGTCACCTCCGCAGGCGGCGAGCATCGACACGAGGACCGCGATCAGAACGGCTACGAGAGAACGGATGCGCATGGCGCCACCTCCGGGAATGAGTACCTGATCCACTTCTGCCAGAGGGGGCTTGCTCCGATTCTGCCAGAGAGGACCTCTGCCGAACAGCGGTCGAGTCCGAGCCGTGACGTTCGCGCCCACCGCTCGACGCCGGCGCGTCGTCGGCCAGCTCGTCGCTGCGCATCACCGCGGGTGTGCGGGAACTCACCCGACTCACGGCGCGGCGTGGACTCCCCGCCCGGCATACTGCGGGTACGTACTGTCAGTACGTCAACATCCTGGAGGGAACCAGATGATCCGCACGCTGTCGATGCTGACCGCAACCCTGCTGTCCGTTCCGCTGCTCGCCACCCCGGCGGAGGCGGGGCTGTTCACGATCCAGGTGACCTGCTCGAGTGACAAGGTCGTGCTCGACGTCGACGACGCCGACTACGAGCTGAGCGGGACCTGCGGGGTCGTCGAGGTCACCGCCAGCGGCACCCACGTGACGATGCCCGCCGCCCAGCGCCTGGCCGTGCGCGGCACGGGCAACGTGGTGGAGGCCAAGCCGATCGACACCCTCGTCGTCAAGGGCCACGGCAACCGGGTCGCACTGCCCTCCGCGCGGGTGCTGCGCCTGGCCTCCCCCGGGTCGTCCGTCGACGCCGAGGGCCTGCTCGAGGACGTCTCGCTCGGCCGCAAGCGCGGCACCGTCACCGCCGACCAGATCTCGGACCTGCGGGTCGCGGGACGCGGCCACGACGTGCAGGCCCGCCGCGGGTACGACGCCACCGTGCCCGGCAACCGCAACGACCTCGACTTCCGACGGCTGCCCAGCCTCACCCTGACCGGCGACCACAACGCCGTCACCGTGACCCGCGGCTCGACCGAGGTCCGCGACTCCGGCTCGGACAACCGGGTCCGGGTCAACCGCCGGGGTTGATCTCCCGCCCGGCCCGGGAGATCAGGGTCACCTACGTCGTCGAGTTCGCTCGACGCCGACGGGTCGGCGCTGGACCGCTCACGTGAGCAGGTCGAGGCGGGGGCGCCGCTGCGCTGACCCTCCAGGGACGTGCAGTCGACGCTCGAGCGCCGTCGATCACGCGAGAGCGTCGTCGCATGTGCGCCGAACTGCGCGTTCTCCGAGGGCAACCCCCCTCAGGTCCGGTTGGCTCATGCCGATGAGTCTGCCGGAGGACGCCAGTCCAATCTCATGAGAGCACCGCACCGAATCCCTCATGAGCGCAGAAGGAGGTGAGGACGGTGACCACCGAACATCACGCGTGGGCCAGTCTCCACCGGCTCGAGCCCGGCGACGACCGTCGTGCCGACACCTGTGCCTGCGGCCAGGAGCTCGACACCTGCACCCACCGCCACTGCCCGCGGTGCGGATCGTCGCTCGCTCCCCGGGCCGCCTGACCCACCCGATCTAGGGTGACGCCATGGCCCACGGCACCCACGACCACGGGAACGATCCGCGCAACGACGAGATCCTGATCTGGGTCAACGGCGAGCTGAAGCCGCGGGCGGACGCGGTGGTGTCGGTGTTCGACTCCGGGTTCGTCCTCGGCGACGGGGTCTGGGAGGGGCTGCGGGTCCACCACGGCCACCCCGCCTTCCTCGAGACCCACCTCGACCGGCTCTGGCAGGGCGCCCGGGCGCTGATGCTGGACCTCGGGATGACCCGCGAGGAGCTGACCCGGGCGCTCTACGACACCCTCGCGGCCAACCAGATGCACGACGGCGTCCACATCCGGCTGATGGTCACCCGCGGGGTCAAGTCGACGCCCTACCAGGACCCCCGGGTCACCGTCGGGCCGGCGACGGTCGTGATCATCGCCGAGCACAAGGAACCGATGCCGGCCACGGTGACCGACGGCATCACGCTGTTCACGACGCACGTACGCCGGGCCACGCCCGACACGCTCGACCCGAAGCTCAACGCCCACAGCAAGCTCAACGACATCACCGCCTGCATCCAGGCCTACACGGCCGGCGCCGACGAGGCGCTGATGCTCGACCCCCACGGGTTCGTGGCGACCTGCAACTCGACCCACTTCTTCATCGTCACCGCCGACCAGGAGGTGTGGACCTCGGACGGCCGGTTCTGCCTCGGCGGCATCACGCGCGGCAACGTGCTCGAGGTCTGTCGGAACCACGGCATCGCCGCCCGCGAGACCACCTTCAGCCTCACCGACGTCTACTCGGCGAGCGAGGCGTTCGTGACCGGCACCTTCGCCGGCGTGGTCCCGGTCCGCACGGTCGACGGCCGCACCATCGGCAGTGGCGCCCGCGGGCCCGTGGTCGAGCGGCTCCAGGGCCTGTACGCCGAGCACGTGGAGGCCGACGTCGCAGGACGGACCGCGCCGTGACCGTGCCCGCGCCCGCGCCCGCGGGTGAGGCTGGCGATGTGGAGCGGACCCCGCAACATCTCCACAGCGATGATGCGCGCCTGGGAGAACCGGCCGGACACGGTGGTCGTCGACGAGCCGTTCTACGCCGCGTTCCTGGCCCGGACCGGGCTCGACCACCCGGCCCGCGACGAGGTCATCGCGTCACAGCCCACCTCGCCCGACGACGTGGTCGCAGGGCTGCGGAGGCCGCTCCCGGACGGCGTGACGGTCCACTACGCCAAGCACATGACCCACCACCTGGCACCGGGACAGGATCTCGGCTGGGCGCGCGACTTCCACAACGTGCTGCTGATCCGCGACCCGGCCGAGGTCGTGGCGTCGTACGTGAAGTCACGCGAAGCCTGCGAACCCGACGACATCGGGCTGCTCCAGCAGGTCACGCTGCTCGACCAGCTCGACGGGCCGCCGGTGATCGACGCCGCCGACTTCCTCCGCCGACCCGGAGGCGTACCTGCGCTGGCTGTGCGACTGGCTCGGGATCCCCTTCACCGACGCCATGCTCGGCTGGCCGCCGGGCCCGCGCGACTCCGACGGCGTCTGGGCGCCGCACTGGTACGACGCGGTGTGGGCCTCGACCGGCTTCGCGCCGTACCGCCCACGACGGGTCGACCTCGACGACCACGACGCCGCGGTCGCCGAGGCGTGCCGTCCTGCCTACGAGCTGCTCCGGGAGAGGCGGCTGCGGCTCAGCTGAACTCGATGCCGCCGCTCCGCGAACTCGGCCCTCACCAGGTCGGCGTACTCCTGCCCGTCGCGATCGAGCGCGGTCTCGTACGTCGCCTTCGCCGCGTCCTGGAACGACGTGCCCACCGCGTAGTCGAACTGTGAGGCGATCAGCGTGGTGTCCCACGCCTCGCTGGTCGTGCCCATCGACTCGTAGCCGTGCCGGATGTCCCAGAGCGCCCGGCTCCAGATCATGCCGTCGAAGTGCACCTGGTCGCGACGGTCGGCGAGGGTCAGGTCCTGGTCGATGCGACGCAGGCAGTGGACCGGGCCGGGGTGGTAGGACGTGGCGTCCCAGTCCATGACGCAGGCGTCGTCGGCCTCCACCGGCCAGCCGTAGTCCTCGGCGGCGTCGAGCCCGACCGTCACCGCGAGGTAGTCGCCGAACGACTCGCCGATCGCGCCGGCATCGATGCTGCCGCCGTAGCCGGAGACCTGGTCGGCGTGGACCGCGTGGCCGTACTCGTGCACGATCACCTCGGCGTCCTCGGCGTCGTCGACGCCGCCCTTGCCGAGCCGGATCCGGTAGGGCTTGTCGGTCTGGTAGCTGTTGTCCCCGCCGTACTGGCCGACCTTGATCGCGAACGGCTCGTCGATGATGCCGGGAAGGGTGCTGCCGAAGCCGAGGTCCTGCAGGTACTCCTGGGCCTGGTTGACCCAGAAGTAGCTCATCACCTGCTCGAACTGGTCCTGGCTGCGGTCGTAGTGATAGGCGCCGGTGCTGGAGTAGGCCGGCGTGCCGGTCGAGGACTCCACCACGGCGTACGCGCCGCGCAGGTAGCCGGACCCGTCGAGGTTGCGCAGCGGGACGCGGACGTACTCAGACTCGGGCACCGCGGTGGCAGAGTCCTTGTCATCGGTCAGCGACTGGTCGCCGGATGACTGGACCGGGTTGACCATGAACACGGAGCCGGAGGCGGTGGTGGTGCCGGGCGCCACCTTCGCGACGGCCGGGCCGCCCAGGGCGCTCCCCGCCAGCGAGCGCGGAGGCGGCGGCGAGGGCCAGCAGGGGACGGGAGCGCATGGCGGGTCCTTCCAGATCAGCAGAGCTTTCCGTCGAGGACGGTAGCGCGGCCGCGCAGGAAAGTGGCGACCACACGCCCGGGCAGCTCGCGGCCGGCGTACGGCGTGTTCCGCGAGAGCGACGCCGAGTCGGTCGCGTCGACGACCCGGCGGACCGACGGGTCGTAGAGCACCACGTGGGCCGGCGCACCCTCCTCGATCGGCTGGCCGTGGTCGGAGACGCGGCCGATCCGGGCCGGGGCGTAGGAGAGCCGCTCGGCGACGCCGGCCCAGTCGAGCAGGCCCGGGTCGACCATCGTCTCCTGCACCACGGACAGCGCGGTCTCGAGGCCGAGCATGCCGAACGCGGCGGCCGCCCACTCGCAGTCCTTGTCCTCGTGGGGGTGCGGCGCGTGGTCGGTGGCGACGATGTCGATGGTGCCGTCGGCCAGGCCCGCACGCAGCGCCTCGACGTCCGCGGCCGTGCGCAGCGGGGGGTTGACCTTGAAGATCGGGTCGTACGTCGCCGCGAGCTCGTCGGTGAGCAGCAGGTGGTGCGGGCACACCTCGGCGGTCACGTTCCAGCCCTTCTCCTTGGCCTGCCGCACGATCTCGACCGAGCCCGCGGTGGACACGTGGCAGACGTGGAGCCGGGAGCCGACGTGCGCGGCGAGCAGGCAGTCCCGGGCGATGATCGCCTCCTCGGCGACCGCGGGCCAGCCCGCGAGCCCGAGCCGGCCGGAGAGCTCGCCCTCGTTCATCTGGGCGCCCTCGGTCAGCCGCGGCTCCTGCGCGTGCTGGGCGACGACCCCGTCGAACGCCTTGACGTACTCCAGCGCCCGGCGCATCAGCACCGCGTCGCTCACGCACCTGCCGTCGTCGGAGAACACCCGGACCCGGGCGGCGGAGTCGGCCATGGCGCCGAGCTCGGCGAGCTGCTGGCCGGCCAGGCCGACGGTGACGGCACCGACCGGGTAGACGTCGCAGTAGCCGGCCTCGCGACCCAGCCGCCACACCTGCTCGACGACGCCGGCGGTGTCGGCCACCGGCTCGGTGTTGGCCATGGCGTGGACGGCCGTGAAGCCGCCCATCGCCGCAGCGCGGGTGCCGGTGAGCACCGTCTCGGCGTCCTCCCGGCCAGGCTCACGGAGGTGGGTGTGGAGGTCGACCAGGCCGGGCAGCGCGACGAGGCCGGTGGCGTCGATGACCTCGACGCCCTCCTCCGCGTCGGGCGAGCCGGTCGAGGCCCCCACGGCCGCGACCACGCCGTCGCGCAGCAGCAGGTCGGTGGGGTCCGCCCCCAGGATCGAGACGTTCCGGATCAGGTAGGTGGTCACGCGTCGTCGCCTTCCGGGCTGGTGTCGGTCGAGTCGGTGCCGCTGAGCAGGAGGTAGAGCACGGCCATCCGCACGGCCACGCCGTTGGTGACCTGCTCGACGATGACCGAGCGCGTCGAGTCGGCGACGTCGGCGGTGATCTCCATGCCGCGGACCATCGGTCCGGGGTGCATCACGATGGCGTGGTCCTGGAGCGTGGCCATCCGGCGGCCGTCGAGGCCGTAGCGGCGCGAGTACTCGCGCGCGGTCGGGAAGAAGCCGCCGTTCATCCGCTCGGCCTGGACCCGCAGCATCATCACGACGTCCGCCTTGGGCAGCACGGAGTCGAGGTCGTACGACGTCTCCACGCCCCAGGTGTCGACACCGACCGGGAACAGCGTCGGCGGCGCCACCAGGGTGACCTCGGCGCCGAGGGTCTGCAGCAGCAGCGCGTTCGAGCGGGCGACCCGCGAGTGGAGCACGTCACCGACCACGGCGACCCGTCGACCGTCGAGCTGGCCGAGGTGTCGCCACATGGTGAAGGCGTCGAGCAGCGCCTGGGTGGGGTGCTCGTGGGTGCCGTCGCCGGCGTTGACCACGCTGGAGTGGACCCAGCCGGAGTGGGCCAACCGGTAGGGCGCTCCGGAGGCACCGTGGCGGACCACGACGGCGTCGGCGCCCATCGCCTCGAGCGTCAGCGCGGTGTCCTTGAGCGACTCGCCCTTCGAGAGCGAGGAACCCTTGGCCGCGAAGTTGATGACGTCGGCCGAGAGCCGCTTCGCGGCGGCCTCGAACGAGATCCGGGTCCGGGTGGAGTCCTCGAAGAAGAGGTTGACCACGGTCCGGCCACGCAACGCGGGGAGCTTCTTGATCGGACGGTCGGCCAGGGACCGCATCTCGGCCGCGGTGCGCAGCACCAGCTCGGCGTCGTCACGGTTCAGGTCGGCCGCGGACAGCAGGTGGCGCTTCACGACTCGCCCCCTTCGCTCTCGGCTGCGGGCTCGGATCCCTCGATCGTCACGGCGTCCTCGCCGTCGATCTCCGCGACCGTGACGCGGACCCGCTCGACCAACGAGGTCGGCAGGTTCTTGCCGACGAAGTCGGCCCGGATCGGCAGCTCGCGGTGCCCCCGGTCGACCAGGACGGCCAGCCGGACGGCGGCCGGCCGACCGATCTCGGTCAGCGCGTCGAGCGCGGCCCGGATGGTGCGGCCCGAGAACAGCACGTCGTCGACGAGGACGACGGTGGCGCCGTCGACGCCGCCGGGCGGGATCTCGGTGTGGAGCAGGGTCCGCACCGGTCCGCTCCGCAGGTCGTCGCGGTACATGGTCACGTCGAGGGCCCCGACCGGCACCTCGGCACCTTCCACCGCCGCGATCTTCGCGCCGATCCGCTCCGCGAGCGGGACGCCACGGCTCGGGATGCCCAGCAGCACCAGGCCGCGCGGACCCTTGTTGCGCTCGAGGATCTCGTGGGAGATGCGGGTGAGTGCCCGGGCAACGTCACGGGCGTCGAGGACGACCCGACCGGACTGGTCGAGGGTCGGTGCTTCTTCCGGTGCAGGCATGCGAGCTGCCGGACCTCCTTCTCCGCCTCACGGGACGGCTCGTTAAAGGATGTCGATCGTCGGTCACTGTAGCCGACCTCACGCCGTCGTACGGTGTCGCCGTGAAGCTGAGCCGCGCGCTGCCCGAGAGGACCGTGCGCACCACCGCAGCCGTCCTGGCCGTGGCTGCCGGTGTGGTCGTCCTGGTGCTGGCCTACCTCGTCCTGCACAACATCCACGGTCCGCTGCCCGACCACCCCGGCTGGGCGCAGGTCCTGGCCTGGACGACCGCGGTGCTGGTGGGGCTCGCGGCGTACGCCGGCGCCCGGGCACTGCTCGCGCGGTGGTGGTTGGTCGTGCCGGTCGTGGTGTTGGCGCTGGTCGCCACCGGCTGGGTGCTCGGCCCGCGGCAGATCGAGGAGACGCCCAGCTTCGTGCCCGGGTCGGGGCCCACCCACACCTGCTCCGGCTGGGTCCTGCGCTACTACGAGCCGGGGATGGTCGACGGCTCCGGGGCGGTCTACTGCTTCGGGATCGAGACGCCGGTGTGAGCACTCGACCCCGGCGCCGAGGTGGTCACACCTGGCGCGGGGTCAGCACGCAGAACTCGTTGCCGCCGGGGTCGGCCATCACGACCCAGCTGACGTCGCCCTGCCCGATGTCGACGTGGGTCGCTCCGAGTGAGAGCAGGCGGTCGACCTCGGCCTGCTGGTCACCGTCGGCGGGTGGCGCCAGGTCGAGGTGCAGCCGGTTCTTCCCGGTCTTCGGGTGCACCGGCGGACCACCCCACGAGATCTTCGAACCGCCGTGCGGTGACTGGATCGCGGTCTCCTCGTCCTGGTCCCACACCAGCGGCCAGCCCAGCGCAGCGCTCCAGAAGTAGCCGACCTCCTGCGAGCCGTCGCTCGACAACGCGCCGATGACGCCGGTGTCGGCCAGGAAGTTGTTGCCCGGTTCGATGACGCAGAACTCGTTGCCCTCGGGGTCGGCGAGCACGACGTGATCCTCGTCCGGCAGCTGACCGATGTCGAGGTGCCGGCCCCCGAGCTCGAGCGCCCGGGCCACGATCTGCTGCTGGTGCTCGAGGGACGTGCTCGTCAGGTCGAAGTGCATCTGGTTGGGGCCGGTCTTCGGATCCTGGGTCGGGAAGAACTCGATCCGGAACTCGGTGTCGTTGCCCGGCAGCAGCACCATGCCACCGTCGGGGTCCTCGACCATCTCCCGGCCCAGCACGCCGGCCCAGAACGACGCGAGACGGGCGGGGTCGTTCGCGTCGAAGCCCAGCGCCACCAGGTGCGACGTCATCCCCTCACTCTCCCTCGAGCGTCACAACAGCTCCGACATGCCGGCGCACGCCTTGAGCCAGGCCGAGCGGGTGCCGTCGCTGAGCATCGCGTAGGGCACGACCGACCCCGAGACCAGCACCGGGTCGTAGGGCACCCGGTAGACCGCCTTGGTCCGCTGCTCGTAGACCTGGGTCAGGTCGTGGGCGAGCTGCTCGTCGACGTGCGAGGACGGGTCGGAGAGCACGGTGACCGTCTTGTGCTTGAGGTCCTGGTAACCGGCGTCCTGGAGGGCGTCGAGCATCCACAGCCCGGAGTAGCCGGTGTCCTCGCGCACGGTCGAGGTGACGACCAGGAGGTCCGCGGTCTGCGCCGCCGCCAGCCAGTTCTCCGCCCGCATGTTGTTGCCGGTGTCGACCAGGATCAGCCGGTAGAACCGCTCGAGCAGCTGGTGCACCGCCGAGAAGTCCTGGGCCCGGATCATGCCGGTGACGTCGGGCCGCTCGTCGGAGGCGAGGATGTCGAAGTGGGCGTCGCCCTGGGAGCGGACGAAGGCGCCCAGGTCGCCGATCCGTGCCTGGTAGACGTCGTTGAAGCGCTCCAGGTCCTCCAGCAGCTCGCGCGTCGTGTTGCGGTGCGTGCTGCGGTGGCCGCGAATGCCGAGCGTGCCGCGGGTCTCGTTGTTGTCCCAGGCCACGACGCCGCCACCGCGCACGGTGCCGAAGGTGTAGCCGGCGGCCAGCACGCCGGTGGTCTTCGCGGCGCCGCCCTTGGGGTTGAGGAACGCCACGGTGCGGGGACCCTCGAAGTCGCGCTGGATGGCCCGGCGGTCGTGCTCGTAGCGGGTCTCGGCCGGTCCCATCTTCGGGGCGATCGCACCCCCGCTCCACCTGCGGACCTTGCCCCGCCACCCCCAGGTGGCGGGTCCGAGCTCCACCTGCTCGGAGCGGCGATCCAGGAAGTCGGTGGCGGTCATGAACCGGGGTACCACCTGCTCGGGCTCGGTGTCGACGGCCGTCGCGGCCGCGGGAGCGGCGGGCGGAGCGGTCGCCGGAGCCGCGGGCGGGGGCGGGGGCGGCAGCACCGGCGGCGGGGCGGCCTGGCGCGGCGGCTGGGGCGGGTTCTGGGCGGGCCAGCCCGGGCCGGGCACGACAGCGGGGGGAGGAGTCGGGCCTCCCGCCGCGGGCGGCGGCACCCAGCCCGGCGGCGGGCCGGGCGGGAACGCCGGGGCCGGCGGCGCCTGCCCCGGGACCGGGCCGGTCAGCGGGTCACCGTGCGGCGGGGTGGGTGCCGCCGTGGGCGGCGTGGGAGGCGGGGTGGGCGTGTCCAGCCGGGACTGCTCGTACGCCGCCAGCTCGTCGACGGCGAACAGCCGCTCGCTCGTGTCGGGCTCGAGCCCCTGCCAGCCGACCGGCCCCTCCTGGACGGGCTCCTCCGCCCGGTGGGCGGGCTGCTCCTCGCGGGGCTGGTCGTCGGGCATGGGGGCCTCCAAGGTTCCGGGGGTCGCTCGATTCCACAGGCCAGTGGCTGCCCACCCATCCTGACCCGTGAGCACCCACTTCAAACCTGCCCGGGGCGATCGATCTACAGCAGCGAGGTCACCGCGACGTCCACCGCACGGTGGAAGGTCGGGTAGGCGTAGTGCATCGAGGCGATCCGCTCCAGCGGCACCTCGGCGTGCACCGCGAGCGCGAGCAGCCCGAGCACCTCTCCCCCGGACGGTCCCGCCGAGGTCGCGCCGACGAGGACGCCGCGCTCGCCGTCGGCGACGAGCTTGATCAGGCCGTCGCTGCCGAGGTCGTGGATCCAGCCGCGGCTGGACTCGCGCAAGGTCGGCGTGGCCGACCCGGACGTCGAGGCCCGCGTCCCGGGCCTGCTGCTCGGTCATCCCGACCGACCCGACCTCGGGATCGGTGAAGGTGACCCGGCTGACCGCGCGGTAGTCGGCGGTGAACCCGTCCTGTCCCAGCAGGTCGCGCACCGCGATCTCGCCCTGGTACATCGAGACGTGGGTGAAGGCGCCGTGGCCGGTGATGTCGCCGACCGCCCACAGCCGCTCGCCGGCCCGCATCCGTTCGTCGGTCTCGAGGGTGCGCGCCTCGGGGTCGAGGCCGACGGAGTCCAGGCCGATCCCCCGCAGGTTGGGGGTCCGGCCGGCCGCCACCAGCAGCTGGTCGGCCACGACCTCGCCTCGGTCGGTGGCGATCCGGAACACGCCGTCGTGGTCGACCCGCTCCACGGTCACACCGGTCTCCACCCGGATGCCCTCCTTGCGGAACACCCTCGTCATCAGCTCGCTGGACTCCGGCTCCTCGGGCGCCAGGATCCGGTCGGCCACCTCGAGCACGGTGACCTCGGAGCCGAACCGCGCGAACGCCTGCGCCAGCTCGCACCCGATCGGCCCGCCGCCGATGACCGCGAGCGAGCCGGGCAGCTCGGCGACCTTCACGATCTCGCGGTTGGTCCAGTACGGCGTGCGCGTCGAGCCCGTCGATCGGCAGCGCGGCCGGCGACGTCCCGACGCCGAGCACCACGCCGCGGGCCGCCAGGAAGGTGTCGTCGCCGACGCGCACCGTCGGCGGTGCCGTCGAGGCGACCGGTGCCCCGCACGATCCGGACGCCGGCCTCCTCGAGCCGCTCGACGTGCGAGTCGTCCTGCCAGTGGTTGGTCGCCTGCTTGTCGATGCGGCGGGCGACCCGCGTCCAGTCGGCGGCCACGTCGGCGGTCCCGGCGAGGTGGTCGACGCGGCGGGCCTCGCCGAGCGCGTCGGCGGCGCGGACCATCATCTTGGACGGGATGCACCCGTAGAACGGGCACTCGCCTCCCACCAGGTCACGGTCGATGCCGACCACGTCCAAGCCCGGCCTCGGCGAGCTTCTGCGGCGGCGTACTCCCCGCCCGGGCCGAGCCCGAGCACCACCACGTCCACCTCGTACGTCGCCATGCCGTCCAGCATGCCGGACCGTGGGTGATCAGCCGCACACGTCCTCGTAGGGCATGTCACCGAACGCCACCCGCCACTCCTCGCGGGTCAACCCCCGGCCCACGATCCGGCAGGCCGTGTCCATCGCGTACTGCGGACTGGTGTCCCACACGAACGTCGAGCCGTCGGAGTACGGGAGCAGCAGCGCCTGATCGTCGAGGAACATCGGGTCGACACCTTCATCCCCGGAGGCGACGGTCCCCAGCAGCGCACCCGTCGTGCCGTCCCACAGGCTCACCCGATTGCCGTCCGTGGAGGCCACCAGACGCCCGTCCGGTGAGAAGGTGACGCCGTCGCCCTCGGACTCGGCCGTCGTGCCGGTGTCCGCGGGCACGGTCGACTCGCCGGTTCGGAGGTCGACGATCTCCATGGCACCGCCCGACGCCGCCGCCATCCTGCTGCGGTCCGGCGAGACGTCCATCGAGTAGGCGGGCTCCTGCAGCCGCCCTTCCTGCAGCGTCTCCCCCGTCCGCAGGTCTAGCAGGAGCCAGCGGTCCGGTGCCGTGAACAGGTCGAACGCGGCGCCTGTGTCCTGGGCGGTCACCACGACGGCGGTGTCCTCGCCGGGGCCGACCGCGGCGTGCGCGATGAGTCGGTCCGGGAGCGACACCGGCTCGGTCACCTCGGCCAAGGTGTGGGCATCCAGCAGGACCAGGCCCTCGGGACCGTTCGTGAGAATGCGGCTCCCGTCGAGGGTGTAGGCGAGGTCTTCAGCGACGAACCTGCGACGTGCCGTCTCCTGCCCGGTGCGCCAGTCGACGACCCGGAGCCGACCCCTGCCATCTGTGAAGAGGAGGTGCCGCCCGTCAGGCGACCAGACGTGGGAGTCGAACTGGCCGAGCCGGGCGCTGGTGCGGCCGGTGCTCCGGTCCTCGACCCGCAGGACCGAGAACCCACGCTTCGGGTCGTACTGAGAGATTGCCATCGCCGTCGCGTACGGCGAGGCGTCCCGAAAGTTGCCTAACCCCGGTACCAGGCCCGGGTCGGCAGCCGTGGTCCGCTGCACGTAGCGGTCGTCCCCGGCGAGGTCGAGGGCGAGAAGTCGGCCGTCCGACGGGACGAAGATCCGATCGCCCCTCGCATCGAACGCGACGTCGTCCGCCGGTCCCTCGAGCGGGATGGTTTCCAGCAACCGACCGGTGTCCGTCTCCCACACGCGCGCAGCGTCTGACACCGCGGCGACCAACCTGCCGTCCGCGGAGAACGTGAGCCGCTGGACCTCGTTGGCAGGCAACCGGTGCCGGATGTCTCCGGTCGCCGCATCGGACAGCACGAGGTCGGCCCCCACGCCGTAGGCGAGCGTGCGGCCGTCCGGGCTGAGCTCCAGGCCCTGGCCGCCGTCGCGACGCCGGTCGGTCAGCGCCCCGGTCCGCACGTCGTAGATCCGCAGGCCAGTCCCCGCAGCGTCCGACTGGTAGGAGGGAGCGGCATAGAGCAGCCGCCCGTCGCGGGAGAACTCGATGTGGAAGGTGTCGCTGGGCATCTCGATCCGGCGCAGCGGCTGTTCCGGCCGGGTCAGGTCCCACAGGTAGACCCATTGCCCCTGCCCGGCGGACGACTCGAAGAGCGCCACGCTGACCGCGAGGTATCGCCCGTCGGCGCTCAGCTCGACACCGGTGGAGAGCGCGCCGTCGGGCTGACCGCCCGGCTGGGCCGCGACCGGTTCGTAGGTCGCGGGGTCGAGTACTCGGACGACGCCGTCGGTCACGTCCAGCAGGGCGACCGCCAGTCGGGTCCCGTCGGCGTTGAAGTCCAGGTGTGAGCCGTTCGACACGATCCCGTGCACGTCGCGGTCGGGGTACGGGTCGTAGTGGCCCACCAGCTCCAAGGTGGCCGCGTCGTGGAACCAGAACCGGTGGTCGGTGTCGAGGGTGACCAGGGTGCGGCCGTCCGGGCTGACCTCCAGAACGATCCCACCTCTCGGCCGGACGGCACTCAGCTGGGGGATCCGCGAAAGCGCAGCCAGAAGCCCGGCGCGGGACTCGGGCGAGTCCTCGACGTGCTGGGCGGCGGCCGCCAGCATGAGCGCTCGGTCGACGCTGTCGGCGAGCTGCGCCTGGGCGGCGACCCGACGTGCCACGGCTGAGTCGGTGGCGTCTGCGGCCCGGTTGGCCTGGCGGACGGCGAGGATGCCGGCGACCATCGCCGCCACCAGCAGCAGCGCCGCACCGGCCAGCAGCCCGCGCAGCCGCCGGTTGACCCGGGCCTGGGAGCGGGCCTGCTCCAGCGCGGACTCCTCCTCCGCCCGGGCGCGGCGTTCAGCGGCCGCCAGGTAGTCGACCTCGACCGGGGTCAGGTCGGGCGCTGCCCGGGTCGCGCCACTCCAGCGCCTGCGCCAACCGGGTCCCGCGGTAGAGCTCGTCGTCGGGCCGCCCCATCGTGTCCCAGGTGTCGGCCGCGACCGAGAGGTGCCGCAGCACCCGCTGCCCCTCGGTGTCGTCGTCGAGCCAGCCCTGCAGCCGGGGCCAGGCCCGGGCGATCGCCTCGTGCGCCAGCTCCACCACGCCGTCGTCGCTGGTCACCAGCCGGGCGGCGACCAGCCGCTCCATCAGCTGGTCGTGGGCAGGGTCGGTGGACAACAGCCGGCGCGGCATCCGGCTGCGCATCGGCGCGCCTTCCGGGCTGGGGGTGACCAGCCGGAGCATCAGGTCGCGCAGCATGATCCGTTGCTCGTGCGGTAGCTCGTCGTAGACCCGCTCGGCCGACCGGGCCACGGCCTGGCGGATGCCGCCGGTGGCCCGGTAGCCGTCCAGGGTCAGCACCCCGCCCTCGCGCCGCTCCCAGGTCTGCCGCAGCGCGTGCGACAGGTGCGGCAGCGCCCCCGGCTGCCCCTCCACCTCGGCGATCAGGAGCTCGACCAGGCCCGGCTTCGAGCCGCAGCCCCGCCTGCCGCGCCGGCCCCTCGATCGCGGCCCGCAGCGAGTCCGCGCTCATCGGGGTCAGCAGGTAGAGCCCCTGCTCGACCAGCCGGGCCATCTCGCCGTAGGCGACCAGGTCGCCCAACCGGTCGGCCCGCAGCGCCAGCACCAGCCCACCCCCGTCGCGTGCCCGGTGGCGTGCCCGGCGAGCGCGGCGAAGAACTCCGCGACCTCCGCCGGGTCCTCACACAGCGTCACCGCCTCCTCGGCCTGGTCCACGACCACCACCACCGGCCGGCCCCGCGCGGGGACCGCGCTCAGCGCCGCCAGCGGGTGGCGCCCCGGGGTGATCACCACGACCCGCTCCCCGTCCCGCACAGCGCGGCCGCGAGCCCGGCCCGGACCAGGGAGGACTTCCCCGACCCCGAGGGGCCGACCACGGCCAACACCCCCACGCTCGCCAGCCGGCGCCGGCAGGCCTCGACGTCGGCCTCCCGGCCGAAGAACGTCTCCGCGTCGGCGACCCCGTACGGCACCAGACCCAGGTAGGGACAGGTCTCGCTGGGCTCGGCCACGGTCGATCAGCGGCACCAGGTCCGGGTCCTGCCGCAGGATCGCCTGCTCCAGGGCGAGCATGTCGGGGCCCGGGTCGAGGCCGAGCTCGGTGGCCAGCACCCGACGCAGCTGCCTCAGGCTGCGCAGCGCGTCGGCCTGCTGGCCGCAGCGGTACTGCGCCAGCGCCAACAGCTCCCAGCGCCGCTCCCGCAACGGCGCCTGCTCCACCAGCCGGCGGACCTCGGTCAGCACCTCGCCGTGGCGGCCGCCGCGCATCAGCGCATCGATCCGCAGCTCCTCGGCGTCGCGGCGCAGCTCCTCGAGCCGGTCGGCCTCGGCCCGACCCGGCTCCCACTCCTCCAGGTCCGGCAGCGGCGTGCCCCGCCACAGCGCGAGCGCCTCCCCCACCACGTACGCCGCCCGCTCCGGCTCACCGAGCTCCAGCAGCTCCCGCGCCCGACCGACCAGCCGCTCGAACTCGAGCGCATCCACCTCACTCGCCGACAGCGTGAGCCGGTAGCCGTGGTCGACGGTCTCGATGCTCGGCGCACCCAGCAGCTTGCGCAGCCGGACCACCGACCCCTGCAACGCCTTGTGCCAGGTCGGCGGCGGCCCCTCGGACCACAACGCGTCGGCCAGCTGGTCGGCCGAGACCAGCTCACCGGCCCGCATCGCCAGCACCGCGAGCACCACCCGGTCCCGACGCGCCAGCGCGTCGATCCCCTCGTCGACCTGCAACGGGCCCAGCACCGCGATGCCCATGACCCGACAGTGACCCCATCGGCGGGCCGGTCAACGGGGTGATTACCGCGGCGTTACCGCGCCCGCACCGCGACGACACCGCCACCACCGACAACTGGGACATGACGACAGACCACTACACGACGACAGACCACGACACCGAGAAAGGCACCGTCATGACCGTCCACACCGCCCACCCGGGCCACCACTTCAGCACCAAGACCGCCGGCATCGCCCTCGCCGGAGCCGTCCTCGCCGTCGGCGCCGGCTACGGCGTCGCGAGCCTCGTCCTCGACGAGGCCCCCGCCTCCATCACCGAAACCCCCGACATCACCGGCGGCGTGCCCGGCGAGTCCGGCCTGTTCCCCGGCACCAACCGCGAGGAACGCGCCCTGATGCACCGACGCTGAGAACCAGTCCACCTCGGAGGCGCGGCACCACGGTCTCTGGGGTGCCGGCGCCGGCTCAGCGGTTGAAGTGCCGGGCCCGGGCGAAGGCGAAGAGCCCGTAGCAGGCGATCCCGACCCCCACCAGCGTCAGCAGCACCTGACCGAAGGGCTGCTGGACGATCTCCTGGAGGGCCTGGTCGAGGCCGCCCGACTTCTTCGGGTCGTGGGTCACGCGCGGCGTAGATGAACAGGCCACCGATCACGCCGATCGCGATGCCCTTGGCGATGAACCCCGCCTTGCCCAGCAGGCGGTAGGCCTTGCTGACGTCCGGGTTCATGCGGGTGGCCGTCGAGCTTCTTGAGGAACCTGTCGGTCCAGCCCTGGTAGACGTACCAGCCCCCGTAGGCCAGGACGCCGAGGCCGACCGCGCCCACCAGCAGCTGGCCGGCGGTCATCTTCATCAGGTCGGCGGTCATGCTGTCGGTGCTGCTCCCGCCCTTGGACTGGCCGAGCGCCACCTGCAGCGCCGAGTAGGCGAGCACGGCGTAGAGCACGCCCTTGAAGAGCTGGCTCACCATCCCCTTGACCCGGTCGGCGCCGTCCTCGGTCTGGAACGCGTCCCACGCCTCGAGCAGCCGCCAGATCACGAGCACGACCATGCCGATCGCGACCACCCAGATCAGCACACCGCCCAGCGGCTGCTTCGCGAGGTACTCGAGGGCACCGCTGCCCGAGGCCTGCTTCGACTTCTCGCCGAAGGCGACCTGCACCGCCAGCCAGCCGATCAGGATGTGGATCAGGCCGTAGGCGACCAGTCCGCCCCGGATCACGTGGTCGAGGGCATCACTGCTGTCCGGCTTGGCGGACGAAGGCTTCACGTCGGTCATGCGCAGACCCTAAGGCCACCGAGCGCCGGCGCCTCAGCCGCCCAGCGTCTCCTTCTCGCGCAGCAGCGCGCCGAGCACGCCGTTGACGAACTGGGGTGACTCGTCGGTCGACAGGTCGCGCACCAGCGCCATCGCCTCGGTCACCGCCACGGCGTCGGGGACGTCCTCGACGTGCAGCATCTCGAACAGGCCGATCCGCAGCACGTTGCGGTCGACGGCCGGCATCCGGTCGAGGGTCCAGCCGGTGGAGTACGTCGAGAGCAGCTCGTCGATCCGGGCCTGGTGCTCGACCACGCCACGCACCAGGAAGGAGGTGTAGTCGTTGGTCGGGCCCTCGCCGTCCGCGATCGCCCGGTCCAGCGCCACGACCGGGTCCTCGCGGCGCAGCTCGGACGCGAACAGGATGTCGAGGGCGCGCTTGCGGGCCTTGCTCCGGGCCGACATCAGCGGGACGTCACGACTTCACGCGGCCCAGGTACGACGAGTCGCGGGTGTCGACCTTGACCCGCTCGCCCTGGTTGATGAACAGCGGGACCTGGATCTCGTGGCCGGTCTCGACGGTCGCCGGCTTGGTGCGACCGGTGGCACTGTCGCCCACCACGCCGGGCTCGGTGTAGGTGATCTCGAGCTCCACGGAGGCGGGCATCTCGATGTAGAGGACGCGGCCCTCGTTGGTGGCGACGATCGCCTCGCCGTTCTCGAGCAGGAAGTTCTTGGCGTCGCCGACCAGGTCCGGGTCGATCTCGATCTGCTCGTAGGTCCCGGTGTCCATGAACACGTAGGAGGAGCCGTCGTTGTAGAGGTAGGACATCGTCCGCTTGTCGACGCTCGCGACCTCGACCTTCACGTCGGCGTTGAACGTCTTGTCGACGGTCTTGCCGGACTCGACGGCCCGCAGCTTGGTGCGGACCACCGCGCCACCCTTGCCGGGCTTGTGGTGCTGGAACCACATGACCTGCCAGAGCTGGCCGTCCAGCTTGAGCACCATGCCGTTCTTGAGGTCGTTCGTCGTCGCCATGGCGGCGAGGATATCCGGGGTCGGTGCGCGACTCCTATTCGGAGAAGGACCACAGCACCTCGACCTTGACGCTCAGGTCGTCCTTCCCCGCCCGGATCGGGAGTGCCACCCGGTCCAGGGCCGCGGCCCGGTAGCTGCCCAGCTCGCGCACCGGTGTCCGGGAGCGCCCCGTCGCCGGTGACCTCGCGCAGGCTGAGCACCTCGCCGAGCACCTGGCCGGTCGCCTCGGCGTACTGCTCCGCCTTGGCGGTGGCCGCCGCCACGGCCGCGTCGCGGGCCTTGCCCAGGGCGGCTTCGGGGTCGGAGATGCCGAGCCGGAGGTCGGTGGCGCGGACGCCGTTGCCGCCCGCGTCGATGGCCGCGCTGACGGCCTTGCCGCCCTGGGCGAGGTCACGCACGGTGACCTGCGCCTTCTGGGTCACCCGGTAGCCGGTGAGCACCGGCGGGCTGTAGTCCGGGTAGGCGTACTCGGGGTACATCTGCAGCCCGGTCGTCTGCACGTCGCCCTCCTTGATGCCGAAGGCCTTCAGCCGCGCCAGCACCCGGTCCAGGGTGGCGCTGGAGCCGGCGAGCGCCTGGTCGAGGTCGGCCTGCTTGTCGGTCACCGAGAGGGTGAAGGTCAGCTGGTCGGGGACGACGGTGGCCTCGCCGGTGCCGACCATCCGCAGCGCCCCGGGCGTCGCGCTCGGCCGCCGCCGCGGGCGCGTCGGTGGTGGTCGCCTGCGCCGGGCTCGCGTGCCGCCGGCGCCTCCCAGCAGGTAGGCCGTCACCAGCGCCAGCAGCACCACCGCCGCCACGAGGAGTCCCTTGACGCTCACCGTCACCGTGCGTTCCATCATCCGTGCCTTCCGTCGGGTCCCTTGGGGCTCGGACGGGCGGGCTGGCGGCGCGGTTCCCTCATCCGGTCGGGGCAGCAGGCCCAACACGAGCACCGACCGCGTCGGCTGGCGTTCACGAAGTACACCGGGGAGTCATGGCCTCCGGGGTCTCGACGTGCCGATGGCTCGACCCTCGCCAACTTCTCGCACCCAGAGGGGGCGACACGCCGATGGGTGCGGCGTGTCGGGTTTCCGGACGTCACGAAGTGGTCGCCCGTCGCTGACGACGGGCGCGGTCGTCGCGTCCCCGGCACCGGAGATCGCCTTCGCCCAGCCCGTCCGCCACCGGTCATCAGCGAGCCACGAAACTACCGCGGTCACACGCGAACCCCCGTGAAGACCAGTTCTGGCAGGCCCGGGGGTCGAGGCTCGTCGCCAGGTGCTCCTCGGACCTCAACCAGCGCGACGCCGCTATCCGCTGCAGCGCCTGGCGGTAGCCGTCGATGCCCTGACCGGCGATCACCTCGACGGCGTACGCCGACACGACCGAGTGGTGGCGGAACTGCTCCGGACGCTGCTGCGGGTCCGAGATGTGGACCTCGACCAGCGGTGCGGTGAGCTGGGCGCAGGCGTCGAGCAGCGCGTAGGAGTAGTGGGTCCAGGCGGCGGCGTTCAGCACCACCGGGGTCGCGTCGTCGGCCGCGGCGTTGAGCCAGTCGAGGAGGTCGCCCTCGTGGTTGGTCTGCCGGGTCTCGACCTCCAGCCCCAGCTCGCGGCCCCAGGCGGCACACAGCTCGACCAGCTCGGCGTACGTCGTGTCGCCGTAGATCTCCGGCTGCCGGCGACCGAGCCGCCCAGGTTGGGGCCGTTGAGGACGAGCACCTTCACCGGGTGCCTCCCGATCCGCGCGTACGCCGCCCGCAGGTCGTCCTCGGCCGGGCCCTCGAGCACCACCGGGTCGGCGACGTCGCGCAGCACGATGAAGCGCAGCCGGTCGCCGCGGGACTTCTTGTCGACCTTCATGGTCGCGTGGAGGTCGTCGAACGCGGCGCCGTCGTAGGTGGTCGGCAGCCCGACCCGGGCGAAGGCGTCGCGGTGGCGGGTCACCGTGGCCTCGTCGAGCACGCCCGCACGTCCGGCGAGCTCGGCGGCGTAGACGCACCCGATCGCCACCGCGTCGCCGTGGCGCATGGCGTAGCCCTCGGCACGCTCGATCGCATGGGCGAGGGTGTGGCCGTAGTTGAGGACCTCGCGGCCCGGGTGGCCGTCGGCTCCGCCGGTCTCCTTGAGGTCGGCGACGACGACGTCGACCTTGACCCGGATCGCCCGCTCGACCAGCTCGCGCAGCACCGAGGAGTCCGGGGTGAGCGCGGCCGGGTCGGTCTGCTCGACCAGGTCGAGGATCCCGGGGTCGGCGATGAAGCCGCACTTCACCACCTCGGCGAGACCGGCGACGAGGTCCTCGCGCGGCAGCGAGTCGAGCGTGGCGAGGTCGCACAGCACGCCCGCCGGCTCGTGGAAGGAGCCGACCAGGTTCTTGCCCGCCTGGGTGTTGATGCCGGTCTTGCCGCCGACCGCCGCGTCGACCATGCCGAGCAGCGTGGTCGGGACGTGCACGACGCGGACGCCGCGCAGCCAGGTCGCGGCGACGAAGCCGGCCAGGTCGGTCACCGCTCCCCCGCCGAAGGAGACGACCGCGTCGGAGCGGGTGAACCCGCGCTCGCCGAGCGCCTCCCAGCAGTCGTTGGCGACCGAGGCGTTCTTCGCGGCCTCGCCGTCCGGCAGCCCGAGCGCGAGCACGTCGACGTGCGGCACCAGACTGTCGACGAGCGGCTGGGCCAGCTCGGCCAGCCGGTCGGCGAAGAGCACGGCGACCCGGCGTACGTCCGGTCCGAGGATCGCCGGCAACCGGTCGAGCAGGTCGCGGCCGACGACGACGTCGTACGGCGCGGCGCCGCCGACGTGGAGCACGGTCTCACCCATCCAGCTGTCCCCTGACCTCGGCGGCGACGTCGTCGGGGGTGCGGCCGTCGGTCTCGACGACCTGGGTCGCGACCGACTCGTAGACGGGCGTGCGCTCGTCGAGCAGCGCCTTGATCCGGGCGCGGACGTTGCCGAGCAGGAGCGGACGGCCGGTCCCGAGACCGACCCGCTTCACCGCCTCGGAGAGACCGACCCGCAGGAACACGACCCGGTGGCCGGCCAGCAGCTCGCGGGTGCGGGGATCGAGCACGGCACCGCCACCGAGGGCGAGCACCCCGTCGTGGGCCGCGAGCGCCTCGGACACCGCCTTCGCCTCCAGGACCCGGAAGTGGTCCTCGCCGTCGTCGACGAAGATGTCGGAGATGCTGCGTCCCTCGGCGGCCTCGATGTCGGCGTCGGTGTCGCGGACCGGGAGGCCCCACGCGTCGGCGAGCAGCGCGGCCACGGTGGACTTGCCGGCGCCCATCGGGCCGACCAGGACGACCCGCGGGCTCATCTGTGTCTCAGGGTGTCGAGGTAGGACTCGGCGTTGCGCCGGGTCTCGGAGACCGAGTCGCCGCCGAACTTCTCCAGCACCGCGTCGGCCAGGACCAGCGCGACCATCGCCTCGGCGACGATGCCGGCCGCCGGCACCGCACAGACGTCGGAGCGCTGGTGGTGGGCGGTGGTGGCCTCGCCGGTCGAGACGTCGACGGTGCGCAGCGCCCGCGGCACGGTCGCGATCGGCTTCATCGCGGCCCGGACCCGGAGCACCTCGCCGGTGGACATGCCGCCCTCGGTGCCGCCCGAGCGTCCCGACGTACGCCGGAGGCCGTCCTCGGTCGGCACGATCTCGTCGTGGGCGCGGGACCCCGGCGTCGCCGCGAGCTCGAAGCCGTCACCGACCTCGACGCCCTTGATCGCCTGGATCCCCATCAACGCGCCGGCGAGCCGGGAGTCGAGACGACGGTCCCAGTGGACGTGCGAGCCGAGGCCGGGCGGCAGCCCGTGGACCACGACCTCGACCACGCCGCCGAGGGTGTCGCCGTCCTGGTGGGCCTGGTCGATGGTCTCGACCATCTTGGTGCTGGTGTCCGCGTCGAGGCAGCGGACCGGGTCGTCGTCGAGCCGCTTCACGTCGTCCGGCTCCGGCACGACGCCGGCCGGCACGCGCACCCCGCCCAGCTCGATCACGTGGGAGACGACCCGGGCGCCGACCGCCTGGTCGAGGAAGTTGGTGGCGACCCTGCCGAGCGCGACGCGGGCCGCGGTCTCGCGGGCGCTGGCGCGCTCGAGGATCGGGCGGGCCTCGTCGAAGTCGTACTTCTGCATGCCGACCAGGTCGGCGTGGCCGGGCCGCGGACGGGTGAGGGGGGCGTTGCGGGCCAGCGCCTCGAGCTCGACGGGGTCGACCGGGTCGGCCGACATCACCTTCTCCCACTTCGGCCACTCGGTGTTGCCGACCTGGATGGCGACCGGGCCGCCCTGCGTCAGCCCGTGGCGGACACCGCCGACCAGGGTGACCTCGTCCTGCTCGAACTTCATCCGGGCGCCGCGGCCGTAGCCCAGCCGCCGCCGCGCGAGGGCGTCGGAGATGTCCTCGGACGTCACCCGGACGTGCGAGGGCAGCCCCTCCAGGATCGCGACCAGGGAGGGGCCGTGGGACTCACCCGCGGTCAGCCAACGCAACATGCGGTCAGTGTTTCACGCACCGGACTGACTGCCCCACCGGTGGTTGACGCGCGAGCGGGCCGTGCCGGTGGTTGAGGTGCGAGCGGAGCGAGCCTCGAAACCCCCGGCGCCCTCGGCCGTGGATCAGCCGCGGACGAAGTACGCGGCCACCGCGGGGCCGGTGACCAGCCCGACGAGGGCGCCGACGAGCATGAACGGCCCGAACGGGAACGCCGTCCGCAACAGGGCGCGGTCCCACTTCACCAGCGCCAGCAGCAGTCCGGGCAGGCCGAACACCAGGAACCCGGCGTACATCCCGACCGCGAGCTCGCCCCACCCGACGTGCCCGAGCGAGAAACCGAGCAGGGCGGCCAGCCGGACGTCGCCGAACCCCATGCCCGCGGAGTGGATGAACCACAGCAGCCAGTAGACCGAGCGGGCGGCGACCAGCCCGATCGCGGCGCGGACCAGGTCGTCGTGGTCGCCGGAGACGGCCCAGCCGGCCAGCGCGACGACGAGGACGTACGCCGTCGCCGGCAGCACGATCCGCGACGGCAGCAGCCGGGTGTGCCAGTCGACGACGGCCAGCGCGACGCCGACCGGGACCAGCGGCACCAGCGCGACCAGCCACCAGTCGCGGCCGACGACGGCGCCCACGACCGCGCCGACCACGGCCGCAGCGAGGGCGCACCGCCACATGAGCCCCGGGCGGGAGCCGACGCTCGACATAGGGCGGCTTCGGGGTCCTCCCCCGGTACCGGCTCGCTCGGCTCGGGCTCCGGCAGCGCCCGGATCAGCCGGGGCACGAGCAGCCCGCCGACGCCGGCCGCGACCGCGCAGACCAGCGCGATCGGCTCCATGGGCGACAACGTAGCGCCCGTGACCTCTGCGTCAGCGGATCAGACCTCGTGGGCGAGTCCATCACTTCGGGGGCAATGCTTCGCCCACGAAGTCACTGGTTCCCCGCCTGAGCGGGGAACCCGCCACCCCCGAGGGCGGCCTCGCCGGCGGCCCGCATCGCGGCGAGCGGCGCCGGCCGGCCGGTGAACAGCTCGAACTGCAGCGCGGCCTGGTGGACCAGCAGGTCGAGCCCGGTCACCAGCACCCGGTCAGCGGCGGCAGCCGCGAGCGGGGTCGGCCACGGGTCGTAGACGACGTCGAAGACGACCGGGACGTCGGCGCAGCGGGCGACCAGGTCGGGGGTCTGGGCACTGGCCGGGATCGTCGACACCACGACGTCGCCCAGCACCGGGTCGGAGGCCAGGGCGCCGACCCGGACCGCGGGCCGGGCCGGGTGGGCGTCGATCGCGGCCAGGGTGGCGAGCGCGCGGTCCGGCGAGCGCACCAGCAGCGTGAGCGAGCCGACGCCGAGGTCGCACAGGGCGAGCGCCGTCGACGCCGCGGTCGCCCCGCCGCCGAGGATGGTGGCCACGACCAGCGGCTGCGGCACGCGTTCGGCCAGGGCTGCGACCGCGCCCGGGACGTCGGTGTTGTCGGCCAGCCGACGGCCGCCGTCGAGCACCAGCGTGTTGGCGGCGCCCGCCTGCCGGGCGCGGTCGGTGACGTCGTCGGCCAGCGCGAGCGCCTCCCGCTTGAGCGGCATGGTCAGCGAGAGACCGCGCCACTCCGGCCCGAGCCCGGCCACGAACCGCCGCAGCCCGCCGGCCTCGACGCGGTGGGCGTCGTAGTGCCAGTCGAGGCCGGTCTCGGCGTACGCCGCCCGGTGCAGCACCGGTGAGAGCGAGTGGGAGACCGGGTCCCCCAGGACGGCGCATCGCATCGGCGGCTCAGCAGGCGCCTTCGGACTCGGTGGCGCAGTACTCCCGCAGCTCGTCCTTGTAGGTCAGGAACTCGTCGTAGGTCTCGGCGAACTTGGTCTCGCCGGTCTGGAGGTTGACCGTGACGTAGTAGTACCAATCACCCTCGGTCGGGTTGGTGGCCGCCTTGATCGCCGCGTCACCCGGTGCCTCGATCGGACCCGGGGGCAGCCCGGGCGACAGGTAGGTGTTGTAGGGGGAGTCGAGCTCGAGGTCCTCGGTCGTCGGCACGGCACCCAGCTCCTGGTTGGCCGCGTAGTTGACCGTGGCGTCGATCTGCAGCAGGCCGTTGGTCTCGTCGCCGGTGAGCCGGTTGTAGATGACCCGCGCGACCTTGCCCCGATCCTGCTGGCGGCCCGCCTCGGCCTCGACCAGGCTGGCCACGGTCATCAGCTCGTGGGGGGTGTAGCCGAGCTCGGCGGCCGCGCCCTCGAGGTCGGCCTCCTCGCGCCGCCTGCTCCCAGCGGTCGACCATGGCGACCAGGATCGACTGCGCGGTGGCGTCCGGGCCGAAGTCGTAGGTGGACGGGAACAGGTAGCCCTCCGGGTTGCCCTCGGCGTAGTCGGGCAGTCCGAGCCGCTGGGGGTCGGCCAGCACCCGCTCGTACTGGGCCTGGCTGAAGTCGGTGTTCTTCACCAGCACGTCGACGATGTCGACGACCCGCAGCCCCTCGGGGATGGTGACCGTGTCGCTCAGGATGTTCTCCGGGTCGAGGAGGATGTCGAGCGCGTCGGCCGCGGCCATCTCCTTCTTGAACTCGTAGAAGCCGACCTGGATGCCCGAGGAGTCGGGCTCGGCGTTGGCGGCGTTGATGAACGCCTGCACGGAGGCGACCACGCCCTCCTCCTTCAGTCCGCGCCCCATCTCGGCGACGCTGTCACCGTCCTCGACCTGGAAGGTGACCTTGCCGCGGCCCGGACCCGGGTAGTCCTCCGGGTCCGCGAACTGGTCGCGCACGAGCTCCACACCCTTGGTGACCGCGAAGTAGAACCCGCCCAGCAGGACGGCGAGCGCCACCAGGACGGCGAGGCAGCCGGGGATGCTCCGGGTCTTCTTCCGACGTCCCCCCTCGACCGCCGAGGGGTCGTCGACGGTCTCGGCCGGCTGGTCGTGGTCGCTCATCTATCTCCCTCGAGGGGCTCGCCCGGAGGCGCACCCGTGGCGCGTTCGCTGTCCAGTGCGTGCTGCAGGATCATCACGGCGGCAGCCATGTCCACGACGGCCCGCCGCTGCTGACCCTTCTTCCCCCGGTCGCGCAGCATAGCCTCCGCCGACACGGTGGTCAGACGCTCGTCGACGAGGCGGACCGGCACCGGTGCCACGCGCGCGGCGAGCCGGACCGCGAACTCGCGGACCTTCGCCGCCGACGGGCCCTCGTTGCCGGAGAGCGAACGGGGCAGCCCGACCACGATCTCGACGGCCTCCGCCTCCTCCGCGATCTCGGCGATCCGCTCGAGGTCGCCCTTGCCGCGCCGCACCGTCTCGACCGGCGTCGCCAGGAAGCCGGAGGGGTCGCTGCGGGCGACCCCGATCCGGGCATCGCCCGGGTCGAGCCCGAGCCGTGTGCCGGACCGCATCAGGCGCCGATCCTCACGATCCGGCCACGCGGCCGACCTCGGTCGCCACCAGCGCGAGCGCCTCGTCGATCCGCGACGTGTCGCTGCCACCGCCCTGGGCCACGTCGTCCTTGCCGCCGCCGCGTCCGCCCACCAGCGGGCCGATGGCACCGACCAGGGCGTTGGCGCTCAGGCCACGCTCGCGGGCCGCGTCGTTGACCGCGGCGACGACGGCCACCTTGCCGTCACCGTCGCCGATCACCACGACCACACCGGGCTCACCGCCGGGGAGGCGGCCCCGGACGTCCAGCGCGAGCTGGCGCACGTCGCCGCCGCCGGCGCCCGCAGCCCGGTGGGCGACGACCTTGACCGGTCCGACCTGCTGCGCGGCGGCCGCGAGGTCGGCGCCGGCGCCGAGCAGCTGTCCGACCCGGACCTTCTCGATCTCCTTCTCCGCCGCGCGCAGCTTCTCGACGATGTCGTTGACCCGCTCGGGCAGCTGCTCGGGACGCACCTTGAGCGCCTCGGAGAGCTGGGCCACCAGCACGTGCTCGCGGGCGAGGAACCGGTAGGCGTCGCCGCCCACCAGCGCCTCGACCCGGCGTACGCCGGAGCCGATCGACGACTCGCCGAGCAGCTTGATGACGCCGAGGTTGCCCGAGCGTTCGGCGTGGGTGCCGCCGCAGAGCTCCCGGGCCCAGTCGCCGACGGAGATGACGCGGACCTCGTCGCCGTACTTCTCCCCGAACAGCGCCATCGCGCCGGACTTCACGGCCTGGTCCTGGGTCATGATCTCGGCGTGGACCGCCAGGTCGGCGAGGACCAGGTCGTTGACCCGCGCCTCGACGTCCTCCATCACCGACGTCGGCACCGAGCCGGTCGCGGAGAAGTCGAACCGGAACCGTCCGGGCGAGTTCTCCGACCCGGCCTGGGTCGCGGTGTCGCCGAGCGCCTCGCGGAACGCCTTGTGGACCATGTGGGTCGCGGTGTGGGAGCGCGAGATGGAGCGGCGGCGCTCGACGTCGACCAGCGCCTGCGCGCCCACCCCGACGCCGACCTCGCCGGAGAGCACCGTCGCCTGGTGGACGATCAGCCCGGTGATCGGCGACTGCACGTCGCGGACCTCGAGCCGGGCGCCGTTGGCGAGCTCGATCACGCCCTGGTCGGCCAGCTGGCCGCCGCCCTCGGCGTAGAACGGCGTGCGGTCGAGCACCAGCTCGATGTCGTCACCCTCGCGAGCGGACTGCACCACGCCGCCGCTGGTCACGATGCCGCGCACCGAGGCCTCGGTGACGATCTCGGTGTAGCCGGTGAACTCGACGCCGCGGCCGAGGGTGTCGGCCACCGCGCGGTAGGCGGAGGCGTCGCGGTGCTGGCCCTTCTTGGAGCGGGCGTCGGCCTTGGCCCGGTCGCGCTGCTCGGCCATCAGCCGGCGGAAGCCGTCCTCGTCGACGGAGAGCCCCTGCTCGGAGGCCATCTCCAGGGTGAGGTCGATCGGGAAGCCGTAGGTGTCGTGCAGCGCGAACGCCTTGGTCCCGGACAGCTGCGACCCGCCGCCCTGCTTCAGCTCGGTGGTGGCCAGGTCGAAGATCGCGGTCCCGGCCCGCAGCGTCTGGCGGAACGCCTCCTCCTCGGCGTACGCGACGGTCGAGATGCGCTCCCACTCGCGGTGGAGCTCGCCGTAGGTCTCCCCCATCTTGTCGCGGGAGATCGGCATCAGCTCGGGCAGCGCCCGGTCCTCGAAGCCGAGCAGCCGCATCGAGCGCACGGCGCGGCGCAGCAGCCGACGCAGGACGTAGCCGCGCCCCTCGTTGCCGGGGGTGACGCCGTCGCTGATCAGCATCATCGAGGAGCGGACGTGGTCGGCGACGACGCGGAACCGGACGTCGTCGGCGTGGTCGGTGCCGTAGCGGCGACCCGAGAGCTCCATCGCCTTCTCGATGACGGGGAACATGACGTCGATCTCGTACATGTTCTGCTTGCCCTGGAGCAGGTAGGCGACCCGCTCCAGGCCCATGCCGGTGTCGATGTTCTTCCTCGGCAGCGAGCCGGAGATGTCGAAGTCCTCCTTCGACCGCACCGCGGAGAGCTCGTCCTGCATGAAGACGAGGTTCCAGAACTCGAGGTAGCGGTCCTCGGCGGAGAAGTCGCCGTCGGCGCCGTAGTCGGGGCCGCGGTCGATCAGGATCTCCGAGCAGGGCCCACCCGGTCCGGGCACGCCCATCGACCAGTAGTTCTCGGTCTTGCCCAGCCGCACGATCCGGTCGTCGGGCAGGCCCGTGATCTTGCGCCACAGCTCGACGGCCTCGGCGTCGTCGTCGTAGACGGTCGGCCAGAGCTTGTCCTCGGGGAACCCGAAGCCGCCGTCGTCGACCGACCGCGTGACCAGGTCCCAGCCGAGCTCGATGGCGCCTTCCTTGAAGTAGTCGCCGAAGGAGAAGTTGCCGCACATCTCGAAGAAGGTGCCGTGCCGGGTCGTCTTGCCGACGTCCTCGATGTCCGGCGTGCGGACGCACTTCTGGACGCTGACGGCGCGCTCGTAGGGCGGTGACTCCTGCCCCAGGAAGTAGGGCTTGAAGGGCACCATGCCGGCGTTGACGAACAACAGGTTGGGGTCGTCTGCCAGCAGTGACGCCGAGGGCACGGGCGTGTGGCCGGCCCGCTCGAAGTGGGCCACGAACCGGCGGCGGATCTCCGCGGTGTCCATCAGGGGGTGCCTTTCTGGCTGTGGTGGGGGGTCTCGAGCTCAGGACGTCCATGAGGCAGTACGCCGAACCGTTCCCGCAACTCGGTTTCCCGCTCGGCGGTGCCCTGGGCGACCTCGTCGCGGAACAGCCGCGCGCCCAGCGTGAGGGCCTCCACGCGGTCGCGCAGGCCGTCGACGGTGAGGGCCTCGGCCGCCCGCCGGCCGCGGAACATGCCGTAGACGCCGGCGCCGGCGCCGGCGACGAACCAGAGTGTCCTGCTCATGCCGTGTCCCGCAGGTCGTCGGCCAGGTCGGCACGACGTCGCGCCTGCCAGTCGCGGTAGGCCTCGCGCTGCTCGGCGCGCCGTTGCTTGCGCGCCCGCTTGAGCTCGCGCCTCATCTCGAAGCGGATCCGGTTGCGGGACTCGGCCGACATCGCGCGCCGTACGCCGTGGCCCAGGGAGCCGAGCCGGATCACGCTCTCGCGCAGCAGCAGGTCGGCGAACACGGCGCGTTCGAGCTGGGCGGGTGGGGCGGCGTCGGGCTCGGGCTCGCCGAGTCCGGTGATCCGGTACTCCTGCGCCTCGGCGCGCAGCGGCGGGGCCGGCGCGCGGCGCTCCTGCTCGAGCCGGTCGAGCCGCTCCCGCAGCGCCTCCGCCTCGTGGCGAGCGCTCGCCAGCTCGCGCGCCGTGCGGGTCCGGAGCCGCACGAGCGCGACCAGCAGCCCGGTCACCACGACCAGGGCCAGGATCGCCAGGCCCGCGAGGGCGAGCCACTGCCACGTCATGGTGGTCGACCCTATCGCCGCCGCCGACGTGCCCGAGCCGGGCGGGTGCCGACAGCCGGGTGGCTCAGAGCAGCCCGAGGCCGACCAGGTGGCGTCGTACGGCGTCGGTGTCGGCGGCCATCACGAACGGGACGTCCTCGGACCACCCGTCCGCCACCTGCTCCACGCGGCCGTCGCCGGGGTCGAGGCGGACCTCGCGGATGTAGACGGCGAGGATCCGGCCGGGATGGGACCGGACCGTCTCGGCGTAGATCTCGGGATCCCTCTCGCCGGAGTCGCCGATGAGCACGAACGGCAGACCGGGGTGCAGCGCGAGGATCTCGTCGATCCGCTGCGCCTTCTGCTCGCGGCCGGCCGAGCTGCCGAGGAGGTCGCGCAGCAGCAACGGCCCCAGGGGGAACTCCCGGTGGCGGAGGAAGGCCTCGAGGAAGGCGTGGAGGTTCCAGGGGCTCGAGGAGACGTAGAAGACGGGGTTCACCCCGTGGCTGAGGTCGCGGTAGAGCTCGGCCGCGCCCGGGAACGGCGTGCGGGTGAGGGCGGAGCCGGTGATGGTCTGGCGGATCATCCGGCCCATCCGCTGGACCCCCGTCTCGAGGATGGTGTCGTCGATGTCGGACAGGACGCCGAAACGGGCGTCAGGCGAGGGCACCCGCACCCGCAGCGCGGTGGTGTGCGGCTCGGTGAGGCCGCGGTAGTCGTCGGCCAGCTCGACCGTGCCCTCGGTCCAGGGGCTCGTGAGGCGGGTGGGGTCGGGACGCAGGTGGACCCGGAAGTAGCCCTCGTCGTCGGTCAGCACCTCCGCGGTCGCTCCCTCGACGGTGATCCGCAGCGGGACGCCCGGCAGCTCGTCGGTCACGAAGTGACGGACCGTGCGCAGCGCCGCAGCCAGGACCCCCTCGCCCTCGACCGCCTCGGAGACGGGTGGGTCGTCGAAGACACGACCACGGACCACCACGCCGTCCGCGCCACCGTGACCGACGTAGGGCTCGATCCGGAAGTCGGCAGGAGTACGTGAGCCGGTCCGCCTCAACCGTGCCGCGTCCCACGCACGCTCGGCCGCGACGACCCACCTGCCCGCTCCCATGCCCGACACCCTAGGTCTCCACCCGGACGGCCGACCCACGCTCCTCCAGCGACGACCGGGCTGACTTCTCGGGCAACCAACCGGGTGCCTACAGCGTCTGAGTAAGTGAGCCAACACTCGAGGAGAACTGCCATGCCCTCACGCCACGGTCACGCCCGGCTCCGTCTCCTGCTCTCCGCGACTCTGCTCGGGTCGCTCGGCCTCGGGCTGACGCCGGTCTCCTCCATGGCCGATCCGGCTCCGCCGGATCGGGACGACCGCGCCGCCGCGGCCGGGACGACGGGTCGCTGGCAGGTCACGCGGACCGGACCGGAGACCTACCGGGTCAGCTGGCGGGCGCCGCGTCGGCTGCCGATCACCTCCGACCGGGCCACGATCGCCGCCGACGGCGTCCCGGTCGGCGTACCGCTGATCGAGGGGGACGGCCGGACCGTGGTCACCACGGTCGTCGCCGAGGAACGCCCGGACCCGGCCGAGCTCGACGTGCTCCTCTCCGGCGACCGGCTCGACCACCTCGGCCTCGACGGGAGCGATGCGGCCACGGACGCCGCCGACCTGCCGGCCACGCCACGCCTGGCCGACGACCCGGGCCAGCCCGGCTCCTACGACGTGGTGACCAGCGACTACGAGCTCGACGGCGTGAAGCTGCCCCGGATGCGGCAGCCGATCGAGATGGTGGGCCACGTCGTCGAGCCGGCGCCCACGGCCGACACCGGTCCCCGGCCGCTGGTGCTGTTCCTCCACGGCCGGCACTCGTTCTGCTACGACCCGACCGACGAGGGCGTGGACGGCTGGGACTGGCCCTGCCAGCCGCCGCTCGCCGAGATCCCCAGCCACCTCGGCTACGACTACATCCAGCAGGTGCTGGCCTCGCAGGGCTACGCCACCGTGTCGGTCCGGGTCAACGGCATCAACGCGCAGGACTTCCGGCTCCCCGACGGCGGTGCCGACGCCCGGGCCCAGATCGTGCAGCGCCACCTCGACCACTGGACGACCATCGCCGGCGACCACGACGTCGACCTGTCGCGGGTGGTGCTGGTCGGCCACAGCCGCGGCGGCGAGGGCGTCAACCGCGCCTCGATCCAGATCCCGCTCGACGCGCCCTACCGGGTGGTCGGGCAGGTGCTGCTGGCGCCGACCGACTTCGGCACCCAGACCGCGCCGTACGTGCCGACCGTGACAGTGCTGCCCTACTGCGACGGCGACGTCTTCGACCTCCAGGGCCAGCGCTTCACCGACAGCGCCCGTGACCTGACCGACGACGACACGTCGCTGAAGAGCTCGGTGATGGTGATCGGCGCCAACCACAACTTCTTCAACACCGAGTGGACGCCCGGCATCGCCCAGGCGCCCGCGTGGGACGACTGGTTCGGTCGCGGTGGGGTCTGCGGCAAGCGGTCCCCGACCAGGCTCAGCGCCGCCGAGCAGCGTTCGGTGGGCGTGGCCTACGTCGCGGGAGCGGTGCGCCTCTTCGCCGACGACGCCCAGGAGTTCCTCCCCCTCTTCGACGGGTCCGTCGTCCACCCGGCGTCGATCGGCGCCGCCGACGTCCGGTCCCACGCGATCGGCGGCGGCCGCGAGCTGCGCCGGCCGGCCCTCGACACCGGGCTGTCGCTCGCCTCCGGCGCCGACACCGCGTTCTGCCAGGGCGTGCTGGCGCCGGGGTCGCTCGGGGCGTGCGGCCGGCAGGACGACCTCTGGGGCCAGGTGCCGCACTGGTACGACGCCGGGGAGTTCGCCCCGGCCCGGCGGGCGCTCGAGCTGACCTGGCGGGAGGCCGGCGGCACCGGCGGACTGGTCCTCGACGAGCCGCTCGACCTCTCCACGGGGCGGCTGGAGCTGCGGGCTGTCGTCGACCCGGAGCTGGGCGATGCCCGGGTCCGGCTGCGGCTGACCGACACCAGCGGCGCCACCGCGGAGATCACGCCCGAGGGCGACGGGATCCTGCGGGCGCTGCCGCTCGACCGCTTCGTCGGCAAGCGCTGGGCGCAGGCAGTCGTCGCCGACCCCGGAGCGGCCGCGGCGGGCATCGACCTGACGCAGGTGGCGCGGCTCGACGTGGTCGGCGACAGCCCCGACGGCCGGCTGTGGATCCTCGACGTGGCTGCCGCCCCGTTCGCGCTGGCAGCGGTCCCCGAGCTCCGGTTGCCGCTGGTCAGCCTGGGCTCGCTCCGGATCACCGAGGGCGACGGCGGGGCACCACCACGGCACAGGTGCCGTTCACGATCACCGGCGAGGTGACCCGTCCCGCACAGCTCGTCGTCGGCATCATGGATCAGACCCAGCGCCGCGGTCGGTCCCGGCTCCGCCTCGACCTGGCGCCCGGTCAGACCTCAGGGTCGATCCCCTACGAGTACTCCGGCAACACGGTCGCCGACCATCCCCGGCGGCTGACGAGCTATGCCGCGTTCCCGGTGCGCGGTGTGATGACCGACGCCTACGACGGGCAGGTGCAGCTGATCGACGACGACCCGGTGCCGCAGCTGCGGGTGCACACCGCCCGGCGGGTCCGGGAGGGCTCGGCGGTCCGGGTCCGGATCCGGCTGACCGAGGAGACCGGCTACGAGTCCTGGTTCGGCGTACGCGTCGTGCGCGGCGAGGGCACCGGACGCCGACTGACGGTCGGCGACGTCCCGCGGGCGTGGCTGGAGAAGCACTCGCGTCGATCGACGATCCCGACCTCCCGCTCCACCGCGCCCACGTCGGCCTCTACGACGGGCTGCCACCCGGCGTACGCACCGCCACCGTCACCATCCCGATCCGTGACGACGGCCTCGACGAGGGCGTGGAACGGCTGACGCTGAAGACCATCTGGGACCGCCAGCGGGTGGAGCGCACCGATCCGCATCACCGACTGAGCGGCCACGGCGTGGCGCTCAGGAGTAGCGGTGGCTCTTGGCCGCGTGCCCGGGCTCGCGGGTGCAGGTGCGGCCGTTCATCGAGCGGTGGCCGCACGTCTCAGCCGTCGGCGGCGGGCTCGGGGCTGCCGGGGTCGGCTTGACCGCCGCCGGACGGCCGGCCGGGGGTTGGCTGCGCCGTCGGGGCGGCCGCTCGCTTCGCGCGGCGGGCCATCGCCTGCTCGTGGCCGGCTTCGCGCATCGCGCGCAGGGCATCCATCTTGCTCATCGGCGCTTCACCCGGCCGACCCTAGTGCGGGGGGCCGACAGGTCCCGGCAGGCGCGCGTGCCGGCCGCCCTCACTCCCCGCGGATCAGCTTGCGGATCTTCGCCCACCGCTCGGCCACGGCGGCCTCGGCGCCGAGCGTGGTCGGCTGGTAGTAGGCGGCGTCGGCGACGGCGTCCGGCGCGTACTGCTGCTCCGCGACGCCGTACGGCGCGTCGTGGCTGTAGACGTAGCCCTGGCCGTGCCCGAGCTGCCCGGCCCCGCCGTAGTGGGCGTCGCGCAGGTGGGGCGGGACGTTGCCGATCTTGCCGTCGCGGACGTCGGCCTGCGCGGCGTCGATCGCCTTGATGACGGCGTTCGACTTGGGGGCGACGGCCAGCGCGATCGTGGCCTGGGCCAGGTTGAGCCGCGCCTCGGGCATCCCGATCAGCTGCACCGCCTGGGCGGCGGCGACCGCCGTGGTCAGGGCGGTCGGGTCGGCCAGCCCGATGTCCTCGCTCGCCAGGATGACCAGCCGCCGGGCGACGAACCGCGGGTCCTCCCCCGCCTCGAACATCCGGGCCAGGTAGTGCAGCGCGGCATCGGCGTCCGAGCCGCGGATCGACTTGATGAAGGCGCTGACGACGTCGTAGTGCTGGTCGCCCTGCCGGTCGTAGCGGACCGCGGCCTGGTCGACGGCGGCCTCGGCCGACTCCAGGTCGATGGTCGGTCCGCCGCGGGCGGTGGCGGCGCGGGCGGCGGCCTCCAGGTAGGTGAGCACGCGGCGGGCGTCGCCGCCGGCCAGCCGCACCAGGTGGTCGCCGGCGTCGTCGGCCAGCTCGTACTTCCCGGCGAGCCCGCGCTCGTCGGCCAGCGCACGCTCCAGCACGCCCCGGACGTCGTCGTCGGTGAGCGGCTGCAGCCGCAGCAGCAGGCTGCGCGAGAGCAGCGGCGAGATCACGGAGAAGAACGGGTTCTCGGTCGTCGCGGCGACCAGCGTGACCCAGCGGTTCTCGACGCCCGGGCAGCAGCGCGTCCTGCTGCGCCTTGCTGAACCGGTGGACCTCGTCGACGAACAGCACCGTCTCGCGGCCGCCGCGGCTCAGCTCGGCGCGGGCGGCGTCGATCGCGGCCCGCACCTCCTTCACGCCGGCCGAGACCGCCGAGACCTCCACGAAGCGGCGGTCGGTCTGCTGGCTGACGATGCCGGCGATGGTGGTCTTGCCGGTGCCGGGCGGGCCCCAGAGGAGCAGCGAGGTCGCCTGGTCCTCCTCGATCAGCTGCCGCAGCGGGGAGCCGGGCGCGCGGAGCTGCTCCTGACCGACCAGCTCGTCGAGGGTGCGCGGCCGCATCCGCACCGGCAGCGGTGCCGACGCGTGCGTGTTGGCGCCCAGGGACCCGCTGCCGGGCGCGGGCGACCCGCCCGGCAGGTCGAACAGGCCGCCCCCGTCGCTCATGCCTCGGTGGGCTCGGCGGCCTGCGGCGGCTCGGGCTTGGCGTCGACGCCGGCCTCCTTGCGCTGCTCCGGGGTGATCGGGGCGGGCGCCGCGGTGAGCGGGTCGAAGCCGCCGCCCGACTTCGGGAACGCGATCACGTCGCGGATCGAGTCGGTGCCGGCGAGCATCGCGCAGATCCGGTCCATGCCGACCGCGATGCCGCCGTGCGGCGGTGCGCCGTACTTGAACGCGTCGAGCAGGAAGCCGAACTTCTCCTGCGCCTCCTCCGCGCCGATGCCCATCACCTCGAACACGCGCTTCTGCACGTCGTCGCGGTGGATACGGATCGACCCACCGCCGAGCTCGCTGCCGTTGCAGACGATGTCGTAGGCGTAGGCGAGCGCCGAGCCGGGGTCGGTGTCGAAGGTGTCGAGGTACTCCGGCTTCGGGCTGGTGAAGGCGTGGTGGACGGCCGTCCACGAGCCGCCGCCCACGGCGACGTCACCGCTCGCGACCGCCTCGGAGCTGGGCTCGAACAGCGGGGCGTCGACGACCCAGGTGAAGGCGTACGCCGACTCGTCGATCAGGCCGCAGCGGCGGCCGATCTCGAGCCGGGCCGCACCGAGCAGCGCCCGGCTCGACTTGGTGGCGCCGGCGCCGAAGAAGATGCAGTCGCCGGGGCTGGCGCCGACGTGGGCGGCGATGCCGGCCCGCTCCTCCTCGCTGAGGTTCTTGGCGACCGGACCGCCGAGCTCGCCGTCCTCCTGGACCAGCACGTAGGCGAGGCCGCGGGCGCCTCGCTGCTTGGCCCACTCCTGCCAGGCGTCGAGCTGCTTGCGGGGCTGGGACGCGCCGCCGGGCATGACCACGGCGCCGACGTACTCCGCCTGGAACACCCGGAACGGGGTGTCCTTGAAGAAGTCGGTGCACTCGACGAGCTCCTGGCCCATGCGCAGGTCGGGCTTGTCGGAGCCGTACTTCCGCATCGCGTCGGCGTACGTCATCCGCGGCATCGGCCGCGGCACGTCGACGCCGATCAGCTGCCACATCTCGGCGAGGACGTCCTCCATGAGCGCGATCACGTCGTCCTGCTCGACGAAGCTCATCTCGATGTCGAGCTGGGTGAACTCGGGCTGCCGGTCGGCGCGGAAGTCCTCGTCGCGGTAGCAGCGCGCGATCTGGTAGTAGCGCTCCATGCCGGCCACCATCAGCAGCTGCTTGAACAGCTGGGGGCTCTGCGGCAGGGCGTACCAGCTGCCGGGGTGGAGCCGGGCCGGCACCACGAAGTCGCGGGCGCCCTCAGGGGTCGAGCGGGTCAGCGTCGGCGTCTCGATCTCGACGAAGTCATGGCGGTCGAGGACGTCGCGGGCCGCCTTGTTGACCTTGCTGCGGAGCCGGATCGCGGCGGCCGGGCCGGGGCGGCGCAGGTCGAGGTAGCGGTGCTTGAGGCGTGCCTCCTCGCCGACTTCCACGTACTCGTCGATCGGGAAGGGCAGCGCCGCGGCGGGGCTCAGCACCTCGACGTCAGCGGCGACGACCTCGATCTCGCCGGTGGGGATGTGGGGGTTGGCGTTGCCCTCGGGGCGGGCGCCGACCTCACCGGTGACCTTGAGGCAGAACTCGGTGCGGAGCTGCCGGCCAGCCTCAGGTCGCGCACCACGACCTGGACGACGCCGCTGGCCTCGCGCAGGTCCAGGAACGCCACTCCCCCGTGGTCGCGGCGGCGGGCGACCCACCCGGCGAGGGTGACGGTCTCTCCGACGTGCGCGGCGGTCAGGGTGCCGGCGTCGTGGGTGCGGATCACTGTGGATGCCTTTCGGTGGTTGAGGTGCGAGCGGAGCGAGCCTCGAAACCCTTGCTCACGATCTGGGGGTGGAGGTCGTCGGAGGGCGGGGTCCAGGTGTCCGGGTCCGCGGCGGTCTGCTCGCCGCTGCGGATGTCCTTGACCTCGTGCCCGTCGTCGGTGAGGAACCAGACGTACGGGATGCCGCGGCGTTCTGCAAACCGGATCTGCTTGCCGAACTTCTGCGGGCTGGCCGCCACCTCGCACGGCACGCCGTGGGCGCGCAGGCGTCGGGCGACGTCGGTGCTCGCGGGACGCGACTCCTCGTCGGTCACGGCGACCAGCACGGCGCTGGGCACCGGCCTGCTCCCGGCGAGCACGCCGTCGGCGATCAGCGGCAGGATCGTGCGGGAGACACCGAAGGACACGCCGACGCCGGGGTACGTCGTCCTGCCGTCGTCGGCGAGGGCGTCGTACCGCCCGCCGCCGCCGACGGACTTCAGCCGCTCGTAGCCGGTCATGTAGATCTCGACGACGGTGCCGGTGTAGTAGTCGAGGCCGCGCGCGATGCGCAGGTTGGCCTCGACACCCGACGTGCTCGCCCCCGGCGCCGGCGCAACCCTCGACGACTGCGGCCAGCTCGGCCAGGCCGGTCTCGAGCAGGTCGTCCTCGACGCCCAGCGCCCGCACCCGATCGACGAACGAGGTGTCCGGCACCCGGATCGTCGCCAGGTCGAGGCACCGCTGCGCCTGCTCGGGCGTCGCGCCGACGCGCTCGACGAGCTGTCGGGCGACCTCGTCGGCGGGCAGCTTGTCGAGCTTGTCGATGACCCGGATCGCCTCGGTGACGTCGGCGATGCCCAGGCCGCGGTAGAAGCCCTGGATCAGCTTCCGGTTGTTGAACTGGAAGGAGACCGGCGGGATCGGCAGCGCCGCGAGCGCCTCGACCATGACCCGCATGACCTCCACGTCGTGGTGGAAGGCGAGCTCGCCCTGTCCCACGATGTCGACGTCGGCCTGGGTGAACTGCCGGTAGCGGCCCTCCTGCGGTCGTTCGCCGCGCCAGGCCGGCTGGATCTGGAACCGGCGGAACGGGAACTGGAGGTGGCCGGAGTTCTCCAGCACGTAGCGGGCGAACGGGACCGTGAGGTCGAAGTGCATGCCGAGACCGGTGTCGTCCGAGGAGTCCTCGGACTGGAGCCGGCGCAGCACGTAGATCTCCTTGTCGATCTCACCGCCCTTGGCCAACCGGTCGAGCGGCTCGACGACCCGGGTCTCGATGTTGGCGAAGCCGTGCAGCTCGAAGGTGCGGGCCAGCGAGTCGATGACGGAGCGCTCCACCGCGCGCTGGGCAGGCAGCAGCTCGGGGAACCCGCTGATCGGGGTGGGCTTGGCCATCGGTCAGAGACCCCGCGTGACGCGACCAGCGGCTCGTCGGTCTCGTCGGTCTGCAGGTCCAGCAGGAAGGGGTTGGTGGCGCGCTCGCGGCCGATGGAGGTCTGCTCGCCGTGACCGGGCAGCACGACGATGTCGTCGGGCAGGGTCAAGACCTTGTCGCGCAGGCTCCGGAGCATGGTCGGGTGGTCGCCGCCGGGCAGGTCGGTGCGACCGATCGACCCCGCGAACAGCAGGTCGCCGGCGAACATCACCTCCGACACGTCGTCGCGCTGGTACGGCGACCGGAACGTCACCGATCCCTCGGTGTGCCCCGGGGTGTGGTCGACGACGAACCGCAGCCCGGCCAGCTCCAGCTCCTGGGCGTCGGCCAGCTCCTGGACGTCGTCGGGCTCGGCCCACTCGTAGCTGCCGCCGAGCAGCATCTGGGTCGTCTCCCGGGACATGCCGGCCATCGGGTCGGTCAGCAGGTGCCGGTCGGCGGGGTGGATCCAGGCGGTGGCGTCGTAGGTGCCGGCCACCGGGGCGACGCACCACATGTGGTCGACGTGGCCGTGGGTCACCAGCACGGCGACCGGCTTCAGCCGGTGGTCGCGGACGAGCTCCGCGACGCCGTCGGCCGCGTCCTTGCCGGGGTCGATGATGACGCACTCGCTGCCGGAGTCGACGGCCGCGACATAGCAGTTGGTACCCCACGGACCCGCGGGAAATCCGGCGATGAACACCCCCGCACACTATCGAGGGGGAAGCCCCGGCCGTGCAGCGGCGTCGGGCCCGTGACCTAGCATGGCCCCGTGACTAGCGAAGAGTGGGGACGGGTCGCAGAGGATGGCACCGTCTTCGTGAGGACCGCGGACGGCGAACGCTCCGTAGGTCAGTACCCGGAAGGCACGCCCGAGCAGGCGCTCGAGTTCTACACGAAGCGCTACGACGCGCTCGCTCTCGAGGTGCACCTCCTCGAGCAGCGCGTCAACGCCGGCGTGCTGTCGCCCGACGAGGCCGCGGAGGCGATCAAGGCGGTGCGTGCCCAGGTCGTCGAGGCCAACGCCGTCGGCGACCTGGGGTCGCTCGCCGGCCGGCTCGACGCGCTGTCCCCGGTGCTCGCCACCCAGCGCAAGGCGCGCAAGGAGGAGCGGGCCAAGAAGGCCGCCGAGTCCAAGACCGCCAAGGAGGCCATCGTCTCGGAGGCGGAGAAGCTCGCCGAGAGCGACGACTGGCGCAACGGCGCCAACCGGCTGCGCGACCTGCTGGAGGAGTGGAAGGCACTCCCCCGCATCGACCGCGCGCTCCGACGACGCCCTGTGGCGCCGCTTCTCCACCGCCCGCACGACCTACACCCGCCGCCGCAAGGTCCACTTCGCCGAGCAGCACGAGAAGCGCGAGGGCGCCAAGGCGGTGAAGGAGCGGCTCGCCAAGGAGGCGGAGGCGCTCGCGTCGTCGACCGAGTGGGGTCCCACCTCGGGCGCGTTCCGCGAGCTGATGCGGCAGTGGAAGGCCGCCGGCCCGGCGCCGCGCGACGTCGACGAGAAGCTCTGGCAGCGCTTCCGCGGCGCCCAGGACACCTTCTTCGGCGCCCGCGACACCGCGCAGGCCGAGCAGGACCAGGAGTTCGCCGCCAACGCCGAGGTCAAGGAGGCGTTGCTGGTCGAGGCCGAGGCCCTGGACCCGGCGAAGGACCTCGAGGCCGCCAAGAAGACCATCCGCGACATCGCGGACCGCTGGGAGGCGGCCGGCAAGGTCCCCCGCGACCGGATGAAGGACCTCGAGGGCCGGATGCGGGCGGTCGAGCAGAAGATCCGGGCCGTCGAGGACGACCAGTGGCGTCGTACGGACCCCGAGAAGACCGCCCGGGCCGACGACATGGTCACCAAGCTGGAGAACGCGATCGCCGAGATCCAGCGCGACCTCGACGCCGCCCGCGCCGCCGGGAACGACAAGCTGGTCAAGGAGCTCGAGGACAACCTCGCCTCCCGCCAGTCCTTCCTCGACATGGCCAAGCAGGTCTCCGCCGACTACTCCTGACCCCGGTCGAGTCGCCAGGATCCGGGTTGAGTCGCCACGGATCCCGATCGAGTTGCCGATGACGGCGGCGGAAGCGATCCGGGAACCGTCATTCTCTGGCGACTGAACCGGATCCTTGGCGATTGAACCCGGCCTGGCAACTCGACCGGTCAGGAGGTGACGCGGTAGGCGTCGAAGACGCCGGGGACGGCGCGGACGGCGCGGAGCACGTTGTCGAGGTGCTTGGACTCGGCCATCTCGAAGGTGAACCGGCTCTTGGCGACCCGGTCCCGGGTGGTGGAGAGGTTCGCGCTCAGGATGTTCACGTGGGCGTCGGAGAGCGCCATCGTGATGTCGGAGAGCAGCCGCGCCCGGTCCAGCGCCTCGACCTGGATGTTGACCAGGAACATCGACTGGCCGGTGGGGGCCCACTCGACCTCCTGCAGCCGCTCCGGCTGGCTCAGCAGGCTGTCGGCGTTGGTGCAGTCCTTGCGGTGGACCGAGACTCCCCCGCCCTTGGTGACGAAGCCGAGGATGTCGTCGGGCGGGACCGGGGTGCAGCACTTCGCGAGCTTGACCCAGACCTCCGGAGCGCCCTTGACCATGACGCCGGTGTCGCCGCCCGTGGCCGTCCCGGCCCGGCTCCGGCCGGTGATCGTGACCGCCTCGGAGAGGTCCTCGGCGGCCCCGTCGTCGCCGCCGTGCAGGTCGATGACCCGGCGTACGACGGCCTGCGCGCTGAGGTGGCCCTCGCCGACCGCGGCGTAGAGGGCCGAGACGTCCGCGACCTTGAAGTGGAGCGGCGACGAGCGTGAGCGTCTCGTGGGACAGCAGCCGCTGCAGGGGCAGGCCCTCCTTGCGCATCAGCTTGGCGATCTGGTCCTTGCCGTTCTCGATCGCCTCCTCACGGCGTTCCTTGGTGAACCACTGCCGGATCTTGTTGCGCGCGCGCGGCGACTTCACGAAGGTCAGCCAGTCGCGGGACGGGCCGGCGTTGGGCGACTTGGAGGTGAAGACCTCCACGACGTCGCTGTTCTCCAGCGTCGACTCCAGCGGCACCAGCCGGCCGTTGACCCGGGCGCCGATGGTGTGGTGGCCGACCTCGGTGTGGACGGCGTAGGCGAAGTCGACCGGGGTCGCGCCGGTGGGCAGCGCGACCACGTCGCCGCGCGGCGTGAAGACGTAGACCTCGGCCCGGTTGATCTCGAACCGCAGCGACTCCAGGAACTCCCCCGGGTCCTCGACGTCGTTCTGCCAGTCGAGCAGCTGCCGCATCCAGGCCATGTCGTCGCCCTCGGCGAGCCGGTCGGTGTCGACGCCGTTGCGGCCGTCCTCCTTGTACTTCCAGTGGGCGGCGACGCCGTACTCGGCGCGGCGGTGCTGGCCGAAGGTCCGGATCTGCAGCTCGACCGGCTTGCCGGCCGGCCCGATGACCGTGGTGTGGAGCGACTGGTACATGTTGAACTTCGGCATCGCGACGTAGTCCTTGAACCGCCCCAGGACCGGGTTCCAGCGCGAGTGCAGGATGCCGAGCGCCGAGTAGCAGTCGCGGTCGGTGTCGACCAGGATCCGCACCCCGACCAGGTCGTAGATGTCGGAGAACTCGCGGCCGCCGACGATCATCTTCTGGTAGATCGAGTAGTAGTGCTTGGGTCGGCCGGTGACCTTCGCCTTGATCTTGGCGTCCTTCAGGTCCGCCTCGACCTGGGCGATCACCTGACCGAGGAACTGCCCGCGGGAGGGCGCGCGCTCGGCGACCAGGCGCACGATCTCGTCGTAGATCTTGGGGTGGAGCGTGGCGAAGGCGAGGTCCTCGAGCTCCCACTTGATGGTGTTCATGCCGAGCCGGTGGGCCAGCGGCGCGTAGATGTCGAGGGTCTCGCGGGCGGTGCGCTCCTGCGACTCGCGCTTGACGTAGCGCAGCGTCCGCATGTTGTGGAGCCGGTCGGCGAGCTTGATGACCAGGACCCGGATGTCGCGCGACATCGCGACGATCATCTTCCGGATGGTCTCGGCCTGCGCCGAGTCGCCGTACTTGACCTTGTCGAGCTTGGTCACGCCGTCGACGAGCAGCGCGACCTCCTCACCGAAGTCCTTGGTGAGCGCGTCGAGGGTGTACGGCGTGTCCTCGACCGTGTCGTGGAGCAGGGCGGCGACCAGCGTCGGCTCGGTCATGCCCATGTCGGCGAGGATCGTGGTGACGGCGAGCGGGTGGGTGATGTAGGGGTCGCCGCTCTTGCGCATCTGGGTGCCGTGCTGCTGCTCGGCGATGACGTAGGCGCGCTCCAGGAGCGCCAGGTCGGCCTTCGGGTGGTTGGTGCGGACCGCGCGGAACAGCGGTTCGAGGACCGGGTTCAGGGGCTGGCTCTTGGTGCCCATCCGCGCCAGCCGCGAGCGCATGCTGCGGGCAGAGGGAGCCGGCTCGATCGCCGTCGTCGGTCTCCTCGTCCGCCATGCCGGCCAGTCTACGGGCGCGGGCCGCAGGTCACAGCGTCACGAGGCTGGCGATCGGCAGGTCGCCGGCGCGGGCGCGGCCGTCGAGGAACCCGAGCTCCATCAGCACGGTCACCGCGTGGCCACGCCACCGCAGCGCTCGATCAGCTCACGGGTCGCGGCGACGGTGCCGCCGGTGGCCAGCACGTCGTCGACGAGCAGCACCCGCTCCCCCGGCTGCGATCGCGTCCTGGTGCAGCTCGAGCGTCGCCTCGCCGTACTCCAGGGCGTACGAGACGGCGTGGGTCGCGCCGGGGCAGCTTGCCGGCCTTGCGGACCGGGACGAAGCCGCAGCCCGAGGGCCAGCGCGACCGGCGCGGCGAGGATGAACCCGCGCGCCTCCATGCCGACGACCTTGTCGACGACCACCGCGCCGCTGCTCGTCACGGCCGGCCGCGGCCAGGGCCTCGATCACGGCGGTGAACCCGTCGTGGTCGGCCAGCAGCGGACTGATGTCCTTGAAGACCACGCCGGGCTCGGGGAAGTCCGGGACGTCGACGACCAGGCGGGCGAGGGCGTCGCGCGCCGCTGCGGCGGCGTCGCTCACTTCTGTCCCCGCTTCGAGCGTGGCTTGCGCGAGGGCTGGTTGCGACCGGACGCGCGGCTCGGCGCGACCGGACCGTGCGCGGGCGGTGCCACCCGACCGCGTCCTGAGGCCTCGGTGCGGGTCGGCGCGTGCCGCGGCCGGCTCGACGTCCTCGGACGCGGGGTGCCGGCCGCGCGTCGCCCGCCGGCGCACCGGACGGGGACGCGGGTACGGCGTGGTAGCGGTCGGCCATCGCCCGCTGGCGTGCCCGGGCCCGGCGCTCGGCCTGCTGCACCGCGGTCTCGCCCGCCTTCATGTGGGCCAGCAGCGGGGTCGCGATGAAGACCGAGGAGTAGAGGCCGGCCGCCATGCCGACGAACAGGGCCAGCGCCAGGTCCTTCAGGCTGCCCGAGCCGAGCTGGACCGCGCCGACGTAGAGGATCGCGCCGACCGGGAGCAGCGCCACGATCGAGGTGTTGATCGAGCGGACCAGGGTCTGGTTGACGGCGAGGTTGGCGGCCTCCGCGTAGCCCATCCTGCATCTCGCGCAGGTCCTTGGTGTTCTCGCGCACCTTGTCGAACACGACGACGGTGTCGTAGAGCGAGAAGCCGAGGATCGTGAGCAGACCGGTGACGGTCGCCGGGGTCACCTCGAAGCCCGACAGCGCGTAGACGCCGATCGTGATGAGCACGTCGTGGCGCGAGCGCCACGATCGCGGCCGACCGACATCTTCCACTCGCGGAAGTAGGCCCAGATGAAGAGCACCACGAGCACCAGGAACACCGCGAGCCCGATCAGCGAGCGCTTGGCGATCTCCTCGCCCCAGCTCGCGCCGAGCTCGGTCTGCGAGAGGTCGTCGGCCGTCGCGCCGGTCGTCTCGAGGATGACGTCGGCGATCACCTGGCTCTCGTCACCGCGAGAGCGGCTCGGTCTGGATCAGGATCTGCTCCTCGCCCGAGGTCGTGACGACCGGGGAGGAGGCGTTGTCGACGCCGCTGTCGGCGACCGCGGCGCGGACGTCGTCGGCAGTGTCCTGGGTGACCTGGCTCGACGGCACGCGTCACCTTGTACTCGGCGCCGCCGGTGAACTCGATGCCGTAGTTGAGGCCCTTGGACCACAGCCCGAGCACGCAGATGATGACGATGACGGCGGAGATGGCGTACCAGAGCCAGCGTCGCCCGACGAAGTCGATCGACTTCCTGCCGGTGTAGAGCTCGTTGCCGAGCCTCGAGAGGCGTCCCATCAGGCGGTCCCTCCCGCCGGGCTGCGCACCGTGATCGCGTCCACCCCGAGCGTCTCGGCGCTGAGCCCCGAGAAGCGGTGGCCCCGGTTGAAGAACGGGTACTTCGCCAGCCAGGACACCATCGGGTGGGTGAACCAGAAGAACACCACGAGGTCGATCAGCGTGGAGAGGCCGAGCGCGAAGGCGAAGCCCTTCACGACGCCGGCCGCGAAGATGTAGAGCACCACTGCGGCGAGCAGGGAGACGGTGTCCGCGGCGAGACAGGTGTTGCGGGCTCGCGCCCAGCCCGCCTCCACGGCGACCGGCATCGACTTCCCGTCACGCATCTCGTCGCGGATGCGTTCGAAGTAGACGATGAACGAGTCGGCGGTGATGCCCACCGCCACGATCAGGCCCGCGATGCCGGGGAGCGACAGCGTGAAGTTCGCGGTCTCGCTGAGCAGCAGGACCAGGGCGTACGTCGAGGCGCCGGCCACGACCAGCGAGGCGAGCACCACGAGGCCGAGGCCGCGGTAGTAGAGCAGGCAGTAGAGCATCACGAGCAGCAGCCCGGCGCCGCCGGCGTAGAGGCCCGCGGAGAGCTGGTTGCCGGCCAGCGACGGCCCGACGGTCTCCACCTGCGGATCGGGCTCGAAGGCGATCGGCAGCGCGCCGAACTTGAGGCTGGTGGCGAGGCTGGTCGCGGACGCCTCGGTGAAGTTGCCGCTGATCTGGGCCTGGCCGTTGGTGATGATGCGCGTCCATGGTCGGCGCCGACAGCACCTGGCCGTCGAGGACGATCGCGAACTGCTTCTCGGTGCCGTACAGGGCGCGGGAGATGGTGGTGAAGACGTCGGTGCCGGAGCCGTCGAAGTCGAGGGACACGATCCACTCGACCTGCTGCTGCGGGATGCCGGCGTCGGCCGAGGACAGCTGGGTGCCCTCGATCATGGCCACGGACAGGAGGTACTTCACGCCCTCCGCGTCACAGGTGACCAGCGGCTTGTCGGGGTCGTCCTCGACGAGCGCGGTCTCGCCCTGGGGCGGGCACTGGTAGTCCTGGAACGCCTGGATCGACGCGGGGTCCGGGTTGTCCATCCAGACCAGCGGGTCGCCGTAGTCGCCGCCGGCGGGTTGCGCCGGCTCGGTGGGCTCGGTCGTCGGCTCCGTCGGTGGGCTCGCCGACCGTCCTCCGTCGTTCTTGCCGTCCTTCTTCTTCTCGGAGAAGCCGAGCGGCGCCCGGTTGGCCGGCTTCTCGGAGCCGGTGGCCGACTCCGACGGCTCGACGGTGACGCCTGCTCCGGGCCCGGGCTCCTCGGTCTGGGTGGGATCCGTCGGCGCGGTCTGCGCCGCCGCAGCGGCCGTCGAGGGTCGAGCAGGCGACGACGCGGAACCGCAGCTGCGCCTGGCGCTCCACCGTCTCGACGAGGTCACTCTGGCTCTCGCCGGGGATCTCCACGACGACGAACTGGTTGCCCTGGGTGGTGACCTCGGCCTCGGAGACACCCGAGCCGTTCACCCGCTGGTCGATGATCTGCGACGCCTCGACCAGGTTGTCCTCGGAAGGCTCTCCCTCGGCGATCAGCGTGATCCGGGTGCCGCCCTGCAGGTCGAGTCCGAGCGTGGGCGTCCAGGTGCCGGCCAGCGCGACCAGGCCGTAGGCGACCGCCAGACCGATGAAGAATCCGAGCAGCGTGCGGCTGGGCCGCTGACGACGAGCCATCGGTCAGGACTCCTCGGCAGGGGGTGTGTTCCCGTTCGTCTCCGTCGTCGTGGTCGGCTCGTCGGCCGGGACCACGTTGGCGACGGCGCCCTTCACGACCTTGAGGGTCACCCCCTCCGCGACGCGCAGCAGCACGTGGTCGTCCTCGACCGCCACGAGCGTGCCGAAGATCCCCGAGGACAGCATGACCTCGGAGCCGGGCTCGAGCCGGGACTGCATCGCGACCACCGCCTTCTGGCGCCGCGACTGGGGACGGATGATGAGCAGCCAGAACAGCAGGGCGATGCCGATGATCGGCAAGAGGGAGACGAGCTCCTCCACGACGGAACCTCGCAGGTGTTGGGGAGTGGGCGGCGGCCGATCCGGCCGACCAACAGTGAAGTGTAACGGCCGCCACAGCGGCGCCAGTCGTCTAGTCCTCGAACAGCACCGGGTCGGCCGAGGGCGGGGCCGCGAGCCCGAGGTGGGCCCATGCGGCGGCCGTGGCGACCCGCCCTCGCGGCGTACGTGCGAGCAGGCCGCTGCGCACCAGGAACGGCTCGGCGACCTCCTCGACGGTCTCCCGCTCCTCGCCCACCGCGACCGCCAGCGTGGAGACGCCGACCGGGCCGCCGCCGAAGCGCCGGCACAGCGCGTCGAGGACGCCGCGGTCGAGCCGGTCGAGCCCGGACTCGTCGACCTCGTAGAGCTCGAGCGCGCGCCGTGATACGTCGAGCGTGACGATCCCGTCGGCGCGCACCTGCGCGTAGTCGCGGACCCGACGCAGCAGCCGGTTGGCGATCCGCGGCGTGCCGCGGGAGCGCGAGGCGATCTCGGCGGCGCCCTCGTCGGTCAGCTCCACGCCGAGCAGGCCCGCCGAGCGTCGGACGATCAGCTCCAGCTCGTCGGGCTCGTAGAACTCCAGGTGGCCGGTGAAGCCGAACCGGTCACGGAGCGGTCCGGGCAGCAGCCCGGCACGGGTGGTGGCGCCGACGAGGGTGAACGGCGGGATCTCCAACGGGATCGCGGTCGCACCGGGGCCCTTGCCGATGACGACGTCGACCCGGAAGTCCTCCATCGCGAGGTAGAGCATCTCCTCGGCCGGCCGCGCCATCCGGTGGATCTCGTCGACGAAGAGGACGTCGCCCTCGTTCATGCCGGAGAGGATGGCGGCCAGGTCACCGGCGTGCGTCACGGCCGGTCCGCTGGTGAGGCGGAGCGGGGCGGACATCTCGGCGGCGATGATCATCGCGAGCGTGGTCTTGCCCGAGTCCCGGGGGGCCGGAGAGCAGCACGTGGTCGGGCGGTCGCTCGCGCTTGCGGGCCGCCTCGAGCACGAGCCCCAGCTGGGCGCGCACCCGGCCCTGGCCGACGACCTCGTCGAGGGTGCGGGGCCGCAACGCCGCCTCGACGGCGCGCTCGTCACCCTCGGCCTCCGCCGCCGTCAGCGACAGCAGGTGCGCCTCCTCCGCGGCGGCGAGGTGGTCGCGCTCGGCTCCGTCGACCCTGGTCTCGCCGGTGCCCGGCCAGCCCTGCTCGCTCATGCGCGGCTCAGCGTGCGGAGCGCGGCACGCAGCAGCGCGCCGACATCGGGAGCGTCGCCGGCATCGCCGGCCACCGACTCGACGGCCTTGTCGGCCTCCTTGACCGACCAGCCGAGGCCGACCAGGCCCTGCTGCACCTGACCGCGCCAGTCGGGCGCGGCGGACGGGGCCACGGTGCCGGTCCGGGTCCCGGTCGGCGACCCGATCCGGTCGCGCAGCTCGAGGATGATCCGCTGGGCGCCCTTCTGGCCGATGCCGGGGACGCGGGTCAGGGTCTTGACGTCCTCGTGGGCGACGGCGGTGCGCAGGTCGTCGGGGCTGAGCACCGCGAGCATCGCCTGCGCCAGCTTGGGGCCGACGCCGGAGGCGGTCTGCACGAGCTCGAAGGTGGTGCGCTCGTCCTCGTCGAGGAAGCCGAAGAGGGTCAGGGAGTCCTCGCGGACGACCATGCTGGTCGGCAGGGTCGCCGGCTGTCCGGGCCGCAGCGTGGCGAGGGTGCCGGGCGTGCACAGCAGCTCGAGCCCGACCCCACCGACCTCGACGACCGCGGAGGTGAGTCCGACGGCGGCCACCTGGCCGCGGACGAAGGCGATCATGCCGTTCCTCTCGTCGAGCGCCGCGAGGGCCGCCTCGATCTTCGACTGGGCGCCGCCGCGCCACACGTGGGTGATGGCCAGCGCCAGGGCGTCGGCGGCGTCGGCCGGCTTGGGCGGCGCGTCGAGCCGCAGGATCCGGGTCACCATCGCACCGACCTGCTCCTTGCCGGCGCGGCCGCTGCCGGAGACGGCCGCCTTCACCTCGCTGGGGGTGTACGTCGTGACCGGCAGCCCGCGACGCGCGGCGCACACGAGCGCGATCCCGCTGGCCTGGGCGGTGCCCATGATGGTGCTGGAGTCGGACCGGGCGAAGACCCGCTCGACCGCGACCGCCTCCGGCTGGTACTCGTCGAGCCAGGCGTCGATGCCCCGCTCGATCGTGACCAGCCGCTGCGCGACCGGCAGGCCCGCCGAGGTGCGCAGGACGTTGACGTCGACCAGCCGCAGCGGGCGCCCGACGGTGCCGTCGACGACGCCCATGCCGCAGCGGGTGAGTCCGGGGTCGATCCCGAGCACGCGCACGTTTCGCCTCCTCCGACGGTCTGTCCCTGACGTGGTGTCCGAACACATGTTCGTGTCCACGCTAGACGGGCCGGACGGCCGTTCGGCGTACGACACGCGGCGGAACCGCCCTCGACCCGGTCCGCCAGTGGTCCGACCAGCCTTCGCGTGTCGTTCACCTGACCGTCACCGGTCCCTCCCCTCCCGTCGCGACAGTGCTCGCGGAAGTCCCCACCACACCGGAGGAACCATGACGATCACCCCCAGCCGCCGGCTTCTCCCGCTGCTGCCCGCCACGCGGCACGGTTCGCGCAGCCACCTCACCTGCCTCTACCGGTGCGGCAACGCCTGCGACCGACCGGTCCCGAACCCCACGGACCACCCCACCTTCCACCAGGTCGCCGAGCGCGCGCTGGCGCGCCGGTCGCTGCTCAAGCTCGGCGCGGGCGCCGGCGCCCTCACCGTCACCGGGCTGGCCGCCAGTGGCGCGCTCGCGTCGGCCGCTGTCGCGGGCAACACCGCCGCCACGTGGGCCTTCGCGCCCGTCCCGCCCAACAACGCCGACCAGGTCACGGTCCCCCGGGGCTTCCGGGCGGACGTCGTCATCAGCTGGGGCGACCGGGTGGAGAAGGGGGCGCCCGCCTTCGACGTCCAGAACCAGTCGCCCGAGGCTGCGGCCAAGCAGTTCGGCTACAACAACGACTACGTCGGCGTGCTGCCCCACCCCAGCAAGCAGCGACGCGGCGTGCTGGTGACCAACCACGAGTACACCGACGAGCAGCTGATGTTCCCCACCGGTCGCTACGACTCACCGACCATCAAGCGGATCGCCATGGCCAGCCACGGCATGTCGGTGGTCGAGCTCGTCCGCGGCGACAAGGCCGGTTCCTGGCGCCGCGCGAAGGTGGGCACCACCGAGCTCAACCGCCGCCTGCACGTCGGGTCGGACTTCCAGCTGGTCGGCCCCGCCGCCGGCGACCCGCAGGTGCAGACGACGGCCGACCCGACCGGTCGCCGGGTGAAGGGGACGTTCAACAACTGCGCAGGCGGGCTCACCCCCTGGGGCACCGTGCTCTCGGGCGAGGAGAACTTCAACGGCTACTTCGACAACCGCCCGCCCGCCGAGGCCCTCGACCCCGGGCTCGCGGCGTCGTACGACCGCTACGGCATCAACGGTGCCGGCCGGGGCTGGAGCGAGGTCGATCCCCGCTTCGACCTCGCCCAGGAGCCGAACGAGCCGTTCCGTCACGGCTGGATCGTGGAGCTCGACCCCTACGACGCGACGTCGACGCCACGCAAGCACACGATGCTCGGCCGGATGAAGCACGAGGGGGCCAACGTCACGGTCGCCGACAACGGCAAGGTCGTGGTCTACATGGGCGACGACGAGCGATTCGACTACATCTACCGGTTCGTGTCCGCCGGCACGTACGACGCCTCCGGCAGCACCCGGGCCCGGCGTCACAACCTGATGCTGCTGCTGACCGGGACGCTGTACGTCGCCCGCTTCCGTGGCGACGGCGACGAGGACGACCGCTTCGACGGCTCCGGCGTGTGGATCCCCCTCACCAGCGACACCGAGTCCTTCGTGGCCGGGATGAGCGTGGCGCAGGTGCTGCTCAACACCCGGCTCGCGGCCGACACCGTCTCGCCGACGAAGATGGACCGGCCCGAGGACATCGAGGTCAACCCGGTCAACGGCCGCGTCTACTGCGCCCTGACCAACAACTCCAACCGCGACACGATCGAGGAGACCGACGAGGCGAACCCGCTCCACCAGTCGCAGACGCGTCCGGCGCTGGGTGCGCCGCTGGTCACGCAGAGCGGCAACCGCAACGGCTACGTGCTGGAGATGGTGCCCGGCAACGACAACCATGCCGGTCGCGACTTCAACTGGAACCTGATGCTCGTGTGCGGGGACCCCGCCGCACCCGAGACCTACTTCGCCGGCTACCCGAAGGACCAGGTCAGCCCGATCAGCTGCCCGGACAACGTCGCGTTCGACCCGGGGGGCAACCTGTGGATCTCCACCGACGGCAACGCGCTCGGCTCCCACGACGGGCTGTTCCGGGTCCCGGTCGCCGGCCCCCGTCGCGGCAAGGTGGAGCAGTTCGCCACGATGCCGGTCGGGGCCGAGGCCTGCGGCCCGTTCATCACCGACGACGGCGCGTCGGTCTTCATCGCCCCCCAGCACCCCGGTGAGACCGACGGCGCCACCTTCGAGAACCAGTCCAGCACCTGGCCGAACCGCGAGGGCTTCCCCCGGCCCTCCGTCGTGGTCATCTACGAGCGCTGACCGGTTCCTCAGGCGGCCGGGCTCGGCGCCGATCAGGCGTCGAGCTCGGCCAGCACCTCGTCGGAGACGTCGAAGTTGGCGAAGATGTTCTGCACGTCGTCGAGGTCCTCGAGGACGTCGATGAGGCGGAACACCTTGGCCGCGGCGTCGGCGTCGAGCTCGACCTGCATGTCGGGGACGAACTGGGCCTCCGCGGAGTCGTAGTCGACCCCGGCCGCCTGCAGCGCCGTACGGACGCCGACCAGGTCGCTCGCCTCGGAGATCACCTCGAACGACTCACCGAGGTCGTTGACCTCCTCGGCGCCGGCGTCGAGGGCGGCCTCGAGCACGTCGTCCTCGCTCACCGTCCTGCCCTCCTGGGCGGTGGGCACCAGCACGACACCCTTGCGGTTGAACAGGAAGGCCACCGAGCCCGGGTCGGCGAGCGAGCCGCCGTTTCGGCTCATCGCGGTGCGGACCTCCATCGCGGCGCGGTTCTTGTTGTCGGTGAGGCACTCGATCAGCATCGCGACGCCCGACGGCCCGTAGCCCTCGTACATGATCGTCTGGTAGTCGGCCCCGCCCGCCTCGGCACCGGACCCGCGCTTGACCGCGCGGTCGATGTTGTCGTTGGGGACCGACGACTTCTTCGCCTTCTGGATGGCGTCGTAGAGGGTCGGGTTGCCGGCCGGGTCGCCGCCGCCCATCCGGGCCGCGACCTCGATGTTCTTGATCAGCTTGGCGAACAGCTTGCCGCGCTTGGCGTCGATCGCGGCCTTCTTGTGCTTCGTGGTCGCCCATTTGGAGTGGCCGGACATGCACTTCCCATCTACGTCGTGCGGATCTGGTCCACCAGCAGCCGGTGCACCCGCGCGTCGCCGCCCACCTCGGGGTGGAAGGACGTCGCCAGCAGGTGCCGCTGGCGGACCGCGACGATCCTACCGGCGGCCTCGCCGTCGGCCACCCGGGCGAGGACCTCGACGTCGGGACCGACGCGTTCGACCCAGGGCGCGCGGATGAAGATCGCGTGGACCGGCTCGGCCAGCCCCTCGAACTCGAGCGGCCCCTCGAACGAGTCGACCTGACGACCGAACGCGTTGCGGCGCACCGTCACGTCGAGCCCGCCGAAGGTCTCCTGGCCGGCGATGCCGTCCTCGATGTGGTCGGCGAGCAGGATCATCCCGGCGCAGGTCCCGAGCGCCGGCATCCCGTCGGCCAGCCGCTTGCGGATCGGGTCGAACAGGTCGAAGGTCCGCGCGAGCTTGGCCATCGTCGTCGACTCGCCACCGGGCAGCACCAGCGCGTCGCACTGGTCGAGCTCGCTCGGCCGGCGTACGCCGAGCGCCCGGACACCGAGCCCGGTGAGGACCTGCAGGTGCTCGCGGACGTCGCCCTGCAGGGCGAAGACACCGACAGTCGGCGCGTTCACCAGCCCCGCTCGGAGAGGCGGTGCGGCTGCGGGATCTCGTCGACGTTGAGGCCGACCATGGCCTCGCCCAGACCGCGGCTGACCTTGGCGACCACGTCGGGGTCGTCGTAGAACGTCGTCGCCTTGACGATGGCCTCGGCACGCTCGGCCGGGTTGCCGGACTTGAAGATGCCCGAGCCGACGAACACGCCCTCGGCACCGAGCTGCATCATCATCGCCGCGTCCGCCGGGGTCGCGATGCCGCCGGCGGTGAACAGCACGACCGGCAGCTTGCCGGCCTCGGCGACCTCCTTGACCAGGTCGTAGGGCGCCTGCAGCTCCTTGGCGGCGACGTAGAGCTCGTCCTCGCTCAGGCCGTGGAGACGGCGGAGCTCGGCACGGATGGTGCGCATGTGGGTGACCGCGTTGGAGACGTCGCCGGTGCCGGCCTCGCCCTTGGAGCGGATCATCGCCGCGCCCTCGGTGATCCGGCGCAGCGCCTCACCCAGGTTGGTCGCACCGCACACGAAGGGGACGGTGAAGGCCCACTTGTCGATGTGGTTGGCGTAGTCGGCGGGGGTCAGCACCTCGGACTCGTCGATGTAGTCGACGCCGAGGCTCTGCAGCACCTGTGCCTCGGCGAAGTGACCGATCCGCGCCTTGGCCATGACCGGGATCGAGACCTGCTCGATGATGCCGTCGATCATGTCGGGGTCGCTCATCCGGGAGACCCCGCCCTGCGCCCGGATGTCGGCCGGAACCCGCTCGAGCGCCATCACCGCGACCGCCCCGGCGTCCTCGGCGATCTTCGCCTGCTCGGGGGTGACCACGTCCATGATCACGCCCCCCTTGAGCATCTCGGCCATGCCGCGCTTCACGCGCGACGTACCGGTCTGCGGGGTGGTCTCGGACGGGGTGTTCGTCGTGCTCTCGGCCATGCCCCAATCGTACGGCGGGCGGCCGCCGATGCTCATTCGGGGCGGTCGGCCTCGGCCAGCGCCTGACGGCGGACCTTCAGCACCCGGAACGCGACCGTGTAGGTGCTCGCGGCAGCCAGGACCCAGAGCGTGACCTCGTAGAGGATCGGCAGGTCGAGCACGTCGCCGAAGAAGGTCAGCACCAGGATCGCCACGAGCCGGTCGGCGCGCTCGGCCAGCCCGCCCCTGGCGTCCATCCCGAGCGACTCGGCCCGGGCCCGGGCGTAGGACGTCACCGAGCCCATGACCAGGCAGTAGAGGGCCACGCAGAGGTAGAGGTAGTCGTCCCCGGGCCCGGCGAAGTAGAGCACCAGGCCGCCGAAGACCGCGCCGTCGCCGATCCGGTCGAGCGTGGAGTCCCAGAACGCGCCGAACTTCGAGGTGCGGCCCGACTGTCGCGCCATCTGGCCGTCGATGAGGTCGCTGAAGACGAACGCGGTGATCACCAGCACGCCCTCCCACAGCAGGCCGCGCGGGAAGAACGCCAGCGCGCCCGCGGCGACGCCGAGGGTGCCGACCAGGGTCACCGCGTCCGGGCTGATGCCGAGGCGCAGGAACAGGTTGACGAACGGCGCGAGCATGACGCTCTGCCAGAAGTTCTTGAATCGGTCGAGCACGGCCGTGAGGCTACCGGTCGGTCTCGACAGCGGGCGTACTGTGGCAGGACGGAGCCATTCAGGCTTCCGAGCAGGAGAGCCACCATGAGCGACAAGTCGCCTCGCCAGCAGATGACCAAGAAGACCGGCAAGTCCATCAAGGAGAAGCGCGCGGACAAGCGCGCGAAGGCGGGCGAGGCCTCGGCTCACCTGAAGCTCGACGGCAAGAAGTGACGCTGCTCGACCTCGGTGTCATCGGCACCTCTGCCAAGGAGAACGAGTACCGCCTGCCGCTCCACCCGGAGCACATCCCCGGGCTGGACGCGGACATCCGCGCGGCGGATCACGCTCGAGCACGGGTACGGCGCGCGCTTCGGCTTCGCCGACGCCGAGCTCGCCGACGTGGTGGCCGGCTTCGCGACCCGCGAGGAGATCCTGACCGGCTCCGACGTCGTGCTGCTGCCCAAGCCGCAGCACGCCGACGTCGCCCTGCTGCGCGAGGGTGCGGTGCTGTGGGGCTGGCCGCACTGCGTCCAGGACCCCGTGCTCACGCAGATCGCGATCGACCGGCGGCTCACCCTGATCGCGTTCGAGGTGATGAACCACTGGACCCGCGACGGGCACGTCAGCGTCCACGTGTTCCACAAGAACAACGAGCTCGCCGGCTACTGCTCGGTGCTCCAGGCGCTCCAGCTCACCGGCCGCACCGGCGACTACGGACGTCGGCTGCGAGCCGTCGTGATCGGCTTCGGCGCCACCGCCCGCGGCGCGGTCACCGCCCTCAACGCCCATGGCATCCACGACGTCGTGCGTGCTCACCCACCCGCGGGGTCGCCGCGGTCGGCTCACCCATCCACTCGGTGCGGATCCTCCAGTTCGACCAGGACCCCGGCGGGCCCGAGCACCTGAGCCACGTGATCACCGAGCGCGGCCGGGTCCCGATCGCGCCGTTCCTGGCCGAGCGGGACATCGTGGTCAACTGCACCCTGCAGGACACCGCGGCCCCGCTCACCTACCTGACGTACGACGACATCGCCCTGTTCCGGCCCCGCAGCCTCGTCGTGGACGTGTCGTGCGACGAGGGCATGGGCTTCGAGTGGGCCCGGCCGACCACGTTCGACGAGCCGATGTTCACGGTGGGGAACATCGACTACTACGGCGTGGACCACAGCCCGTCGTACCTCTGGGACTCGGCGACCTGGGAGAACAGCCTGGCGCTGATCCCGTTCCTGCGTCCGGTGATCGAGGGCGCACGCGCGTGGGACGCCGACGAGACACTCGCCCGAGCCATCGAGATCCGGGACGGGCATGTCGTGAACCCGGCCATCCTCGCCTTCCAGGGGCGCTCCGAGCCGCACCCTCACGTGGTCGGCTGAGTCACCTGGGTCGGTCGGGGGAGAGTCGCCGAGCCCCCTCCCCCGCCCTTGCCTCAGACCACCTCCGGCACCCTCAGGTGGGCGAGCACGAGGTCGAACTCGGCGACGTCGAGGATCTCCGAGCCGGCCTCACGGACGGCCTTCTCCCGCAGGGCGGCGGCCCCGCCACGGGATGCCTCGAGCGCTGCGCGGGAGTCGAAGCTGACGGTCCCGCACATGACGCCGGAGTCGCGGTCGACCAGCATGCTGGCACTGCCGAATCCCGCCATGGCCTCGATCCGCGGCAGCAGGGCCGAGCGCCACATCTCGAGCATGCGGTCCAGGTCACGGGGCCTGGCCCAGGTGATCCGGCAGCAGGAGCCGTCGGTGGTGGGGTGGTCGCGGTGCATCACCACGACTTCCCATTCCTCGATCTCCGGGCTGCCGCCCAGGATGTCGCCGCCGCGGGAACGCAACGGCGCCAGCTGGTCCCGGCTGGCTGCCATGGCCTCCTGGCTCTCCCAGGAGCTGGTGGCGATGATCCGGCCGGTCTCCCGGTCCGCGACCAGGGACATTCCGACGCAGCCGTCGACCGCCAGGATCGTGGGCATGACCTCGTTCTGGACGAACGAGATGCCGGCGTCGAGGGCGTTCGGGGTCACCCGAGATGGTGGTGGAGCGCGCGTACATCAGTGGGTCTCCTCGGGTCGGGGCGGCCCCCCTTGCGGCGCCGCCGCAGCCTCCCACGCTCCCCCCGTTTCAGCCCTCGCGCAATCCCCCAGACGGACGACTTTCCCAGGCCCGCGCGAACAGGTCGCGGGTGTCGCCGAGAAGCTGCGGCATGGTCTTGGTGCGGCCGATGACCGGCATGAAGTTCGTGTCGCCGATCCACCGCGGCACGACGTGCTGGTGGAGGTGGGCCCGGATGCCAGCGCCGCCGGCCGAGCCCTGGTTCATGCCGACGTTGAACCCCGCCGCACCCGACACCGACCGGATCACGGTCATCGCCCGCTTCGTCAGCGCGGCGATCTCGGCCGCCTCGTCGACCGTGGTCTCCGTGTAGTCGGCGATGTGGCGGTAGGGGCACACCATCAGGTGGCCCGAGGTGTAGGGGTACAGGTTGAGCACGACGTACGCCGCGTCGCCGCGGTGGACGATCAGCCCCTCACCGTCGTCGAGGCCCGGGATGCGGCAGAACGGACACCCGTCGGCGCCCTCGTCGCCGGGGCGGTTCTCGCCCTTGATGTAGGCCATCCGGTACGGCGTCCAGAGACGCTCCAGCTCGTCGGGTCGGCCGGCACCGTGCTCAGGACGACCGTCGCGGTGCTTGTCGGATCGTTCAGCGGGCACGAACAGCAGGGTACTGATGATGCGCGGTCAGCTCCGCGGCACACGGAGCCACGCGTCGTTGATCCGTCCCTTGAACCAGTCGAAACCGGTCTCGGCCTTGCGCTCGGCCTTGCCCCCCAGTCCCAGCCGGCTGGCGTTCGACACCGCGCCGAGGCCGGCAACCCGCTCCAGGCGCCGTGGCCGGCGGTCGATCCTGATGCTCACACCCCGCGAGGTCCTGCTGCACGTGATGGTGTGGCGTTCCCCGTCGGCGAGGTCGAGCAGTGCGACGACGGTGCCCCCGTCCCTGTCCCTGTCCCGCACCAGGCAGCTCGCCCGTGCGGAATCGCCCCGGCGAATGATCTCGAGCTTGTAGTGGCCACCCTTCGTGGACGCGAGTCCCTTGCGCATCACGTCGTACGTCTCACCCTGTGCCGGCGGCTTGCGCATCACGATCGTCACCCCGAAGGAGAACCTGGCCTTGCGTGGGTCCAGGGAGCGCGAGTCCGGCACGATGACCCGGGAGCTCTCCCCGTCGAACCGGTAGCCGTGTCCGGTGCCGACGATGTGGTGGTTCCTCCCATGATTGTCGAAACGCGAGTAGTCGACCGCCCTCCGGGGGGTTCCCGAGTTGTCGAATCGCCAGTGAGCCCGCTCCGTGCTCGCAGCCGGGCTTGCTCCGGGGACCGACCCCAGAACCGCGGTCACCACCAGCACCACCACGCCGAGAACGTGTTTCACGCTTCGAAGGCTAGCCCACTCGCACCCACGCATCGTTGATCGTTCCGCGGTACCAGTCGAAACCCGAGCTCGCGGTGCCCTCGGCCTTGGCCCCGAGCGCGAGCAGGCTGGTGTTCGACACCGGGCCCAGGGCAGCGACGGTCTTGGTGCGCGGTGTGAGTGAGTCGACCGTGATGCTCACCCCCAGGGCGGTCTTGCTGCACGCGATCGAGTGCGGGACGCCGTTGGCGAGGCTGGTCGGCGCGATGATCGCGGCGACGACCTTGTTCGCGTCCTTGACCAGGCATCGCGCGCGGGCGGTGCCCTTCACGTGCTTGATCTCGATCTTGAACTCGCCGCCCTTCGTGGAGGAGATTCCCTTGCGCAGCACGTCGTAGGTCTCACCCTGAACGGGCGGAGTGGTCATCACGATCGTCACGCCGAACGAGAAGGCGGCGGTGCCGGGGTCGAGTGAGTCCGCGTCCGGCACCACGACCCGGGAGCTCGTGCCGTTGAACTGGTAGCCGCTGCCGGTGCCGGCGATGTTGTAGTTGGTCCCGTGGTTGCCGAAACCCGAGGAATCGACTGCCGTGGTCGGCGTTCCGGTCTCGTCGAGCAGCCACACCGCCCGGTTGGTGGGCTCGGCAGCCGCCGCGCCATCAGGCGCGCCCAACGCGACCAAGGCCCCGAGCACCCCTACCGCCAGTGCCTGCCGGCGACCATGCATCTTCTTACGTTAGGCGCGGCGCGGGGAGCGCATCAATCGCCCAAATCGGGGGTCAAGGTTTCGAGACGATCGGTGGGCAGCCCGTCACTTCGCTCCGGTCTGCCCCGATCCCTCAACCTCTTCGCCCCACGCCGCCTCCGCTCGCGGAGTCAGCTGGGCTCAGACCTGACCGCGCGTCGCGACCGCGTTGAGGACCCGCTGGATCGCCTCGTCCACCGGGACGCCGTTCTCCTGGTGCCCGTCGCGGTAGCGGAACGACACGGCGTGGGCCGCTACGTCGTCGTCGCCGGCGATCACCATGAACGGGACCTTCTGCATCTGGGCGTTGCGGATCTTCTTCTGCATCCGGTCGTCGGAGTCGTCGATCTCCACCCGCAGCCCGAGGACCCGCATCTGCTCCGCCACGTCGCGCAGGTAGTCGTTGTGGCGCTCGGCGATCGGGATCCCCTGCACCTGCACGGGCGCGAGCCACGGCGGGAACGCACCGGCGTAGTGCTCGACCAGCACCCCGATGAAGCGCTCGATGGAGCCGAACTTCGCGGAGTGGATCATCACCGGCTGCTGGCGTGAGCCGTCGGCGGCCTGGTACTCGAGGCCGAACCCCTTGGGCTGGCTGAAGTCGTACTGGATGGTCGACATCTGCCAGGTCCGGCCGATCGCGTCACGCGCCTGCACCGAGATCTTGGGGCCGTAGAACGCGGCGCCACCCGGGTCAGGCACCAGCTCGAGGCCGGTCTCCGCGGCGGTGTCCTCGAGGACCTTGGTCGCCTCGGCCCAGTCCTCGTCGGAGCCGATGAACTTGCCCTTGTTGCGCTCGTCGCGGGTGGACATCTCGAGGTAGAAGTCGTCGAGCCCGAAGTCCTGGAGCAACGACAGCACGAACTCGAGCAGGTGCTTGATCTCCGCCGGCGCCTGCTCCTTGGTGACGTAGGAGTGGGAGTCGTCCTGGGTCATGCCGCGGACGCGGGTGAGCCCGTGGACCACGCCGGACTTCTCGAACCGGTAGACCCCGCCGAACTCGAAGAGGCGCAGCGGGAGCTCGCGGTAGGAGCGCCCCCGAGACTGGAAGATCAGGTTGTGCATCGGGCAGTTCATCGCCTTGAGGCGGTATTCCGCACCCTCGACCTTGATCGCCGGGTACATGGTCTCGGCGTAGTACGGCAGGTGGCCGGAGGTGTGGAACAGCCCGTCCTTGCTGATGTGGGGGGTGCCGACGTACTGGAACCCCTCCTCGATGTGACGACGGCGGACGTAGTCCTCCATCTCCCGCTTGATGACGCCGCCCTTGGGGTGGAACACCGCGAGGCCGGAGCCGAGCTCGTCGGGGAAGCTGAACAGGTCGAGGTCGCGGCCGAGCTTGCGGTGGTCGCGGCGCTCGGCCTCCTCGATCCGGTGGAGGTGGTCGGCCAGCGCCTCCTTCGACTCCCAGGCGGTGCCGTAGATCCGCTGCAGCTGCTGGTTCTTCTCGTCGCCGCGCCAGTACGCCGCCGCGGTGCGCATCAGCTTGAAGGCGGGGATCCGCTTGGTGGTGGGCAGGTGCGGGCCACGGCAGAGGTCGCTCCACGCGACGTCGCCGTTGCGACGGACGTTGTCGTAGATGGTGAGCTCGCCGGCGCCGACCTCGACGCTCGCACCCTCGGCGGCGTCATCGGCGTGACCGGCACCCTTCAGGCCGATCAGCTCGATCTTGTAGGGCTCGTCCTGGAGCTCGTCGAGCGCGGCGGCGTCGGTGGTGACGCGGCGTTCGAAGCGCTGGTTCTCCTTGATGATCTTGCGCATCGCGGTCTCGAGCTTGTCGAGGTCCTCCGGCACGAACGGGGTCTCGACGTCGAAGTCGTAGTAGAAGCCGTTCTCGATCGGCGGGCCGATGCCGAGCCTGGCCTCGGGCCAGAGCTGCTGCACCGCCTGCGCGAGCACGTGCGCGGTCGAGTGGCGCAGGATGTCGCGGCCGTCGGGGCTGTCGATCGCCACCGCGGCGACCTCGTCGCCGTCCTCGAGGACGTAGGAGAGGTCCTTCAGGCCCTGCTCACCCCCGCGGGCGCCCACCCGGGCCGCGACGACGTCGGGCTCGTCGGTGAAGAGCTCCCAGGCCTTGGTGCCGGTCGTGACCGTCCGCTCCTCGCGCGCGTCGGCTGCGAGTATGGCGATCTTGATCTCGGACACAGGGGTGCTCCTCGGTCGGGGGTCCAGATGACCCGTCGAGCCTAACGGTGCCCCAGGGACGGCCTCACCCGGATATCGGCGGCGTGCCACGGACTCACTCACCGCCGCCTCCACCGTCGAACCCACCGCCGTCGAACCCACCGAAGTCACCGGACGCTCCCGGCCCCGGCATGCTCCCGCCGAACCCGTACCCGCCGGCATCGGGGGTGGCGAAGATCCAGGCCACGCCGGAGACGCCCGCCGCGTCGGAGGGGAAGTAGCCGCGACTGTAGGGCTGGAACGCGGCGCCGGCCTCCCAGTAGGGCACGGTGCGCGACCCGATCCGGACGGTACGAACCTCGCGGCTTCTCGTGCGCCGCGACCCGGGTCGCGCACAGCCGGCACGCCGGGACGCGGCGGGTGCCGTGGCGGGTGGACGTCCACATCACCTCGCGCGCGGACGGGCCGTGCTGCGGATTGAAGAAGCACGGGACCCGCAGCTCGGGGACCGGCCCGCCGGCGATGCGCGCCCGCACGCACGCCAAGGCGTAGCGGCCGGAGGCCAGGGTGTCGACCAGGTTGCTGATCTCGTCGATCTGCTGGAGTCGAGGCGCGTCCCACTTGGCCCGTTCGTAGGCGTCGAGCGCGGTCTGGTAGTCGCGCCGGGTGTCCTCGTCGAGCTCGCGCCCGGTCACCTCGTCGCCGAGTCGCTGCAGCTGCTCGCCGTAGACCGTGACGTCCTCGTCGGCGAGTCGTCGTACGCCCTCGAGCTCGACAGCCCGCTCGCGCCGGTCGGCCCGGGCGGCCCTGATCCGCTGCGCGCCGTAGGCACCGGCGCCCCCGCCGAGGGCCATGGCGAGCACGAGCCACTCCACGGGGATGCCCTAGCCCGCCAGGCTGCGAGCACAGGACCGAGGCCCGACCTCACGCATCGGCGGGCCTCGTGTCGAGCCTCGTGAGGTCGGGCAGGCTGCCGGGGTCGTCGGCGAGCATCTGGGCGACCTCGCTCAGGCCCCGTCGATGGCTTCGGCTGTAGGCACGGAGCATCTGGAAGGCCTCGTTGACGGTCACGGAGTGGGCCTGGGCAAGGATTCCCTTCGCCTGCTCGATCACGATCCGACTGGTGAGAGCGGCCTGGAGCTGCTCGGCCAGGACGTCGCGTTCGCGGATGGCACGCTCCTGGAGCAGGCCGATCGTGGCGATGTCGGCGAGCGCCTGCACGACGCGCACGTCCGTCTCGCTCATCCTCCCCGAGCCCTTGCCGAACAGGTTGAGCGCGCCGATCACCACCTGGCGCAGTCGCAACGGAAAGGCGTGGACGGAACGGAATCCTGACTCGACGGCATGCGGGGCGAACTGGGGCCATATGTCCCCGGCCGTCGAGAGGTCGCCGTGGACGACGACCCCGTTGTTGCAGAAGCAGTCGTGGCAGGGTCCTTCGGCGTTCTGGAGCTGGAACAGCTCCACTATCTTGGTGCGCTCGTCCGTGGCAGCCATCACACGTAGCACGCCGTCATGGTCGGCGAGCAGCAGTCCGCCCGCATCGGCATGCGCGAGCTCGGACGTGTGCGTCGTGACCATGTGGAGGAACTCGATCAGGTCGAACTCGTCGACCAACGTGTCCGCAGCCTCCACGAAGACAGCCGCGACCCTGTCCGTTGGAATCATCGTCGCCCCCCCCGTCACGCCCTGCGCGAACAGCGGGCGGTCAGCATCCAGCAGGCGCCGCCTCACGGTTCGTCTGGCTCCAGTACGAGGTTACCCCTCACGACGTCACGTGCGACGTCCATGATGAGAGCTCGGCTCGTCACCGGATGTCGGTCACGCCGGCGCCGGATCCGGTCCCGTGGGCACAGGTGTCGACACCGCCTCGGAGAGTGAACCGAAGATCTCGAACACGCCGGCACAGTGGGTGAGCACCAGCAGTGCGCGTACCCGCGGGGGGATGACCACACGCATGCAGACGCGGGCGCGGGACGCTCTCTCGGCGGCACTCACCAGGGCGCCGAGACCCGTCGCGTCCATGAAGGTCACGCCACTCAGGTCGAAGACGACGTGTGTTGACTCGTGGCCTCGCAGGTCCGCCAGGAGCGGCAGCACCTGGAGGTCCATCTCGCCCTCGATCAGGACGACGAGCCAGTCGCCGTACGCGCGCATGCGCATGCTCACGTCGGGTGGGCTCTCGCTCGGTCGGACGACGTAGGGACCGGGCGTGACGCCCGGTTTTCGCTGGTCCTGCGCTTCGCTGTACATCCCGACGCCCCCCGATCCTGCTGAGCTCTGGACAGGCGCCGTCGGGGAACGGGGTCCGTGATCCCCGACAGAGCCCGCAGCCGTCGGCATTCACCGCGGGGGAAGCCGGTAGACCGACGGCTCGCCCGGCGCGTGAGCTATGTGGTCCGCCGGGCAGTTCCCACGCTAGTCCCGCGGTCCGCGGCGACACATCCCTCATATGGGGGTCGTCCGCCAGCGCGCTGGAGGGTGGGCTATACCGGGTTCGAACCAGGCTCGAGCAGTGGGCGTCAGTTGGGGACGGCGTACGCCGCGACCCCGGTGTCGATGAGCACGCAGGGCTCGTCGCCGACGGTCCACGCGTCGTGACCGGGCTCGAGGTCGATGACGTCTCCGGGGCCGATGGTCATCTCGTCGCCGTCGTCGGGCTTGATGGTCATCTGTCCGGAGAGGCACAGGCCGGTGTGGTGGACCTGGCAGGAGGCAGTGCCGGCGATCGGCTTGACGTCGTCGGACCAGCGCCAGCCTGGTTCGAAGACGCCGCGGCCGAGGGTGAAGTCACCGAAGGTCACCACGTCCATGTGGCCGTGGTCCCGGAACGGGCGCCGTTCGTGCGGGGCGTCGATGTTCTGCTTGTCGGACATGGGCTTCTCCTCTGTGTGGGTCGTTCCTGCGTCCCGGTTGCCAGCCCGCGTGGTCAGGCAGGCACCTTGGGGCGGATGTTCTGGTTGCCGGCGAAGACGTTGCCGGGGTCGTACCGGGACTTGACCTGCGCCAGCCGCTCGTACTTCTCGGCGCCGAAGGCCGCTTTGATGCGCTCGTCGCCCTCGTCGCCGATGAAGTTGAGGTAGACGCCGCCGGTCGTGAACGGGGCGTTCGCCTTCCGGTAGTCACGCACCCAGGCAATGTTGGCCGCGTCGTCGGCAGGGTCCTCCCAGGTCGCGAAGGGATGACTCACCCACCGCGCCGAGCGCTGGCTCAGCGGCGTGGCACCAGCGTCGACGCGCGCCAGCGCGCCACCCCACGGGAGCAGCAGCTGCTGGGTCATCGGCGAGGCACGGCGCGCGCCGGCGTCGAGGAACACGTCGAGTGCTTCGTCGGGGAACGCGTCGTGGTAGTCGGCGCTCCAGTACTGCCGGAACCCCGGAGGGTCGTCGATCATCGACTGCATCACCGCGTAGGGCATCGGCCCGACCAGGTCGACCTCCGGAGACAGCTCGCGCATGACCTGGACCACGTCCGCGCCCGTCGCGTCGTCGCCGTTCCAGCAGAGCGCGACCGCGACCAGTGGCTGGCCCTGCAGGTGCTGCGGGATGAACTCCTCCGGCGGGCCGCTGAGCACCACGAGGGCGGGGCCGAGCTCCTCCGGAGCGCTGTCCGCCCAGTCCCGGAAGGCCCGGGACACCTCGGGCCCGGCCACAGCCGGCCACGCCATCAGCCCACCGATGATCATCGGACCGACCGGGTGGAGCTGGAACTCCAGCGCGGTGACAACGCCGAAGTTGCCACCGCCGCCCTTGCTGGCCCAGAGCAGGTCCTGGTGCTGGCTGTCGTCGGCGCGGACCTCCCGGCCGTCAGCGGTCACCAGCTCGACGGCCACGAGGTTGTCGCAGCTGAGTCCGTGCTGACGTTCCAGCCAACCCGAGCCGCCGCCGAGAGTCAGTCCCGTCACGCCGGTCGTGGACACCCGGCCGCCGGTGGTGGCCAGACCGAACTCCTGCGCCGCTGCGTCGAACGCAGCCCAGGTGCACCCACCCCCGACCCTGGCCCGTCGGGCCGCGGCGTCGATGACGATGCCCGTCATGGGACGGACGTCGATGACCAGCCCGTCGTCGTTGCTGGACTGCCCGGCCACGGAGTGCCCTCCCGAGCGCACGGCCACCGGGAGCTGATCGCGCGCGGCACGCTCCAGCGCCTCCCTGACATCGGCGGCGTCCCGGCACGCGGCGATGACCCTCGGCCTCGTGTCGATCATCGAGTTGAACAGCTCGCGCCGCTCGTCGTACTCGGCCTCACCTGGTCCGATCCACGTCGTCATGCTCGTGCCTCCCGGTCTCCCCCACACAACCCACGATGCGCCGGGCAGTGGACGTTGACAAGGTGTCGGGGCGGCGTGGCGGATGTTCGGGTGGGTGAATCGGCGGGAGCCGCGCTTCCGGTAGCGGGCCGAGCGCGAGCCGTCATCTCTGCAGGGTCAGAAGCGGCCGAGCCGTCACTCGTGCGCCCTTGATCCTGCTCAAGTGACGGCTCGGCGGCGATCAATCCTGCACAGGTGACGGCTCGTCACGGGGCGCGGGCTGAGGGTGGGCGATACTGGGTTCGAACCAGTGACCTCTTCGGTGTCGACGGCAGAGCCGCGCTACCGGTAGCGCCACGTCACGGGGCGCGGGCTGAGGGTGGGCGATACTGGGTTCGAACCAGTGACCTCTTCGGTGTGAACGAAGCGCGCTACCACTGCGCCAATCGCCCTCGGCGGTCAGACACTACAGGGCGCCCGGCGCCCGGACGAAACCGGCGTTCAGGACGACCCGGCTGCCCCGCGATCGGCGTCGTGGAGCTCCTCGACCGCCTCGGGGTTCCCGTGGAAGCGGCGGTAGCTGTAGACGATCAGCGCCACCGCGATGAAGGCCGAGACGATCTGGGTGATGCCGGTGCCGAGGCCACCGGGCAGCCACCAGAAGTCCGACAGCGGCCACCAGTCGGGGGCCGGGGGCTTCAGGCTCCAGAGGACCCCGCAGGCCGCGAGGACCAGGGCCGCCAGGACGGAGACAAAGATCCGCGGCCAGGTCTCCACTCCCTCGGCGGCCGCCTGGAGCGCCTTCCGCTTGACCGGCTCGGTGCGGCGCTCGGCCCAGTCGTACTGCTGGGAGAGCAGGGCGAGACCGGCGAACACGCCGAGCAGACCGGGACCGGGGAGCACCAGGGCAGCGATGCCGACGACGAGGAGCAGCCAGCCGGCGGACTCCAGTACGACCCGCCTGGCCGTGCTCTTCACCAGTTACCCCCGTCGCGTGGTCTCACGAGCAGAGCGTACTGGGCGAGCCGTCTGCCGCAATGGCGTCTTGGGAGCGCGCGTCTCACAGGCCCAACAGCTCCGGCTCCCGGTCCCGCCAGCACGCCATCGCCCGAGCGGTGACCGGACCGGGGGCGTCCAGCTCACGGTCGTTCCACCGCGCCACGCCCTGCACGTCGCGGGTGGTCGAGGCCAGGAAGATCTCGCTCGCCGCGTCCACCGCCTCGATCGGCTCGTCGACCTCGACCCCACCGAACCACTCCAGCAGCAGCGCACGCGTGACGCCGGCGAGGCAGCCGCTGGCGAGGGTGGGCGTCCGGAGCTCGACCGTCCACGACGTAGAAGACGTTCGAGCCCGTGCCCTCGCACAGGTGGCCGGCCAGGTTGGCGAACACGGCCTCGGTCGCCCCGGACGCGGCGGCCCGCGTCAGCGCGACCACGTTCTCGGCGTACGACGTGGTCTTGAGGCCGGCCAGCGCCCCTCGTTCGTTGCGCGGCCACGGCACGGTCGCGACGGCCGTGGTCTCCCCCATCGGCGCCATCGCGGCGGCCACGACGACCAGCGTCGGCGGCGCGTCACCCCGCCCGGAGCCGAGCGGGGCCGGTCCGCCGGTGTAGGTGATCCGGATCCGGCCCAGCGGTAGCGGCTCACCCTCCAGCACCGCCTCCACACCCCGGCGTACGGCGGCGTCGTCGACGGCCGGCAGACCGAGCCCGGCCGCGCTGCGGGCCAGGCGGTCGAGGTGGCGGGTCAGCGCGAACGGCTGCCCGTCCACCACCTTGATCGCCTCGAAGACCCCGTCCCCCACGGTCAGTCCGTGGTCGCTCACCCCCACCGCGGGACCGGTCGGATCGGGCAGGATTTCACCGTTCAGCCAGACGCGCATCCGGCCACTCTACGAGCGAAACACGCCTGCCCAGGGTGGATTTTGACCCGGTACGGGCATGGGCTACTGTTCTGTCCGCACCGAGCCGCAAGGCTGGTTGCAGGCGGACGTAGCTCAGTTGGTAGAGCGCAACCTTGCCAAGGTTGAGGTCGCGAGTTCGAGCCTCGTCGTCCGCTCGGAGAGGTCTATCCCAGGAGTTTGACCTCCGTGGTGGGTTGGCCGAGAGGCGAGGCAACGGACTGCAAATCCGTGTACACGGGTTCAAATCCCGTACCCACCTCCACCCAGCCGACAACTCAAGAACTCGGGCGATTGGCGCAGTGGTAGCGCGCTTCCTTGACACGGAAGAGGTCACTGGTTCAAACCCAGTATCGCCCACCGCAGAACCCGCAGGTCACGTGGCCTGCGGGTTCTCTGTGTTGTAGGGGAAGCGCGGGGTGGACCCACTCAGATGCCATGGGTGCGAAGGTGGCGCTCCAGCATCAGCAGGCAGTTCTCGGTGCGAGCCCCGAGCATCTTCTTCGATGCGCTGAGTACCAGCGAGACGAGCTCGAGCGCCTCCCAGACCGCCACACGGTCCGCCGAAACCGGGGCAGCGGCCCGGTACTGGTCGACGAACGCCTCCCGCAGGGCCTCGACCGCCGTCTCACACGTGCCGTGTTGAGTCATAGCGGTGGGTGTCGACCTTGTTGACCGCCATGTGCCGCATCTTGGTGGTGAAGGCAGCGAGGTCGCGTGCGGGTTCGGCAGGGCTGCTGTTGTCGAAATCGATGAAGGCCACGGCACCGTCCGTGATCAGGACCTGTCCGGGGTGGAAGCTGCCATGGCTGGAGACGGGCGGGTCAGCGGCACATGCCCGACCAGCGGCAGCGATGCGGTCCAGGGCCGCATCGAGAGGGTCGCCGAGCGCCGGCACGTGCGCGGCGAGCCTGCGGTGCTTGTCCTGCACCACGGCCAGCTCGGAGTCCCACCCCACCGGTTCACCGTGGCCCCTGCCGCTGCGGTGCAGGATCGCCAAGCCCGCGCCGGCCCCGGCCAGCGCCGCCCGCAGCTCGGTCAGCCGGGGCTCCGAAAGGTCACCACCGCCGTCGAAGACATCGTGGAACAGGTCCTTGAGTGAACCGGTGTGGACGAGGTGCTCCTGGATGCCGAGGTGCAGCTCAGGGAGGTACCCCAGGGGACGCGGAACACGCAGCTGGGTACGGTGAGGCAGACGGGTGCTGGTGAGCTCCTGGAGCAGGCGATGCCCTCGCTCTCCCTGACCATCGGAGTGCACCTTGACCACGATCGCCTCAGGTCCCGTCTGCCCGCCCCCGGCGTAGGTCAACGTGCAGACGACGGTGGCGCGTACTCCGGGCTTGTGGCTGGCGACGACGGCGACGTACCCGTCGAGCACCGCGTCGGCGGGCAACGTGCCGCTGTCGCGCAGGGCCCCCTGGATCAAGGAAGTGCCCTGCTTCTCGTCGAGCAGGTGGGCCAGGCCGGGCAGGTTCTCATCCATGGGCAGCGTTTCCAGCGCCAGGCCCAAGTCGGGAAGGACCCAGGCCCATCCGGCTCCCCCCAGGCCCGCCCCACCGTCGCTGAGCGGCAGCGGTTGTCCGGGCGGAAGAAGTGTGCCCCGCGCGATGACGCGGTAGGACACCTCGGACCCGGCCGGTCGAACCTCGAGCTCATAGATGGCGCTCCAGGCGTCCCTCGAGGGAACGGACCGGATCCGGGTCACCCGGCAGCCGACCAGCGACGCAGCCCCGGTCCTGAGTTCCGGGACCTCACTGACCAGCCTTGATGCGACCACCTCCGGCGTGAGCGCGCCCGTGAACCACTCCCCCGGGCCCTCACCAGCCACGTCGTCGATCATTCATCCATCCCCCTGACGCCGCGCGCGGCACTTCGGTCACTACATGCGACCTTCAGCTCGACTCTGCGGCCCGCAGCCGGGCGCACATCACCTTGAGCAGCTCGACGGCCACGCCGGGCTCGTCCCGGAGGATCGGACGGAAGTCCCAGCTGGCGAGCGCGACCGTGGTCAACGGGCTCGTCGCGACGACAGTGGCCGATCGCGGTTTGCCGTCGATGAGGGCGATCTCACCGAAGTAGTCCCCCGCACCCAGCTCGGGGCGGGCGTGCCCGTGCACGTCCACGGAAGCCGAGCCGGACACGATGACGTGGAACGCGGCAGCGCCCCCGCCCTCCTGGGCGATCTCCGCACCGGCGGCGTGCTCGACCACCTTCGCCTGCTTGGCGATGCTCTTCAGCCCCCGCGTGCCCACGGCGGCGAACAGGTCGGTGTGTCGCAGTACGTCGACGACATCCACGTCAACCATCAGCAACCTCCCCCGCCCCGTACCGTCCGGCTCCGGACCCGGTGCTTGCCTCAACTTATGCCTCGGCACGGTCGAGGTCCAGTGGTGGACCTCCGCAGAGGCCAGGTCCCTGCCGAGCATGCGGGGGCGGGCCCCCGGGTACGGCATGGGCATGGAACCGATCCCGGAGACGCTGGAGGCCATCGGCGAGCTGGACGCTCTCGTGGACGACAGCAGCCTCCTCGAGCAGCTGATCCGGACCGCCGCACTGGCTCGCGCCGTCGCGCCCGACCTGGTCGGGGTGAGCGTTGCCGTCCAGGAGCACGGGGTCACGTTCACCCTCGTCGCGACGGACGAGGAATCGGCCGCGCTCGACGCCGTCCAGTACCTCAACAGCGGCCCGTGCGTGGACGGACTCGATCAGGGGCAAGGCATGGCCACCACCCAGGAGGACCTGTTGAGTGAACCCAGGTGGCAGGCCCTGGGCAGGGCCGCCGCGGCGGCAGGAGTGCGCAGCACCCTCACCTTTCCGATCGCGAGGGCGGGACGCGTGGTCGGCACGGTCAACCTCTACGGGGGCTCCGAGGACACGTTCACCGGGAAGCACCGACAGCTCGCCACGGTGTTCGGGGCCTGGGCACCCGGGGCGGTCTCGAACGCAGACCTGTCGTTCTCGACGCGTCGCACGGCCGAACAGGCCCCCGACCTCCTGCGCATGCAGGCGCAGGTGGACGCCGCGACCGGAATCCTGGCCGCAGCCCGCAACGTCGACGTCGAGACCGCCCTGGACCACCTCAGGGACGCGGCGCAACGAGCCGGGGTCCCGTTGGTCAAGCTCGCCCAGACGATCATCGAGCTGCGCGACCCCGGCTGAGAACTCGTGGGGATCCCCACAGATCATCAACGAATCGCGCGGGCATCGGGCCTGGGCCGCGAGGGTCGCTTAACCTCTGCGGGACAGATGATCTCTTCATCGTGTCCGGGGCGCATCGGGTGATCGATCACCAGTGAGCGGCTTCGCGAGGCGGCGCTCGCCGCGCGGCTTCGCGTTCAGGGGAGGGTCCCTGGCCACAGACCCCCGTCCGGCCACGTGCCGGGCGGGGGTCTCGGTGCCTGACCGGGGAGAGCGAGGTGGCCCCGGCGCCGGTCGCAGGCGGTCGCCGGGGCTACCGGAACGGCTTCGAGAGCACGGACACGCGTCGGGGTCTGGCGCGGCCCTGTGGGGAGAATGTTCCCGCTCACCTGCTGCGCTCGTGTTGGCCGGCGCTACAGTCGAGGGAAGCAGTCTCGGGCCCAGCCCCCAGAAAGAGCACACGCATGGACTCCACCGCCATGAGCAACCTGCTCGGGCTGGTCGACGACTGCTCGCAGGCGACCGATCCGGACCAGGTCGTGAAGTGCGCGCTGCGTTCTCTGCCCGCACTCAGCGGAGCCGACGCGGTGCTGCTGCTGCGCCGCCACGCGGACGGGCTGCAGGTGGAGGCGAACGAGGGGACGGCGTTGGACGGCGCCGCGGTCGCGGGGCTCGACTCGGACCTGGCCCCGGGACGGCGGGTCACCGGTGACGTGCCGGCCGCCTGGCGCGAGAGCAAGATCGTCCGGGTCGAGCGACACCTGCTGCCCGGACACGCCGGGATCCTGGTGCTGGCGTGGCGGGAGGAGCCGGTGCGACCCGATCCTGTCCTCGACATCGCCGTGGCGACCGTGGACTCCACACTCGCGCGCAGGCAGGCCGAGGACGAGCTGGAGGACCTGGTGTCCCGGGTTGACAACGCCCAGCACCTGGCCAACATGGGCGACTACGACTGGCACATCGCCTCCGACACGAACCGGTGGTCGGACCAGCTCTACCGGATCTACGGCTACGAGCCGCAGTCGTTCAACGCCGACCTACGAGCGTTTCCTCTCACTGGTCCACCCGGACGATCGCGAGCGCATCGCCGAGGTGCACCAGCAGTCCTACGCGCACCGGCGAGCCCTACCAGATGATGGAGCGGATCGTGCGGCCCGACGGCGAGGTGCGCTACCTGGCGACCAACGGCCAGGTGGTGATGGACTCGGGCGGTACGCCGCTGCGGATGCGCGGCACCTGCATCGACATCACCGACCAGGTGCTCGCCGAACGCGCCCGCGAGAGCATCGCCGCCCGGTTCCGGGGCCTGGTGGAATCCGCGCCTGACGCGATCCTGGTGCTCGACGACGAGGGCCGGATCCTCGAGGCGAACCCGAAGGCCCACGAGCTGCTCGGGGGCGCACCGGCGGGACACCTGATCCGCGAGGTCCTCCTCGCCCGCGTGCGTGCCGGGGCCGACACCGTCCCGGCCGTGGGGTTCGACGGTCGCGAGCTGATGCTCGACGTGACCACGGCGGCGGTGACCCAGGTCGACACCGAACGACTCGTCGCGGTGTTCCTGCGCGACGCGCAGGTGCGCCTGGCCGGCGAGGCGATGGCCGCCAAGCTGGGCGAGGCCCAGCTCCGTCGGCGCCAGGCCCTCGAGATCAACGACAACGTCGTCCAGGGGTTGGTGGCCGCGGCCTACGCGCTCGAGCTGGACGATCCGGACCAGTCCGCGACCTACCTCGCCGGGACGCTGGCGGCGGCGCGCACGATGATGGACGACCTGCTCGACCCGCTCACCGGAGACGGAACCACACCCGGTGACCTGGTCCGGAGCACCCCCGCGAGCTTCGACGCGCAGGACGACCAGTGACCCAGCGGGTGCTGATCGTCGACGATGCCGAGGACCTGCGCGTCTTGTTGCGGATGCGGATGGAGCTGACCGACCACCTCGAGGTGGTCGGTGAGGCCGCGGACGGCATCGCGGCGGTCGAGGAGGCCACGCGGCTCCAACCCGACCTGGTCGTGCTGGACGTGGCGATGCCCCTGATGGACGGACTGGAGGCGCTGCCACTGATCCGGAAGGCGGTCCCCGATGTCCGGGTCATCGTGCTGTCCGGGTTCAACGAGACCACGATGGCCGAGAACGCGCGTCAGGCCGGCGCCGACCACTACTTCGTCAAGGGTGGTCCGCTGCGCGACCTGATCGCGCTCACCGAGACGTGCTGACCCTCGCGGATCGTGCTCCTATCCGCTGGGCAGGGCGCTGGGCTCCTCGCTGGGCTCCTGCGCTGGGATCCTCGGAGGGCGACTCGGAGGGCGGTGCGCTGGACGATGTCGTCGGGGAGGTGGGCGCCGGCGTCGCCGAGGGGGTCGTGGAGTCGCTCGGGGACTCCGACGGTGCGGTGGTGCTGGCGTCCGACGGACTGGCGCTGGGGTCGTCGCTCGGCGTCTCGCTCGGAGAGAGGGTTGCGCCGTCACTCGGCGACGCGCTGGGGAACGGGACCGTGCCCGGCTGGTCGGCCTCGATCACCTCGAGGACCGCGAGCTCGAAGGCGTCGAGCTGGTCATCGATCTGGTCGAGCGGGATCGACGCGATCTGCTGGCCGAAATCGGCGATCGCCGCCCAGATCTCGTTGAGCCGGGCCATGGCCTCCTCGGAGAGCGGCCCGTCCAGGGTGATGAACAGCTGCTGGGCCACCGCGTAGGTCAGGCAGTTGACGCAGTCGACGTTCACGGCCCCCGCGAGGTTCTGCGGTGCGGCCACGTCGTTGTCGCCGACCACCAGGACGACCTGGAAGGCCACCGCCACGGCCGCACAGGTCTCGCAGCTCGCGAAGGCATAGGCCTCGTTGGTGTTGAGGGCCGCCTCGCCGTCCTCGACCCACACCAGCGCCAGGGCGACGTCGTAGGCGACCATCTCGTCCTCGGTGACCACGGCCAGCGCCTGGTTGTCGCCCGGCTCGGGAGCCAGTGGCTGGTCGAACGGGAAGACCCAGCCCTCGGGCTCGGTGCCGGGCTCACCGCTTGGGCTCGGCACTGGGCTCGGCACTGGGCTCGCCACCGGGCTCCGCACTGGGCTCGCCGCTGGGTTCCGCCGAGGTCGTCTCCTCGGTGGTGGTCGTGTCCCCCGTCGTCTCCTGCGCCGGGACCTCGGTCGGCTGGGGCTGCATGACCACGGCGAGCTGTGGCTCCGCCGAGGTCGGTAGCGGCTCCGAGGTGTCCCAGACCGCCTGGACCTCGCCCTCGTCCCCTCGCTCCCATGCGGGCGCAGCGCGCGGGGCAGCCGCCGGGGCAGAGCCCGGCAGGGTGCCGGCGCTGAGCGGCCGGACCAGGTCGGTCAGGGTGCCGGTCTCGTCGGGCATGATCGGGCGGTAGGTGCCGGTGCGGGGCCACCAGACCCACACCAGTGCGGCCACCACGGCGAGGGCTGCGACGGAGGCGACCACCCGCTTGAACGGCTGGCCGGCCGTCGCTCGCCAGGTGGCGGTGGTGAGCTGGCGCGCCAGCCGCACCAGCATGTAGACGATCGCGGCCAGCGGCAGCACGAGCGCGAGCATCGTGAAGATGCGCGCCGCGGCCTGCAGCAGGTCTCCGGCGCCGAGCGCGTCTCCCAGCAGGCCCCACTCCTGGCCGAGCCGGACACCACCGCTGCCGAGCAGCCGCGGCAGTGCGACGACCATGCCGAACAGCGCCAGCAGCAGCAGCGGTACGACGAGCAGCACCCACATGGTCACGACGACCCGGGCCCAGGGCTTGAGCGTCCGGGCCTCGGGGTCACCCCATCGCCAGGGCAGCGCGCCGAGGAGGGTCGGCTTGATCCGGTGGAACAGGTCGGGGACGCCCGTGAGGTCCGCGAGCACGTGGTAGCCGTCGAAGCGCACCAGCGGCGTGAGCTGCTGGACCATCTGCAGGAGCTGGGTCGCCACGAGGAGCAGCAGCGCGTCCACACCGGTCACCCACCAGGCTCCGGTGACGGCGACAGCGACCAGGGCGTTGAAGTACAGGCCTCCGAGGTCGGTGCGGAGCCGACCCCCTCGACCCAGCCGGTAGGAGTCGGTGACGTCGGTGTAGAACGCGGGCCACACCAGGTAGACGCCCGGCACCCATGGTCCCCGGGGTGGCGCCGCCGTAGCGGGCCGCGGCGGCGTGCCCGAACTCGTGGAAGCCCGCCGACAGCACGGTGAGCCCGAACACGGCGAGGAGCAGGCCCGGTCGCTCGAACGCGTCGTACGCCGCGCCGGCCAACCCCTGCCGGAACAGCACCCACCAGCACACGACGGCGAAGACCGTCAGCAACGGCACCGCCACCACCGGATGGAAGAGCCACATGAAGGGCGCGGTCAGCCGCCGCGTCGACTCGGGGTCGGTCACCGACACCCGGAGCCGGAGCCCGAGCAGCGGGTTCGAGCGCTTGGACTCCGGCTGGCTGCCGTCCTCGCGCGTGAGCAGTCCGAGCGGACGCAGCTGCTCGGCGACCAGGGTCGCCACGTTGTCCGCACTCACCCCGCGACCGGTCCGTTCCGAGACCTCGCTCGCCACCGCGACCGTCGTCGCGGGTGCCGTCGACCGCCTCGAGCAGGGCGTAGAGGAGCGGGGTCAGCTGCACCATCTGGCCGTCGCCGCGCCGCGCGAGGGACGGCGGGACCCGATAGCCGGATCCCGCCATCTCCCCGATCAGCTCGACGCCGTCGGCGCGCTGCAGCGGTGCGTCGACCCCGGCGGCCGCGGCGGCTGGGTCGACGCCGGACGCATCCCGGAGATCGGTCACGCGACTACTGCTGGATGTCGGACTGCTGGTCGGCGTTGGCGGTCGCGTCGCCCTCGATCGTCTGGTTGATGATGGCGTCCTGCTGGGCCAGCGCGACGGCCTCGCTGTCGATCGAGCCGATGTTGGCAGCGACGCCGGCGTTGATCGGCGCCGCGACGTTGGCGTTGGCGGCCACGGCACCGTTGATCGGCGCCGCGATGTCCGCGTCGGCCGCGAGGTCGACGTTCACGTTGAGCAGGTTGCCGTCGAGCGCACCCGCGCTGAGGTCGTCGGTGGCCTGCCCGACACCGTCGGTCACGCCGTCGGTCACGCCGTCGAGCCCACCGTCGGGCACCGCGTCGGTCACCGGGTCGAGGACGTCGCCGGTGCCGCCCACGGAGCCGGCGATCGGCTCGGTGGCATCGGTCACCCCGTCGGTGACGCCGTCGGTCACGCCGCCCGTGTCCGTCACCGCGTCCGTAGCCGTGCCGAGCTCACCGTCGGGTCCCATCGACACGGCCGGGCCGTCGGTGCCGGGCGCTGCCTCGGTCGTGGTGGCGTCGGCGACGGGCTCGGCGGCCGTCGTGGCGTCCGTGCCGTGCCGAGCTCACCGTCGGGTCCCATCGACACGTCCGCGCCGTCAGCGGCGGGCGCCGTGGCAGCCGTCGTGGCGTCAGCCGCAGGCGCGGCGTCGGTCGTGGAGGCACCGTCGTCGACGACGTCGTTGCCCTGGTCGATCGTGCTGCCCTGGTCGGCGCTCGCGGTGGCGTCGCCGACGACACCCTGGTTGATCATCACGCCCTGGTCGCCCATGGCCTGGGCGGTCGAGCCGACGGAGAGGAGGTTCGCCGAGGCCGCGGCATCGATGGGGGCCGCGATGTTCGCGTTCGCCGCGACCGCGAGGTCGATCGGGGCCGACGCGTCGATCGCGAGGTCCAGGTCGGCGTTGAGGTCGAGGATCGAGACGACCTCCTTGTCAGGCAGTGCGGTGATGCCTTCTGCTGCCAGTTCCTCGGGGGTCATGCCCGGCTGGTCGTTCATCTCGGCTCCTCGGTGGTGCGACAGGGATGTGGTCGTACTCGGACAGAACCCTCTCCCCACCTGCCCGCGCCGTGGCTCACCCCCACGGGTGACTGTCGTCAGGCCTCGTCGGTCGCGAAGTCCTCGTCGTGGGTGCCCGGGCGGGGAGCCCAGGGCAGCTCCTTGGCAGGCCGTACGACGACGAGCCGGTCGCCGCGCGCGAGCTGGGTGACCACGGGGTCGAAGTAGCGGTAGACGCGCTCGTCGCGGACCACGGCGATCACCTGGTCGGGCAGGGTCTGGGGCTGCAGGCCCACCTCGCTGACGAGCAGGTCGCGCTCGGCGACCTCGAGGCCCTCGCCGTAGGTCAGCAGGTCCTCCATCACCGAGCCGAGCGTCGGCGACAACGACGACAGGCCGAGCAGCCGGCCGACCGCGTCGGAGGAGGTGATGACCGAGTTGGCGCCGGACTGCTTCATCAGCGGCGCGTTCTCCTGCTCGCGCACCGCGGAGACGATCCACGCGTCCGGGTTGAGCTGCCGCACGGTGAGCGTGGCGAGGACGTTGGAGTCGTCGCGATCGGTCGTGATGATGACCTGCTCGGCCCGGGCGACCCCCGCGCGGCGCAGGATCTCGCGGCGGGTGGCGTCTCCCACGACCACCACGAGGTCGTCCGCGTTGGCGTCGTCGATCGCGGCCTGCGCGGTGTCGACGACCACGATCTTGTCGCGGTCCTGACCGTTGTTGATGAGCGTCTCGACGGCACTGCGGCCCTTGGTGCCGTAACCGATGACGACGACGTGGCTGCCCATGTTCTTCCTCCACCGGGAGACCCGGATCATCTCGCGTCCCTGCGAGGCGAGCACCTCGAGGGTGGTCCCGATCAGGAGCACCAGGAACGCGATGCGGGCCGGGGTGATGACGAACGCGTTGACCATCCGGGCCGGGGTCGAGACCGGCGCGATGTCGCCGTACCCGGTCGTGCTCAACGTGACCGTCGTGTAGTAGATCGCGTCCGTGAACGACACCACGCCGGTGGGGTCGTTGTTGTCGGTGTAGCCCTCGTTGTCGAACCACACGAGCAGCACCGTGCCGACCAGGATGCCCACCGCCATCATCAGCCGCCGCGACAGCTCCCACCACGGCGACCGGCTCCGGTCGGGGAGCGAGATCCGGCCGCGGGTGCGTCCCTCGCGCGGATCCAGCAGGTCATCTGTCACGTCGACGAATCTAACCGCTGATGCGGGCGCCGGGCGTCATCCGCTCCCGCAGACGCTGCACGAGCTCCAGCCGGGCCCGGGTGGTCGCCTTCTGCGGGAACACCGAGTCGAAGGCCGCGTTGACGGCCGCGCCGATGAGCACGGCGATCGAGAGCAGGTACAACCACAGCAGCACGGCGATCGGAGAGGCGAGCGGTCCGTAGATGGACCGGGAGTCGGCGGCGGTCGCGGTCAGCACCCAGCGCAGCGCGAGCGAGCCGAGGATCCAGCACACCAGCGCGAAGACCGCGCCGGGCAGGTTGAAGCTCCAGTTCGTCCGGACCGGGACCGACACGTGGTAGAGCGTGGCGAGGAAGCAGACGGTCAGCGCGATCACCGTCGGCCAGTAGAACCGCATCACGAACGCCGCCCCCTCCGGCAGCAGGTCACCCACCAGCGACGGTCCGGCGACCACCAGCGGCAGCGCGAGGACGCCGGTGATGATGGCCAGGATGTAGAGGAAGAAGGACAGCGCGCGGGTCTTGACGATCCCGCGGTGCCCGCCGAGGCCGTGCATGATCGTGATGGTGTCGACGAAGACGTTGAGCGCCCGCGAGCCCGACCACAGCGCGAGGATGAAGCCGATCGAGATCACGTCGAAGCGGCCGCCGCCGAGCACGTCCTCGATCGTGGGCTCGATGATCTTGTTGACCGCCGAGTCGGTGAGCACACGCTCGGCCAGGTTGATCACCGCACCCTGCACGTCGGCGACCTGCGCCGGCGTGAACTGGTCGCTGACGTAGCCGATCATCCCGGCCATCGCGAAGATCAGTGGTGGTACGGACAGGATCGCGAAGAACGCGGCCTCCGCGGCGAGGCCGGTGACCCGGTATCTCATGCAGGAGCCGAAGGTCGTGACGACCAGGCGCCACAGCGTCTCCCGCATGCGCCTACGGTATCGGCATGACTAGCCGGATCCCGGAAGGTGGCGCCGGTCCGAACGACCTTCGTGCCAGCGCCAACCAGGCACCACCCCTGGTGGGGCACAACGTCGTGACGTCCGACCACGCCCTGGTCGAGGCCGTCACCCGCCACGCGTCCGCCGCGGTGGTCGACGACCTGGCGGGCATCGGCGCCCTCGCGGGCACCGAGGAGGCGCGCGAGCAGGGCAGGCTCGCCAACCAGAACCCGCCGCGGCTCACGCCGTACGACCGCTACGGGAACCGGATCGACGAGGTCGAGTTCCACCCGTCGTGGCACTGGCTGATGGACCGCGCGATCGGCCAGGGGCTGGCCGCGACCCCGTGGGAGTCCGAGTCACCGCACGCACACGTCCGCCGCGCGGCCGGCTTCATGGCGTGGTCCCACACCGAGCCCGGCCACGGCTGTCCCGTCTCCATGACGTACGCCGCGGTGCCGGCGCTCCGCGCGGACGACGCGCTCGCCAAGGAGTGGACGCCGCTGCTCGCCTCCACCACCTACGACCCCGGGCTGCGGCCGGCCGCCTCCAAGCGCGGGGCGCTCGCCGGGATGGGGATGACCGAGAAGCAGGGCGGCTCCGACGTCCGCGCCAACGTCACCCGGGCGGTGCCGACGTCGGTGGACGGCGAGTACACGCTGCACGGTCACAAGTGGTTCACGTCGGCGCCGATGAACGACATGTTCCTGGTGCTGGCCCAGGCCGCGGGTGGGGTGACCTGCTTCCTCGTGCCGCGGGTGCTCCCCGACGGCAGTCGCAACCGGCTGGACGTCGTACGCCTCAAGGACAAGCTGGGCAACCGCTCGAACGCGTCGAGCGAGCTCGAGCTCGACGGCACCCTGGCCCACCGGCTCGGTGACGAGGGCCGCGGGGTCCGCACCATCATCGAGATGGTGGCCGCGACCCGGCTCGACTGCGTGCTCGGCTCGACGTCGCTGATGCGGCGCGCCGTCAACGAGGCCGCGTGGCACGTCGCTCACCGCTCGGCCTTCGGCGGGCTGCTGTCCGACAAGCCGCTCATGCAGAACGTGATCGCCGACCTCGCCGTCGAGGCCGAGGCCGCCACCGCGATCGCCGTCCGGCTCGCCGCCGCCGTCGACAACGCTCACGACCCGCACGAGGCGGCGCTGCGCCGGATCGCGCTGCCGCTCGCGAAGTTCTGGGTCTGCAAGCGCACCCCCGCCATGGTCGCGGAGGCGCTCGAGTGCCTGGGCGGCAACGGGTACGTCGAGGAGTCGGGCCTGCCGCTGCTCTACCGCGAGGCGCCGCTCAACTCCGTGTGGGAGGGATCGGGCAACGTCAACGCGCTCGACGTGCTGCGCGCGCTGTCGCGCGAGCCCGAGGTGCTCGACGCGTGGCTGACCGAGGTGGGCCTGGCCCGCGGCGGCGACGCCCGCCTCGACCGCGCCATCGAGGACACCCTCGCGCTGCTCGGCGACGCGCGACCCTGGAGGTCTCCGCGCGCCGGCTGGCCGGCCGGATGGCGGCGTGCCTGCAGGGCTCGCTGCTCGTGCGGTTCGCGCCCCCCGAGGTGGCCGACGTCTTCTGTGCCTCACGGCTGGCCGGTCACGACGGCACCTACGGCGCACTCGCCGGCGGCGACCTGCCGGCGCTCGTGGCCCGAGCCACGCCCGTCATCTAGCCGCGCCGCGCCCGCCACCCGCCGGCACGCGCTCCCGGTGCGACCTCAACACCGTGGGCCGTGGAGATCGCGACCCCGGGAGCGCGCCGCCCACCGTGGTGGCCGTGGATTGAGGGATGGGCGGCCCCGCGGGGACGGCTGGCCGTCCCAACCCACTGCCAGTGGGCACTTCGCATGCTACGCGGCGGCCGGAGCGATTGGCGGGGCCGCAGATCAGCAATACACCACCGGGTCGGCAACAGTTCATCCACAAACCGGCACCGCTCCGGTGTGGCCTCAGGACAGCACGAGACCCGGGTAGAGCGGGTGCTTGTCGAGCATCTCGGCCGAGGCGGCCCTGACCCGGTCGGCGACACCGTCGGCGAGGACGTACGACGCCTTCGAGGGGCCACCGGCCTTGGTGGTGCCGGCCTCGGTGTTGCGGAGCACGTCGACGATGACGGCGGCGACCTGGTCGAACTCGTCGGCCCCGAAGCCGCGGGTCGTCAGCGCCGGAGTGCCCAGCCGGATGCCGGAGGTGTACCAGGCGCCGTTCGGGTCGGCCGGGACCGAGTTGCGGTTGGTGACCACGCCGGCGTCGAGCAGCGCCGACTCGGCCTGGCGGCCGGTCAGCCCGAAGCCCGACACGTCGAGCAGCACGATGTGGTTGTCGGTGCCGCCGGTGACGAGCTTCGCGTCGCGGCTGAGGAACCCGTCCGCGAGCGACTTGGCGTTGTCGGCGACGTCCTGGGCGTAGGCCCGGAACTCGGCGGTGCGGGCCTCGGCGAGCGCGACGGCCTTGGCGGCCATCATGTGGGACAGCGGACCGCCCAGCACCATCGGGCAGCCGCGGTCGACGTCGCCGGCGTAGTCCTGCTGCGCGAGCACCAGGCCGCCGCGCGGACCGCGCAACGACTTGTGGGTGGTGGTCGTGGTGATGTGGGCGTGCGGCACCGGGTCCTCGTCACCGGTGAAGACCTTGCCGGCGACCAGGCCCGCGAAGTGGGCCATGTCGACCATGAGCACGGCCCCGACCTCGTCGGCGATCTCGCGCATCTTCGCGAAGTCGACCCGCCGCGGGTAGGCCGAGTAGCCGGCGACCAGGATCAGCGGCTGGAACTCGCGGGCCTTGGCGCGCACGGCGTCGTAGTCGAGCAGCCCGGTCTCGGGGTCGGTGCCGTACTGCTGCTGGTGGAACATCTTGCCGCTGATGTTGGGACGGAAGCCGTGGGTGAGGTGACCGCCGGCGTCGAGGCTCATGCCGAGCAGCCGCTGGTGGCCGAACTCGGCGCGCAGCGTCTCCCAGTCCTCCTCGGACAGCTCGTTGACGTTCTTGGCGCCGAGCTTCTGCAGCCGCGGGCGCTTCGACGTGGTGGGCGAGGATCGACCAGAACGCGACCAGGTTGGCGTCGATGCCCGGAGTGGGGCTGGACGTAGGCGTACGGCGCGCCGAACAGCTCGCGGGCGTGCTCGGCGGCGACCGACTCGACGGTGTCGACGTTCTGGCAGCCGGCGTAGAAGCGGTGGCCGACGGTGCCCTCGGCGTACTTGTCGCTGAACCAGGTGCCCATGGTCAGCAGGACCGCGGGCGAGGCGTAGTTCTCGCTGGCGATCAGCTTCAGCGAGCTCCGCTGGTCGTCGAGCTCCTGCCGGGTGGCGGCCGCGATCCGCGGCTCGACCCGGCCGATGACGTCGAGGATCTGGGAGTAGGCGCTGCTGACTTCTGATCCAGGCTGGCGTCGGTCATGCCCGACAGCCTAGGCGATGTCTGCAGAGCCGCTCGGTGTGAGGCGGGCCACGCCCCGGGCGTGGCAGCGCACGCCGACCGTCTCACGATGTGGCACCAGAGTCCACATCATGGGATTTCAGGTTGTGGAAGGGGGGTCCAGCAGTTGAGACTTCTCGACATGATCAGCGCTGCGACGCACGCCTACCTCGTGGTACGACGCCACGTGGACCTCGGGCGTACGCGCAGCATGATGTGTCGTCCTCGCTGAAGCACACGTCGCTCCAGTCCATCCGTGCCTCAGCTCGAAGGACCACACCCATGTCAGATCTGCGCTACACCGCGAAGCCCGCGGCCCGCACCGAGATCCCGCGCCCGAAGCGCGGCGAGGGCCAGTGGGCACTCGGCTACACCGAGCCGCTGAACAAGAACGAGCAGTCCAAGAAGGACGACGACCCGCTCAACGTCCAGGCACGGATCCAGCACGTCTACTCCAAGCGCGGGTTCGCCTCGATCGACCCCGCCGACCTGCGCGGCCGCTTCCGGTGGCTGGGTCTCTACACCCAGCGCGCGCCGGGCTTCGACGGCGGCAAGACCGCGATGCTCGAGGAGGAGGAGCTCGACGACGAGTTCTTCATGATGCGGGTGCGGTCCGACGGAGCGCTGCTCTCCCCCGCCGCCGTCCGAGCCCTTGGAACCATCGGCCAGGAGTTCGCCCGTGACACCGCCGACGTCACCGACCGCGAGAACATCCAGTTCCACTGGATCCGGATCGAGGACGTGCCGGAGATCTGGGACCGGCTCGGCGCGGTCGGGCTGTCGACGCTCGAGGCGTGCGGCGACTCACCTCGGCCGTTCCTCGGCTCCCCCGTCGCCGGCGTCGCCGCCGACGAGATCATCGACGGCAGCTCGGCGCTCGACGAGATCAAGCGCCGCGTGCTCGGAAACCCCGAGTACTCCAACCTGCCGCGGAAGTTCAAGACCGCGCTGACCGGCCACCCCAGCCACGACGTGGCGCCGGAGATCAACGACGTCGCGTTCGTCGGCACCGTCCACCCCGACTTCGGCCCCGGCTTCGACCTCTGGGTCGGCGGCGGGCTGTCCACCAACCCGATGCTCGCCCAGAAGATGGGTGTCTGGATCCCGCTGGAGGAGGTCGCCGACGCCTGGGAGGGCGTCGCCGCGATCTTCCGCGACTACGGCTACCGCCGGTTGCGCTCGCGGGCCCGGCTGAAGTTCCTCGTCGCCGACTGGGGCATCGACACGTTCCGCGAGGTGCTGGAGAACGAGTACCTCGACCGGCGGCTGGTGCGGTGCGAGTCGCCCGCCTCCCCCACCGGCCACCGCGACCACATCGGCGTCCACCCGCAGCAGGACGGCCGGTTGTACGTCGGCGTCGCCCCCACCGCCGGTCGCGTCTCCGGCACGCTGCTGACCCAGCTGGCCGACGTGCTGGAGGAGTTCTGCGTCGACGGCGTGCGGCTCACGCCGTACCAGAAGATCGTGCTGATCGGCGTCGACCCCGAGACCCACGGGGCGCTGCTCGACCGGTTGGACGCGATCGGCCTCTCCGGCCGGCCGTCGGGCTGGCGCCGCAACACGATGGCCTGCACCGGCATCGAGTTCTGCAAGCTGGCGATCGTCGACACCAAGGACCGGGCCCGCGACCTGGTCGCCGAGCTGGAGCGACGCTTTCCCGACCTCGACACGGTGCTTCCGGCGGGGATCACCGTCAACGTGAACGGCTGCCCCAACGCCTGCGCCCGCACCCAGGTCGCCGACATCGGCCTCAAGGGCCAGCTGGTCCTGGACGGCGACGGCAACCAGGTCGAGGGCTTCCAGGTCCACCTCGGTGGTGCGACCGGGCTCGGCGCCAACTTCGGCCGCAAGCTCCGCGCCCACAAGGTGACCAGCGCCGGCCTGGACGACTACGTGACCGTCGTGGTCACCAACTTCCTCGTGGACCGCGCCGACGACGAGTCCTTCGCCGACTGGGTGCAGCGCGCCGACGAGCAGCTGCTCCGGGGCGAGCTCACGCTGGAGGCCGCGACGTGAGCCAGCGCGCGGTGCCCTTCCACTGCCCCTACTGCGGCGAGACCGACCTGTGGCCCTCCGAGGAGGGGCACGGCGCCTGGGAGTGCCGCGGCTGCCTGCGCGCCTTCAAGCTGAGCATGGTCGGGCTGGTGCGACCGACCGGGTCGCCGCCCCCACCGGGAGGTGCGCCATGAGCGCCGCCACCACCCGTCAGGCCCGCGCGTTCCGGGGCACCCACACCGACGGTCGCTCGCCCGAGGAGCTGCGCGAGCTCGTGTCCCACGTCGGCGCGGAGCTCGAGCTCGCGCCGGCCGAGCACATCATCGAGTGGGCGGTCGCGACCTTCGGCGAGCGCTTCTGCATCACCTCGTCGATGGGGGACGCCGCGCTGGCCCACCTCGCCTCGACGGTGGCGCCCGGCATCGACCTGGTGTTCCTCGACACCGGCTACCACTTCGCCGAGACGATCGGCACCCGTGACGCGGTGCAGGCGACACTGCCCGTCAACCTGGTCACGATCGCCCCCGAGCAGTCCGTCGCCGAGCAGGACGCGGCGTACGGCAAGGATCTCTACAAGACCGATCCCGACCTGTGCTGCAAGCTGCGCAAGGTCACCCCGCTGACCGAGTCGCTGGCGTCGTACGACGCGTGGGCGACCGGGCTGCGCCGGGCGGAGACCCACAACCGGGTCATCGCACCGGTCGTCGGGTGGGACGCCCGCAAGGGCAAGGTCAAGGTGTCTCCCCTGGCGCGCTGGAGCGACGACCAGGTGGAGCGTTACATCGCGGACAACGGCGTCCTCGTCAACCCGCTGGTCTACGACGGCTACCCGTCGATCGGCTGCTTTCCCTGCACCCGCCGGGTCGCCCCTGGCGACGACCCGCGCAGCGGGCGCTGGGCCGGCACCACCAAGACCGAGTGCGGGATCCACTGAGGAAGAGAGAAGAGACAACCATGGCTGCTCCAGCACTGGTGGCCCTGGCTCACGGAAGCCGGGATCCACGGTCCGCTGCGACCATCACCGCCCTCGTCGAGGAGGTGAAGGCGATCCGCCCCGACCTCACCATCGAACGCGCGTTCCTCGAGCTGTCCCGACCGTCCTTCTCGACGGTCGTCGACCGGCTCGTCCGGAAGGGCCACGAGGAGATCGTGGTCGTCCCGCTCCTCCTCACCGAGGCCTTCCACGCCAGGGTCGACGTCCCCCGCGCTGTCGCCGAGGCGACCGAGCGCCACCCGGGCCTGAAGATCACCACGGCCGGGATCCTCGGCCTGGAGGCGCAGTTCCTCGAGATCCTCGACATCCGGCTGCGCGAGGCGCTCAAGGCGTCCCGGATCCGGGAGCTCGACGCCCTGGTCCTGGCCGGCGCCGGGTCCTCCGACCCGATGGCCAACCAGTCGGTGGCCCGGCTGGCCCGGCTCTGGGGCACCCGCCACCGGCTCCCGGTGACCGCGGCGTTCGCCTCGGCCGCTCCGCCGACCACCGGCGAGGCCGTGCGTGCCTTCCGGGCCGAGGGGCGACGTCACATCGCGGTCGCCTCGCTGTTCCTGGCCCCCGGCTTCCTGCCGGACCGGGCCAAGGAACTGGCGTTCGAGGCGGGTGCGGTGGCGGTGTCCGAGCCGCTCGGCGCCCACCCGGAGCTGGCCCGGGCGGTGCTGGCGCGCTACGCCGTCGGCGCGGTCGAGCTGGTCCCGGTCTGAGCCGGCCCTCATCTAGGTTGGCGGGGTGTCGTACGACGTCCTGGCGATCCGCCGCTACCCCGTGAAGTCCATGGGCGGCGAGTCCCTCGCCTCCGTCGTCCTCGACGAGCGCGGGCTGGCGGGTGACCGCTGGTGGGCCGTGACCGACGACGGGGGTCACTTCGCCTCCGGCAAGAGCACCCGCCGGTTCCGGCGTCGCGACGGCGTCTTCGACTACCGCGCGGCCACCGGCCCCGACGGCGTGACGGTCACCGGGCCGCGCGGCACGCTGGGCGGTCGGCGACCCCGCGCTCGACGCGGAGCTGGCGACGGTGCTGGGCGACGGCTGCCGGCTGACCGCGGAGTCGGGCACGCCCCACCAGGACGCGGGCTCGGTCTCGTTGGTCGGCACCGCGAGCCTGGCGTGGTGCGCGGAACGCTGGGACCTGGACGCCGACCCGCGACGGCTCCGGGCGAACCTCGTCGTCGAGACCTCCGAGCCGTTCGTCGAGGAGACCTGGGTGGGCCGTGAGATCGCGGCCGGCACGGCCCGGCTGCGCGTCGTGGAGCGGGTCGAGCGGTGCCGCACGATCGACCTCGCGCAGGACGGGGTCACGAGCCCCACGCGCTGGCTGAAGCCGCTTGCCGCCGAACGCGGGATGAACCTGGCCGTCTACGCCGACGTCTCCCGCCCCGGGACGATCGCCGTCGGCGACGGGATCGTGCTCCGCTAGCGAGGATCAGCCGACCAGTCGCTCCAGCAGGTGCTCCAGCTGGCGGGCCGGGTCGGTGGTGAGTCCGCCGTGCACGGGTCCCGGCTGGATCACCGTGCTCCGCGGAGCCCGCAGGAACCCGAAGCGCTGCCCCAGCGGCGCCCGCGCCGCGTCCCCGGCCCGGGGGTCGCCGGCGCACACGTGGGCGGCGAACTCCAGGCCGGCGCGGACCTGGGCCAGGTCGAGCCGCGCGTCGAGCGCCCCGAGCCGGTCGGTGTCGACGCGGCAGGCGACGTCGAGGAACCGCTCCCCCTCGCAGAAGAGCACGACCCCGACGTTGACGAACTCCTCACGGTCGGGGCGCGGCACGCACCGCAGCACGACGTACTGGTAGGCGACGCCCTTGCCGCCGGTCATGCCGCACCTGCCGGGAGCCAGGCGCGGGTCGCCAGCCGCGCGGTCAGGAACGCGACGTACGCCGACCTCAGCTCGGCCGCAGTCGCGCCGCCCGGCACGGCCTCCAGCCAGGCGTCGGGCACCTGATCCAGCACCTCGGTGAGCACCGACTCGTCGAGCAGCCCACGCGCCTCGACGTCGACCTCGGCCAGGTCGCCGGCGTGGTCGCGCAGGACGTGGTCCGAGCCGTCCCACGGTTGGGCCGCGAAGCGTTGCGGTTCGCCCACTCCCGCGGCCCAGCCGTGGTGGAAGTAGAGCGAGGCGCCGTGGTCGATCAGCCACAGGTCGCCGTGCCAGACCAGCAGGTTGGGGTTGCGCCAGCTGCGGTCCACGTTGGCGCACAGCGCGTCGAGCCACAGCACGCGGGCGGCCTCCCCCGGGGCGGGTGGCCGTTGCCCGTCGTACCCGAAGGCGCCGGGCAGGAAGTCGACGCCGAGGTTGAGGCCGGCGCTGGCCTTGAGCAGGTCCTGGACCTCCTCGTCGGCCTCGTAGCGCGCGATCTCGGGATCGAGGTCGAGCACGGCCAGGCGAGGGGTCCGCAGCCCGAGCCGGCGCGCGAGCTCGCTGACCACGACCTCGGCGACCAGCACCCGCACGCCCTGACCGGCGCCGCGGAACTTGCAGACGTAGGTGCCGAGGTCGTCGGCCTCGACGATGCCGGGCAGCGAGCCGCCCTCGCGCAGCGGCGTGACGTACCGGGTGACGCTGACGGTGGGGATCACGCGACCGGCTCCTCCCCGGCCAGCCGGCGCTTCTCCACCTCGACGTCGAAGTCGGCAGCCGGCCACTGCGGGTTCATCCCGCGCAGCGCGTCCAGCAGCAGCCGGCCGACGGCCAGGTTGCGGAACCACTTGCGGTCCGAGGGGACGACGTGCCACGGCGCGATCTCGGTGTTCGTGCGCTCCAGGGCGGTCTCGTACGCCGACCGGTAGTCCGACCAGTGCGCCCGCTCGTCGAGGTCGCCCGGGTTGTACTTCCAGTGCTTCGCGGGGTCGGCCAGCCGCTCCGCGAGCCGCTCGTGCTGCTTGTCCGCGGAGATGTGCAGCATGCACTTGACCAGCACCACGCCGTCGGCGGCGAGCTCGGCCTCGAACTCGTTGATCTGGTCGTAGCGGCTCTCGACGGTCCGGGCGTCGGCCCAGCCGTGGACCTTGACGATCAACACGTCCTCGTAGTGGGAGCGGTCGAAGACGCCGACGTAGCCGGGCTGCGGGACCGCACGCCTGATCCGCCACAGGAAGTGGTGCTGCTTCTCCTCCTCCGAGGGCGCCTTGAAGCTGGTGATCCGGACCCCCTGGGGGTCGATCAGGCCGACGGTGTGGCGCAGCACGCCGCCCTTGCCGGAGGTGTCCATGCCCTGGAGCACGAGCAGCACGCGGCGCGGCGACCCGGTCGTCCCCTCCGCGAAGAGTCGCTCCTGCAGGTCGGACAGCTCGTCCGCCATCGCGGCGAGAGCGGCCTTGCCGGCCGCCTTGTCACCGTCGAAGCCCGGGGTGGCGGCCGGGTCGACGCTGCGCAGGTCGACCGGACCGGGCGGAAGTCGCAGCGCGCTCATGGCCGCCATCATGTCGGACCGACCGGCGTCGGGACCCCCACGACCCGTGCCACGTCGAGCGTGCAGCCGATCATGGTGGCGGTGGTGCCGTCCGGCATCGGCTCGTCGAACCAGGTGCCACGCACGAACCCCACCTTGTCGAGTGCCCGCAGGCTCGCCGCGTTGCGATGGTCGGGAGCCGCGAAGTAGGTCGTCACGTCGCGGTAGCGCCGCAGGGCGCTGCCCAGCCAGACCCAGAGCATGGCGGTGCCGACACCCCGGCCGACCAGGTGGGGCTCACCGATCGCGTAGTCGACCCCCACCGCATCGGGGTCGGGCGTGAGCGCCGCGAACTCGGGGTGGTCGCGGAGCCGGTAGTCCTGGCAGAAGCCGACCGAGCGACCGTTGACCTCCACCACCCACATCCGGGTCGGCTCCATGCCGTCGATGCGCGGGCCGTAGCGGGCGGTCACCCACTCCGACGTCGGCTCGCCGTGAGCGCCGTACCAGCGACGGACGTGGTCGGCAGCGAGCCACCGGGCGACGTCACCCAGGTCACCACGGGTCATCGCCCGCAACGCGACCCGGCGGTCGTGCTCGATGTGGAACTGCTTCACCTCGCCGGAGAGGTCGAGCGGGACCGGCTCGGCGTGGTGGCTGGCGCAGGTGCGTCGCGCGGCGGCCGCCCACGACTCCCCGGCGCGCACCACCCCACTCATCTCGTGCCCCCGGTCGGAGACGGTGAGGTGGACCGTCATGGAGGGAGCCTAGGGCGTGACGGTCCGCCCGGGACGTCATACGTTCCGAGCGCCATAGGTCACGATGCGTATGACGTCCGGGTGCCCGCTCATGCCAGTCAGAGGGAGGGCAGCTCCTCTGCCTCGGCGCCGAGCTCGTCGCGCACCAGCGCGTAGGCCAGACCCGGCGCGTAGCCCTTGCGCGCCAGCATGCCGACCAGCCGCCGGGTCCGGGTGGCGTCGTCGAACCGCTCGAGGCTGCGCAGCTTCTTGCGGATCAGCTCGCGGGCGGTCGCCTCCTGCTCGTCGGGATCGATCAGGTCGAGCGCGTCGCGCGCCACCTCGTCGGCCACCCCCTTGCGGCGCAGCTCCTGGGCGAGCGCGCGCGGCGCCAGCCCGCGGCTGGCGTGGCGCGCCTCGACCCAGAGCCGCGCGAACTCGGCGTCGTCGACCAGACCGACCTCCTCGAACCGGTCGAGCAGCGCGGTGGCCAGCTCCTCGGGCACGTTCTTCTGGGCGAGCTTGTCGGCCAGCTCGCGTCGGGACCGGGCCCGCCCGGTGAGCTGGTCGAGCAGGATGGTCCGGGCCACCGACTCCGCGTCGGCGTCCGGACCCTCCGCCTCGGTGTCGACGGGGGTCTCGCCCGGTGGCGGTGGAGACGTGGCCCCCCACGCCTCCACCCCCAGCCGGACGTCGCCCCGCCAGGGACCGGGCTCAGAAGTCATTGATCCCGATGGGCTCGTCGGAGAGGGCGTCCGCCGGGGCGTCGACGGTGGGCCCGATGCCGAGCTTCTCGAGGATCTTCTTCTCGAGCTCGTTGGCCAGGTCGGGGTTGTCGCGCAGGAAGTTGCGCGCATTCTCCTTGCCCTGGCCGAGCTGGTCGCCCTCGTAGGTGAACCAGGCGCCCGCCTTGCGGACCAGCCCGGCCTCCACACCGACGTCGATCAGGCCGCCCTCGCGGGAGATGCCCTTGCCGTACATGATGTCGAACTCCGCCTGCTTGAACGGCGGGGCGACCTTGTTCTTGACGACCTTGATCCGGGTGCGGTTGCCGACCATGTCGGTGCCGTCCTTGAGGGTCTCGATCCGGCGGACGTCGAGCCGCACCGAGGAGTAGAACTTCAGCGCCCGGCCACCGGTGGTGGTCTCCGGCGAGCCGAACATGACGCCGATCTTCTCGCGCAGCTGGTTGATGAAGATCATCGTGGTGCCGGAGCCGTTGAGGGCGCCGGTCATCTTGCGCAGCGCCTGGCTCATCAGCCGGGCCTGCAGGCCGACGTGGCTGTCGCCCATCTCGCCCTCGATCTCGGCGCGGGGCACGAGCGCCGCGACGGAGTCGATGACGATCAGGGTCAGCGCGCCGGAACGGATCAGCATGTCGGCGATCTCGAGCGCCTGCTCACCGCTGTCGGGCTGGCTCACCAGCAGCGCGTCGGTGTCGACACCGAGCGCCTTCGCGTAGTCCGGGTCGAGCGCGTGCTCGGCGTCGATGAACGCCACGATGCCGCCGGCGCGCTGGGCGCTGGCCACCGCGTGGAGCGCGACCGTCGTCTTGCCGCTGGACTCGGGACCGTAGATCTCCACGACGCGACCGCGCGGCAGACCGCCGATGCCGAGCGCGATGTCGAGGGAGATCGCGCCGGTCGGGATCACCTCGAGCGCGGCGCGCGTCTCGTCGCCCAGTCGCATGACCGAGCCCTTGCCGAACTGCTTCTCGATGTTGGCGAGGGCGACGTCCAGTGCCTTCTCGCGGTCTCCACCAGCCATGGTGTGGGCCTTCCTCTGTCGTGTCGGATCCAGGTGCTCCTTCGACGCTAGAGCGGGCCACCGACAACCGGTCCCGACCGGGGTCGGGGGCTGTGGAGAACTCGTCCTGCGTCGCACCTGTGGAGGCAACCCTAGCCCGAACAGACGTTCGACTCGCGCAGGATCACGGCGTGTCGGCGGGGCGCTCCGCGACCGGTCGTGCCGCACCCCGCGACGACCGCGGCCAGCACGACTCCCCCGGCCAGCACGGCGGCGAACGCGTTGAGCGCCGGGTAGCCCCACTGGGCGACGATCAGGCCGGAGAGGGCGCCACCCCCGGCCGCGGTCAGCCACATCGCCATGTCGGCGACGCCCTGGACGTCGGTGCGGGACCCGAGTGGTGCCAGGTCGGCGATCAACGCGGAGGCGGCCACGGTCGCGCTGGACCAGCCGAGGCCGAGCAGGAACAGCCCGCCCGAGATCTGCCAGGACGAGCCCTCGGGCGAGATGCCCGCCAGCAGCAGCGACACCAGCTGGACGGCGGCACCCGTGAACAGCATCGCCGGCCTCCCCCACCGGTCGGCCAGCCAGCCCATCAGCGGCGAGAACGCGAACATGCCGAGCACGTGCCCGGAGATCACGAAGCCGATGACGCGCAGCTCGGCACCGCCGTGCTCCATGTGGAGCGGCGTCATGATCATCACCGACACCATCACCGCGTGCGCGCTCGCCAGGCCCAGCACCGCGGCGGCGAGCGGTGGGCTCGCGCGCAGCGCCGCGACCGCCCGTCCCCACGACGTCCCGCCCGGAGCCGCACCGTCGGTGCCGGCGAGCGCCTGCGCGACCAGCAACGGGTCGGGCCGCATGAAGACCGCGATGATGATCGCGGCCAGCAGCATGCCGACGCCGGCCAGGGCGAACGGGCCGGTCAGCTCCGGGATGCCGAGGACCCCGGCGAGCGCGCCGGCCGGACCGGAGAGGTTCGGGCCGACGACGGCGCCGACCGTCGTCGCCCACACGACCAGGGACAGCGAGCGGGCGCGGGTCGCGGCCGGCGCCAGGTCGGTCGCGGCGTAGCGGGCGGAGGCGTTGGCGGCCGACGTCGCGCCCAGCAGCCCGGCGCCGACCAGCAGCACCACCATCGAGCCGATGACGCCGGCGACCACGGCGAGCGCGGCACCGGCGGCGCCGATCAGCAGGCCGGTGACCTGCCCGAAACGGCGGCCCGCGCCGCGACATCACGCGGGCCAGCGCGTACGCCGCGACCGCGGCGCCCAGCACCTGCGAGGTCTGGGCGAGCCCGGCCAGCCCCTCCGAACCGCTGACGTCGCGCGCCAGCAGCGACGCGGTCGCGATGCCGATGGTGATGCCGATGGCGCCGACCGCCTGGGCCACGACCAGGGTGAGCACGGTGCGCCGGTGGACCCGCGCCGCGTCGTACGTGTGCGTCGTGGCGGTCATCGCTGTGACGGTGGCAGGTCGAGGACCCGCCACACCTCCCGCCAGACCTCCTTGGGCGGGATGCCGGCGTCGAGCGCCTCCTGCGACCGTCCGGCCGCCGAGGGCGCCGATCACCTGCTGGCTCGCCCAGGCCTGGGCGTAGCTCGACCCGAGCGCGTCGTCCATCCGCGACCAGAACTCGGTGTGCCTCATGACCAGACCCCTAGTCGGCGCAGGGCGGTCACGTCGAGCCAGGTCTCGCCCCGCAGGCCCGCGACACCGCGGACGAGCGAGCGCACGTCCCAGCCGGCCTCCGCGAGCACGGCGCGCAGCCCCTCCTCGCGCCAGAACGTGAAGTGGCGCGGCCCGGGGATGTTGCCGTGGACGGAGAACCGGGCGCCGTCGCCCTCCTTGACGGCGAGGTGCAGGACACCGCCCTCGCGGGTGACGCCGGCGAGGTTGCGCAGCACCCGCGGCAGGTCCTCACGACGCACGTGGAGCAGGCTGGCCGAGGCCCAGACCCCGTCGTACGGCGCCGCGTGCTCGGGATCGGCGAGGTCGTCGACCAGCGGGTCGAGGACGGTCGCCTCGTGGCCCGCGGCCCGGAGCAGGCGGACGAAGGCCGGGGTGATGTCGGTACGGCGGACCGACAGGCCACGCTCCTCGAGCAGCAGTGGCGTCGCGGCCGGAGCCGCTGCCGACCTCCAGCACCCGCGCCCCGTTCTCCAGCAGCCCGGCGAACCCCTCGACGGCGGCCGCCACCTCGCCGGACACCGGCGGCTGGCCGGCGGCGTAGGCCTCGGCGTCGGCCTCGTAGGACGCGACGGTCACCCGCTTGGTGATGTGGGAGACGTCGTGGGCGTGGTGGACGAGGTCGTGCAGGTGGTAGCGGGCGAAGGTGTCGACGGTGAAGGTCGCCCCGTCGCTGCGGCGACCGGTGCGGTCCCACTGCTCCCCGGACACCGCCTCGTACGCCGCGGCGACGGCCGCGGCCGCCGCGGTCACCTCGCTCCGCGACGCTGGCCGGGTCCTGCACGCCGTAGTCGCTCTCGACGGCGGTCGCGTCCTGGTCCCAGTTGTCGAAGCCGGGATCGTCCTCGGCCAGCATCCGCTGCAGCCGGCGCTCGAAGAGCGCGTTGACGTCGCGGACGTGGCAGGCGTACTCCAGCGGCGACCAGACGTGGCCCGACGGCCGGACGGCCGCGTCCTCGGTGTCGAGCACGACGTCCCACAGGGTGGCGTTGTCGCGGATCGCCTGCGGGATCCGGTCGCGGTCGAGCCCCGGGGCGTCGAAGCCGCACTCCGGGCACGGCTCCGCGAGGATCCAGGTCCAGTCCTTGGTGTCGGGCTCGATCGTCATGCGCGCAATCCTGTCAGGCCGTTCCGAGCCCGATCGGTGCGGTCCCGAACGCGACGTCGAACCGGTCGCACCAGATCACGACCGACCGCATGCCGGTCGATGCCGGGCGTCCGCGGGGATCTCGTAGTTCTGGTTGCCGTGGGTGGCCTTGAGCTCGCCCAGCCGCACGTAGCTGCCGTCGTCGTAGGACCCCCACTCGCCGCCGCTCGGGGCGTCGCTGAGCCACACGTGGAGGTCCGGGCCGTCGGAGGAGGCCAGGTCCTCGAGCCGGACGAAGCGGCGGCCGTCGGCGAGCTCGAGGACCCGGGCGGTGCCGGAGGTGTCGTGCTCCGCGTCCTCGAAGTCCCCGAGGGCCAGCTCGCACCGGCTCGGGCGGGTCGGTCTGCTCGGCAGGCGCCGCCACGTCGGGCGACGAGCGACCCGTCGCGCGGGGTCGGCGAGCGCCGTCGGCACCGCCTCGTCGACCCGCGAGCTCGTGAACAGCCGCCACGGCTCGAACAGCGCCAGCCCGACCACGAGCGCGACCACCGCCACCACGGCGACCGCGACCCGCCAGCTCATGCGCCCAGCGTACGGCGGATCAGGTGAGCAGCAGCGAGTCGAGCCGGCGGCGTACGACGGCGAGGCCGACCAGGCACATCACCACCAGGTAGACGACCGAGACCCCGGACGCCCAGGTGATCGAGCCGGTGGTGAGCTCGCGGCACAGCACGACCCCGCGGTAGAGCGGCGTCGCCTCGACCACCCACTGCAGCCAGGTCGGGAACACGGTCAGCGGGAAGAACGTCGCCGAGAACAGGAACATCGGCAGCTGGGCGAGGGTGATCTTGTCGAAGTCCTGCCAGCACTGCATCCAGGTCGTCAGCGCCATGCAGACCGCGCTGAACGCGAAGCCGATCAGCAGCGCCGCGGGCAGGGCGAGCACCGCCCACCAGGAGCCGACCAGCCCCATCGCGGCCATCACGAGCAGGAACGCCGCGGAGTAGCAGCCCGCCGCGCAGCTGCCCCCAGGTGATCTCGCCGCGGGCGATGTCGGCGGTGGTGAGCGGCGTCGCCAGCATCTGGTCGTAGAGCTTGTCGTACTTGAGCTTGAAGAAGACGTTGAACGTGGAGTCCATGAGGGCGCCGTTGAAGGCCGACACCGCGAGCATGCCGGGCGCCACGAAGGCGGCGTACGCGATCGGCTCGCCGTTGAACTCGAAGCCCTCGACCAGGGCGCCGACGCCGATGCCGATCGAGAACAGGTAGAAGACCGGCTCCAGGAAGCCGGTGAGGAACAGCTTCCACGCGTGCTTGTAGGTGATGTAGTTGCGCAGCACGAGGACCTGCAGCGCCTCGACGGGACCCAGCGGGGTCCGCTCCGCGCCTGCGTCCGCTCGATCGTGCGCCATCAGAGCACCAGCCGCTTCGTCAGGCCGGAGACCGACCAGAACCAGCCGACGACGAGCAGCGCGACCAGCACCGCGACGTTGAGCAGCGCCAGCGGCCAGTCGACCACGCCCACGCAGAACATCCGCGACAGGTTGACGCCGTGCCACAGCGGGGTCAGCCGGGCGACCAGGGCGCCGGCCTCGCCGAGGTTGGCGACCGGGAAGAACGCCCCGGAGAACAGGAAGAGCGGGAAGATCGCCGAGCCGGAACAGCACGCCGAAGCCGGCCTCGTCCTTGAGCCGGGCGCTCCAGCCGAAGATCAGCGCGGCGAAGGCCATCCCGACCAGGACCTGCGCGCCGAACGCGAGGAACGGACCCCACCAGGTCGCGAACACCCCGAACGGCGCCAGCACCAGCATGAAGACCGCGCAGGTCGTCGCGAGCCGGAACAGCACGAACATCAGGTGGCCGGCGACCAGGTGGGCGGGGTCGAGCGGCGTCGCGATCTGCGCGTAGTAGGTCTTGTGCCACTTGATCGCGCCCATCACCGGGTAGGTCACCTCGCCCACCGCGGTCTGCATGGCGTGGGCGGCGACCAGGCCGGGGACGACGAAGGCGAGGTAGCTGGTCGCGCCCTCGAGCTGGTCGGGGTCGCCGCTGATGAAGCCGCCGAGCAGCACGCCCATCGCCAGCGACGTAGAAGATCGGGCTCAGGAAGCTGCTGACGATCGACTGGCTTCCAGGTGCGCTTGTAGACGGTCCACCAGTAGTCGAACTGGCGGTGCGGTGCCCTCGGCGATGCTGAGCGTGGCCATCAGTCGACCAGCGTCCGTCCGGTGAGCCGGAGGAAGACGTCCTCGAGCGTGGAGCGGCGCACCAGGACCGCGACCGGCTCGAGACCACGCTCGTGGATCTTGGCGATGACCTCCTCGCCGTCGTGGCTGTAGACGAGCAGCCGGTCGGGCAGCACCTCGACCCGGTCGCCGAGGTCGGCGACCTTCTCCGCGAGCGCCTCGTTCTCCCCGACGCCGAAGCGCAGCTCGGCCACCTCGCGGGTGGAGTGGGCCTCGATCAGCTGGCGCGGGCTGCCCTCGGCGACGATCAGGCCCTTGTCCATCACGACCAGCCGGTCGCAGAGCTGCTCCGCCTCGTCCATGTAGTGGGTGGTGATCACCAGCGTCACGCCCGCCTGCTTGAGCCGGAACAGCTGGTCCCACAGGACGTGGCGGGCCTGCGGGTCCAGGCCCGGTCGTGGGCTCGTCGAGCAGCAGCATGTCGGGGCTGTTGACCAGGCTGCGCGCGATGGTGAGCCGTCGCTTCATGCCGCCGGACAGGTCCTCGACCCGGGCCTTGCGCTTCTCGGTGAGCGCGACGAACTCGAGCAGCTCCTCGCTGCGCTCGCCGGACGACCGCCTTGTCGATCCCGAAGTAGCGGCCGTAGATGTAGAGGTTGTCGAAGACGTTGAGCTCGTTGTCGAGGGTGTCCTCCTGGGGGCACACGCCGAGCCGGCCGCGGATCGTCGGCCCGTCGACGGCGGGGTCGAGGCCGAAGATCCGCAGCTCGCCGCGCGCTCACCGGCGAGACCGCGGCGATCATCCGCATGGTCGAGGACTTGCCGGCGCCGTTGGGCCCGAGGAAGCCGAACGCCTCGCCGCGGCGTACGTCGACGTCGATGCCCTTGACCGCCTCGAAGTCGCCGAAGGACTTGCGCAGGCCGACGGCCGAGATCATCGATTCAGTCACGAGGTGCGATCCTACGGAGAACCACCGACAGTCCCCACCCGATTTCGGGGCCTTCACTCGACGAGGTGGCGGTGCTCGCGGGTCCAGCGGGTGCGCGCCCGCAGGTCGTCGAGCCCGCCCGACCGCACCCAGGACGCCCACGGCTCGAAGCCGCGCTCGGCCAGGTCGAGGACCCGGGCGACGGTCAGCTGCTGCCGGTCGATGACCCGGTCGACGAGCCCGGCCGTGCCGCCGAGTGCCGTACGCCGCCGCGAACGCCGTGAGGCGGGCGCGCCGGTCGGGCGGCTCCGCGAAGCCGTGCGCGCAGTCGCGACGTCGTCGGGTCGGAACGGGGTGAAGGAGTCGAGGGCAGCCGCCACGTCCTGCAGGGCAGGCGCGGGCGACGCGTGCTCCCAGTCGATCAGCGCGACCGCGCGACCGTCCCGCCACACGAAGTTCCACGGGCCGGGGTCGCCGTGGCAGACGACGTCGGCGCTGCGGGTCCGGCGGCGAACGCCCACCGGCGCGTCGTCGGGCGGCACGAACCCGGCGGACGCGTCGTGGACCCGCCGCAGCAGCGTCGCGGCGGAGGCCAGCCCGGCCTCGGACACCTGGTGCGGCCACGCGTCGGGACCGGCGTCGCCGGGGATGAAGGTCACCGCCTCCACGTCGTCGCGGATGCCGACCGGCTCCGGGACGCAGTCGAGTCCCTCGGCGCGGAGGTGGGCCAGCAGCGCGTGCACGGTCGCGGTCCAGGGCCGCACCGGCCGCAGCACGAGGTCACCCGCGACCGTCACGTCGCCGTCGACCAGCCGCCACCTGCCCACGGGCAGCATCATGCAGGACCAGCAGCCCAGAACGGGTCCACCGGACGGCGCGTCCCCGACCCCGTCGACGAGCCAGACGCGTGGCTCGAGCAGGAGCACGCAGAGCGTTGTAGCGCGGTACCCACAGGAGTACCGTCGTCGGTGGCGATCCCGTGAAAGCTCGCCCGCTGGAGGTCCTCATGTGGATGTGGATATTCGTGGCCCTCTTCGTCATTCCGCTGGCGATGGTGGCGACATATGTGATGGTCCGGGACAAGCACCACCCTGTTGACCACGCGCCCAAGGGCGGCGGGCAGGGCTGGGGCAACCTCTGGCCGAGGTAGGCAGGATCGCGGCGGCGGCGTCGCCGCGACTGTCACCTGGCCAGTGGTCGGACGTTCCCGCTGGGCCCGCTCGGGTCCAGGCGGTCATGTCGGCGAGCCTGCCGCAGCAGCCTTACCCAGCAGGACCCGGCAGTACGTCGTCTCCGCCGACATCGCCGTCGTCGTGGGGACGGTGCATGCCGAGGTGTTCGGCGACGTGCGCGCGGCCAGCACGATGGTAGTGGTAGGCCTGCTAGACACCGGTGGCTGGTGGAGGTGGAGCTGGACGCGGAGAAGGGTAAGGTCGACGGGGAAGAAGAAAGGCTGAAAGGGAAAACTGCAAAGAGCGAGGGAAGAGACGAAGAAAAAGGCTAGGAAGAAGGAAAGAACTAAAGCAGCACGCTCGACGCGGCCGCGCTGCTGGCCGGCTCTGACCGCTCGTCGCCAACTCGATCCACGAGACGAACACCGGGGACGGCGCGGCGATCCTCGAGGACGCCAACGCTGACCAGCCGGTGGCGGACATGATCTCGATCGTGCTGTTCCTGGTCGGGTTCACAGCCCTGGTGGTCGTGCTGGGGGTGCTGGCGGCGGCCATCGCGCGTGTACGCAGGCACTGTCGGCCGTGGCCGTCGCGGCAGGGGCAGCCGCGGTCGCGATCAAGCTGGCCGGAAGACCAGACCGACATGGCTCTGCGCGAAAGAGCACGACACGTGGAGCCGGCAGCGCTGAGGTCCTGGTGAGCATGGACGAAGCGGGCTTCGCGGTCTACGGGCTCCTCTCGACGCTGGCACTCGGCGCGGCCGGGCTCGGCCTCCTCGTCAGCCAATGTCGTAGCGCCTGGCTCGGCTGGTGGCGACGGTGATGGGCTGCTTAGGGATGGAGACGGCTGCGATCGGCATCGTGATGCGCGACGCCTACGTGCCGATCCCGTTCCTGCTGCTTCTGGTGTGGCTGATAGCGCTCGGCATCACCGGCGCCGGAGTCCGTTCGCGCAATCAACGGCGCAACCGCCGAAGCCGGCCACACAATGAAAGCGTGACGGAGAGAAGTCGCGGAGCTGCGGCCGCCGCGTGGTGGCCGTGGCTAAGCTGCGCGCCAGAGCCAGCGCGATGGTCGCCAGCGGACTGTTCCTCGGCGCGGCCACGGGACTGGACTTCGGCGAGGACGTCGAGACCTTCGTCAACGTGCCGCTCGCGCTGGGCTTCAGCACCGTCGCCGCGGGCATCTGAGCGACGCGTCCCGAGACCCGTGGCCTGCAGCCGGCTCGGGGTCCTCTACACGATCGTCGGGCTAGCCTCGGCGATCGTCTTCCCCGCACGACGCCGGGCGAAACGCGGGCGCGGGACTCGCCGGGAGCGGCGTTAGCGGACTGGCTGAGCGACGTGGGTGCGGGCCTGGGTGCGGCTCCGCTGCTGGGCATCGGTCTGGTGCTGTACCCCGACGGCGAGCTGCCGGGGCAGCGCTGGTGGCTGGCGCCGATCGCCGGGATGCTCGCGGTGCGCCATGCTCGCCGCGGAGCAATGCGCCGGCGACCGATGCCACGGGAGCCCACGGAGAGACAGAGGGAAGGAAAAGAGAAGGAAAAGAGCTGCTACTGGACTGCTAGGCGGCAGGGCTAGAGGCGCTGGTACAGCGCTAGGACAGGGCACAACCGGAACAGCGACCTGCGTGGCCAGATCGGGGCGTAAATAAAGGCCGAGGTGCTCGAACTCGGGCGTAGCTACGCTGCGGGACGACGACACCGCTCGGCCACACGGTGCAAGGCGCTGACCGCCGGTGCAGCCCGGCCGCCAGCGTCGCCAGCGCCGACGTCCGGCATCGCCGCTCGACCAGGCGAGCAGCGCCGGCCAGGCTGGACGCGGTGAGCGCCTCGCGACAGGCCTGGCACCGAGCGCGAGGACGAGCGGCTAGAAGCTGAGGCGCGACCACGACGGCCGGTACATACGCTGGCCGCAACGGACAGGGCTACGGCAGCTACAGGACGACGAGACACGGAGCAGCAAAAACAGAAGACACCGCGCTCGCCGACGAGGAACAGCGAGCGGTCGCCGAGATAGAGGAGGATGAGCGACGGGCTGCGCCCCGAGGCGCTCAGGAGCTCGGGCTGGCAACGGCGCTGGCCGAGGCTGCCGAGCGCTTCGGCTCCGCTCGGCGGGACCAACAGAGAACGTTTCGAGGCCGCTGACGATAGCAGGGGCTCCCGCCGCACACGAGGGAGCGGCGTACCGCGTGCTGATGGAGGCCACCACCAACGCGGTGCGCGCACTCCGGTGCACGACGGGACAACAAAAGGCTGCAGCAGGGACGACGACGGGCTCCACGGCGACGGTGGAGGAAGACGGTGCGGAAATAGACGCCGCGGCGCGAGCCGGGGTATGGGTCTGCGCGTGATGCGACAGGGCGACGAGCCGGCGGCGGACCACCGTCGCCCCGGCGCGGCGGAACCGGGACGCCGGCCCGGCGCGGCCCGAGACGCGGGTGGCGAGGCGAGGACCACCGCTGCACCGCGAGCCGTCGCCCGCTCGACGCGGTCGGTCGGCCGAGAGTGGTCGGCAGCTACGCGGAAGCCGAGACGGCTCTGGCCGCCGTGAGCCGAGGACCGCCAGGACGTGGTGGTGCTGGACCTGTCCCTCCCGGGCGGGCGGCGATCACGTGACGGGTCCGGCCTGGGGGGCGTCCTCGCGCAGCAGGTCGTAGAGCGCGTTGTCCTCGAACCCGCCGCCGGCCACGGGCGCGGAGCCGCGCTCGGTGCCGACGTGCTCGAAGCCCACCCGCTCGGCGAGCCGGCGGGAGTCCGCGTTGCGGGCGGCGGTCAGCAGGTAGAGCCGTCGTGCGCCGAAGCCCGCCGTCGGCCGAGCGGGTGGTCGCCCAGTCGGTCGACCGTCCGCAGCGCGGTGGTCATCGCCCCGCGGCCCCGCCCGGCCGGGTGCGACCAGTAGCCGACCTGCGCGGTCAGGTCGTCGCCCTCGTCCTCGAACTCGAACAGCGCCACGTTGCCGAGCGCCGCGTCGGTCGCCGGCGTCGGCGACGCACCACGCCACCCGGCCGTTGGTGGCGGCGCCGAGGTGGACCCGCTGCAGGTAGCCGGGCACGTCGTCGAGCGTGCGCGGCAGCGGCGAGTCGGGGATCCACTCCCGCAGCACCGGGTCGTGCGCGGCCTCGACCAGCCCCGCGCCGTCCGACTCGCGCCACGGCCGCAGCCGCACGCCGTCGGCCTCGAGCACCGGCGGCACCAGCCAGGGCTCGACCGGCTCGCGCGGGTCGTCCTTGCCGATCCAGGCGGTCCACGCGTCGCGCCGCTCCCCGCGGTGCGGCAGCAGCCGCGGGACCGTGGGGCCGAAGGAGAACCCGAGCTCCCAGACGGTGCGGCGCGACGCCCAGTTGCCGACGAACGCCCGCCACTGCACCACCGCGACGCCCTGCTCGAAGCCCCAGTCGAGCAGCAGGCCGAGCGCGCGCCGCATCAGCCCGTCGCCGCGGGCGTCCGGGTGCAGCCCGAAGCCGAGCTCGGCCTCACCGCCTCCGCGCATCCGCAGGTCGACGGAGCCCGCGAACCGGCCGTCGAGCTCGATCGCGAAGCCGTACGTCGAGTCGGCGGCCCAGCCCGAGGGGATCGTCGTCCCGGTCCACTCCAGCGGCGTCGCTCTCGGCGTACGGCGTCGGCACCGTGGTCCACGCGATCGACTCCGGGTCGCGGCACTGCTCCACGATCCGCGGCACGTCGGCCGGGGTGTGGGCGCGCAGCGTGACGACGCCGTCGGTCAGGGTCGGGACGTCGTCGGGGAATCGCACCGCGCCAGTCTCACCGACACCGGGCGGCCGGTGCGACCGAGTTATCCGGAACGTCGTTGTCGGGACGCCGGTGACAAGATGACGGCGTGACCGCCCTCGAGCGCTTCAGCGACCCCACCCGCGAGTGGTTCGCGGCCGCGTTCGCCGAGCCGACGCCCGCCCAGGCGGGCGCCTGGGAGGCGATCAGCCACGGCAGGCACGCCCTGGTCGTCGCCCCCACCGGGTCGGGCAAGACCCTCAGCGCGTTCCTCTGGTCGCTCGACCGGCTGGCGACCAGCGACGTGCCGCCCAAGAAGGAGCGGTGCCGGGTCCTCTACGTCTCGCCGCTGAAGGCGCTCGCGGTCGACGTCGAGCGCAACCTGCGCGCTCCGCTCGCGGGGATCCGCCACACCGCTGCCCGGCTCGGCGTCGACGCTGTCCGAGGTCACCGTGGGGCTGCGCAGCGGTGACACCAGCCCGGCCGACCGCCGCAAGCTGACCACCGCTCCCCCGGACATCCTGATCACCACCCCCGAGTCGCTCTTCCTGATGCTGACCAGCCAGGCGCGCGACATCCTCGGCAGCGTCGAGACCGTCATCATCGACGAGGTGCACGCCGTCGCCGGCACCAAGCGCGGCGCCCACCTCGCGCTCAGCCTCGAGCGGCTCGACGCGCTGCTCCCGAAGCCGGCCCAGCGGATCGGGCTCTCCGCGACGGTCCGGCCGACCGAGGAGGTCGCCCGCTACCTCGGCGGCCAGGCGCCGGTCGAGATCGTGGCGCCGCCGAGCGAGAAGGCATGGGACCTGCGCGTCGTCGTCCCCGTCGAGGACATGACCGCGCCGGAGGAGTACGACGAGGAGCAGGGCGACCCCGGCCGCAGCCAGTCGATCTGGCCCCACGTCGAGGAGCACGTCGCCGACCTGATCGGCGAGCACCGCTCGACCATCGTCTTCGCCAACAGCCGCCGGCTCGCCGAGCGGCTGACGGCCCGGCTCAACGAGATCGCGGCTGACCGGGCCGGCGACGAGGTCGACGCGGGACACGACCCGCCGGCCCAGGTCATGGCGCAGTCCGGCGCCGCCCACGGCGCTCCCGCCCTCCTGGCGAAGGCCCACCACGGCTCGGTCTCGAAGGAGCAGCGGGCGCTCATCGAGGACGACCTCAAGCGCGGCCGGCTGCCGGCGGTGGTCGCCACCAGCAGCCTCGAGCTCGGCATCGACATGGGCGCGGTCGACCTGGTCATCCAGATCGAGTCGCCTCCCAGCGTCGCGAGCGCGCTGCAGCGGGTCGGCCGGGCCGGCCACCAGGTCGGCGAGGTGAGCCGGGGCGTGCTGTTCCCCAAGCACCGGGGCGACCTCGCGCAGACCGCGGTCGCCGTACGCCGGATGCGGGAGGGCGCGATCGAGAGCCTCCGGGTCCCCACCAACCCGCTCGACGTGCTCGCGCAGCAGGTCGTCGCCGCCTGCGCCCTCGACGCGTGGGACGTCGACGAGCTCTACGCGCTGGTCCGGCGCAGCGCGGCGTTCACCACCCTGCCGCGCAGCGCCTACGACGCCACCCTCGACCTGCTGGCGGGCCGCTACCCCTCCGACGAGTTCGCCGAGCTCCGGCCGCGGCTGGTCTGGGACCGGGTCACCGGCATCCTCACCGGCCGGCCCGGCGCGCAGCGGCTCGCCGTCACCAGCGGCGGCACCATCCCCGACCGCGGCCTCTTCGGCGTCTACCTCGTCGGCGAGGGCACCGGCCGGCGCGTCGGCGAGCTCGACGAGGAGATGGTCTACGAGTCGCGCGTCGGCGACGTGTTCGCGCTCGGCGCGACCAGCTGGCGGATCGAGGACATCACCCACGACCGGGTGCTCGTGACCCCCGCCCCCGGCATCCCGGGCCGGTTGCCGTTCTGGAAGGGCGACACCCTCGGCCGCCCCGCCGAGCTGGGCGAGGCGATCGGGGCGTTCACCCGCGAGCTGGCCGCCCTGCCACAGGCGAAGGCGGTCGCGGAGGCACGCTCCCACGGGCTCGACGAGTACGCCGCCGGCAACCTGGTCGGCTACCTCGCCGAGCAGGTCGAGGCGACCCGCACCCTGCCGAGCGACGTGTCGGTGCTCGTGGAGCGGTTCCGCGACGAGCTCGGCGACTGGCGGCTGGTGGTCCACTCCCCCTACGGCACGCCGGTGCACGCGCCGTGGGCGCTGGCGATCAACGCCCGGCTGCGCGAGCGGTTCGGCATCGACGGCCAGGCGGTCGCCTCCGACGACGGGATCGTGGTGCGGATCCCCGACACCGAGGCCGAGCCGCCCACCGGCGAGATCGTCGCGTTCGAGCCGGACGAGATCGAGGAGATCGTCACCGCCGAGGTCGGCGGCAGCGCGCTGTTCGCCAGCCGGTTCCGGGAGTGCGCCGCCCGCGCGCTGCTGCTGCCGCGCCGCGACCCCGGACGCCGCAGCCCGCTGTGGCAGCAACGGCAGCGCTCCGCCCAGCTGCTCGAGGTCGCCTCCCGCTACCCGAGCTTCCCGATCGTGCTCGAGGCGGTGCGCGAGTGCCTCCAGGACGTCTACGACCTGCCGGGCCTGGTCGCCCTGATGCGCCGGGTCGACCGCCGCGAGGTCGCGATCGTCGACGTCTCCACGACCCAGCCCTCGCCGTACGCCCGGAGCCTGCTGTTCGGCTACGTCGCCCAGTTCGTCTACGAGGGGGACTCACCGCTGGCCGAGCGGCGGGCGGCCGCGCTCAGCCTCGACCAGGGGCTGCTCGCCGAGCTGCTCGGCCGGGCCGAGCTGCGCGAGCTGCTGGATCCCGAGGTGCTGGCCGAGGTCGAGGCCGAGCTGCAACGGCTCGCCCCCGACCGACGCGCGCGCGACGCCGAGGGCGCGGCCGACCTGCTCCGGATGCTCGGCCCGCTCTCGACCGACGAGGTCCGCGCCCGCGCCGTCGACGGCGCCGACGTGACCGGGTGGATGACGGCCCTGGCCGACACCCGCCGCGTCGTCGAGGTGCGCATCGCCGGTGAGGAGCGGTGGACGGGCATCGAGGACGTCGGCCGGTTGCGCGACGGCCTCGGGGTCCCCGTCCCGCCCGGCACGCCGGAGGTGTTCGCCGACCCGGTCGAGGACCCGCTGGCCGACCTGGTGTCCCGGTTCGCCCGCACCCACGGCCCGTTCACCAGCCGTGACGTGGCCGAGCGGCTCGGCCTGGGTGAGGCCGTGGTCCGGCAGACGCTGCAGCGGCTGGCCGCCCGCGGACGGGTGCTCGACGGCGAGTTCCGCCCGTCCGGCTCGGGGACGGAGTGGTGCGACGCCGAGGTGCTGCGCCGGCTCCGCCGACGCTCGCTGGCGCGGCTGCGGCAGGAGATCGAGCCGGTCGACCCGCCGGTCCTGGCGCGGTTCCTCTCGGCCTGGCAGCACGTCGACGGCCGGCTGCGCGGCGTCGACGGGGTGCTCACCGTCGTCGCCCAGCTGGCCGGGTGCCCGGTGCCCGCCAGCGCCCTGGAGCCGCTGGTGCTCGCCGCCCGGGTCCGCGACTACGAGCCCGCCCTCCTCGACGAGCTCACCAGCGCCGGCGAGCTGGTGTGGGCCGGTCACGGCCCGTTGCCGGGGCAGGACGGCTGGGTGTCGCTCCACCTCGCCGACCAGGCGCACCTCACGCTGCCCGAGCCCACGACGTTCGAGCACACCGAGCTCCACCAGGCGGTGCTCGATGCCCTGACACCCGGCGGCGCGTGGTTCTTCCGTCAGCTCGGTCAGGCGGTCGGCCAGTCGGTCGGCCCGCTGACGACCGACGACGCGTTGGCCGGCGTGCTGTGGGACCTGGTCTGGGCGGGGCGGATCGGCAACGACACCCTCGCGCCGCTGCGCTCCCTGGTCGGCGGCGGCAAGGGCACCCACCGCACCCGGCGTCCCGGGCCCCGGGTGCTCCGCAGCGGCCCGCCCCACACCGCCGGCCGCTGGGCGGTGCTGCCGGAGCTCGACACCGATCCGACCCGTCGCGCCAAGGCCGCCGCCGAGCGGCTGCTCGACCGGCACGGCGTGGTCATCCGCGGCGCCGTGCAGAGCGAGCGGACGCCGGGCGGCTTCGCGGCCGTCTACAAGGTGCTCTCGGCGTTCGAGGACTCCGGCCGCTGCCGACGTGGCTACTTCGTCGACGGCCTCGGCGCCGCCCAGTTCGGCACCGCCGGTGCGGTCGACCGGCTGCGCACCTTCTCCGACCTCCGACCTGACGAGAAGCCCATCGCGACCGCGCTCGCGGCCACCGACCCGGCCAACCCCTACGGCGCCGCGCTGCCGTGGCCGGCCGGCGAGGGCGGCCACCGGCCCGGCCGGAAGGCGGGCGCGCTGGTGGTGCTCGTCGACGGCGAGCTCACCCTCTACGTCGAGCGCGGCGGCCGGACCCTGCTGACCTGGTCCGACGAGGCCGAGACCCTCGCCCCCGCCGCCGAGGCGCTGGCGACCGCGGCCCGCCGCGGCCACCTCGGCCGGCTCACGGTCGAGAAGGCGGACGGCGAGCAGGTGCTCGGCCGCGGCCTCACCCCGCTGCGCGAGGCGCTGGCGGCGGCCGGCTTCATCGCCACGCCGAAGGGTCTGCGGCTCCGTGCCTGAGGGCGACGCCGTCGTCCGCACCGCCCGCCGGCTCGACCGGGCCCTGGCCGGGCGAGGTGCTGACCGGCTACCGACTTCCGGGTGCCGCGGTTCGCGGTGGCCGACCTGTCCGGCGCCGTGGTCACCGGCACCCACACCCGCGGCAAGCACCTGTTGACCCGGATCGAGCGCGGAGAGGTGGCCTGGACGCTCCACACCCACCTCAAGATGGAGGGCTCGTGGCGCGACTACGCCCCCGGCCAGCGCTGGGGCCGCCCCGCCCACACCGCCCGGGTCGTGCTCACGCACCGCCGACCGGGTCGTCGTCGGCTTCTCGCTCGGGATCGTCGAGCTGCTCCCCCGCGACCGCGAGGAGAGCGTGGTCGACCACCTCGGCCCGGACACGCTCGGCCCCGACTGGGACCCCGACGAGGCCGTACGCCGGCTCGCGACCCACCCCGACGAGCCGATCCGCGACGCCCTGCTCGACCAGCGCAGCCTGGCCGGGGTCGGCACGATGTGGGCGGCCGAGATGCTGTTCGCCCTCCGCGTCCACCCGCAGACCCGGGTGGCGGACGTCCCCGACCTCAGGGCCCTGGTCACGAAGGGCCAGGAGCTGCTCGCGTCGGCGGTGGAGCGTCGGCGGCCGACCAACTGGGTCTACGACCGCCGCCGGATGCCGTGCCCGCGGTGCGGCACGCCGATCCGGACGGCGAAGACCGGGCCACCGGGGCGTGAGCGTCCGGCGTACTGGTGCCCGCGCTGCCAGCCCGAACCGTCCGGCTGACCGACTGCGGGGAGCGACCGCTCAGGCGGCGGAGGCGACGACCTGGGGGCCGGGCGCGGCGGCGGTCTCCTCGACGGCGACCAGCGACGACACGTCCTGGAGCACCTCGGAGAGCGGCACGTCGAGCGCGCCGCACAGCGACGCCAGCAGCTCGGAGGACGCTTCCTTCTGGCCGCGCTCGATCTCGGAGATGTAGCCGAGCGAGACCCGCGCCTCGGCGGAGACCTCGCGCAAGGTCATGCCCCGCTGCAGCCGCTTGCTGCGCAGCACGTCGCCCAGCAGTCGCCGGAACAGCACCATGCGGGTCACCTCCTCACGCCCAGGTTCGTCGTCAGTTCGCCCAACGCTACCGGAGGCCCGGTTCTTCCCCGCGCAGAATCCCACCGAGCGCGGCGAGAGCCTCGTCGCAGGTCCGCTCCTGGATCCGTTCCCGGTCCCCGTCCAGCTCGAGGGCGAGCGACGCTCGTCCCGGCCGGGCCGGCGACCCCGACGAAGACCGTCCCGGCCGGCTGGCCCTCCTGCAGGTCGGGCCCCGCGACCCCGGTGGTGGCGAGCGCGTGGCTCGCTCCCAGCAGCCGTCGAGCCCCCTCCGCCATCGCCCGAGCACACTCCGGGGAGACCACGCCGTGCCGGGCCAGCAGCGGGTCGGGCACCCCCAGCAGGTCCTGCTTGACCTCGGTGGCGTAGGCGACGACGCCCCCGACGTACGCCTGCGACGCACCGGGCACCGCGGTGATCCGCGCCGCGAGCCGGCCGCCGGTGAGCGACTCGGCGGTCGCCAGGGTCGCCCCGCGACTCACCAGCAGGTCCAGCACCTCAGCGGCGTCCACCTGACCGACCGTAGGACATGATGGGCGCCATGGCGCTGCCGATCGAGGACTACGCCCTCATCGGCGACCGCCACACGGCCGCCCTGGTGGGCCGCAACGGCTCCATCGACTGGTTGTGCCTGCCGCGGTTCGACTCCCCCGCCTGCTTCGCCGGGCTGCTCGGCACCGACGAGCACGGTCACTGGCAGCTCGAGCCGGTCGGCGACTACTCCTCCGACGCGCCGCTACGTCGACGACTCGACCGCGCTGGAGACGACCTTCACCACCGCGACCGGGGTGGTGACGCTGCTGGACGTGATGCCGACCGGCGACGACCGGGCCGACGTCGTACGCCGGATCCGGGGCGTCGAGGGCACGGTCCGGATCCGCCACGAGTGGGTGGTCCGGCTCGACTACGGCCACATCCGGCCGTGGGTCACCCGCCGCACGATCGGCAAGCGACCAGGTCATCACCGCCGTCGGCGGGCCCGACCAGCTGGTGCTGCGCGGGCCGCGGCTGCCGGTCGCGCGTCGACCACCGCCACGCCGACGAGTTCGACGTCGCCGAGGGCGACGAGCTGACGTTCTCGACCACCTGGGTCCCCTCGTCGGACCCGCCGCCCGGGCGCGACCGGATGCGCAAGCGGCTCGAAGCCACCGTCAAGGCCGAGCAGGACTGGCTGGCGAGCTGCGACCTCGCCGGCGTCCCCCACCGCGACGCCGTGGCCCGTTCGCTGCTGACGCTGCGGCTGCTCACCCACGAGCGGACCGGCGGGATCGTCGCCGCGCCGACGACCTCGCTGCCCGAGGACTTCGGCGGCGAGCGCAACTGGGACTACCGCTACTGCTGGCTGCGCGACGCCGCGCTCACCCTCGAGTCGCTGCTCGCGGCGGGCGCCACCGACGAGGCGCCGGCCTGGCGCACCTGGCTGCTCCGGGCGGCCGCCGGCGACCCCGAGGACCTGCAGATCATGTACGCCGTCGACGGAGCCCGCCGGCTGCCCGAGCACGAGCTGGACCACCTGCCCGGGTACGCCGACTCACGGCCGGTCCGGATCGGCAACGGCGCGGTCGGCCAGCGACAGACCGACGTCCTCGGCGAGGTCATGATCGCGCTGGCGGACAGCCGCGACGCCGGCATCCCGAGTGATGCGAGTGCGTGGTCGCTGCAGCGCAAGCTGGTCGACCGGCTCGCCGAGACCTGGCAGGAGCCCGACCACGGGCTCTGGGAGATCCGGGGTCCGGTGCAGCACTTCACCCACTCGCGGGCGATGGTCTGGGCGGCGTTCGACCGGGCGGTCCAGGCGGTGGAGAAGCACGGTCTCGAGGGGCCGGTGGAGCGGTGGCGCGAGCTGCGCGAGCAGGTCCGGGCCGAGGTGCTCGACCGCGGCTTCGACGAGGGCCGCAACTCCTTCACCCAGCACTACGACACCACCGAGGTCGACGCGTCGCTGCTGGTGCTGCCGCTGATCGGCTTCATCGACGGCGACGACCCCCGCATGCTCGGCACGATCGCGGCGGTCGAGCAGGACCTGATGCGCGACGGCCTGGTGCTGCGCTACCGCACCGAGTCCGGTGTCGACGGTCTCCCCGGCGACGAGCACCCGTTCCTGGCGTGCTCGTTCTGGCTGGTCTCGGCCTACGTCGAGGCCGGCCGGCCCGACGACGCCCACGCGCTGTTCGACCGGCTGTGCGGGCTGACCAACGACGTCGGACTGCTCGCCGAGGAGTACGACGTCCGCGGTGGCCGGATGGCCGGCAACTTCCCGCAGGCGTTCAGCCACCTCGCGCTGGTGCAGGCGGCACTGCGTCTGAAGAAGACGGACCTGCACCAGCGCGGGTGATCGTCAGCCCTTCGGTCGCACCCGGAACTGGATCTCCTGGACCACTCGCTCCGCGGTGTCGCTGCCCCGGTAGACCACGGTCACGGTCTTGAGCCCGGTCCGCTTGAACTTCGGCAGCCGGAACGTCGCCTCGCCGTCGGTGAGGCTCCGCGTCACGTCGTAGCCGGGGCGGTGGACCCTGACCTCACCCGTGACCGGCTCACCCGCGGCCCTGACGCTGACCAGCAGCTCCACCCGCGTCCGGTTCACGATGACCTCATCGGGCGTCCGCGTGACGGACATCCGCGGAGTCACCTTCTCGGCCTCGACGGTCCCGGCCGAGCCGGACGCCGCCTCCGCGTGGTCGTCGCCCAGGTACTGCAGCGTGACCGTGTGGGACCCGGCGGTGCCGAACGGACCGACCTGCGCCGTGCTCGAGCCGGCGGACAGGGACACGCGGGCGACGAAGTCGCCGTCCACGAAGACCTCGACCTGGCCGGTCGGGGTGAACCCGGTCGCCGTCACGTCGATGTCCACGGTGGCCATGCCCTCGCCCACGGTGACGGAGTCCGGGTCGACCGAACCGGTCACGGTCGGGGTGGCCTTCTCCACCACGACCAGCACGGTGCCCGAGGACGCCGCGTTGGCCGCGTCCCCGGCGTACTCCAGCGCCAGCGTGTGGCTGCCCACCGCGAGCGCGAGCGCCGGCACCACGATCGTGGCCGACCCGTCGCCGGCCACGGTGGCCGACCCGATGACGGTGTCGCCGTCGAGCAGCTCCACCGCGCCCGAGGTGGTCTTGCTGGAGGTCACCCGGACGTCGACCGAACCGGCCGTGCCGTAGTCGTGCGGCGCGGCGTCGCCGGTCACCGTCGTGCTGACCGGTGCCGGGTCACCGCCACCGCCCGTGCTGGCGGGCGTCACCGCGACCGAGGTCGTGGTGGACCCACCGGCGACGTTCGCGTCGCCGGAGTAGGTCAGGGTGACCTGCTTGGTGCCGGTCGTCGGAGAACGGCCCGACGGTGCACGTCGCCTGACCGCTGCCGTTCAGCGTCCCTGTCGTGGCGCCCTGCGGGCTCACGCACTCCACGTCCCCGTCGGCGTGACACCGGTCGCGCTGACGGTCGTGGTGACCGTCGACGTGCCCGTTCCCTGCACCACCGAGCTCGGCGACGCCGAGGCCGACAGCGTGGGCGTGGCCTGGGTGACTGTCACCTCCACGGCGCCGGTTGAGGCGCTGTGGGTGGCGTCTCCGGAGTAGGCCAGGGTCAGCGTGTGCGTGCCGACCGGCAGCGCGCCCGCCGGGACGGTGATGTCGCCGCCACCGTCGGTGAGAGCCGGTCGAGCCGATCACGGTCGGTCACCGTCGCGCAGCTCCACGTCGCCGGTGGCAGTCGCCGGGTCGACCGAGACCGTGACGGTCCCGGACTCGCCGTAGGCGAACGGCTCTGACGTGCCGCTGACGGTCGGGTTGGGCAGACCGTCCTCGGTCATGACGCGGACCGGTACCTCGGTGCCGGTCTCGTCACCGATGAGCGTGAACTCGGTGACGCCGTCGCCGACCGCCTCGGGCACGGCCACCGACACCGTCGCGGTGCCGGATCGGTCATCGAGGACGTTGGCGAGCGTGGTGGTCACCGGGAACGGGCCGCCGACCTCGGTCTCCCCGAGGAACAGCGACGACGCTGGTGTCCTGGACGTCGGGGGTGTCACCGCCACCGGTCATGGCGAGCGACGAGACGCCGAAGGCCAGGGTGTCGCCCGCCTCGTACACGCCGGGCGCTTCGTCGGCGAAGTCGATGCCGACCTGGTGCTGGGAGTAGTCGACCGGCAGCGGGTCGCCCTCGGGCGCGTTCGCGCCGAGGTAGTCGACGACGGCCTGCAGGTCGGTCTTGCCCGTGTCCTGCTTGTTGGTCGCCGGCCGCGAAGCCGGTGAAGTTGTCGCCGCTGCCCGCGAGGAACGACGTCGCCGACACCACGTAGGTCTCGTCGAGGGCCACCGGCTCGCCGTCGAGGAACATCCCGGTGATCCGGGAACCCTCCGGGAGTGTCGGGTCGTAGGTGGAGCTGAAGCCCTCCGACGTGCCCAGCCGCAGGAACGGCCGCGACGGGATGTTGCCGTCGGCGTCGCGCTGCCACTGCTGCTCGAGGATCGTCTTGATCTGCTCGCCGGTGAGGTCCATCGTCACCAGGGTGTTGGCGAACGGCTGGGTGTTGGCTGCCTGCCGGTAGGTCACGATCGCGCGGGTCGCCTGCGAGACCCCGCAGGTCGGCGCGCAGGCCGCCGGGGTTCATGAAGCCGATGTCGGCGCCGGTCTTCCAGCGCTGCATCTCGGCGATCAGGTTGCCCAGCGTCGACTCGCCACCGCGGTTCTCCACGATCTGGCCGTCGTCGCCGACGCGGCGCGCCCGCATGTACTCGTCCTCGACGGCGCCGAGCACGCGGCTGCCCGCCTCCTCGGCGAAGTCCTCCGCGGCGTCGACGATCAGCTGGGTTTCCGGGTCGGCGTCGTAGTCCTTGAGCTGGAGCACGGTCTGGCGGATGTTCACCAGCTCACCGCCGCCCGGCGCGAACTCGAACTCGAGCCGGTTGAGGTTGGCGCCGTACTGACCCGCGGAGACCACCGGACGCTTCGTGACGGCGCGACCCTCCAGGGACCCACGCCGGCACCGGCACCTTGTGGTTGTAGGCCAGGTGGGTGTGACCGGAGACGATCGCGTCGACGTTCGCGTTGGCACCGGCCACGATCTGGCCGAACGTCGAGCCGTCGGTGACCGCGGAGTACGCCGTGGTGGCGGCGCCCTCGTGCACCAGCTCGACGACCAGGTCGGCGGGACCCTCGACGGCGCCGCAGCCGTCCGGGCCCTTGAGCTCGTCGGCGTGCTCGTTGACCGCGTCGACGACGTCGGTGACCACGATGTCCTCGATGCCGGAGCCGGCGACCAGCGCCGGGAGGTCCTCGGTGACCGCGCCGACGAAGCCGACGACGCGGCCGTTGGGCAGCGTCTGGCACCAGGTCTCGGGCAGTGCGGGGTCGCCCGCGGTGTGGCCGTCCTCGGTGTCCGCGAACTCCACGTTGGCGCCGATGTACTCCCACGCCGCGCAGCGGCATGACGCGGTCGACGAGGTCGGCGTAGCCCTGGTCGAACTCGTGGTTGCCCACCGCGGACACCTCGAGCCCGGCCTCGTTGAGGGCGTCGATGGTCGGCTCGTCGTCCTGGATGAACGACTCGAACGTCGAGGCACCGATCAGGTCACCGGCGGCGGCGAAGATCGTGTCTGGCGTTGTCCGCGCGCAGCTGCTTGACCGCGCCGGCCATCGAGGCGGCACCGGCCGCCGCGCTGCCCGGGTCGTCGAGGAGCCGGCCGTGGAAGTCGTTGGTCGCCAGCACCTGCACCGTGTCGACGTCGGGGTCGGGGATGTTGTCCCCCACGTCGATGCCGATGATCTCCGGGTTGTGGTCGGAGCTGCGGAACGGGTTGACCGCGTAGAGGTCGGTGGCGCTGGCGTTGTAGCGGCTGTACTCGTAGTAGACCGACTCGCCGGCGTTGATCGCCCAGACGTCCTCGCCGGTCACCATGGCCTCGGCCGCCTCGTTGGCGAACACGTGGTCGAGCGAGCCGGCCAGACCGCCGAAGCTGTAGGTCGTCTCGCCGTTGCTCGGCTTGAGGTTGGTGAACCCGCCGGCCTCGATGACCTGGACCGGGTCCTCCGCCGAGTAGGAGTTGAAGTCGCCGGTCAGGAACATCGGCCCGATGTTCTTGTCGGCCGAGAACTGGTCGGCGAACGCGACCAGCGCTGCCGCCTGCCGCTTGCGGTCGCCGTTGTAGAAGCCGGCGCCGTCGCCGGCGTCGACGTTGTCACCGTTGACCGTGGCCGGCGCCGTGCGGGCCGCCCTTGGACTTGAAGTGGTTGACGATCACGCCGAACGCGTCGCGCCCGGCCGCCGCCGAGCGGCTTGAACGCCTGGGCCAGCGGCTCGCGGGCGTTGCGGAACGGCGGCCGAGTTGACCAGCACCTGCGACCGGCCGACCGGCTCGACCTTGCTCGGGTTGTAGATGAACGCCGAACGGATGGCGTCCTGCTCGGTCACCGTCGGCAGCGCCTCGGGGCGCGGAGACGGCACGAAGGCCCACGCGGTCGGTGTCGGCCGGGTGGTCGGCGGCCCAGTGTGCGTTGAGCTGCTGCACCAGACGCTTGAGCGCGTCGTCGCGGTCGTTGTCGGCGCCGTCGGGCCCGTCGATCGCCGCGTCGTAGAGCTTGATCGAGTTCTCGACCTCCTCCAGCGACATCACGTCGGCGTCGATGGTGTTGATCGCCTCGAGCTCCTTGGCCTCCTGGCGGAGGAAGTTCGCCTCGTTGGCCGCGCCGCGCGGTCCGGGAGCTTGACGTTGAGGCCGGTGAGCGGGTCGACGGCGTCCTGCTCGCAGGTGTCGTTGGTGAGGCGGACCTCGGTGCCCGTGCCGGCGGCACCGGCTGCCGCGGTCGCGGTAGAAGGAGCACCGGCGCGGGTTGGTGAAGTCGTAGCTGGTGCCGTCGCTGCCGGCGGCGTTGCCGTCGCTGGCCGCCCACGTCTCGCCGAAGGTGTTGAAGTAGTTGAGCATGTTGAAGGTGGCGATCTTCAGGTCGCCGGTGTCACCGAGCACGTCCTCCGGGCGCCGCGGTCCGGGTGTTCGTCGAACGCCACGCGGTCCGCGCCGGTCGTGCCGGGCTCGATCCGGGTCTCCGGCTGGATCCGCCAGAAGTCGCGGCGGAACTCGAGGATCACCGGCCGCTTGAACTGCACCGGCGCGCCGACCCGGACCGGGTTGGTCCGGGGTGAGCCACGGGAAGGCCCTCGTCCTCGTAGGTGTTGCTGGTGTAGTCGCGGTCGGCGCCGTCGTCGAGGATCACGGCGTGGGCGTCGTTCCACGCCGTGCGGGCGGCGATGCGCGGCGGTGTCCGACTGGTCGATGGTCTCGGTCGGGATCATCAGCGGCTCGGTGCTGTTGGCGGCCAGGCCGATCTCGCCCTGCATCTGGAAGCCGCGCGACTGAGTCCTGCGTGAACGGCGTGCCGTCGTAGGAGTCGGTGACCGTGTAGGCGCCGGTGGGCAGGAACGCCTCGCCCTCGTGCGCCTCGCGAGCCGCCTCGAGGGCCGCGCCGGTCAGGCAGTCGGTGCCGGGCAGCGCGCAGTCGGTGCCGGGGAGCGGTGTCGCCGGGCACCACGGCCGGCAGCGGGCTGGAGAGCACGGTGATCGTGTCCGTCGCGGCTGGGCGGCGATCTGCGTGGACCCGAAGCGCTCCTCGACCGTGCCGGTCACCTCGACCGAGGCGCCGATGGGCAGGCGGGGTCTTGGCGCCGGTGAAGACGAAGATCGCGTCGGAGGCGCCCGGGCGTGTCGTAGTCGACGCCGTCCGCGCCGCCGGTCTGGAGGTAGAAGCCGGCGAGGTTGCCGGTGCCGGTCGGGTAGCGACCGGTGACGACGCCCCGGACGATCACGCGCTGGCCGACCTTGGGGCTGGCCGCGTCGACGCCCTGCGTGGCCGGGGTGCCCTGGACCTCGGCGATGGTCGACGAGCGACCGGCGGCCGGGTTGACGGTGATGGCGAAGTCGACGCGTCTCGCTGGCCGGCGGCGAGCGGAGTCGGTGACGGTGGCGGTCACCGTGGAGATGCCGGCCTGGGTCGGGGTGCCGCCGATGACGCCGTCGCTGGTCTCGGACAAGACCGGCGGGCAGGCCGGTGACGGTCCAGCTGTACGGCGCGTGACCGCCACCGCTGGCCTGGAGCGTGATCGGGGTGATCGGGCGTATCGACGGTGGCGGTGACGTCGGCGGGATCGGTCGCGACCAACGGCGTCGGGACCGGAGGAGCTCGACTTCGTCGGAGTCGGGGTCGCCGGCTGCCCGGAAGTCGGTGGCGTTGTTGTCGCGGTCGACCGTGGTCGCGCGCTGGGCCGAGGTCGTGTTGGCCATCACGGTGCCGGTCGGCGCGGTCTCGGACGGCGTGGGCGTGCCGTAGCCCACGAAGTCGACGACGCCGGCGACGGTGTGCATCGTGGTGCCGGTGGCGGTGATCGGAGTCGTGCCGGACGACAGGATGACCTGGCCGCTGCCGGCCGCCATGTTGAGCGTCGTGCCGGAGAAGTCGGGATTGAGGTCGGCGCCACCGCACGGGTTGCCGCTGCCGGGGCTGCTGACCTGCACCAGGAAGTTGTCGTGCGCGGCGACCATCTGGTCGGGAAGTGGCCAGTGTCGCGGGTGTGCCGGTCGTGTAGCCCGCAGCGCGGTACTGGAGGCTCATTCCCCTGGTGGACACGGGGCGTCCGTGGGGTTGTGGAGCTCCACGAAGTCCGACTTGTACGAGCGGTCGGCCGACGTCGAGCCTCCGCCGCCGTACACCTCGTTGATGATCAGGCCGGTGCTCGCGGCCTGGGCGGGGACCGCCAGTCCGAGCGACAGGGGTGGATGCGACGAGGCCGAGGCGCCGAGCAGGGCCGGCCAGTCTCGAGGAGGGACGCATGCAGACACTCCGAGTGGAGAGGTGTGGACGTCCTCGGAGCGACCACGCGACCAGGCATCGCGGACCGGGGGAAACCCGAGATCGGCTTCCTCGACGCGAAGCGCGGTACACCCTAACCCGCGGGGGCCGAGAAATTCTGATCTAGTGTTGACGAATTTCACGTGAGCGTGTTGTGGTCAATTGCCCCGCAGCTGGCCGCGCTGCCGCCAGACGTCCCGGAAGAACTCGTAGCCCGACCAGAGGGTCATCGCGACGGCCCCCACGAGAGCCACCTGGCCGGCGTAGAAGAGCACCTCGCCGAGCGGTGCCGAACCGGTCGAACGCGCCACCGTGGGCATCCCCGTGGGGCAGCGGGAGCGTGAGCACGCTGAGCGCGATCGCCTGCAGGGTCGTCTTCAGCTTGCCGCTGGCCGACGCCGCGATCACGACCTGCTTGAGCACCGAGAGCCGCAGCAGGGTCACGCTCCACTCACGGAGCAGCACCACGATGGTGACCCACCACCAGACGTCGCCGACGATCGACAGCCCGATGAACGCCATGCCGGTGATCGCCTTGTCGGCGATCGGGTCGGCGATCTTGCCGAAGTTGGTGACCAGGTTGTGCTTGCGGGCGAGGTCGCCGTCGATCTTGTCGGTGATCATCGCCGCCGACGAAGAGCGCGAACGCCACCAGCCGCCAGGTGATCGAGTCACCGCCGTCGTGCAGCAGCGCCCAGCCGAAGAACGGGACCATCACGATCCGCAGCGTCGTCAGCGCGTTGGGCACGTTCAGGTTGCTGGGCGTGGTCTCGGTGCTCGGTCACGGACGCTCCTTCGCGTAGAGGTCGACGCCCTCGGTGGCGACCACCTCGGCGCGGACCAGGTCGCCGACCGCGGCGCCGCCGAGCCGAGCAGGTAGGTGGAGCCGTCGACCTCCGGGCCCTGGTGGGCGGCCCGGCCGACGACCTCGCCGTCGGCCACCGACTCGACCAGCACCTCGACCGTCTCGCCGATCCGCTCCTCGGCACGCTGGGCGTTGAGCTCCTCGACCAGGCACGTGACGTGCTCGGTGCGGGCGCGGATCTCGTCGTCGTCGAGCTTCCCGTCGTACGACGCCGCCTCGGTGCCGTCCTCGTCGGAGTAGCCGAACACGCCGGTGACGTCCATCCGGGCGGCGACCAGGAAGTCGCACAGCGTCTGGAGGTCGGCCTCGGTCTCGCCCGGGAAGCCGACGATCACGTTGGAGCGGACCCCGGCGTCGGGCGCGAGGTCGCGGATCCCGGCCGAGCAGGCCCAGGAACGACTCCGGGTCGCCGAACCGGCGCATCCGGCGCAGCACCGTCGGCGCTGGCGTGCTGGAAGGAGAGGTCGAAGTACGGCGCCACGCCGGTGCGTGCCCGCGATCGCCTCGACCAGGCCGGGCCGGGTCTCGGCGGGCTGCAGGTAGGAGACCCGCACCCGCTCGATGCCGTCGACCGCCGCCAGCTCGGGCAGCAGCGTCTCGAGCAGCCGCAGGTCGCCGAGGTCCTTGCCGTAGGAGGTGGAGTTCTCGCTGACGAGGAACACCTCCTTGACGCCCTGGCCGGCCAGCCAGACCGCCTCGCCGAGCACGTCGCTCGGACGGCGGCTCACGAACGAGCCGCGGAAGCTCGGGATCGCGCAGAAGGAGCAGCGGCGGTCGCAGCCGCTGGCCAGCTTCAGCGGCGCCATCGGGCCGCCGTCGAGCCGGCGGCGTACGGCGCGCGGGCCGCCCAGGCCGGGCACGCGTGATGTCGTCGACCGACGCGCCGCGCTCGACCGGCGTGATCGGGAGCAGCAGGCGCCGGTCCTGCGGGGTGTGGGCCTCGGTGCGTCTCCCCCGCCACGATCGACCGCAGCCGGGCGGCGATGTCGGGGTAGTCGTCGAAGCCGAGCACGGCGTCGGCCTCGGGCAGCGAGGTCGGCGAGGTCCTTGCCGTAGCGCTCGGCGAGGCAGCCGACGGCCACCACGGCCTGGGTGCCGGCCGGTCGGCCTTCAGGTCGGCGGCCTCGAGCAGCGTGTCGACGCTGTCCTTCTTGGCCGCCTCGACGAAGCCGCAGGTGTTCACCACGACCGTGTCGGCGTCCTCGGCGTCGTCGACGAGCAGGAAGCCGCCGGCCTCGAGCCGGCCGGCCAGCTCCTCGGAGTCGACCTCGTTGCGGGCGCAGCCGAGGGTCACCAGGGCGACCGACAGCGGTGTTCCGGCGGCGGGGGCGTCGTCGTGGGAGTAGTCATGTCCGCACGAGTATGCCGGGTCCGGGCGCAGTCACCCGCTTCGTCGGCGAGGGCCGGTGACACACGTCACCGTCACGGGATGACGGTGAACATCTCCTGCGCACCGCGTCCGGTGGCGCCCAGGGCGCCGTGGTCCTCGCCGTCGATGCTCGCGGTCAGCGAGCCGTCCGACGGTCTGGATCCACACCGGCGGCGAGACCTGGAGCGTGCGGGTCTCGCCGAAGGACAGGCCGCCCTTGAACACGACCTTGCCGGTGCCGTCGCGGACGATCACCTGCGCGCCGCCGCCGGCCGCGGTCAGCACCACCGGGACCGGCGGGGGCCGCCTTGCCGCCGCCCCTCGCCGTTGTCGACGCCGGCCGAGCCGTTGAGCACCGGGGTGGCCCTGCAGGTCGACCGGGCTGTCCATGACCAGCCGGGCGACGGACCAGGCCAGCACCAGCGCCATCACCGCCGCGACCAGCACCGACCAGTTCGGGCCGCCACGGGTGCCGCGGATCGAGCCGTTCGCGCCGGTCGCGAGCTCGGCCTCGAAGACCCGGCGCGGGTTGATCGGCGCGTCGGCGTAGCGCTCGTCGTACGTCGTGAGCAGCGGTGCGACGTCGAGGCCCAGGACGCGGGCGAGCGTGCGCAGGTGGCCGCGGGCGTAGAAGTCACCGCCGCAGGGCGTGAAGTCGTCGACCTCGATCGACTCGATGACGTGGGGCCGGATCCGCGTGCGCTCGGCCAGCTGGTCGACGGTCAGGCCGAGCCGGGTGCGGGCGGCGGCGAGGTCGGGGCCGATGACCGGGTCCTCGGCGGGCTCGACGGCGTAGTCGTCGATGAGCAGCGGCTCGACGGCGCTGCCCTGGCGGGCGATCGGCTGGACGCGCTCGCTCCAGACCTGGGTGTCCTCGACCAGGCTGACGCTGCCGGGACGACGCAGCTCGCGACCTCCGAGCGCCGTCGAGGTCCTCGCTCTCGACCTCGCGGCGCACCTCGATCCGGGACGCGGTGGCGGGCTCGCGCAGCGGGCTGGGGGTCGTCGCTGGCCACCAGCGTCGTCGACCGGCGTCGCTCGGCTCGACCTCGGCCGTCGTCCTCGACGCTCGTCGTCGCGTCGCGCTGGAACAGGCCGCCGACCCGGTTGATCGGTGGGCAACGTCGGACGGTCGGGCGCGAGCGAGCGGGCGAGCTCGCGGTCCGGCTCGCGTCGCCGACGGGCTCGGCGACCTCGTCGGCTCGACGTCCTCGACCGGCTCGACCGGCTCGTCGGCGACCTCGACCACCTGCTGGCGCCGCCGGCCAGCGCGGTCGAGCGCGGCGGTCAGGTCCTCCCCGGCGCCGGTGACGCGGGTCGAGAGGCCCAGCGGCATCGCGAACGGCGCGCCGTACAGCTTCTGGCTGAGACGGCGACTGGCGGCGGGCGCCGCCGTCGAGCTCCTCGAGCAGCCGGGCCGGGTTGTGCACGACCATGACCAGCCGGCCGTCGCGCAGCAGCCCGCGGCGCGGGGTGTGCTCGACGCGGTGCAGCGCGCCCCACGGCAGACCGCGCCAGGCGCGGCCGAGCCGGATCCGCACGCCCTGCGCGTCGGCCACCAGCAACGGCGTGCGGGCGTCGACCAGCGCGGCGAGGTAGCCGATGCCGAGCACGCCCAGGACCGCGGCCATCGCCCAGTCGAGCACCGCACCGGTCTCGGAGGCGCGGGCCAGGTAGGCGATCGCGACCGCCGAGGCGAGGCCACCGACGAGGGCGGCCAGCCCGGCGTTGCGACGGACCACCACGCTCTCGGGGGCCAGCGCCAGGCCGGTCGGGGGCGCGGCCTCGTCGCCGAGTGCGTCGCGTCGGTCGTCGTGGTCCGGTGCCGATTCAAGACTGCTCATGAGGCCTCTCCCTGCAGGTACGGCGATGACGCCATCGATCTCGTCGGGCTTGACGAGCACGTCCCGCGCCTTCGATCCCTCACTGGGACCGACCACGCCACGGCTCTCGAGGATGTCCATCAGCCGGCCCGCCTTCGCGAAGCCGACCCGGAGCTTGCGCTGCAGCATCGAGGTGGAGCCGAACTGCGTCGACACGACCAGCTCGATCGCCTGCACGACCAGGTCGAGGTCGTCGCCGATGTCGTCGTCGAGGTCGCGCTTGGCCTGCTGCGGCGCGGTCACGTCCTCGACGTACGTCGGCTGGAGCTGCGTCTTGCAGTGGGCGACGACCTGGTGGATCTCGGCCTCGGTCACCCACGAGCCCTGGACGCGGACCGCCTTGGACGCGCCCATCGGCAGGAACAGCCCGTCACCCTGGCCGACCAGCTTCTCGGCGCCGGGCTGGTCGAGGATGACCCGGCTGTCGGCGAGCGAGGAGGTGGCGAACGCGAGCCGCGACGGCACGTTCGCCTTGATCAGGCCGGTCACCACGTCGACGCTCGGTCGCTGCGTCGCGAGCACCAGGTGGATGCCGGCGGCGCGGGCGAGCTGGGTGATCCGGACGACGGCGTCCTCGACGTCGCGCGGCGCGACCATCATCAGGTCGGCGAGCTCGTCGACGATCACCAGCAGGTAGGGGTACGGCGACAGCTCGCGCTCGCTGCCCGGCGGCACCTCGACCTTGCCGGCGCGGACCGCCTTGTTGAAGTCGTCGATGTGGCGGAAGCCGAAGTTGGCCAGGTCGTCGTAGCGCATGTCCATCTCGCGCACGACCCACGCCAGCGCCTCGGCGGCCTTCTTGGGGTTGGTGATGATCGGCGTGATCAGGTGCGGGACGCCTTCGTAGGCGTTCAGCTCGACCCGCTTGGGGTCGACCATGATCATCCGGACCTCGTCGGGCGTGGAGCGCATCAGGATCGAGGTGATCATCGAGTTGATGAACGACGACTTTCCGGAGCCGGTCGCGCCGGCCACCAGCAGGTGCGGCATCTTCGCCAGGTTGGCGACCACGAAGCCGCCCTCGACGTCCTTGCCGAGGCCGCACACCATCGGGTGGTGGTCGGCGCGGGCCGTGCCCGACCGGAGCACGTCGCCGAGGGAGACGATCTCCTTGTCGACGTTGGGGATCTCGATGCCGATCGCGGACTTGCCGGGGATCGGGCTGAGGATCCGGACGTCGGCGGAGGCGACGGCGTAGGCGATGTTCTTCGACAGCGCGGTGACCTTCTCGACCTTGACCGCGGGGCCGAGCTCGACCTCGTAGCGGGTGACGGTCGGGCCGCGGGTGTAGCCGGTGACCTGCGCGTCGATGCCGAACTCCTCCATGCACCTGCGTCAGCCGGTCGACGACCGCGTCGCTGGCCTTGGAGCGGGCCTTGTGCGCCGAGCCGGGCTTGAGGGCCTCGTTGCCGGCAGCGTGTAGGCGATGTCGCCGGACAGCGCGAGCTGCTCGACGCGCTGCGGGATCGGGGTGTGCGGCGGCGGCTCGAGGTCGACCTTCTCGTCGACCGCCTCCGGGACGACCGGGGTCGGCTCGGTCGGCTGGTCGTCGAGCGTCGGCCTTCTTGCGCCGCTTCTTCAGCTCCCGCTCGGTCAGCACCGGGGAGTCGTAGGCGGGGTCGCCCATGTCGGGGTCGATGTCGTCGGTCGCCCGACCGCGGCGGGTGCGGATCGGCTGGGTGAGGTCGCCCTCGTCGCGCGTCCTCCTCGGCGACCGGGGTCCGGCCGAGCATCCGGTCGCGGAGCGCGGCCAGCCTGGCCGGGACCTGGTAGACGGGGGTGGCGGTGATGACCAGCAGCCCGAACACCGAGAGCAGGACCAGCACCGGCACCACGACGTACGCCGAGCGCAGCAGGTCCAGCAGCAGGCTGGAGATGACGAACCCGATCGCTCCCCCACCGAACTGGAGCTCGCTGGAGTCGCCGACCTGGGGCTGCGGGTTGCCGCTGGCGATGTGGACGATGCCGAGCACGCCGAAGCCGAGCGCGAGCCAGCCGATGACCTGGCGGCCGGCCGGGCCGTTGTGCTCGGGGTCGCGCATGTTGCGCCAGCCGATCAGCACCAGCAGCACCGGCACCAGCCAGCCGACCTTGCCGACCGAACCGGCGACGATGGTGCGGGCGACGTCCATGAGGCCGCCGGGCAGCTGCCACCACACGGCGGCGGCCGCGACGACGCCAGCGCGATCAGGAACAGCCCGACGCCGTCGCGCCGCTGCTCGGGCTCGAGGTCGCGGGCGGCGCCGCCGACCTTCCGGGCGCCGGCGCCCACGCCGTGGGCGGTGGCCATCCAGGTCGCGCCGACGCCGCGGCCGACCGCGCCGAAGGTGCGCGAGACGGGTCCGCGGCCGCTGCGGACGGCGCGCGGAGCTGGACGCCGGCTCCTGTTGGACCGGGTACTCCGGGATCGGGAGGTCGAGCTCTTCGGCTTGGCCTTCGACTTCGACTTCGAGGTCGAGGACCGTGACGAGGACGTGCTCTTGCTCCGCGACCCCGGCGGGGAAGACGTACGGGTCGCCATGGTGGAAGGCTAAGCCAACGTCACTCCAGTCACAGGGATCACACGATGCGTGTCGGCGACCCACCTTGCTGGCGCGTTGCCCGCGCATCCGTGGACCCGGCCCCGGCGGGAGCCTTAGGGTGTCGCCCACGTGGCCCGGCTCACGTGGCTGTCGGACCGTCACCCTGGGAGGGGAACCACTCGTGAGACTCGTGAGCCAAGCAGCAGCGCTGGCACTTCTGGGGGCGGGCCTGTCAGCCGTGCCCGGACTCCAGTCCGTCGCCGCGAGCCCGTCGGCACCGACGACCGACGCCAGCCTGGTCCAGCAGATGCGCGGCGAGGCCGAGGGACCGATCGCGGTCTCGGCAGAGCGGTCGACCGGCGAGGTCGGCTTCGTCCGGGCACGCGGTGCCGACGGTGACCTGCTCCCGGGCGTCGCCGGCGACTCCTCCAGCGCGGCCGTGTCCAAGGCCGCGGACTACCTCGACCAGTACGGCGCCGCGTTCGGCGCCCGCGCCGGTCAGCTCTCCCAGACCGGCGTGCAGTCCTACCGCTACGGCTGGATCGTGCGGTTCCAGCAGACCTACCGGGGGCTGCCGGTCTTCGGCGCCGAGCTCAAGGCGAACATCGACCAGCAGGGTCACCTCACCGCGGTGAGCGGTTTCGCCGCCCCCGACCTGGCGCTCGCGACCACGCCCCGCTCCACGCAGGAGCAGGCCGCGCAGCGAGCGGTCGCGACGGTGCGGGCCAACCCGCCCTCCCGCGCCGACGGTGCCGCCGCCCACCTGGCGGGCATCCGGGCCGAGTCCCCCGAGCTGATGGTCTACCGGCTCGGCGTGACCCGCGGCACGGCCGGCAAGGCGATCCTGGCCTGGTCCGTCGAGGTCACCAACGGCTCGAACATCGGTGAGCGGGTCTTCCTCGACGCCCAGACGCTCAAGCCGGTCAACCGCTACTCCCTGGTCCACGACGCCCTCTACCGCGAGCTCTACGAGGCGTCGCTGGGTCGGCGCGGCCAGATCAGGACCGAGCTCGTCTGGAAGGACGGCGACCCCTACCCCGGCACGCTCAACACCGAGCAGGCCAACCTGATGGCCGTCGGCCGGCGACAGCTACTGGTTCTTCAACAACACATGGGGACGCGACAGCTACGACGGTGAGGGCGGCGAGATGATCACCATCAACAGCGACCCGACGCCCGGTGGCTGCCCCAACGCCAGCTGGAACGACGGCTACACCCTCTTCTGCAACGGTGTCACGTCCGACGACGTGGTCGCCCACGAGTGGGCCCACGCCTACACCCAGTACACCTCGGACCTCATCTACCAGTGGCAGCCCGGCGCCATGAACGAGGGCTACTCCGACGTCTGGGGCGAGACCATCGACCTCATCAACGGCCGCGAGGACGGCGGCGAGGGTGACCTCACGACCAAGCGGCCCGACGGACAGTGCAGCCGGCACACCCGCGGTGACGTGCAGGTCGTCATCAACTCCCCTGCGGAGGTCGCCGGACCGTGCGTCGACGCCGCCCCGGCGGCGTTCGGCCCGACCATCACCGACCCGATCAACGCCGACGTCGTCGTGGCCCAGGACCCCGACGAGGGGCGTGGCGACAAGCCGACCGACGCCTGCTCGCCGCTGACCAACAGCGCTGAGGTCGCGGGCAAGTGGGTCTACGTCGACGAGGCCGGCTGCGGCTGGCAGACGCCGGTCGACCACGTCACCGAGGCCGGCGGCGCCGGCATCGTCCTCGGCAACAAGTTCGGCGACGAGGGTGCGTTCTCCTTCAACGCCGAGAGCGACATCTACGGCGTGATGGTCACCAGGGCCGACGGCCGACGCTTCCGCCAGGCCGGTACGGCGACCGCGACCATCAGCCCGACCGACGACGCGCCCCGCGCCGACTCCTACCGGTGGCTGCAGAGCGAGAAGTCGACGGCCTTCGGCGGCGCGATCCGCGACATGTGGAACCCCACCTGCTACGGCGACCCGGGCAAGGTCTCCGACGCCGAGTACAAGTGCTCCGAGGACGACGCCGGGGGTGTCCACAGCAACTCCGGCGTGGTCAACCACGCCTACTCGCTGCTGGTCGACGGTGGCGACTACAACGGCGTGACCGTGACCGGCCTCGGCCTGGCCAAGGCGGCCCACATCTTCTGGCAGGCGCAGTCGGCCCACCTGACGTCCACGTCGGACTTCGTCGACCTCGCCGACGCCCTGGCGACGTCCTGCACCGAGCTGACCGGTCAGCCGCTGCGGGCGCTCTCGACCACGGGCGAGACGCCGGGTGACCTCAACGTCACGATCGACCCCGCCGACTGCGCCCAGGTCGAGGCGGCGTCGAGCGCCGTGGAGCTGCGGCTCGACCCGAAGGACCAGTGCAACTTCCGGCCGCTGCTGCGCGCGAACGCACCCCGCGCGTGTGGCCCGGGCACCCGCACCGTGAAGGTCTGGGGCGAGAACTTCAGCAAGCGGTCTCCGCGGCTGGAGCCGGTCGCGCGAGGTCGTGTTCCCGAAGGGCCGCGGCTACGCCTGGCGGGCCACCGACAACGCTCCTGACCACGCGGGCAACACCGCGTACGCCCCGGACCCGGTGACGGGCAGCTGCCTCGGGGACAAGGACGACATCTCCAGCCGCAACAGCCTGCTCAGCCCCACCATCCGGATGCCGCGCCGCGTCATGGCTCCGAAGCTGACGTTCGACCACTACGTCGCGACCGAGGCCGGCTGGGACGGCGGCAACGTCAAGATCCGGGTCAACGGCGGCCGGTGGACGCTGCTCCCGGCCAAGGCCTACGTCTTCAACGGCCCCAACGCCCGGATGGAGACCCAGCAGGCCGGCAACACCAGTCCGCTCGCTGGTGAGCGGGGCTGGACCGGCACCGACGGCGGCGAGGTCGAGGGCAGCTGGGGCCAGACCCACGTCGCGCTCGCCAAGGCCGGCGTGGGCAAGGGCGACCGGCTCGAGATCCGCTTCGACTTCGGTCGGGACGGCTGCAACGGCATCAAGGGCTGGTACGTCGACAACGTGAAGGTGCTGTCCTGCAAGAAGCGGGACGGCCGCGTGACGGGCCGCTCCGCCCGGGACTGACCCGTCGGGTGTCGGGACTCCTCAGTCCAGGAGCGGGAGTCGCAGCGTGAACTCGCTGCCCTTCCCGAGCACCGACTCCACTGCGATGTCGCCGCCGTGCAGCTCGGCGATGGTGCGCGAGATGGCCAGGCCCAGCCCGGTGCCGGGGATGGTGAGCGCCTCGGGGTTGGTGGAGCGGTGGAACGCCGAGAACAGGTGCAGCTGGTCCTGCGGCGAGATGCCGAGGCCGGTGTCGCGCACCTGCACCTGGCCCAGCCCCTCGAAGGCGCGGACGCAGACCTCGACCCGGCCGCCGCGCGGGGTGTACTTCACGGCGTTGCTGCAGAGGTTGTCGACCACCCGCGGGAGCTCCTCGGCATCCGCCATCACCAGCACCGGGCCGTCCGGGTCGAACAGCTCGAGGGCGACCCCGGCCGGCTGCGCCTGGATCCGGAGCATCTCCAGCGAGGTGCGGCAGAGCTCGACCAGGTCGAGCGGCACCCGCTGGAGCTCGCGGCGGCCCTGGATGCGGGAGTAGTTGAGCAGGTTGGTCACGAGCCGGTCCAACCGTGCGGCGTTCCGGCTGATGGCGCTGACCGAGCTCGGGTGCACTCCCGCCTCCTCGAGCAGCTCGGTGTGGCCGATGATCGAGGTCAGCGGCGTCTTCAGCTCGTGGGAGATGGTCGCGATCAGCTCGCCCTTGTAGCGGTCGAGCTCGCGCAGCTCGGCCAGCAGCCGCCGTTCGGTACGCCGGAGCCGGACGTCCCGCACGACCCGGCCGAGCTCGCGGCCGGCCTCGTGGAGCGCGTCGACCTCGTCCGGGTCGAAGGCGGCCTGGGCCTCCTCGCGCAGCAGCACGATGTAGCCCATGACCTCCCGGTCGACGCCGATCGGCGCGATGAGGCCGTGGGTCCAGTCGGTCTCCGCCAGCCGCTTCCGGATCAGGGGCTCGGACTCGAGGTCGTCGAAGTCGTCGTCGCGTGTCGAGAACACCACGGGCCGCAACCGGCCCTGCGCGCCGTGACGCACCAGGTCCTGGCGGATCGCCAGCACGGTGTCGTCGCTGGCGCTCGCCGGTGCGGGCATGCCGGCGGAGTAGTTCTCGTGGTCCTCGACGTTGTCGGCGAAGCAGCGCACGGAGACCTGGGAGAGCGGCAGCGCCTGGAAGAGCGAGACCGCGGCCTCCTGCAGGGACGGCTCGATCTCGAGCGTCCCGGACAGCAGCGCCAGCTTCTTCAGCGCCTCGCCCAGCCGGACCTGGCGGTTGAGCTGCTCGCGGCGCTGCGCGTTCTCCAGCGCGAGGCCGGCCTGCACCACGAACATCTCCAGCAGCTCGCGCTGCTGCTGGTTGGGGATCTTGCGATCGGGCGGCAGGTCCACCGCCATGTTGCCCAGCAGCGTGCCGGTCGAGGAGTAGAGGGGCGCGTAGAGCGCGTCGAGCGGGTGCCAGGCCTCCGGGTCGTCCGACACCTCGATGTCGGGGACCCACAGGCTGGAGATCTGCTCGACCGGCAACCGGTCGTGCGGGACGAACCGCAGGATGCCCCAGTGGTCGGCGATCGAGAACTCGCGCCCGAGCACCTGCTCGGCCGGCGTACGGCGACCGATGATCTCGTCGCGGACCTGGTCGTCACCGGCGACCGCCGCCATGACCAGGGTGTCGCCCTCGAGGCGCGAGATGGCGGCGACGCCGTAACCGAGCCCCTCGCAGACGCCGGTGGCGATCTCCTCGAGCACCTCGGCCAGGTCGGCCGAGGAGTTGACGCGTCGCGTCACCTCGTAGAGGCGCCGGACCCCATCGGCGTGGAAGGTGTCGAACCGTGCCATGGGTTCCTCCCCGAGCGCTCGGCTCCTCACGCCTCGATGACCACCGGAATGATCATCGGACGGCGGCGGTGGGTGCTGTTCACCCACCGTCCCACAACTCGGCGCACCGTCTGCTGCAGCTGGTACGTGTCGCCCGGACCTTCGCTGGCCGCGCGGTGCAGGGCGTCGATGATCGGCTGCTTGATCTCGTCGAAGGTCGAGTCGTCCTCCGCGAAGCCGCGGGCATGGATCTCCGGACCCCCGGACACCTTGCCGGTCACCGAGTCGACGACCACGATGACAGAGATGAACCCCTCCTCGCCGAGGATTCGCCGGTCCTTGAGGTCGGACTCGGTGATGTCCCCCACCGACGAGCCGTCGACGAAGACGTAGCCGCACTCCACCTTGCCGGCGATCGAGGCCACGCCGTCGACGAGGTCGACCACGACACCGTCCTCGGCGATCACGACGTTCTCGGCGGGGACGCCGGTCTGACGCGCCAGGGCGCCGTTGGCCAGCAGGTGCCGGATCTCGCCGTGGACGGGCAGCACGTTGCGGGGACGGACGATGTTGTAGCAGTAGAGGAGCTCGCCGGCGCTGGCGTGACCGCTGACGTGGACCAGCGCGTTGCCCTTGTGGACCACGTTGGCCCCCCAGCGCGCCAGCCCGTTGATGACCCGGTAGACGGCGTTCTCGTTGCCGGGGATCAGGCTGGAGGCGAGGACGACGGTGTCGCCGGCCTCGATGTGGACGAAGTTGTGGTTGCGCTGGGCGATCCGGCTCAGCGCGCTGAGCGGCTCGCCCTGGCTGCCGGTCGAGACCAGCACCTGTCGCTCCGGCGCGAGGTCGGCCAGCTCCTTGGCGTCGACCAGCGTGCCCGGCGGCACGGTGAGGTAGCCGAGGTCGCGGGCGATCGCCATGTTGCGGACCATCGAACGCCCGACGTAGGCGACCTTCCGGTCGTGCACGACGGCGGCGTCGAGGATCTGCTGGACGCGGTGCACGTGGGAGGCGAAGCAGGCGACGATGATCCGCTGCTTGCTCTCGTGGAAGACCCGCTCGAGGACCGGCGCGATGTCCTGCTCGGAGGTCGTGAAGCCGGGTACCTCGGCGTTCGTGGAGTCGACCATGAACAGGTCGACCCCCTCCTCGCCGAGCCGCGCGAACGCGCGCAGGTCGGTGATCCGGCCGTCGAGCGGCAGCTGGTCCATCTTGAAGTCACCGGTGTGCAGCACCAGGCCGGCGCCGGTGCGGATCGCGACCGCGAGGGCGTCGGGGATGGAGTGGTTGACCGCGACGAACTCGAGGTCGAAGGGTCCGAGGCTCAGCCGGTCGCCCTCGCGGACCTTGTGGTGGACGGTCTCGCGCAGCCGGTGCTCGCGCAGCTTGCTGTCGAGCAGCGCCAGCGTGAGCTCGGAGCCGACGAGCGGGATGTCGCCGCGCTCGCGCAGCAGGAACGGGGTCGCGCCGATGTGGTCCTCGTGGCCGTGGGTCAGCACCAGCGCCTCGACGGCGTCGAGCCGGTCCCGGATCGGCTCGAAGTCGGGGAGGATCAGGTCGACGCCGGGGTGGTTCTCCTCGGGGAACAGCACGCCGCAGTCGACGATCAGCAACCGGCCGTCGTACTCGAAGACGGTCATGTTGCGACCCACCTCGCCCAGGCCACCGAGGGGGATGATCCGGAGCCCGCCCTCGGCGAGCTCGGCGGGCGCGGACAGTTCCGGGTGGGGGTGGGACATCTGGTCTCTTTCGTCTGCGTGGATCCGCGGGCGGCGCCCGGCGGGTCAGATCAGGCCGGACTCCGCCAGGCCGGCGCGCAGGGCGGCGACCTCCTGGTCGGTGAGCGGCACCAGGGGAGAGCGGACGCGGCGGTTGTCGAGGACCCCGAGCAGCTCGAGGGCCGCCTTGGACGTGGTGGCGCCGTAGTTGGGCACCTTCATCATCGCGTCCATGGTCGGCAGCAGCCGCTGGTAGAGCGCGAGGGCGCCGGCGTGGTCGCCGTGGAAGAAGGCGCCCGCCATCGCCGAGAGCATCTGGCCACCGGCGTGACCCACCACCGAGACGAAGCCGCAGGCGCCGTGGGCGAGCCAGCCGAGGTTGGCGTGGTCGTCGCCGGAGTAGACGGCGTAGCCGAGCTCGATGATCTTCACGCCACGGGCGAAGTCGCCGACCGCGTCCTTGACGGCCACGACGGGAGCCAGCTCCTTGACCGCGGCGTAGGTGTCGAGCTCGATGACGGTCCCGGTCCGGCCGGGGACGTCGTAGAGCATCACGGGCACGTCGGTGGCCCGGACGACCTCGGTGAAGTGGTGCAGCACGCCGGCCTGGCCGGGCCGGCTGTAGTAGGGCGTCACCAGCAGCAGCCCGTCGGCCCCGAGCTTCTCGGCCTGCCGCGCGAGCTCGATCGAGTGGTCCGTGCTGTTCGTGCCGACACCGGCGACGACCTTGGCGCGCTGGCCCACGGCCTCCTTGACGACGCGCAGGATCTCGCCGTCCTCAGCGACGCTGGTCGTGGGCGACTCCCCCGTCGTACCGCTGACGACGACTCCGTCGTGGCCGTTGTCGACGAGGTGGGAGGCGATGGCGGCGGTCTGGTCGAGGTCGACCGACCCGTCGGCGGCGAAGGCGGTGGCCATCGCGGTCATCATCCGGCCGAACGGGGCCTCCGGGGCGGTCGCGGGGGTCATGGCGTCAGGGTATCGGCTCCCCCCGTCCGCCCGACTACGCCGTGCATAGTCCGATCGGGCCATTTGACCCCGATTCTCCCGCGGGCGGCACGACCGGGCCCACACGATGGGGGCCGCGCCCGACGCCCGAGGGCGCGGTGTCGTGTCTGGAGGCGACCTTGAAGCGAGTGCTGCTCTTGCTGGCCACCGGTCTGCTGCTGTTGCCGACGGCTGCGGCCCGGGCCGACGAGCCGCCCACGGCCCCGCCCGCCCACACGCCGGACGTCCCCGCGCCCGACCAGGAGCCCGAGACCCCGGTCTGGGCCGGCTACCCCGGCACGAACGAGGCCCACGACGCCTTCGGCTACCCGTGGCCGGCGGCCCCCGACTGCGACGAGTCCACGGTCGGCACCGGCGGCTGCGTCAACGACGGCCTCGGCTTCTTCCAGGGGCAGTGCACCTCCTGGGTCGCCCACCGGCTCGGCCAGCGCAACGCGCTCGCCTTCAGCAACTGGTACGCCGGCGTCCACTGGGGCGACGCCGTCGACTGGGCCAAGGTGGCCAGGTCGATCGACATCAAGCCGAACAAGGTGCCCGCGGTCGGCAGCGTGGGCTGGTACGCCCGCGGCCACGTCTCCTACGTCGAGGAGGTCAACTCCGACGGCAGCATCGTGATCTCGGAGATGAACACCGACGGCCACAACGGCGTTCCACCTGGTCACCGTCGACGCCCGGCGGCCCCGGCTGGCCGGACAAGTTCATCCACCTCGCCGACGTGGTCCCGGTCGACTACACGGCGCCCGACGCGCCGCCGGCGCTCGCCGCCACCGCGGTCGACGGTGGCGTCGACGTCACCTGGAAGACGTCCGCCGACGACCTCGGCACGACCGGCTACACGGTGCTCCGCAACGGCATCCCCCTCGCGACGACGTCGACGCCCTCCTACGTGGACCGCCAGGCCTCGCCCGGCCAGGCCTACACCTACTCCGTCGAGGCGTACGACGCCGCCGGCAACGTGTCGGACGCGTCCACCGCCCTGCTGCGGCCCGGCGCGGCGGCTCCGGCGCGGCTCGCCCGCCCGTTCCTGCCCGGCTCGGCCCGCATGGTCACGCTCGACGACCGCGACGTGGTCTGCGGTCGGCTCGGGACGCTGCGCAACCAGCGCGTCGGCTGCGTGCTCCGGACGCCGGCCGGTCCCCAGCTCGTGCGTACCGGTCGCGAGGTGCCGTGGGGTGCCGCCGCGACCCAGGCCTTCCTGGCCGGCGCCGACGGCCGCGTCTGGTTCTGCCGCTCCCTCGAGGCACGGGGCGGTTCCCATGCCTGCCTGCCCTTCGACCCCGCTGCCCGCAGCTGGGGCTACGACCGGATCGACCGCTCCCGTGCCGCGCTGACCGACGCCACCTGGGTGCCGGCCGCGCAGCGGTCCGGCCCGCTGTGGACTGCTCGCCGACCGGGCCACCTGCTCGGTCGTCACCGACCGGGGCTGGCGGGTCCCGAAGCGGGCCCACGACGCCCGGCCGGGCGACCCGCTCTCCCGGGCGTTCGTGCCCACCGAGCGCGGCTCGGCTTCTGCCGGGTCGTCGAGGGACGCGCCGCCTGCACCGAGCTCGGCGGCCAGGGCGTGCTGGCGCCGCGACGTGGTGCGCGGCCAGGGCGTCGAGCACGGCCGCTGGGTCGCGCGGCGTACCGGCCCGGCGCTGTGCCCGGTCGGCGGCGGCGAGTGCCGCCCGGTCACGCTGCCCTGATCGGCGAGGATCGGGGGATGCTCCCCGACGACCAGCAGGCAGTGCTCGACGGCTGGCTCCCCGGTGCCCGGGTCGTGCACGACCACAGCTGGCAGGAGCTCGGGCAGCGGCAGGTGCTGGAGCTCGAGCACGAGGGCGGTCGCTACGTCCTGAAGGCGGGCGGTCCCGACGACGGCCACATGGCCCGCGAGATCCGGGCACACCGGTCGTGGCTCGCGCCGTGGACGTCACGCGGTCGCGCGCCGGCGATGGTGGACTGCGACGACGAGCGGCGGATGCTGCTCACCCGCTGGCTGCCGGGCCGGCTGGTCGAGGGCACGGCGTACGCCGACGACCCGACGACCTACCGCCAGGCCGGCGTCCTGCTCCGGCTGCTGCACGACCAGCCCGGCGTGGTGGACGAGGACCACGAGCGCCGCGAGACGGAGAAGTCACTCGCAGTGGCTCGCCAAGCCGCACCGGATCGCCCCCGACGTCGAGGCCCGGCTGCGGGACGTCGTCGCGTCGTGGGACACCTCGGTCGCCACCACCCTGGTGCCCACCCACGGCGACTGGCAGCCTCGCAACTGGCTGGTCCACGACGACACGGTCAGCGTCATCGACCTCGGTCGGGCGGACCTCCGCCCCGCCGCGTCGGACCTGGCCCGGCTCGCCGCCCAGGACTTCCGCCGCGACCCGGCCCTCGAGGCGGCGTTCCTCGACGGCTACGGCTCCGACCCCCGCTCCCCCGACCTCTGGCACCGGCTGCAGGTCCGCGAGGCGATCAGCACCGCCGTCTGGGCCCACCAGGTCGGCGACGAGCGGTTCGAGCAGCAGGGTCACCGGATGATCGCGGAGGCGCTGGCGGAGCTGCTGAGCGGGCGCACAGCCCGGCTCGGCGGTGCTCGTTCTACGTTCGGCAGTCGACACGCCGCACCCGCGCTGCGAAACGTAGAACCCACTCGCCGCGACCACGAAGGACGGCGTCACCGCCGCTCCCACCAGACCCAGTCGAGGTCGGGACGCGACACCCGACGGGTCTCGCGCCACTCGTCGAGCGGGAAGGCCGGGTAGTGGGCGTCGCCGTCGGGGGTCAGGTGGACCTCGGTCAGCACCTGGTGGGTCAGCAACGGCATCGCCTGCTCGTAGATCTGCGTGCCGCCCGCGATGACGGTGTCGCCCGCCGAGGTCGGCGGCGAGCGCGAGCGCGTCGTCAGCGAGTGGGCGACGTCGACGCCGTCGTGGGACCAGTCCGGGTTGCGGGTGACGACGATCGTGCGCCGACCCGGCAGCGGCCGGCCGATCGAGTCGAACGTCAGCCGCCCCATCACCAGCGTGTGGCCCAGGGTCTCGGCCTTGAAGTGGGCGAAGTCGTCGGGGATGTGCCACGGGATCCGGCCGTGGTCGCCGATGACCCGGTTGTCGGCGTACGCCGCGACCGCGACGATCCGCCGCTCAGACCGCAATGGGGGCCTTGATGCCCGGGTGGGGGTCGTAGCCCTCGACGGTGATGTGGTCGAGGTCGAACTCGTCGAGCGACGTGCACCGTCGGGTCGAGCCGGAGCGTCGGCAGCGGCCGCGGGTCGCGGGTGAGCTGGAGCCGCGCCTGCTCGAGGTGGTTGGAGTAGAGGTGGGCGTCGCCGAGGGTGTGCACGAAGTCGCCGACCTCGAGCCCGGTCACCTGGGCGACCATGTGGGTCAGCAGCGCGTACGACGCGATGTTGAACGGCACGCCGAGGAACACGTCGGCGGAGCGCTGGTAGAGCTGGCAGGACAGCCTGCCGTCGGCGACGTAGAACTGGAAGAACGCGTGGCACGGCGCCAGCGCCATCTGCGGGATGTCGGCGACGTTCCACGCGCTGACGATGTGGCGGCGGCTGTCGGGGTCGCGAGCGCAGGTTGTCGACCAGCTGCGGCGACCTGGTCGACGTGCCGGCCGTCGGGCGTCGGCCACGACCGCCACTGGTAGCCGTAGACCGGCCCGAGGTCGCCGTCGGCGTCGGCCCACTCGTCCCAGATCGTGACGCCGCGGTCCTGGAGCCACTTGACGTTGGTGTCGCCGCGCAGGAACCACAGCAGCTCGGCGAACACCGACCGGGTGTGGATCTTCTTGGTCGTCACCAGCGGGAACCCCTCGGCGAGGTCGAACCGCATCTGGTGGCCGAAGACCGACAGCGTGCCGGTGCCGGTGCGGTCGCCCTTGTCCACGCCCTCGTCGAGGATCCGCTGGAGGAGGTCGAGGTACGCCTGCATGGGCCGAGCCTACGGGACCGAGACGGTGCCGTGGATGACCGTCGACGCGTCGCCGCCGACCCAGATCGTGTCGCCGTCCGGCTCCACGTGCACCCGCCCGGCGCGCCCGATCGCGGTGCCCTGGGCGGCGACGTACGACGCCGGCAGGACGGTGCCGGCCAGCCACATCGCCAAGCCCCGCGTTGAGGCTGCCGGTGACCGGGTCCTCGGTGATGCCGGAGGCGGCGGGGCAGAACGCGCGGACCTCGCACGCGGTGTCGCCGGCGGTCCGGGGGCCGACCACGCCGACGTCCTCGTGCAGGGCGGAGAAGTCGGGCCGCAGCGCCAGCACCTGCTCGGCGTCGCGCAGCAGCAGCCCCATCCAGCCCGGCCCGTTGTCGACCCAGGCCGCGTCGACGACGTCGTCGACGCCGATCCCGCAGCGCCCGGACCACGCCCTCGAGGTCGGCGGGCTCGACCGGGTCCGGAGCGGACCAGCGGCGGGCGCGGCGAACGCCAGCCGGGGCGTACGACGCAGCGTCACCAGGCCGGCGCCGCACTCCTGCACGATCCGGTCCTCGGACGCCGGTTGCCCACCCGCCTCCAGCCAGGCGTGGGCCGAGCCGATGGTCGGGTGACCCGCGAACGGCAGCTCGGAGCCGGGCGTGAAGATCCGCAGCCGGTAGTCGGCCCCGGGGTCGGTCGGGGGAAGCAGGAACGTGGTCTCGCTGAGGTTGGTCCACCGGGCGAACGCGCGCATCGCGTCGTCCGGTGATGCCGTCGGCGTCGTGCACGACGGCGACCGGGTTGCCCCGCAGGGCGTCGGAGCAGAAGACGTCGACCTGCCGGAAATCGCGCACCCGCCGCCACGCTAGCGCGCCAGCACCGGCGCCACCGGCGACTCCCGCGGCACCCGGGCGACCTCGACGCAGGCGTCGTCGCGGCCGGGGACGCACTCGTAGATCCGGTAGTCGCCCTGGTCCGGCATCTGCAACATGTCCTGGTAGCGCTTGTCCTGCAGCTTGTGGAGCACGGTCACGAGGAACGTGTCGTCGCCGGCGTACGTCCACGACAGCGCCTGGTCGCTGGGCGAGTGCATCCGCGGCACCTCCTGCGCCGTCGCGGCGTCGTACACCGTGAGGTCGTCGTCGACGACCGCCATGACGTAGCGGCCGTCGGGGGTCAGCCGGGCGTCACTCCCGACGATCGGCCGAGGGGCGTCGAACGGCTGTGCCTGCACCAGCAGGTCCACCGGCCCGTCCGCGCGGCTGATGCGAGGCGCCCTCGGCCATGTCGACCAGCTCGCCGGCGAGGGAGAACGTGTCGCCCGGCAGCGGCTCCCAGGCGAAGTCCGTGCCGCGGATGCGGTAGTGGACGCGCTCCTCGTCGATCGCGATCGGCCCGCTCTCACCGACCGGCTGACCACCCCCGGCGCCCAGGGCCGCGAGGGAGCGACGGCCGACCTCGTCACCGACCCTGGTGTCGAACACGACGAGCTGGGGGTCGCCCGTGCCGGGATCGGCCCACGCCACCCAGCCGTTGTCCGGCTCGACCACCAGGGGCGTACCCGTCACGGTGTCGCCGATCTGCTGCTGGTCGCCGTCGTCCTCGACGAACAGCACCTGTCCCTCCTCGTTGCTCAGCACGACCCCGTCGGGCACCGAGACCAGCTGGAGCACCGGCCGGACGCCGACGGTGACGTCGGTCAGGTGGAGCGTGCCGTTCGGCGTACCACGCGACGGGGAGCGGGTTGGCGGCCCGCTCGATGTCGCCGACCGAGTCGAGCCGGTCGGAGACCCAGTTCCCGGCCAGCACGAGGACCAGCGCAGGACCGCGGCGACGGCACCGATGCGGGTCCAGAGCCTGCGGCGCCGGTCCCGCGCGCGCTCGGCGACGTCCCGGGCGAGGAGCGGGTCGACCGGGACCCCCTCGAGGGCGAGCCGGACGTCGGCGTCGACCAGCTGCGGACGGGCACCCACGTAGGACCTCGAGCACGTCGGCGACCTGGTCGTCGGAGAGCTCGGCGACGTGCTCCAGCACCACGGCCATCCGGTCGCCGGGTGACATCGCCGCGAGCGCCGCCGCGACCTCCTCCCGGCGCTCGGCCTGCTCCGCCAGCCCGGGTGGTACGACGAGCGGCGGGCTGCTCCGGCTCCGGCGCGGTGCCGCCCGCGCGCTCGGCGCGGCGCAGCCGGCGGTCGCGGGCGTCGAGCACCTCCTGGTAGACGGCGACCTCGACGTCCTCCTCGCGGTGGAGCCGCGGCCAGTCGGGGTAGATCCGGACCAGCGCGTCGAGCGCGATCGCCGTGCGCCTCCCGCTCCGGATGGCCGAGGAAGACCAGCGTCCGCACCAGGGCGGGCCAGCGTGCCGCCAGGTAGGCGGTGAACTCGCTGTCGTCCCGGCTCATGTCACGACGTGTTCGGAGCCGTGGCCTCGCGCGATTGCCCGTCGGCCCATGGCGGTGGCTACGCGTGCAGCGACATCGGGCCGTAGACGACCCGGTCGTGCTCCAGCAGGGTCACCTGGTCGACACCCTCGCTCGGCGAGGTCGGACCAGATCTCGCCGACCCACGACTCCGCGTCGGCCTGGCTGGTGAAGCGCTGCCCGGCGAGGTCGTCGGAGACCGGGACCTCGGCCCCGGCCTTGTCCTCGAGGCGCCACCACCACGGGCGCTCCGCCGCGCTCGGGTGCCGGAAGGTGCTGGGCTGGTCGGGCAGGTTCATGTCAGGACTCCCGGACGCTGGTGTCGACGAACGGGCGGCTGCGTGAGCTGGAAGATCTCGCGCCGCCCCCGGATGTCCACGCCCAGCTCGGCCTCGGGGTTGACCATCGTCGGCACCAGGGCGAGCCCGATGCCCTTGCGGAGCGTGGGGCTGAACGTGCCGGAGGTGATCTGGCACAGCGGGACGTCGGAGACCAGCGAGACGGTCATGCCGGGTCGCGGGATGCCGCGGCCGGTGGCGACCAGGCCGCGCAGCAGCCGCTTCGGCCCGGCCTCCTTCTCCTCGCGCAGCCGCGTGCTGCCCCAGAACCGTTCCTTCTTCCAGCCGACCGCCCAGCCGAGCCGCGCCTCGTTGGGCGTGGTGTCGAGGGAGATGTCCTGCCCGTGGAGCGGGTAGCCCATCTCGGTGCGCAGCGTGTCGCGGGCGCCGAGCCCGCACGGCTGGAGGTGGTGCTCCTCACCGGCCGCGACCAGCCGGTCCCAGAGCGCCCCGGCCGCGTCGTTGCGGACGATCAGCTCGTAGCCGCGCTCGCCGGTGTAGCCGGTGCGGCACACGACCACGCCAGCGCCGTCGTGGTCGGCCTCGACGAACGACATGTACTCGTGGCCGGCCGGCAGCCCCACGCGCCGTCAGCACCTCGTCGGAGCGCGATCCCTGCAGCGCCAGCACGGCGTAGTCGCGGTGGTGGTCGAGGACCTCGATCCCCGCGGGCGCCTCGGCGCGCAGCCGGCGTACGACCTCGGCGGTGTTGGCGGCGTTGGGCACGAGCAGCACGTGCTCGTCGTCGTGGTGGTAGGCGATCAGGTCGTCGACGATGCCGCCGGTCTCGTCGTCGACGCAGAGCGTGTACTGCGCCTTGCCGGGCCGGATCTTGCCGAGGTCGTTGCTGAGCGTCGCGTTGACGTACGCCGCGGCGCCGGGGCCGCTCACCAGCGCCTTGCCGAGGTGGCTGACGTCGAAGAGCCCGACCGTGCTGCGGACGGCGGTGTGCTCGGCGACCGTGCCGGCCGGGTACTCCAGCGGCATGGTCCAGCCGCCGAACTCCGCGAACTTCGCGCCGAGCGCGGCGTGCCGCTCGTGGAGCGGGCGACTGACGGACGTCGGTCTCGCTCATGGCGCCGAACCTACCGCAGCGTGCGTGCGCGTCACGCGGGCCCGTATCCTGCCCCGGTGACGACTTACCAGCTGCGTGCCGCGAACCCCGCCAAGACCCGAGCCGACGCCGTCGTGGTGGGGGTGGTGCAGGCCGCGCCGGGCTCGTCGAAGGGTCCGCAGGTGGCCCCGGGCGGGCAGGACGTCGCCAAGGCCTACGGCCGGAAGTTCCGCCCGCTGCTGGCCAGCCTGGGCATCACCGGCAAGGCCGGCGAGGTCCACCGGATCCCGACCGGCGGCACCCTCTCCTCCCCCGTGCTCGTGCTCGTCGGGCTCGGCCCGGACACCGACCAGGTCTCCGTACGCCGCGCGGCCGGTGTCGCCGCCCGCTCGGTCACCAACGCCGCCTCGGTCGCGCTGGCGCTGCCGGCCGACTCCGCCGCCGCTGGTGCGGGCCGTGACCGAGGGCTACCACCTCGGCAGCTACCGGTTCACGACCTACAAGAAGCCCACCGACGACACCGCGCCCGGCACCGTCACGGTGCTCAGCCCCTCGGCGCGCAAGTCGGAGGTCAGCGACGCGTTCGAGACCGCCCAGGTGCTCGCCACCGCCGTCACCACCACCCGCGACTGGGTCAACACCCCTCCCGGCGACCTGCGCCCGCCCGGCTTCGCCGACGCCGTCAGCGACGCCGCGGCCGCGGCCGGCAAGGGCCGGGGCAGGACCAAGGTGAAGGCCGTCGTCCACGACGAGAAGTCGCTGGCCGAGCTCGGCTGCGGCGGCATCCTCGGCGTCGGCGCCGGCTCGGACGCCCCGCCGCGCCTGGTCGAGCTCAGCTACGCGCCCGCGCGGCGCCAAGGTCCACCTCGCGCTGGTCGGCAAGGGCATCACCTTCGACTCCGGCGGCCTCACCATCAAGCCCGCCCAGGGCATGAGCGACATGAAGTCCGACATGGCCGGTGCCGCGGCCGTCGTGCAGGCCACGCTGGCGATCGCCGAGCTCGGTCTGCCGATCAAGGTCAGCACGTTCGTCCCGATGGCCGAGAACATGGTGTCCGGCTCGGCGACCCGACCCGGCGACGTCCTGACGATGTACGGCGGCAAGACCGTCGAGGTGCTCAACACCGACGCCGAGGGCCGGCTGATCCTGGCCGACGCGCTGGGCCGGGCGACCGAGGCCAAGCCCGACGTGATCCTCGACGTCGCCACCCTGACCGGGCACATGGTGCTCGCCCTCGGCGACCGCGTCGGCGGCGTCATGGGCAGCGACGACATCGTCGACGGCGTGCTGTCGGCCGGCGAGGCGGCCGGCGAGGCCCACTGGCCGATGCCGCTGCCGGAGGGGATCGTCGAGCGGGTCAAGGGCAGCAAGATCGCCGACCTGCTGCAGCACGACTGGAACCGGATGGGCGGCGGTCTCTACGCCGGCGCGTTCCTGCAGCAGTTCACCGACGGCATGCCGTGGGCCCACCTCGACATCGCCGGCCCCTCGTTCCACTCCGGCTCGGCCTACGGCCACGTCACCGTCGGCGGCACCGGCTTCGCGGTGACCACGGTCGTCGAGTACGCCCGGTCCCTCGCCGCGGGTGCGAGCGAGAAGAGCAAGAAGGGCTGAGGCCCGGCCTCCCGGGGTGCTCGGGTGCACAATGTCACCTATGGGAGCGGGGGTCCTCCAGGTAGGCCGGGACTCCGAGCGAGAGCAGCTGACCAAAGTCCTGCGCGGCTCGGCGTCGGGACATCCCGGCGCGATGCTGGTCACGGGCGAGGCAGGGATCGGCAAGACCAGCCTGGTCGCCGAGATCAGCGAGGGACCGGCCGCGTCGGAGCACCGGGTGCTGTGGGGACGCTGCCTGCGGTTCGGTGCCGACTCCTCGCCGTACCTGCCGATCGGCCAGATGCTGACGCAGTGGCACCGTCAGGCCGACGAGTCCGAGCGGACGCGCGTGCTCGCCGGCGCGGAGCACCTGTCCACCATCGCTCCGGCGCTGGGCGCGGTATCCGGGTCGGTCGACTTCGCCAGGGTGCTGCCGCTGCTGGCGACCGTCCTCGACCGGATCTCGGAGACGGCACCGCTGGCGCTGGTCGTCGACGACGCGCAGTGGGCGGACGGCACGTCCCTGGACCTGCTCGCCTACCTGCTGGCGGGTTTCGGCGCGGGGCAGCGGCTCTGCGTGCTGATCACCTACCGGGACACCGACCTCAGTGACGGTCACCGGCTCCACGGCTGGTTGGCCGACGTCTCCCGGCTGCCGTCGGTCTCCCAGGTGCGTCTGGCGCGCCTCGGCTTTGCCGACGCCGAGGCGCTTGTGGCTCGGTTGGTGGGCGAGCACGAGTCGGGCGGGCTCGCGGCCGAGGTGTTCGAGAGAGCGGGCGGCAATCCCTTCTACACCCAACTGCTGGTGCGTGGTTCCGAATCGGGGGGTGATGAGAGCAGCCTGCGCGGGGCCCTGCTCGGCGCCTGGCACCGTCTCGGTCCGGATGCGCGCGAGCTCCTGCAGCTCCTGGCACTGGGTGGGCGACCAGTGTCCACCGGCGTCCTCGAGGGGCTGGTCGCCGCCCGTGGGGGCGATCCGGAGCACGTGACCTCATCGCTGGCAGACGCCACGGCGTCCGGTCTCACGACGGTCGGATCGCGCGGCGAGGCCTGGTTCCATCACCCCTTGGTCGCAGAGGTGGTCGCCACCACGCTCTCCCCCGCGTCTCGACAACAGATCCACCGGGAGTACGTCAACGTGCTCGAGTCCTCCGCGGACCTGACGACCGCCTCGCGGGCCGCGCACCTGGCCCTCCACCACCACGGAGCCGGAGATGACGACAGTGCCTTCTCCTGGTCGCTCAGGGCGGCGGACGAGGCCGCAGCAGTGCGCGGCTACGCCGAGGTGTTCGAGCACCTGCACCGCGGCTGCCGACTCTGGGAGGACATCGGCGAGGACGCCCGCACCGCGGCCGGAGACCGCGCCGACCTGTGGCGGCGCGCGAGCGAGAGCGCCTGGAGCGCCGGCGAGCACCTGCTCGCCGTTCGCCTGCGGGAGGAGGCGATCGCTTTCGTGGACGAGGACGTCGACCCGATCGGAGCCGTCCGACTGTGGCTTCCACTGCTGGACTGGCGACTCGCCTGCGGCCTCGACGCGCGGGTGACGGTCGACGCCCGGCGCCGCGTTCTGGAGCTGGCTGAGTCCCGCTGCCCCGGCACGCCGGAGCACGTCCAGGCGCTCGCGCTGCTGGCGCACGGCGAGACATGGGACGAGGACGAGGCTGCCGCTGTGCCCCACGCAGCAGCAGCCGTGCGCATGGCCCGGCGAATCGGCTCGCCCGAGGCCCTGGCCTGGGCCCTCGCCATGCGGTCCGAGGCTCCCCCTTGGGGACGAGCCCTTGGGGACGCCGCTCAGGCCGTCACCCTCGCCCGCGAGATCGGCGACCCGAACCTGCTGGGATGGGCCACCACCAGAGCGGCCAACCGCCTCCAGAGCATGGGTCGGTACTCCGAGGCCGGTGAGCTGCTGGTGACCACCTTCCGGGAGATGGTCGCCGCGGGCTCCGTCCACGACGCGATGTACCCGGGCGCCTCGTACGGCGCCATGTTCCTGGTCGAGCTCGGTCAGTGGGCGGAGGCCCGCGAGGTGCTGCGCCTGCTCCTCAGCCACCGTCTCACCGCCGGCATGGGCGCCCCGACCCGGGGTGTCGCCGCAATGCTGGCCTTCCGGACGGGAGATGTCGTCGCCGGCCGCACGCACCTGGCGCGGGCACGCGAGCTGCAGCCCCGGTCAGTGCGCGCCGGCGAGATCCTGGAGTTCATCGAGGTCGAGGCCGAGTCGGCCATGGGTCGGCCACGTGAGGCCTTGTGGTTGGCCGAGCAGCTGATGCCGGCCCAGCTACCTCTCGACCCGGGAGCCGGTGACGAGCTCCTGGTCATCGCGGCCCGGGCGGCCGGCGACCTGGCCGAGAGGCCGGGTGCTCGTGAGGATGCGGTGGCGTTGCTGGACAAGGTCGAGCAGGCCCGAGGCGTGGAGCCCCGGTGGTTCGAGTCAAGGGGCGCGGAGGACTTCATCCACCCCGCGCGGCAGAGCCTCTACGCCGCCGACCGCGCAAGGTGTCACGGCGACGCCGACACGACGACGCTGTGGCGGGAGGCCACGGGGGCGTGCAGCGAGGCCGGGTTGGTGTGGCACGAGGCGCTGGCGTCGTACCGCCTGGCACAGGCCCTCCTGGTCGAGCGGAGGTCCCGCACCGAGGCCGCCGCCGCGCTGCGCCAGGCAGCGCGGATCGCCACCGACCTCGGCGCCGTACCGATCCTCCGTGACGTCGAGCAGCTGGCCAGCCAGGCCCACATCTCACTCGCGGACCCTGCTCCTGCACCCCCCGCCGGAGCGCCCGCCGACCCGCTCTCCTCATTGACGGCCCGGGAGCGCGAGGTGCTGTCACACCTGGTCGCTGGTCGCACCTATGCCGAGATCGCGCAGGCGTTGTTCATCAGCGAGAAGACGGTGAGCGTCCACGTGTCGAACCTGTTACGCAAGACCGGCACGAGGAGTCGTCTGGAAGTCTCGGACCTGGTCCGGCGCACCTCCGCCACTTCGTGACGCGCGGCGGTGGATGCCGACCACGGCGGCTCCGGTGAGGGTCATGCCGAACAACGCCCCCATGCCGGTCCGGAGGTACACGAGGTCCGCGTCGTCGACGAACCCCTCGCGGGTCACGGTCTGCGGTCCGGTGCCCGGCTCGTGCTGGGCGGACGCGGGGACAGCGGTGGCGAGGGAGAAGACGCCCGCTGCGGCGAAGGTCGACAGGATTCTGCGGGTGGTGCTCATGACGAGGTCCTTCCGGCTGAATGGTGGTTCACCACTCCACCGTCGCCGGACCGGCCGGACCGGCATCGGGGAACACCCCTCAGATTTCGGGTGAGACCCCTCAGATCTCGCCGTTCTTCTTGCGGCGGTTGTACTCACGCATCCGCGCGGGCACGCCGACCACGGCGGCGTCGTACGACGGCACCTGGTGCTTGTTGGCGAACTGGTGGGCCCACTGCACCGACGGCACCCGGCGCCGGGTCCACTCACCGTCGTGCGCGACCAGCAGCAACGTCACGTCGCTGACGGCCGTCCGCGGTTCCACGAATCCCTCGACACCTCGCCGGTTGCGGACGAAGTCGAGCAGGTGCTGCTCGTCGGCCCTGTCGGACGCGCGCACGGTGGTGGAGCCGGTCCGGGCGGCGTCCCCGGCGGGACGGCGCACCTTCGGTCGGCTGCGGAACCGGTCGAACAAGCCCATGGGGACCAGTGTGCCGGGTCGCTCCCCGGGGTGGTGTCGACAGGCCCGCAAAGAGTGCAAGGATGGGCGCGGGCTGAGCGAGCCCGACTGACGGAGGGAGCAAGGTGGCCGAGGCCGAATTCGACGTACTGATTCTCGGGGCGGGGTCGGGCGGCTACGCCTGTGCGCTCAGGGCGGCCCAGCTCGGGCTGTCCGTCGGGCTGGTCGAGAAGGGGCAACCTGGGCGGCACCTGCCTCCACGTCGGCTGCATCCCGACCAAGGCGCTGCTCCACGCGGCAGAGATCGCCGACGCGGCCCGGGACTCGGAGAAGTTCGGCGTGCTGGCCTCGCTCGAGGGCATCGACATGGCCGGCGTCAACGGCTACAAGGACGGCGTCGTCAGCCGGCTCTTCAAGGGCCTCACCGGCCTGATCAAGGGCCGCGGCATCACCGTCATCGAGGGCGAGGGGCGGCTCACCGGACCGCGCGAGGTCACCGTCGACGGCACGGCGTACGCCGGGCGGCACGTCGTGCTCGCCTCCGGCTCCTACAGCAAGTCGCTGCCGGGCCTCGAGGTCGACGGCGAGCGGGTCCTCACCTCCGAGCACGCGCTGCGCCTCGACCGCGTGCCCGCCTCCGTCGTGGTGCTCGGCGGCGGCGTGATCGGCTGCGAGTTCGCCAGCGTCTGGAAGAGCTTCGGCGCCGACGTCACCATCGTCGAGGCGCTCCCCCGGCTCGTGGCCGCCGAGGACGAGGCGTCGTCGAAGGCGCTGGAGCGCGCGTTCCGCAAGCGTGGCATCGCCTTCCACACCGGCACCCCGTTCCAGAGCGTGAAGACCACCGACACCGGCGTCGCCGTGACCGTCGAGGGAGGTGAGCGTGATCGAGGCCGAGCTGCTGCTGGTCGCGGTCGGCCGCGGCCCGGTCACCGACGGCCTGGGCTACGACGAGCAGGGAGTCGCGATGGACCGCGGGTTCGTGCTCGCCGACGAGCGGTGCCGCACCAACGTCGAGGGCGTCTACGCCGTCGGCGACATCGTCCCGGGCCTGCAGCTGGCCCACCGTGGCTTCCAGCAGGGCATCTTCGTCGCCGAGGACATCGCCGGGCTCGAGCCGACCGCGATCGACGAGGCCGGCATCCCCCGCGTCACCTACTCCCACCCCGAGATCGCCTCGGTCGGACTCAACGAGTCCGCCGCGATCGAGCAGTACGGCGCCGAGGAGGTGGAGTCGCTGACCTACGACCTGGGCGGCAACGGCAAGAGCCAGATCCTCGCCACCTCCGGATTCGTCAAGCTGGTCCGCCGCAAGGACGGACCCGTCGTCGGGGTGCACCTGGTCGGCGACCGGGTCGGTGAGCTGATCGGTGAGGCGCAGCTCATCTACAACTGGGAGGCCCACGCCGACGACGTGGCGCCCCTCGTGCACGCCCACCCCACCCAGAACGAGGCCCTCGGCGAGGCCCACCTGGCCCTCGCCGGCAAGGCCCTGCACGCCCACTCCTGACCATCCGATCTCGACCAGCGACCGAAGGAAGTCCATTGGCCACCGAAGTCACCCTCCCCGCGCTCGGAGAGTCCGTCACCGAAGGCACCGTCACCCGCTGGCTCAAGCAGGTCGGTGACACGGTCGCGGTCGACGAGCCGCTGCTCGAGGTCTCCACCGACAAGGTCGACACCGAGATCCCCTCGCCCGTCGCGGGCACGCTGGTGGAGATCAAGGCCAACGAGGACGACACCGTCGAGGTCGGCGCCGTGCTGGCGCTGGTCGGCGAGGAGGGTGAGGGTGGCGGCGACTCCGGCGACTCCGAGTCCGCCGAGGGCTCCGAGGACTCGGGCGACTCCGGCGACTCCGGCTCGAGGACGAGCAGGAGGAGGCCGGCGGCGGCGAGGACGTCGAGCAGGAGCGGGCCGAGCAGGAGGCCGAGGAGAAGGACTCCGACGGCGAGGCGCCCTCCGAGCAGGAGCCGGCCGCCGAGTCGTCCGACGACTCGGACGACTCCGGTGACTCCGGTGACTCCGGCGAGTCGTCCGGTGGTGGCGGTGGCGGCACGTCGGTGACGCTGCCCGCGCTGGGCGAGTCGGTCACCGAGGGCACCGTGACCCGCTGGCTGAAGCAGGTCGGCGACGACGTCGCGGTCGACGAGCCGCTGCTCGAGGTCTCCACCGACAAGGTCGACACCGAGATCCCCTCCCCCGTGGCCGGGAAGCTGCTCGAGATCAAGGTCGAGGAGGACGAGACGGTCGAGGTCGGCGCCGAGCTCGCCGTGATCGGCTCCGGCGAGCGATCGCCCCGAAGCAGGCCGAGCCCGAGGCGAAGCCGGCCGACGAGCGCCGAGGCGGAGAAGAAGGAGCAGCAGGAGGCCGAGCAGGAGGAGGCCGAGCCCGAGGCACGAGCCCGAGCCCGAGGCCGGAGCCGGAGCCCGAGGAGGAGCCGGAGCCGGCCGCGAAGCAGGAGTCCGCGCCGGCGCCGTCGGCCCCGCCGAAGGACCGCGACGAGCCCTCGACGTACGTCACTCCCCTGGTCCGCAAGATGGCCGCCCAGCACGGCGTCGACCTGGCGGCCGTGACCGGCACCGGCGTCGGCGGCCGGATCCGCAAGCAGGACGTGCTCGACGCGGCCAAGGCGAAGGAGGCCCCGGCGGCCGAGGCCCCGGCCGCGCCGCCCCGCCGCCTCCGCCCCGGCCGCGTCGCGGCGCGCCGTCGCCGCTGCGCGGCAAGACCGAGAAGATGTCGCGGCTGCGCAAGATCATCGCCTCGCGGATGATCGAGTCGCTGCAGACCTCCGCCCAGCTCACGCAGGTGGTCGAGGTCGACGTCACCAACGTCGCGCGGCTGCGCGACGCGGAGAAGGCGGACTTCCTGGCCCGCGAGGGCGTGAAGCTCTCCTACCTGCCGTTCTTCGCCAAGGCCGCGATCGACGCGCTCAAGGCCCACCCGGCGCTGAACGCCACGATCGACAGCGACGCCGGCGAGGTGACCTACTTCGACCGCGAGCACGTCGCGTTCGCCGTGGACACCGAGAAGGGCCTGCTCACCCCGGTCGTCAAGGACGCCGGCGACCTCTCGATCGCCGGGCTGGCGAAGAAGATCGCCGACATCGCCGAGCGCACGCGCACCAACAAGATCGGCCCGGACGAGCTCTCCGGCGGCACCTTCACGATCACCAACCTCGGCAGCGTGGGCGCCCTCTGGGACACCCCGATCATCAACAAGCCGCAGGTGGCGATCCTCGGACCGGGCGCGGTCGTGAAGCGGCCCGTCGTGATCGACGACCCCAACCTCGGCGAGACGATCGCGGTCCGCCACATGGTCTACCTGGCGCTGACCTACGACCACCAGCTGGTCGACGGCGCCGACGCCGGGCGCTTCCTGCAGGACGTCAAGGCGCGCCTCGAGTCGGGTCAGTTCGAGGTCTGAGCCGCACGTCGACTCGCACGTCGCATCACGGTCCGGTCGCCATGGCGACCGGACCGGATGACGTTGCGGAGCTTAGGACGAGCCTCGAAACCACCTGCAGGGCAGGATGAGGACATGCGCGTCGTCATCGCCGGCGGTTCCGGCTTCCTCGGGTCCCACCTGACCGACCACCTGCGCAGCCGCGGGCACCAGGTCACCCAGCTGGTCCGCCGCGCGCCGGTCGTCCACGGACCAGTCGCTGTGGCAGCCGGCCGACGGCATGATCGACGCCGACGTGGTGGCGGCGGCGGACGTCGTCGTCAACGCTGGCCGGCTCCCCCACGGTCGGCAACCCGCACTCGAGCCGGTGGGCTCGCGAGCTGCGGGAGAGCCGCGTCGTGCACGACCCGTCTCCTCGCCGAGACCATCGCCGAGCACCGGCGGCGGCGCCACCTTCCTCGCCGGCAACGCGATCGGCTACTACGGCGACCACGGGACCGACCCGGTCACCGAGGCGTCCGACAGCCGGGGCGACTCGCTGCTGACCCGGGTCACGCGTGAGTGGCAGGCCGTCACCGCACCCGCGGCGAGCGCCGGCGCACGGGTCTGCGTGCTGCGCACGGCTCCCGTCATGGACCGCGCCGCCCCGCCGCTCAAGCAGCTCCGGGTCCTGTTCAGGCTCGGTCTCGGCGCCCGGCTCGGCGACGGCCAGCAGTACTTCCCGATGGTCAGCCTGCGGGACTGGCTCGGCGCCGTCACCCACCTCGCGGCCGACGAGGCCGCCGAGGGCCCGTTCAACATCTGCTGCCCGGAGACCCCGACCAACGCCGAGTTCACCCGCGCGCTCGCGCCGGCTGGTGAGCCGCCCCGCCTTCCTGGCGGCACCGAAACGGCGTGCTCTCGGTGGCCGGCGGCGAGGCGGCCCCGGAGCTGCTGAACTCCACGAACGCGCGGCCGCAGGCGCTGCTCGACCGGGGCTACGAGTTCGCCGACCGCGACGTGACGTCGGTCCTCGCCACCGGTCTGGCCTGATCGCGCACCTCGGCCACCCGCCACGACTCGCCCACGCGCACCAGGACCACGGTGCGGGTCGACCACGCGTCGCGCGGCAACGTCACCCGCCCGCGCCGGCCGATCGCGGCGGCGCCGACGACCCGGTCGGTCACCCGCAGCTCGATCCGGTCCGCGTCCGCCGCCACCACCTCGACGGCCGCCCGCTGCATGCGCAGCCCGGCGACCCGCAGCCCCCGCTCGGCGTACGCCGCCAGCAGGGCCCGGTCGGCGTCGCCGGCGGCCGAACCCCGGGCGTAGAGCCGGGCAAGCGCCGCCGGGTCACCGTGTCGCCAGGCCACGGCCCGCGAGCGGTCCCAGGCGCGCGAGCACGGCGAGCGGCTCGGTCCGGTCGGGCGCCGGCGCCCGGCTCGACGGACCTCGACCGGTCGCCACGCGACGGCCACGGCCAGCAGGCAGCCCAGGCCGGAGAGCAGCACGGCGGTGAGGAGTCGGGACCCGGTCACCGCACCAACCTAGGTCGATCCGGCGGCGTCCGGTCGCGGTCATCCACAGGGTAGGCTCGCGGGGTGGCTGACTACCGGATCGCCGGGCTCGGGGACGACGCCGTCGACTACCTCGCCGCGTGGGACCTCCAGCGCGAGGTGCACGCGGCCGTGGTGGCCGGCGAGGCGCCCGACACCGTGCTGCTGCTCGAGCACCCGCCGGTGTTCACCTGCGGCAAGCGCACCGACCCCCACGAGCGTCCGCTCGACCCGGGCGGCGCCCCGGTCATCGACGTCGACCGCGGCGGCAAGATCACCTTCCACGGCCCCGGCCAGCTCGTGGGCTACCCGATCGTCACGCTGCCCGACCACGTCAAGGTCGTCGACTACGTCCGCCGCGTCGAGGAGGCGCTGATCGCCACCTGCCGCGAGCTCGGCGTCACCACCGCCCGCATCCCCGGCCGCAGCGGCGTCTGGCTCCGGGCCGACGACCGCGGCCCCGAGCGCAAGATCGCGGCGATCGGGATCCGGGTCAGCCGCGGCGTCACGATGCACGGCTTCGCGATCAACTGCGACGTCGACATGAGCTGGTACGACCGGTTCGTCCCGTGCGGCATCGCCGACGCCGGCGTCACCTCGCTCTCGCCGCGAGCTCGGCCGCGACGTCACCGTCCGCCGACGTGATCCCGCTCGTCGAGCGGCACCTGTCGTCGTACCTCACCTGGCAGCCGTACGACGCCACCCCCGACTACGAGCCGCGCCCCGAGCCGGGCCGCGTGTCGCGGATCGAGCTCGTCACCCCGTAGTGCATACTCCGTATCCATGACGGAGGATCTGGTCATCGAGACCGCGGGACTGCGCAAGGAGTTCCGGACACGGCGGGGCGGGCTGCGGGTCGCCGTGCAGTCGCTGGACCTGGCGGTGCCGGCGGGCGGCGTGCACGGCTTCCTCGGACCCAACGGGTCCGGCAAGACCACCACCATCCGGATGCTGCTGGGCCTGGCCCGCGCGACCAAGGGCTCGATGGCGCTGTTCGGCACGACGGTGCCGCACCGGCTGCCCGAGGTGATCGACCGGGTCGGCGCCGTGGTCGAGTCGCCGAAGTTCTCCCCCAACTTCACCGGCCGGCAGAACCTCCAGCTGCTCGCCCGCACCCGCGGCATCGGCCGCCGACCGGATCGAGCACGCGCTGGCCACGGTGAGCCTGGGCGAGCGCGACCGCGACCGCTACAAGTCCTACTCGCTCGGCATGAAGCAGCGGCTGGCGATCGCCGCCACCCTGCTCAAGGACCCGCAGCTGCTGATCCTCGACGAGCCGACCAACGGCCTCGACCCGGCCGGCATCCGCGAGATCCGCGACACCATCCGGACCCTGGGCGAGTCGGGCGTGACCGTGCTGCTCAGCTCGCACATCCTGGCCGAGGTGCAGCAGGTCTGCTCCTCGGTGACGATCATCGGCAACGGCCGGATGCTCGCCTCCGGCAAGGTCGACGACCTGCTCGGTGCCAGCACGTCCTACCGGATCAGGGTGCCCGAGCGCGACGGCGCCGTACGCCGGCTCGCGGAGGCCGGCTTCACGGTCGCAGCACCGACGGCGACTCGACGTTCCGGGTCGAGACCGACCGCCCGCCCGCCGACATCACCCGGGTCCTCGGGGAGTCGCAGGTGTGGCTCAGCGAGCTGACCCCGCTGCGCCCCGACCTGGAGACGGTGTTCCTCGACCTCACCTCCGGTGAGGCGCTCGGCGAGCAGGTCACCCGATGATCCGGCTGCTCGGGCGTCGAGCTGACCCGGCTGCGGTGGCGCCGGGCGGTGCTGCTGCTGCTGGTCGCCTGCGTGGCGATCCCCGTCGTCATCTTCGGCACCCTCGCCTGGTCGACCCGACCCGTGTCCGACGCCGACCTGCGGGAGGCCCAGGAGCTGGTCGACCGGGAGCGGGCCGACCCGATGTTCCAGCGGCAGATCGAGCGCTGCGAGAAGCGACCCGCACCGCTACGGCGTCGAGGACGCCGCCCAGTGCGCGACCATGATGGGGCCCCAGGTCGAGTGGTACCTCGGCCGCGAGCAGCTCACGTCTGGCCGACGCCCAGCGCGAGCAGGGCCTGGCGGTCTTCGTCTTCCTCACCGGCCTGCTGATGCTGGCCGCCACGACCTTCGTGGGAGCCGACTGGAACTCGGGCTCCATGAGCAACCAGCTGCTCTTCGAGCCGCGACGGCTGCGGATCTGGCTCGCCAAGGCGGGCGCGGTGATGGCGCTCGCCGCGGTGACGCTCGGACTCGTGCTGACGGCGTTCTGGGGGGCGGTCTACCTGCTCGCCCGCTCCCGCGACATCGAGCCGCTCGCCCGCGTCGTCGACGACATCCAGGGCACCTCGGTCCGCGCCGTCCTCCTGGTCGCGGCCGCGACGCTGGGGGCGTACGCCGTCACCATGCTGTTCCGCAGCACGGTCTTCACCCTCGGGGCGCTGTTCGCGGTGGTGGTCGGCTCGACCATCGTGCTCTCGGCGCTGCCAGGTCTCCGAGCGCTGGCTGCCCCACAAGAACCTGGCGGCGGTCCTCAACGACGGCAGCCGGTTACTACCGGCAGCCCCCGGACATCTGCTTCGTGGGCCCGGGCCGCCCCGACGGGGTCGACTGCAGCCAGTTCGGCACCGTCTCGCTGCTCGACGCGTCGCTCTACCTCGGCATCGCGCTCGCGGTGGCGGTGGCCCTGTCGATGTGGTCCTTCCGGCGCCGCGACGTCCCGTGACGCCTCGGCTTCGTGGTGCTGGGGCCGCCGCGTAGAGTGCGTGAACGTGACCCAAGCCCCTGCACCCGAAGGTCGCAAGCTGCTGCGCCTCGAGGTCCGCAACGCGGAGACCCCGATCGAGCGCAAGCCCGAGTGGATCAAGACCCGGGCGAGGATGGGGCCCGAGTACACCGCCCTGCAGAACCTGGTGAAGTCCGAGGGACTCCACACCGTCTGCCAGGAGGCCGGCGTGCCCCAACATCTTCGAGTGCTGGGAGGACCGCGAGGCGACCTTCCTCATCGGCGGCGACCAGTGCACCCGCCGCTGCGACTTCTGCCAGATCGACACCGGCAAGCCGGAGCCGCTCGACCGTGACGAGCCGCGCCGCGTCGCCGAGTCGGTGCAGAAGATGCAGCTGCGCTACGCCACCATCACCGGCGTCGCCCGTGACGACCTCCCCGACGGCGGTGCCTGGCTGTACGCCGAGACGGTGCGCGCGATCCACGAGCTCAACCCGGACACCGGCGTCGAGAACCTGATCCCGGACTTCAACGGCAAGCCCGACCTGCTGACCGAGGTGTTCGAGTCGCGGCCAGAGGTGCTCGCCCACAACGTCGAGACGGTGCCGCGCATCTTCAAGCGGATCCGTCCCGCGTTCCGCTACGACCGCTCGCTCGACGTGATCACGCAGGCCCGCGACTTCGGCCTGGTCACCAAGTCCAACCTGATCCTCGGCATGGGCGAGACCCGCGAGGAGGTCAGCCAGGCGCTGCGCGACCTCCACGAGGCCGGCTGCGAGCTGATCACCATCACCCAGTACCTCCGGCCCTCCGTGCGCCACCACCCGGTCGAGCGCTGGGTGAAGCCCGAGGAGTTCGTCGAGCTCAAGGACGAGGCCGACGAGATCGGGTTCTCCGGCGTGATGTCCGGGCCGCTGGTCCGTTCGTCCTACCGGGCCGGGCGGTTGTACCGTCAGGCCCTGGAGCAGCGCGCCGCGCGCACCGCCTAGCCAGCCCGTTCGTCAGAAAGCACCCGCATGTCCAACCTCGACCCGTCCGAGATGAGCCGCCGGCAGCAGATGGTGGCCACCTACCGGATGGCCAAGAAGACCGACCGGCACCTCGGGCTCATCCTGCTCGCGACCTTCCTGGTCGCGGGCGGGCTCGGCTTCGTGCTGTTCCAGTTCGTGCTGCCCGGCGCCGGCGTGATCAGCCTGGTGCTCGCGATCATCGGCGGCGTCATGCTCGGCACTGCTCGCGACGATCATCATCTTCGGCCGCCGCGCCCAGAAGGCGGCGTACGCCCAGATGCAGGGCACGCCGGGCGCCGGCGCCCGCGCCCTGTCGACGCTGCGCCGCGGGTGGACGCACCGACCAGATGGTGGCGTTCAACAAGCAGCAGGACATGGTCCACCGGGTCGTCGGCCCGCCGGGCATCGTGCTGGTCGGCGAGGGCAACCCGACCCGGCTGCAGGGCGCTGCTCGCCACCGAGGAGCGCCGCCACTCCCGGGTGGCCTCCGAGGTGCCGATCCACCACGTCGTCGTCGGCGACGGCGAGGGCCAGGTGCCGCTCACCAAGCTGGTGCGCCACGTGACCAAGCTCGGCAAGTCGGTGAAGGGCGCCGAGCTGACCGACCTGCTCAGCCGGCTCCGGGCGATCGACGCCAACCGGCCCAACCTGCCGATCCCCAAGGGCCCGATGCCGACCAGCATGAAGGGCATGCGCGGCCAGATGAAGGGCCGCTGACCGCACGGCTGGAGAGACCATGGCGCGACTCCGGCAGTTCACCGCCCCTGACGCGCCAGGAACTCCTCGAGGGTGACCGTGGCCGAACCCACGGCCATGTCGTGCAGCCCCCGGCCGTCGGGCCGGAACACGAGCGGCGGCACGACCAGGCACACCATCAGGCTGCGCGCCAGCGCGCGGAGCGGGTCGATCGGGCGCGGGTCGCCGTCGACGCGCACGGTCCGCAGCCGGGTGGCGAGCTTGCCGAACGAGCCGCCGGCGAAGGCGGTCAGCAGTGTCGTCTCGAGCGCGAAGACCCCCAGCGTGTAGAAGCCGGCGTACGGGTCCTCGCTCCAGCCACCCAGTCCGATGAAGCCGATCACCACGAGGGTGGAGGCGAACCAGTCCACGAAGAGCGCCAGGATGCGACGCAGCCAGGACGCGGTCTCGATCACGCGCCAAGCCTAGGGGCGGCGCGTCGGACTGGCAGAAGTGCCCCAGCGACCGACCCTCAGGCGGGCCGGGCCAGATCGACGCCGACTTCTGCCTGTTCGACGCGCCGGGCGACTCGGCTCAACACCCACGCGACGTACGCCGGCTCGAGCATCACCTGCTCCCAGGTGAACCGGAAGACCCGCCAACCGGCCAGCACCAGCGCGTTGTAGCGAGCACAGTCGCGCTTGTGGGAGGACCGGCTCGCGTGGTGGGTCCAGCTGTCGGCCTCGAACACGGCGGCGTGCTCACGGCAGACCAGGTCGGGGTGGACCACGCCGGTGCCGAGATCGAGCGCGGCCTGCGGCGTCACCGCGAGTCCGGCCTCGATGCAGAACGCCCTGAGCACCGACTCGAAGGGATTCTGGGCGCGACCGTCGGCGTGGTCCAGCACTCGGCGGACGGCGGCTGCTCCTGCACCCCGGACACGAACTGCGGCGAGATCTTCCGCGGTGACGTCCCCGGCGCGGAGCGCCGAGTCCGCGATCGCGAGTGCCTCGTCGAAGGGCAGCCGGCGCGCACAGTCGATCACCGTGCGCACCGGAGCTGTGACCCCGAGGTGGACGTCGTCGAGCCCGACCTCCATCCAGACCACCCGAACCCCACGCCGACGCTCCGCGCCGACTCGCCGATGTCGAGGCACCGCGATCTCTGGCTCGGGTGGTTGGGTCTTCAGCGCCCAGCCGTGCGCCGCGGCGGCGCTGCGCAGACAGACGACTCCCTGCAGCGCCACAGCCGCGCGGCGGGCTTCCCCGGCCGTCGGGAGCGCGTAGCGACCGCGGCCGACCTGCTCGATCTCCTCACGGCGTACGGCGCGGCGCACCGCACGCCGACTCGTGAGCCGCAGCAGCGACCGGGCGTCGGCGACCCCACCGAGCCGGTCGAGCGCTAGGGGTGCATCCACGTCGACAGCCTGCCCCGCCCCGGCCATCGGCGCTGCCGTCCATCCACAGGCCATCTGTTACACGCGTGAAACAAACGGGATACGGTCGAGAAACTGCCGGTACCTAGGTTCGGGCACGCACCGGTGCAGCGCCGCACCGGTTCTTCGAATCGCCACGATCTCGCGGCCGGCCCGCCGGCCAAGGAGGACGCATGTTCGCAAACAGCGACGAGCTGCTGAAGTACGTGAAGGACGAGGGCATCGAGATGGTCGATGTCCGTTTCTGCGACCTGCCCGGAGTGATGCAGCACTTCACCGTGCCGGTGTCGTCCTTCGACCAGTCCGTCTTCGACGACGGCCTCAACTTCGACGGCTCCTCGGTCCGGGGTTTCCAGGCGATCCATGAGTCGGACATGGCGCTCTTCCCCGACCCGACCACCGCCTACCTCGACCCGTTCCGGGCCGCGAAGACGCTGGTGGTCAACTTCTTCGTGCACGACCCGCTGACCGGCGAGGCCTACTCCCGCGACCCGCGCAACATCGCGAAGAAGGCGCAGCAGTACCTCAAGTCCACCGGCATCGGCGACACCGCCTACTTCGCCCCCGAGGCCGAGTTCTACGTCTTCGACTCGGTGCGGTTCGAGACCAAGCAGAACGCCGGGTACTACCACATCGACTCCGAGGCCGGCGCCTGGAACACCGGCTCCGAGGACAACAACCGCGGCTACAAGGTCAAGTACAAGGGCGGCTACTTCCCGGTCGCACCGTACGACCACTTCGGCGACCTCCGCGACGAGATCGTGATCGAGATGGAGAAGGCCGGCCTGATCGTCGAGCGCGCCCACCACGAGGTCGGCACCGCCGGCCAGGCGGAGATCAACTGGCGCTTCGACGAGCTCCTCAAGAGCGCCGACGACGTCATGAAGTTCAAGTACCTGGTCAAGAACGTCGCCTGGCGCAACGGCAAGACCGCGACCTTCATGCCGAAGCCGATCTTCGGCGACAACGGCTCGGGCATGCACTGCCACCAGTCGATCTGGAACGAGGGCGAGCCGCTGTTCTACGACGAGACCGGGTACGCCGGGCTGTCGGACATGGCGCGCTACTACATCGGCGGCATCCTCAAGCACGCGCCGTCGCTGCTGGCCTTCACCAACCCGACGGTGAACTCCTACCACCGGCTGGTCCCCGGCTTCGAGGCCCCGGTCAACCTCGTCTACAGCCAGCGCAACCGCTCGGCCTGCGTCCGGATCCCGATCACGGGCGCCAACCCGAAGGCCAAGCGGATCGAGTTCCGCTGCCCCGACCCGTCGTCGAACCCCTACCTCGCGTTCTCGGCGATGCTGCTGGCCGGCATCGACGGCATCAAGAACAAGATCGAGCCGCACGAGCCGGTCGACAAGGACCTCTACGAGCTGCCGCCCGACGAGCACGCCGACATCCCCACCGTGCCCGCCTCGCTCAACGCGGTGCTCGACTCGCTCGAGGCCGACCACGAGTTCCTGCTCGAGGGTGGCGTCTTCACCCCCGACCTGATCGAGACGTGGATCGACTTCAAGCGGACCCAGGAGATCCAGCCGGTCGCGCTGCGTCCCCACCCGCACGAGTTCGAGCTCTACTTCGACATCTAGTCACTTGTGCACGTAGAGCTCGAACTCAGCGTTCGACAGCGAGGGCCCCGGCTTGGCCGGGGCCCTCGTTGCATCTCGAGTTTCGACGTGGCGAACGCGACCCTTTCGCAGACACCGCCACTCCCCCGGCCGCCGTTGCCGAGGTGCACGCTCATGCCTGCGGGCTCAGGCATGGGTGTGAGCGCGGCTGGTGTGAGCCCTCAGGGCGCCACCTCCTGTTGTCCTGTCGGGTCATTCGGAGCTTGCCGGCGCACCAGCAGCGTGAGGGCGCCCGCGGTGACGAGCAGCCAGGCAACTGAAAGCCCAGCCGCCAGATCGCTGCTCCCGTGGTTGCCGTAGTCGTCGGTCACCTTCGGCGGCAGCATGTGCTGGGCGCCACCCTGGTTCTGGTGCACGACGGCCGACACGTGCATCGCGCCGTGCGCGATCACGGCACCGAGTGGGTTGCCGGTCAGGGCGGTCGGCACGTTCGCGACGACGGCGCCGATCTCGGGATACTTGATGGTGTCGCCGCGGTACTCGGAGTAGCCCAGGTGGTAGGTGGTGGTCACCAGCAGCGACAGGCCCAGGGCAAGCGCGGCGAACCCGGCCTTGCGGCTGAGCCCCTGACGGTTTCCGCGCATCAGCAGGTAGGCAACCGCGGCCGGGAAGACGTACAGCGTCAACGCGTCCACAGACCCGTAGATCAGACCCCGCCAGATGATCTGGAACCCGTAGCGCCAACCGTCCGGGTGCGGGGTGGCCGCTTGGTTGAAGATGCCGACAGCCAAGGCAGCGCCAACGAGCGCTCCGACCAACAGGCTCTGCCACAGGTTCGCGGTCCACAACGGACGCAGAGCCGAGGCGTGCGTGACCACGAACGCGGCGAAGAACGACACGGCCACCGTGAAGTAGCCGAGGTAGTACAAGTCAGGCTGGAGCTCGAGCCAGTCGGTGCCGATCAACGGCACCAAGAAGAACAGGATTGCGCCAACTCCCAGCCACAGCAGCAGGGAGCTCTCCCCGCGTTGGTTGAGGCACCGCGTACAGGTGTGGCGGTGTGGGTTCGGTGAAGGAGGGCTGATGTGCGCATGCGGACGGTCATCTTGCTCATCTCCTCCTACCAGCATGAGCACAGCGCTGGGCGAGGAGCAGAGGCGAAAGTCACCGCTGGAGGACCGGGGGTCAGTTGGTGTTCACAGGCCGGAGCGCCACGAACGGGTGGCTGTGGACGAAGTCACGGAGCACGGTCTCGGAGTGCAGGTCCGGCCAGTCGAGGATGCGGGTGGCCACACGCAGGCGGTACGGGTGCCGGGCTACGAAGTCACTGGCGACGGCGACGCTCTCGGCCTCGGAGAGGAAACGGTGCTGCGGCGTGTAGTGCTCCCGACCGACTTCCACGCGGAGCGCGGGGCGAGCGCGGAGATTCCGCACCCAGTCCGATTTCGGACCCCAGGCGGAGAAGATGACCACCTCACGGGTGGAGGGGTTCCAGCTCAGCACCATCGCCGTCATCAGACGCGGTTGCCCCGTCTTGCGTCCAGCGTGGACCAGCAGCATGAACGTGGTGCCGAGCAGCCAGCCCCAACCGTGGTGGTACAAGACCAGAGGTAGCCGAAACACTGCGAGCGCCAAGCGGCCTGGTCGCCGCCGCAGTCCAAGCAGGGGCCGGGAGGTCTGGGTTGGTGCTGCCCCGATGGTCTTCATGTCTCTGACCCCCATCCGCCCTCCGGGCCGCGGAGCGCGCTCCATCTCATGCAACGCCCTGGGGGCCGCAGACGCCAGAGGCAATGGTCCTGCGGCGTGCCGGGTTCACCCCCGGCGGACGAAGATCAGGAACCCAAGCGACCTCTGTGAGTGCGCAGCCAACGACTCTGGCACAGGCGCTGAGGGCCCTGCACGGGTTGATGGTTCCGACTCGCCAAACGTCCGCTTCTGGCCGCGGGCCCTCGAAGACACACGCTCCTGCCGCTGTCAGTAGGCGGTCGTGCCGATGAGCAGGGGCCAGCGTGTTGTTGACGACCCGGCCTGCTCGAGGTGTGGCCAACCACGTGGCCCCAGCAGTAGCCTCGAATGTCTCGTCGATGGAGGGGGTCGACACATGGCAGAGCGCACTGAGACCGCGATTCTTGCTGGAGGCTGCTCGTGGATCATGCAGCCACTCCTTTCCCAACCCGCGGGAGTGATCTCCTCGCGAACCGGTTGGATGGGTGGCGAGGGTGACAACCCGAGCGAAGAAGATCCCCGCGGCCACGCGGAGGTCGTGCGAGTGGTCTTCGACCCCGATCGGCTCTCGTATCGAGGACTACTGGAGGTCTTCTTCCAGGTTCACCGAGCCGACCTCGACGAAGACGTGGTCGGTTCCATCTACCGCTCCGAGATCTTCTACACGAGTGAGGAGCAGCGCACGGCGGCCGAGGAGTTGATCCGCGACGTCGACGCCTCCGGGCACTGGCCCGGCAAGACGGTGACCAGGATCAGCCCAGAAGGAGTGTTCTGGGGGGAGGGGCCGGAGCACCAGAACTACCTGCAGCGCTACCCGGACGTGTTCAAGCCGCCATTCCCTCGACAGGACGACAGGTCCGAGAACCTCTCCTCGTCTGCCTAGGGACTTGACCGTCCTTCGAGTGGTCTCACGACCGCTCACGGCGGCGACCTGGGACCGTGTTGCGGCGTGACGGGTAGTGACACCGGGTGCACTCATCAGGTGTTGGGAAACCATTCGTCCCAGTCAGGCTTCTCCGCCTTGGTCGGGGTCGTCGTACTCGTCGTGACGGTTGTCCTCACGCTCCCGGCCCTCGCGCGCGATCTCGCGGGCGCGCCGTGCTATCGCGTCGGCGTCCTCGATGTCGTACAACTCTTCGGTGGCTTGCTGCAGAGCCCACGTCGGGGTGGGTGAGGCGGATGAATCTTCGTCCGGGTGCGACATGTCTACCTTCGCTCCCTCCTCGTCGGTAAGGTCTCAAACGTTACGCTCGCTCGTCCACCATGCGTTGCGCGTGCGAGGGTGGGACGCCCTAGGGCGGACTACCGTTTCGGCATGGCGACTATCGTGCTTCGTGTGCGGCTCCTCGGGGGCGAGCACACGGACCTGACTTTCGAGGATCCGGACCAGGTCGATGAGGATGAAATGCTCGAGCACGTCATCGAGGTGCTGAGCGGCGAATCCGGGGTCCTTCGCTGCCGCCACGGCGACCGGGTGGTCGCGCTCTACTCGCGCGGCGTGGCAAGCATCGAGGTATCACCGCGAGGCGCGGTTCTGTGAGTCTGCCGGCGGCGGGCTGCTCGACTTGCGACGACTCGACGGGCAGCTCGTCGGTGCGGGCGGTCAGCGCTTGAGCGGACGCCTATTTCTGGTCCTTGGGCCGCTGGCCCGACTTCGGTGCGAGTGTCAGTTCACGTACTTGATCTCTCGCCCGTGAACGGTGATCGCCCAGATCACGAGCAAGTCCATCACGATCATGATCGTCGACCAGATCGGGTAAGCCGACAGGAACGCGACGTTGATCAAGACAGAGATGAACGCAAGCACGACTCCGACGACACGGGCCCACATCTGGCCCGCGAGGAGCCCGGCTCCTGCGGCGCACATGAGGATGCCGCCCAGCAGATGGGTCCAGCCCCAGGTCGTGTAGTCGACAGAGATGACCAAACCGTTGCTCGAGACGGCGTAGTACTCGTCCTTGAAGAGGGCCACGAAGCCCTGGAAGACGTGCAGCACCCCGATCAGGGTCATCATGATTCCTGCGTAGGTGATCCAGCCCACCCAGCCGGTGGCCTCCCCGCGGTCCGCGGGTGACTCCTGCCTTGTGTTGGTAGTCATGAAGGCTCCTCGATAGGTGACGTTGGTACAGGATCTCGCCCAAGACGTGGCGGCTGCTCCTCCGCAGCGGGTGATATGAAGGCAGAGTTCGCACCGAGGAGCCCGGCCTGAAGCGCATCCAGCCGCTCTACGACCTCACGCTCATCGGCTATCAGCGGGTGTTCCGGACTGCTTCGACCTAACCCGCTCCCCCGCCGCGCAAGTGTTCGACAAGGGACCGCCTTCATCGGCCAACGCCCACGACGTCGCGCACTCGACACGAAGCGCTCACTCGTTACAAGCGTGGTACAAACGGTCGAACATCCTCGGCGGTGGCGCAGGTCAGCATGGGTCAGTCAGTCAGTACTTCGACATTTGGGAATCGCGCTTCAGCGCGCCCGAAGAACGGTCCCTGGCCTGTGAAGACCTTCCAACATCTTCCAGCGCCGGGGGAAACCCTCGGAGGGCTCAGCCGCCACCTCCGTTGAGGGCGCAGACAGGTGCAGAGCAGTTCGATCAGCTCAACGAGACAGCACGACCTCGTCGTGTGGGACGACGGCCTTGCGGCGCATTCCGGCAGCGAGTTGGACCCTCGGGGTCCCGGAAGCTAACGCGACGGAGCCACGCTACGGCGCATCACCGTGTTCTTCAGTCCCTTGTGCCGGATGAAGTCGAAGCCGGCGCGCTCGTAGACGGCCTTCGTGCCGTTGTAGAGGAACGACGAGGACAGCCGCCGCTCCCCCGGGATGTGGGGGTAGCCCTCGACGACACCGCCGCCCGCCTGCGCGATCAGCGCGAGAGCACCCTCCAGGGCGACGGTCACCAGACCGTGCTGGCGGAACCGCTTGTCGACGAAGATGCAGGTGATCCGGTAGTCGGGCTCGAGGTCCTGCTCCTGGAGGTACTGCTTGCTGTGGTGGATGTCGGGCAGCTCTGCCGGGGTTCCATACTCCGCCCAGGCGATCGCCTCCTCGCCGTCCGCGCCGTCGCGTACGACGAGCGCCGCATGGGCGATGCCCTCCTCGACCATGCACTTCTTGAACGCCCGGTTGCCGTCGTACCCCGGGACGTGGTCGGCTCGCTCGGGATGGAACTTGACGCACCAGCACCCGCCGAAGATGCCGTTGTGCCGCTCCACCAGCGCTGCGAAGAGGGGCCACGTGTCCGGGGTCAGTGGCTCGATCGTCGTGGAGCCCGGGTCCTGGGTTGCCATGACGCCGACCGTACCCGGGCCAGGTGGCGTAGCCGGCGAGAAAGTTCTCCCAGCCGGGAGGGTCTTCGTCGATCGCAGCCACCCAGGTGCGCTGCGGAATCGGCCGACGACGTGGATCAGGCGTCTCGGAGGTGCACGTCACGGGCGGGGCTGTGCCCACGGACTCCCGCTCTGTGCGCCGGGCGGTCACCAGCCACGCCCCCGACCCGAGCTTCACGCCATCCGCGCCCTCGTGCGCGGCCATGACGTCGTGGAGGTTCGCCTCCGCCCGACGCCTACCGTCCACGTCGAGCTTGGCGAACAGCCATGCCATCTGCCCGACGATGAACGTTGTCGCCCGGTCCGCGTCGGGTCCGAACAACATGGGCTCGTCGTGGGCCGCGAACGCGACGTCCCGCCAGCCGGCCCCTTCGAGCAGTCCGCGCACCCGGCCGGGGTCGCTCTGCGCGAACGGCCCCGGCGCATCTGCGGGCGGTGCCGGCATCGGGAGCACCCGTCCGATCGCACCCATGAACTCGCGCAGCCACTCGTTCGCATCGATCCCACGCCACACGAGGATCGCCAGCCGGCCACCGGGCCGGGTCGCCCGCGCCAGGTTGAGGAACGCCATCGCGGGGTCGGAGAAGAACATGGTGCCGGTACGGCTCGCGACCACGTCGTAGGCCGCCTCGCCGAAGTCGTGCACCTGTGCGTCAGCCTGAACGAACTCCACCGGCAGGTCGCCCGCCCGGGCTCGCGCAACATCGAGCTGCGCGCTGGAGAGGTCGACACCCACGGCGGTCACACCCGGCGTGCCAGCCACCACGTCGAGCGCCAGTCGACCCGACCCGCAACCCACGTCGAGCACCCGCTCCCCCGACTGGGCGCCGATCGCGGCCAGCAGCGCCGGCTGGTAGCGCGCCGCGGACGCCTCGTACGTCTCGGCATGCTCGGCCCAGTAGGCCCCGTGCTCGCCGTCCCAGTCGCGCAACTGGCCGGCGTTGCGCGGATCCACCCCGAGCGTCCTGTCGTCCATCGTCAGCCTCCCCAGTATAGTCCCAAAGAGAGTATCTACTAGGTTTAGTCCCGAAGGGAGGATCATGTCAAGCGGTGCCCGGCTGACCACCACGACGTATGGCGTCCTCGGCCTGCTCGCAGTGCGCCCCCACTCGACGTACGAGCTCGCCAAGGCCATGGACCGCAGCGTCGGCAGGGTCTGGCCACGTGCGAAGAGCAAGCTGTTCGAGGAGCCGAAGAAGCTGGTCCGACACGGCTACGCGACGGCCAAGGACGACGCGGTCGGTCGCCGCCCGCGCACGATCTACACGATCACCCGCTCCGGGCGTCGCGCCCTCACGGCCTGGCTCGCTGAGCCCGGCGCGGGGCCGGCCCTCGAGTTCGAGGGGCTGGTCAAGTTGATCTTCGCCGATCACGGCACCCGCGACGCCGCACTCGCCTCGCTCGCACGCGCCCGTCAGTGGGCGGTCGAGCAGAACGTCGGGAACATCGAGGCCGGCGAGAAGTTCGTCGCCGCGGAGGACGGCCTCTACGCCGAGCGTGGCGCGACCACGCTGCTGCTCGGAGCGTTCCTCACCGACTTCTACAAGCTCGTCGCGGACTGGGCCGACTGGGCGAGCGAGGAGGTGGAGGGCTGGCCGAAGGACATCTCCTCGCACCGGATCTCCCCCGACCGCACCCGTGACGTGCTCGAGCGGGCGCGCTGGTCCGAGGGCAAGCAGCAGGCTGAAGGTCACGACCTCGACCGATGACCGTGCCACCAGCAAGGCGAAGGACCGCGCCAAGGCAGCACGCCAGCCGCCACGTGTTCGGTCATCGTGCGGCGGCGACCTGATCGGCCAGCAGGACGGCGACGCTGCGCGCCTCGCGGGTCGGGTAGGACCGGCGCCCGGTCGTGCTGACCAGGAAGTGGCCGGCGATCTCCGGTCCGCGTCTCACCAGCACGGCGACGTACTCGTCGCTGGGCAGCCCGACTCGATCGACGTCGACGGCATGACCGTTGCGGGTCAGCACCCCGTCGTGGTCGAGCACGGCGATGCGCGCGTCGCGCACGGGTCCCTCGATGTAACGGCAGGACTCGGCGGCCAGCACGTCGACGATCTGACGAGCCACCACGTCGACGACGACGGCTGTGGGCACATCTCCCTCCGCGACGGCCCGCGCGGCTCCGAGGACGCCATCGAGGTAGCCGGAGCGCTGGGCAGCCCGCTGGTGCTGCCGGTAGCCCCATAGCGCGATCTCGGTGACCGCGAGACTGATCAACACGAGGAGGACGGTTGCTTCGATGTCGTCTGCGTCGGAGATGGTGAAGCGCAGGTAGGGATCGGTGAGGAAGAAGTCGAACCACGCCCCGGCCGAGAGAGCGGCCAGGACGCCCGCCAGCCGGTCCCCGGTCGCGGCAGCCCCGACCACCCACAGGACCAGGAGCAGCGCCGAGGTTACGGCGGTGACCTGATCCCGGACGGTCGACAGGACCGCGCAGGTCAGCAATGGCGCCGCGACCGCGGTCAGCCGAACGGTGGGACGCCACCAGGTCGCGCGCGGCCATGCGGCGAGAGTTCTGGTCACGACGCTTCTCCCCTCCCCGACACCCGACACGACACGTCCAGTGTGACCGGGATCCCCACTGTTGCCGAGATGCTTGACGCCATCCCTACGCCGGCATCGTCCGCGGCGGCTTCCTGCTCCAGGACAACCAGAGCCACGGCAGGAGGTCTGCGTAGCCACGACGTCAACGACGCGTCCTGACGCGTAGGGATTCCGTCAGGAACCGCTGTTCCGGCTGGCGTCGGTCGCCACCGCGGACTTGAGTGACGTCGCAGCTGCCGCGACGCGCGGCGCAGCACCGCGCCCGACGGAAGGGACCCGCCATGGCCGACCTCGGCCTCCTTGTTCTGACGATCCTGTTGTTCAGCCTGCTGGCCCTCGTGGTGAAGGGGGTCGACCGGCTGTGACCACCGTCAACCTGATCGGCCTGATCCTGGCGATCGGGCTGGGGCTCTTCGTGCTCGTCGCCCTCCTCTTCCCGGAGCGGTTCTGATGAGCGAGGGGTGGGCGGCCGGGCTGTTCATCGTCACCCTGGTCGTCGGCCTGGGGCGTCGGTTACCGCTTCATCGGCGACTACCTGTTCCGCGTCGTGACCTCGGACCGCCACCACCGGGTCGAGCGCGGGATCTACCGACTCGTCGGGGTCGACGCCGGCTCGGAGCAGAACGCCGGCGCCTACACCCGCAGCGTGCTGGCGTTCTCGGCGATCTCCATCGTGTTCCTCTACGGGCTGCAGCGACTCCAGGGCCAGCTTTGGATGGACGCCGGATCTGCCGGGGGTGGAGTCGCACATCGCCTGGAACACCGCGGTCAGCTTCGTCACCAACACCAACTGGCAGGCCTACTCGGGTGAGTCGACGATGACGCACCTGACTCAGATGGCCGGGCTGGCGGTCCAGAACTTCCTGTCCGCGGCGGTGGGCATCGCGGTCGCGGTCGCGGTGATCCGTGGCCTCGCGCGCAGCCGAAGCGACCTGCTGGGCAACTTCTGGGTCGACCTCACGCGTCTCGTGATTCGGGTGCTCCTGCCGATCGCGGTGCTCGGCACGATCGTGTTCATCGCCGCGGGCATGGTGCAGAACCTGACCGCCGGCACCGAGGTCACCACCTTGACCGGTGGCTCGCAGACGATCACCGGTGGCCCGGTGGCCAGCCAGGAGGTCATCAAGGAGCTGGGCACCAACGGTGGCGGCTTCTACAACGCCAACTCGGCTCATCCGTTCGAGAACCCGACGGCGTGGACGAACTGGTTGGAGATCTTCTTGATCGGGCTGATCCCGTTCGCGCTACCGCGCGTCTTCGGCCGGATGGTGGGCGACAAGCGTCAGGGCCTGGCGATCGTGGCCGCCATGGGCGTGATCGCGCTCGTGTCGGTGACGCTGCTCAACGTTGTCGAGCTGGCGCACCCAGGAACGGTCCCGGGCGCGGTCGGGGCGTCGATGGAGGGCCGGGAGGTCCGGTTCGGCACCGGCAACTCCGCGACCTTCGCGGCGATGACCACCCTGACGTCGACCGGTGCGGTGGACTCCTTCCACGACTCCTACTCCGGGCTCGGCGGCGGGATCACGATGTTCAACATGATGCTCGGCGAGGTCGCGCCCGGCGGTGTGGGCTCCGGGCTGTACGGCATGCTCGTCCTCGCGATCATCACGGTCTTCGTCGCCGGGCTCATGGTCGGCCGCACCCCGGAGTTCCTGGGCAAGAAGATCGGCGCCCGCGAGATCAAGCTCGCCTCGCTGTACTTCCTGATCACTCCGTTCCTGGTGCTCGTCGGCACCGCGCTGGCGATGGCGAGCACGGAGCAGCGGGCCTCGATGCTCAACACCGGCACGCACGGCTTCTCGGAGGTGCTCTACGCCTTCACCTCCGCCAGCAACAACAACGGCTCGGCCTTCGCCGGGCCTCACCGTCAACACCTGGTGGTACGACGTCGCACTGGGCCTGTGCATGCTGCTGGGCCGGTTCCTGCCCATCGTGATCGTGCTCGCGCTGGCCGGCAGCCTGGCCCGTCAGGCACCCGCGCCGGCGTCGGCCGGGACGATGCCGACGCACACCCCGTTGTTCGTCTCCATGCTGGTCGGGGTGACCGTGGTCCTGGTCGCCCTGACCTTCCTGCCGGCCCTCGCGCTCGGCCCGATCGCGGAAGGACTTCTGTGATGACTTCGTCGGTAGCGCAGGCCCCGTCAACCCCGTCCACGTCCAGGGTCGCCGGCGGCCTGTTCGACCCTCAGCCAGCTCCTCCGGTCACTGCCCGATGCGCTGCGCAAGCTGGACCCCCGACTGATGTGGCACAACCCGGTGATGCTGATCGTCGAGGTCGGCGCGCTCTTCACCACCGTGCTCGCCGTCGCCGACCCTTCTGTGTTCGCGTGGCTGATCACGGCCTGGCTGTGGGCCACGGTGGTCTTCGCCAACCTCGCCGAGGCTGTGGCCGAGGGGCGCGGCAAGGCCCAGGCCGACACCCTGCGCAGGACGCGGCAGGGCACCGTCGCCCACCGAGTCACCGGCTGGCGGCCCGGCCTGGTGATCTCGGCGGCCAACACGGAGGAGGTCGCCGCCCCAAAGCTCGACAAGGGCGACATCGTCGTGGTCGACGCCGGCGAGATCATCCCGGGCGACGGTGACGTCATCGAAGGCATCGCCAGCGTGGACGAGTCGGCGATCACCGGCGAGTCCGCGCCAGTGATCCGCGAGTCCGGCGGCGACCGGAGCGCGGTCACCGGCGGCACCAAGGTGCTCTCGGACCGCATCGTCGTCCGGATCACCCAGACCCCGGGCGAGAGCTTCATCGACCGGATGATCTCCCTCGTCGAGGGCGCCAACCGGCAGAAGACGCCCAACGAGATCGCCCTGAACATCCTCCTTGCCGCCCTCACCATCGTGTTCCTGATGGCGGTGGTCACCCTGCAGCCGTTGGCGATCTACGCCAAGAGCGTCAACGCTGCTGCTCCGGACACCGCCGCCCTGGACGGCAACGGGGTCACCGGTGTCGTGCTGGTGGCGCTGCTGGTGTGCCTGATCCCGACCACGATCGGAGCGCTGCTGTCGGCGATCGGCATCGCCGGCATGGACCGGCTGGTGCAACGCAACGTGCTGGCGATGAGCGGACGCGCCGTCGAGGCCGCCGGCGACGTCAACACCCTGCTCCTGGACAAGACCGGCACCATCACCCTCGGCAACCGGCAGGCCGTCGGAGTTCGTACCGGTCCCAGGGATCGACGTCGCCGAGCTGGCCGACGCTGCCCAGCTGTCCAGCCTGGCCGACGAGACCCCGGAGGGCCGCTCCATCGTCGTCTTCGCCAAGCAGGCCCACGGGCTGCGCGAGCGGCAGGCCCGGCGAGCTTGACCCACGCGACCTGGGTGCCGTTCACCGCCCAGACCCGGATGTCCGGCGTCGACCTGGGGACGGACGGACCGCGCAGGTCCGCAAGGGCGCCGCGGCCGCGGTCATGCACTGGGTCCGCGAGAACGGCGGCCATCCCACCGCCGACGTCGGGCGTCGACCGTGGACGCGATCAGCGCGGCCGGCGGCACCCCGCTGGTGGTCGCCGAGAAGATCGGCGCACCAGCCGGCCCGGGCCCTGGGGGTCATCCACCTCAAGGACGTGGTGAAGGAGGGCATGCGGGAGCGGTTCGACGAGATGCGCCGCATGGGCATCCGCACCGTGATGATCACCGGCGACAACCCGCTCACCGCGAAGGCCATCGCCGAGGAGGCCGGCGTCGACGACTTCCTCGCCGAGGCCACCCCCGAGGACAAGATGGAGCTGATCAAGAAGGAGCAGGCCGGCGGGCGGCTGGTCGCGATGACCGGCGACGGCACCAACGACGCCCCTGCCCTGGCCCAGGCGGACGTCGGCGTCGCGATGAACACCGGTACCTCGGCGGCCAAGGAGGCCGGCAACATGGTCGACCTCGACTCCGATCCGACCAAGCTCATCGAGATCGTGGAGATCGGCAAGCAGCTGCTGATCACCCGCGGCGCGCTCACCACGTTCTCGATCAGCAACGACATCGCCAAGTACTTCGCGATCATCCCCGCGATGTTCGCCAGCGTGTACCCGAGCCTGGACCGGCTCAACATCATGGGCCTGGCCAGCCCGCAGTCGGCGATCCTGTCCGCGGTCATCTTCAACGCGCTCGTGATCGTCGCGCTCATCCCGCTGGCGCTGCGCGGGGTGTCCTACCGACCGGGCGGGGCGGCGGCGCTGCTGCGACGCAACCTGCTCGTCTACGGTGCCGGCGGCGTCGTCGCACCGTTCATCGGAATCAAGCTCATCGACCTGCTGGTCCAGTTCCTCCCCGGGATGGCGTGATGCGTACCTCCAACCTGTTCGTGGCCCGTCACCTCGCGGCCGTCCGCGCCGTGCTGGTCTTCACCCTTCTCCTCGGGCTGGGCTACCCGCTCGCCATGGTCGGCGTGGCGCAGCTGCCGGGCCTCGACGCGCGCGCGGAGGGCTCCTTCGTGAGCAGCGACGGCGAGGTGGTGGGGAGCCGACTGGTCGGTCAGTCGTTCACCGATGGCGACGGCAACCCGGTCCCGGCGTACTTCCAGTCCCGACCCTCCGCCGCCGGCGACGGCTACGACCCGACCTCGACGTCGGCGAGCAACCTCGGACCCGAGGACGTCGTCGACACCCCCGACCGGCCCAGCCTGCTGACCCAGGTGTGTGCCCGCAGCCTCGCGCGTGGGCGAGCTCGAGGGCGTCGACGGCCGCCGCCCCTACTGCACCGACGACGGCGTCGGTGCCGTCCTGGGCGTGTACTACACCGACGGGCTGACCGGGGACGGTGACCCGGGTGGTCAGCCTCAACCAGAGCGGCGGCACCCCGTTCCTGACCGAGTACCGAGGTGTGCCGGTGGAGCTCGCGGTGCGAGGGCGAGGACTACTCGGGCGCGGTGGTGGTCCCGATCCGCGGCGACGCACCGGCCGACCCGGTCGTGCCCGCGGACGCGGTCACCGCCAGCGGCTCCGGCCTGGACCCGGACATCTCCCCGGAGTATGCCCGCCTCCAGGCGGCGCGGGTCGCCCGGGAGCGCGGCATCGACGTCGCCGAGGTGCGATCGTTGATCGACGAGCACACGCGCGGGCGCACCTTCGGTCTGCTCGGTGAGCCGGGTGTGAACGTCCTGCGAGCTGAACCTGGCGCTCGACCAGCGATACCCCACCGGCTGATCGCCAGGGACGATGAGTGGAGAGGAGGTGAGCACGATGGCTCGCGGCAGGCTGCGCGTCTACCTCGGCGCCGCACCCGGCGTCGGCAAGACCTACCGCATGCTCGAGGAAGGCCACCGGCGCAGGTCCCGGGGCACCGACGTCGTCATCGGGTACGTCGAGCCCCACGACCGGCCGCTGACCCTCGCGATGGCCGAGGGGCTGGAGACCGTCCCCCGCCGCCACCTGACCTACCGCGGCGCGCAGTTCACCGAGATGGACCTCGACGCCGTCCTCGCCCGGCGCCCGGCGGTGGCGCTCGTCGACGAGATGGCCCACACCAACGTCCCCGGCTCGCCGCCACGAGAAGCGCTGGGAGGACATCGAGGAGCTGCTCGACGCCGGCATCGACGTCATCACCACCGTCAACATCCAGCACCTCGAGTCGCTCAACGACGTCGTCGAACAGATCACCGGCATCGTCCAGCAGGAGAAGATCCCCGACGCAGTCGTCCGCGGTGCGGAGCAGATCGAGCTGGTCGACATGACCGCCGAGGCACTGCGGCGGCGGATGGCCCACGGCAACGTCTACAAGCCGGACAAGGTCGACGCCGCCCTCGGCAACTACTTCCGCGTCGGCAACCTCACCGCGCTGCGGGAGCTGGCGCTGCTGTGGCTGGCCGACAAGGTCGACGAGCAGCTCGACCGCTACCGCCGCGACCACCACATCGAGGGGACCTGGGAGGCCCGTGAACGCGTCGTCGTGGCACTGACCGGGGGTCCCGAGGGCGACACCCTCATCCGCCGCGCCGCCCGCATCGCCGACCGGGCCCGCGGGGCCGACCTGCTCGCCGTGCACGTGGTGCGCAACGAGGGACTCACCGGCGCCGATCCCGTCCACCTCGCCCGGCAGCGCACCCTGGTCGAGAGCATGGGCGGCTCCTTCCACCAGGTCGTCGGCGACGACATCCCCCAGGCACTGCTGTCCTTCGCCCGCGGCGTCAACGCGACCCAGCTCGTCCTCGGCGCCAGCCGGCGCGGCCGGTTCGCGCAGCTCTTCTCCCGCGGCATCGGGGTCACCACCGTCGCCGGAGTCCGGACCGATCGACGTCCACCTCGTCACCCACGAGGAGACCGCGACGCCCGTGGCTGCGCGGTCCGCAGGAGCGAGGCGACCCGCGGACCCGGCTGCTGCTCGGGCTCGCGCTGACGGCGGTCCTCATGCCGGTGCTCACGGTGGCGCTGACGCCCGTTCCGCGACGAGCTCGTCCCTGTCCAGCCTGATCCTGATCTTCCTGGTCGCCGTCGTCGCGATCTCGCTGGTCGGGCCGCCTGTGGGCGGCGTTCGCCGCGGCCCTGGTCAGCTCGCTGCTCCTGAACTACTACTTCGCGCCACCGATCCGCACCTGGACCATCGCCGAGATCGAGAACGTGCTCGCGCTGGTCGTGTTCCTGCTGGTCGCCGTCACCGTCAGCGTCACCGTCGACCTCGCGGTCCGCCGCACCCAGCAGGCCGCCCGCGCCCGCCGCGAGGCCAACGCGCTCGCCGTGGTCGCCGGCAGCGTCCTGCGCGGATCCCGCCCCCTGCCGGCCCTCCTGGAGCAGCTCAAGGAGTCCTTCGCGCTCGACTCGGTCACTCTCCTGGAGCGCGTACCCGGATGCGCCGGAGACGCCGACCGAGCGGCACGACCCCCGCCTGTGGACCGTGGCCGAGAGCGTCGGCACCCCGTCCTGCGCGACCCCCAGCGACGGCGACACCGAGGTGCCCGTCGACGACACCCTGATCCTGGTGCTCAAGGGCAGGACGCTGGACGCCTCGGACCAGCGCGTCGTCGAGGCCTTCGCGACCCAGGCCGCGCTGGCACTTCGCCAGCAGCGACTCGCCGAACAGGCAGCAGCCGCGGTCCCGATCGCCGAGGCCGACAAGCTCCGCACCGCGCTCCTCCGCGCCGTCAGCCACGACCTGCGCGCACCCCTGGCCTCCGCGAAGGCCGCTGTCCAAGGGCTGCGCACGCCGAACGTGGTCTTCGACGAGACCGATCGCCAGGAGCTCCTCGCCACGGCCGACGAGTCGCTGGACCTGCTCACCCGGCTCGTGGAGAACCTGCTCGACATGAGCCGCCTGCAAGCCGGCGCCCTGGGCGTGCACCCCCAGCCGACCAGCGTCGCCGAAGTGATCCCGCTGGCCGTCGACGAACTGGGCAGCACCGCCGACGCAGTCCGGATCCAGCGTGGCCGACGACCTCCCCGAGGTCATGGCCGACCCCGCCCTGCTGCAGCGCATCCTGGCCAACCTCCTGTCCAACGCCCTGAAGTTCTCCCCACCCGACACGCCGCCCACGGTGGCGGCCAGTGCGCACGCCGACCGGGTGCACATCCGGGTCATCGATCACGGACCGGGACTCCCGCCGGACGAACGCGAGCGGGCCTTCCTGCCCTTCCAGCGCTCCGGGAGATCGGCACGGGCCTCCCGGCATCGGGCTCGGACTCGCGCTCTCACGCGGCCTCGCCGAAGCCATGGGAGGCTCCCTCGACGCCGACGACACCCCCGGCGGAGGCCTGACCATGGACCTCGCGCTCGTCACCGCCCCGCACCACGAGCCGGCCCCTGAGCGGCGCGAGGAGGCGACCACCTGATGCGCGTCCTGGTCGTCGACGACGAACCCCAGATCCTCCGGGCGCTGCGGATCAACCTGCAGGCCCGCCAGTTCGACGTCATCACCGCTGCCGACGGCGCCACCGCCCTCGACGCCGCCAAGAACCAGAGGCCCGACCTCCTGATCCTCGACCTCGGACTCCCCGACACCGACGGCGTCGACGTCATCCACTCGCTGCGATCCTGGACCGACGTGCCGATCATCGTGCTCTCCGGCAGAGCCGGCAGCAGCGACAAGATCATCGCCCTCAACGCCGGCGCCGACGACTACGTCACCAAGCCGTTCAACATCGAAGAGCTCCTCGCCCGCATGAGGGCAGTCAGCCGCCGACTCCGCCCCGAGACTCATCGACGACGAGCCGGTCGAGGTCGGCGAGCTACACCGTCGACCTCGCCGAGAAGGCCGTTCGGCGGCGCCGACGGCGCGCTCGTGCACCTCACCAGGACCGAGTGGGACCTGCTCGCCATCCTGGTGCGCAACCCCGGCAAGCTCGTCAGCCAACGACAGCTGCTCCAGGACGTCTGGGGGCCGACCTACCTCAACGAGACCCACTACCTGCGCCAGTACATGGCCCAGCTCCGCAAGAAGCTCGAACCGGATCCCACCCGCCCTCGGCACCTCCTCACCGAACCCGGCATGGGATACCGCTTCATGCCCTGACGCGGTCCGTCGTCGGCCGTGGATCCCACCTCAGGACTGCTCGGGGCGGCGGCGACGCAGCAACCGCGCCCGGCGGGCCGACATGCGACTCCACACCGACTGCTGGATGGCCAGGGTCGCCCATCCCGCTGCTGCCATGCCGGTGATGTTGAGTCCGAGCTGGGCCAGGCTGCCCCAGATCTCGTGGGTGAGGCCGAACGCCAGTCCCAGCGCGACGTTGCCGGCCGCGGGCACGGTGGTGACGGAGATGAAGACACCCGACAGGCCCCCGACCTTGGCCGAGGTCAGCGACAGGACTCCCGCTGCAGCCGCAATGACCGCGACGATGAAGGACCACTTGTCCGGCGTGTAGATGAAGGCGGTCTCGGGCCGCGGCGCGGTGGCCTGCGCGTACGTCACCCAACCGAGCGCCCGGCCGACGAGCACCGCCAACGTCGTGAGGGCGATCGCGATCGCGAACCCCACGACCAGCGTGCGGGACGCGTACCACAGCAGGGAATGTCTCCGCCGGACGAGCGCCAGCCCGAGGGCGGAGATCGCCACGAACTCGGGCCCGAGCACCATGGCGCCGATCACGAGGATCTGTGAGTCGAGAATGATGGCGATGCTGGCGATCACGGTGGCCAGGGTCATGAACGTGAGGTAGGTCCAGTTCAGCTCGGACTCCTCGTAGGCACGCTGGGTGACGTCGGCCCAGACCACCGAGTCGGCCGACGAGCCAGGGGTCCGTCGCTCGGCGTCGTGCCCGGTCCTCGACAACCACGTGACCACCGGTTGGATGTGGATGGTGCCCTTGCGATGCACCCCGAGGCTTCGCAGGCGGTCGACCACGTCGTTCATCGCCTCCCGGGCGACGTCCGCCTCGACGACATCTCCCTCAGGTTCCAGGGACGCGCCGCGAGCACAGCTCAGGCTCGTGATGGCCGGATCGTCCCGCAACGCCGCGAGGACTGCGGATGTGAGTTCGCCCGGGCTGGCAATGCGGAGGTGCTGCATGGACATCAGTGTGGCGAAGCCGCCACGCCGCAGCGGTGGCGGCCCTCGCCTGCCATGCGTGGGTGTGTGCTGGCAGCGACCACGCCGACGGCATGCCCGAGATGGGTGAGGTGGCGGCTCAGGTTCGGCGGCGAAGCACCTCGGCGAGGACAGCGGGGTCGTCGCTGATGATGCCGTTGACCCCGATGTCCATCATCTCGTCCAGCGCCCCGAGGTCGTTGATCGGCCAGGTCATGACCATCTCGACCTGGCTGCGGAGCCGAGCGACGACCTCTGCGTCGAGCAGGGACCGATGGACCGAGACGCCGTAGGCCCCGCTGCGGGTCAACCGGTGCCACAGGGAGGCGAGCTCACGGGGCTTGCGGGCCGACAGCACCGGGCGCACGTAGTCGAGCCCCGCGAGGGCCTCGACCGCCGGCCAGTGCCGACTGCAGACGACCACCGGACGATGGTTGCCGCCTTCGTGCAGCAACCGGGCGACGGCAGCACCGACCTCGCCGTCGCGACCCTTGAGGTCGAGCATGAAGGTGGTGCCGTGCCGGTCCGCTTCGAGCAGCTCCTGCAGGCCCAGTCGCGGGGCCGATGCCGGGACGAGCTCCCAGCGGTCCCACAGGAAGGGCAGCGGGCCGGCGGTCTTGAGGTGCCTGACCTCGAGCCGGCCACGGTGGTGGTGGATGTCGCACTCGATGACGTGCACGCCCAGCGCGTTGGCCTCCCGCAGCCCGGCCAGGGAGTTGCCGGCTCGGTGCGCGATCGCCATCGCGCTCACGCCACTGCGCTCCCGCCGGAGCCGGCGGCCGACACGGACAGCCGGTTCCGGCGACGCTCCAGGGCCAGGGCCGCCAGGTGGCCGGTGAGCGCCAGGATGACGCCGACGACCACGTCCAGGATGAAGTGGTTGGCGGTCACCACCACGGCCAGCGCCATGAGGGTCGGCATGGCGACACCGCAGACCCGAAGCGCCAGCGAGGACGCCGCGGTCACGATCGCGATCCCGACCAGCAGGTCCCAGCCGGCGTGCAGGCTCGGCATGGCGGCGTACTGGTGGACGAAGGCCGGGGGCTGCAGCACGCGGTAGGCCAGGGAGCGTTCGGTCACGGTGTCGACGAACCCCAGGCCGGCCAGCCTGGGGCGGAGCGACCGGGAAGGTCACGAAGATCGTCATGCCGAGCGCTCCGGACACGAGCATGGCGTCGCGCAGCCGGAGGAAGACCGAGCGGTGCCAGATGGCGGTCCAGAGCATCGTGGCCGCGATCACCGGCCAGTGACCCCAGATGTAGACCCAGTTGGCCAACGTGGCGAGCAGCGGCGACGAGGCGAACGGCTCCGCCAGGGCCGCCTCGACGTAGATGCCGAGATCCTTCTCCCAGCTCGACGATGAGATGCGCGTGCTGGACCGCCAGGTCCCCCGAGCCCTCGGTGAGCCCCCGGATGCCGAAGTAGGTGAGGGCTGCGAGCGACGACGAGGAGGGTCTGCCTGACGATCCACATCGCACGTGCCGAACACTGGGCCTCCCTCCCTCGTAGCCTCCAGTGTGCGCAGGGAGCGCCCACATGGCACCGGTCCAAGGTCCCGGGTCCGAGGGACGGTGGTCAGGCGGCGACGGGAACCGGCGGTCCGGGCCTGGCGCAGCAGCCGACGGGTGGCGATCAGGCTGACGCCGCCGAGGACCAGGGCGGGCAGCCAGGCGAGGGCCGCCTTGAGGGTGACCGCGACGGCCGCGGCGGCCCAGGGAATGCCCAGGGCCACCAGCGCGACCACGAGGGCGCCGTCGCGAGGACTGGCGCCGTTGGGGCCGGGAACGGCGCCGGCGACCTGGCTGGCGCCGAAGGCCCCCAGCAGCTCCAGCGGGGAGAGCGTGTGACCGGTCGCCCCCAGCGTGCCCAGCAGCAGCACGGCGATCGTCGCCTGGTACGCCATCGACAGCACCAGGCCCTGCGCGAGCCGCCTCGGTGGCGGGAGCGGCCGGCGTCGGCAACAGGTGCGGCCGGACCTTCCGGACCACCAGCAGCACGAGGATCGCCGCGAGGCCGATGCCCAGCGCGGCCAGCAGCATCCGCACCGGGAGGGCCGACCCGGCGAACACCACGAACACCGCGAGCCCCATGGCCCCCACCGTCCGGTCCACCGCGACGCTCGCCACCGCGTCGCCGCGGCCGAGCCCAGCGTGGGTGAGCCGACGGATCCGCCACAGGTCCGCGCCGACGTGGCCCGGAGTGAGCAACCCGAGCAGCTCGGACTCGGCGTACGCCCGGATGTGCCACCAGCGACCCAGGTCGGCGTTGGTCAGGGCCCGCCAGCGCAACGGACACAGGAGGTACTTGCCGACGACCCAGGGCAAGAGGCCCAGGGCCACCGGCCACCAGGTCACCGATGGCAGACCGGGCAGGGTGAGCGCTGGCACGGCGACAGCCAGGGCGATTCCCAGCACCAGGAACAGCCGCGAGTGCAGCAGGGCGTGCAGTGACTTCAAGCTTCTCCAGGTCACTTTCTCTCCGGGGGCGCCTACTAGTGAACCAGACAAGGGTGATCGCCGCGAACCGTCGTGGAGGGGTGGGCCGCTGGTTCCCCATCGTCGTCCCATGCCCGGACGGCCCGTCGCCCACCTGTCGCGATGGTCGTCAGCCAGAGCCGAGAAGGCCTCGTAGACCATGAACGCCGGCCACACCAGCCCTTGGAGGACGGCGAGGACGTGCTCCCAGAACGAGTCGGCCTGTTGCCAGAAGTAGACCCACGCACCGAACATCCCGAGTCCGTAGATGGCGCCGCCACCCGCGGCCGCGCCGTTGTTGTTGGTCATCCGCGATCCCGCCCTGCACGGGTGCTGCGGCCAGGTCGGCGCCGCTTCATGAGGGGTCGTCCTCGGTCTCGTCGGGGTGGTCGACATAGGCGTCGGGGCCCGGGAAGAAGAGCCCTTCGTGGCCGGTGTCGGACCACAGCACGACGTAGGGCGGGGATCCGTCCGGGTGCCGGACCTCGAGGATCTCGGCGTCGCGAACGGGGCCGCCGACGTGCTGGCTGCGGACGACGATGCGGTCGCCCTTGTCTGCTTGCATGATGGCTTCTCCTTGTCCTGCGGGGGCCTGCGCGGGGCGGCCGTGGTCAGTCATCTCCCGACGCTCGCTCCACAGCCGCCGGGCGCGGTGCGGCCACGTCGATCGATCGTGTCTGATCCACGCCACCCGCGGGCCGCGGCCCGGGGGCCAACGCCCGCGCCCGGATGGGCGGCGGAACGGGCGCTGGCGCGCCACTCGGCTCAGGAACGCGCGGGGCGGACCGGCGTCCGGGCCGTGGCGCTCCCGGGCCGATGGGCCACCACCCCGACTGCTGGTGGCCCGGGCGGCCCGCGCCCGGCCGCGACCATGCTGGTGATGTTGACGCGAGCGGCCAGGCTGCCCCGATCTCGTACCGGCCGAGGCCGACCTCGAGGCCGAGCGCGAGGGTGCCCGCGGCGGGGACGGGTGGTCAGCCGAGATGAAGACCCCGGACAGGCCCCCGACCTGGCCGAGGTCAACGAGAGGACACCCGCGGCGCCGGCGATGACCGCGACGATGAAGGACCACCTGTCCGGGGTGTAGATGAAGGCCGTGTCGAGGCGTGGCGCGGTGACCTGCGCCAGGGTCACCCAACCGAGCCCGCGTGCGGCGAGCGCCGCCGACGTCGTGAGGGCGATCGCGACCGCGAACCCGGCGACCAGCGTGCGCGAGGCAAACCACAGCAGGGACCAGCGGCGCCGGACGAGCGCCAGCCCCAGGGCGGAGATCGCCACGAATTCGGGGCCGAGCACCATCGCGCCGATCACCAGGATCTGCGAGTCGAGCACGATCGCGATGCTGGCGATCAGGGTGGCCAGCGTCATGAAGGTCACGTAGGTCCAGTTCAGCTCGGACTCCTCGTAGGCCCGCTGGGTGACGTCGGCCCAGACCACCGAGTCGGCGGACGAGCCGGGGGTCCGGCGCTCGGCATCGAGCCCGCTCCGCGACAACCAGGTGACCACGGGCTGGATGTGGATGTCCCCTCACGGTGCACGCCGAGGTGGCGCAGCCGGTCGACCACGTCGTTCACCGCCTCCCGGGCGACGTCCGCCTCGACGATGTCCCCGTCAGGAGCCAGGGACGTGCCGCGAGCGCAGCTCAGGCTGGTGATGGCCGGGTCGTCCCCCAGGGCGGCCAGGACCGCGGACGTGAGGTCCCGGGGGCTGGCGATGCGTAGGTGCTGCATGGGCGCCAGTGTGGCCGATCGAGGCGTCCTGCCCCGGTGGTGGCCGCCACGCGACGAGACCCTGCGGACGGGAGGGGGCCACCCGTCGCTGGTTGCTCAACGACGGGTGCCTCCGCACTCTCCGCAACCCCTCGTACGCACTGTCGGCGGAGATACCCTCGCCGCTCAGGCGTCGGCGTCGACGAGGCGGCCGTCGGGGGTGACGGGGTGGTCCTCGTTGATGGCGAGCACCGCGTCGGTGAGGTCGGGCTCGAGGTCCGCCGGGCGACGGTCGAGGTGGATGCCGGCGATCATGCACCGCACCGACCCGCCCGCGAGCTCGATGGTGGGGATGTCGACGGCGACGATCTCGCAGGACTCCTCGATGGCCGCGACCTGGTCCGCTCGCAGGCTGCGACGAGCGCGGGCCGACATCGCCATGATGTAGCGCCGCTTGCCCTGCGGCGTACGGCCGCAGAGCTCGACGGCATTGCCCGCGAACTCACGGACCTGCTCCTCGGTCAGCTCCACGACGGTGCGGCCGGTGACGGTGAGCCGCTCGCGGACCTGGTGGCGGCGCTGCTTGTCGGGGATCATCTCGAGCGCCATCAGGGCGACGTCGGTGCCGACGCAGCCCATGACGTTGGTGTGGTAGACCGGCACCCCGTCGGAGTCGACGGCGTCGAAGGCCATCGGCTCGTAGTTGAAGTCCGTGCAGAAGCGTTCCAGGACGTGGGTGTCGGCCCGGTGGCTCACCGCGGTGTAGGCGACGCGCGAGACGTGGTCGAGCACCATCGCGCCGGTCCCCTCGAGGAAGATGCCGTCGGGCTCGAGGCCGGAGTAGTCGATGATCGTCTGCACCCGGTAGTGCGACTTCAGCATCTCCAGCACGTCGGCACGCCGCTCGTGGCGACGGTTCGAGGCGTACATCGGGAAGACCGCGACGGAGCCGCCGGCATGGGTCGAGATCCAGTTGTTGGGGAACACGCTGTCGGGCCGCGTGTGGTCCTCGTCGTCGAAGACGTGGACCCGGACGCCGGCCGCACGCAGCGCCTCGGCGACGGAATCCATCTCCTGCAACGCCCGGCCCGACAGGACCTCGGCCGTCTCCCCCGCGGGCGCGTCGGACTGGAAGGCGTTGTCGGCCGCCGTCGCCGGGTTGGGCAGGTACTTGGCGGCGCGGACGAGGATCACTGCAGAAGGGGCCTGTGCACTCACGTCGTCGGAATCTAGACGATGCCGGTGATCCGGCCCGCATCGGCCGCCATCGGCGGCGGCCCTCGTGCTGGGATGGGCCGGTGAACCTCGTCGAGCAGCTCCGGAGACTGCCGGACGACCCGCGGGTCGTGGTCAGCGGCAACCACGCCACCCCTTGGCACACCCTCGGGTTGCTGGACGGTGCGCTCCCGTCGTACCGGCTCTGGGCCCTGAACGGGCAACCCGGGACTGCCGGACCGCGAGGGCGTGGTGCTCGAGACGCCCTTCGTGGGGCCGGGGATGCGGCGGAGCCCGCGGTTGAGCTACGTGCCCTCGCGGCTCTCGCTGGTGCCGACCCTGCTCACGTCGGTGACGCCACCGGACGTGGTCGTCGTCCACACCACGCGCCCGCGGGGCGGCAAGGTCTCGCTGGGCACCGAGGTCAACGTGCTGCCGGCGGCCGTGGAGTCCGCACGCGCCCGGGGCGGACTGGTGGTCGCGCAGGTCAACCGACACCTGCCCTGGACCTACGGCGACGCCGAGCTCGACGTCGAGCTGCTCGACGTGCTGGTCGAGGCCGACCAGCCACTCCCCCACGCCCCGATGGTCGCCCTGGACGAGGAGTCGGTGCGGATCGGACAGCTGGTCGCCGACCGGGTGGGTGACGGCGCGACCCTGCAGGCCGGGATCGGCGCCGTGCCGGACGCCACCATGCGCGGACTGGTGGGCCGGCGCGGGCTGCGGATCTGGACGGAGATGTTCTCCGACTCCGTGCTCGCCCTGGAGCAGGCGGGCGCCCTCGACGTCGACGTGCCGATCACGGCCTCGTTCCTGTTCGGCTCGCCGGAGCTGCTCGAGTGGGTCGACCGCAACGAGCGGGTCCGGATGACGCGCACCGAGGTCACCAACGATCCCGGCCGGATCGCCCGCAACCCGGCGATGGTCAGCGTGAACACCGCCCTCCAGGTCGATCTCTTCGGCCAGGCCAACGCCTCCCGGATCCAGGCCCGGATCCACTCCGGGTTCGGTGGCCAGACCGACTTCATCGTGGGGGCGCTGCACAGCCCGGGCGGGCAGGCCGTGATCGCGCTGCGGTCGTGGCACCCCAAGGCGGACGTGTCGACGATCGTGCCCATGGTCGAGGAGCCGGTGACGTCGTTCCAGATGACCGCCGTGGTCACCGAGCAGGGCGTCGCGGACGTGTTCGGCCACGACCAGCGCGAGCAGGCGCGTCAGCTCATCGAGCACGCCGCGCACCCGCGGGTGCGCGACGAGCTGCGCGAGGAGGCGGTCGCCCTGGGGCTCGCCGGGCCGGCTACGCTGAGGGGACCTTGGACCCTTTCGGCGACCCCGGGGGGCCGCCTAGCGTCGACGGTGGGACCAGCCCGACGACGAGGCACGAGGTGGGCGCCGTGAGCGACGACGAGGCCACCGAGATGACCGAGGCCGAGTGCTGGGACATGCTCCGCACCCACGAGTTCGGACGCCTGGCGTTCCGGCTCGTCGACGAGGTCCACATCACGCCGCTCAACTACGCGGTCGACCACGACACCCTGCTCCTGCGGACTGCCGAGGGGAACAAGCTGTTGAGCGTCGCCCTGGGGCGCGCGTCGCCTTCGAGATCGACGAGTACGACGAGGACAGGGCCCGCAGCGTCGTGGTCCGGGGAACCCCGCGGCTGCTGGGCGAGGACGAGGCCCACCGGGCCGAGCAGGTGCCGCTGCGGCCCTGGGTCGGCTCCCCAAGTACAACGTGGTGGAGATCGCCCCCGAGGTCGTGACCGGGCGGGTGTTCGCGCTGTCCCGGCCCTGGACCCACCTGCGCACGGGCCACTGACCAGCGGGACCTTGGTCCCGTGACGTGAGGAGGTCCGTCGGTACCCGGTCGCGTCCTTGCCGATGCTGGAGCCATGGACACCGCGACCAGGCTCGCCGGCAGCATCGTCGTCGGCATCGACGGCTCGGACCACGCCGACCACGCGCTGGTGTGGGGGGCGGAGCAGGCTCACCTGGAGGACCGAAGACTCGTCGTGGCCCACGGCCTCCGCGGCACCCTGCCCCTCGAGGTCGACTGGTTCGGCCCCACCGGAGGTGCACCGGCTGCGCTCGCGCGGATCGCCTCCGACGCGGGCACGGCCCTCGTCGACGCTGCCGTCGAGCGGGTCACGGCCACCCGACCCGGTCTCGAGGTGGACCGGCACCTGGTGCGCGACGACCCCCGGGAGGTGCTGATCGCGGCGGCGCGGGAGGCCCACCTCGTGGTCGTGGGCGCCCACGGCCGGTCCCGATGGCGCTCCCTCGCGCTGGGTTCGGTCAGCGCCGCGGTGAGCCGCCACGCGGCCTGCCCGGTGGTCGTCACCCATGACCACGTACCGAGCGACCACCGCGGGATCCTGGTGGGCGCCGACGGCACCGCCGAGTCGCTCCCGGTGATCGAGTTCGCCTTCCGGCAGGCTTCGCTGCACCGGGTCCCGCTCAGGATCGTGCACGCCTTCTGGGACATCGCCGGCGAGCGGGCGCACGGCCGCCGGGTCGGACCGGACGAGGCGGGGGTCGAGGACCTGCGACTGCTGCTGTCGGAGTCGGTGGTCGGGTTCGCGGAGAAGTTCCCCGATGTCGCGGTCGACCCCCAGCTCGCCCGCGGCCTGGTCGACCTCGTCCTCACCGAGGACAGCCAGGCCCACAGCCTGGTGGTCGTCGGTCGCCGGGCGCCGTTCAGCTGGTCCCGGCTGCTCTACGCCTCGGCCACCACGGCGGTCGTCGAACGCGCCCGCGGCCCGGTCGCCGTGGTCCCGCAGGGGTAGGCGGAGGGCCCCCGGGACATACGGGGGCCCTTCGCGTACGGTCCCGACCGCGGCCGGGACCACCGGGGGGAACGACGCCCGGTCGACCGAAGGCACGTGGGCTAGCGCGTGGTCAACGTCGACCGGGCGTCGACGACCCTCATCCACGGGGGAGGACGAAGGGCGTGAAACTAGTCTGACCCACGACGGCCGGCCGGCGCCTCAGTCGTTGAGGGCATCTTGCACTGGCCCGGATGCACTAGCGATCCGGGAGCAGTCCCTCGCGGACCGCGATCGCCAGCGCTTCCAGCTTGGAGCTGGCACCGAGCTTCGCCGAGAGGTTCGCGACGTGGTTGCGCACCGTGTGCACGCTCACCGTGAGCCGCTCGGCGATCGCGGCATTGGTCAGCCCCTCGGCCACCAGGGCGAGGACCTCACGCTCCCGCTCCGTCAACGTCACCCGGGCCACCCCGGCCCGTCCGCGCTGCAGCCGCGGCAGCAGCCGGGACAGCATCTCCGGCGACACCACCGCCTCGCCCGCGGCAGCGGCCCGAACCGCCGCGGTCAGCTCGCCGAGCCCCCGGGTCTTGGACACGAAGCCCGCGACGCCGGCCTCGATCGCGGCCACCATCACGTGCTCGGCGGCGCTGGCCGTCAGCACCACGACGGCCATCGACGGCCGCAACGCGCGCAGCCGCGGGATCGCCGCCACGCCGTCGCCGTCCGGCAGCCGGTGGTCGAGGAGCAGGACGTCGGGGCGGACGCTCGGGATCAGGGCCTCGGCGCGCTCGAGGGTGCCGGCCCGGCCGACGACGCGCAGGTCGGGTTCGAGGTCGAGCGCCTGCGCGAGGCTGGTCGTCAGCACCTCGTGGTCGTCCACGATCAGGACCCGGATCGGCTGCTCCTCCACCCGTCCCCCGACCTCTCGTTGGCTTGTAGTGCCAACGTACTAGAGACATGGCACACACGGTCGTTACCCGGCTCCCCCGCCGGGCCCATCCTTGGCGTGGGGCGGCAGTTGGCCCGGAACGACAGGGAGGCATGCCATGGAACCGATCCGGGTCGTGGTCGCGGACGACGACGACGCGATGCGGCACGCCCTGACGGACCTGCTCCACACCGACCACCGGTTCGAGGTGGTCGGCCATGCCGACACCGGTCCGACCCTGCTCGAGGTCGTGGCGCTCACCCGGCCCCACGTCGTGCTGGTGGACGTCCGGATGCCCGGCGGCGGCGTCGAGGCCGCGCAGGCCCTGGCGCTGGGCCCACCGGTGGTCGTGGTGGCGGTCACCGCGGACGCGTCGGTGGCCACGGTGCTCGGGATGCTGCAGTCCGGGGTCCGCGGCTACCTCGTCAAGGGCCGGATCGGGGCGAACCTGCCCGACCTGGTCGCGCGCTGCGTGGAGGGCGAGATCGTGCTCGCCACGCCGACCGGGGGCGAGGTCATGCGGCAGCTGGTCTCAGGTCGGGTCCGCTGAGACCGCCGGCAGCCACAGCCGGAACCGGGTCCCACCCTCAGGCCGTCGCTCGATCTGCACCCGGCCACCCACGATGGCCGCCCGGTCACGCATGTCCGACAGCCCGCGGTGGCCGGGTTGGGTCTCCCGCGTGTCCGGGTCGAAACCCACGCCGTCGTCGGTCACCTCGACCTCGACGCCCGTCCGCGACGCGACGGAGTCGGATCACCACCGTCGTCGCGTACGCGTGCTTGTGGATGTTGACCATCGCCTCCTTGAGGATCCGGTAGGCCGTCACGCGCTGGGCCAGCGCCAGGCTGGCGCCGTCCTCGCCCTCGACCTGCCAGCGCAGGGACGACTCGAACAGGGTGGCCGCGGCCTCCTCGAGCGCCGTCCGGAGATCGCTGCGCTGCGCCGGTGAGTCGAGGTCGAAGAGCAGGTGCCGCAACCGGTCGGTGGCACCCCTCACCGACTGGTGCAGCTGGTCGAGGGTGTCGATGACCTCGCTCTCCGCGCCGGCCAGCCGACGTTGCAGCACGCCCAGCTGCAGGTCGACCGCGGCCAGCGCCTGCACGGAGTCGTCGTGCACGTCGGCCGCGATCCGCGCCCGCTCGGCCTCCTGGGCCTCCACCAGGTGGTGGAGCAGCGTCTGGCGTTCGTCCGCCAGGTGCCGAAGGGCCCATTCCGCCGCGCGCAGCTCCGAGATGTCGCGCTGCACGGTCGCCATCAGCCACGGTCCACCGGTGTCGGGCGGGCGGAGCAGGAACGTGTTGGCCGTGACCGGGACCGGCGCACCCCCCCGGCGGTCGACCAGCTCCGACTCACCGTGCCAGGTGCCACGCTCCATCAGGCCCGGTCGGTCGCCGCTGAGGGTGCTGCGGCCCAGCGTGGGCACGTAGTCACCGACGGTGGTCGTGGTGATGTCCAGGTCGTCGGGGACGCCGACCATCCGCTTCCCGGCCGGGTTCAGGTAGACCACCTGCCCGTCCACCGTGGCGATGGCGATGAAGTCGTCCGACGCCTCGACCAGCGCCTGGAACTGTCGGCTCTCCACGTCCTTCGCGGCCAGCTCGCCTCGGGCCTCCCGGCGGTCGGCGGTGAACGTGAGGTAGCCCCGCACCATGGCGATGACGACCCCGCCGGACGCCAGCAGGATCCCCACCGCGGGCACCGAGGTGACGGCGTCGCGCGCCAGCACCCCGACACACGCCAGCGTCAGGACGGCGGGCACCATCAGCCCCGAGGAGCCGGCACGGGGCTGGTGTCCGGGACCGGTGGGGAACCAGCCGGCGACCCCGATCAGCATGGCGCCCGCGAGCGACAGGGGCGTCAGGACGCTGCCGGGTCGGAACGTGCCGGCGGTCACCTGGTAGAGGAACACGCTGTCGACGACGGCGAACACCACCACGCCGACGCACAGGGCCCCCGTGGCGAGCGGCAGCTGGCCCCGCGTCGCGGACAGCAGCGCGACGACGACCACGAGCAGGGTCACATCGAGCAAGGGGTAGGCGACGTTGGTCGCCACGACGTCGCTGGGTGTCTGCGGCCCGCTGAGCTGGCGCAACGTGTCGGAGAGCAGCCCCACGAACACGGCCGCCGCCGCCACCCCTCCCAGGAGCGCGTCCAGCGCGAGCAACCGCGAGTCACGGGGCAGGTGCTGGGCGAGGCCAGCAGCAGGGCCGCCAGGAGGACCACCGCCGAGAGCACCCAGCCCACGTCGGCGAGCGAGGGATAGACCGGCGCGCGATCCAGCACCACGATCGTGTAGACGAAGCCGAACGTCCGCAACCCGAGCGCCACGGCGACCAGCGACCACAGCAGCCGCTGCTCGGCGCGGCCCACCGCCCGCCATGCCGCGGCGCCGGTGGCCAGCACGTAGCCGGTGACCTGCAGCCAGTCGTCGAAGACGGGGATCACCCCGGGCTGCGAGCGGACGCCGGGGATCGTGGACACGCCGAGGACGACGAGCACCGCCGCCATCAGTCCCGCGTAGACGATGGCGGGGCGCTCAGCCGGGGCGTCACACCACCCGACGTGTCGGTCATCTCCACCCCCTGGGTGCGGTACGCCGCACCGGACGCTCCATGCTGGCACGCGGCCGTCAGGCACGTCGACGCACCGGGACCGACCGGCCCTCAGGTGCGCGCCGTGCTCCCCGGCTCGAGGCGCGCACCGGCCGGGACGACCTCACCGGCCTCGACCGTGCTCTGCTTGCCGACGAGGGCGATCGCGTCGCTGTCGTCGAGGTCGGCGTCGTCGGCCCCGACCCGGGCCCCTGACCGATCACGGCAGTGCTTGTCGACGATCGCCCGCGCCACCACGGCGCCCGCCTCGATGACACAGTCGGCGAAGACCACGGCGTCCTGCACGCAGGCACCGGCCGCGACGCGGACCCCGGGTCCCAGCACGCTTCGCTCGACCCGGCCGGCGACCACGCAGCCGGAGCTGACCAGGCTGTCGGAGACCTCGGCGCCGTCGAGCAGCCGCGCCGGTCCCCGCTGGGTGTGCCGGGTGAGGATCGGCCACGCCGGGTCGTTGAGCAGCCCGGCGTCGTCCAGCAGGAGCTCGCGGTGGGCCCGCAGGTAGAGGTGCGGCTGGCCCAGGTCGCGCCAGTAGCCGGAGAGCTCGAAGGCACCGGTGCGGCCGCGGGCCACCATGCGCGGCAGCAGGTGCTCGCCGAAGTCGCCGAGACCGGAGTCACCCTCCTCGGCGTCGCCGCCGAGCTCGCGGTGCAGCTCCTCCAGCACGGCGACCAGGGTGTCGGGGCGGTAGGCGATGATCTCGGTCGCGACCGTGCCGGTCTCCGCCTCCTCGGGCTTGTAGTCGACGCCGACGACCCGGTCGTCCTCCACGGTGATGACGGCGTGGTCTGTGGCCTCGGCCGGGTCGACCTCGGTGGTGACCACCGTGCACTCGTCACCGCGCGCGAGGTGGGTGGCCACCAGCTCGGAGAAGTCGAGCCGGTAGACGTGGTCGGCGCTCATGACCACCACGACGGTGGGGTCGGCCTCGGCGATCTGGTCGCGGATCCGGAACAGGCCGTCGGCGTTGCCGGTGGCGAACCCGTCCTCGTCGGCGGTGCCGGTGCCCTGCTCGGGCATCAGCAGCCGCAGCCCGCCGCGGGTCCGGTCGAGGTCCCAGGGACGGCCGTTGGCGACCTGCTCCTCCAGGGAGGCTCCGTGGTACTGCACCGACATCCAGACCTCGGTGACGCCGCTGTGCGACAGGCTCGACAGGGGGAAGTCGATGAGCTGGTAGACCCCGACGACCGGGAGGGCCGGCTTGGCCCGCTCCCGGGTCAGGACGTCCATCCGGCTGCCGGCACCGCCGGCCTGGATGATGGCGAGTACTCGCGACGGCGACATGGTCGGATGGTGTCAGACGGACGGCGGAGGGTCGCGGTCAGCCGACGACCTCGCCCAGCAGCCCCGCCACCCACGCCGGGTCGTGGTCCAGCGGCCGAGCGCGAGCACATCAGCTCGGTGGTCACCCGACCCGGCTCGCCGGCGCCCGCCACGGCCCGCTGAGCCGGAGCCGCTCGCGGCCCATGACCGCCAGCAGTCGCTCGTTGACGTCGTCGGCCTCGCCCGCGGCGAACACCTCGAAGGTCGCGACGTGCGGCGGGTCAGGGTTCGGGGTGATCCCGTGGCCGGGCAGCTCCGCCGCCAGGGCACCGCGCCCAGGCGAGGTGGGCGCCCAGGTGGGGCAGCACCTCGCGGAGCGCGACCAGCGCCGAGACCGCCTCCGCGGTCGCGTGGAACAGCGTGCCGCCCATCCGCTTGCCGCCACAGCCGCGCCTCGGCGAGCACGTCCGCGGGGCCGACCAGCGCCGCACCGGCGATGCCGCCGAGGCCCTTGTAGAACGAGACGTAGGTCGTGTCCGCGAGGGCGGCGAGCTCGGCGTACGACCGGTCGTAGGAGGGCTGGGACTCCCAGAGCCGCGCCCCGTCGACGTGGAACGCGGCTCCGCGCGCCCGGGTCGCGGCCGACAGCGCGACCAGCTCGTCCCAGGTCGGCAGCAGGCAGCCGGCGTCACGCAGCGGCAGCTCGACCATCACCGCGGCCAGCCGGCCCGGGATCGCGGCGAGCGCCTCGGCGTCCGGCGTACGGCGACCGGTGGTGAGGTGCTCGAACCGGAAGCCGTGCAGCAGCGCCGGTCCCCCGGCCTCGTGCACCAGCAGGTGGGCGAGGTCCGGGAGGGCGACCCGCGGCGTCCCGGCCCGGTCGCACCACGTGCGCAGCACGCACTGCTGGGCCATGGTGCCGCTCGGGAAGAACGCCGCGTCCTCGGTGCCGAACAGGTCGGTCAGCTCGGACTCCAGCTGCTCGACCGGGCCGTGCTCGCCGTACCGGTCCCACGTGAGGTCGTACGCCGCCGCCGACTCGGCCAGGGCGGCGAGCACCTCCGCCGGCGAGCGCGGTCGGGTGCCAGAAGACGCTGCGGTCGCAGGCGTCCGCGGCCGCCCGGAAGCGGTCGAGCAGCTCGGTCAATTGAGGACCCGCATGCGTCTCGGGCAGCCCGCCGCCGGCGTGGACGTCCTCGACGAGCTCCTGCAGCGCGGTCAGCGCGACCCGCTGCGAGTGGGGGCCGTAGGAGACACGGGCGACGCCGAGCTCCTCGAGCTTCGCCAGCGGCAGCGAGCCCGGGCACGCCGATGACGGTCAGCCGCTGCGGGCCGACCGCGTCGACCAGCGTGGTGACCTGCTGCTCGTCGAGCTTGCCGGGCACGAACACGATCGGCGCGCCGGCGTCGAGGTAGGCCCTGGTCCGCTCGACCGCGTCGGCGAGCACCTCGGCCGGGTCGCGGTCGCCGGCCCTGACGAAGGCGTCGGTGCGGGCGTTGAGCACGAAGTCCGGCACACCCTCCTCGGCGGCGGCGGCCATGATCTGCTCGACCTGACGCGCGGCGTCGGCGAGCGGCTTCATCTGGTCCTCGATGTTGGCGCCGACGATGCCGAGCCCGATCGCCCTGCGGATGGTGCCCGGGGCGTCGCCGTACCCGCCCTCGAGGTCGGCGGAGACCGGCAGGTCGACGGCCCTGGTGATCCGGCCGCACATGTCGAGCATCTCGTCGACGGGGATGTTCTCCCCGTCGGGATAGCCCAGCGTCGCGGCGATGCCGTGGCTGGCGGTGGCGAGGGCCCGGGTGCCGGGGGTGTCGGCGACGACGCGGGCGCTGATCACGTCCCAGACGTTGACGACGGTCAGCAGCTCGGGATCACGGTGCAGGCGGAGGAAGCTCGGTCGCGGACATGTCCCGATCCAACCACGCGGTCGCCTACCGGATCACTCCCAGAAGATGCGCTCCACGACCGCGTGGGTACGCCGGGTGCGGCGCAGGTAGTCGTTGACCATCGCGTCGGATCCCGCCGGGCGGGTAGCCGACCGTGATCGCCACCGCGGCCCGCTCCCGGGTGTCGCGCGGCAGCTGGTCGGCGGGCTTGCCCCGCACCAGCGTGATCGCGTTGCGCATCCGGCTGACCGTGGCCCAGCCCTCGGCGAGCACGTCCGCGTCCGCGCTGCGTGACCAGCCCCGCCTCGCGGGCGCCCTCGAGCGCCGCCAGGGTCTGCGGGCGTGCGCAGGCCGGCGTGCTCGGCGCCGTACCGCATCTGCAGCAGCTGGACGGTCCACTCGATGTCGGAGAGCCCGCCGCGACCGAGCTTGAGGTGGGTGTTGCGGTCGGCGCCGCGCGGCAGCCGCTCGGTGTCGACGCGGGCCTTGATCCGGCGGATCTCGACGACGTCGTCGTGCGACAGGCCGCCCTCGGGGTAGCGCAGCGGGTCGATCAGCTCGGTGAAGCGGCGGCGCAGGTCGGTGTCGCCGACAACCGCGTCGGCCCGCAGCAGCGCCTGCGCCTCCCACACCCGCGACCACTTGGCGTAGTAGGCGCCGTAGGAGTCGAGGCTGCGGACCAGCGGCCCCTGCTTCCCCTCGGGCCGCAGCCCGGCGTCGACCTCGAGGGCCGGGTCCGGGCCGGGCTGGGCAAGCAGGCGGCGTACCTCGTTGGCGACCGCCATCGCGTACTCGCTGGCCGCCCGCGGATCCGCGTCCGGTCGTGGGTCGTGGACGAAGAGCACGTCGGCGTCGGAGCCGTAGGACAGCTCGAACCCGCCGTAGCGCCCCATCGCCACGATCGCCATCGCCGTCGGCGCCTCGGACAGGTTCCGGGCCTCGCGGACGGTCCGGCCGGCGATGGCCAGGGTCGCCTCCAGGGTGGCGTCGGTCAGCCGCGAGAGCGCGGCTCCGACCTCGGCCACGTCGGTCACGCCGGTCAGCTCGCCGGAGGCGATCCGCAGCAGCTCGCGGCGGCGTACGGCACGCACGCGCGCGATCGCCTCGTCGGCCTCGTCGCGCCGCTCCGCGATCGCCTCCATCTCCTCGGTGAGCGCCTCGGCACTCAGCGGGGTGAGGTCCTCGCCGAGCATCTTCACGCCCTGCGGCTCCCGTTCGAGCAGGTCGGTGGCGTAGCGGGACGTGGCGAGGATGGTGGCCAGCCGCTGCGCGACCTGACCCTCGTCGCGCAGCGTGGAGAGGTACCACGGCGTCGACCCCAGCGCCTCGCTCAGCCGCCGGAAGCCGAACAGGCCGGCGTCCGGGTCGGGTGCGTCGGCGAACCACTCGAGCATGACCGGCAGCAGCGTCCGCTGGATCGACGCGGTCCGGGTGACGCCGGTGGTCAGCGCCTCGAGGTGGCGCAGCGCGGAGGCCGGGTCGACGTAGCCCAGCGCCTACATCCGGGCGGTCGCCGCCTCGGCGGACAGCCGGGCGCCGTCGCCGGGGATCCGCGCGACCGCGGCGAGCAGCGGCCGGTAGAAGAGCTTCTCGTGCAGCCGTCGCACCTCGCGGCGGTGGTGCTGCCACTCCTTGTGGAGCGCGGCGACCGGTTCCGAGAAGTGGCCCATGCTGCGCGCCAGCCGGCGCAGGCTGGGCTCGTCCTCGGGGACGACGTGGGTACGCCGCAGCTGGTAGAGCTGGATCCGGTGCTCGAGGGTGCGGAGGAACGCGTAGGCGTGGTGCATCGCCTCGCCGTCCGGCCGCCCGACGTAACCGCCCTCGGTGAGGTCGGCCAGCGCGCTGAGCGTGGTGGGGGCACGCAGCGACTCGTCCGCGCGACCGTGGACGAGCTGGAGCAGCTGGACGGCGAACTCGACGTCGCGCAGCCCGCCCGACCCGAGCTTGAGCTGCCGCTCGGCCTGCCCGGCCGGGATGTGCTCGAGGACCCGCCGCCGCATCGCCTGCACGTCGGCGACGAACCCCTCACGCTCGGCGGCCTGCCACACCAGCGGCTCGACCGCGGCGGTGTACTCCCGCCCCAGGGCGAGGTCACCGGCCACCGGGCGGGCCTTGAGCAGCGCCTGGAACTCCCAGGTCTTGGCCCAGCGCTCGTAGTAGCCGCGGTGGCTGGCCACGGTCCGGACCAGGTGGCCGGACTTGCCCTCGGGCCTGAGGTTGGCGTCGACCGGCCAGATGGTGCCCTCAGGCGTGTGGTCGGAGCAGATCCGCATCAGGTGCGACGCGAGCTGCGTCGCGATCCGGGCGGCCGCCGCGTCCTCGACCCCTCGGCCGGTTCGTAGACGAAGATCACGTCGACGTCGGAGACGTAGTTGAGCTCGTGGCCGCCGCACTTGCCCATCGCGACGACCGCCAGCCGGGCCTGGTGGCTGTCCTCCCCCACCCGGGCCCGGGCGATCGCCAGGCCCGCCTCGAGGGTGCCGGCCGCGAGGTCGGAGAGCTCGGCGGCGGTGTCGTCGACGCCCTGCCGGTGGCCGAGGTCGCGGGCGGCGAGCCGGAGCAGCAGCCGCCGGTACTCCACGCGCAGCGCGTCCAGGGCCGCCGCGTCCGGGAGGGTGGCGACCGGCTCGGGGTCGGCCGGGCTCGGCACCGACCGCCTCCAGCAGCCCGGCGCGTACGGCGAAGGCCGCGGGCCGGGTCGAGCCGAGGGTCGGGTCGGTCAGCTCGCGCCAGTGCTCGGGATGGCGCGCCAGGTGGTCGCCGAGTGCGGCGCTCGCACCCAGCACCGACAGCAGCCGCATCGACGTGCCCTCGTCGTCGGCCACCGCGGCCGAGCAGCGCGTCCCGGTCCTCGACCCGGTCGGCCAGCTCGAGCAGCCCGCTCAGCGCCAGGTCGGGGTCGGCGGTGCGGCCCAGGATCGCGACCAGCGCCCCGCCGTGCTCGCCGAGCTCGGCGAGGCGGTCGCCGGCCGCTGCGGGGTCCGCGAATCCCGCCCGGACCAGCGCCGCCCGACCGCGGTCCGGGCGAGTCACCGTCGACAGCTCCACGAAGCGGGCCGCGAACGGCCGCCACGCCGCGTCCAGCTCGGCCCGGGCCCGCGCGATCGCGCCGAGCTGCGCCTCCTGGTCGACCCCGCGGTCGAGGTGTTCCTCGCGGTCGCCCTCGGCCCACGCGAGCAGGATGTGCTCGTCGGCCTCGGGGTGCAGCTGGATCCCCCACGCCCGCGGCGCGAACCGGGCCAGCTGCAGCTCGCCCTGCGGGGTCCGCGCGAGCGCGGTCGCACCGTCGGGCAGCGCGGTGACCACGTCGTGGTTCCACTGGATGCCGCGGACCGGCCCCAGACCGGCCACCAGCTCGTCCTGCCCCGCCTCGGGCAGCCAGCCCACGTCGTACAGCCCGACCTGCTGGCCGAGCGGGTTCCGCTCGACGGTCCCGCCGAGCGCCGCCGCGACCAGCTGGTGGCCCAGGCAGATCCCCAGCACCGGCGTACCGTCCGCGACGGAGTCGCGGATCAGCTGCTTGACCGGTCCGAGCCAGTGGTGGAGGTCGTCGTCGTCGGCCCCCATCGAGCCGCCCAGCACCACCAGCGCGTCGTACGACGTCGCCGGCGGCAGCTCGTCACCCGCCCACGGTCGGCACACCTCGACCTCGGCGCCGGCCTCGGCCAGCCAGGTGCCGACGTGCGCCGGCGGGCACGTCCGACTCGTGCTCCACCACCACGATCCGCGTCACGATCGCCTCGCCCCTGCTCAGATGACCGGCAGCATCCGGTCGCGCTCGAACGGCGAGACCTGGATGCGGTACTCCTCCCACTCCTTGCGCTTGTTGCGCAGGAAGAAGTCGAAGACGTGCTCGCCGAGCGCCTCGGCGAGCAGCTCGCTGTTCTCGGCGATCCCGATCGCGTCGTACAGGCTCTTGGGCAGCGGCTCGATGCCGAGGCTCTTGCGCTCGCGCTCGGACAGCGTCCACATGTCGTCCTCGGCCTCGCGCGGCAGCTCGTAGCCCTGGTCGATGCCCTTCATGCCGGCCGCCAGGATGACCGCGAAGGCCAGGTAGGGGTTGCAGGCGGCGTCGACGGTGCGGATCTCGATCCGGGTCGACGGGCCCTTGTTGGGCTTGTACATCGGCACCCGGATCATCGCCGAGCGGTTGTTGTGGCCCCAGCAGATGTACGGCGGCGCCTCGTCACCCGCGAGCAGCCGCTTGTAGCTGTTGACCCACTGGTTGGTGACCACGGAGATCTCGCTGGCGTGGTGGAGCACGCCGGCGATGAACTGCCGTCCGGTCTTGGACAGCTGGTACTCGGCACCGGCCTCGAAGAACGCGTTCTGGTCGCCCTCGAAGAGGCTGACGTGGGTGTGCATCCCGGAGCCGGGGTGGGTCGTGAACGGCTTGGGCATGAAGCTGGCCCAGATCCCCTGCGACAGCGCCACCTCGCGGACGACGGTGCGGAACGTCATCACGTTGTCGGCCGTCGAGAGGGCGTCGGCGTAGCGGAGGTCGATCTCCTGCTGCCCCGGACCGCCCTCGTGGTGGCTGAACTCCACCGAGATGCCCATCGACTCGAGCATCGTGATCGCCTCGCGGCGGAAGTCGGTCGCGCTCGACTGCGGCGTGTGGTCGAAGAACCCGCTGCGGTCGACGGGGACCGGCTCGGCGCCCGGCGACGGGGTGTCCTTGAAGAGGTAGAACTCGATCTCGGGGTGCGTGTAGAAGGTGAAGCCCTGCTCCCCCGCCGCCGCCAGGTTCCGCTTCAGCACGTGCCGCGGGTCGGCGTACGACGGGGAGCCGTCGGGCATCACGATGTCGCAGAACATCCGCGCGGTGGCGGGGCCGTCGCCCCGCCACGGCAGGATCTGGAAGGTCGTCGGGTCGGGCTTGGCCAGCATGTCGGACTCGTAGACGCGGGCGAAGCCCTCGACCGACGAGCCGTCGAAGCCGATGCCCTCCTCGAAGGCGCCCTCCAGCTCGGCCGGCGCCACCGAGACCGACTTGAGGTAGCCGAGCACGTCGGTGAACCACAGCCGCACGAACCGGACGTCACGCTCCTCGAGCGCGCGGAGTACGAAGTCTTCCTGCTTGCCCATGTCAGCAGCCTATCCACGGCCGCGCCGCGGCCGGACGGCGATCAGCTCAGGTGGGACCCGAGCCCGTCACGCGGCCAGACAGCCACCGCACCGGCGAACTGATCGTTCGCGTGCGGCGAGCACTCCCGCCACCGTTGCTCTGACGTAGTCCTGCGGAACATCGCGTGGCGCCAGCTCACCCCCAGCCCCAGTACGTCGCCGCGTACAACCGTCGAGCACGCCGTCCAGGACTACGGCGGCCGGTCCGGTCCAGGCCAGTTGCGCGCGCGAGCCTCCGCCGGTTCAGGTCGGGATCTGCTCGACTTCCCGCAGCCAGGCGGCCGCGCTCGCGTCCGACGGCATCCGCCAGTCACCGCGCGGGCTCATCGTGCCGCCGGGGGTGACCTTGGGGCCGTTGGGCAGCGCGGAGCGCTTGAACTGGTTGCCGAAGAAGCGGCGGACGAAGACCTCGAGCCAGTGCTTCACCGTCGCGAGGTCGTACGCCGGACGGCCGGCGTCCGGGTAGCCCGGCGGCCAGTCACCGACCGTCGCGTCGGCCCAGGCGTGCATCGCGAGGAACGCGATCTTGCGGGGGCGGTAGCCGCGGCGGATCACGTGGTAGAGCGTGAAGTCCTGCAGGGCGTAGGGGCCGACCGACTCCTCGGTGGACTGGCTGCCGCCCGGGATCAGCTCGGGGGTGATCTCCTGCTGCAGGATCTCGCCCAGCACGTCGTTGGTGTCCTCGTCGAACTGCCCTGACTCGATGACCCAGCGGATCAGGTGCTGGATCAGGGTCTTCGGCACGCCGGCGTTGACCCCGTAGTGGGACATCTGGTCGCCGACGCCGTAGGTGCACCAGCCCAGCGCCAGCTCGGACAGGTCGCCGGTGCCGAGCACGATGCCGCCGCGGTGGTTGGCGAGCCGGAAGAGGTAGTCGGTGCGCAGCCCCGCCTGGACGTTCTCGAAGGTGACGTCGTAGACCTCCTCGCCGTCGGCGAAGGGGTGGTCGAGGTCGGCGAGCATCTGCCGCGCGGCGGCGGTGATGTCGAGCTCCTCGAAGGTGACGCCGAGGCTCTTGGCGAGCCGGGTCGCGAAGCCCTTGGTCTCCTCGCCGGTCGCGAAGCCGGGCATCGTGAACGCGTGGATGTCCGAGCGCGGACGGCCCAGCCGGTCCATCGCCTTGGCGGCCACGATCGAGCGCATGGGTGGAGTCGAGGCCGCCGCTGACGCCGATCACGATCTTCGGCTGGCCGATGGCGTGGAGCCGCTGCTCGAGCCCCGAGACCTGGATGTTGTAGGCCTCGTAGCAGTCCTGCGCCAGCCGCTCGGCGTCGTCGGGCACGAACGGGAACCGGTCGACCTTGCGGCGCAGCCCGATGTCGCCGGTCGGCGGGTCGCAGCGTCGACCTCGACGGTGCCGGAAGGCGATCCGGTCACCGAGGCCGCGGCGGTTGTCGTCGAAGGTGCCCTGCCGGATCCGTTCCTGCCGGATCCGGTCGAGGTCGACGTCGACGACGCTGCGGCGCGGGCCCTCGGGGAACCGCTCGGTCTCGGCCGAGCAGGTCGCCGCACTCGTAGACCATGGTCTGGCCGTCCCACGACAGGTCGGTCGTCGACTCGCCCTGGCCCGCCGCGGCGAAGAGGTACGCCGCGCTGCACCGGGCGCTCGCCGAGCGCACCAGCAGCCGGCGGTCCTCGGCGCGGGCGATCGTGATCGGGCTGCCGGACAGGTTGCACAGCACGGTGGCGCCGGCGAGCGCGGCCTCGGCGCTCGGGCGGCACCGGCACCCACATGTCCTCGCAGACCTCGACGTGCACGGCGAAGCCGGGCAGGTCGGTCGCGGTGAACACCAGGTCCGGGCCGAACGGCACCGTCTCCCCCAGCAGCCGGATCGTCTCACCGCGCCGGTCGTCGCCCGGAGCGAACCAGCGGCGCTCGTAGAACTCGCGGTAGGTCGGCAGGTAGGACTTCGGCGCGACCCCGAGCACCCGGCCGCGGTGGATCACCACCGCGCAGTTGAGGACGCGGGTGCCGTGGACCAGCGGCGCCCCGACCACGATCATCGGCGTCAGGTCGGCCGAGCGCGACCGCGATGGTGCCGATCGCGTCGGTCACGGCCTCGAGCAGCGTGTCCTGCATCAGCAGGTCGTCGATGGCGTAGCCGCACAGCGAGAGCTCGGGGAACACCGCCAGCACGACGCCGTCCTCGTGGCACGCCCGCGCCTGCTCCAGCACGGTCTCCGCGTTGCGCGCCGGGTCCGCGATCGCCACCGGCACCGTGCAGGCGGCGACCCGGGCGAACCCCTGGTCGTACGCGGAGAAGAAGTCCACGGCGTCGAGTCTACGGTCGCGCCGCCGGGGCGGGCTCAGCCCTCGCGGTCGACGCCGGGGCGTGAAGTCGGACGGCTCCGACTCGATCAGGTAGTTGCGGTCGCCCTTGATGCCCTCGATCATCCGCTCGAGCCAGGCGTCGTCGGAGGTCTCGATCTCGCGCTCCGCCAGCTGGTCGCGCAGGTACTGCACGAGGTCGTCCTCGGTGCCGGCGTCGTTCGCCACCGAGGTCGCGTCGACGGATGCCTGGAGGTCTGCGTCGTAGGAGGCCATGGCGCCGATCCTGTCACGTGATAGACCGGAGGCCTCCCACCCCGAGAGGCGGTCCTGTGCGCGAGGCCCCACCCCACGTCACCGACGCGGCCGTGCTGGCGGTGGTGCGCGACCGGTGGTGGCCCGACGCCGACGAGGTCGCCCACCTCCCGGTCGGCTTCGGGGCCTGGCACTGGCGCGTCGCGGCCGGCGGCCGACCGGTCCTGTTCGTCACCCTCGACCGGCTCGGCGGCCACCACACGGCCGACACGCTCGAGGCGGCGTACGCCGGGGCGGCCGAGCTGGCCGGACGCGGGCTCGACTTCGTCGTACCGTCCCTGCCCGGCCCGGACGGCCGGCTCACCGCGGGCTTCGGGGCCGGCGCCCTGAGCGCGACCCGGTGGCACGACGGCACCAGCGGCGACGGCTCGTTCACCGACGAGCAGGCGCGGAGACGGCCGCGCTCCTCGCCGCGCTGCACGCGGAGGAACCACCGGCCGGACTCCCCCGCTGGCACCCGCTCGTCGGCCCCGACCTGCCCGAGGTGCTCGGCGCCCGCACCCTGGCGCCGTGGACGAGCGGCCCGCACGGCGAGACCGCCCGCGACGCCATCCGCGACCGGCTCGACGACATCGCGCGCTGGACCGCCGACTACCTGCGGCTGGCGGCGTCGACCGACCCCGCGACCTGGGTCGCCACCCACGGCGAGCCCCACACCCGCAACCAGCTCGTGACCGACGCGGCACCCTGCTCGTCGACTGGGAGTCGCTGCGGCTCGCGCCCCGCGAGCGCGACCTGCGCTGGCTGCCCGGCCAGGGCGACCCCGCCCTGGTCGACGATGTTCGACCTGGAGTGGCGGCTCGACGAGGTCTCCCAGTACGCCGACTGGTTCGAGGCCCCGCACGCCGGGACCGAGAGCGACCGGGTCGCTCTGGCCGGCCTGCTGCACGAGCTCGACCGTGAGCCACGGCACAGCGCCCACGGCGCGACCCGGGGCTAGCCTGAGCGGATGAGCGACGAGCAGCCCGCGCCGTACGGCACCGGCCCGGCGGCGGCCGGGCCCACCCCCCTCCCGTGAAGCGGGTCCGCACCCATCACCTGCGCGAGATGAAGGAGCGCGGCGAGCGGTTCACGATGCTCACCGCCTACGAGCAGTACGCCGCCGCGACCTTCGACGAGGCCGGCATCGAGGTGCTGCTGGTCGGTGACAGCGCGAGCAACAACGTCTTCGGCAACGAGACCTCGCTGCCGGTCACCGTCGACGAGCTGATCCCGCTCACCCGGGCCGTCTCCCGCTCGGTCACGGCGCAGCCTGGTCGTCGGCGACCTGCCCTTCGGCTCCTACCAGGCCTCTCCGGAGCAGGCCTACCTCACCGCCGCCCGGTTCATGAAGGAGGGCGGCGCCCACTGCGTGAAGCTCGAGGGCGGCGTCGAGATGGTGCCGCAGATCGAGCGGCTCACCCGCGGCGGCATCCCGGTGATGGCCCACATCGGCTTCACGCCGCAGAGCGAGCACACGCTCGGCGGCTACCGGGTCCAGGGCCGCGGTGACACCGCCGACCGGGTGCTCCGGGACGCGCGGGCCGTGCAGGAGGCGGGGGCCTTCGCCGTCGTCATGGAGATGGTTCCCGGTGACGTCGCGGGCCAGGTGACCAAGGAGCTGGCGATCCCGACCATCGGCATCGGCGCCGGCAAGGACTGCGACGGGCAGGTGCTGGTCTGGCAGGACGCCTTCGGGCTGCGCACCGGCCGGATGGCGAAGTTCGTCAAGCAGTACGCCGACGTCCACGGCGTCCTGCTCGACGCCGCCCGCGCCTACGCCGACGACGTCCGGGCCGGGACGTTCCCCGGCCCGGACCACACGTTCTGATCGCGCGCACACCCGCCCGGCGTGTGCCTGAGAACGACCCACTGACCGTTCTCAGGCACACGGCCTCGATCGGTCCGGCGGGTCCGCCGGCGGATCAGCGCCACGGCCAGCGAAGGTCGGGAGCAGCACGCGAGCGGCACCAGCATCCGCGACGCCGTCGGCGTCGGCGCGCGGCGCGACGTCCTTCGGCCTCAGCGGCGGCACGGTGCGGTCCTTGAGGCCCTTGAACCTGTAGACGTCGAACCCGCGCACCAGGTCGTTGCCGTAGCCGAAGAACGAGCCGTCGCGCTTGATCTTGTTGGTCTTGAACGACCAGGTGTCGGAGTCGGGGAAGCACGTAGTGGCCGACCTCCTTCATCCCGATGCCGTCGCCGAACGCCGACGTCGGCCGGTCGAGCCCTCGTACGTCGCGAGGCCGGAGATGTCGAGGACGCGGACGCCCTGGGAGTACCAGGCGATCGTCATCATCTTCTGGCGCGGGTAGATGCGCAGCACGTGGGAGGTGCAGGTCGCGCCGTCCTGCGGCTGGGCGGCGGGGATGAACCAGGTGCCGATCTTCTCGGGGCTTCTGCTCCTTGGCGCCGGTGACGTCGTAGACGTGCAGGCCGCCGCCGGGGCACTCGACGCTGGCGGCCGCGCCGGCGCGCTCGTCGGTGATGACGAGGAGCTCGCGCTTGGTGCCGTCGGGGCGCGTCACGCGTGACCGGGTCGGACTGGTGCACGACGTTGATCGACGGGTCGACGATCTTGCTGACCAGCTTCGGCTTCGCGCGGGTCGGTCGTGTCGAGGACCAGCGTCTGCGACAGCGCGGCGGAGTAGGCGCGGGTGCCGGTCTTGTTGAACGTGATGTCGTGCGACTCCGTGCCCAGCGACGTCGGGGTGAACGGGATCGCGAAGTCCTGGACCTCCTTGGGCTTCCGCGGGTTGCGGACGTCGTAGATCGTGACGTTCGGCGTCGGTGCCGCCGTGAGCAGGTCGGAGTTGGAGTTGTAGAGGTAGTCGCCGCTCGGGTGGATCGTCATGTTGTGCGAGCCCTGCGCGACCGGGAGGAAGCTGACCGACCGAGGGCTCGCGCGGGCGAGGTCAGGTCGACGATGACCGTGCCGGCGTCGTCGGCGTCGAGCTCGAGGTCGCGGCCGCACTGCGAGCCGCGCCCGCCTCGCCGACGGTGCCGTCGGCGGTGTAGCTGGCCAGCACCCGGCCGTCGTTGCTTCCAGACCTGGATGTCGCCCTGGCTGATCGTCGCAGTCGTAGGTCGCGACCCTGCGCGGGTGCGCGGCTTGGTGATGTCGATGATCTGCAGGCCCTCGCGCAGCGTGCCGGCGAGGGCGTACTCGCGTGCCGCCGAGCCGCATGAACTCGATGTCGGAGCCGTTCTGGGCCTCGCCGCTCTTGTCGTACTGCAGGTTGGCGACGAAGCGCATCCGCTTCCCCTCGCCCTCCTGCCGACCTGGACGCCGCGGGTGTTGGTCGCGACGTCACCGTCTCCGTGGGCGTGTGCGGGGGGCCGAGCGCGATCAGCGCGAGGACGATGGGCAGGGCGCTGATGCGGATCAGCAGTGACGTCATGGTGCCTCCGAGGTCGGGTGACGCATGGTCAACGACCGCGCGCGGGCGAGGTTATGACGTGGC
>CAWIKJ010000017.1:0-1040306 GCA_963836745.1 uncultured Actinomycetota bacterium
CGAGAACTTCCAGATGCTGCAGGACCGGCAGACCGCGGACTCGCTGGCCGCGCCGGCCGACAAGGCCTCCCGGGTGAACCTGCTCAACTGGGACGGCAAGGGCAGCCCGAGCGGGCTGTTCCCGCCCCGGCACGACGACGCGGAGGAAGGGCGGTGAGCCGGCTGGCGTCCGCACGCCGGGCACCGGAGCTCACCGACGCCCAGCTCACCGTGGCCTGGCAGGCCGCCTCGTTGCTGCTCGGCTACCCCGACGAGGACCTGCTCGGTCGGTTCGGGCTGATCCGGCGGGCGTCCCTCGACCTCCCCGACCACGTGGGCGGGCCGCTGCGCGAGGGCGTCGTACGGCTGGAGGGCGTGCCGCTGGTGGACCTGGAGAGCGACTACGTCGACACCTTCGACAACCGGCGACGGCACAACCTGTTCCTGACCTACTTCGCCCACGGGGACACCCGCAAGCGGGGGCTCGCGCTGCTGCGGTTCAAGCAGACCTACCGGGCCTCCGGGTTCGAGCTCACCGACGGCGAGCTGCCCGACCACCTGTGCGTGGTGCTCGAGTACGCCGCCACCATCGACCACGACCAGGGTCGCCAGCTGCTGCTGGACCACCGGGCGGGGCTGGAGCTGCTGCGGCTGTCGCTCGCCGAGACCGGGTCGCGCTGGGCGGGCGCGGTCGAGGCCGTGACCGCGACCCTCCCGCCGTTGCAGGGAGACGAGTGGGAGGCGGTGCGACGGCTCGCGACCGAGGGACCGCCCGAGGAAGAGGTCGGCCTCACGCCGTACGCCGTCCCCGGCTTCGACCCCGGACCCGCGACCCCGGACGGACCTACCCTGCTGCCGATGCCGTCGTTCCCGGATCCGTCGTCCCGAGGGGTCGGCTGATGGACACCTTCCTCTGGGTGATCGTGCCCTACCTGTGCCTGACGGTCTTCGTGGTCGGCCACTTCTGGCGCTACCGCTACGACAAGTTCGGCTGGACCACCCGGTCCTCCCAGCTCTACGAGGACCGGCTGCTCCGGTGGGGGAGCCCGCTGTTCCACTTCGGCATGCTCGGGGTCGTCGGTGGCCACGTCGTCGGGCTGCTGGTGCCGCGATCGTGGACCGAGGCGGTCGGGATGGACGACCACCTCTACCACTATGTCGCCGTCGTCGGTGGCCTGCTCGCCGGCGTGCTGGCGGTGGTGGGCATGGTGATCCTGATCTACCGGCGTCGGACTGTCGGTCCGGTGTTCTCGGCCACCACGGTGATGGACAAGGTCATGTACGCCTTCCTCGCCGTCGTGATCGTGCTGGGCATGTGGAACACGATCGCGGGCTCCATCTTCACCATCGGTGGCGAGTACAACTACCGCGAGGGAGTCTCGGTCTGGTACCGCTCGTTCCTCGCCTTCCAGCCCGACGCCGCGTTGATGGCCGAGGCGCCGATCGGCTTCCGGCTCCACGCGCTGACGGCGTTCCTGCTGTTCGCGTTGTGGCCGTTCACGCGGCTGGTCCACGTCTTCAGCGCGCCGCTGGGCTACCTGACCCGCCCCTACATCGTCTACCGGAGCCGCGACGACACCCAGCTCGGCAGCCACCGGCCGCGCCGTGGCTGGGACCGGGTCGGCTGAGGAGGAGACCAGATGCAGAACGAGTCACTGACAGCCCTCGTGCGGCACCACCTGGCGGTGGCGTCGACCGCCTCGAGCGGACGCAGCGCACATACCGTCCACGGTGGCCACGAGCACGTCCTCCGGCAGACCCTGATCGCGCTCCGTGCCGGCGCGGCGCTGGGCGAGCACGAGAGTCCGGGCGAGGCGACGCTCCAGGTGCTGCGCGGGCCGGGTGACCCTCGTGGCGGGGGAGAACCGGTGGACCGGGTCAGCGGGCGACCTCGTCAGCATTCCCGACTCGCGTCACTCCCTGGAGGCGGTCGAGGACTCGGCGGTACTGCTGACGGTGGCCACGCTCAGCTGAGGCTCTTCTGGAGCCGCTTGCGTTGCCGCTTGGTCTTCCTGCCCACGTCCTCGGCCAGCGCCGTGGCGTTCTTCCTGCCCCGCCGACCGCTCTTCACGGTGGCGGCCGCCGCGCTCGACGCCGCGGCACCGGCATCCTGGCGCCGAGCCCTCAGCCCCTTCCTGGACTCCTTGACCGGGTGGGCCACGGACGGCGGCAGCATCAGCCGCACCCCGGTGGCCATGAGCCGGCGCGCCACCCCCAGCAGCGGTATGCCGAGCGGCAACAAGATGATCGTCACGCACAGCAGGATCGAGACCAGTCCCAACAACCCGGACCCGATCCACAGCAGTGAGCCGGCAAGCCCTCTGATCAACCTCATCGAACTCTCCTCCCTCGTGTTCCCACCGGCCCCGTACCCGCGATCCGCGTTTCCACGCCGGGCTCGGTGTGGTGGGCGGCGATGTCCTCCAAGTCCGGCACGTGGTGCCGGAGGTGCGCCTGGGCTACGAGCAGAGCGTGCTGGAGGCGCTGACGGCACGGGAAGCGGCAGCGGCCGAGGCGTCGTGACCTGCTAGCGACGGCGACCTGAGCGGACGTTGCGGCTCTGGAACGCGATGCGGGCCAGCATGCCGAGGGCCACCACGACGGCCACGATGAACACCACCAGGGCGACATGGTTCTCCACGGACGCCCCGTCGGTCGACGGCTTGGCGAGCAGCGCAGAGGCGAGGATCATCGCGGCGAGGACCACCGCGGCCGCGAGCACGTTGGCCAGCTTGTGCAGGCCGCGCAGGAACTCGTCCTCGTCGAAGGCCTTGATGCGCAGCTCGAAGTTGCCCTTCCCCACGGCATCGAAGGCACGGTTGACACGGCCCGGGAGCTCCTCGACGAATTCCTTGGCCTCCAGCACCGATGCCATCATCGCGGCCGGGGTGGTGCCCATGGAGGACCGCATCAGGCCGGACATGTGTCGTTGGAGCGCTTCGCGAGGCTCGAAGTCCGGGTCCAGGGTGGCCGCGACCTGGTCCAGGTTGAGCAGCGTCTTGCCGAGCATCACCAGCTCGGGATCCATGCGCAGGCCGGCCTCGCCCGCCTTGTGCGTCAGCTGGAGCACGAGAGCGCCGATGTCCAGCTCTGCCAGTGACGCGTCGGCCGACCGGCCGACGAGGTCCGCGACGGCGCGAGCGAAGACCGCTTCCTCGAACTCGGGCAGCCGCTCGCCCAGCGTGATCGCGATCCGCGTGACCTCCTCGGGCCGGGCGTCGGCCAGCGCCAGGAAGAGCTTGACCAGCTGATCCCGCACCTCGGGGGCGAGCCGCGCGATCATCCCGATGTCGAGCAGCACGAGCCGGCCCTCCGGCGTCAGCAGCACGTTGCCGGGGTGGGGGTCGGCGTGGAACACACCCTGGACGAGGACGTGGTCGAGGTAGGCGGCGAAGAGCTGGTCGGCCAGCGGAGCTCCGTCCACGTCGAGCCGACCCAGGGGACCGAGATCGGTCACCTTCTTGCCCTCGACGAACTCCATCGTGAGCACGCGGCTGGTGGTCAGGTCGGAGAACGGCTCGGGGACGACGATGAGGTCCTGGCCGGCGACCATCTCACGCATCCGCGAGAGGTTGTCGGCCTCGCGCCGGTAGTCCAGCTCGTCCACCAGGGCCTTGCGGAACTCCTCCAGCAGCTGGGCAAGGCCGTAGCGACGACCGGTCTCGGTGTGCTTGTCGAGGAAGGACGCGAGGTCGGCCAGGACCTCCATGTCCTCGCGGACCTGCTCCCGGATCCCGGGCCGCTGCACCTTCACCACGACCTCGCGGCCGTCGCGAAGCGTCGCCCGATGGACCTGTCCGAGGGATGCGGCGGCGAGCGGGGTCGACTCGAACGTGGGGAACAGGGTCGACAGCCTCACCTGCAGCTCGCTGCTGATGATGTCCGCCACCTCCTCGAACGAGAAGGGAGCGACATCGTCCTGGAGCCTCGACAACGCCTCGACGTACGGCGGGCTGAACAGGTCCACCCGTGAGGACATGAGCTGGCCCAGCTTGACGAAGGTGGGGCCCATCGCCTCGAGGTCCTCGGCCAGTCGCGCAGCCGCCTCGGGGTCCCCCTCGGCCGCCTCCTCGTCCAGCACGGCGTCCATGCCAGTCGAGCGCACCAGGTCTCCCCGTCCATGACGCAGCAGGAGCATCGCGATCTGGCGGTAGCGCTTGATGTGCGCTGGATTCATCTTGAGGCTCATGGTGCCCAGACACTAGCGGCGGAAACAGTCGCGGATGGCGGCGGTCCTGATGCGCCGGGGTGCGTCAGCGGGCCCCCGACTCGGGAGACCTGCCCTGAGCCTTGCCGCATGTCGTGGCTCCACGTCGTGATCGATGTCCCGCCCGAGCTCCACGACCGGGCGGGGCGGTTCTGGGCACGGCAACTGGCCGGCCCTGACGACTGCTCGCGACCTCGGCTGCGACCGTGCCCGCAGGCGAAGCTGGCGTTTCTTGACTGGTTCCAGTTTCTGCGAGAGGGTCGATGAGTGCCTGTCCCGGATGCGTTCTTCGAGGAGACGTTGCGGGGAGCGACGCTGCGCGTGACACGTCCGCGGCTCGCGGTCCTCGAGGCCGTCCACACCCACCCGCACGCCGACACCGACGCGATCATCGCGGCGTCGCGCGAGCGGTTGGGGGCGGTCTCGCACCAGGCGGTGTACGACGTGCTCCGGGCTCTCACCGAGGCGGGACTCGTCCGTCGGATCCAGCCCCCGGGCTCCGTAGCACGCTACGAGTCCCGGGTCGGCGACAACCATCACCACGTGGTCTGCCGCTCGTGCGGCACCATCGCGGACGTCGACTGCGCGGTGGGGGACACCCCGTGCCTGACCGCATCCGAGGACCACGGCTTCTCGATCGAGGAGGCCGAGATCGTCTACTGGGGCACCTGTCCCGACTGCACCACCGCACGTTCCTGACACTGACCAGCAGAACCGGAAGGAAACCGATGACCGAGGACAAGGGCGGATGCCCGGTCGCCCACGACGGCGCCACCGCGCAGGGCAGCGAGAGCGAGAACCCCGCGATCGACTCCCCGACCCCGAAGGGTCACCGACCGCGGACCAACCAGGACTGGTGGCCCGACCAGCTCGACCTCTCGGTCCTGCACCCGCAGCACCCGGCCGGTGACCCGCTGGGCGACGACTTCAGCTACCGCGAGGAGTTCGCCAAGCTCGACGTCGAGGCCCTGAAGCGGGACATCACCGACGTGCTGACCACGCCGCAGGACTGGTGGCCCGCCGACTTCGGCCACTACGGCGGCCTGATGATCCGCCTGAGCTGGCACGCCGCCGGCACCTACCGGGTGCACGACGGCCGAGGCGGTGCCGGTGAAGGCAGCCAGCGCTTCGCCCCCCTCAACAGCTGGCCCGACAACGCCAACCTCGACAAGGCTCGTCGGCTGCTCTGGCCGGTCAAGCAGAAGTACGGCCAGAAGATCTCGTGGGCGGACCTGCTGGTGCTGGCGGGCAACGTCGCCCTCGACTCGATGGGATTCGAGACCTTCGGGTTCGCCTTCGGCCGCGAGGACATCTGGTCGCCCGAGGAGATCTTCTGGGGCCCCGAGGACGCCTGGCTGGGCGACGCGCGCTACGTCGGCGAGGGCGAGATGGCCCCCGAGGTGGGAGCCACCGAGATGGGCCTCATCTACGTCAACCCGGAGGGCCCGAAGGGTGACCCGGACCCGCTCAAGGCAGCCGCCTTCATCCGCGAGACCTTCAAGCGGATGGCGATGAACGACGAGGAGACGCTGGCGCTGATCGCCGGCGGCCACACCTTCGGCAAGACCCACGGAGCCGGGGACGCCGACGCGCACGTCGGCCCCGAGCCGGAGGGCGCTCCGCTGGAGAACCAGGGGCTGGGCTGGCTCAGCACCCACGGCACCGGCAAGGGCGGAGACACGATCACCTCCGGACTCGAGGTCACCTGGACCGACCGGCCGACTGAGTGGAGCAACCGCTTCCTCGAGATCCTCTTCGGCTACGAGTGGGAGCTCACCGAGAGCCCCGGCGGCGCGAAGCAGTGGGTCGCCAAGGACGCACCGGAGATCATCCCGGACGCCCACGACCCGAGCAGGAAGCACCGGCCGACGATGCTCACGACCGACCTGAGCCCTGCGCTTCGACCCGACGTACGAGAAGATCGCCCGCCGGTTCCTGGCGAACCCCGACGAGTTCGCGCAGGCCTTCGCCAAGGCCTGGTACAAGCTGCTCCACCGCGACATGGGTCCGGTCGGCCCGCTGCTGCTGGGCCCGTGGGTGCCCGAGGCGCAGCTCTGGCAGGACCCCGTCCCCGAGCGTGACCACGAGCTGGTCGACGAGCAGGACGTGGCCTCGTTGAAGGCGCAGCTGCTCGACTCCGGCCTGTCGGTCGCCGACCTCGTCGGCACCGCATGGGCCTCGGCGTCGACGTTCCGCCGCACCGACAAGCGGGGTGGCGCGAACGGCGCCCGGCTCCGGCTCGAGCCGCAGCGGAGCTGGGAGGTCAACCAGCCTGAGAAGCTGGAGGTCGCGCTGCGGGCGATCGAGCAGGTCCAGCAGGACTTCAACGCGTCGCAGTCGGGTGGCAAGCGGGTGTCACTGGCCGACCTCATCGTGCTCGGCGGGTGCGCGGCGATCGAGAAGGCGGCCCGGGAGGGCGGTGTCGACGTGACCGTGCCGTTCACTCCCGGACGCACCGACGCGTCGCAGGACCAGACCGACGTGGAGTCGTTCGGCTATCTCGAGCCGCGCGCCGACGGTTTCCGGAACTATGTCCGGCCGGGGGAGAAGCTGCAGCCGGAGAAGCTGCTGGTCGAGCGCGCCTACCTGCTCGGTCTCTCCGCGCCGGAGATGACTGCGCTGGTCGGCGGGATGCGGGCCTTGGGGGCCAACGTGCGGCGACGAGCGGCACGGCGTGCTCACCGACCGCCCGCAGGTGCTCACCAACGACTTCTTCGTCAACCTGCTGTCCCCGGGCACGCAGTGGAAGGCGTCGCAGGACCAGGAGCACGTCTACGAGATCCGCGACCTGGCGAGCAGCGAGGTGCGGTGGACCGCCACGGCGGTCGACCTCGTCTTCGGCTCCAACTCCCAGCTGCGCGCGCTGGCCGAGGTCTACGCCAGCGACGATGCGCGCGAGAAGTTCGTGCACGACTTCGTGAAGGCGTGGACCAAGGTGATGGAGGCGGACCGCTTCGACCTCCTCTGATCGTCTCCGACGAGTGGCCGGATCCCGAGCGGGGTCCGGCCACTCGCGATTTCTGGCTCTGGTCAAGCAGGTGGCGATACCTGAGACCTTCGAGCCACGGGACTGCCTCGGTGCTGCCATCCCCGTGGGAGTGCTGGGGCGCCGCGCCTCGACGGGTGGGGGTTGACGCGCGGGCTCGCATGGGCGAGCGTCGGGCCACCCTACTGACTGGAGACCAGCATGAAGATCGGTTCGATCGTCATCGTCGTGTGGCTCGTGATCGGAGCACTCGCCTCGCTGCAGCGTGGCTACTTCTCCGATGACTCCAAGACCAGCTGCGCGGAGGCGTCGACGATCCTGGTGACCATCCTGGCCGGGCCCCTCAACTACGTGGGAGTCAACCCGACCATCGACGACTGCGACGTGCCCGAACCGTCGAGGTAGGCCCGCAATGGCCGGAGGCCTTCGACTCCGGCAGTGGTGCGCCGGCCCCCGAGGCCTCCGTCATCCGAGTGTGCGGTGCGACCGGCCCCGACACCTCACCCGTCCGGGTGATCAGGCGCGTCCCTGCCGGTCGGCGCCCCGGTTGCCCTCGCCGCGGGCCTGGGCGTCCAGCGAGGCCGCGGACGGCACCGGGGCGTGGCCCGACGACGAGCGGCTCCGACGAAGGACGACGACGAGGCACACGGCCACGAGCACCAGGGCTCCGACGAGGAAGAGCAGCGAGCTGAGGGTCACGACGGTTTCGCCTCCCGGACGACGGGGCTGGGTCCCGCCAGTGTGGCACGGCGGGAGCGGACGTCAGTCGTCGTGCTCGGCGTGTCCCTCGGCCTTGCCCTTCGCCTTGCCCTCGCTCTCGGCCGTGACCCTCGTCCTCGTCCTCGTCTCGTCCTCCTCCTCGTCCTCGTCGGGGTCCGGCGGGGGAGCGGGCGGGGTCGTCGACTCCTCGGGCTCGGAGGGTGAGGCCGGCGACTCAGGCTCGGCGGCGTCCAGGAGTGCCGCGGCGGCCGTCCTGATCCGGTCGGCAGCCGTGCCGCTGAGGTCGCCCGCCGCCTCGGCGTCGTCCACCGCGCGCAGCAGCCCGGTCACGGCCGAGGCCAGCGCCTCCGGGTCGCCGGCCACCGCGGCCGCGTCCACCCGCTCGAGCCTGTTCGTCAGGGCCGGGGTGGCGCCGCCGGTCGACGAACCGCATCCGGCACCGACGAGCAGCAGCAGAAGTGCCAGGAGAGCGGGGGCCGGGCCCCGCATCAGCCGTTCACCGCGTCGTGCAGGTCCTGCAGCGGCTCCTGCAGGTCCGCCGGTACGTCGGAGGGAGGGCCGTCGGGCTGCTCGGAGGCACCGCTGTCCGCGGCCAGTGCCATGATCACGATCAGCAGCACCAGGGCCGAGATCGCGCCGATGACACCGCGGGTGTGGGACGGGAGCTCGCGCGCCCGGCGTACGAGGTCGAGCGACCGACGCGCGATCTCGTCGCCCGCCCGGTCCGCGAACGGACGGGTCGGCTCCGTCGCCGGTGCGGGAGCGGCGGCGGCCGGTGTCGGCATCACCGCGGTGGCCGTGGTCCCGGTCCTGCGGGAGGGTGCCGTGAGCTCGGCGGCCACCTCCGCGGCCGAGGGGCGGGCGTCGGGGTCGAGACGCGTCATGGCCACGAGCAGCTGGCGGTGTGCCAGGTGACGCGGGCACCTCGGGCTCGCGGTGGAGCCGCGCCAGCGCTGCCTCGGTCGGCGTGCCGGGGTAGACCCGCTCGCCCGTCATCGCCTCGATCATCATCAGGCCCAGGGCGTAGACGTCGGCCGCGCCGGTCACCTCGCGTCCCTGCACCTGCTCGGGGGAGAGGTAGGCCGCCGTCCCGATGGTCGTGCCGGTCTGGGTGTGGCGGACCGTGTCGCCGACCAGCCGCGCGATCCCGAAGTCGGCCAGCTTGGCGCGCTGGTGCTCGCCGAGCAGCACGTTGCCGGGCTTCACGTCGCGGTGCACGACGCCGGCCGCGTGCGCGTAGGCGAGCGCCTCCGCGACCTGCCGGGCGATCCGCGTGAGGACCGGCGCGCTCGATCGGGCCGGCGGCGATCTCCGAGGCGAGGGTCGGGCCCTCGACCAGCTCCATGACCAGGAACGGCCGGTCGTCGGCGGTCCCGACGTCCAGCAGCATCACCAGGTGCGGGTGGGAGAGCCTGGCCAGGGTCCGTGCCTCACTGGTGAAGCGGTCCCGGTCGCGCTGGTTCGCGGTCGTCTCGCGCAACAGCTTGACGGCCACCTCGCGGTGGAGGACCCGGTCGTGGGCGCGGTGGACGTCTGCCATCCCCCCGCGCCCCAGCACCTCGCCCAGGTCGAACCGCCCGGCGAGCGTGCGTCGCTCGGACTGCGCGTCAGGCACGGCGACCTCCGTGAGGTTCTCGAAGCGGGTGGGCGGGCGGCACGAGGCTACGTGGTCCGCATCAGCCCCAGCACGTCCGGCTGGAACTGCGGGAACACCGTCGCCGTGCTGACCCCGAACCGGGTCGACACCACCTCGGCCAGCACCGAGCGGTAGTCGGTCGTGACCAGCAGGTCGGAGTCCAGGTCGTTGGACAGTCCGGGCCACGCCCGTAGTACTGACCGCCCTTCACCCCGGCACCCAGCAGGAACATCACGTTGCCGTAGCCGTGGTCGAGGCCGTAGTTGGCGTTCTCCTGCACCCGTCGGCCGAACTCCGAGCAGCACCACGACGGTGACCCGGTCGCCGGCCGCCCCCAGGTCGGTGAAGAACCCGGCGAGCGCCTGGCCGAGCTCGGTCGGTGAGCCGGTCCATCCGTCCCCACTCGAGCGTGCCCAGGTCGGTGTGCATGTCCCAGTCGCCGTGGTCGACGGTGATGACCTCGACGCCGACGTCGCCCTTGATCACCCGGGCGGCGGTGTGCAGCGCCTCGCCGAGGTCGGAGCCGCCGTACGTCGCACCGTTGGCCGGGTCTGGCGGGGGTCTCCCGGACCGGCTGGAAGTCGGCGTTGGCGCGGAACGTGGACGCCATCGGCTCCGGAGAGCTCGGACGACCAGCCGTCCCACAGGGTGTGGAGCGACCGCAGCCGGCGGCCCTCGGGGTCCCACTCGTCGTCGCCGGCGATCTGCATGTCGTCGACGTTCCCCGCGGACAGGAACGGCTGCGGGCCCGGCGAGGGAGGTCGGGCGCGACGCCGCCGCCGACGCTGAAGGCCTGCAGCGGCGAGGCGTCCGCGTCGAGGCCGATCAGCCGGTTGAGCCACCCGACGCGGGCCGAGGAGCCCGGGTCGGCGTCCTCGACCTCCTCCATCGCGGCGAAGTGGGAGCGGTTCGGTGCCGGCAGCCCGGTCGCGTGCACGGCCGCGAAGCTTCCCGCTGTTCCACAGCGGCAGCAGGGGCGCGAGGTTGGGGTGGAGGCCGAACTGGCCGTCCTTGGCGAGCAGGGTGGCTGCGCGGGATCGCGATCCGGGGCCGTGCCGCGTAGTACTGCGGGTCGGCGTGCGGCACGACGAGCGACAGCCCGTCGGCGGCGCCGCGCAGCGACAGCACGACCATCGTGGAGCGGGCGGCTGCGGCCGCCGCGCCGGCCGAGACGGTGAGCAGGGTCGAGCCGAAGAGCGTGCTGGTGCCGGCCAGCGCGGCGGCGCCCGGTGAGGAAGTCCGCGGCGCGACAGCTCGGCGTACTCGGAGCAGCAGCGCGTCGTGGAACGTGGTCATGGCGGTCACCGGGTGTAGTGGGCGGGGGAGTCGAGGAACGTGGTCAGCAGCCGGGCCATCTCCCACTTGATGACGCCGTGGTCGCGGGTGATCTTCTCGTCCGCGGGTGACGCCCAGTGCCTGGCAGCACGCACGCAGCAGGACGCGGCGTGGCCCTCGGTGGAGGATCACCTGGGAGAGGTGGTCGACGAGGGCTCCGAACCGGATCGGGAGGTCCGGCGCCCACGCGGCGGGTCGGCGGTACCTCACGTCGACGTCGGGCCACCAGCCGCCCGCCAGCGCGAAGTGGACCTGCATCGAGCGACATCATCCGGGCGGGCGTGGCCCAGGCCTGGTTGACCAGCGGCATGCCGTCGGGGCGGGGCCAGCCCAGCGGGTAGGCGCCGATCGTGCCGCACTGCCAGAGCACGGCGTTGGCGGCGCTGCCGCTCCTGGTCGGCTTCTGGTCATCGTGATGCCGAGCGCGCGGTAGGTCGCCACCACGTCCTCGACGGGCGTGCGGACCTTGAGGCCGTCGGAGGCCTGGAACTCGGCGGAGGCGACCAGCGCGCGGAGCACCGGCCGGATCGCGGTGCCGTTGTCGAGGTAGACCTGCGCGAGCCGGTCGACCAGCGCCTGCGGCGGGTCGTCGCGCACGAACTTCACCGCGAGCTTGCGGGCGATCCGCTGGGCCGTCGCGGGGTGGTGGGCGAGGTAGCTGAGCATCCGCCGGCTCGTACGTCGCGGCCGTCGCGGTCGGCGTTCGGCGTCGGTGAACCCGAGGACGTTGACCGGGCCGGTCCAGTGCGCGCTCGCGCTCGTACCAGGCGTCCCAGGTGTCCCACATGTCCACCCGCCAGCCCGTCAGGATCCGGGCGGAGTTCTTGACGTCGTCCTCGGTCGTGGTTGCCGCGGCCGACCGTGTGCAGCTCCAGCAGCTCGCGGCCGAGGTTCTCGTTCGGGTGGCGCTTCGTCGACACCGCGTTGTCGAGGAAGATCAGCATCGCCGGGTGCGGGATCGCGGCCTGGAGCAGCTCCTCGAAGGTGCCGAGCGCGTGCTGCGCGGATCGCGTCGCCGTAGCGCCTTGCGGTAGACGAAGGCACGGCTCGCCGTTGGCGGGGACGTGGAGGTGGTGCTCCCAGAACTCCGTCATCACCTCGTGCACCTGGCGCCGGGTGCGCATCCGGCGCTGCAGCAGCCAGCGCTGGTAGTTGGCGGTCAGCACCCAGCCCGGCTCGACGCTCGGACGCGTGGCGCTCCCAGGCCTGCGAGCCCGGAGTACGGCGAGGCCGGGCCACCACTCGGTCGAGGCCGGCCAGGTCCGGGTCGGGCACCTGATGCCGGCGGGCGAGCTGCCACTCGAACCAGGCGCGGGCGCCACCACTGCTCGACGACCTGTCGCGCCAGGCCGGCGTGACGCCGTACGAGAACCGGCTCACGAGGAGCCGGGCGGAGCCCCCAGGAGCGGGCCGGACGCGGGCAGGGGTGGGCTCGTCGAGCGGCGCGGGTGCGCCGTGATTGCCGGGGGGCGCAGAGGCATGGCAGAACTCCTGCTGCCCACGACCGGGGGGAGGTCGTGGTCGGCCAAGGCTAGGCGGCGGCGTCCCCGGCGCGCGGGCGGATTCCGGGAACTCAGTACAGTGGTGACGACCGACCCCGATCGAAGGACCGACGACCACTCCATGGACGGCTCTCAAAGTCGCCGCTCGTCCTGTCCTTCTGACCCGGAGCGCCGATCGATGACCGAGTGGTTGCTCCTCGGCGTCTCGCTGCTCCTGATCCTCGCCTGCGGCATGTTCGTGGCCGCCGAGTTCGCGTTCGTCACCGTCGACCGCGGCCAGGTCGAGCGGGCCGCGGCGGCGGGTGACGCCGCGCGCCGAGGGCGTCCAGAAGGCGCTGCGCAGCCTGTCGACCCAGCTGTCCGGCGCGCAGGTCGGCATCACCGTCACCAACCTCGCGATCGGTTTCCTCGCCGAGCCCGCGATCGCCCGGCTGATCGACGGCCCGCTGGAGGCGGTCGGCATGCCCGACGGGCGCCGTCCGCCCGATCGCCATCACGCATCGCGCTGGCGCTCAGCACGGTGCTCACCATGCTGTTCGGCGAGCTGGTGCCGAAGAACTTCGCCATCGCCCGGCCGATGGAGACCGCGCGCGCCACCCAGCGCTTCCAGCGCGGCTTCACCGCGGCCAACGGGTGGCTGATCAAGCTGCTCAACGGCTCCGCCAACGCGCTCGTACGACGGCTCGGGGTCGAGCCGCAGGAGGAGCTGCGGTCCGCGCGGAGCTCGACCGAGCTCGCCTCGCTGGTGCAGCGCTCCGCCGACCAGGGGACGCTCGACGCCGAGACCGCCGAGCTGATGGAGCGGTCGGTCGAGTTCGGCACCCGCACCGCGGGCGAGATCATGACACCGCGGGTGCGGACGCTCAGCCTGGAGGACGGCGACCGGGCCGCGGCGGTGATCGAGCTGGCGCGGCGAGAGCGGCCACTCGCGGTTCCCGGTCCTCGACCACGAGGACACCGTCGTCGGCACCGTCCACGTCAAGCACGCCGTGGCGCTGCCCGTGCACGAGCGGGCCACGACCCGGATCAAGCACATCATGGTCAAGCCGATCGTGGTCCCCGACTCGATCCGGCTCGATCCGCTGCTGGCGCTGCTGCGGCAGGACGGCTTCCAGATGGCGGTCGTGCTCGACGAGTACGGCGGGCACGCGGGGATCGTGACCCTCGAGGACGTGATCGAGGAGATCGTCGGCGACATCAGCGACGAGCACGACCGGCTCGGTGCCCGGGCCCGGCAGCGGCGCGACGGCAGCTGGATCATCTCCGGCCTGCTGCGACCCGACGAGGTCGAGGACGTCACCGGCATCGAGCTGCCCGAGGGCGAGGACTACGACACCGTGGCCGGCCTGGTGCTCCAGGTCCTGGGCCGGGTCCCGAGCGTCCGGCGACGTCGCCGAGGTGCCGGTGCCGGACCGCTCCGACCCCGAGGAGCCCCGCGAGCAGCTGGCGGTGCTGACCGTCCTGCACATGGACGGGCTGCGCATCGACCGGCTGTCGCTGCGGCTCCACCGGGGCGGGTCGTCGACGGAGGAGGCGTCATGAGCGCCGGTGCCGCGATCACCATCGCCCTCGTGCTGCTGCTCGCCAACGCCTTCTTCGTCGGCGCCGAGTTCGCGCTGATCTCCGCACGCCGCAGCCAGATCGAGCCCCGTGCCCAGGCCGGGTCACGGATGGCCCGGACCACGCTGCACGGCGATGGAGAACGTCAGCCTGGTCATGGCCGGCGCCCAGCTCGGCATCACCATCTGCTCGCTGCGGCCTCGGTGCCGTCGGCGAGCCCGCGGTCGCCCACCTGATCGAGCCGCTGCTCCACGACGCTCGGCGTCTCCGACCGGCTGCTGCACCCGATCGCCTTCGCGATCGCGCTCATGGTCGTCGTCTACCTCCACGTGGTGCTCGGCGAGATGGTGCCGAAGAACATCGCGATCGCCGGCCCGGAGCAGGCCGCGCTCGTGCTCGGCCCGCCGATGATGGGCATCGTCACGCTGCTCAGCCCGGTCATCCGTCGGGCTCAACGCGGTCGCCAACGCGACGCTGCGCGCCGATCGGGGTCGAGCCGCGGGACGAGGTCAGCTCGGCGTACACCCGTGAGGAGGTCGCCGCGCTGGTCGAGGAGTCACGCGGCGAGGGCCTGCTGGCCGACGACGAGTACGGCCGGCTGACCGGGGCGCTCGGCTTCACCGAGAAGACGATCGCCGGGGTGCTGATGCCGGTCGACGACCTCGCGACCGTACGGCGGGGGTCGACCGCGGCCGAGGTCGAGGCGCTGTGCGCGGCGACCGGCTACAGCCGGTTCCCGGTGGTCTCCGAGGAGCGACGACCTCCTCGGCTACCTCCACATCAAGGACGTGCTCGAGACCGACGAGGAACGCCGCGAGCGCGTCGTCGACGACAAGTGGATCCGGCCGTTCGCGCCGGTCCGGCGTCACGGACCTGCTGCACGACGCGCTGGCCATGCTCCAGGTGCGCGGCGCCCACATGGCGCTGGTCGTCGACCCCGACGGGGCGGTGCTCGGCGTCGCCACGCTGGAGGACGTGATCGAGGAGCTCGTCGGCGAGATCCGCGACGCGGCACACGCCGACGAACCGACCTGACCCGCGCTGAGGCGCGCCTGACGTGAGCCTTCGGCACGGCGGATAGGGTGTGCGACGGCACCGGCTCCCACCCACGGAATTGCAGGCACGAACGTTGGCGGACGACACGACGCGCATCGACCGCGTGTGGACCGTGCCGAACCTGCTCAGCATGGCTCGGCTCGCGGGCGTCCCCGTGTTCCTGTGGCTGGTGCTCGGACCCGAGGAGGACGGCTGGGCGCTGCTGCTGCTCATGGTCTCGGGCATCACCGACTACCTCGACGGCTGGCTGGCCCGCAAGCTCGACCAGACGTCGCGCCTCGGCCAGGTGCTCGACCCGGTCGCCGACCGGCTCTACATCCTGGCCGTCGTCGTCGGGCCTCGCGTTCCGCGACGTGATCCCGTGGTGGGTGGCCCTGATCCTGCCGCTGCGCGACGCCGCTGCTGTGGATCCTGGTGCCGATCCTGCGCACCCGCGGCTACAGCGCGCTGCCCGGTCCACTTCCTCGGCAAGGCGGCCACGTTCAACCTGCTCTACGCCTTCCCGCTGCTGCTGCTCGGTGACGGCGAGGGGACCGTCGCGACGCTCGCCGACGTCTTCGGCTGGGCGTTCGCGGGCTGGGGGATCGGCCTCTACTGGTGGGCCGGGGTGCTCTACGCCTACCAGGTCTACCGGTTCGTCCAGACCACTCCGAGACGCGCGGCGGCCCCCGATGGCTGACCGCGACGGCCCCTGCCCGAGCACGTCACGACGCCGCTGCTGTCGCTGCTCACCCAGCAGGCGCTGGAGGAGGACTACCGGATCCGTGGCGGAGCGTCGCGCCCGCCGGGCGACGGCCGCCGCCGGAGCCGCCGCGGAATCGCGCGTGGTGGCGGCCGCGGTCATCGCCGTCTTCGGCATCCTGATCAGCGTCGCGGCCGTCCAGAACTCCCGCAACGAGGAGGTCGAGGACGCCGGGCGGGCGACCCTGATCGCGCGGATCGAGCGAGGCCCGCAACGCGCTCGAGGACCGGCAGGCGCGGATCGCCGACCTGACCCGCGAGAACCGGCGGCTCTCCGACTCGCTCGCCGAGCTCGCCGCGGTGCGGCTGCAGACGGTCAGCCAGGTGCGACGGCTGCAGCTGGCCACCGGCTACTACCCGGCCTGCGCGGCGAGGGCGTGCGGATCGTCGTCGACGACAACCCGATCGGCGACGACGGTGCAGCTGGTGACCGACGCCGACCTCGCGATGCTGGCCGACGGTCTCTGGGAGGCCGGCGCCGAGGCGATCGCCATCAACGACCAGCGGCTCAACCCGCTCGGCGTCGATCCGCAACGTCGGGTCGGCCATCCACGTCAACACCGTCCCGCTGACGCCGCCGTACGTCGTGCGGGCGATCGGCGACACCCGGACCCTGCAGGCCGACCTGCTCAACACGACGCACGGCGCGCGAGTTCTTCTCGCTGGCCGACCAGCTCGGATTCGTCTACAGCATGGACAATGTGGACGAGCTCGACCTGCCGGCCGCCCGGCAGCGTCCGCTCAGCCATGTCGAGACCGGGACCGCCGACCAAGCGCGGTGACCGCGGGGTCGAGGAGGGTCAGTCGTGATCGCCGCACTGGGGCTGCTGGTCGGGATCCTGCTCGGGCTCGATCTTCCAGCCCGACGTACCCCTCGGCCTCGAGCCCTACCTGCCCATCGCGGTCGTCGCGGCCCTCGACGCGGTGTTCGGCGGCCTGCGCGCCTACCTCGACGGCATCTTCGACGACAAGGTCTTCGTCGTCTCCTTCCTCAGCAACGTCGTTCATCGCGGCCGCGATCGTCTACCTCGGGCGACCAGCTCGGCGTCGGCGGGCAGCTCACGACCGGCGTCATCGTCGTGCTCGGGATCCGGATCTTCTCCAACGTCGCGGCCATCCGCCGCCACCTGTTCCATGCCTGAGCCGACCTCGACCCCCGAGCCACGCCCGCCGGCACCGGGCGGCGGGCGGGCTGCGTCGGTTGCGGGCCGCTGCGCGAAGCCGTAGCCGCCGGCAGGTCGTGGTGGCGGTGCTGCTCGCCGTCCTCGGGCTTCGGCGTCGGTGACCCAGATGCGGTCCTACGAGGTCAACGACACCTACGCCGGCTACCGCGAGCAGGAGCTGATCGACGTGCTCAGCGGCCTGGCCGGCACCACCCAGCGGGCCGAGGCCGAGCTGGCCCGGCTCGAGCAGACCCGCTCGCGGCTGCAGTCCGACACCAGCGCCGAGCAGGCCGCGATCGAGCAGGCCCGCACCGAGACCGACACCCTCCAGGTGCTGGCCGGCGTCGTGCCCGTCACCGGGCCCGGGGATCCGGATCACGATCACCGAGGAGACCGGCGCCGGTCGACATCGACTCGCTGCTCGACACCGTCCAGGAGATGCGCACCGCCTTCGCCGAGGCGATGCAGATCAACGGCCAGGTCCGGGTCGTCGCGTCCACGTCCTTCGAGGACGGCGTCGGCGGGATCTACGTCGACGGCACGCTGCTCGAGCCGCCGTACGTCATCGACGTGATCGGCGACCCCGCCACCCTCCACGGCGGGCATGGACTTCCCGGAGGGGCCGATCGAGCAGCTCGAGGACGACGGCGCCGAGGTCGAGGTCGAGGAGCTCCAGTCGCTCGACATCGAGTCGGTCGCCGAGCCCGGAGCGCGCCGAGTTCGCCGCAGCCGGGGAGCGCGCCCTGACCGGACCTCGGTAGCCTGCCCGTCGATCCGCGCGTGACCGACCAGAGGAGCCACCCGTGTACCCCGACGACCTGAAGTACACCGCCGAGCACGAGTGGGTCCGCGTCCCGGGCGAGAGCGACGGCTCGGTGCGGGTGGGGATCACCCACTTCGCGCAGGACGCGCTGGGCGACATCGTCTACGTGTCGCTGCCCGAGGTGGGCGACACCGTCGAGGCCGGGTCGCCCGTGCGGCGAGCTCGAGTCGACCAAGTCGGTGAGCGACATCTTCGCGCCGGTCTCCGGCGAGGTCGTCGCGCGCAACGACTCCCTGGACGCGACCCCGGAGCTCGTCAACAACGACCCCTACGGCGGCGGCTGGCTGTTCGAGCTGGTGCCGGGTGACGCCGGCGCGGTCGACGGCCTGATGGACGCCGCGGCCTACCAGGGGACGCTCGAGGCCTGAGACGCCGGAACGTCCGGACTCGGGTTGAACCCGCCGCCGCGGGCTGATAGGTTCGGAGCAACCGTCAACCTCCACTCCGTGGTGAGGGTTGGACCGACCGGGGAGGACCATCGATGCCGTACTGCACCGCCTGTGGCCGGCAGAATCCCGACGACGCGAGGTTCTGCTCGCAGTGCGGGACGAAGCTGGTCACGCCCGAGGCCGCTGCCGCCCCTGCGGCCCCGAGCCGGCGGGTGAGTCGACGGCGACCATCACGTTCGGCGTCTCCAAGGACAAGACCGACACCTCCGACCGGCAGCTCAGCCCGGTCGACGCGGCCGCGGTCGACGCGCTGCCCCCCGGCCACGCGCTGCTCGTCGTGCAGCGTGGCCCCGGCGCGGGCAGCCGGTTCCTGCTCGACACCGACACCGTCAACGCCGGGCGCCATCCCGACAGCGAGATCTTCCTCGACGACGTCACCGTGTCCCGCCGTCACGCCGAGTTCCGGCGCGAGGGCGAGTCGTTCACCGTGAGCGACGCCGGCAGCCTCAACGGCACCTACGTCAACCGCGACCGGATCGACAAGGTCCAGCTCAACGACGGCGACGAGGTGCAGATCGGCAAGTACCGCCTGGTGTTCTTCTCGGGCCACACGGGCGAGTGATGTCGCAGGCACCAGCGCACGCCCACGGGGCGCGGATGAACATCGGGGAGGTGCTCGACCGGCTCCGCCCCGACTTCCCGGGCGTGACGATCCCCAAGATCCGGTTCCTCGAGGACAAGGGGCTGATCAAGCCCGAGCGCACGCCGGCCGGCTACCGCAAGTTCACCGGCGTCGACGTCGACCGGCTCCGCTACATCCTGACGATGCAGCGCGACCACTACCTGCCGCTGAAGGTGATCGGTGAGCACCTCGACGCCATCGACCGCGGGCTGGAGCCGCCGCCGATCGACTCGGTGGTCCCCACCGTGCCCAAGGTCTCGCTGACGGCCGACGGACTGCCGAGCCCCGAGTCGTTCCGGCGTCACGACGAGGTGCGTCTCTCGCGCAAGGAGCTGCTCAAGATCGCGGGCGTCGACGAGGCGCTGCTCGACCAGCTCGAGCAGTACGCGCTGATCGTCCCGCGGACCGGCACCGGCCACTACGACACCGACGCCCTGGTGATCGCCCAGACCGCCAAGGAGCTCGCCGAGTTCGGCTTCGAGCCGCGCCACCTGCGGGCGTTCAAGACCGCCGCCGACCGTGAGGTCGGGCTCGTGGAGCAGGTCGTGGCCCCCCACAAGCGGGGTCGCGACACCGCCGCGAAGGCGCGTGCTGAGGAGACGGTCAGCGAGATCGCCGCCCTCTCGGTGCGGCTCCACGCCACCCTCGTCAAGACCGGCCTGCGCTCGGTCTGAGACCGGCTGCCGAGCCGTCGTACGCCGGCGGTCAGGGCCGCTCGGCAACGTCAGGAGCCGGGAGTAGGGTGAAGGCGTGCGCGAAGTCGACGTGATGGGTGTCCGGGTCGAGATGCCGTCCAACCAGCCGATCGTGCTGCTGCGCGAGGTCTCCGGCGACCGCTACCTGCCGATCTGGATCGGCGCCGTCGAGGCCACCGCCATCGCCTTCGCCCAGCAGGGCGTCGTCCCGCCGCGACCGCTGACGCACGACCTGCTCAAGGACGTCCTGCCGCCACCGGCAACGAGCTCTCCGAGGTCCGGATCACCGACGTCAAGGACGGCGTCTACTACGCGACCCTGGTGCTCGCCTCGGGCGCCGAGGTCAGTGCCCGGCCCTCCGACTCCATCGCGCTGGCGCTGCGCACCGGGCAGCCGGATCGTGTGCAGCGAGGACGTGCTCGACGAGGTCGGGCTCGCGGTGCCGGCCGAGCAGGAGGACGAGGTCGAGAAGTTCCGGGAGTTCCTCGACCAGGTCACGCCGGACGACTTCGAGTCCCGCTGATCCCTCACCCTCAAGTAGAGGTTGAGGGTTGCGACACGCCGCCGTCGTCGTTGACCACCCTCATCCTGCGGCTTACCTTGAACTGTCTTCGTTGTAACTCCACCGGTGTACCTTCCCTGGTCCAGCGGTCGGCTCTTCCCCGTGAGTTACGCGCAACGAAGTAGTCCAGGAGGACCGCGTGGCCGGTAACGAGTTCGAGCAGGACGCCGCCAAGGGTGCAGACGTCGACGCTGCCCGCCAGGCCGCGGACGCTGCCGAGGAGCAGGGGCTGCTGTTCACCGACGACGTCTCTCCGCTGCCCAGCGACACCGGCTACCGCGGCCCGACCGCGTGCAACGCGGCCGGCATCACCTACCGCCAGCTCGACTACTGGGCGCGCACCGGCCTGATCGAGCCGAGCGTGCGCGGCGCCACCGGCTCCGGCTCGCAGCGGCTCTACTCCTTCCGCGACATCCTGATCCTCAAGGTCATCAAGCGGCTGCTCGACGCCGGCATCTCGCTGCAGCAGATCCGCACCGCCGTCCAGCACCTCCGCGACCCGCGGCACCGACGACCTCACGCGCGTCACCCTGATGAGCGACGGCGTCTCGGTCTACGAGTGCACCAGCAACGACGAGGTCATCGACCTGCTCCAGGGCGGGCAGGGCGTCTTCGGCATCGCCATCGGCGGCGTCTGGCGCGAGATCGAGGGCACGCTCGCCGAGCTGCCCAGCGAGCGCACCGCCGAGGAGGGCGCAGCCCCGTCCGCCAGCGACGAGCTCGCCGCCCGGCGCGCCGCCCGCCAGACCGGCTGACCGGCTCCGCTCCACGCGTCCGACGCCCGGCCACGCTCGTGGCCGGGCGTACGCATGCTGGTAGGTTGACACCGCTGACAATCCCGCACGGGAGAGTCTTCGCACCGTCGCTTCCGGGCGGCGGTGGACGGAGCGCCGAAGGGGCAACCCCTCCCCGGAACCTCTCAGGCGCCAGGACCGTGCGGACCAGGCAACTCTGGAGCCCCGCCCGTGGGGTGACAGAGGGGGAGGCAATTCCGATCGAGCCGATCGCAGGCGATCCGAGGAGCCACCCGTGTCCGACCACCCCACCCTCGAGGGACTCGACGCAGCCGCCCCGTTCGTGGAGCGCCACGTCGGGCCCGGTCCCGACGACGTCGCCGCCATGCTGGACCGGCTCGGCTACGACTCGCTCGACGCGCTGATGCAGGACGCGGTACCCGGGTCCATCCGGAGCACCGCCGAGCTCGACCTCCCGGCCGCGGCCGACGAGACGACCGTCGCCCGCGAGCTGCGCGACCTGGCCGCGCGCAACAACCCCGCAGAGGCGCTGATCGGGCTCGGCTACCACCCGACCCGGACCCCGGCCGTGATCCGCCGCAACGTGCTCGAGGACCCCAGCTGGTACACCGCCTACACGCCGTACCAGCCCGAGATCTCGCAGGGCCGGCTCGAGGCGCTGCTCAACTTCCAGACCGTGATCGGCGACCTCACCGGCCTGCCGACCGCCAACGCGTCGCTGCTCGACGAGGGCACCGCCGCGGCGGAGGCGATGACGCTCGTCCGCCGCGCCCAGCGCAAGGCCGAGGGGCCGTTCGTGGTGGACGCCGATGCGCTGCCGCAGACCATCGACGTGGTCCGGACCCGTGCCGAGGCGATGGGCATCGACGTCGTCGTGGCCGACCTGGCCGGCGGCCTGCCGGACGGCGACCTGTGCGGCGTCCTGGTCCAGTACCCCGGCGCCAGCGGGCGCGTCCTCGACCCGCGACCGGTGATCGAGGCCACCCACGAGCGCGGTGCGCTGGCCGTGGTCGCTGCCGACCTGCTGGCGCTCACGCTGCTCGAGGCGCCCGGCACGCTCGGCGCCGACGTCGTGGTCGGCTCGTCGCAGCGGTTCGGCGTCCCGCTGTTCTACGGCGGACCGCACGCCGGCTACATGGCGGTCTCGGCCGGGCTCGAGCGCCACCTGCCCGGCCGGCTGGTCGGCGTCTCGGTGGACGCGGAGGGCCGCCCGGCCTACCGGCTGGCGCTGCAGACCCGCGAGCAGCACATCCGCCGCGACAAGGCGACCTCCAACATCTGCACCGCCCAGGTGCTGCTGGCCGTGGTGGCCTCGATGTACGCCGTCTACCACGGTCCCGAGGGGCTGCGCGCGATCGCGACCCGCACCCACCGCTACGCGGCGGTGCTCGCCGCGGCGCTCCGGGAGGCCGGCTTCGAGACCGAGCACGCCGAGTTCTTCGACACCGTGGTGGTGCGCGCCGAGGGGCGGGCCGCAGCAGGTCGTCGCGGCGGCCCGCGAGTCCGGGCTCCACCTCCGCCTCGTCGACGCCGACCGGGTCGGCCTCTCGACCTCCGAGTGCACCACCCGCCACACCGTGGACGCCGTGCTGGCCGCCTTCGGTGCGGGGGAGGGGATCGACCTCGACGACCTCGACCAGGCCACGGGCGACGCCCTGCCGGACGGACTCCGCCGGGAGACGCCGTACCTGACGCACGAGGTGTTCTCGACCCACCACAGCGAGACCGCCATGCTGCGCTACCTGCGGCGGCTCTCGGCACGCGACTACGCCCTCGACCGGGGCATGATCCCGCTCGGGTCGTGCACGATGAAGCTCAACGCGACGACCGAGATGGAGCCGGTCTCGCTCCCGGGCTTCGCCGACCTCCACCCGTTCGCACCCGCCGAGGACGCGATGGGCTACCTGACGCTCGTGGCGCAGCTCGAGGACTGGCTGGCGTCGGTGACCGGCTACGACCGGGTCTCGATCCAGCCGAACGCCGGCTCGCAGGGTGAGCTGGCCGGACTGCTGGCGATCCGGGGCTACCACCGGGCCAGGGGCGACCTGCAGCGCGACGTCTGCCTGATCCCGTCGTCGGCCCACGGCACCAACGCCGCCTCGGCGGTCATGGCCGGGATGAAGGTGGTGGTCGTGAAGGCCGCCGACGACGGCTCGGTCGACCCCGACGACCTGCGTGCGAAGTGCGAGCAGCACGCCGAGACGCTGGCCGCGATCATGGTCACCTACCCCTCGACCCACGGCGCCTACGAGGACGGGATCGGTGACGCTCTGCGAGCTCGTCCACGAGCACGGCGGCCAGGTCTACGTCGACGGCGCCAACCTCAACGCGCTGCTCGGCCACGCCCGGCCCGGCGAGTTCGGCGGCGACGTCTCCCACCTCAACCTGCACAAGACGTTCTGCATCCCGCACGGCGGCGGTGGCCCGGGCGTCGGGCCGGTGGCGGTGCGCGAGCACCTGGCGCCGTACCTCCCCTCGCACGCGATGCACCCCGAGACCGGCAAGCGCGACGGCATCGGGCCGATCTCGCGCGGCGCCGTACGGCTCCGCGGGCGTGCTGCCGATCTCGTGGGCCTACGTCCGGCTGATGGGTGCGGCCGGCCTCACCACCGCGACGTCGGTCGCCGTGCTGGCCGCCAACTACGTCGCCTCGCGGCTCGAGGAGCACTTCCCGGTGCTCTACCGCGGCCACAACGGGCTGGTCGCCCACGAGTGCATCCTCGACCTGCGCCCGCTGACGCAAGCAGACGGGCGTCACCGTCGACGACGTCGCCAAGCGGCTGATCGACTACGGCTTCCACGCCCCGACCATGTCGTTCCCGGTCGCCGGGACGCTGATGGTCGAGCCGACGGAGTCCGAGGACCTCGCCGAGCTCGACCGGTTCGTGGCCGCGATGATCGCCATCCGCGCCGAGATCGACCGGGTCGGCGCGGGGGAGTGGGCCCCGGAGTCCTCGCCGCTGCGCCACGCGCCCCACACCGCCCGCGCGCTGGTCGGCGAGTGGGACCGGGACTACCCCCGCGAGCTCGCGGTGTTCCCGACCGGCATCGACCCGGACAAGTACTGGCCCCCGGTCGCCCGCGTCGACCAGGCCTACGGCGACCGCAACCTGGTCTGCGCGTGCCCGCCTCCCGAGGCCTTCGCCTGATCGCGGCACTAGGTTGAGGGCGTGACCGAACGCCGCCAGGTCTGCCTCGACGTCGCCCAGGCGCAGGGACGGCTGACGTCGGTCGTGGGTGCGGTCTTCCACCGCTACGGCGTGGTGTGGGCCGGGTCGTCGGGTGCGGGTCCCGGGCTGGCCGGGCAGTACCGGATCGGCTCGATCACCAAGACCTTCACCGCGGTGCTGGTGATGCAGGCCCGCGACGCCGGGCTGCTGACCCTCGACGACCCGATCGGCCGACACCTCGGCGACGTCGGGTACGCCGAGGCGAGGATCGGTGAGCTGCTGAGCCACACCTCCGGTGCCCAGAGCGAGCCGGTGGGGCCGTGGTGGGAGCGCTCCCGCGGCAGCGACTTCGAGGCGCTCGCCAGTGCCAACGACGGCAGCGGTCGGGTGGCGCGGGCCGGTGAGTACTACCACTACTCCAACCTGGGCTTCGGCCTGCTGGGCGAGGTGCTGGCCCGGGTCACCGGCCGGCCGTGGCGGCAGCTGGTGCACGACGTGCTGCTGGCACCGCTGGGGATGAGCCAGACGTCGTACCTGCCCCGTCCCCACGCCCAGCCGGGCTGGAGCGTCGACCACTTCACCGGCATCAGGACCCTGGAGCCGCTGACGAACACCGGCGCGATGGCCCCGGCCGGTCAGCTCTGGTCGACGATCCCCGACCTGGTCACCTGGGGCCAGTTCCTCGCGGGTGCCCGACCGGACCTGCTGGACCCGTCCACGCTGCACGAGATGTCGCTGCCGGTGACCGAGGGGTACGGGCTCGGGCTGCGGCTCTCGGCCAACGCCGGAGGGGTGCTGGTCGGCCACGGCGGCTCGATGCCCGGATTCATGGCCTCCCTGTTCGTCGACCCCGGGTCGGGGATCGGCGCAGCCGTGCTGACCAACGCCACCACCGGGATCGACGCCCACCAGCTGACGATGGACCTGATCGACGGTGACTTCATCGACGACGTCCCCGACCCGTGGCTGCCGACCGTCGCGCTACCCGCCGACGTGGAGGGCGTGCCCGGGCTGTGGTTCTGGGGCAACAGCGCCATGGAGGCCCGCTGGCACAACGGCGGTCTCGACGTCGTGCCGTTGTCGGCCTTCGGCGACAGCCGTGACCGGTTCGAGCTCCGGGACGGCCGGCTGGTCGGCGTCTCCGGCTACCACCGGGGCGAGACGCTGCACCTGCACCGCCGCCCCGACGGCAGCCTGAGCCACCTCGAGTGCGCGACCTGGATCTACACGCGTACGCCGTACGACCCCGACGCGCCGATCCCGGGCGGTCACCCCGCCCGCTGATCAGAGCGCCTGGGACACGCTCGACATGTTGAAGTCGGGCACCCGCAGCGCCGGGGTGGCGGTGCGGGAGAAGTAGTCGTCGCCCCACTCGCGGCTGAAGCTCGGCACCGTCTCGCTGGCGTGGGTGAACCGGTTGAGCAGGTCGACCGGGCTCTCGTTCCAGCGGAAGTTGTTGGCCGCGCCCGTGATCTCCCCGTTCTCCACCAGGTAGACGCCGTCACGGGTCAGCCCCGTGAGCAGCAGCGACTGCGGGTCGACCTCGCGGATGTACCACATGCAGGTCAGCAGCAGGCCGCGCTCGGTGCCGGCGACCAGGTCGTCGATGCTGCCGGTGGCACCGTCGACCGTCAGCACCAGGTTGTCGACGTACGGCGTGACCGGCTGTCCGGTGAGCCCGGCGGAGTGCCGGGTCTGGATCAGGGAGCTGAGCGTGCCGTCCGAGATCCAGTCGGTGCGTCGCAAGCGGGAGGCCGTTGTCGAAGACCGACTGCTCGTTGTCTGACGTGCCGGCGCTGAAGAACGGCGCACACTCCAGCCCCGGGTGGGCCGGGTCGGAGAACAGCGTGACGCCCTCGCGCGCGATCCGCTCGCCGATCCGGGTGCCGCCGCCCCGCTTGCTGTAGACCGACTGCCCCTCGTGGGCGGTGCGGGCGCCGGCGTACCAGTAGGCGTCGATCATCAGGTCGGCCACCGCGCTGGGCGGCAGGATCGTGTCGTAGCGCCCGGCGTCCAGCGTCGACCTGGCGCTCGGCCCAGCCCAGCCGCTGCGCCACGGTCTGGTCCATCGCCAGGGCGTCGACGTCGGAGAAGTCGCGGGTGGCGCCGCCCACCCAGGCGCTGCGGGTCAGCGAGGTGTCCTTGCCGGTGCAGCCGTAGTGGCCGGTCGGCTGGACGTGGCGCAGCCGGAGGCCGGTCGAGGTGCCGAGGTAGGTGGTGGTGTGGTCGTGGCTGACGAAGCCGTAGAGCACCCGCCCCTCGTCACCGGCCCGCCCGAACGCCTCGCCCAGCGCCGGCGCGAAGGAGTCGAAGACGTGGATGTCGGTCGGCGACGGGGCGTCGTCCCAGTCCGGCCGACGAGTCGCCGGTCGTCAGGTCCTGCGCGTCCTCGGCCGGGGAACCGGCGCGAGCGGCGGCATCGGCCGCCTCGACCAGGGCGCGTGACCTGCGCCTGGGTGGTCGCGCTGCCGCTCATCGACCCGGAGGCCACGCCGTCGCCGGTCCGCACGAAGCTGACGATGGTCACGCCGACGCCGTGCATGACGCCGTTGGTGGTCAACGTGTTGTTGGCCCAGCGCAGGTTGGCGCTGGTCGAGTCGCGGACGATCGCGACGCAGTCGTCGGCGGTCGAGGTCGCCAGGGCGTGCTCGACCAGGGACTGCGGGGTCCAGGTGTTCGTGCGTCATCGCTGGCCTGCCTCGTCGGTCGTGTTGAGGATCCGGACATCACGGAACAGTGCGGTCGGACAGCCGTGGCTGACCGCCGCGACCTGCCCGGGTTGCGCCTTGCCGCAGTTGAAGGCGCCGCCGAGGATCCAGGTGTCCTCGCCGCCGACCGCCTCCATGGAGTTCCAGAAGTCGGTGGTGGTCGCCTGGTAGGCGACGTCGCGGACCTGACCGGCCAGCCGGCCGTCCTCGATCCGGAAGAACCGCTGTCCGGTGAACTGGAAGTTGAACCGCTGCATGTCGATCGACCACGACTTGTCGCCGACGACGTAGAGCCCGCGCTCGACGCGGCCGATCAGGTCCTCGGTGGAGATGTCGTCGGGGGAGGGCTGGAGCGAGACGTTGGCCATCCGCTGGATCGGGATGTGGCCGGAGGAGTCGGCGTAGGCGCACCCGTTGGAGCGGCCGCCGTTGAGCTCTGGCCTTCATGTGCCCCATCGCCCGGTCGAGCTGGTAGCCGACCAGCACCCCGTCGCGCACGATGTCCCACGCCTGGGTCTCGACCCCCTCGTCGTCGTACCCGATCGAGGAGAGGCCGTGGCGGACGGTGCGGTCGCCGGTGACGTTCATGACCGGGGAGCCGTACTGGAGCGTGTGGAGCTTGTCGTAGGTCGCGAACGACGTGCCGGCGTAGTTGGCCTCGTAGCCCAGCGCGCGGTCGAGCTCGGTGGCGTGGCCGATCGACTCGTGGATCGTGAGCCAGAGGTTGGACGGGTGGATGACCAGGTCGTAGCGGCCGGCCTCGACCGACGGTGCCGCGAGCTTCTCGGCCAGCAGGCCCGGCACCTCCGCCAGCTCGGCGTCCCAGTCGTAGCTGCCGTCGGTGAGGTACTCCCAGCCGCGCCCCACCGGCGGCGCGATGGAGGACATGGAGTCGAAGACGCCGGTGGACTCGTCGGTCCCCATCGCCTCGAAGTGCGGCTGCAGCCGGATCCGCTGCTGGGTGGTGCGGGTGCCGGTCAGGTCGGCGTAGTACTTGTTCTCCTGCACCTGCTGCAGCGACGCCGTCGCGTGCTGGACGGCCTCGTGGCCACGCAGCCGGTTGGTCCAGTCGATGAGCAGCGCTGCCTTCTCCGCCGTCGGCACGCTCCAGCGGGTTGACGTCGTACGCCGACACCCAGGTCACGTCGTCGTGGACCGGCTCCGGTGCGATCTCGACCGGGCTGGTCGTCATCTCGGCGGCCACGACCGCGACCGCGATCGCCCGCTCGGCGACGTGGACCGCCTCCTCGGGGGTGAGCACCACACCGGCCGCGAAGCCCCATGCTCCGCGATGGATGACGCGCACGGCGAACCCGAGGTCCTCGGTGTCGGCGGCGCCCTGGAGCACGCCGTCGCGGACCCCGAGGTGCTGGTGGCGGATCCGCTCGAAGCGGAAGTCGGCGTGGCTGGCTCCCAGCTCGCGCGGCCCGGGCTCAGCGCGACGTCGCCGAGATCACGGAAGGGGAGCGCCAGGAAGGTCGGGTCGAGCTCGTCCGGTCATGCGCCCGAACCTATCCGAGCACGGTGGGGTCGTGGACGCGGCACGCGCACGACGCGATCAACCCCCGACGAGGGCGTCCTGGTGGAGGGTGGAGCCCGATCGTTGCTTGCGCACGTGGAGCTGGGTGGGGATCCGGTCGCGGAGCTCCGCGACGTGGCTGACGACGCCGACGACCCGGCCGCCGTCGCGCAACGAGTCGAGGGTGTCCATGACGTGGTCGAGGGTGTCGGCATCGAGGGTGCCGAACCCCTCGTCGACGAACAGCGTCTCGAGCTCGGACCCTCCGGCCTCGTGGGCGATCACGTCGGCCAGTCCGAGGGCGAGCGCCAGGGAGACGACGAAGGTCTCACCACCGGAGAGCGTGACCGGGTCGCGGCTCTCGCCCGACCACTCGTCGCGGATCCGCAGGCTCAGCCCGCCCCGCGACTCGCCAGCACCGCGGTCGCCGGTGTGCTCGAGCCGGTAGCGCCGGTCGGTCATCAGCACCAGCCGCTCGTTGGCCGCCGCCACCACCTGCCGCAGCCGGAAGGCCAGGACGTAGCCGGAGAGCCGCATCCGCAGCCGGTTGTCCGGGGAGGTGCCGTCGGTCAAGGACGCCAGCCGGTCGGCGAGGTCGTAGGAGGCGCGGACCGGCTCCCAGACGTCGAGGGCGTCGCCGAGCTCGCGGGACAGCCGGGTCAGCCGCTCGGTGCGGCGCCGCCCGTCGGCGGCGGCGTCCCGCGCCCGCGCCAGGGCTTCCTCGGCGGCCTCGTGCTCCGTCCGGAGCTGCGCCAGGTCGGGCGCGTCGGCGGCCGCCGCGACGACGAGGTCGGGGTCGGCCAGCACCGCGGCCACGGTCGCCGACCGGGTCTCGTGGGTCCGCACCTGCTGGTCGAGGGCGGCCAGGTCGCGAGGGTCCAGCGCGGCGGCGCATGCCGCGTCGAGGGTCTCGAAGCCCGCCCCGGTCGCCAGTGCCGTCGCCTCCTCTCGCGCCGCGTCGGCGCCCTCGCGGAGCCGGTCGCGCACGAGGAGGCCGTCGGCCGCCAGCGTCGCACGCCCGCGCGACACCGTCGAGGTGGCGGGCGAGATCGGACACCGAGCTCCGGCCGGTGTCGGCGAGCAGCCCGGCGAGGGCGGCCTCGATCGTCTCGATCCGGTGGCGCCACTCGACCAGGCTGGCCTCGAGCGCCGAACGCTGGGCGTCGGCCGCCGCTCGACGGGTGGTGAGATCGGCCTGCTCGCGCTCGATGGCTGCGAGCGCGGCGGTCTCGGCGGGCAGGACCGCGGCCCGGGCCTCGAGACGGGCCAACCGCGCCTCGTGATCGGCGAGCTCACGCTCGAGCACCGGCACCGTGAGGTGTCCGGCTCGTTCGCGTCCGTGCGCGATGCGGAGCGTGGAGGTCGCTGACGGCTCCCTCGCGCGCCTGCCGGACCACCTCGGCGTCGTCGACGTCGCTGCGGGCGGCCCGGACCGCCTCCGCGTCGGGTGCACCTGGCTGCGGTCCGTGCCGGGTGCGGGTGGTCGGCGGAGCCGCAGACCGGGCAGCAGGCGCCCACGGCCAGCGCCCCGGCGATCTCGGCGGCCATGCCGGTCAGGCGCAGCTCCTGCAGGTCGAGCCAGTGGGCCGTCACCGACTGGGCGTGGTCGATCGACTGGCGCAGCAGCTCCTCGGCCTCGACGCGCTGAGCGACGAGCTCGGCGACTCGCAGTCCGGCGTCGCGGCGCTCGCGGCGCGACCTCGACCCGGAGCCGGGCCGCCTCGAGCGCGTCGGAGGCGCGGCGCGCCTCCTCCTCCGTCGTACGACGGGCAGCGACCGCGGCCGGCAGCTCCTCGAGCCGCCGGTCGACCTCGGCGAGGTCAGCGACGAGCTCGGCGAGCCGGTCGTCACCGGCAGCGACCTGGGCGGTGAGCCGGTCGCGCTCGTCGACCCGCGGCACGAGGGCCCGGGCCTGCGCGGCGCCCTCGGTGGCGACCCGCTGCTGCTCGCGCAGCACGGTGACGGGCAGGTCGAGTCGTCCGAGCAGCTCGCCGACTTGCTGCCAGGCGCGTCGGCGGCGACGGTCTCGGCGCGTTGCAGGTCGGCGGCAGCGCGATCGGCCACCCGGACGGCCGGCACCACCGCGGCCGCGCGACGGGCCGCGTCGAGGCGTCGCTCGCGCGCGAGGTGGGCCGCCTCGTCCTCGGCGAGCGTCGCCTGCTCGGACCGGGCCCGCGCCACCCGCTGCTGGCGCTCGGCGAGCAGCCGGCCGTCGTCGAGCCTCGACCGGGCGTCGGCCTCGACCTCGGCCGCGCGGGACGCGGCAGACCCGGCCGTGGCGCCGGCCTCGGCCACGGCCGCCTGCAGCCACTCGCTCCACGGCCGGATCGCGCCCGCGACCGGCTCGAGGCCGTGGAGGTCCCAGTCGGCGGGCAGCCCGCGGCCGGACACCTCGCTGACGCGGCTCACCAGGTCGGCGACGGTCTCGTGGTGGCGCGCGGACTCGCGCCCCAGGGCCCGCCGGCGGTCACGCAGCCAGGTCTCGACGTCCTCGAAGCGCGAGGTGCGGAACAGCTGCTGCAAGCAGCTGGTGACGCTCGCGCGAGTCGGCACGGAGGAAGGCCTGGAAGCGACCCTGCGGCAGCAGCTGCACCTGGCAGAACTGGGTGAGGTTCATGCCCAGCAGGCCGGTCACGAGGTGGCCGGCGTCGTCGAGCCGGGAGGCGAGCGGCTGCCACTCGCCGTCGACCCGCTCGCGGACGAGCACGCTCGGCTGCTCGGTGGTCATGCCGGTGCCGCGCTTCTTGGGGCGCTGCCAGCCGGGGGAGCGGTCGATCCGGAACCGCCGGCCCACGACCGTGAACTCCATGGTCACCGAGGGTGCGGCGCCCGGCGGCCGCCTGGTCGGAGCGGAGCTGCTTGGCAGCCTGCCGGTCGCCCGGGACGGCGCCGTAGAGGGCGAAGCAGATCGCGTCGAGCACGCTGGTCTTGCCGGCACCGGTCGCGCCGGTCAGCAGGAACAGCCCGGCGTCGCTGAGCGCGTCGAGGTCGACCGACACCTCGCCGGCGAAGGGCCCGAAGGCCTCGATCCGCAGGTGGTGGATCCTCATCGGGTCGCCGCCTCGGTGAGGCGGGCGTCGACGTCGGGGTCGTCGCAGCAGGCGTCGCACGGCGTCACGGAGCAGCGCGGACTCGGCGTCGGAGGCCGGGACGCCGCGCAGGTCGGCGACGAAGTCGAGGGCGATGTCGTGGTCGCCGCGGCCCTGGCCGCGCGCCGACGGCGTGGCCGACTGGGCGGTCGCGGACGGCTCGAAGTGGAGCGCGAGGGCGTGGGGGAAGCGCTCGCGCAGCCGCGCCATGGCCTGCTTGCGGACGCAGGTCGTCGGTCAGCGTGGCCTGGACCCAGGCGCCCTCGTGGACGGCGAGCGTGGGGTCGGACAGCAGCGAGTCGAGGTCGCCGCGCAGCACGGCCAGCGGGCGCGGCACCGGTGCCTCGACGAACTCCGCCGCGGCGTAGCCGCCCGCGTCGAGGTCGACCAGCCAGGAGCCCTTGCGCTGGCCGGCCTCGGAGAACGAGTAGGCCAGCGGCGAGCCGCTGTAGCGGACGTGGTCGTCGAGCACGTGCGGTCCGTGGAGGTGACCGAGCGCGACGTAGTCGACGCCGTCGAAGACCGACGAGGACACCATCGAGACCCCGCCGACGCTGATGTCGCGCTCGGAGTCGCTCGGCGCGCAGCCCGGCGACGAAGGCGTGGGCCATCACGACCGAGCGGGTGCCGCCGGGCCGGGTGGCGAGGTCGGCGCGCACGCGGCGCATCGCCTCGCCGAGGGCGGCCTCGTGGGAGCGGCGCGGGCAGCTGCCACGGCTCGCGCAGCAGCTGGGGGTCGAGGTAGGGCAGGCCGTAGACGGCGACCGGGCCGTGCCGGTCCTCCATCAGCACCGGCTGCCGGCCGAGCCGGGGTCGGTGCGGACGTGGAGCCCGGCGGCGTCCATCAGCCGGGAGCCGAAGCCGAGCCGCTGGGCGCTGTCGTGGTTGCCGCTGGTGAGGACGACCCGGGCGCGCGAGGCGGCCAGCCGGGCGAACGTCTCGTCGGCGAGGCGGACCGCGTCGACCTGGGGGAGCGCCCGGTCGTAGATGTCGCCGGACACGACGACCAGGTCGACCCGCTCGGACTCGACGACCTCGAGCAGGTGGTCGACGAAGCCGGCCTGGGCAGGGAGCAGTCCCTCACGGTGGAACGACCGGCCCAGGTGCCAGTCGGAGGTGTGAAGGATCCGCACGAGGACGACGTTAGGCGCGGGGACCGACAGTCCCCGGCACCCACGCCGTCGTCGTACGCGGTCAGGCTCAGGCCTGCTGCTGGCCGAGCGCGAACTCGACCTGGCCCTCCGGGTCGACGGCGGCGTCGAGCACCTTGTCGTCGAGCAGGAGGGTGGCGCTCTCGTCGAGGAAGACGGTGGCACCGTCCTGCTCCACCACGGCGTCGCCGGGCTCGGCGGTCGCCGCAGGGGTGACCTCGAGCGCGGGCGCCTCGGCCGGGCCCGCCGGTGATGCGGAGTCCGGCGGCGTCGGGGATCTGCTCCGCGAAGCCCTTCACCACGGTCGGTGGCGTTGTCGGTGAGGACGAGCATGGGTGTTCCTTCCGATCGTGTGCAGATTCCCTTCCACCGTCTCCCATGTGCCCGCGAGTGTCGAATCGGGTCAGGCGTAGCGGACGGTGCGGGCGTCCCGGGTGAAGCCGTAGAGGCCGAGGCCGGCCTCCCGGGCCAGCGCCACCGACAGCGAGGTCGGCGCACCGACGGCGACCAGCGCGCCGACGCCGGCGGCGACCGCCTTCTGCACCAGCTCGAAGCCGGCCCGGCCGCTCACCACCAGGGCTGCCTCGGCGGGGGAGAGGCCGGCCAGCACCCGGGCCCCGGTGACCTTGTCGACGGCGTTGTGCCGACCGACGTCCTCGCGTACGACGAGCAGCCGGCCGGTCGCGTCGGCGAGCCCGGCCGCGTGGACGCCGCCGGTGCGCCCGAAGACCTGCTGCTGCTCGCGCAGCCGGTCCGGGAGCAGCCGCGCCACCGCCGGCGTCGACCGGGTCGCCCGACCAGGCCGGGCGCCCGTGGCGTCGTCAGCACCGCCTCGATGCTGTCCTTGCCGCAGACCCCGCAGGCCGAGGACCCGCTGCCGTGGCTGTGGGACCGGTCGCCCGGGTCGGTCGTCGGCGCCGCGTCGAGGCTGACCGTGACCACGTTGAACTCCTGCTGCGGCGTCAGCTCCGCGTCGGTGCAGTAGGCGACCGAGCGGACCGCGGAGCCGGGGGCGACACCCTCGTGGACGACCCAGCCCGCGGCCAGCTCGAAGTCGTGGCCGGGCGTGCGCATCGTGACCCAGACCCGGTGCGGGGGCGTTCCGGGCCACCCCAGGCGCAGCTCCAGCGGCTCCTCGGCCACCACCCGGTCCTCGTGGGGCCGCACCTCGTCGCCGGCGTGCTCGTGGACGTCCACGCGCACGGTCGGGCCGGGTCGCTCCACGGTCGTCACCCGACGAGCCTACGGCTCGACGGTCCCGACGGCTGCCTCGCGACGCTGGTCGCCGGCGGCCTGGAGCAGCCCGTCCCCGGTGCGCAGCGCGGCGCCGACGCCACCGAAGTACATGTGCGGCTCGGGGTACTCGTGGCCGGGGAGGCCGCTGGCCGCGACGGCGGCGGCGAGGTCGTCGTCACGCTCGTACTCCGCCGAGAAGCCGTGCGTCGCCCAGCCGCAGGTGGACCCGGGGCCGCGAGATCGCGTGCTGGAGGTCCGCCCCGTGCAGCGCGCCCTGGCCGAGCACCAGCATCAGCGCGGTGGTGATCCGGTCGGCGCCGGGGGAGCCGATGGCGAGCACCCGGCCGTCGGCCGTGCGGCCGGTGGTCGGTGCCATGTTCGACGCCAGCCGGGTGCCGGGCGCGACGGCGTGCAGCCCGTGCGGGTTGAGCTCGGTCTCGCCCGAGGCAGTTGTTGAGCATGATCCCCGTGCCGGGGATGGCCAGGCCGGCGCCGTACCCGCTGCTCATCGTGATCGCGCAGGCCGTGCCGCGCTCGTCGACGGTCGAGATGTGCGCCGTCGACCCCGAGCCGCGCACGGCGTCGAGGCCGCGCGCCGCGACCGCTCGAGCAGCGCCCGGCCGTCGGCCTCGAGGTCCCACGAGCGGTCGTGGACCGCGGCGCGGTAGCCGAGGACCGCCCGCTGGATCTCGATCGCGTCGGCCCAGTCCCAGCGCTCGCGCCGGGCGAGCTCGCGCAGCATCACCGCGAGCATCGGGCCGCCGACCGACGGTGGCGGGTTGATCGCGACGTCCCAGTCGCCGACCGGGATCCGGTGGGCCGGCCGCTCGACCGGGCGGTACGCCGCCAGGTCCTCGGCCGTCACGAGCCCGCCGGCCGCGGCCATCTGGTCCACGAGCGCCCGGCCCACGGCTCCCGAGGTGAACAGCGCGTGCGCCGTCGCGGCCCAGCTGGTCGAGCACGTCGGCCAGCTCGACGTTGGTGGTCGTCTCGCCGCCGGCCAGCAGCTCGCCGTCGTCGTCGGTGAGGATCGCGTAGGCCTCCGGATCGGGGGCGAACAGGTCGGCGGCCACGATCTGCAGGTAGCGGGCGCCGGCGTGGCTGGTCGGGTAGCCGTGGCGCGCCGCCCGCTCGGCCGGCTGCAGCAACCGCTGCCACGGCAGCCGGGCGTGGTGCTCGTGCACCAGCGCGCAGGCCGGCACGATGCCCGGGGTCGCGACGGAGCCGGCGCCGGCGTGCATGGTCACGCCGCCGCCGTACGACGTGACGATCTCGCGGACCCCGGTGCCGAACCGGTCCTGCGGGAGGCCGCGACCGGGCATCTCGACGTTGCCGTCGACCACGACCGGCTCGCCGTCGGCGGGCCAGACCGAGAGGTAGCAGCCACCGGCGAGGCTCACGATCCCCGGCTCGGTCGACATCGACACGAAGGCCGCGGCGAGGGCTGCGTCGACGGCGTTGCCGCCCTCCCGGGCGACCTCGAGCCCGGCGGCCAGCGCCTGGTGGCCGGTGGCGGCGACGGCGACGCGCACGGGCAAGCAGCTCCTTCGATCGTGACCTGATCGAAACCCAGTCTGAGCCCTGATCCTCATCCGGCCGGCGGCGGGCCGGAGCGACAATCCAACAGCCGGTACGACGCAGGCAACCAAATGCCTGCTCGGGACGTCATACCGGTCGACAACGGGGGCCCTTCGGGCTCATCTCGGAGAGGGAGAAGAACATCATGAACATCAACTCTGCGCGCGGCCGGGGAGCGGCCGCGATCGTGGCCGGCGTGACGCTGCTGGGAGGCATGGCGTCGCTGACCACGGCGCCCGCCCAGTCCGCGGCCCTCGTCGGCGACTGCGCCCAGCCCTACCCGGTCGCGGAGGTCGCCGACGGCCAGGCCGTCGACGGGCTGACCGTGAGCGACGGCACCACGCCCGAGGCCTTCACCGGCGAGATCCTCGGCGTCATCAACGACGGCATCGCGCCCGGCCTCGACATGGTCATGGCGCGGCTGACCTCCGCCGAGATCGACCGCGTCGGCATCTGGCAGGGCATGTCCGGGTCGCCGGTCTACGCCGAGGACGGCCGCCTCATCGGTGCCGTCGCCTACGGCCTGGCCTGGGGTCCCTCGCCGGTCGCCGGCATCACGCCCTTCGAGGACATGGACGACTACCTCGCCGGCGGCGCGGCCCCGACGACCGTCGAGGTCGGCGACCGGGCCGCCCGCGCGATCGCGGCCGACTCCGACGTCACCGCGGCCCAGGCCAGCCAGGGCTTCAGCCAGCTCCCGATGCCGATGGCCTTCTCCGGCCTCAGCCAGAAGCGGCTCGCGCAGATGAAGAAGAAGGGCCCCGACTACCTGAAGACCCGCGGCGCGGTGGCCATGGGTGCCGCCTCCGCCGCGGCCGACGCCGGCCCGGAGAGCCTGGTCGCCGGTGGCAACCTCGGTGCCGCGATCTCCTACGGCGACATCACCGCCGGCGGGGTCGGCACCGTGACCAGCGTCTGCGACGACCGCCTGGTCGGCTTCGGCCACCCGATGACGTACGGCGGCGAGACCACCCTCGGCCTGATGCCCGCCGACGCCATCTACGTCCAGGAGGACCCGGTCGGTCCCGGCTTCAAGGTCGCCAACATGGGCGCTCCCGGCCGGCACCATCGACCAGGACCGCCTCACCGGCATCAGCGGCTCGCTCGGGGTGCTGCCGCCGGAGACCGACGTGACCTCGACCGTCACCTACGGCGCCCGCAACCGGACCGGTTCGACCGCCTCGCTGGTGCAGGACTTCAACGCCGACATCACGTTCACGCAGATCCTGGCCAACCACGACCGCGTCATCGACGCGATCCAGCCGGGCTCCGAGACGGCGACCTACTCCGTCTCCGGCACCGACGCCGACGGCAACGCCTTCGACATCGACTTCGGTGACCGCTACACCTCGGAGTACGACATCGCCTTCGAGGGCATCTTCGACATCGCCGACCTGGTCTGGCGTGCTCTCGCGCATGGAGGGCGTGACGGTCGACGAGGTCACCGCGACCGCCGACGTCGTCGACGACACGTCGATGTACCGGCTGCGCGAGCGTCGAGCAGAAGCGCGGGCGGCGAGTGGGTGAAGATCGGTCGCCGTCAGCCGGCCGTGGTCACGCCCGGGCGGCGTGCTCAAGCTGCGGGCCACGTTGGCCAGGGCCGGCGATGACGCACGTGGTCCCGCTCGCCGTCGACGTGCCGCAGGAGACCCGCCGTCGCGGCTACCTCGAGGTCCTCGGTGGCGCCTCGAGCTGGGACAACGGCGTCTACGGCGCCAAGACCCCGGCCCAGGCGGCCGAGGCCGTCGCGACCATGGTCCGCAACGACGAGGTCGCCGCGAACCTGTACTTCTTCCGTCGCGGCGCGGACGCGCCCAGCCGGGCGGTGTCCGAGGCCCAGGGCCTCGTGGTCCGGGGCCGGACCTTCGCCGAGGTGAAGGTGCGCCGCTGATCCCCGGCGGGACCAGCTGGAGCTGACGGGTCGGGGCGCCGGGCGAGCCCGGGGCCCCCGGCCCGTTGTTCCGGGGTGTCCGGTGTCCGGGGTGGTCGACGTCACGTCCTCGTCGATGCCGTGGCCGCGCGATCCGCGGCCCTAGGATGTAAGAGTCGCGCAACCGTGCGTAGCCATTACATCGAAGATCGGGCCGACACCGGCCGAAAGGGACGAGAGCCACCATGACGACGCAGTACCTGTCCTACGGGATCGTCGACGGACGGACTCACACGGACCAGGAGATCGCGCTGCTGCGCACCGTGGAGATCGCCCGCCAGGACAGCCCGCCGCGAGCGGCGTAGCCGCCGCTTCTTCGCCCGCTGACCCCGGCCCGGGGGAGCGGCCCGGCCGTCTGACAGGCTGGCGCCATGAGCCAGCCCCCAGCACGCCGGAGACCTTCCGTTCCGTCGAGCTCACCAAGATCGGCGCGAACCGCTTCAAGGCGACCAACGCCCGCGGCGGTGAGACCTACTTCGGGAGCGGGGGAGAGGACCCCGACTTCACGCCCGTGGAGATGTTGCTGGCGGCCATCGCCGGCTGCAGCGCCATCGACGTCGACCTCATCGCCGGCAAGCGCGCGACGGCGCGAGTCGTTCCGGGTCACCGCCTCGGGCGACAAGGTCCGCGACGAGCAGGGCAACCACCTGGTCAACCTGTCGGTCACCTTCGACGTGACCTTCCCCGAGGGGGAGGGGGGCGACGCCGCGCGCGGTGTCATGCCGCGGGCCCTCGAGCAGACCCGCGACCGGCTGTGCTCCGTGAGCCGGACCGTCGCCCTCGGCGAGCCGGTCGCCTTCGAGCTGGCCTGAGGCCCCGGTGCCAGACGTGCCGTGCTCAGCCGACGGTGACCGAGTCGATCGCGACCTCGGTCTGCGGTGCCCCGTCGCCGGGGCCGTTCGCGTCGTCGGTGCCGTCCGCCGCCACGTCGGCGATCGCCTGGACCGTCGCGTCGTCCACCGTGCCGAACACCGTGTAGCCGGCCGGGAGCGGGGTCTCGTCGTACACGATGAAGAACTGGGAGCCGTTGGTGTCGGGGCCGCTGTTGGCCATGGCGAGCGTGCCGGCGGGATACGTCTCGTCGCCGGTGAGCTCGTCGTCGAACGAGTAGCCCGGTCCGCCGGTGCCGCTGCCCGTCGGGTCGCCGCACTGGAGGACGAAGATGCCGCGCGTGGTGAGCCGGTGGCACTGGGTGCCGTCGAACCAGCCCTGCTCGGCCAGCGACACCCAGGAGTTGACCGTGCAGGGGGTGGCCTCCCGGTCGAGGGTCAGCCCGAACTCGCCGACGCTCGTGGCCATCGTCGCCCGGACCTCGCCCTCGGCCACCGCCTCCGGGGACGGCAGGCTCGACCTCCTTCGACGCGGGGAACCCGCTCTCGGTGTAGGTGCAGTCGGTCGTCTTCCACGTCGCTCTCGACGTTCGGGTCCGTCGCGGTGGACGGCCCGTCGTCGCTGCAGGACGCCAGCGAGACGGCCAGGAGCAGGGCGGCAGGGAGGGTCAGCAGGGGGGCGCGCATGGCGACGATGGTAGGGGAGGGGTCGCGGCCACTCCGTCCGGGTCAGCCCGCGACGTACGCCGCGAGGTGCTCACCGGTGAGGGTGGAGCCGTCCGCCACGAGCTCGGCGGGCGTGCCCTCGAAGACGATCCGGCCGCCGTCGTGGCCGGCGCCGGGACCGAGGTCGATGATCCAGTCGGCGTGCGCCATCACCGCCTGGTGGTGCTCGATGACGATGACCGACTTGCCGGAGTCGACGAGGCGGTCGAGCAGGCCGAGCAGGTTCTCGACGTCGGCGAGGTGCAGCCCGGTCGTCGGCTCGTCGAGGACGTAGACATCGCCCTTCTCCGCCATCTGCGCGGCGAGCTTGAGCCGTTGCCGCTCGCCGCCGGAGAGCGTGGTGAGCGGCTGGCCGAGGGTGAGGTAGCCGAGCCCGACGTCGGCGAGCCGGTCCAGGATCTTGTGCGCCGGCGGTGTCCGCGCGTCGCCCTCCGCGAAGAACTCCTCGGCCTCGACCACGGACAGCGCGAACACCTCGGCGATGTTGCGGCCACCGAACGAGTAGTCGAGCACGGACGCCTGGAAGCGCCTTCCCTCGCACTCCTCGCACGTCGACTCCACGGTCGCCATGACGCCGAGCTCGGTGAAGATCACCCCGGCTCCCTTGCAGGCCGGGCAGGCACCCTCGCTGTTGGAGCTGAACAGCGCGGGCTTCACGCCGTTCGCCTTGGCGAACGCCTTGCGGATCGGGTCGAGCAGTCCGGTGTACGTCGCCGGGTTGCTGCGGCGGGAACCACGGATCGCGCCCTGGTCGACCACCACCACGCCGTCCCGGCCCGCGACGGAACCCTGGATCAGGGAGCTCTTGCCCGAGCCGGCCACGCCGGTGAGCACGCACAGCACGCCCAGCGGGATGTCGACGTCGACGTCCTGCAGGTTGTGGGTGGTGGCGCCACGGACCTCCAGTGCCGCCGACGAGGTCCGCACCGCGTCCTTGAGGGTGGCCCGGTCGTCGAGGTGGCGGCCGGTGACGGTGTCGCTGGCGCGCAGCCCGTCGACGCGTGCCCTCGAAGCAGATCGTGCCGCCGCCGGTGCCGGCGCCCGGCCCGAGGTCGACCACGTGGTCCGCGATCGCGATCGTCTCCGGCTTGTGCTCGACGACGAGGACCGTGTTGCCCTTGTCCCGCAGCTGCAGCAGCAGCTCGTTCATCCGCTGGATGTCGTGCGGGTGGAGGCCGATGGTGGGCTCGTCGAACACGTAGGTGACGTCGGTCAGCGAGGAGCCGAGGTGCCGGATCATCTTGGTGCGCTGCGCCTCGCCGCCCGAGAGGGTGCCGGCCGGCCGGTCCAGGGACAGATAGCCCAGACCGATCCCGGCGAACGAGTCGAGCAGGTGCTGCAGACCTCCGACCAGCGGGGCGACCCCGGGCTCGTCGAGGTCGCGCATCCACTCCCAGCCACGGGCGAGGTCGCTGATCTGCATCTGGCACAGCTCGGCGATGTTCTTGCCCCTGATCTGGGACGACAGCGCCTCCTGGCTGAGCCGGGTGCCGTCGCAGTCCGGGCAGGTCGTGAACGTGATCGCCCGCTCCACGAACCGGCGGACGTGGGGCTGCATGCGCGTCGACGTCCTTGGACAGCATCGACTTCTGGATCTTCGGGATCAGGCCCTCATAGGTGAGGTTGATCCCCTCCACCTTGATCTTCGTGGGCTCGGCGTACAGGAGCTTGTCGAGCTCCTTCTTGGTGAACGCCGCGATCGGCTTGTCCATCGGGAGGCCGGCGCCGCTGAAGATCCGTCCGTACCAGCCGTCCATGCTGAAGCCGGGGACGGTCAGCGCGCCGTCCGCGAGGGACTGGGAATCGTCGTACAGCGCCGTCAGGTCGAAGTCGCTGACCGAGCCCATGCCCTCGCAGCGGGGGCACATGCCGCCCTGGTAGACCGCGTCGCGGACGACCTGCTTCTCCTCGCGGCCGCCCTTCTCGGTCTTCATCACGCCGCTCGCCGTCCGGGTCGGGACGTTGAACGCGAACGCGGTGGGCGGGCCGATGTGCGGCGTCCCGATCCGGCTGAACAGGATCCGGAGCATCGCGTTGGCGTCGGTGGCGGTGCCGACCGTGGACCGCGGGTTGGCGCCCATCCGCTCCTGGTCGACGATGATCGCGGTCGTCAGGCCCTCCAGGACGTCGACCTCCGGCCGCGCCAGCGACGGCATGAATCCCTGCACGAACGCGCTGTAGGTCTCGTTGATCATGCGCTGCGACTCGGCGGCGATGGTGGCGAACACCAGCGAGCTCTTGCCCGAGCCGGAGACGCCGGTGAAGACCGTCAGCCGGCGCTTCGGGAGCTCGACGCTCACGTCCTTGAGGTTGTTCTCGCGCGCTCCCTGCACCCGGATCAGGTCGTGGGTGTCAGCGGCGTGGGCCTTGCTCATGCTGTCTCCAGGTCTCGGGAAGTCCACCACGGCGAGCATTCCAGAATGCCGGTCGTGGGCGGGGGCGGATGCTCAGGCCTGCGCGATCCGGACCAGGTTTCCCGCGGGGTCGCGGAAGGCGCAGTCGCCGCGAACCCCAGGGCTGTGAGGTCGGCTCCTGCAGCACCTCCGCGCCCGAGGCCCTGACCTTCTCGAACGTGGCGTCGAGGTCGTCGGCGCGGAAGATCGCGGCCTGGATCGAGCCCTTGGTCATCAGCGACACGAAGGCGTCGCCCTCCGACTGCGAGCGACCGCCGTGCGGCTGGAACAGGACGATGTCGACGTCCTGTCCCGGGGCTCCCACCGTGACCCAGCGGAACCCGTCGGAGGCGACGTCGTTGCGGACCTCGAGGCCGAGCGCGTCACGGTAGAAGCCCAGCGCGTCGTCGGGGTCGTAGCACGGGGATGAACATGGTGGAGACGGTGACTGTCATGCGACGACGGTAGGACGACCGCACCGGCGCGCGCTTCTCCGTTCCTGCTCGATCGTGGGGGAGCGGGGTGTCAGGCCGGGGCTCTGGTCCGCCGGGGCCTGGTGGCCACCTTGCTCACGCACTCCGGGACGACCTCCAGGTCCCGGTGGTCCCGGGACCGGTAGTGGGAGGGCGTCTGGCCGACGATCTCGGTGAACCGCGCGCTGAACGAGCCGAGCGACGTGCAGCCGACGGCGAAGCAGGTGTCGGTCACGGACATGCCCTGCCGCAGCAGGGCCTTGGCACGCTCGATCCGGCGCGTCATCAGGTAGGAGTAGGGCGTCTCGCCGTACGCCGCTGCGGAACTCGCGCGAGAAGTGTGCGGGGGACATCAGCGCTTCACGAGCCATCGCGGGCACGTCGAGCGGCTGCGCGTAGTCGCGGTCCATGAGGTCGCGCGCCCGGCGCAGGTGGGCGAGAGCGGCGACGTCCTCCGGCGTCATGGGACGACGCTACGCGACCCGGTGGCTGGTTGGGGACGGGTCGGACCAGTCGGTGTCGTCACGCCGGCCGTGCGTGGACGTGGAAGGGAGCCCCGCTCCCTTCCACTCCCAACGTATAGCGCACCGGGGGGCTTGCGGCAAGACCCCCGTCGGGCCGCAGAATCGCCGACCGTGACCGCCCCTGGACCGATGCCCCGTGACCACCAGCGCGTTCGACCTCCCCGACCACCTCGCCGCCAAGGCCGACCCGGCGCTGATCGCCGGCGACGAGCGGCACTTCGCGGCCATCGCGGAGAGCCTCGAGCAGTCGATCGCCGACCTGTCGGACCGGCTCGACACCGAGCGCAGGGCACCCGGCGGCACCGGCCAGGAGGCGCTGGACCGCGACCTGGAGATCCACCGGCTGACCGCCCGGCTGCGCACCCTGCGCCGCTTCGGCCTGGACCTGTGCCTGGGCCACATGGTCGCGCCGACGGACGACCGGAGCCCGGTCTACGTCGGACGCCTCGGCCTCACCGACAGCGACGGGCCGCCGGCTGCTCGTCGACTGGCGCTCCCCGGCCGCCGAGCCGTTCTTCGGCGCGACGCACGCCAACCCGATGGGCCTGGCGAGCCGCCGGCGCTACCGCTGGACCCGCGGCCGGATCAGCGACTACTGGGACGAGGTGTTCACCGCCGACGGGCTCGAGGGCACGCCGCCGCGCTCGACGACCAGTCCGCGTTCATCGCCAGCCTGGGCAGCAGCCGGTCGCCGCGGATGCGGGACGTGCTCGGCACCATCCAGGCCGACCAGGACGCGATCATCCGCGCCGGCTCCCGCGGCGCCTCGTCGTCGACGGCGGCCCGGGCACGGGCAAGACCGTCGTCGCCCTGCACCGCACCGCCTACCTCCTCTACGCCGACCCGCGGCTCGGCCACCGCGCGGCGGCGTGCTGTTCGTCGGTCCGCACCAGCCCTACCTGGCCTACGTCGCCGACGTCCTGCCGAGCCTCGGGGAGGAGGGCGTGCAGACCTGCACCCTGCGGGACCTCGTGCCCGAGGGCGCCGCGGCCGCGCGCCGAGCCCGACCCCGAGGTCGCGCGGCTGAAGTCGTCGGCGGACGATGGTGGCGGCGATCGAGCCGGCGGTCCGGTTCTACGAGGAGCCGCCGACCGAGGGGATGGAGGTCGAGACGCCGTGGGCCGACCTCTGGCTCAGCGCCGCCGACTGGGCCGAGGCGTTCGACGCGCCGGACCCGGGCACGCCGCACAACGAGGCGCGCGACCAGGTCTGGGAGGAGCTGCTCGACGATCCTGGTCGACAAGGTCGACGACGAGGACGTCGCCGACGCGACGCTGCTGCGTCGGTCGCTGGCGCCAGAACCGCGAGCTGGCGACGACCTTCAACCGGGCCTGGCCGCTGCATCGAGGCGACCGACCTCGTCGGGGACCTGTGGGACGGTGCCGGCCTACCTGCGGATGTGCGCGCCGTGGCTCGAGCCCGACGAGGTGCGGCTGCTGCAGCGGCGGACGCCCAGGCCTGGACGGTGTCCGACCTGCCGCTCCTCGACGCCGCCCGGCAACGGCTCGGCGACCCGCGAGGCGTCGCGGCGCAGGCGGCGGCACGAGGCCGCGGTCGCCGCCGAGCGGCGAGGAGATGGACCGGGTCGTCGACCACCTGATCGCAGACCGACGACGCCGAGATGCAGGTGATGTCGATGCTGCGCGGCCAGGACGCTGCAGCGACGCCCTCGTCGACGAGGCCGCCCTGCCCGGCACCGACGCCGACCTGCTCGCCGGTCCGTTCGCCCACGTCGTCGTCGACGAGGCGCAGGAGCTGACCGACGCCGAGTGGCAGATGCTGCTGCTGCGCTGCCCGTCGCGGAGCTTCACCATCGTCGGCGACCGCGCCCAGGCCCGGCACGGGTTCACCGAGTCGTGGCAGGAGCGGCTCGAGCGGGTCGGCCTCGACCGCGATCGACCTGGCGTCCCTGACGCATCAACTACCGGACGCCGGAGGAGGTCATGGCGGAGGCCGAGCCGGTCATCCGGGCCGCGCTCCCGGACGCCAACGTGCCGACCTCGGTCCGCAGCAGCGGCGTACCGGTGCGCGCACGGTCCGACTCGGACCTGCGGCTCGATCCTCGACGCGCTGGCTCGCCGAGCACGCCGACGGCATCGCCTGCGTCATCGGCGTCGGCGAGCTCGACGACGCACGCTCCCGGCAACGTCCCGCGTCCGCTCGCTGACCCCCGAGCTCGCCAAGGGGCTCGAGTTCGACCTGGTCGTCCTCGTCGACCCCGAGACGTTCGGCGCCGGCATCGAGGGTGCGGTCGACCGCTACGTCGCGATGACCCGGGCGACCCAGCGGCTGGTGATCCTCACCAGCCCGTGAGTCCACGGGGCACCCAGCACTTCTACCGATCCGCGGCGGTCGGAAGTTACGCTGCCGAGCATGCGGACCGGTTACAAGTGGTTCACGGGCGTGATGATCGTCCTGTCCCTGTGTTTCGTGGCGTTCATGGTCGAGGGGTCGGTCGGTCACGACGGGTTGCTGTGCGAGCTGGGGTACGACAAGGACGGCGACGGCGAGGGTGTCAGCGGCTGCGGGTGAGACCGCGTACCTGACGCCGCGCGGTCCCGGAGTCATCCTTGGTGGGTGAGGCCCGGCAGGTGAGGCGACACCTAGCGTCAGGCTGTAGCGAGGGCGACGCCACAGCGCATAGCCCCAGCCGTCGCGAGGAGGATCGTCATGGCGAATCAGACCGAAGACCTCGACGTGAGAGGCCAGGCGGTGGATGCTCAGAAGACCGCACGACTTTTCGGCTGGCTGTTCATAGGCACCTTCGTTACGTCCATCTCAGCCAAGGTTCTGTTCGTGAACGGGGTGGGTGGCACCTTCAGACGAGTTGCGTTTTACGGGTGACGTTTCAGAGAATCGTGTGTACTTGGGCGCGATCCTGGAGTTCGGGGTCATCGTGACCAATATTGCGACCGCCGTGGTGATCTATCCGATCGTCAGGCGACAGAGCGAAAAGGTTGCGCTCGGGTACGTGGGTGCGCGGATCATGGAGTCCGCCTTCATCGCGGTCGGCATCCTGAGCATCGTGTCGATCGTGTCTGTGAGCGATGCCTTGGTTGGAGCAACCGGGGCCGAGGCCACCGCGCTCGCCGTCCAGGGCGACACTCTCGCATCCACCTACGACTGGGCGTTCCTGTTCGGTCCGGGACTCGTGGTCGGCTTCGGTAACGGGTTGATGCTGGGCTACCTGATGTATCGCTCGGGTCTCGTGCCTCGTCCGATGGCGATGTTGGGATTGGTTGGGGGCCCAATGTTGATCCTTTCCTTCGTACTCATTCTTTTCGGTGTATACGAGAACGGGTCGGCACCCGCGTTCCTGCTGCTAGCCCCAGAGATCGCTTGGGAGGCGTCGCTCGGCGTCTACGCGGCGTGGAAGGGCTTCAGGCCATCGCCCATCACGTCCGAGACGTGGGCATCCGACAGCGGTGTGGTTCGACCTTCGGCGCCGTGAACATCCTCGGAAGCCGGGGGATCGCCGAGGGCAGGCTCGGTCGTTCCGTCCACGCGTATTGACATAATGTCGCTTATCGGCGATATGTCCGCAGGAGGGGCTCCCCAGACGAACGAGCCCCGACCGGTCCTCGGTCGGGGCTCGTGACGTGCGGTGTTGCTGCATCAGGTCAGCTTCGACTTGACTTCGACGTCCTGGACGTGTTCCTGCCGGTGACGGTCGAGGCGATGACGACCAGGACGGCCGCACGAGGATCGCCACGAACCAGCGCACCCAGTCGACGCCTGAAGTGCCGTCACCACCGAAGGCGTCGTAGACGAACCAGCCGAGAAGAACTCCACCGATACCGCACAGGATCGTGAGCCAGATCGGAATGTTGTCCTTGTCTCCGGGGGCCACGAACTTTCCAAGCAGCCCGATGATGATGCCTGCGATGATGACACCGAGGATTTCCATGCTGGGTCCCTCCCTAGAGCCCGGGCCGCGGTCGCGACCTAGGGTTCCGTACCCCGTGGACCGCTCGCCCACACCTCACGGCCCTCAGCCGCCGCGCCGGAGGGCTGGCGGCACCTGCTAGGAAGGCGCCATGACGTACGACGTGGCGACGGTCCGGTCCCACTACCCCGCACTGGCCGGCGGGGAGGCGTTCTTCGACGGTCCGGGCGGGACGCAGGTGCCGCGGCCCGTGGCCGACGCCGTCGCCGCCGACGCTGGCCAGCCCGGTGTCGAACCGCGGCCCCCACTCCGCACCTCAGCGGGCGGCCGACGAGATCGTGACCGGCTGCCGCGCCGCGCTGGCCGACCTGCTCGGCGCCGACCCGCGCGGCGTGGTGTTCGGGCGCAGCATGACCGACCTGACCTACGACGTGTCGCGGGCGCTCGCGCGCACCTGGGCCGCCGGCGACGAGGTCGTCGTGAGCCGGCTCGACCACGACGCGAACGTCCGACCGTGGGTGCAGGCCGCGGAGGCGGTCGGTGCGACCGTGCGGTGGGTCGACTTCGACCCGGCACGGCCGAGCTGCGGAGCCGAGCACCTGGAGGCGGTGCTCTCGGAGCGGACCCGGCTGGTGGCGCTCACGGCGGCGTCCAACGTGCTCGGCACCCGGCCCGACGTCCCGGCCCTGGCCGCGCTCGGTCCACGACGCCGGCGCGCTGCTGTACGTCGACGGGGTGCACCACGCCGCCCACGTGCTCCCCGACCTGACCGGCGCTCGGGCGCGGACTTCTACGCCTGCTCGCCGTACAAGTTCGGTGGCCCGCACTGCGGCATGGTCGCCGCCGACCCGGCGCTGCTGGAGGACGCTGCGTCCCGACAAGCTGCTGCCCTCGACCGACCAGGTGCCCGAGCGGTTCGAGCTCGGCACGCTCCCCTACGAGCTGATGGCCGGCGTCACCGCCGCCGTCGACTTCCTGGCCTCCCTCGACCCGGCCGGCAGCGGTGGCCGGCGCGAGCGATCGTCGGCGCCTACGCCGCGGTCGAGGCCCACGAGGACCGGCTGCGCGACCGGATCGAGCCGGCGCTGGCCGGCCGTGCCGACGTCACGCTGTGGTCGCGGGCGCCGGAGCGCACCTCGACGCTCTACTTCAGCCTGACGGCGTCGACCCGGTCGACGGCCACGCCGAGCTGGGTCGGCGCGGCAGGTCAGCATCTCGTCGGGCCACTGCTACGCGTGGGAGCCCTGCCAGCGGCTCGGGCTGGGCGCCACCGGCGCGATCCGGGTCGGGCTGGCGCCCTACTCCGACGACGACGACGTCGACCGGCTGCTCGAGGTTGTCGGCGCTCGGCGCCTGATCCTCCTCCGTGGCCAGGCACCTGGGCCGGGTGGGCTACGCGTGCCTAGTCATGTCGGGTCAACTTCCGCGTGGTCGGCCGCGCGATGGTCCTCGACGCCCCTACGGTGAGCGACGTACCGCCCGGGACGTCGAGTCAGCAGAGGTATGAGGACATGTGGGACACCGTCGAGACCAACGCCGAGCATCTCTCGCACGACCTGCCGTGCACCCGTTGCGGGCACGCGGTCCACACCTACCTGGCCTGCTCCGACACCTGCGACTGCGAGCCGGCCGTCATGCCCGGGACGTTCGCTGCGCTGGCCGGCTGACCGGGACGCCGACCTCGGCGACCACCCTCAGCACCGGCTCGTCGGTCGCCCGGCCCTCGACGTCGCCGGCCAGCCAGCGCATCGACAGCCCGCCGTCCGGCTGCACCTCCAGCACGGCCAGGTTGTTGTCGAACCAGGGGCCGCGGTCGACCGCCCACGCCAGCGGTGACAGCGGCACCTTGGCGGCCTTGGCGAGCCGCCGGACCGCCGTCCCACCGACCTCCGGGTCGCCGGCCCGCATCACCCGCACCATCGGCGCCGGCAGCGGGTTGCGGATCGGCGAGCAGACCGCCTGCAGGATCCGGCCCTGATCGTCACGTCCGTGACCGCGGGGTCGGGCCACGCCGACGCCACGTAGCTGTGGTGCACGTCGCCCGACAGGAACGTGCACGGTGTGGGGCGCCGGCCCGCGGGCGCCCGACGGCGACCTCGAGCGTCATCCGCGCGACCTCGCGGAAGCCCTGCTGGAACGCCGCCCAGTGCTCGAGGTCGAGGGCTCGGCGCAGCCGCTCGCCGACCCGGGCCGCCGGCCTGCCCCAGGCGCCGCTGGCGAGCCCCTCGCTGAACGCCTCCGACGTGGTGGAGCCCCGGCGCCAGCAGGAACGGCAGCGACGTGCCGACGAGCAGGTGCTCGAAGCCGCCGCTGCATGCTGGTCGTCGAGCCACGCCATCTCGGCCGGGTCGAGGATCGAGCGCTCCTCCGGCTGCAGCACCCGCGCGGCCCGCGAGTCGACGACGACCAGCCGCGCCTGGGTGCCGAAGTCGCGGGCGAAGCTCCACCGGTAGCTGTCGGGCTCCTGGTCGGCGCGTTCGGCGAGCGCGTCCAGCGGCTCGGTGATGTCGAGCTCGTCGGCGCCCGTCGTGGCCGCACGATCTGCTGCCACAGCGTCGTCCTCGGCGCGGTCGTCGGGGCTGAGGTTGCCGAGGTGCTGGTAGACCCAGTACGACGCCAGCCCGCCGACGATCCGGTCGTGCCACCAGGGGGTGGCCTCCATCTCCCGGCGCCAGGACCAGCTGGTGTTCCAGTCGTCGCGGATGTCGTGGTCGTCGAAGATCATCGCGCTCGGCAGCGTCGAGAGCAGCCAGCGGTTGGCCGGGTCGCACCAGGCCAGCTTGTAGAGGTGGGCGTACTCCTCGTAGTCCTTCAGCTCCTCGCCCGGCGGCTCGTCGAGGCTGCGGCGGGACGCGATGAACTCGCGCATCGCGTCGCTGGTCTCGTCGGCGTAGACCTGGTCGCCGAGGAAGAGCACCAGGTCGGGCCACTCTCTCCGCGGTCGTCGGTCGCCATGTGCAGCGCGTAGGCGCGCAGCGCGTCCACGCCGAACGCCTCGGTTGCCCGGCCTCGTCGTGCGGCACGCTGACCCGGCACGAGCCGAACGCCATCCGCAGCGGCTTGTCGGGGTCGAGGGTCGGGATCACCGAGCGGCGGGTACGGCGAGTCCGGCTCGGGCCACACCATCTCGCCGTCGACGAGCACCGGTAGGGCGTGTGGGTGCCCGGGGTCAGGCCGTCGAGCTCGACCAGGGCGTAGTGGTGGCCGTGCGCGGCGAAGGTGCGGGCGCGGCCCGGTGCTCGCCGGCCTCGACCGTCACCGTCGCGGCCCGCGTCGTCTCCACCCAGATGGCGCCGAGACGCCGTCGACGTGCCGCAGCAGCGGCCCCAGCGCGACGAGCATCGGCGTCGGTCATGGCGTCAGCAATACCTTGATCGCGCGCCGCTCGTCCATGGCCCGGTAGCCATCGGCGACGTCGTCGAGCGGCAGCGTCAGGTCGAAGACGAGGCCGGGCTCGATCGCGCCGGTGGTGACCAGCTCGAGGAGCTCGGGCAGGTAGCGGCGTACGGGCGCCACTCCCCCGGCGAGACCGACGTTCTTCTGGAACATCCGCCGCACCGGCAGCTCCACGCCGTGCGGTACGCCGACGAAGCCGACCATCGAGCCGGGCCGGGCCAGGGCGAACGCGGTCTGCATCGAGTCGTCGGTGCCGACGCACTCCAGCACCGCGTCGGCGCCGATCCCGTCGGTGAGGTCCTTGACCCGCGCGCCGCCGTCCTTGCCGCGCTCGGCGACGATGTCGGTGGCGCCGAACCGGCGCGCCAGCTCCTGGCGCGGCTCGTGGCGCGACATCGCGATGATCCGGTCCGCACCGAGCTCGCGGGCCGCGATGACGCCGCACAGGCCGACCGCGCCGTCGCCGACCACGACGGCGGTGCTGCCCTTGGTGACGCCGGCCGAGACCGCGGCGTGCCAGCCGGTGGCCATCACGTCGGAGAGCGCCAGCAGCGACGGGACCAGCGAGGGTCGGGCATCCCGTCGGTCTTCACCAGGCTGCCGTCGGCGTGGGTGACGTGGGTGTACTCGGCCTGGCCGCTCTCGGTCCAGCCCTGCTCGAGGCAGGCCGACTGCGCGCCGTTGCGGCAGTGGGCGCAGGTGTTGTCGCAGTGGACGAACGGGACGACGACGAAGTCACCCTCCCGGAACCGCTGCACCTCGCTCCCCACCTCGGCGACCAGCCCGACGCACTCGTGGCCGATGGTGGAGCCCGCGTCGATGTCGTTGGCGCCACGGTAGGGCCACAGGTCCGAGCCGCAGATGCAGCCGGCGACGACCTTCACGATCGCGTCGGTGGGTGCCGAGATGACGGGCTCGGCGACCTCGGAGAGCCGGATGTCGCCGGGGGCATGGATGGTCGTGGCACGCATGGCCGCCATCCTTGCAGGCCGCACCCCGAGCCCCGCGCACGGGGGAATTGCGTTATCTCATATCTGAGATACCGTGGACGACATGAGTGACGACTACAAGGGCCGGATCGGCAACCTCATCCGCGACGCGCGCAAGCACCGCGGCATGACCCAGCAGCAGCTGGCCGAGCGGCTCTCCACCAGTCAGAGCGCCATCAACCGGATCGAGAAGGGCCACCAGAACCTGTCGCTGGAGATGCTCGCGCGGATCGGCTCCGCGCTCGACTCCGAGATCGTCGCCCTCGGCGCCGGGCCCGACCCACCTGCGGGTCACCGGCCCCACCACCCTCTCCGGCAGCATCACCGTCAAGACCTCCAAGAACGCCGGGGTGGCGCTGCTGTGCGCGTCGCTGCTCAACCGCGGCCGTACGACGCTGCGCAAGGTCGCCCGCATCGAGGAGGTCAACCGGCTGCTCGAGGTGCTCGACCAGCCTCGGTGTGCAGACCCGGTGGCTCAACGACGACAACGACCTCGAGATCATCCCGCCGGCCGACCTCGACCTCGACAACATCGACGAGGAGGCGGCCCGGCGTACCCGCTCGGTGATCATGTTCCTGGGCCCGCTGCTGCACCGCTCCGAGAACTTCGAGCTCCCCTACGCCGGCGGCTGCAACCTCGGCACCCGCACCGTCGAGCCCCACATGACGGCGCTGCGGCCGTTCGGCCTCGAGGTCAAGGCGACCGAGGGCAGCTACCACGCCGAGGTCGACCGGCGGGTCGCCCCGGTCCGCCCGATCGTGCTCACCGAGCGCGGCGACACGGTCACCGAGAACGCGCTGATGGCCGCCGCCCTCCACCCGGGCACCACCATCATCCGCAACGCCTCGTCCAACTACATGGTCCAGGACCTCTGCTTCTTCCTGCAGCGGCTCGGCGTCGACGTGACGGGCATCGGCACCACCACGCTCACCGTGACCGGCCGCGCCGAGATCGACCTCGACGTCGACTACGCGCCCAGCGAGGACCCGATCGAGGCGATGTCGCTGCTCGCCGCCGCGATCGTGACCGGCTCCTCGATCACCATCGAGCGGGTGCCGATCGAGTTCCTCGAGATCGAGCTCGCGCTGCTGGAGGAGATGGGGTTGCAGTACACCGCTGCCGAGGAGTACGTCGCCCGCAACGGCCACACCCGGCTGGTCGACCTGACGACCCACCCGAGCGTGCTGCACGCGCCGCTCGACAAGATCCACCCGATGCCGTTCCCCGGCCTCAACATCGACAACCTGCCGTTCTTCGCCGTGATCGCGGCGGTCGCGCACGGCCAGACCCTGCTCCACGACTGGGTCTACGAGAACCGCGCGATCTACCTCACCGACCTCAACAAGCTCGGCGGCTAGGTCAAGCTGCTCGACCCGCACCGGGTGATGATCGAGGGCCCCAGCAGCTTCACCGGCACCGAGATGATGTGCCCGCCCGCGCTGCGGCCCGCGGTGGTGCTGCTGCTGGCGATGCTGGCCGCCAAGGGCACGTCCGTGCTCCGGTCGACCTACGTCATCCACCGTGGCTACGAGGACCTCGCCGAGCGGCTCAACCAGCTCGGCGCCAACATCGAGACGTTCCGCGACATCTGAGACGGGCAGCCGCGAGCGAAGCTCGCGGCGTCGCCCGGCCAGGTCGAGCAAGCCCCGCGACCGACGCAGGAGCGTCGCTGACGAGGCGCGTCGAGACCGACAAGCTCAGCGGAAGAGCGTCTCCACCCAGGCGCGGGCCGGGGTCTTGGACGTCGGCGGCGCCGTCATGTCCGGGGTGATCCGCGGCAGCGGTGCGGTGTGGTGGCTGGCGTTGCGGTGCCAGTCGCTCTCGGCCTCGATCAGGTTGCCGAGCTCGGCCCGCTCGAGGAACACGCCGTGACCGTCGGGGCACTGGCTCACCTGTCCGGAACCGAGGGTCCGGCTCACCATCTCGGAGTCGCAGCGGGGGCAGGTCAACGCGTCCATGTGGCGACGGTACTCCCCCGTCCTGAGCCGGTGCGGGTGCCTCGCGGAGGCCCTGAGGAGCGATCGGAGCGGCGTCTCGAAGGGTGGATACTGCCGACGTGACCGAGCCCACGGGATACCCCTACCTCGACGACCGGCCGACCCCGCTCGCCTTCGCCCACCGCGGCGGGCCCGCGCACCCCGAGCTGGTCGGCATGGAGAACACCCTCACCGCGTTCCGGCACGCCGTCGCGCTCGGCTACGACTTCCTCGAGACCGACGTCCACGCGACCCGCGACGGCGTCCTGCTGGCGTTCCACGACACGGTGCTGGACCGGGTGACCGACGGTCGCGGCGCGCTCGCGGACGCGACGTACGACGAGGTGGTGCCCCGCCGGATCGGCGGTCATGAGCAGATCCCGACCCTGGCCGAGCTGTTCGCCGAGTTCCCCGACGCCCGCTTCAACATCGACCTCAAGTCGGAGGCCGCCGTCCCGCTGCTGGCCCGGTTCGTCGACGAGCACGACGCCCACGACCGGGTGCTCGTGGGCTCGTTCTCGTTCCGCCGCCTCAACCGGTTCCGCGCCCTCACCGGGGGCCGGGTCGCCACCTCGGCCAGCCCGCTGGAGGTGCTGGCCTTCCGGTTCCTCCCCTCCGGCCGGCTCGCCGACCGGGTCACCCGGGGCCGCGTGGCCGCGCTGCAGGTCCCGCACCGCAAGGGGCCGCTGACGGTCACCACCGCCGGCCTCGTCCGTCGCGCGCACGCCGCGGGCAAGCACGTGCACTCATGGACCATCGACGACCCCGCCGAGATGATCGAGCTGCTGGACCGTGGCGTCGACGGCCTGATGACCGACCGCACCGACATACTCAAGGACGTGCTCGCGGCCCGCGGGCAGTGGAGGGACCGCACATGAGCAGCAGCACCGGCGTCGCCGACCTCGGACCGCTGAACCGGGCGCGGGAGCAGAAGGCCTGGTACTGGTACGACTGGGCCAACAGCGCCTTCGCGACCACCGTCGCGGGCGTCCTGTTCGGCCCCTACCTGATCGCGATCGCCAAGAACGACGCCGTCGACGGCCGGGTGAGCTTCCTGGGCTTCGACCTGCTCCCGGGGTCCCTGCCGGCGTTGGTCATCCCGATCTCCACGGTCCTCTCCGCCTTCCTGCTGCCCGTGCTCGGCGCGGCCGCCGACCGCACCGAGCGCAAGAAGGACCTGCTGGCGGGCTTCGCCTGGGCGGGCGCCTTCTTCGCCGCCCTGCTGTTCTTCATGACCGGCGACAACTGGCAGCTCGGCATCGTCGCCTTCATCCTCGCCAACCTCTGCTTCGGCGCCTCGGCGGTCTTCAACGACGCGATCCTGCCGCTGGTCTCCACCGAGGCCGAGCGCGACCGCGTCTCCTCCCGCGGCTGGGCGTTCGGCTACGCCGGCGGCGGCCTGCTGCTCGCGGTCAACTTCGTGGTCGTGAGCTTCTACGAGACGTTCGGCATCACCGAGGGGATGGCGGTCCGGCTCAGCCTGCTCTCGGCCGCCGTGTGGTGGGCCGGCTTCACGTTCATCCCCTTCCGGGGCCTCCGCAACCACCCGGTCGCGGAGGTCGCGCAGGTCGAGGGGGGCCTGGTCTCCCGCAGCTTCGGGCAGCTCTGGCCGACGCTCAAGGACCTGCGCAACTACCCGGTGGCGCTGACCTTCCTGCTGGCCTACCTGTTCTTCAACGACGGCATCCAGACCGTCATCGGCCAGGCGTCCGTGTACGGCGTGGAGGAGCTCGGCTTCGACACCGGCTCCGTGCTGGCGACCTACCTGCTGGTCCAGTTCGTCGCCGTCGTCGGGGCGATCGCGTTCGGACGCGCGGCCGAGCGGTTCGGCGCGAAGCGCACCATCCTGGCCGGTCTGGTGATCTGGATGCGCATCGTCACCGCCGCGCTGTGTCGTCCCGGAGAAGGCGCTGGTGCCGTTCCTGCGCTCGGGCGTCGCCATCGGCATCGTGCTCGGCGGCACCCAGGCGCTCGCGCGGTCGTACTTCTCGCTGTTCATCCCGCGCGGCAAGGAGGCGGAGTACTTCAGCCTCTACCACGCGATGGACCGCGGCACCTCGTGGTTCGGCACGCATCGTCTTCTTCATCGTCTACAGCCTGACCGAGTCCTACCGGCCGGCGCATCTTCGCGCTCATCGTGTTCTTCGTGATCGGCGCGCTGCTGCTGATGCGGGTCGACACCGAGCGCGGCATCCGGGAGGCCGGCAACGACGTGCCCCGCCGTGGTCTGAGTAGGCTGTGATGTTGCCCACTCGCCCCTACGGGTGACGCCGCGACCCGTGGATTCGGGGAATCTTGGTGTGGTCCGTACCGTTGAAGCAGGTGAAACGGTCCAGAACCCTGACGCGCACCGCGTCATGACGTGTCCGCGTCATACGTTTCATCGGCGGTACACACGGGGGCAATTGAACTTAGGAGGTGGCTCATGGCGGAGCGCACACTGCGTGGAGCCCGGCTCGGGGGCCAGAGTTTCGAGGACGAGCGCGGCATCGAGTTCGCCGCGCGTCAGCAGGTCGGCTACCGCTGCAAGCGGGGCCACGAGTTCGAGATCACGATGTCGGTCGAGGCGGACATCCCGGCGATCTGGGAGTGCCCGCGCTGCGGCGCCGAGTCGCTGAGCGTCGTCGGGCATCCTGCCCGAGGCCAAGAACGAGAAGCCGGTCCGCACCCACTGGGACATGCTGCTCGAGCGTCGCTCGGAGAAGGAGCTCGAGGACATCCTCAAGGAGCGTCTCGAGCTGCTGCGCGGCGGCGAGATCGGCCCCGCCCACCTGCACCGCGCCTCGGCACGCAAGAAGAAGGTCAGCTGACCCCCGGGTCGGCTACTCGTCCACGACTTCGCCCCGCACCACCGGACCATCGGTGGGGCCGGGGCGATTCGTGCGTCCGGGGCCGGCCCGCGGCCCGGAGCCCAGCAGCCGACGGGCCACGAGGCCGGTCAGCAACCGACGGGCGACCGGTCGCGTCATGGGCAGGATCAGCAGCACGCCGACCGCGTCGGTGACGAAGCCCGGCGCCAGCATCAGGGTGCCGCCGATCAGGATCAGCGCCCCGTCGGCCAGCTCCCGGGCCGGCATCCGCCCGGTCTGCAGGGCCTCGTTGAGCGCCCGCCACGCGCGGCCGCCCTCCCGGCGGATCAGCCAGGTGCCGAGCACGCTGGCGACGATCAGCAGCAGGATCGTCCACCACGGCCCGATGACCTGGCCGACCTGGATCAGGACGTAGATCTCGAGCAGCGGGTACGCCGACGAAGGCGACCACCATCGCGAGCCGCAGCAGCCGCTTGCGGGTCATCGTCGCCGCTCCAGTGCCCGTCGTACCTGGGCCCGTCGCTCGCGCAGGCCCCACAGGGTGATCCGACGCAGCGACTCCACGGCCACCGAGCCGCTCATCTTCGACTCCCCGCGCACCCGCTCCACGAACTCGATGGGGACCTCCTTCACGACCAGCCCGCTCCGCAGCGTCCGCGCCGCGAGGTCGGTCTGGAAGACGTAGCCGGTGGACTGCACGGTGTCGAGGTCGATCTTCTCCAGCGTCTCGCGGCGGAACAGCCGGAAGCCGGCGGTGGCGTCGCGGACGTCGATCCCGAGCAGCAGCCGGACGTAGAGGTTGCCGCCGCGCGAGAGCAGCCTCGCGGCGCCGCGGCCAGTTGACGACCGAGCCGCCGGGCACCCAGCGCGATCCGATCACCAGGTCGGCGTCGTCGAGCGCCTCGAGGAGCCGGTGGAGCTGCTCGGGCTGGTGGGAGCCGTCGGCGTCCATCTCCCCGACCACGTCGTACCCGGCATCGAGCGCCCACCGGAACCCGTGGAGGTAGGCCGCGCCGAGGCCGCCCTTGGCCGTGCGGTGGAGGACGTGGATCCGGGGGTCGGCGGCCGCGAGCTCGTCGGCCAGCTCGCCGGTGCCGTCGGGCGAGGAGTCGTCGACGACGAGCACGTCGACGTGGGGCGCGGCGGCCAGCAGCCGGCCGAGGATCCAGGCCAGGTTGTCGCGCTCGTCGTAGGTCGGGACGACCATCACGACCCGGCCGTGCTCGCTCATGGCGTCGCCTCCTTCCCCGTGTGCCGACGACGCTCACGACGATACGTGAGCACCGACAGCGCGAGCCCGAGGACCGTCAGCGCCACCGCGGCCCGACCCGGCCACAGGCCCATCCGGACCGCCGGGGTCAGCGCGTCCACGAGCGACACCTGCTCCAGCAGGACCTCGCGCGTGCGGGTCTCGGCGCGGGCGAGCACCGTCCCCGTCGGGCGCGATGATGCCGGAGACCCCGTTGGTCGCGGCCACCAGCACGTAGCGGCCCGTCTCCTGGGCGCGCAGCCGGCTGATCTCGAACTGCTGGTCGATCTGGTCGGTGTGGATGAACATCGCGTTGCTCGTCTGCACCGTCACCAGCTGGCCACCGGCGGCGAGCTGGGCATGGAGGCCGTCGTCGTAGGCGACGTCGAAGCAGATCGCGGCGGCGACGAGCGAGTCGCCGACCGGTAGCGGCTCCTGACGGCTTCCGCTGAGCATGTCGCGCGGGATCAGCCGCAGCTGGCCGATGGTGCCGAGCCCGAGGTCGCGCCACGGGATGTACTCGCCGAACGGGACGGGGTGCCACTTGGTGTAGCGGTCGGCCGCACCCGTCCCCGGCTCCCAGACGATCCCCTGGTTCAGCACGTGCTCGGGGCCGGCGTCGACCATCGCGCCGACCAGGATCGGCACCTGCACGGCCTCGCTGGCCTCGTCGATGCCGGCGTTGATGTCGCTGCTCGAGAACGGGTCGACCGCGGTGGAGTTCTCGGGCCAGACCACGAAGTCCGGCGTCGGCTGCTCACCCGCCTCGACCCGGTCGGCGAGCTCCACGGTCGCCTCGACGTGGTTGCGGGTGACCTGCCGGTGGTCGAGCAGGATGTCGCTGCCGTCGCCCGGCACGTCCCCCTGCACGACGGCCACGGTCCGCTCCCCCACCGGGGTGACGTCGTACGGCGCGAGCGCCGGGAGCAGCGAGACGGACCGTCACCGCGGCCAGGGCCCCGAGCGCCACCACGCGACGACCCCGGGGGGCGACCACGTCGGCCAGCAGCACGCCGATCAGCGCCAGGACGAAGGACGCGCCGGCCATCCCGACGTACGGCAGCCCGTCGGCCCAGGGGGTGCCGGCGAGGGCGAAGGACAGCCGCCCCCAGGGCATCCCCGAGAACGGCCAGCTCGAGCGGATCGTCTCCACCGCCACCCAGGCGGCGGCGCACCAGACCGGCCCTCCCCGCAGCCGGAGCAGCACCACCGTGGCGGAGGCCAGCGGGGCCAAGAACGCGGCCTCGAGGCCGGCCAGGGCCAGCCAGGGGGCGATCCCGACGGCGCGCATCCAGAACAGCAGCACGAACTGGAAGCCGATCCCGAACGCCAGGCCGGGCAGCCAGGCACGACGCGCCGGGAGCCCACGGACGGACAGCACGAAGCCGGCGACGCCCACGGGGATCAGGAGGGCGAGCCCGAGCGGCTCGAAGGCCTGGGCCAGCACGGCGCCTGCCAGGAGCGCGAGGGCGGACCGCAGGAGCACGGGGCAAACGTACCGGGGCCGCGAAGGGCGCGCGGTCCTGCAGGTGCGGAGGGGCCCACCGAGTCCTTCGGGCCAACCCGAGTTCGACCGGCTGCCGAGATCGAGAAGTTGTCTAGGGAACCGGAGACCCCTCCGCGCCCGTCCTCACGGAGCGGACCGGCCTTCGCGAATCGCCTCCGACGGTGCTGGTGACTCACCTCGGACGCGATCACTCGGACGCCGGTCCGTCGACCGCGAACTGCAGGGACGGACAAGGCGGCACTTTTCTTCCCAGTCGCGCATCCTGTCAACCGGCTCGCTACCTGCGACAACGCGCATATCCGCAGGTCAGAGGGCCGGCCCCGACTCAGAGAACGATTCGTAAAACTTTGCAGCGCCGCGGCGTGTCGCGGACGACACCCCCGAGGACGGCCCGCAGGGCGTGGTGCGGCTAGTCCGGGACGACCACGGTGCCGGTCGCCGTCGTCGCCAGGAGCGGTTCGGCCAGCACCTCGGCGGCGCCCGGTCGCTCCTCCGTCGCCGCGCCGCGTGCGACCACGTGGACCGCGAACGACAGCTCGCGGGACCGGGTGCCGACCCGGCTCACCTCGCAGCTGATCTCCAGCACGTCGCCGGCCCGGACCGGCGCGCGGAACTGCACGTCGGCGTACGACGCGAACAGGCCCTCGTCGCCGTCGGTGAGGATGCACATCTCGGTCGCGACGTCGCCGAAGAGACCGAGGCTGTAGGCGCCGTCGACCAGGTTGCCGGCGTAGTGGGCGTGGCTGTAGGGGACGTAGCGGCGGTGGACGACGCGCATCCCCACCTCGGCTCGAGTGGTCATCAGGACGCCTTCGTGGTGGGGGTGTCGGTGATCCGGTGGACGATGAACGAGGCGACCTCACCCGGGGTGGTGCCGCGGCTGAAGACCCGGTCGACGCCGAGGTCCCCGGCCATCGCCTCGTCGAAGCGGGGCCCGCCCACCACGAGCAACGGTCGCCGGCGTGCGGGGTAGGCCTCCCGGAAGGCCGCCGACATCTCGCGGGTGTTGAGCAGGTGCGCGTCGCGCTGGGTGACGACCTGGGAGACCAGCACGGCGTCGGCCTTCTCGGCCAGCGACCGCTCGACCAGCTGCGGGACGGAGACCTGGGCGCCGAGGTTCACGACCTTGACCTCGCGGTAGTACTCCAGGCCCTTCTCCCCCGCGAAGCCCTTGATGTTGAGGATCGCGTCGATGCCGACCGTGTGGGCGTCACTGCCGATGCAGGCACCCACGACGACCAACCGCCGGCGCAGGGAACGCTTGATGGCGGCGTTGGCCTCCTTGGGCGTGAGCAGCGGGTAGTCGCGCTCGACCACCTGCACCGTGCTCGGGTCGACCAGGTGGTTGACGCGGCCGTAGACCACGAAGAACGTGAAGTCGGGGCCCATCGGCTTGCTGTGCACCACCAGCGCCGGGTCCATGCCCATCTTGTTGGCCAGCTGGAGGGCGGCGCCGTCGGCCACCTTGGAGTGGGCGATCGGGAGCGTGAAGGACAGCTGCACCATGCCGTCGCCGGTGGTGTCGCCGTACGGCCGGATCGGGCTGGTCATGCTTCCTCCAGGATCTCGGTCGCCGGGTTGTAGTAGTCCCGCGACTTGCGGGCGACGCCGTCGAGGCCACGGCCACCGTCGGCGGGGCGCTTCATCAGGCCGAAGGTGCCGTCGGCGATCGCGTCGAGCAGGCCGTTCTCGTGCCCCTTGATGTCCTGGAGGAGGGAGATGCTCTCGTCGAGCACCTGCTGGGCCCGCTGCTCGATGAAGCCGCCGGGAGCGGGGCGGAAGTCCTCGTGGAGGTTGCCGGCGGCGTTCATGACGTAGCGGACGTTCTGCAGCGCCAGGTCGCGGTCGGAGAGCCAGGGTGTCACCACGGCCTCGGTCATCATGCCGACCAGGAGGATGCCCTGGTCGGTCAGCGCCCCCACGAGGTTGAAGAACCCGTCGAGGAGGTAGCCGCGGAAGACGTCGCCGGTCATGTGGCGGGTCGGCGGCATCCACTTCAGCGGCGCCCGGGGGAACAGGTCGCGGGCGAGCATCGCGTGGGCGAGCTCCATCCGGAACGAGTCGGGCACGTCCGGGTCGATCTCGAACGCGTGGCCCAGCCCGAGCTGCCAGTCCTCGAGGCCCGCCTCCTTCGCGAAGTACTCGTTCAGGAGCTGGCTGGTGGTGACCGTGTGGGCGGCCTCGACGGCGTCCGCCGTGGTCAGGTAGTTGTCCTCGCCGGTGTTGATGATGATGCCGGCGCGGGCGTGGATCTGGCGGCTGTAGCGCTGGTCGACGAAGGTCCGGATCGGGTTGATGTCGCGGAACAGGATCCCGTACATCGAGTCGTTCAGCATCATGTCGAGCCGCTCGAGGCCGGCCAGGGTGGCGATCTCGGGCATGCAGAGGCCGGAGGCGTAGTTGGTGAGCCGGACGTAGCGACCGAGCTCCCGCGACGTCTCGTCGAGGGCGGCCCGCATCAGCCGGAAGTTCTCCTGGGTGGCGTAGGTGCCGGCGAAGCCCTCGCGGGTCGCGCCCTCGGGCACGAAGTCGAGGAGCGACTGGCCCGTCGACCGGATCACCGCGATCACGTCGGCGCCCTCACGCGCAGCGGCCTGCGCCTGCGGGATGTCCTCGTAGATGTCGCCGGTGGCGACGATCAGGTAGATCCACGGCTTGCGGGGAGCGTCACCGACCCTGGCGATCAGCCGCTCCCGCTCGACGCGGCGCCTGTCGATCTGCCGGATGCCGGCACCGACGGCCTTCCGCGAGGCGCTGGTGGCGCGGGTCGCGTCGCGCCCCTCGGGGAGCGAGAACCGGACCGAGCCGGCACCGGCCTTCTGGGCGAGGGTGAGCAGGTCCTCGGCGTCCCCGCGGCGCAGCGCGTCCCAGACCGGCAGTGCGACGCCGTGCTCGAGGCCGACGTCGGAGCGGACGGCGTCGACCAGCCGGTTGACCCAGGGCGTGCCGTCCGGGTCGGCGCCGGAGAGGCCGGCGAGCCGCAGCATCGCGCGCTCGACCGAGACCGTGGTGTGCTTCTTCGCCAGGGTGACGACGGGGCGGCCCACGGTGCGCGCCAGCGCGCGGGCCTCCTTGACCCGGGCCGCGTCGAGCTCGAGCCGGCCGACCTTGCGGGCGCTCATCGGGCCCCTCCCTCGAGCCGGCCCTCGAACAGGCGGCGTACACCGTCGTGGGCGCGCAGCAGCTCCAGCGCGTAGGCGGCGTGTCCGGGCACGTAGCCGTTGCCGACCAGCATCGTGACGTCGGCGGCCAGGCCCTCGGCGCCCAGGGCGGCGGCGGAGAACGAGGTCGCCATCGAGAAGAAGACCACCGTGCCGCCCTCGGCGGTGGTGAGGATCGCGCCACCCTCGCAGCCCGGGACGTCCACGCAGACGATGGTGATGTCGGCCGCTCCCCCGGTGGCGGCGACCGCGTCGCGCAGCGCGATCGGGTCGCGGGCGTCGGCGATCACGACCGCGTCGGCGAGACCGGCGGCGGTGAGCAGGTCGGCCTCGCCCTGGTGGGGTACGACGCCGACGACCCGGCCGGCGCCGGCGTCACGGGCCGCCGCGAGGCTGAGCGACCCCGACTTCCCTGCGCCGCCGATGACGGCCACGGTCGGCGCGTCGTACTGCTCCACGATGCGGGCGGTCAGGGCCGGAGCGCCGCAGACGTCCATCACCGCGAGGCTCAGCTCGGGGGCGAGGTCATCGGGCAGCACGGCGGCGATCGAGCGGCCGAAGAGGACGGCGTAGCCGTCGCAGGGCACCTGCTCGCTGGCGCCGTCCCAGCGCTCGAGGCCGTCCTCGATGACCAGCGGGCGTCAGCGTGAGCGAGACGAGGGTCGCGATCCGGTCGCCGACCGCGAGGCCGAGCGGCGAGGACTCCCCCACCTCCTCGACGGTGCCGACGAGCATGCCGCCGGAACCGGTCTCCGGGTTCTGCATCTTGCCGCGGCGGCCGACGATCGCGAGCACCTCGTCGCGGACCGCCCGGCCGTCGCCGCCGTGCTTGCGCTCGAGCTGGCGGAAGGACGCGGCGTCGAGGTTGAGCCGCTCCACGCGGACCCGCACCTCGTCCGGCCACAGCTCGCGGCGTACATCGAGCCGCTCCGCCGCCTGGGGCAGCACGGCCGCGTCGTCGAGCACCCGGTGGAGGCCCGTGGGATCAGAGAGGACATCTGCACGCACGAGCCAACCCTAACGACAAATCTTGCGGCGCGTTATTCGACAGGCCGGAGAATCGCCGTCTACGCTGGGTGGGTGAGCATCGAGACCGCCATCGACCTCGAGTCGTCGCAGCCCTACCCCTACTCCCGCGTGGAGCTCGTCGAGCCCGACTGGACGCGCTTCCCCGGCTGGCGTGACGTGACCGCCGAGGACTGGGCGTCCGTGCAGTGGCAGCGCGCCCACTGCATCAAGAACGTCAAGCAGCTGCGCGAGCTGATGGGCGACCTGGTCGGCGAGGCGTTCTACGCCGACCTGGAGCGCGACCAGGCCGAACGCGCCACCATGTCGATGCTGGTGCCGCCGCAGATGATGAACACGATGGTGCCGACCTTCGAGCCGGCCGGAGCGGGCTCGATGACGGAGGCGCTCTACGCCGACCCGGTCCGCCACTACATGATCCCGGTGCTGAGCGACCGCCGCACCGACTGGCCGTCGCACCCCCACGCCGCCCGCGACTCGCTCCACGAGCACGACATGTGGGCCACCGAGGGACTCACCCACCGCTACCCCACCAAGGTGCTGGCCGAGCTGCTGCCGACCTGCCCGCAGTACTGCGGCCACTGCACCCGGATGGACCTGGTCGGCAACTCCACCGCGGTCATCGACAAGCTGAAGTTCGTCGGCAAGCCGAACGACCGGCTCGGCGACATGCTCGACTACCTGCGGCGTACGCCGTCGGTGCGCGACGTCGTGGTCTCCGGCGGCGACGTGGCCAACATGCCGTGGCCCCGGCTCGAGGCGTTCCTGACCCAGGTGCTCGAGATCGAGAACATCCGCGACATCCGGCTCGCCACCAAGGCGCTGGTCGGCCTCCCCCAGCACTGGCTGCAGCCCGACGTCGTCGAGGGCGTCACCCGGATCGGCGACGATCTCCCGCTCGCGCGGCGTCTCGGTCGCGATCCACACCCACGCCAACCACGCCAACTCGATCACCCCCCTCGTCGCCGACGCGACGCGGGCGATGCTCGACGCGGGGCTGCGCGACGTCCGCAACCAGGGCGTGCTGCTCAACGGCGTCAACGCCGACCCGCACGCGCTGCTCGACCTGTGCTTCCGGCTGCTCGATGGCGCGCAGATCATGCCGTACTACTTCTACATGTGCGACATGATCCCGTACTCGGAGCACTGGCGGGTCTCGGTCGCCGACGCGCAGCGGCTGCAGCACCACATCATGGGCTACCTGCCCGGCTTCGCGACGCCGCGGATCGTGTGCGACGTGCCGTTCGTCGGCAAGCGCTGGGTCCACCAGCTCGCCGACTACGACACCGAGCGCGGCATCTCCTACTGGACGAAGAACTACCGCACCTCGATCGAGGCCGACACCGCCGACGCGCTGACCCGGACCTACGAGTACTACGACCCGATCCACACCCTCCCCCCGGCCGGCCAGGCCTGGTGGGAGGAGCACGGCCGCCTCGACGAGACCGCCCTCCGCGCCGCCGAGGTCGCCGAGGCCTCCCGCCGGATGGCCGCCCTCCAGGCTCACTGAGGGTGGCTGCTCGGTTTCCCCGGATATCCGGGGAAACCAGTCGATTTCGGGCGGCAGGATCGCTCGAGAACATCACGACTCGCTCAAGAACATCGGCGTTGCCGTCGGCGAGTGGCCACGGCGCCCCGGACGGCTTGTCCACAGGCTCCGCGGTACCCGGTTTCAAGGCACGGCCCTGCGCGGGCAACCTGTGGCCGTGCGACCTGACCCTGACTCACTCGACAACGCAGTCGTCCTGCGACGTGAACTCCTCGCGGACGGCCTCACCGACAGCGACATCCGCGCCAAGGTCCGGCGCGGTGAGCTCCACCGGATCCGGCACGGGAGCTACGTCGACCGCGGCTTCTGGGTGTCGCTGTCGCGGGAGGACCGGCACCGGGTGCTGGTGCGTGCGGTGCTCAAGCGGGCCCACCCCTCGACCGTGGCGACCCACATCTCCTCGGCCGTCGAGCGGGAGGGGGCGGTCTGGGGAGTGTCCCTGGCCGAGGTGCACGTCACGCGGACCGACGGCCGGCCCGGCCGCGTGAAGCCGGCGTGGTCCACCACTGCGGGGTGCTCACGCGAGGCCGACGTGGAGGTCGTCAACGGGATCCGGGTCAGCCGTGTCCCCCGCTGCGCGGTGGAGGTGACGACGCATGCAGCGTCGAAGCGGCGCTCGTGACGGTGAACGGTCTCCTCCACCAGGGTGCGCTCACCGTGGAGGAGTTCCGCGGTCGCGGCCCACGACATGCGCTACTGGCCCGACACGCCTCTCCACCACGCTCGTGGAGCGACTCTGTGACCCGCGGTTGTCGTCCGTGGCGGAGTCCCGCACCTGGTTCATGTGCTGGGCGCAGCACCTGCCGCGCCCGCGACCGCAGGTCCCGGTGCTCGACGAGAACGGCTGGGTGTTCGCGTACGCCGACTTCGTCTGGGAGGAGGAGGGCGTGTTCCTCGAGTTCGACGGGCGGATCAAGTACGAGAAGTACCGCCGAAAGGGTGAGACCCTCGAGGAGTACCTCATGCGGGAGAAGCGGCGCGAGGAGCAGATCTGCCTCCTCACGGGGTGGCAGTGCATCCGCATCCGTGGGAGGACCTGGAGCACCCCGAGCGGACCGCGGCCCGGATCCGGCGGATCCTCGAGCTCCGACGCCGCCCGCTGCCTGCCTGAGGTTCTTGAGCGAGTCGTGAGGTTCACGCCCGAAGCAGCGGGTCGATTTCTGCTGGTTCCCCGGATATCCGGGGAAACCGCCACCCCCTACGTCACCGGGCGGTTCTCGTAGGGAGTGGAGAGGACGATGGTGGTGCGGGTGGAGACGTTGGCGGCGGAGCGGATGCGGGCGAGGAGGTCCTCGAGGTCGACGGGGGTGGCGACGCGGACCTTGAGGATGTAGGACTCGTCGCCGGCGACCGACCAGCACGACTCGATCTCCGCGATGTCGCGGACCCGGTCGGGGTAGTCGTCGGGCTGGGCGGGGTCGATGGGGGTGATCGAGATGAAGGCGGTGAGCGGGAGCCCGATCTCGTCGTGGTTGACGGTCGCGCCGTACCCCGTGATCAGGCCCCGCTGCTCGAGCCGCTTCACCCGCTGGTGCACCGCGGAGGTGGACAGGCCGGTCGCCTTGCCGAGGTCGGTGTAGGACATCCGGCCGTCGACGGCGAGCAGCTCCAGGATGCGGCGGTCGGTGGCTTCGAGCGAGGTGCCGGTCACGGCCGACACCCTAGTCCTACGCCGTGGCAGGATGCCGACCGTGACGACCCGCCTGATGCTGCTGGACACCGCCTCGATGTACTTCCGTGCGTTCTTCGGGGTGCCCGAGATCAAGGCCGACAACGGGACGCCGGTCAACGCGGTCCGTGGCCTGATGGACTTCATCAGCCGGCTGGTCGGCGAGTACCAGCCGACCCACCTGGTGTGCTGCTGGGACAACGACTGGCGCCCGCAGTGGCGGGTCGACCTGATCCCGTCGTACAAGGCCCACCGCGTCGTCGCGGCCCGGCCCGGTGACCAGCCGGACATCGAGGAGGTGCCCGGACCCGCTCGAGATCCAGGTGCCGGTGATCCGGGCGGTGCTCGACGCCTTCGGCATCACCGTCGTCGGCGCCGACGGCTACGAGGCGGACGACGTGATCGGCACCCTCGCGACCGGCGCCGGGATGCCGGTCGACATCGTCACCGGCGACCGCGACCTGTTCCAGCTCGTCGACGACGACCGCCGGCGTGCGCGTCCTCTACATCGCCCGCGGCGTCGGCCGGCACGAGCGGGTCACCGAGGACGTCGTCCGGGAGAAGTACGCCGTCGAGGCCTCCCAGTACGCCGACTTCGCGACCCTGCGCGGTGACGCCTCCGACGGCCTGCCGGGCGTCGCCGGGGTCGGCGACAAGACCGCCGCCACCCTGCTGCAGCGGTTCGGGTCGATGGCGGGGATCCTCGCGGCCGTCGACGACCCCGACTCCGACCTGGGCCCCAACCCGCGCTCGAAGCTGCGCAACTCCGTCGACTACCTCGCGGTCGCCCCGCAGGTGGTCGCCGTCGCCCGCGACATCGACCTCGGCCGGATCGACGCCACGCTCCCCCGCGAGCCGCAGGACCCGGACGCTGGTCGCCGCGCTCGCCGAGGAGTTCAACCTCGGCGGCCCGGTCGACCGGCTGACGGAGACCCTCGCGGCCCGTTGAACCCCGACGTAGCGTGGCAGCCATGACTCGCATCGCTGTCGTCGGAGGCCACGGCCAGATCGCCCGCCTGCTCCACCCGCTGCTGCTCGACGCCGGCCACCAACCGGTCGCGCTGGTGCGGAGGCAGGAGCACGCCGACGCGCTGCAGGCGCAGGGCGTCGAGACCCGCCTCCTCGACATCGAGGACAGCACCGAGTCCGACTTCGCCGCCGCCTTCGACGGCTGCGGGGCGGTGGTGTTCGCCGCCGGCGGTGGGCCCGACGGCAACATCGAGCGCAAGCGGACCGTCGACCTCGAGGGGTCCCTGAAGTCGATCGCCGGAGCCGCGAAGGCCGGCATCTGCCCGCTTCGTGCAGGTCTCGGCGATCGGCGTCGACGAGCCGCTCGCCGACGACGTGGAGCCGGTCTGGAGGGCGTACGTCGAGGCGAAGCGCGACGCCGACGCGGCGCTGCGCGCCAGCGACCTCGCCTGGACGATCCTGCGGCCGGGCAGGCTCACCGACGAGCCGGCCACGGGTCGGGTCGCCCTCGGCGACGACGTCGACCGGGGTGAGATCCCGCGGGCGGACGTCGCGGCCGTGGTGGCAGCCGCGCTCGACGACGAGCGGACGGTCGGGCGTCAGTGGAACGTGGTCAGCGGGTCCGACGACGTGCGGGACGCCATCGCCGGCGCGGTCTAGGATCCGGACATGTGGGAGCTGGGCGCGGCCGCCGCCGCGATCGCCGCGCTGCTGGTCCCGGCCGCTCCGGGCCCGGACCTGCCGCCGCCTCTCCCGCCGCCGGGGCCGGACCAGGGGTGCGTGGTGCCGCTCGACACCGTGCTCGACCCGTGCGCACCCGAGGAGGAGGTCCGGCCGCCGGTGCTGTGCGTCGTCCCGGTGACGCGCTTCGTGCCGCCGACCCTCCAGCCGGACTGTCCCGACCCCGTGCCGGACCCACGCGGCCGGTTCGTGCCCGTCACTCCGTGAGTGACGAGTAGGCGACCACGCCCCGCTTGAGGCGCCGTACGGCCTCCCGCGCCGTGTCGCGCAGCTCACCCGCCCCGGCGGCGTCGGCGACCTGACCGGTCAGGTCGATCAGCTGCTTCATCCAGCGCACGAAGTCGCCGGCGGCGAGGTCGGTCACGGTCAGCACGTCGTCGAGCTCGTCGCCCTCGGCCCAGCGGTAGGCGGCCCAGGCGAACCCGAGGTCGGGTTGGCGCAGGAAGTCGAGGCGGTGCTGCTTCTCGAGCTGGTCGAGCTCGCCCCAGGCACGCACCATCCCCCCGATCGTCTCCCGCACCGGACTGCCGGGCAGCCGCGGTGACGACGCGTCGTCGGGGCGCCGCGCCTCGAACGCCAGCACCGAGAGCGCGCTGGCGAGCTCGGACGCGTCCAGCCCGTCCCACAGCCCCTGGCGCAGCGACTCCGCCGCGACCAGGTCCATGTCGGAGTAGAGCCGGCGCAGGTGTGCCCCCCGTTCGGTGACCGTGTCGCCGTCGAGGTAGTCGAGGGCGGTCAGCACCTCGCAGACGCGGTCGAACTGCAGCGCCACGGTGTTGGTACGCCGCTCGATCCGGCTCCGCAGCGTGCCGGCGTCGCGGTCCAGCTTGAACCAGCGCTCGGCCCAGCGGGCGTGGTCCTCCCGGTCGGGGCACTGGTGGCACGGGTGGTCCTTCATCCGCCGCCGGGCGTCGTCGATCTTGCTGGTGGTCGGAGCCCCGCCCGCCGCCCGGCTCCGCCGCTGCGGCGGCGGGGTGAGGTCGTGCGTGCGGGAGCGCAGCGCCGAGGCCAGGTCACGCCGCATCTGCGCGTTGCGGCCGTTGAACGACTTCGGCACCTTGAGCTTCGTCACCGCCTCGACCGGGGTCGGGAAGTCCATCGGCGCGAGCCGGCGGGCCTGGCGCTCGGCGGTGACGACGTAGGGACGCGGCTCCTCCCCGCCGCTGGTCCCGGGGTCGATCACGACCGCGAAGCCGGAGAACTTCCCGGCCGGCACCATGATCACGTCGCCGACCCGGAGCCTGCGCAGCGACTCGACGGCCTCGTTCCGCTGGTCGGCACGGCGCTCGCGCGACGCGTTCTTCTCGAGGTCGGAGATCTGCTTCCGCAGCCGTGCGTACTCCATGAAGTCGCCGAGGTGGCAGGTCGCCGCCTCGGCGTACCCGGCCAGCGCGTCGTCGCTCTTGCGGAGCTGGCGGGCGAGGCCGACCACCGCCTTGTCGGCCTGGAACTGCGCGAACGACTGTTCCAGCAGCTCGCGAGAGCGCGCGCGGCCGAACTGGTGCACGAGGTTGACCGCCATGTTGTACGACGGACGGAAGCTCGACCGCAGCGGATAGGTGCGGGTGGAGGCGAGCCCGGCGAGCTCGCGCGGGTTGAGGCCGGGCTGCCAGAGGACGACGCCGTGGCCCTCGACGTCGAGTCCGCGCCGTCCGGCCCGGCCGGTCAGCTGGGTGTACTCCCCCGGCGTGATGTCGGCATGGGTCTCGCCGTTCCACTTCGTGAGCTTCTCGATGACCACCGTCCGCGCGGGCATGTTGATGCCCAGCGCGAGCGTCTCGGTCGCGAACACGACCTTGCACAGCCCGCGGACGTAGAGCTGCTCCACGACCTGCTTGAACGCCGGGAGCATGCCGGCGTGGTGGGCGGCGATGCCGCGGGTCAGCCCGTCGAGGAAGTCGTGGTAGCCCAGGACGTGGAGGTCCTCCTCGGGCAGGTGGCGACAGCTGGTCTCGACGAACTCGTAGATCGCGTCCCGCTCCTGCGGCGAGGTGAGCCGGACGTTGGCCGCCAGGCACTGGGTCACGGCCGCGTCGCAGCCGACCCGGCTGAAGATGAACACGATGGCCGGCAGCAGTCCCTCGCGGTCGAGCCGGTCGATGACGTCGGGGCGGCTGGGGATCCACACCCGACGGCCGTTGCCGACCTGGCGCGGGTTCTTGGACGAGCCCGGCTTCCCCTTGCGCGGCGAGCGGCGGTCGCGCATCAACCTGCTGCTGGCGAAGTCGTCGCGCGCGATCCGCTCGAGCTCGCGGTTGACCGGTGCGCCCTCCTGCACGAACCCGGCGGTGGCGTCGACGTCGGAGACCGCGAACAGGTCGTGCAGCCGCTTGCCGACCATGACGTGCTGGTAGAGCGGGACGGGACGTCGCTCCTCGACGATGGTGGTGACCTCGCCGCGGACGGTGGCCAGCCACTCGCCGAACTCCTCGGCGTTGGACACCGTCGCCGAGAGCGAGATCAACGACACCGACTCCGGGAGGTGGATGATGATCTCCTCCCAGACGGCGCCCCGGTCGCGGTCGGCGAGGTAGTGCACCTCGTCCATCACGACGAACCCGAGACCCGAGCAGGGTGCGCGAGCCGGAGTACAGCATGTTGCGCAGCACCTCGGTCGTCATCACGACGATCGGGGCCTCACCGTTGAGCGTGTTGTCCCCGGTCAGCAGCCCGACCTGGTCCTCGCCGTACCGCTGCACGAGGTCGTTGTACTTCTGGTTGGACAGCGCCTTGATCGGCGTCGTGTAGAACGCCTTCCGCCCGGTCGCGAGGGCCAGGTGGATCGCGAACTCCCCCACGATCGTCTTGCCGGACCCGGTGGGCGCCGCGACCAGCACGCCGCGGCCCTCCTCGATCTCGTGGCAGGCGCGGACCTGGAAGTCGTCGAGCGGGAAGGCGTAGTGACCCGTGAAGTCGGTGAACACGGGGTACCGCTGCCGGGTGCGGTCGGCGGCGTAGGCCGCGGCCGGGCCCAGCCCGTCACGCTGGTCGTCGTCAGCCAAGGATGCTCAGCGCTCCGGGGTCGCAGTCGATGGTGAGCGGCAGGGCGCCGAAGCGCTCGCCGTCGGCGTAGGTCACGATGCCGGGTGCGGCGACGGTCACCGTCCGCACCCGGTGGTGCTCGTACTGGGGGTGGGTCACGTGGGTCCCCTTGAACAGCTTGGGATAGGTCCGGATCAGGCCACCCTTGCTCATGGGCTTGATGATGACCACGTCGAGCATCCCGTCGTCGATCAGGGCACCCTCGGTGATCCGCAGCCCGCCTCCGAAGGACGGTCCGTTGCCCACCGCGACCAGCATCGCGTCGAGACGCAGGGTCGTCCCGTCGAGGTCCAGGACGTACGGGATCGGCTCGAACGTGCGCAGCTCGGCCAGTGTCGCCAGGTTGTAGCGCATCTGGCCCCGGGGCCACCGCATGCCGTTGGCGCGTTCGTTGACCACGGCGTCGAAGCCGGCGGCGAGCACGGTCACGAACCAGCGGCTCCCCGACCGCGCCAGGTCGATCCGGCGCGGCGTGGACGCGATGACCCGGTCCGCGGCCGCCCCGGGGTCCTTGCGCGGCAGGTCCAGGTAGCGGGCGACGTCGTTGCCGGTGCCGGCCGGGACGATGCCCAGGTGGGTCTCGGTGCCGGCGACTGCCTGGACGCCGAGGTGGACCAACCCGTCGCCACCGCAGACCACGAGCGCCCACGCGCCGTCGGCGACCGCACCCCGGGCCAGGTCGAGCGCCTCGTCGGCATCGGTGCCGATCAGGTCGTGGACGACGAAGCCGGCCTCACGCAGCCTGGGCAGAGCGGCAGCCCGTGCTGCCGCACCCTTGCCCTTGCCCGACGTCGGGTTCGTCAGCAGAGCGATCTCGCGGGCCACGGCACCGACCCTATCGGCGCGCCGTACCGATCCGGAGCAGCACGACCCAGTCGTCGGGCGAGCCGCCGACGGCCTTGGCCAGCCGGGCCAGCGCCTCCATCACCAGCTCGGCGTCGAACCGGCGACCGGGCACCGCCAGGGTGAGGCTCCGCTCGCGCTCCACGAGCAGCACCTGGCCGTGGTGCCACGCCTGGTGGGCGCGGCTCCGCACGTCGTCCGGCACCACCGGCGACGGGGTAGGCCTCGTCCACGGCCATCAGCGTGCACGCCAGCCGGTCGCGGCTGCCGGCGCGCAGCTCACCGGGCACCAGGTGGCCGGCCCGCAGCCCCGTGTCGGCCTCCCACTGGACGCCCTCGCCCCCGAGCCAGTCGGGGAGGTCGAACGGGTCGAGGTCGGTGATCGTCACGGGCTCCGTCACAGGATTCATCAGAGGGGCGACATCTCGTCGTCGCCGAGCCCGGCGATCGGGTCGGCCGCGGCGCGACGTCGGTCGAGCACCCGGGCGATCACCTCGGAGATGGCGAACAGGATCACCATCGGGACCGCCAGGAACAGCATGGTGAACGGGTCGGTCGAGGGGGTCGCGACGGCGGCGAAGACGAACGTGCCGATCACGATCCAGGGTCGGTGTGCGCCGAGCGCGGATCCCTTGAGGACCCCCGCCAGGTTGAGCAGGATCACGAACACCGGGATCTCGAACGCGATGCCGAACACGAGCAGCGTCCGGATCAGGAAGCTCAGGTAGTCGCCGAACTCCACCAGGTTGGTGAGGTCACTCGGCGTCAGCCCGATCAGGATCTCCAGGCCCTTGGGAAGGGTGTAGTAGCCGAGCACGACGCCGGCGAGGAAGAGCGGCCCCGCCACCGCGGCGAAGACCTTGCTCCACTTGCGCTCCTGGCTGTGCAGGCCCGGGCAGGATGAAGGCCCAGATCTGGTAGAGCCACAGCGGACTGGTCGCGATCACCGAGACCACCCCGCACAGCTTCAGGTAGAGCATCAGCGGGCCACCGGCGCCGGCGATGGTGGCCTGGGTGTCGACGTCGTCACCGAGGCTCTCCGCGGCCTGCTTGTAGGGCGTCAGGACGAGCTCGAAGATCGGGTCGAAGAAGAACAGCGACACGACCAGGCCGACGACGAGGACCGTGACGATCTTCAGGATCCGGGCACGCAGCTCACGCAGGTGGTCGGAGAGTGCCATCCGCCCGTCGGGACCGATGGGGTGCTGGGGCTTGCCGACGTACAGGCCGACAAGGCCGGAGATCCGCACCGACGACGTCAGCTGGTGGTGCCGTCGCGCTGCTCACGCACGATCGGGTCTACGACGGTCGGCTCGGTCGGCGGCCGGTTGGCCTCGATCGCCTTCTGCTCCGGGGTCTTCAGGTCTTCGTCGACGTCGTCGTCATCATCGACGAGGCCCTTGGTCTCCGACTTGAAGATGCGCAGCGCACGACCGCTCCCGCGGGCGAGCTCGGGCAGCTTCTTGGCCCCGAACAGCAGCAGGATCACGAGCACGATCAGCACGAGTTCCCAGCCGCCGGGGACGGCGACGAGTGCGTTCATGGTGGTTCCTCACCTCAGGAGTCGGTCGTCGTCCATCGTACGCCGCCCTCTTGGTAAAGGCTCAGCGCGGCCCGTGCGCGGTCGCTGACCGTGGTGCCCCAGGCGGCGGGGCTGACCACGGTCGCGTGGGGGGCCAGCCGCAGCACCAGCCGCTCCAGCCACCGCCGGTCGGCGACCATCAGGTCGACCTCGAGGCTGCCGTCGGGCTGCGGCCGGGTCTCCTCGACCTGGTAGTACTCGACGACCCACACGGCGTCCGGGTCCAGCCGCAGCGTCACCCGGACCGCCTCGTCGTCGAAGCCGAACAGGTCGTCGCTCAGGTCCGGGAGGGGCGGCGTGCGTGGCCGGCGCGTCGAGCACGACCGCCCGGTGGATCCGGTCGAGCCGGAACAGCCGGTCGTCCTCGGCGCTGTGGCACCACGCCGCGAGGTAGGCCGACCCGCGCGAGGTGACCACGCCGCGGGGGTCCACGACGCGCTCGGTCTCCTCGTCCCGGGCCGGCACCCAGTAGGTCAGCCGGACCTGACGGCCGTCGCGCACGGCGCGCTCGAGGTCGGTCCGCAGCCGGGCCAGGTTGGTGGGCTCGGGGTCCACGCCCGGGATCGATCGGCACCGCGCCCGCGTCGTCCGTGGCGGCCTGCAGCTTGGCCAGCACGCGGTCGACGATCTCGCGGGTGTCGGGCTGCGGCGCCGTTGCGGAGCGCCAGCAGGGCGACCATCACCGCGGTGGCCTCGGTGGCGGTCAGCCGCAGCGGCCGGGCGAGGTAGTCGGCGTTGGAGACCCGGATCACGCCCTGGGACTCGAGCGCGTCCAGGTCGACGTCGATCAGGTCGTCGGGATAGCCACCGGGCAGCCCGCACATGAAGAGCACCTTGAGGTCGCGCCGTACCTGCTCGGGAGTGGTGCCGAGGGCCTCGGCGGCCTCGTCGACGCGGACCTGGCCTCGGCTGTGGAGGTAGGGCACCAGCGTCAGCAGCCGGGCGACCTGCTCGCGGGCGCCGCCGGCTCCCGCGCTCACCGGTCGCTCCCGGCGAGCAGCGCGGTCACGCGCGCGACGACCTGGCTGCGCAGGGACTCCGGCGCCTCCACCAGCACGTCGGGGCCGTGGGCCAGCACCTCGGAGGCGAGGTCCGGGCCGCCCCGTACGAGGACGATGCGGTCCCACTCCGCCGACCCGTCTGGCCCGGGTACGCCGACCTCGACCCGCTCGGCCGCGCGTCGGAACGCGTGCCCGGTGTTGCGGCGGGCCAGCAGCGTCGCGGGCTCGGTCGGCGGCGTCGGCGCCAGCCGGCGGGCGACGTCGCGGATGTCGACGCCCTCCGGGACCGTGTAGGCGCCGGGCTGGCCGACCATGCGGGCGCTCCCGTGCACCCGGGAGAGCCGGAAGACCCGCTCCTGCCCGCGGTCACGGTCGTGCCCCACGGCGTACCAGCGCCCGGAGTAGCGGACGACCCCCCACGGCTCGAGGTGCCGGGTCGTCACCTCGGCGCCGGGGCGCTGGTAGTCGAACTCGACCGACGTGACGGTCGCGGGCCGCCTCCCAGAACACGTCGAAGGCGGGCTCGTCGGCCCCCAGCCGCGGCTCGACCAGGTCGAGGGCGCCGACGTCCACCGGGACCCCTGCCGCGGTGAGCTTGCGCACCGCGCCGCTGGTCGCCTCGGCCAGCCGGGCGTGCTCCCACACCTTGGTCGCGAGGCCGACCACCTGGGCCTCGTCGGCCGTCAGCTCGACCTGCGGGCAGCTGCAGCTCGTCGGGCCGGATCCGGTAGCCGGGCTCGTCGTCGAAGTAGGCGTCGAGCTGTCCGACCTCGATCGGCACGCCGAGCGAGCGCAGGTCGTCCTTGTCACGCTCGAACATCCGCTCGAACGCCTCGTCGCCCGCGTCCGGGTAGAGGATCGCGCGGACCCGGTCCTTGGAGATGAAGCGCCGCTGCATGAGCAGCATGATGAGGAGGTTGAGCAGTCGCTCGCTCTTCTCCGCTGCCATGCCGAGACCGTACTGGGTGTCGGCTCAGGCGGCGCCGAGGATGTCGACCACGAAGTAGAGCGTGTCGGTCCCCTTGATGCCGGCCTGCGGGTTGCCTTCCTTGCCGTAGCCGAGCTCCGGCGGGATGGCGACGACGACCCGGCTGCCGACGGTCTGCCCCACGAGCGCCTGGTCCCAGCCCTGCGACGACCTGGCCGATGCCGATCGCGAAGGCGGTCGGCTGCGCGGAGTAGCTCTCGTCGAACGGCTTCTTGCCGTCGTAGACCTGGCCGAGGTAGTTGACGGCCATGGTCTGGCCCTTCTCGACGGCCGGACCCTCGCCCTGCACCAGGACGGCGGTGCGCAGCGAGTCGGTCGGCTTCGGCGTCCCGGCGAAGTCGAAGCCGGTGGGCGCGTCGTCCTCGCCCTGCAGGCCGGGGACCCAGGCCGGTGCGTCCTGCTCCTCGCCCTCCGGGCCGTCCTCGAGGCCGCTGACGACGTCGATGATCGTCAGCACCGTGTCCTTGTTGCCGATGTTGAGCTGAGGTGTTGCCCTCCGGGCCGAAGGCGGTCTCCGCGGAGGCGGCGATGCGCGACCCGGGACCCGACCTGCTGGCCCTCGAGGCCGGCGAGGAACAGCGGGCTCAGCTGCGCCTCGTCGACGGTGAGGAGCTGCGGCTCCTTGGCGTCGTAGGTGCTGTAGGCCTTCTTCTGGGTGAAGCCGTTGCCGATCCAGATGTGGGCGAAGACCTGGTCGCCGGACTCGATGTCCTCGCCGTCGCCCTCGACGATGACCTCGGTCTCGATCTCGTCGGCCTCGAGCTCGCCGTCCCAGGTGACCTCGGGGTCGGCGCCGGGGTCACCGGCGATCTCGACCGAGCTCAGGCCCGCGCCACCGCCCGAGGCCTCCTCCTCCGAGGAACCTCCGTCGTCACCGCAGGCGACGAGGACGGCGCCGAGGAGCAGCGTCACGAACAGGGACAGGGCACGACGAGTCACAGACACACCTTCATTGACGGATCACGAGCAGCGGTCACCCTATCCCGCAGGGGTGAGGGGAGCCTGAGAGCCCCCGGGGGTCGCCGATCGGTCCCACCCGACGACCGGGCACGCTCACATGCCGTCGATCAGGCGTTGCACCCGCTCGTCGTGGGCGCGGAACGGGTCCTTGCACAGGACGGTGCGCTGGGCCTGGTCGTTGAGCTTGAGGTGGACCCAGTCGACAGTGAAGTCGCGCCGGCGTTCCTGTGCCTTGCGGATGAACTCCCCGCGCAGCCGGGCCCGGGTCGTCTGCGGCGGCACCGACTTGGCCTCGAAGATCTTCAGGTCGGTCGTCACCCGGGCCACCGCGCCGCGCTTCTCCAGCAGGTAGTAGAGCCCTCGGCCACGATGGATGTCGTGGTAGGCGAGGTCGAGCTGGGCGATCCGCGGGTGCCCCAGCGGCAGCCCGTGCTTGGCGCGGTAGCGGTCCATCAGCTTCCACTTGATGACCCAGTCGATCTCGCGGTCGACCAGGCCGAGGTCGTCGGACTCGACCGCCTTGAGCGTGCGCTCCCAGAGGTCGAGGGCACGGTCGATGACCGGCGTGCGCAGCTCGCGACGGTCGACGAAGTCGCGTGCCTTGGCGAGGTACTCGCCCTGGATGTCGAGGGCGCTGGCCTCGCGGCCGTTGGCGAGCCGGACCTTGCGGCGGCCGGTCACGTCGTGGGAGATCTCCCGGATGGCGCGGATCGGGTTCTCCATCGTGAGGTCGCGCATCACCACGCCCTCCTCGATCATCCGCAGCACGAGGTCGCAGCTGGCCACCTTGAGCAGCGTGGTCGTCTCGCTCATGTTGGAGTCGCCGACGATGACGTGGAGCCGGCGGTACTTCTCCGCGTCGGCGTGCGGCTCGTCGCGGGTGTTGATGATGGGGCGGCTGCGGGTGGTCGCGCTGCTGACGCCCTCCCAGATGTGCTCGGCGCGCTGGCTGACGGAGTACGACGCGCCGCGCGGCGTCTGGGTGACCTTGCCCGCCCCGACGATGATCTGGCGGGTCACCAGGAACGGGATCAGCACGTCGGCCAGCCGGCTGAACTCCCCCGCCCGGCTCACCAGGTAGTTCTCGTGGCAGCCGTAGGAGTTGCCGGCGGAGTCGGTGTTGTTCTTGAACAGGTAGATCTCGCCGGCGATGCCCTCGTCGTGCAGCCGCTGCTCGGCGTCCAGCAGCAGCCCCTCCAGCACCCGCTCCCCCGCCTTGTCGTGCGCGACCAGCTCGGCGATGTCGTCGCACTCGGGGGTGGCGTACTCCGGGTGGCTGCCGACGTCGAGGTAGAGCCGGGCGCCGTTGCGGAGGAAGACGTTGCTCGACCGGCCCCAGCTGACCACCTTGCGGAACAGGTAGCGCGCCACCTCGTCCGGGCTCAGCCGGCGCTGGCCCCGGAACGTGCACGTGACGCCGTACTCGTTCTCGATGCCGAAGATCCGCCGGTCCACGGCCTCAGCCTAGGCCGCGGGGGGTGACGGCGTGGGGAAGCCGGGCCCACCGAGCGGCCCATCGACGGCCCACCGACGGCTCAGCGAAGCGGGTCGTTCGGATCCACGGGAGGCGGTGCGGGCGTCTCAGGGCCGGGCTCGGCCGGCGGTGACGGCGGCGCCACGGGGTCGACGGGCTGCGATCGGCTCGCCGCTGCGCGGGTTCTCCAGCGGGGGTACGGCGCCGCTGGTCTGGTCGGTCGGGTCGGCCGGGTCGTCGACGCCCGAGGGCGACATCGGCACCTGCCGCTCGGCATCGCCGGGCTGGGGTGCGTCGGGCTCGGACGGGCCCCGTTCGCCGAGCCGGCGACGCAGGTCGTCGGGGCGCAGCCGTCGGAACTTCCGCGGCTGGGTGCGGGTCCGGTCCAGCACGGCGATCTCGAGGTCGGTCTCCGGTACGACCCGGTCGCCGCTCTCGGAGTGACCCAGCGACGCGACGGCGAGCCGCAGCGCCTCATCGAGCGGGAGGCCGTCCTGGTAGCGCGGCTCCAGGAACGACACGACGGTCTCGACGGCGCCGCCCATCACGGCGTAGCCGTGCACGTCGGCGACCTGGCCGTCGTAGGTCAGCCGGTAGATCTGGTCGTCGGCCGCGACCTCGCCCACCTCGCCGACGAAGATCTCGACCTCGTAGGGCTTCTCGCCGCCGCTGGAGAAGATGGTGCCGAGCGTCTGGGCGTAGGCGTTGGCCAGGCCGCGACCGGTGACGTCACGGCGGTCGTAGGCGTAGCCGCGCATGTCGGCGAGGCGCACCCCGGCGATCCGCAGGTTCTCGAACTCGTTGTAGCGGCCGACCGCGGCGAACGCGATCCGGTCGTAGATCTCCGACACCTTGTGGAGCGCCTGCGAGGGGTTCTCGGAGGCGAACAGGATGCCGTCGGCGTACTGGACGGCGACGACCGAGCGACCGCGGGCGATGCCCTTGCGCGCGAAGTCGGCACGGTCCTTCATGACCTGCTCGGGAGAGACGTAGAACGGCATGCTCATCAGGCGTCACCTCCCGTCAGCGCGGGGGCGGACGGCCCGTCGGGGCGCATCATCCGGCCGGCGATCATCCGGTCGGCGATGGCCGCCACGTCGGCGTCCGGCATCCGCCGGCCGCCGTCGGCGGTGATCAGCTGGACGACGGGGAAGATCCGGCGGGTGAGGTCGGGGCCACCGGTCGCGGAGTCGTCGTCGGCGGCGTCGTAGAGCGCCTGGACGACGACGGTGACGGCGTCCTCCTCGGAGAGGTCGTCGCGGTAGAGCTTCTTGAGGGAGCCCCGGGCGAACAGCGAGCCGGAGCCGACGGCGTGGAACGCAGTCTCCTCGTAGCGACCGCCGGTCACGTCGTAGCTGAAGATCCGGCCCTGCGAGCCGGTCAGGTCGTAGCCGGCGAACAGGGGTACGACGGCGAGCCCCTGCATCGCGAGGCCGAGGTTGGCCCGGATCAGCGCCGCGAGCCGGTTGGCCTTGCCGTCCATCGAGAGCGTGGTGCCCTCGATCTTCTCGTAGTGCTCGAGCTCGACCTGGAACAGCCGCACCATCTCGACCGCGAGACCGGCCGTGCCGGCGATGCCGACGCAGGAGTACTCGTCGGCCGGGAACACCTTCTCGATGTCCCGCTGGGCGATGACGTTGCCCATCGTCGCGCGGCGGTCACCGGCCATGACCACGCCGCCGGGATAGGTCGCGGCGACGATCGTCGTGCCGTGGGGGGCGAGGTCACCGGCGTGGCCCTGGGGCACGGCGCGTCGCGAGGGGAGCAGGTCGGGCGACTGCTCGGCGAGGAAGTCGCTGAAGGACGAGGTCCCGGGCATGAGGTAGGCCGCGGGCAGGCGGGGGTCGCCGCTCATGCGGGGTCCCCGTCGAAACCGCGGCGCAGCGACGTCGAGGGGCTGATCACTGTCCGCCCTTCTGGATGAACGACTTCACGAAGTCCTCGGCGTTGCTCTCCAGCACGTCGTCGATCTCGTCGAGGATCGCGTCGACGTCGTCGTCGAGGGCCTCCTTGCGCTCGCTGACGTCGCTCTCGATGGTGGCCTCCGGAGCCTCCTCGGACTCGGAGGACTTCCGTGGCTGCTTCTGCTCCTGTGCCATACCGCGACCCTAGCGCCGTGGGGCACAGGTGGTGGCGACACACCACCGCCGATCTGTCCCGAAACGGCACCGGTCAGCGGGTGAGGGCGGCGAAGAGCGCCTCGGCGGTGTCGCACCGGTCGATCAGGTCGCCGACGCTGGCCTTGCTGCCCCGCAGCGGGTCGATGGTCGGCACGCGCTGCAGCGACTCGCGGCCGGGCAGGTCGAAGATCACCGAGTCCCACGACGCCGCGGCCACGTGGTCGGCGTACTTCTCGAGGCACCGACCGCGGAAGTAGGCGCGGGTGTCCTCCGGCGGGTCGTGCATCGCCCGCTCGATCGAGGCGTCGTCGAGCAGCCGCTGGATCCGGCCCAGGGCGACGAGCTTGTGGTAGAGCCCCTTCTCGGGGCGGATGTCGGAGTACTGCACGTCGATCAGCCCGAGCTTCGCGTCGTCCCAGGCGAGCCCGTCGCGGTCCCGGTAGTGCTCGAGCAGCTTCAGCTTGGCGACCCAGTCGAGCTCGGTGGCGCACAGCATCGGGTCACGCTCGAGCCGGTCGAGGACGGACTCCCAGCGCGCCAGGACGTCGAGGGTCTGCGCGTCGGCGTCGGAACCGAGCCGGTCCTCGACGTACTTCTTCGCCAGGTCGAGGTACTCCAGCTGCAGCTGCACCGCGGTGAGCGTGCGGCCGTCGGTGAGGGTGATCCGCTGCTGGAGCGTGGGGTCGTGGGAGACGGCCCGCAGCGCCGCGACCGATCCCTCGATGGTGAGGTCGCGGTCGAGGAAGCGGTCCTCGATCATCGCGAGGACCAGCGAGGTGGTGCCGACCTTGAGGTACGTCGAGATCTCGGCCAGGTTGGCGTCGCCGAGGATCACGTGCAGACGTCGGTACTTCTCCGGGTCGGCGTGCGGCTCGTCGCGGGTGTTGATGATCGGCCGCTTGAGGGTCGTCTCGAGGCCGACCTCGACCTCGAAGAAGTCGGCGCGCTGGCTGATCTGGAAGCCGTGCTCGCGGCCGTCCTGCCCGATGCCGACCCGGCCGGCGCCGCAGAAGACCTGCCGTGAGACGAAGAACGGCGTGAGGTGCCGGACGATCTCGCCGAACGGCGTGCTGCGCCGCATCAGGTAGTTCTCGTGGGCGCCGTACGAGACGCCCTTGTTGTCGGTGTTGTTCTTGTAGAGGTGGATCGGCGAGCCGCCCGGGAGCTGCTCGGCGCGTCGGGAGGCGTCGAGCATGACCTGCTCCCCCGCCTTGTCCCACCGCACCACGTCGAGGGGTGAGGTGACCTCGGGCGTGGAGTACTCCGGGTGCGCGTGGTCGACGTAGAGGCGGGCCCCGTTGGTGAGGATGACGTTGGCCAGGCCGAGGTCCTCGTCGGTGAGCTGCGACGGGTCGGCCACCTGGCGAGACATGTCGAAGCCACGCGCGTCTCGCAGCGGCGACTCCTCCTCGAAGTCCCACCGCGCCCGACGGGCGCGCACCGTCGCCGAGGCGTAGGCGTTGACGATCTGCGACGACGCCACCATCGGGTTGGCCAGGGGGTGGCCCGGCACCGAGATGCCGTACTCCACCTCGGTGCCCATGACCCGACGCACGCTCATGGGACGAGCCTACGGCGTGGGCGGGTGGCCCCGGGTCAGCCCTTGCGCAGCTTCGGGATCACGAACAGCAGCACGACGACGACGACAGCGATGATCAGGATGACCTTCATGGCTCGACCCTACCGGCGGGCGCGCTGCACCCTAGGCTCACCCGCATGGGTGTGTGGGGTGACCACGTCGTGCCGCGGCTCGCGGACCGGGCGCTGCGGGGTCCCGAGATCGGTGAGCTGCGCGCGCGAGGCGTGCGCTCCGCTGCGGGGCCGGGTGCTCGAGCTCGGGTTCGGCAGCGGGCTCAACATCCCGTGGTACCCGCCGGCGGTCACCAGTCGTCGCGGCGGTCGAGCCGTCCGACGTCGGCTGGAGCCTGTCCGAGCGACGGCGCGCGCGCTCGGCGGTTCCCATCGAGCGGCGCGGCCTCGACGGGCAGCGGCTCGACGAGCCCGACGCGTCGTACGACGCCGTCGCTCTCGACCTTCACGCTGTGCACGATCCCCGACCCGGTGGCGGCGCTGGGCGAGGTGCGCCGGGTGCTGCGCCCCGACGGCGTGCTGTGCCTGCTCGAGCACGGACTGGCGCCGGATGCCCGGGTCGCGGCGTGGCAGCACCGGCTCGACGGCGTCGCAGCAGCGCCTGGCCGGCGGCTGCCACCTCACCCGGGACATGGCGCAGCTGGTCCGGGCCGCCGGGTTCGAGACGACCCGGCTCGAGACGTCCTACCTCGAGGGGCCGGCGCTCGCGCGGCCCTGGACCTACGGGTTCCTGATCGCCGCCCGCCCCGTGTGAGGTTCGGGCGTCGAGACTGACTCCGACAGCTTCACTGCCGGTACTCTCCGCCGGCCGGGTGACCAACCGAGATCACATGCTTCGCCTACGGGGTCGGGGTCTCGGCGGCCCTCTTGATCGAGGCGGCCTCCGTCTCGACGTACCGCTTGGTCAGCGCCCGCGTCATCAGCCAGCCAATCCAGGACAGCGGACCGGACACGGTCACAGCGAGAGTGAGCTGGCTCCCCTCGGGGCACGGCTCGACGAGGTGCGAGGCCGTGACGGTCACGCCGGGCGAGCTCGACTCCCAGGTGTACGACGAGCCGTCGGTCAGCTCGGTGACCGTCCACACTGCTGTGGGTAGGCGGGGCTGCTGCAACCGGGTGCGGGAGCCGAGGGTCAACGGTCCGTCGTCGAGACGCTCCACGGCGTCGACCGTCGGGATCCGCTCGGGCCAACGCTCGACGTCGACGACCACCGCCCAGACCCGCTCGCGCGGGGCCGCGATGGTGAGTGTGCGCTGCAGGCCGGGCATGCGCTGAGTCTAGGAGCCCACGACCGGACTGGTGGCGGATGCACTCGCCCTACCGCGGGGCCGGCCGTCGCGCCGGTGACGCGTCCTTCAGGCAAAGGCAGGCATCACCCTGTCGTGGACGAGCTGCAGCTGGGTGTTGACGTCCGGGACTCCCGCGACGTCGCGGCCCATCAGTGCCTTCACCAAAGACGCGTCGGTGATGGCGAGGATCATGTGGTTGATCCCGGCGGAGGCGATCTCGCTGGAGCTTCTCGGTGCACTCCTCGGGGGTGCCCGCCACGGACTGCCGCTCGGCGAGGTCAGGAGTGGTCAGCTCGATGCCCTTGGCCATGTCGCCGGCGCCGATGGCCTCGATGATCGGGGCGACCTCCTCGGGCTCGACGCCGTTGCGCTCGCAGCTGCTCGTGGGGCATTGCGGAGGCGTAGAGGCCGACCATGCTGCGCGCGGCGTCCTTGGCTGCGGCCGAGTCCTCGGCGACGGAGAACACCACCCATGCGCCGAGGTCGAGGTCCTGCACGTTCTTGCCGGCGCGCTCGGCGCCGATGGTGCAGTGCTCGATCATGTAGTCGTAGGCCTCGCGGGTGTAGCTGAGCGCGTGGTGGCAGCCGTCGGAGAACTCGGCGGCGACCTCGAACGACTTCGGCCCGCGCATCGCGCCCATGCTCACGGGCAGGTGGTCCTGAACGGGCCGCGCGAAGGTGAACAGGCCGTCGTACTTGAAGAACTCACCGTCGAAGGTGATTGCGCCGTCGTCCAGCAGCGTTCGGATCACGTGGACGGCCTCCTTGACCCGGGACAGCGGCTTCGTCTTCGCCCAGTCGATGTTGTACTCCGCGAGAAGGCCGAAGTTGCCGCTCGACACCGCGACCTCGGCGCGCCCGTTGGTCAACTCGTCCAGGGTGGCCGCCGCCTGCGCGATCAAGGTGGGCTCACGCAGGACGACACCGGAGATGCTCGGACCGAGGCGAATCCGGCTGGTCTCCGCGGCCGCGGCGGCGAACAGGAGCCAGAGGTCCTTGTGCCACGTCTCGTCGGCGGCGTAGACGGCGTGGAACCCGAGCTCGTCGGCCTTCTTGATCGACGCCAGGGACTCGCTGAGCGGGTAGTCCGGGAGCATCGCGTAGCTGAACTTCATCATTCCCTCCTTGTCGGGCACCGCTGCCCGGATGCGTGTGCCGATACGAGATCCCTGGTCATGACGGGCCGTCCCCGTCCTCGGCGTCGACCTCGGCCAACAGCTCGGAGCCGGTGACGACCCGGCCGGCGAAGTGGCGATGGATCCAGGCGAGGTGGTCGCCCCTGCTGTTCATGATGCGCAGGCTGTCCCAGTTGGGGAACTCCTGCTGGAGCACCCAGCGCTCCATCAGTCGTGGGTCGACCTCGAAGAGATGGGGGTGCGTGGTGAGGGCTACGTCGGAGACACGTTCGCCGTCGGGGGGCGTGTGCTGCTCGTCGTACCGGAAGCCGATCGGGGCACCGAGAGAATCGTCGCTCATGGTCGGCCTCCCGGCGCGTAGGCCCGGTCGAGGAGGTACTTCCCGGGGTTCATGATGTTGTTCGGGTCGAGCGCGCGCTTGAGGTCGAGCATCACCTCGAAGCCGCGGCCGAGCTCGTCGGGGACGAGATCGACCTCACCCTCGCGGCACGAGCCGTGGCAGGCGCTGATCGAGCCGTTGTGGGCGAGGGCGACCGCGGCGATGTCGCGCTTGGCCTTGACCCACATCTCCCAGGCCCGGTCGTCGAGCTGCTGCTCCCAGATGCCGACGTCGATCTCGGTCAGGTAGTCCACGCCGGTGCTGCCCGAGGTGTAGGCGAACATCCCCCAGTCGTCGAACACGTCGGTACGCCGGCGCAGGTCGGCGACGATCTCGTGCCAGGCCTTCGTGACCGACGGCAGATCGGTGTAGTTGATGGCGGCGTCCTCGCAGTGCCAGCTCATCGGTACGACCTGGCCGGCCTTGGTGCGACCGTGGAGCGGGGTGGCGTAACGGTCGTGCCGCGCGGCCCAGTCGCCCTCGGAGATCTCGTCGCCCAGGTAGCGGGCGCCGTGCTCCTTGGCGATCCGGAAGAGCCGCCTGCCCGCGGGCCTCACCTCGTCCTCGTAGCCGTACATCACCGCGCACACCAGTGCCCGCACGTCACCCGGCTGCGGGATGTAGGCCTCGTCGTCACGGCGGAGGTAGGCGACCTTCCACTCGTCGAAGAGCACCGCCCCCGCGAAGGTCGCGACCCCGGCTCGGGCCAGCGCGCCGACGCAGGCGTAGGCGTCGTCGTAGTTGTCGAAGGCCCAGAACGGCGAGAGCTCGGCCTCGGGCTTCGGGAACAGCTTGAGCGTTGCTTCGGTGGCGATCCCGAGCGTCCCTTGGTGTCCCATGAAGAGGTGCTTGAGCTGGTAGCCGCTCGATGACTTGCTGATCTTGTGCCCGATCCCGTCGCCGACGTGCATCACATCTCCGGTCGGGAGCACGTGGTCGAAGCTGAGCACCAGGTCGCGGGTGTGCCCGTAGCGCGCGCCGATCAACGACCACCCGCTGGTGCCGATGCGGCCCCCGACCAGCGAGCACGGGTACGACGCCGGGTCGTCGGGGTAGAACAGGCCGTGCACGGCGAGCTGCTCGTTGAGCTTGAGCATGTTGATCCCGGTCCCGACCGTGACGGTCCGGTTGGCGAGGTCGAGGTCCCTGACCGCGTTCATCCGCTTGACGTCGATGACGATGCCTCCACGCAGGGGGACGGCGCCGTCGGTGAGGCCGGTGCCGCCGTCTCGGGGTACGACGGGCACGCGCAGGTCGTTGGCGATCCGGACCACCCCCGCCACCTGGTCGGTGCTGGTGGGCAGCACCGCGAGGTCGGGCAGCCGCTCGGACCAGCGGTGCACCGGGAACGGCGCCGGAACCCGCGCCCGGTTGTAGCGGTCCGGCTTCGAGGTGAGGATCTGCTCGTCGCGGAGCACGGTGCGCAGTGCCGTCACGAGCTCGTCGAGCCGCTCGACCGCGATGGTCACGACGAGCTCCCGTTGCGGGACCCACCGACCGTGATCCCCAGGGACTCCGCCAGCAGCTCGTGGATGTCGACCACGTCGATGCCCGTCGCCTCGCCCGCTTCGCCGAGGGGCCGTTCCGACCAGGGGCACGCGCTGACCAGGGTGTCGACGTCGAGGGCCGCCGCCCTCTCGAGCCGGCTGGCCGAGATCGCGGCGGTGAGCTCGGGCTTCTCGACGGGCAGGCCGCCCCCGCCGCCGGAACAGTAGGACCACTGCGTCACCCGGTCCACGTCCTTGAAGACCAGGCCCGGGATCGAGCGCAGGATCTCGCGCGGTTCCTGCCAGATGCCCTTGCGCTTGTTGAGCCGACAGGGGTCGTGATAGGTCAACGAGCGCTCGACGGGCACCGAGGGGGTCAGCCGCCCTTCCCGGATCAACTCGGCGAACAGCTCCACGACGAGGACGACCTCGATGTCGAAGTCATCACCGAAGTAGGCCGGGTAGTCCTCGGTGAAGGAGATGTAGTCGTGCGGGTCGAGCACGAGCACCCGGGTCGTTCCCGAGGAGCGCCAGTTGTCGAGGTTGTGCTGGGCGAAACGCTTCGCCTGGTCGACGTACCCCATCTCGGCTGCCGGGCCACCGCAGCACCACTGCTCGCCCATCAACCCGAAGTCGTAGTCGGCCAGCTGCAGGATCTGCGCCACGGCACGAGGGACCGAGGTGCGGTAGAACGCCGCCTCGCAGTCGACGAACAGCACCGTCTCACCGCCGATCGGCAGGTCCAGCCCGTCGGACCAGTCCCGCACGTGCTCCTGGCTGACCGGGATCTCGCCGAGCACCGGCTCGTGCGTCCGCTCGTCGGTGCGGGCATTCCACGACTGCCAGGCCGCCTGGTGCACCCCGCTCTCGACCGCGAACGCGCGGACCGCCTTGACCACGTCGACCGTGCGCGTCCGGAAGCGGTAGAAGTCCCCGGTGAACAGGGTGTTGGGGCAGCGCAGCTCGCAGGCCCCGCACTGGGTGCAGTTGACGTAGTCGGAGGCGACCTCCTCGATCGTCAGCTCACCGCGGTCCATGGCGACGACGTTGGCGTGGAAGGCGGTGGGCGACCACGACTCGTTGCGGGTCACCTGCATCACCGGGCAGACCTCGCGGCAGAACTTGTGACCCGAGGAGAAGCAGTTGTACGCCGCGTTGCGCCACTGCTCGGTGAACTCCTCGGTCGGAGTCGGCTCTGCCGACAGCTCGAAGGGGCGGGCGATCTCGTCGGGCATCGCTGCCAGCTCTTCGCGGTTGTCACGCATGCCAGGGGTGAACGGGACGGACACCGGATCTGGTGGTCCCGGTCGGTCGAGCGTCGCCATACGGGCCTCCTGGAAAGGGGGCGTGTGATGCGCATCACATGCTCTGCAACATACGTCTCCGGGGCGTCGCGCCGCAAGCGACGTCGCACCCGGTTCACCGCAACCCGCAGCGCACCATCTGGACCGGGGCGGGCCGGATGCGACGAGATCGAGATGGGAGGAGGATGGTCGGCAGGAAGGGGTAGTCGATGGTCGACCCGACGACGTCGCGGCAGCTCCGACGCGCCCTGGCGAGAGTCGAACGAGGGGCGAGCGTCGACCCGGTGGAGGCCACCGCCCTGCTGGCGGCTCGGGGCGAGGAGCTGGAGCGCCTCTGTGTCGCCGCCGCCCGGGTCCGGGACGCCGGGCTCAGCGCTGCCGGGCGGGCCGGCGTGGTGACCTACTCGCCGAAGGTCTTCTTGCCCGTCACCCGGTTGTGTCGGGATCGGTGCCACTACTGCACCTTCGTGACCACCCCCGGTCGCCTCACCAGCGACGGCCAGGAGGCATTCCTGGCCCCTGACGAGATCCTCCAGATCGCCTCGTCGGGAGCGCGGCTGGGGTGCCTGGAGGCGCTGTTCACCCTCGGTGACCGCCCGGAGGACCGGTGGTCCGAGGCGCGCAGGTGGCTGGAGTCACGGGGGTACGGCTCGACACTGGACTATGTGCGGGCGATGGCCGTTCGAGTACTCGAGGAGACCGGCCTGCTCCCCCACCTGAACCCGGGGGTGATGTCGTGGGAGGAGCTGAACCGGCTCAAGCCGGTGTCGCCGTCCATGGGGATGATGCTGGAGACGACCTCCGAGCGCCTGCACCGGGTCCGAGGGCAGGCCCACTACGGCTCGCCGGACAAGGCCCCCGCGATCCGGCTGCGGGTGCTCGAGGACGCGGGGCGGTTGTCGATCCCGTTCACGACCGGGCTGCTGGCCGGCATCGGCGAGACGCTGACCGAGCGGGCCGAGACGATCTTCGCCCTGCGGCGGGTGTCGGGGTCCTACGCCGGCGTGCAGGAGGTCATCGTTCAGAACTTCCGGGCCAAGCCCGAGACCGCGATGCGCCACGCAGGCGACCTGCCGCTCGACGAGTTCCGGGCGACGATCGCGGTCACCCGCCTCGTCCTCGGTCCCCGGGCGCGCGTGCAGGCTCCTCCGAACCTGGTGGACCTCGCGGAGTGCCGGGCACTGCTCCGCGCGGGGGTGGACGACTGGGGTGGCGTCTCCCCGCTGACTCCCGATCACGTGAACCCGGAACGGCCCTGGCCGTCGATCGACGCACTGCGTCGGGTGACCGAGGACGCCGGCCTCACGCTGCGGCCGAGACTGACCGTGCATCCGGAGTACGTCCTGGCAGGTGAACCCTGGATCGACCCGCGTGTCTCGCGTCATGTCGCCGCCCTCGCGGACGCGGACGGCCTGGCACGTGACGGCGTACGACCGGTGGGGCTGCCCTGGCAGGAGCCGGACGGCGGGTTGGTCTCGGCCGGTCGCGTCGACCTCCACGCGTCGGTGGACACGGTGGGTCGCCACAGCGACCGCCGCGGCGACTTCGACGTCGTGTACGGCGACTGGGAGCCGGTCCGCGAGGCGGCCCGGGTCACCGGTGCACCTGCCGTGCTCCACGCCGAGGGAGCCGATGCCCTCCGCGCGGCAGAGGCCGATCCGGGTGCGCTCACGGACGAGCACGCGTACACGTTGATGACTGCCGAAGGCGACCTCCTGCGTGCGGTGACCCGGCTCGCCGACGACCTGCGGAGGGACGCAGCAGGAGACCCGGTCACCTACGTCGTGAACCGGAACATCAACTTCACGAACGTCTGCTACGTCGGCTGCCGGTTCTGCGCCTTCGCGCAGCGTCGTACCGACTCCGATGCCTACTCGCTCGGCATGGACGAGGTGGCTGACCGGGCGGAGGAAGCGTGGAGGCTCGGCGCCACCGAGGTGTGCATGCAGGGCGGTATCGACCCCGAGCTGCCGTCGACCGGCTACTTCGACCTCGTCACGGCGGTGAAGGAGCGCGTCCCCGACATGCACGTCCACGCGTTCTCGCCGATGGAAGTGATCAACGGGACCGCGCGCACGGGGCTCTCGATCGCCGACTTCCTGGTCACGGCGCGCGAGCGGGGTCTCGGATCCCTCCCGGGGACCGCAGCGGAGATCCTCGACGACGACGTGAGGTGGGTGCTGACGAAGGGGAAGCTCCCCACCCGCACCTGGATCGAGGTGATCACCACCGCGCACCGGCTCGGGATCCCGACCACCTCCACGATGATGTACGGCCACGTCGACAACCCTCGCCACTGGGTGGCCCACCTGCGGGTCCTCTCCGCCATCCAGGACGAGACCGGTGGCTTCACCGAGTTCGTGCCCCTGCCGTTCGTGCACCACTCCTCACCGATCTACCTCGCCGGCGCCGCTCGGCCCGGACCGACCCTGCGTGACAACCTGGCCGTCCATGCGCTGGCCCGGATCCTGCTGCACGGCCGGATCCGCAACATCCAGACCTCCTGGGTCAAGCTGGGAGTCGACGGCACCCGGGCGATGCTGCGCGCAGGCGCCAACGACCTGGGCGGCACCCTGATGGAGGAGACCATCAGCAGGATGGCCGGCTCACAGCACGGGTCCGCCAAGACGGTCGCCGAGCTCACCGAGATCGCCGACGGGATCGATCGTCCGGTGCGCGAGCGGACCACCCTCTACGAGTCCGTGTAGGGACGTCGCCGCCTCGGCGACGGCGTGTGCGGTCGGCGGCAGGAACCCGTAGGTGGCACGCGAGCACCGGCACCGGGGCTGATGGGGAACTCCTCGCCCAAGCGGGGGAAACCGGGCGAGGAGTCCCCATCAGCCCCGGTTGCGGGACCGGGACCCGGTGGGTCAAATGCAAAAGGACCCCTCCGCCTCTCTTCAATGAGAAGCGCACGGGGACCGGGTGCATGCGACCTCTCGAGTAGAACACACGTTCCCCCTTCACCGCTACCCCTCCGGGCATCGCCCCGGGCACGGCAGGCCCACGTCCGCCCATGGCTCGGTCGGGGCGCGAGGGCGGTGTCCTTCAGGAGTCGCGCTGCCGGCGCGACTGGAGTGCGTGTGCCACGTTGACCGCGACCAGACCGCCCCAGCCGATCACCATCGCGGCCAGGCCGGTGGCGCCACCCTCGACGCCCAGACTGATGGCCGTGACCGGGATGCCGGCGACGCAGGAGACGATCCCGAGCGCCAGCTGACGCGGGCCCGCGGACGCCCGGTCCCTCGCCTCGCGGTGGCGGACCGACACCTCCTGCGCGGTCCGGGCCAGCACGGCCGCCTCGATCCGGTCGGCGAAGGAGTCGACCAGCGCCGCGTCGTACGACGCCCCCAGCTCGCGGCGGGTCTCCAGCACCGCCTCGAGCTCGGTGCGCTCGAGCTCCTCGTCCGCCCCCATCGCCGGCGGGCTCAGAGGTACTGGCCGGTGTTGGTGGCCGTGTCGATGGAGCGGCCGGGCTCGGTGCCCTGCTTGCCGGTGATGAGCGTGCGGATGAAGACGATCCGCTCGCCCTTCTTGCCGGAGATCCGGGCCCAGTCGTCGGGGTTGGTGGTGTTGGGCAGGTCCTCGTTCTCCTTGAACTCGTCCACGCACGCCTGGAGCATGTGGGAGACCCGGAGCCCGTGCTGGTCGTGCTCGAGGAAGTCCTTGATCGCCATCTTCTTCGCGCGGTCGACGATGTTCTGGATCATCGCGCCGGAGTTGAAGTCCTTGAAGTAGAGGACTTCCTTGTCACCGTTGGCGTAGGTCACCTCGAGGAAGCGGTTCTCCTCGGTCTCGGTGTACATGCGCTCGACCGTCGCCCGGATCATGCCGGTGATGCACTCGTCGCGACTCCCGGCGAACTCGGCGAGGTCGTCCTGGTGGAGCGGCAGGGTGGGCGACGAGGTACTTGCTGAAGATGTCGCGCGCCGACTCCGCGTCGGGCCGCTCGATCTTGATCTTCACGTCGAGCCGGCCGGGCCGGAGGATGGCGGGGTCGATCATGTCCTCGCGGTTGGAGGCACCGATCACGAGCACGTTCTCGAGTGCCTCGACGCCGTCGATCTCGCTCAGCAGCTGCGGCACGATGGTGTTCTCGACGTCGGAGGACACCCCGGAGCCACGCGTGCGGAACAACGAGTCCATCTCGTCGAAGAACACGATGACCGGCGTGCCGTGGCTGGCCTTCTCGCGCGCCCGCTGGAAGACCAGCCGGATGTGACGCTCGGTCTCGCCGACGTACTTGTTGAGCAGCTCGGGGCCCTTGATGTTGAGGAAGTAGGACTTGCCCTCCTGGCCGGTCCGCGCGGCCACCTTCTTGGCCAGCGAGTTGGCGACCGCCTTCGCGATCAAGGTCTTGCCGCACCCCGGCGGGCCGTAGAGCAGCACCCCCTTGGGCGGCTTGAGCTGGTGCTCCTTGAAGAGCTCGGGGTGGAGGTAGGGCAGCTCGACCGCGTCGCGGATCTGGTCGATCTGGCCGGTGAGACCGCCGATCGCCGCGTAGTCGATGTCGGGGACCTCTTCGAGGACGAGCTCCTCGACCTCGGACTTCGGGACGCGCTCGTAGACGTAGCCGGCGCGGGAGTCGAGCAGCAACGAGTCACCGGCGCGCAGCGTCGTCGCGCGCAACGGCTCGGCGAGGCGTACGACGCGCTCCTCGTCGGCGTTGGCGATGACCAGGGCGCGCTCGCCGTCGGCGAGCATCTCCTTGAACATCACGACCTCGCCGACCTCCTCGAACTCGAGGGCGGCCACGACGTTGAGGGCCTCGTTGAGCATGACCTCCTGGCCGCGGACCAGGGTGTCGAGGTCGACGTTGGGGCTGGCGTTGACCCGCAGCTTGCGCCCACCGGTGAAGACGTCGACCGAGTCGTCCTCGTTGCGGGACAGGAAGGTGCCGAAGCCGGCAGGCGGCTGGGCCAGCCGGTCGACCTCCTCCTTGAGCTTCATGATCTGGTCGCGGGCCTCACGCAGCGTCTCGGCCAGCCGCTCGTTCTGGGCGGTCACCGCCGACAGGGACCGCTGCGTGTCGGCGAGGCGCATCTCCACCGCTCGTGACTGGCCGGGCGCGTCGCCCAGCCGGCGGCGGAGATCGGACACCTCGGCCTCGAGGAAGCGCACCTGGGTGGTGAGCTCCTCCGGCGAAGGCTCACGATCCCTGCGGGGCTGACCTGACAGTCCTTCGGTTGACGACATCGGCGTCACCTCCCGCTGGCGACACTACCCGCGTGAGCGGCCGACGGAAGGGCAGACACCACCAGTCGGATCACGTTTCTGGGACGGGTCCCGGATCAGCCGCCGTACGGCTCCTCGAGCACCTGCGGCGGCAGGTCGGGCGGGCGCGGGCCGCTGTAGTCGGGACCGTAGGCACCCGGGGCCGGACGCCGCTTCTTCGCGAGGGGTCGCTCCCCCGGCGCCATCCGGCGCGCGGTGACGAGATAGGCGGTGTGGCCGATCATCTTGTGGTCGGGGCGTACGGCGAGGCCCTCGACGTGCCAGTCGCGGACCAGCGACTCCCAGGGGTGCGGGTCGGTGAAGCCGCCGTGCGCGCGCACGGTCTCCACGAACCGTGACAGCTGGGTCGTGGTGGCGACGTAGGCGCACACGATCCCGCCGGGCCGCAGCGCGTCCGCTACGGCGTCGACGCACTCCCAGGGAGCGAGCATGTCGAGGATCGCGCGGTCGACGCGGGCGCCGGAGCGGGGCAGCTCCTCGGCCAGGTCACCCAGCCGCAGCTCCCAGGCGGGGTGGGTCTGCCCCTCGGGCGCCCCGAAGAACTGGTGGACGTTGCGCCGCGCGACGTCGGCGAACTCCTCGCGCCGCTCGTAGGAGAGCACCCGGCCGTGGGGTCCCACGGCTCGCAGCAGCGAACAGGTGAGGGCACCGGAGCCGACACCGGCCTCGACCACCTCGGCGCCCGGGAAGATGTCGGCCATCGCCACGATCTGGGCGGCGTCCTTCGGGTAGACGACGGCCGCCCCGCGCGGCATCGAGACCACGAACTCCGACAGCAGCGGGCGGAACACGAGGTACTGGCCGCCGGCGGAGGAGGTGACGGTGAAGCCCTCCTCGCGACCGATCAGCTCGTCGTGCTCGAAGTGGCCGCGGTTGGAGAAGAACCGCTTGCCCGGCTCGAGGCAGATGTTGTGGCGCCGGCCCTTGGTGTCGACCAGGCGCACCCACTCGCCCTCGCGCAGCGGCCCGCGGTGGACCCCCGACCAGGCCTCCGGGGGTACGTCGGGCGCCTGCTCGTCAGTCACGCTGGCCCACCTCGCGGAAGGCGCGGTCGACGTCGGTCGTGGTGAGCACGCCGTAGATGCCGCCGTCCTCCTCCAGGAGGAGGTACTCGGCGGCGGGCGTGCGGCTGATCGCGAGGATGAGGTCCTCCCCCGAGATGGTGGCGGGCAGGCTGAGCCCCTCGTCGAGGGCCCGGCTGACGGTGGAGACCGCGACCCACGGCCGGCGGTCCTCCGGCGTGGCGAGCACGGCCGACTCGTTGACCAGCCCGACCGGACGGCCGGCGCTGGTGACGGTCACGATGCTGCCGGCCTCGGCCTCGCGGGCACGGCGCACGGCTTCGGCCAGTGGCAGGTCGTCGGGGACGGTGATGGTGCGGCGGGCGAGGTCACGGGCGACCAGCGCCGGCAGCTTGCGGCGCAGCCGCGCCGACGCCATGGCCTGGGTGGCGCCCGACCACAGGAACAGGGCGATCACGCCCGCGAGCACGAAGTCCACCATGTCAGCGCGTGTGTCGAGCAGCGCCTCCATCAGAAGCGGGTAGGCCAACGCGAGGACCGCGGTGACGCGCCCTCCCCAGCCGGCGACGATGGTGCCGGTGTGCATGCTCCCGGTGAGCTTCCAGACGCCGCTGCGCAGCACCCGGCCGCCATCGAGGGGCAGACCGGGGACCAGGTTGAGGACGCCGACCAGCAGGTTGGCGCCCGCCAGTCCTCCGACGGCCAGCAGCAGCAGGCCGTCGGGGGTGACCAGGTAGAGCGCGCCGGCGGCCACGCCGACGGCGATCGAGGTCAGCGGACCCACCACGGCGATCATGAACTCCTCGCGGGGGCGTCGCGACTCCCCCTCGATGGCGGTCATCCCGCCCAGGAAGTGGAGCGTGATCGAGGTGACCGGGAACCCGTAGCGCTTGGCCATGATCGCGTGCGACGCCTCGTGCAGCAGCACGGAGAGGTAGAGGACGATCGCGAACACGAACCCGGCGACGTACTTCCACGCGCCGAGCCCGGGTGCTGTCTCCTCCACGGCGGGCGCCATCACGAACGCGATGAGCCCGGCCACGACGAACCAGGACGACGTGACGAGCACGTCGCTGCCGGCCACCGAGCCGATCCGGAAGGTCCCCGGCGGTCGCTCGGGCCGCGGCGCGGGACGCCGCGGATCGGGCGGCGAATGGTGCGGTTCGGACACGTGGCGAGGCTATCCGACCCGTGCGCGCTCGCCCGCATCGTTGTCGGCGGTCTCGCCTAGGGTGACCGCATGTCCGCGCCCGGCTCGCCCTCGACCCCGTTGTCGACACCGGTCGACGGCGTCCACGTGCTCGGGTCGCTGTCGCCGAGCCGCGCGGGTGACTTCATGACCTGCCCCCTGCTCTACCGGTTCCGGACCATCGACCGGCTGCCCGAGCCCTTCAGCCCGGAGGCCGTGCGCGGGACGCTCGTCCACAAGGTGCTGGAGGACCTCTTCGACCTGCCGGCGGGCGAGCGCACACCCGAGCGGGCGCGCGACCTGCTCGTCCCCACGTGGGGTCAGCTGATCGAGGCCGAGCCCGAGCTGGCCGAGATGTTCACGGGCGAGGGACCGGAGGTCGCCGACTGGCTCGGCAGCTGCCGGGCCGTCCTGGACCGCTACTTCCAGCTCGAGGACCCGCGCCGCCTCGAGCCCGCGGAGCGCGAGCTCTACGTCGAGGCCGTGCTCGACTCCAAGCTGCTGCTCCGCGGCTTCGTCGACCGGCTCGACGTCGCCCCCGACGGCGCCCTCCGCGTGGTGGACTACAAGGGGCTGGCCGTCGACACTCCGCTGCCGACGCCCACGGGCTGGACCACCATGGGTGCCGTGCGGGTCGGTGATCGGCTCGTGGGCTCGGACGGTGCCGCTGTCGAGGTGATCGCGAAGTCGCGCGTCCACTCCCGCCCTTGCTACCGCATCACCTTCCTTGATGGAACATCCGTCGTGTGCGACAACGAGCACCTTTGGCGCGTCGTCAGCTCTAGACGGCAGATCCAGACCCACCACACCGTCGACGCTGACCAGCTCCACGCGATTCACCAGGAGCACCTGGCCGCGGGGCGGCACCGATCGTTGTGGATCGAGACGGCGAGCGCGCTCGATCTGCCCGACACCGAACTCCCCGCCGATCCCTGGTTGTTGGGGGCTTGGCTCGGGGACGGCTCCACCCACAGCGGCGAATTCACCGTCGGCAGGGTCGACGCCCCGGACATGCTCGCAGTGCTCAAGGAGCGGTGGGCAGGTCGCGTCTCGGTCACGGACGCGACCACGGCCTACTCGGTCCACCTCCGAAAGCGTGACGACGAGTGCACCTACGGCCACACGAGCTTTCGCGAGGGAACACCCGGACACCGCACTCGGCGTTGCGCACGGGAGTGGGAACACCGCAGCGTCGAGCCGTCCAACCTCCCGTTCGCGGCACACTTGCGTCGAGCAGGGGTGAAGGGGTTCAAGCACATCCCACCCGTCTACCTGCGTGCGGGGACGCGGCAGCGCGTAGAGCTGCTCCGCGGCCTCATGGATACGGACGGCTGGTGGAATCGCATCAGACACCGAGCTGGATTCACGACCACGGACGACAGGTTGGCACGCGACGTCCTGGAGCTCCTGAGGTCGCTGGGCATCCATCCCGCCCACTTCGCGAAGCCCTACGTCAACCCCACTCGTCCTCCCAGAACCTGGCACGTCATCGAGTTCACGCCCGTCGGGTTCAACCCCTTTCGCCTCCCACGCAAGGCGCTTGAGTGCGACGTGGGCGTCACCACCGTTCAGCGGAACAACGCGTCGCGTCGCATCATCGCCTCGGTCGACCCCGTCGAGTCAGTGCCAACGCAGTGCGTTTCTGTGAACGCCTCGGACTCTCTCTACCTTTGCGGGGAAGGGTTCGTGCCCACTCACAACACCGGCCGAGCGCCCAGCGAGGGCTGGGAGGCCAAGGCGCTGTTCCAGATGAAGTTCTACGCGCTGGTGCTGTGGCGCACCCGCGGGGTGGTCCCGGCGATGCTCCAGCTGGTCTACCTCGGCAGCGGCGAGCTGGTGCGCTATGTCCCCGACGAGCAGGACCTCCGGGCCACCGAGCGCAAGGTCGAGGCGATCTGGCGGGCCATCGCACTGGCGACCGAGAGCCGCGACTGGCGTCCCCGGCGCTCGCGGCTGTGTGACTGGTGCGCCCACCGGGCGATCTGCCCCGAGTGGGGTGGCACCCCTCCCCCGCTGCCGGAGGTCGAGCCGGCCGATCCGGGCGAGCTCACCGCCGACGACGTCGACTGACGAGGCGCCGGAGGGCGGGGGGTCAGAGCCCGTTGCGCTGCGCCCAGAGGGCGGCCTGGGTGCGGTCCGTGACGCCGATCCGGGCGAACGCCGACGTCAGGTGGGCCTTGACGGTCCGTTCGCTGATGTCGAGGCGCCGGGCGATCTGCTTGTTGGCCAGTCCGTCCTTGACCAGCCGCAGCACCTCCGACTCACGCGTGGTCAGCTGGACCTGGCTCGAGCCGGCGCGGACGCCCAGCAGGTGCCGTGCCGCCCTGGGATGGATCGGGGACTCCCCGCGGCTGACCGCCCGGATCCCCTGGAGCACGTCGTCCGGGTCGGCGTCCTTCAGGAGGTAGCCGACCGCCCCGGCGTCGAGGGCGGCCAGGATCCGTTCGCCGTCGGAGTACGACGTGAGCACCAGCACGTCGACGCCGAGCTGTTCCGCCATGATCCTGCGGGTGGCCGTGACACCGTCGACCTCCGGCATCTGCAGGTCCATCAGCACCACGTCGGGTCGGTGCTCGCGGGCCATCTCCACGGCGCGAGCGCCGTTGTCGGCGGTGGCGACGACCTCGATGTCGTCGGTGCCGGCCAGCAGCTGGTGGAGGCCGGCGCGGATCACCGCGTGGTCGTCGGCCAGGACCACCCGGATCGTGCGGGTCGTCTCGGTCGTCATCGCGCGGCCACCTCCATCAACACAGTCGTTCCCTCACCGGGGGAGGATCGCACGACCAGTGTGCCGCCGGCCTCGGACACCAGGGACCGCAGCCCCCGGAGTCCGAAGCTGTCGGACCGCCGGCGATCCTTCGGGTCGAAGCCGATGCCGTCGTCGACGACATCCAGCACGAGCCAGCCCTCGTCGGCGCGCACGGTCACCGCCAGGGTCGAGGCCTCGGCGTGGCGCAACGCGTTGCGAACCGCCTCCTGGGCGACCCGCCACACCAGGGCCGCTTGCTCGTCGGAGGCGGTCTCGGCGCCCTCCACGCTCACCGACGCCTGCACGCCGGACGCCGCCGCCGGGGCGATCAGGTCGGCCAGCGCTGCCGCCAGCCCCTCGGCATGCAGGTCGGGCGGGTGGATCTCCGCGAGCAGGGAGCGCAGCGCCTTGAGGCCTCCCCGCAGGGAGCTGCCGGCGTCCTCGAGCCGCTGCCGCGCGTGACCCGGCACGTCGGGGTCGCGGGAGACGGCCGAGATCGAGAACCCCGTCCCGGCCAGGTCCTGCACGACGCTGTCGTGGAGGTCGCGGGCGATCCGGCGGCGCTCGGCGTCCGAGGCGTCCAGCGAGGAGTGCAGGAGCCGTTCGCGATCGTGTCGCAGCGTTGGTCAGTCGGCGGGTGAGGACCCACAGCAGCGGGGTGACGAGCAGGACCAGGAGCAGCGGGCCCCCAATCGTGATCCAGAGGAACGAGCCGTAGATCCGTTCCCTCCGCTCCTCGATGTCGTCGAGCGTGTAGTAGCCCTCGAACAGGAACGGAATCTCGTCCTCTGTCGCGAGGACCCTCGTATAGATCCGCACCTGCTCGACAGGCTCGGCAGTCTGCAGCCCGGGTCGGCCGGCCAGCCCCACGTTCTCCGGCGAGGTGGGGTCGGAGATTTCACTGCCGGTGCCACCGTCGCCAGGATTTCCTGCTGTCCGTCGGTCAGGGGGAACGTGCGACCGATCGCGGGATAGGCGTTGGTGTAGATGACCCGGCCCGACTCCGTCCAGATGTTGACCCGCTCCACGTAGTCGATCAGCAGAAGCGCCTGAACCTTGCGGTCATACCTGTCGAGCGAGCCGCCGTCGATCGACTCGTCCTGTTCTTCGTTGCGTAGCGCTCGCGCCAGACCAGGAGTGTCGCTGGATGACCGAGCCAAGACCGCATTCAGTTCACGAGCCTCTGCGAGTGCCTCTTCCTCGGCGGCATCCTGCGCGAGTCGAGTGGTGCCCAGCGAGATCAGCCCGATCAGAAGCAGGCCGAACGCCAAGAACTGCGCAACAGGGCTCCGCAGTAGCTTCACGGGAGGAGGATAGGCCCGAAGGGTCAGAAGTAGAGTTCGGCGCGGCACACTTCATGCGTCGCCGTGTTCTCCGCCCGGAAGACCACCAAGTCCGGGCCGTTGAAGTTGATCATGGTGCGGATGATCTTGAAGGACTTGTCGGTGTCCTTCGCCTGGATGTCGCCCTTGTCGGAGAGCTCGTCGTTGTGCTTGAACCGCCAGTCCCAGGTGTCCTCGTCGTCCGACCACACGATGCCGGCCGCGATCAGCCGGCCATCCGGGTCGGTGTCGACCTTCAGCTTGACAGTGGCGCCCTTCTCACAGGCCTCCACCTTCTTGTCCGGCTCGGTGAAGGCGAAAGCGGCAGGAACGTCGGAACCGATGTCCTTCGCGGGCCCGCCATCACTCGCCACGGCGCCAGGCGCCGTGACGAGGGCCGCTGCACTCAGCACGAGGCTGAGCACGATGGCGGGTCCGCGTCGGATCATCTTTCCTGCTTCCTGTTTCACCCAGAGGGCCGCTGAACCCCCGAGTGGCTCCACTGTGGGTCACGCGAGGTGCAGGTCGCCATTGTCCGGTGGTACTAGGACCTGTGACTACTCCCGCACTCCGACCGGATGGCGGCCACGCCCGTGGCACGGACGTCGAGGAGGGACTCACGGAAGACCCGACGGTCCCCGTCGAGCACCGGGACGTGGTTGGGCACCACCAGCACCACACAGCCCGCCGCCTCGGCGGAACGGGCACCGGTGTTGGAGTCCTCGATCGCCAGACAGGCAGCGGGGTCGACCCGCAGCTCCTGCGCCGCCTTCAGGTAGGGCTCGGGGTGGGGCTTCCCGCGGCTGACCGCGTCGCCCGTGACGACCACCCGGAACGCCTCGGCCGGCAGCGCCGCCAGCACCGGCGCGACGAACCGCCGGTAGGACATGGTCACCAGCGCACAGGGCACGCCGTACGACGCCAGGTCGGCCAGCAGCTCCCGGGCGCCGGGTCGCCACGGGACCGCCCGCTCCACCTGCTCCACGACGCTGTCGAGCAGCTGCTCGACGATCTCGGAGGGTTCGAGGTCGATGCCCATGTGCTCGCGGATGTAGCGACCGGAGTCCAACAGGTCCTGCCCGACCAGGTTGAGCGCGTGCTCCCGTGACCAGGCGCCACCGTGCCGGGCAGCCAGGTCGAACTCCGCCTGGATCCAGTAGGGCTCGGTGTCGACCAGCGTGCCGTCCATGTCCCACAGGACCGCGGCCGGCAGCCGCACTCCCCCATCCGGGTGCTGACCTGCGGATACTCGGGATCTGGCGGTACTCAGAATGCCCTCCGAAGAACTTCATGCGACGTTCCATGCGACGAACCACCCTAGAACGCAGGTGCCCTTCATTCGCCATCGTCAAGGCGAACCCCGCGCATCAAGACGCCCGCCGCCCGTCGAGCAGCGCGCGAGCGCGGGACCGGTTCGATCACGTCCTACCGGACGAAGAGCGGACTCCGCTGACGAGTTCTCCATCGCCCGCACCCTCGCCCCACCTTCACATGGGACAAGACGCTGGCCGAGTCCGCCCGCTGCAAGCACGATGTGACCCTCGTGGGCGTCAAGCGCACCGGCGAGGACTTCACCTACGCCCGCCCCGAGATGCATCCCCGTAACAGTTACTCAACCTGTGGTCGTCCCGGGTGAGAACCCGGCTCCGTCGGAATGGGGCAGTAGCCCCGTCTCCTCGCATGAAGGATGTTCAGGACGCCGATGGCCGCCGCGGCAGCAATCACCATGATCGGCGCCAGATCCAGCGCGAGACCAGCTAGCACCAGCACAGCTCCCGAGCCCACGACCCACAAGACCGGATGAAGCACGACCCATTCACTGAACCGGCTCAGCAGGCTGCGCATCTGCCACCGCATCCCGCTCGGATTGCCCTCGACGGTGGGCCCGACCTCTCCCTGGTGTCGAGAGACGATCCGGGGGGCAGCGCGCTCGGAGCCTGGACACAGCCGGAAGGTGAAGGCGCGATTCTCGCCACCAACTCAGTGAGAGCGGCCACCGGTACGACGCCGCTGCCGTCCGGTGTGTGCGGACCGGAGTGGCATCGCGGCGGAAGAGGCCAGCCCGTGCGTGGTCGCGCTCACAAGTCGTCGGACGCCGAGCCGACGCGGTGCTTCGAGCGACGGGACGGCTACCACGAGGGCCGGTCCGAGCGGATCGCGGGCGTCTCGAGGATCCGCCCGGGTTCGTGAGGACCCACGCCCACCATCGGTTGGCCTCGTTGCCCGCCGGCATCCGCGAGCTTGCCGGTGCCGGATGGCGCGGGAGCCAGCGGGGGGTTGTCGGGCACGAAGGTCTCGCCTTCGCCGGTTCCCCTCGGGGGCCAGGGTGCCCGAGCCTGGAGGAGGTCCACCTCGTCGCTCATGGCGGAGCTCACGGCGCGCAGCAGCGTCTGCACGCCGTCGGTGTCCCACTCGTAGGCCGCGACCGCTTCGGTCACCTCGATCAGCGGCCTGGACAGGGCGTCACGGGTCGCCTGGTAGTGCGACAGCGCGTCGCGCTCCGTCGATCCGCCGACCACGGCCAGGAGTGCGTCGGCCAACAGCTCGGCGTCTCGCAGCGCGTCCGTCATGCCGTGGGTGGTGATCGGGTCCTTGAAGTAACCGGCGTCTCCCACCAACGCCCAGCCCGGCCCCCAGGATCGGCGCACGTGACCGGGCACGCCGGCCCACCCCCGGACCCGGCCGCTCGGCCCGCCGTCGCGGACGCGTTCGGCCACCGGACGACCGACGACGTCCAGCAGGGCGTCGAATGCCGCCTCCACCCCATGCCTGCGCAGCTGTCGGACCCGCTCCGGGGTGGTGGCCACGAAGACGCAGCACTCCTGACCGTTCGTGGGGATGACCCCGGCCGCGGCCCGTCCGCCGTACGCCCACTCATATCCCCTGGGCTCGCACCCGGACACGTAGCGGTACAACACCCCACTGGCGAATCGCCCTCGGACCTCGACAGGGGCCTCTACGGCTCTGGCGACCATCGAGGAGATGCCGTCCGCGCCCACGGTGACAGGGGCGGTGATGGGCAGAAGCCGGCCGCCAGGACCCCTCGCGACCACGCCCGCGACGCGTCCGTCGCCGTCCCGCAGCAGGCGGGTGACGGGGGTCTGGTGCAGGACGTCGGCGCCCGCCTCAGCCGCCGCGTCGACCAGGATCGTGTCCAGCACGTGGCGGCGCGGCGCGTAGAGCGCGTCCACGCCGGCGGACGGACGGAATGACACCTGGACGGGCCGACTGTCCTCGAAGTGGAAGGTGGTCCGGCGCACGGCCGGGGTACCGGCGGCAACGAGTCGGTCCAGCAGGCCCCACCGGGAGAGCTGCAGCACGCCGGCTCGCATCAGCGCGTGGGTGGACACGGTGTCGCTGCCGCGCCGCGCGCGGTCCACCAGCGCGACGCGAGCGCCCGCGCGGGCCAGCAGCAGGGCCGTGGAGGCTCCCGCCACCCGACCACCCACCACGACCACGTCGTAGTCGGTCATGCCGCCTCCCTCCCGTCGACAGGGTCCGTCCGGTCGCTGGAGCTGGCGGCAGGCGCGACCGGGGGAAGCGAGCCGGTGAGGAGGTGGTGCACGACTGCGTGGGCGTCGTGACGGGCGCCGTCGATGAATCCGGAGTCCCGACGGTGCTGGAACCGCTGGCCGACGACGTAGAGACCGGGCGCGTCGGTGACTCCCCGGTACTGCCGCAGCTCTCCGTCCGACGGCAGGCCGGGGAGGTGGAGCCAGGAGTGGTCGGGCCGGAAGCCGGTGGCGACGACCACGGTGCGGATTCCCTCGGCACCCAGGTGCAGCCGACGTGGCCCCGTCGCGTTCGTGAGTGGTCGCGGGCGGTACGCCGGAAGGACCTCACTCTCCGGCCCGGCCCGCAGGACGTGCGCATCGACGTCGTCCAGGACGCGGTGCATCACCCGGTCGGCGGCAGCGACCGTGTCGGACAGGTCGTCGGCGAACACGGCGGTGTTCCCGATCAGCGACTCCAGGCGGCCGACGAGCCGGGCTCCGCGCGCCCGCAGCACGGCGAGGTCCAGGGTCTCGGCGGCTTGCGTGGCGGGCCGGCCGACGAGCTGCAGCGACGGTCCACGTCGGGCGGCCGCGGGGTCCCGGACCTCGTCGATGGTGCGTGCGGTTCTGCCTGTGCTCTCGAGCCACCAGAAGATGTCCGTGCCGCGGTACCGGCGGGGCATCCGGGTGTGCCGCCCCACGGCCACCACGACGTCGCGACCGGAGCGGACGAGCTCGTCGGCGATCTGCACCCCCGACGATGATGCCCCGACCACCAGGACACCGCCGGGCTGCAGCTGCGCGGGGTTCCGGTAGGCGCTGCTGTGGACGACCCGGAGGTCCGTGGCACCGATCGACCGGGGCACGACAGGTGTCCCGTGCGGCCCGGTGGCGACGACCACGTGCCGCGCCGCGTAGGTGGCACGGTCGGTGACGACGGCGTAGTGCTCGAGGCCGCACCGACGCACCGAGAGCACCGTGGTGCCGCTCACGACGGGGGCGGCGAACGACTCGGCGTACCGTTCGAGCAGGCTCGCGAACGCCTGGGCGGGCATGAAGCCCTCCGGATCAGGGCCGGCGTACCGCCAGTGCGGCAGGCGGGTCATCCAGCTCGGGGTGAGCAGGTGCAGGGAGTCCCAGCGTTCGGTCCGCCACCGCTCCCCCACCCGCCCCCGGTCCAGCACGACGTGCTCGCGTCGCGTCTCGGTCAGCAGGCGGCTGACGGCGAGGCCGGCGTGCCCGGCACCGATCACGACGGTGTCGACACTGAGGTGTTTCATCGTGGGCCCTCCTCGGGTCCTGGGTGTGTGGGCCGCGGGGCGGCCCGCCGGGGTGGCTGTCCCGGCGGGCCCCCGCGGTCGGGCGACGGGCCGCGGTTCAGCCGGTGACCACGTCGATGACGACAGGGGTCGGGTTGGTCAGCACGTCGTAGACCGCCGAGCGCCGCCTGGACTGCTCGACCAGGCCGCGCAGGGTCTCCTCGTCGGCGTCGCCGTCGATGTGGAAGGTGACCTTGATCTGCTCGTAGCCGTTGCGGACGCTCCCGTCGGACATCCCGAAGATGCCGAGCAGGTCGATGTCGCCCTGGACGGTCGAGGAGACCTTGTGCAGTCGTACGTCGCGGGCGGCGGCGACGTTGGCGACGCCGGCCGTGAGACAGGCGGCGATGCCGTGGAGGAGGTACTCCACGGGGGTGGGGCCGTGGTCCTGGCCAACGAGGACGGCCGGGTGGTCGGAGTCGACGGCGGTGACGGACTCGTGCGCCATCTCCTGGGTCGCTCCGTAGAAGTCGCCGAACTCAGACCGGCTGTGGGTGCCGCCCTGCCACGTGTTGCGGGCGCGGAACTGGAACCTGGCGATCTCCGGCTGGGCCTTGACTGCGTCGAGCGTGGCGAACAGCGTCGCGACGTCCACGCCGTTGGTCTCCGACGTGTTGGTGGTGACGGTCATTGTGATGGTCCCTTTCATCGGGTCGGCGCCGGACGGTCCGGCACCGGGTCAGTGGGTGGTCGGGTGCCGCACCCGGCGGCTGCCGCCACGGTCGGGTCGCGCCAGACGACCGCTGTGCCGTCGAGCACGGTGACCCCGTCCTGGTTCGTCACGGACGTGGCCAGGTGCGTCACGGGCTTGTCGTCACGGGTGTCGGCCACGGTCGCCCGGGCGGTGATCACGTCACCGGGGCGCACTGGGGCGAGGAAGCGCCACGCGACCTCCAGGAAGACGCTCCCGGGGCCCGGCAGCTGCTCGGCGACGAGGGCGTTGAGCAGGCCCGAGGTCACCCCGCCCTGCACCACGAGTCCGCCGAAGCGGCTTCGCCGGGCGAGGTCCTCGTCGTGGTGGATCGGGTTGCGGTCCCCCGTCACCTGCGTGAACAGCTCGATGTCCCGCCGAGTGACGGAGCGGGTGCGGTGGGCGGCGGTGCCGATCTGCGGTGCGTGCATGGCCAGCACCGTGCCGGGCGGACCTTCCCGCGACCTTCCCCGGGCCGCGCGGCCGGGGAAGTGGCCGGGAAGGCGACCCGTCGACCGTGGGTCCTCCGACACCAGCGCCGCCCGTGACCACACGGGTGGCCGACACAGGGAGGACCCCGAGATGCACGACTACGTGATCATGGAGCTGGCGCGCCAGCGCGCCGAGGAGCTGGCGATGGCCGACACCCCCGAGCGCCGCATGCTGCGCGAGGCACGGCGCGCCCGCTCGCAGCGCCGGCGCCGGTCATGGCGGTGAGCACCGCGGTCGCCGTCGCCCACGGCCCGTTGACCGTCCCCCGGTGGCCGGGCGACTCCGTCGAGGCCCGGTTGCGCGACGGCTCGACAGCCGTCCTCCGTCCCCTGGGGGCCGGCGAGACCGGCCCGTTGCAGGCCGTCTTCGACGGTCTCTCCGCGCAGTCCCGGATGGACCGCTACCTCGTCGGCGTCCCGCGGCTCACCGGATCGATGGCCACGGCCCTCACCGCGGTCGACGACCACCGGCACATCGCCTGGTTCGCGACGGTCGACGACCGGCCGGCCGGGATCGCGCGGGCCGTCCGGGTGGGTCCCGCCACGGCGGAGCTCGCCTTCGAGGTCGTCGACGCCTGCCAGGGAGTCGGCCTCGGGGTCGCTCTCGTGGATGCGTTGACCACCGCCGGCGCCGTGGCAGGAGTCGAGCGTGTCCGTGCCACGGTGCATCCCGGCAACCACCGGTCGCTGCACGTCCTGGCACTGGTCGGGCTCCGGCTCTCCCCGCTCGACGGCCTGCTCGAGGGCGAGTCGCGCCTGCGACTGATGGAGCGGCCGAGGATCGACAGGACTCGGGTCGCCCGGATGTACCGCGACCCGCACGGTGCCGCGGGCACGGCATCCGGGTGGACACCGGCGTGGGCGTGGGCAGACTGAGCAGTGAGGCCTGTCGAAGGAGGAGCCATGCTCGTGCGGGTGCTCGGCGACGTGTCCCTCGTCGCCTCGGACGGCACCACCGTCGCCCTTCCGGGGCACCGGCAGCCCGCGCTGCTCGCGGCGCTCGCTGCGAGAGCCGGTGAGGCCGTCACCTCCGACCGGCTGATCGACCTGCTGTGGCCCGACGACCCACCGGAGAACCCCGCCGCGGCCCTGTACAGCGCGGTCTTCAAGCTGCGTGCCAACCTCGCCGCGGTCAGTGGGCGTGACGTCCTGCTGACCCGGGAACGCGCCTACCGGCTCGACCTGGACCCTGGCGACTTGGACGCGGCCGTCTTCACGGCCGCGGTCCAGCGGGCTCGCGACGAGGAGCCGTCCACCGCCGCACGCACGTTGACCGACGCCCTCGCGCTGTGGCGGGGCCCGGCGTACGGCGCCCTCGGAGACTCCGACCTCGCCCACCTCGAGGCGCTCCGGCTCGAGGAGCTCCGGCTGGCCGCCATCGAGCGGTGCGGGGAGGCCCTGCTGGCGGCCGGCCGCCCGGAGGAGGCCATCACCCTGCTGCGCCCCTTCGTGGCCGAGCACCCGTTGCGCGAGGCGTCCCACATGGCCCTGATGCGAGCCCTGCACGCGGCCGGACGGGCCCCCGACGCGCTGGACGTGTACCAGTCCCACCGGGAGCACCTCGCCCACGAGCTGGGCCTGGAGCCCTCACCCGCGTTCCGCGCCGTCCAGGTCGAGCTCCTGCGCGACCCACCCGGGTCCGCCGGCTACCCGGTCTGTCGGAGGCCGCGCGGGGCTGCCCGGCCTCCAGGTGCGCTACCTGCGGACCGATCGCGGCAACGTGCTGGCCTACGGGACCGCCGGCGCCGGGGCCAGGACGGTGGTCATCCTGGGCTGGGTCTCCAGCCTCGACGTGATCGCCTCCGGGCGCGATCCGCGCTCCTCGCTGCTCGAGCGGCTGACGGGAGACCTGGAGCTCACCCTCTTCGACCGCGCAGGGACCGGCCTCTCGCCAGGTCCCGTCGCGGACTACGGCCTCGAGGCCAGCGTCGAGGAGCTGACCGAGGTGGTGCGCACCATCGGGCCGCCCGTGTCCCTGCTCGCCATGTCAGCGGGGGGACCGATCGCCCTGACCCTCGCCCACCGAAAGCCCGAGTGGGTGGACTCCCTCGTCCTCTTCGGCACCTTCGCCAGCGCCCCCAAGACCTTCGTCGACAAGAGGTTGCGCGCGATGGTCGTCGAGATAGCCCGCACCCACTGGGGCATGGGCAGCAAGATGCTGGCCGACATGTACCGACCCGGGCTGTCGGACGAGGCCGCGTGGCACCTCGCCAAGGTCTTCCGGGACTCGGCCGCACCGGACGTCGCGGCGTCGTACCTGGAGTCCCTCTACGAGCAGGACGTGAGTGACCTGCTCCCCGAGATCACACACCCACGCTGGTGCTGCACTACCGCTCGGACCGATTGATCTGGTTCCGCGGCGGGCGGGAGCTCGCGTCCGGACTGCCCCGCGCGACGTTCCTGCCGCTCGACGGGCGCGTCCACCTTCCCGACGCTCGCGACCTCGACACCATCGAGGAGGCGGTCGTCTCGCACGTACGTCGGCACAGCTCGTGATTCCGGCCCGCGAGCCGTTCGGGATCGCGGGCCGTCACCGCTCCGCGATCGGGCGTATCCTGCCGAGGCAGGCGAGTCGAGGACGAGCGAGACTGGCATGGACGTCCGCATCACCCTGCTCGGGAGGTTCGAGGTCAGCGTCGACGGGGTTGCGATTCCCGCCGACGCGTGGGCGCGTCGTCATGCGGCGGGCCTGGTCAAGCTCCTCGCCCTCGCCCGCGGGCGCCGCCTCCACCGTGAGCAGGTCATCGAGGCCCTGTGGCCCGGCACCTCCGTCGAAGCCGCGCTGCCACGCCTGCACAAGGCGGCCCACTACGCCCGCCGGGCGCTGGGCGGCGACGAGTCCTCGACCGTCGTGCTCCGGCAGGACCTCGTCACGCTGCTGCCCGACGCCGCCGTCACCGTCGACGCGATCGAGTTCCGCCGGCTGGCCGAGGCGGCCGTGGCGTCACGCTCTCGCGACGACGCCGTCGCCGCTCTCGCCCTGTACGACGGCGAGCTGCTGCCCGAGGACCGGTACGACCCGTCGATCGGGGAGCAGCGCGAGGCCCTGGGATTGCTCCACCTCGACGTGCTCCGCCTGCTCCACCGGTGGCAGGGCGTGCTGCAGCACGAGCCCGCCGACGAGGAGGCACACCTGGCACTGGTCCGCGAGGCCGCGGACCGCGGCGACGTACGAGGTGCACTGAGACAGCTGGAGCGGATGGAGCAGGCGTTCAGACGGGAGCTCGGCACCGGCCCCAGCGTGGCAGCGGAGGACCTGCGGCGGTCGCTGACCGGGGCGCTCCGGGCGTCCGGCACCGGGGACGCCGCGCCGGGCGGCGGGCAGGCTCCTGCCCAGGTCCGGCTCGTGGCCCGGCGCCGGACGGGCGACGAGATCAGGCAGCGGCTGGAGCAGGCCGAGGCGGGCCGGGGAAGCACGGTGCTCCTCACCGGTCCCCCGGGCGTCGGCAAGACGGCGGTGCTCGACCTGGCGGTCGCCATGGCTCGCCGCCGAGGCTGGCGCGTCGGACGCGGCACGGCCTCGGCCGTCGAGGGACCCTGGCCCTACGCCTCTGTCCTCGAGGCGCTGGGCGACCTGTGCCGGCACGCCCCGGCGCTCCTCGAGGGTCTCGACGACCAGTTCCGCGCGGAGATCGACCGGGCGATGTCCGGGACGGAGGTCAGCTGGTCCGGGGAGAGCGCGCACCAGCGCCTCTTCGTCGCCACCGCGGAGCTGCTGCGGCTCGCCTCGGCGGATCACGGCGTGCTCCTCGTGGTGGACGACATCCACGAGGCGGACGAGGCCTCCCTGCGCCTGCTGCACTACCTCGCACGCTGCGCGGTGACCGGCTCGGTCGTCGTCGTCCTCGCCCATCGTGCCGAGGGCTCCGAGACCCTGCGAGCGGTGACCGCGAGCCTGGTGGCGCGGGGCATCGGTTCCACGCTGCCGCTCGCTCCCCTGGACGAGAGGAGCACCCGGCGGCTGATCGCGTCCGAGGCACCGGAGCTCGACGACGCGACCGTGGACTACATCTGCTCGGCGAGCGGCCGTCTGCCCTTCTCCGTGCTGGAGCTGGTGCGGACGGCGGTCGACGGCAGGCCCGCTGAGGTGGGCCTCGGTCTGCCCCCGGCGGTGGAGCGCACGTTCGGCCGGGTCGCGGTCCTGGGCTCGACGTTCACCACCGACGAGCTCGTCGCGGTGGCCGGGGTGGACGAGGCAGGAGGCCTACCGCCACCTCGACGTCGCGACGTCGGCACTCGTGGTGGAGCCGACCGACGCCGGCCACCGGTTCCGCCACGCCCTCGTCCGCGAGACGCTGCTCGAACGGATGCCGGCGTCCGCGAGGGTCGAGGCACACCTCGAGGTGGCACGAGCAGCTTCGCGCCTCGGCGCAGCACCGGCGCGCGTCGCGCACCAGTACCTGGCCGCCGGACGCGCAGACCTGGCCGTCCCCCACGTCCTGCCCGCCGTGGAGACCGCGGGCGCACTCGGCGCCTACCGCGACGCCCTGGCCCTGGTCGACGCCGTGGGCGACCACGCCCACGGCGCGGAGCGGGCGCACCTCCTCGCACGCCGCGGTGACCTGCTGATGGCGCTCGGGGACCCCGGCGCGGTCGCCGCCTACCGCAAGGCGACGTCCGTCACCACCGGCACCGAGCACCGGCTCGTGCGTGCGAGGCTGGCACGAGCCGCGTGCTTCGCCGGGGAGCTCGACACTGCTGAGGCGGCGCTCGCCGGTCTGGAGCTCGAGGGCGACGCGGCGGACGGCCCGATCCTGCTGGCCCGGGGCAACCTCGCCTACTTCTCCGGCGACGTCGACGCGGCCTGGGACGCCGCGGCGGCCGCCCGCCGGGTCGCTGCTGACCCCGGAAGACCCCTGGCACTACGTCGACCTGGTGGCGCTGCAAGGTCTGATCGCGCACCAGCGCGGCGAGTGGTTCGAACGGTTCCGGCTCGAGCTGCGGCGTACGAGCGGCAGGCCCGGCCTCGCCACCGCCCTGTTCGACGCCCACCTCTGCGTGGCCGAGTACCTGCTGTACGGGCCGGTGCCCTACGCCGAGGTCATCGAGCTCGCCGAGGAGCTGCGCGCCGGGCCGAGCAGGGCGGGAGCCCTGCGCGGGGTGGCGTTCGCCACCGCGCTGATCGGCGAGGCCGCGCTCCTGATGGGCGACCTCGAGCGGGCGGAGCGGGAGCTGCTCGAGGCGGTGGACCTGCACCGCGACGTGGACGCCGCAGCGGGAGAGGCGCACAGCCTGCAGCGGCTGGCGGAGGTCCGGCTCGCCCAGGGCGACCGCGAGGAGGCCGCAGCGCTGCTCCAGCAGCGCCCTGCCGCTGGCGCGCTGGTCGGTCATCAGCATGCACCTGCTCCAGCGCATCTACGGCACGATGATCGCCGCCGCACCCGACCAGGTGGCGGCACGGGCCATGGTGGACCGGGCCGAGGCGACCCTCGGGGAGACGGACGCCTGCCCGTTCTGCGACGTCATGCTCGCCGTGCCCGCCGCTATCGCGTGCGCGACGGTCGGAGACGTCGACGCGGCGCAGCGACACCTCGCCGTCGCCACGGCGTCTGCCTCTCGCTGGGAGGGAAGTGCCTGGGAGGCCGCCGTGCTCGAGGCCCGCGCACACGTCGCCCTCGCCCGGGGAGACCTCGACGAGTTCGCGCAACTCATTGGCCAGGCCGCCACCTTGTTCGGCGCGGCCGGACAGCCACGGGACCGCGAGCGGTGCGAGCGCGCCGGCGAGGGCGCGGCGGTGCCGACCTGAGGCACCGCCTCGCCACCCTTGAGACGCCGCGCCAGGTGGTTCTACCTGTGCCCTAGGAACTGGCATGGCATGGGTGACCGGCCGGTCGCCAGCTCCCGGTATCAGCTATCAGGCCGCGACCGCCATGAGCCGATCGCGGTGGCAGCCGTGAAGGGCCTCCACAGCGCTCGCTCAACGGGCCCCGCGCCTGGAAGCGGCGTCTCGACCTGCACCAACGTGGGCCTTGACGCCCTCCGGTGGGCCTCAATGAACTGCGCGCTCGTTCCATGTCCCAGAGCACGGCGGCAGGCCAGGTGCCGTCGGTCACCCGGTCAGTCCTCCGGGTCGTAGCCGAGGTTGGGCGAGAGCCAGCGCTCCGCCTCGGTCAGGGTCCAGCCCTTGCGGTCGGCGTAGTCGGCGACCTGGTCGCGGGCGAGCCGGCCCACGACGAAGTACTGCGACTCCGGGTGCGAGAAGTACCAGCCGGAGACCGAGGCGCCCGGCCACATCGCCATCGACTCGGTGAGCTCGATGCCGGTGGCAGTCTCCACGTCGAGCAGCTCCCACAGGGTGCGCTTCTCGGTGTGCTCGGGGCATGCCGGGTAGCCGGGAGCCGGCCGGATCCCGCGGTACTGCTCCTTGATCAGGCCGACGCTGTCGAGGTGCTCGTCGGGGCTGTAGCCCCACAGCTCCTTGCGGACGCGCTGGTGCAGCCGCTCCGCGAAGGCTTCGGCCAACCGGTCCGCGAGCGACTCGAGCAGGATGGCGTCGTAGTCGTTCAGGTCAGCCTTGAACTCGGCGATCTTCTCCTGCGTGCCGTGGCCGGTGGTGACTGCGAAGGCACCCATGTAGTCGCGCACGCCCGTGCTCCTGGGGGCGACGAAGTCGGACAGGGCCCGGTTGGGGACGCCGTCGCGGTGCCGGCCCTGCTGGCGCAGCATCGACAGCACGCGGTGCGGCTCGTCGCGCTGCTCGGTGAGGTAGACGTGGATGTCGTCGCCGACGCTGTTGGCCGGGAACAGGCCGATCGTGCCGTGCGCGGTCAGCCACTTCTCGTCGGTCAGCCGCTGCAGCATGGCCTGCGCGTCGTCGTACAGCTTGCGCGCCTCGGGCCCGCTCGACGGGTTGTTGAGGATGTCTGGGAACGACCCCTTCATCTCCCAGGCGTTGAAGAACGGCTGCCAGTCGATGTAGCGGCGCAGCTCGGCGAGGTCGTAGTTGCGGAAGATCCGCACGTGCTGGGTCTCGCCGCGACGGCCGATGATCGGTGACACGTCGCGGTCCTGCTGCAGCAGCAGGTGCGGGCGGGGAGCCCGGTAGCCCGTCCAGTCGATCGGCGTCGCGTTGGCCCGGGCGTCCTCGAGCGTCACCATCGGCCGGTCGTGCTTGGCGGCGTGGCGGGCTGCGCAGGCTGTCGAAGTCGGCCCTCACGTCTGCGAGGAGGGCCGTACGCCGCTCCTCGTGGAGCAACGAGGAGACGACCGGCACCGAGCGCGAGGCGTCCTTGACCCAGACGACGGGTCCGTCGTACTTGCCGTCGACCTTGACCGCCGTGTGGGCACGCGAGGTGGTCGCGCCGCCGATGAGGAGCGGGATGTCGAATCCCTGACGCTGCATCTCGCCCGCCATCGTGACCATCTCGTCCAGCGACGGGGTGATCAGGCCGGAGAGGCCGATGACGTCGGCTTCGTGCTCCCTGGCGGCGTCGAGGATCTTCTGGGCGGGCACCATGACGCCGAGGTCGATGACCTCGTAGTTGTTGCACTGGAGGACCACGCCGACGATGTTCTTGCCGATGTCGTGGACGTCGCCCTTGACCGTGGCCATCACGACCGTGCCGTTGGTGTCCTTCTGCTTGGCCAGCGCAGGGTCCTTGGCCTTCTCCTCCTCGATGAAGGGGATCAGGTAGGCGACGGCCTTCTTCATCACGCGCGCGCTCTTGACGACCTGCGGGAGGAACATCTTGCCGGCGCCGAACAGGTCGCCCACGACGTTCATGCCGTCCATCAGCGGGCCCTCGATCACCTCGATCGGCTTGCCGCCCCGGTCGGCGATCTCCTGCCGCAGCTCCTCGGTGTCGCTCTCGACGTGGGCGTCGATCCCCTTCACCAGCGCGTGCGTGATCCGCTCGGAGACCGGGAGCGCGCGCCACTCCTCCTCGCTCACCGCCTCGTCGTCGGCGGCCACGTTGTAGCGCTCCGCGATCTCGAGGAGCCGCTCCGCCGCGTCCGGCCGACGGTTGAGGACGACGTCCTCGATCCGGTCGCGCAGCTCGTCGTCGACCTGGTCGTAGACGATCAGCGCCCCGGCGTTGACGATGCCCATGTCGAGCCCGGCCCGGATGGCGTGGAACAGGAACACCGCGTGGATCGCCTCACGCACCGGGTTGTTGCCGCGGAACGAGAAGCTGACGTTGGAGATGCCACCGGAGACCAGCGCTCCGGGCAGGTTCTGCTTGATCCAGCGGGTGGCCTCGATGAAGTCCTGGCCGTACGACGCGTGCTCCTCGATGCCGGTGGCGACGGCGAACACGTTCGGGTCGAAGATGATGTCGGAGGCCGGGAGACCGACCTCGTCGGTGAGGATCCGGTAGGCACGCTCGCAGATCGCCGTACGGCGTTCGAGGTTGTCGGCCTGACCGTCCTCGTCGAAGGCCATCACGACGACGGCGGCGCCGTACTTGCGACACAGCCGCGCCTGCTCGCGGAACTTCTCCTCGCCCTCCTTCATCGAGATGGAGTTGACGACGGGCTTGCCCTGCAGGCACTTGAGGCCGGCCTCGATGACCTCCCACTTCGAGGAGTCGACCATGACCGGCACCCGGCAGATGTCGGGCTCGCTGGCGACCAGCTTCAGGAACCGGTCCATGGCGGCGACCCCGTCGATCATCCCCTCGTCCATGTTGACGTCGATGACCTGCGCGCCGTTGTCGACCTGCTGCGCGGCGACTGTCAGCGCGGTGTCGTAGTCACCGTCCTTGATCAGCTTCCGGAACCGGGCGGAGCCGGTGATGTTGGTGCGCTCGCCGACGTTGACGAACAGGCTGTCGGCGTCGATCGCGAACGGCTCGAGGCCCGACAGCCGCATCGCGGCCACCGGCTCGGCCGGGACGCGGGGCTCCGCGCCCTTCACGGCGGTCGCGATCGCCGCGATGTGCTCGGGGGTGGTGCCGCAGCAGCCGCCGAGCAGGTTCACCAGCGAGTGGCCGGCGAACTCGCCGAGCACGGCCGCCATCTGGTCCGGCGTCTCGTCGTACTCCCCGAACTCGTTGGGCAGCCCGGCGTTGGGGTGGGCGGAGACGAAGCAGTCGGCGATGCGGGACAGCTCGGCGACGTACGGCCGGAGGTCGGCCGCGCCGAGGGCGCAGTTGAGACCGATCACCAGTGGCCGCACATGCCGCACGCTGTTCCAGAACGCCTCGGTCGTCTGCCCGGACAGGGTGCGGCCGCTGGCGTCGGTGATGGTGCCCGAGATCCACACCGGCCACCGTCGCTCCTGCTCCTCGAAGAGCGTCTCGAGCGCGAAGATCGCGGCCTTGGCGTTGAGGGTGTCGAAGATGGTCTCGACCAGGAGCAGGTCGGCGCCGCCGTCGACCAGCCCGCGCGCCGCTTCGAGGTACGTCGCGACGAGCTCGTCGAACGAGACGTTGCGGGCGCCGGGGTCGTTGACGTCCGGGGAGATCGACGCGGTCCGGTTGGTCGGCCCCAGCGAGCCCGCCACCCAGCGGGGGCGCTCCTCGGTGGCGACGGCGTCGGCCGCCTCGCGCGCGAGAGCCGCGGCCGAGCGGTTCAGCTCGTAGCAGTGGTCCTCGAGGCCGTAGTCCGCCTGGGAGATGCTCGACGCGGTGAATGTGTTGGTGCAGACGACGTCGGCTCCGGCGTCCAGGTAGGCGCGGTGGATGTCGCGGATGATGTCGGGCTGGGTCAGCGCGAGGACGTCGGAGTCGCCCTTGAGGTCGTGGCCGTGGTCCGCGAAGGTCGTACCGCGGTAGTCCGACTCCTCCAGCTGGTGCCCCTGGATGAGCGTGCCCATGGCGCCGTCGATCACCAGGATGCGCGCACGGAGCGCAGCGGAGAGCTCCTCCGTCGCGTCGGGGCGGTGCACGGGTGCCGTCACGGCTCTCCTCTCGGGCTGAGGGTGCCGTTCCAGCCTAGGCAGGGCGTCCGAGGAGTGGACTTCGTTCCCGGATGCTGACACCACTCGCATCGTGGCACCGCGGACGCCGGGCGGCGAAATCGTCACCACCCAGAGGTGCTCTCTCGCTCACAGCGCTGCGGTGCTGTGACTAGGGTGGATGGGGTGATCGAGATCGAGGCCGCTGCCGAGCTGGTCGACCCCATCGTCATCGCCGCCTTCGAGGGCTGGAACGACGCTGCGGAGTCGGCGTCGTCCGCGATGGACCACCTGATGCAGGTGTGGGACGCCCGGATCGTCGGTGCCGTCGACCCGGAGGACTTCTACGACTTCCAGGTCAACCGGCCGATGGTCGGGACCGACGACAGCGGGCACCGCCGGCTCACCTGGCCCAGCACCCAGATCGCGGTCGCGTCGCCGCCGGACCTCGACCGCGACATCATCCTCGTGCGCGGCATCGAGCCCAACATGCGCTGGCGCCAGTTCGCGGCCGAGGTGCTGGCCGCCTGCGACGAGCTCGGCGGGCACCTCGTGGTCACCCTCGGCGCACTGCTGGCCGACACGCCCCACACCCGGCCGATCCCGGTCACGGGCACGGCCACCGAGCCCGACCTCGTCGACCGGCTCAAGCTCGAGCAGTCCAACTACGAGGGCCCGACCGGCATCGTCGGCGTGCTCCAGGACGCCTGCGTCCGGCTCGACATCCCCGCGGTGTCCTACTGGGCCGCGGTCCCCCACTACGTCGCGTCACCTCCCTGCCCCAAGGCGACCCTGGCGCTGCTCGGCCAGGTCGAGGACCTGCTGGAGGCGAGCATCCCCCTCGGCGACCTGCCCGAGGAGGCCCGCGCCTGGGAGCGTGGCGTCGACGAGCTCGCCGAGGAGGACGAGGACGTCGCCGACTACGTCCGGGCGCTCGAGGAGACCCGCGACACCGCCGACCTCCCCGAGGCGACCGGTGAGGCGATCGCGCGCGAGTTCGAGCGCTACCTCAAGCGGAATCGCAGCGACGAGGGCTGAGCCCGATCCCTACAGCGCCAGACCGAGCGCGGCGTCCAGCAGCTGGTGGATCTTCGCGGCGGCGTCGGCGTCGTCGGTCTCGGCCAGACCGCCCACGCCGAGGGTCGCGTCGACCCACGTCTGCACGGCGGACAGTGCCGTCGGCGCGTCGAGGTCGTCGGCCAGGGCGGTGAGCACGGCGTCGACGACCGGCTCCGCCGAGGCACCCGCGCCGAGGGCGAGCGCGCGGCGCCAGTCGGTCAGGGTGTCGACCGCGTCCCAGAGCTCGGCATCGGTCCACTCCCAGTCCGAGCGGTAGTGGTGGCGCAGCAGCGCCAGCCGGATCGCCATCGGGTCGACGTCGCTGTGGCGCAGCGCGCTCACGAAGACCAGGTTGCCCCGCGACTTGGACATCTTCTCGCCGTCGTACCCGACCATGCCGGCGTGCGCGTAGGCCCGGGCGAACTGGTGGGCCGGCTCGGCGACCTGCGCCTCCGACGCGCACATCTCGTGGTGCGGGAAGACCAGGTCGCTGCCCCCGCCCTGGACGTCGAAGGTGTGACCGAGGTGCGCAAGCGCGATCGCCGTGCACTCGATGTGCCACCCGGGCCGACCGCGACCGAACTCGCTGTCCCAGGCCGGCTCGTCGGGGCGCTCGGCGCGCCACACGACGCAGTCGAGCGGGTCCTTCTTGCCGGTCCGGTCCGGATCGCCGCCACGCTCGCCGAAGGTCGCCAGCATCTGGTCGCGGGTCCAGCCCGAGACGCCACCGAAGGTGTCGTCGGCGTTGACGGAGAAGTAGAGGTCGTCGTCGACGCGGTAGACCGAGCCGACGCTGTCGAGCCGGCGGATCAGGTCGATCACCAGCGGGATCGACTCCACGGCGCCGATGTAGTGGTCCGGGGGCAGGACGCGCAGCGCGCTCATGTCCTGGCGGAACAGCTCGGTCTCGCGCTCGGCCAGCTCGACCCAGTCGGCGCCGACCTTGGTCGCCCGCTCCAGCAGCGGGTCGTCGACGTCGGTGACGTTCTGCACGTAGGTGACGTCGTGCCCCGCCGCACGCCAGGCGCGGTAGAGCAGGTCGAACCCGATGTAGGTGGCGGCATGGCCGAGGTGGGTGGCGTCGTACGGCGTGATGCCGCAGACGTAGAGCCGGGCCGGGCCCTCGCGCGGGGTGACCTCGACGGCCTCGCCGGAAGAGGTGTCGTGGATCCGTACCGCCGGTCCGGTCACCGGGAGCCGGGGCACATCCGGAGCTGTCCACGCACGCATGCCGGAAGCGTATCCATGCGTCCTCAGAAGGGCGGCCAGGGGATGGCGGGCCAGTCCCCCCGGGGTTGCGGGAAGCGACCCGTGGCCAGCAGCCGATCGGCGCGATGCCTCAGCCGGGCCAGCTCGCGTCGGTCGAGCAGATGACCGAGCTCGTCGTCCAGTCCGCCGGACAGCGCGGAGAGCAGCCGTTCGACACCGGCGACCTCGTCGGGGTCGAGTGGTTCGCCGGCCCAGCCCCAGAGCACGGTGCGGAGCTTGGGCTCGTGATGGAAGGTGACGCCGTGGTCGACGCCGTAGCGGTGTCCGTCGGCCATCTCCAGGACGTGTCCGCCCTTGCGGTCGGCGTTGTTGACGAGCACGTCGAAGACCGCCATCCGGCGCAGTGCGACGGAGTCCTCGTGGACCAGCGAGATCGGCTGGTCGAGCTCGTCGAGGCCGTCGAAGACGTGGCGGTAGCCCGCGGGCACCGCCCCCTCGGCGACCACGGTCACGGCGGCCTGCTGCTCGTCCGGCTCCTGCCACAGCTGCACCATGCCGGGGCCGTGCGGTCCCTCCCGCAGGAAGGTGCGGGGGACGAGGTTCCAGCCGATCGCCTCGGAGACGGCGTACGCCGCCACCTCGCGGTTGGCCAGGGTGCCGTCGGGGAAGTCCCACAGCGGGCGCTCCCCCGCCACCGGCTTGTAGACGACCCGGACCTCGCCGATCTCTCCGACGAAGGTGGCGTTGGACGCCGGCATGATCCGGCCGTGGAGCCGGAGCTCCTCGTCGAGCAGGGTCACGGGTCGCGGCGCTTGAACCCGTTGGCGCGCACGCAGAGATGACCCTCGGGATCCATGGCGCTCCCGCAGAACGGGCAGCTCGGGCGGCCGGCCTCGACGACCTTGCCGGCGCGCTGCACGAACGAGCGGGCGGTGGCAGCGGGCAGCCGGACCAGCAGCAGCTCGTCGGGCTCCGGCTCCTCGATGTCCTCGTCGAGCTGGTCGGGGCTGACGACCGCCGCCTCGCTGTAGGGGAAGACCTCGATGACCACGCGCTCGTCGTCGGGGTCCCACGAGAGCGTCATGGTGCCGGCCCGGAACTCCTCCACGATCGGCATCTCGAGCGGGTCCGCGTCGTCCATCGTGAGCGGGGCGACGGCGGGCACGACCTCGCGGGTGTCCGACTTCATCAGCTCGTCGAGGAGCTGGTCCATGCGCTCGGCGAGCGCGATCACCTGCTGCTTCTCCAGCGCGACGCTGATCACGCGGGCCCCCTCGCGCGCCTGCAGGAAGAAGGTGCGCTCCCCGGGCTCGCCGACGGTCCCGGCGACGAAGCGCTCGGGCGGGTCGAAGCTGTGGACGATCGGCACGTTCTCCACCCTAGGGGGCCGATCCAGAGGGTCCGGCGCCACCACCGACGACACCCGTGCGGGGTGCCCTGCCTCGTGACCTGGGCGCCAGCCAGGCCAGGTCCCCCTCGTGGCTGTTGCTCTGCAGGACGTACGCCGCGTCCGGTGCGTAGCGGACCACCGACATCGAGGACGGGTCGACGTGGAGCCGCTGGAACTGGTCGAGGTGCAGCCCGAGCGCGTCGGCCAGGATCGCCTTCACCAGGTCGCCGTGCGTGACCGCCGCCCACACGGCCTGCGGACCGTGCTCGGCCTCGACCAGGGCGTCGTGGCGGCGTACGGCGGCCACGGCGCGAGCCGACATGGCGGCCATCGCCTCGCCGCCCGGGAACGTCACGGAGGCGGGATGGCGCTGGATCACCTTCCAGAGCTTCTCGCGGGCGAGCTCCTTGAGCGGCCGGCCCTGCCAGTCGCCGTAGTCGCACTCCACGAGGCCCCGCTCGGTGGCGACCCGCACCGGCTGCGGCTGCTCGGCTGCCAACGCGCGTGCGGTCTCCCGGCACCGCTCGAGCGGGCTGCTCACCAGCGACGCGAGCGGGACCGACGACAGGCGCTTCCCGGCACGCTCGGCCTGCGACCTCCCGGTCTCGTCGAGATGGACGCCCTTGAGCCGACCGGTGAGGACGCCGCTCGCGTTCGCGGTGGAACGCGCGTGCCGGACCAGCACCAGGGTTGCCATGCCGGGGACTGTACTGGGGCTAGTGTCGGACCGTGATCGTCGACAGCGCGGTCTACCGCGCCGGAACCCGGGTGCCGGTCGACTGTGACGTGGCAGACCTGGCCTCGGTGCGCGACCGGTGCCGGGCCGGTGACTTCGTGTGGGTCGGCCTGCACGAGCCCGACGCAGAGGAGCTCGCCGCGGTCGCGGGCGCCTTCTCGCTGCACCCGCTGGCCGTCGAGGACGCCGTCAACGCCCATCAACGTCCCAAGCTCGAGCGCTACGAGGACAGCCTGTTCCTCGTGCTCAAGACGCTCTGGTACGTCGACGAGGACGATGCCGTCGAGACCGGCGAGATCAACCTCTTCGTGGGGTCGGACTTCGTGATCAGCGTCCGCCACGGCGAGGGCGGAGCGCTGCGCCAGGCCCGGGTCGACCTCGAAGCCCGCCAGGCAGTGCTCGCGCACGGTCCTTCCGCGGTGGTCTACGCGGTCTGCGACCAGGTCGTCGACGACTACGAGCGCGTCACCGAGTCGCTGGTCGAGGACGTCGACGAGGTCGAGCTGTCGGTCTTCTCCGAGGACCGGACCAACGACTCCGCGCGGATCTACGTCCTCAAGCGGGAGCTGGCGGAGGTACGCCGCGCGGTGCTCCCCCTCCGGGACCCGATGGGCCGGTTCGCCAGCGGCACGGTGCACGGCATCGACCCGGACGCTGCGCCGTACTTCCGCGACGTGGGCGACCACCTCCACCGGTGCGCCGACACCGTCGACGAGCTCGACGGGCTGCTGTCGACCGCGTTCGAGGCCCACCTGGCCCGGATCTCGGTCCAGCAGAACAACGACATGCGCAAGATCTCGGCCGGTGCCGCCCTGGTCGTCGTGCCCACCCTGATCGCCGGGATCTACGGCATGAACTTCGACCACATGCCCGAGCTGCACTGGCAGTTCGGCTACCTCTGGGCGCTGGTGCTGATGCTCGGTGCGTCGGCCGGACTGCTCTGGTTCTTCAAGAGGTCCGGCTGGCTCTGAGTCGTCAGGGGCTGAGGACGCCGACACCGAGCAGGACCAGCACCATCGTGCCGAGGACGATCCGGTAGAGGACGAACGGCAGGTAGGACCGCGTCGAGACGTAGCGGAGCAGCCACGCGATCGCGGCGTACCCCACGACGAACGAGACGATCGTCGCGACCAGGGTCGGTCCCCAGCCGTACGCGTTGTCGCCGTGCGGGATCTCCTTGAGCTCGAACAGGCCCGCGCCCACGACCGCCGGGATCGCGAGCAGGAACGCGTACCGCGTGGCCGTCTCGCGCTCGTAGCCGAGGAACCGGCCCATCGAGATGGTGGCGCCGGACCGGGACACCCCCGGCACGAGGGCGCACGCCTGGGCGAGGCCCATCAGCACCGAGTCCCGCAGCGAGAGATCCTTGAGCACCTTGCGGTCGGCACTGATCCGGTCGGCGACGCCCAGGATGATGCCGAGGACGATCAGGGTGGTGCCGATGATCCAGAGGTTGCGGAAGTCGCGCTCGATCACGTCCTTGAGGAGGATGCCGAGGACCACGATCGGCAGCGAGCCGATGATGATGAACCAGCCCATCCGCGAGTCGAGGTGGCCGCGGTACTCCGGCCGGTAGAGCGACCGCACCCAGGTCGAGCCGATCCGCCAGATGTCCTTGCGGAAGAAGATGAGCACGGCGAGCTCGGTCCCGATCTGGATCACGGCCGTGAACGCCGCGCCGGGATCTCCCCAGCCGATCAGCTCCGGGAAGATCCGCAGGTGCGCGCTGCTCGAGATCGGGAGGAACTCGGTCAGGCCCTGGAGGGTGCCGAGCACGACGGCCTTGAGGAGGTCCCACACGTTTGGCAACCCTACGGTGAGGGCACGTCTCTCCATTCGGAGCCGTGGCGAGCGGCGTTTCGCGCCGAGCGGGCAAGGCGGAGGTGCGAAGGCGGGACGGAGTCCCGACGAGTCGCCGACAACGCCGCCGGCTCGGATGCGAAACGGCGCGCAGCTGGCGTCCGAATGGGGAGCCGTGCCCTAGCCTTTGCGACATGCAGCAACGCGCCGTCGGCCACACCGGTCTGAAGGTGTCGCGACTCGGTCTCGGCACGCTGACCTGGGGTCGTGACACCGACGAGCACGAGGCGCGCGACCAGCTGATCTCGTTCGCTGAGGCAGGCGGGACCCTGCTCGACACGGCGGCCGGGTACGGCGACGGCGCGTCGGAGGAGCTGATCGCGACGCTGATCGGCGACGTGGTCGCCCGCGACGAGGTCGTGATCGCGACCAAGGCCGGGATCTCGCGCAAGACCGGGCAGCGGGTCACCAACGCCTCGCGCGGCCACCTGCTCGCCACCCTCGACGAGTCGCTCAAGCGGCTCCGCCTCGACCACGTCGACCTGTGGCAGGTGCACACGTGGGTCGACGACACCCCGCTGGAGGAGACGCTGTCCGCCCTCGACATCGCGGTCACGTCCGGGCGCGCGTCGTACGTCGGGATCTCGAACTACTCCGGCTGGCAGTCCGCCCAGGCGGCGACCTGGCAGCGCGCGGTGCCCGGACGGGCCACGCTCGCGTCGACGCAGGTGGAGTACTCCCTGCTCAACCGGGACGCCGAGGCGGAGATCCTGCCCGCGGCCGAGGCCCTCGGGCTCGGGGTGCTCCCGTGGTCGCCGCTGGGACGCGGGGTGCTCACCGGCAAGTACCGGCACGGCACGCCATCGGACTCGCGGGCGGCCTCGCCCCACTTCTCGAGCTTCGTCGAGCACTACCTCAACGAGCGGACGGCCGGCATCGTCGAGGCGGTGGCACGTGCCGCGGACGGACTGGGCTGGACGCCGCTGCAGGTGGCGCTGGTCTGGGTCCGCGACCGGCCCGGCGTGGTCGCCCCGATCGTCGGCGCCCGGACCGCCGCCCAGCTCCAGGCCGCGCTGACCGTGGAGGAGCTGACCCTGCCCGACGCGATCATCGCCGCCCTCGACGACGTCTCGGTGGACTGACCGTGCCGACCGACGTGACCGGAGCGTCCCCTCGGCCGCGGGGTCGAGTGGCAGTTCGAGAGGCTGACCATCTCCCGGGAGTTCTCGCGCAACGCCGTGACCCGGCTGCTCGTCGAGCGCGCGGAGCACGGCGGCTGGGAGCTCGACCGGGTGCAGATCCGGGCCGACGGCACGCGGCGGGTCGTGCTGCGCCGCAAGATCATCCGGCAGCGGGCGACCGTCTGGTTCGGAGACCCCGCGCCGATCTGACCCCGGTGGTTGACGGTGCGAGGAGCGCAGCGACGAGCCTCGAACCCCGGGGTTCAGACGTCGTCGAGGAACCGGTCGAACACCCGCGCCCCGAACTCCAGCGAGTCGACCGGGACCCGCTCGTCGACGCCGTGGAAGAGCGCGGTGAAGTCGAGGTCGGCCGGCAGCCGCAGCGGGGTGAAGCCGTAGGAACGCATGCCCAGCTTGCGGAAGTGCTTGGCGTCGGTGCCGCCGCTCATCAGGAACGGCGCCACCAGCGCGTCCGGGTCCTCGGCCAGCAGCGAGCGGTGCATCGCGTCGACCAGCTCACCGTCGTACGGCGTCTCCCAGGGCCGCTGGTTGGAGAGGTAGTCGACCTCGATGCCGTCGCCGACGAGCTCGGCCAGGGTCGCGAAGAACTCGTCCTCGAAGCCGGGCAGGAAGCGGCCGTCGACGTGGGCGGTCGCCTCGGTGGGGATGACGTTGGCCTTGTAGCCGGCTCCGAGCATGGTCGGGTTGGTGGTGTTGCGGATGACCGCGCCGAGCATCCGGGCGGCGCTCCCGAACTCCTCGACCAGCGCCTCGGCGTTCTCGGGGGTCGCCTCGGTGCCGGCCAGGTCGGCCACGGTCGCGAGCAGCACCTCCATCGCGGGAGTCAGCCGCACCGGCCACTCGTGAGCGCCGATCCGGGCCACCGCCTGCGCGATCCTGGTGACGGCGTTCTCGCCGTTGATCATCGACCCGTGGCCGGCGCGGCCGCGGGCGGTGAGCTTCATCCAGGCCATGCCCTTCTCGGCGGCCTCGACCAGGTAGATCCGGCGGCCCCGGACGGTCGCGGAGAAGCCACCGACCTCACCGACCGCCTCGGTCACGCCGTCGAAGTGCTCGGCGTGCTGCTCGACCATGATCTGCGCGCCGTGGTGGCCCCCGGCCTCCTCGTCGGCGGTGAACGCGAGCACGATCGGCCGGTCCGGCAGTGCCCCGGCGCGGGTGCGGGCCCGGACGACCGAGAGCAGCATGGCGTTGAAGTCCTTCATGTCGACCGCGCCGCGACCCCAGACGTAGCCGTCCTGGATCTCGCCGGAGAACGGGTCGACCTGCCAGTCCTCGGCGGCGGCCGGCACGACGTCGAGGTGCGCGTGCAGCAGCAGCGCCGGCCGGTCGGAGGAGGTGTCCCCCCAGTGGGCGATCAGGCTGGTCCGGCCCGGCGTCTCCTCGACCATCGTCGACTCGATGCCGACCTCGTCGAGCAGCGTCGCGACGTGCTCGGCGGCCTTCCGCTCCCCCGGCCCGGAGTCGTCCCCGTAGTTGGAGGTGTCGATCCGGATCAGGTCCCGGCACAGCTCCACGACCTCCGTCGTGGGGTCGTACGACGGGCTCCCGGAATCGTGACCAGCGTCGGCGCTCATGCCCCCATCTTGCACGCACCCGGGAAGGGCCTCCCGATGCGGGATTCACCGCCGCGCTTTGCTAAGGTTCCTGCGCACTCGTCCGGGTGGCGGAATTGGCAGACGCGCTAGCTTGAGGTGCTAGTGCCCGTATTAGGGCGTGGGGGTTCAAGTCCCCCCTCGGACACTGAGAAGGCCCCGGCTCCACGGGGCCTTTTCTTCATTTCGGAGCCGGGACGATGGTCCCGCCCGCTGCCCACCATCGGCCCTGCTGCGCACCTGACCGCCCCACGAGAGTGGGGTCAGGACCACGGCGTACAGGAGGCAGTCATGGCCAGGCTCACGGACAGGTACGGCGTACCCGCCGGGACCATCGCGGTGGGGGTGGACGGCTCGCCGGGGTCGGAGGTCGCGCTGTACGCGGCCGTGGACGCCGCCGTGGCCGAGCACCGCCCGCTCACGATCGTCCACGCGGGCGGGTCCGCCTCGCCGGGCCAGCAGGTCCTCGACGACGCGCGTGCGGCCGTCGAGCAGCGTGCGCCCGGGACGGCGGTCCACCTCGTGCTGCGCGTGGCCGATGCCCGCGACGTCCTGGTGGCCATCTCGGAGCCCGCCGCGACGCTGGTGGTGGGGTCCCGCGGCCGGGGGCCGGCCCGCAGCCTGCTGCTGGGCTCGGTGAGCCTCGCCGTCACGCGGCGAGCGCGCTGTCCGGTCGTCGTCGTCCGTCCCCATCACCCCGGGCTGGTGCGCCGGGGCGTCCTCGTGGGCGCCGACGGCTCCCCCGCCTCGACCCCGACGCTGGCCTTCGCCTTCCGGCAGGCGTCGGTACGACGCCTGCCGCTGACCCTCCTGCACGTCGTCGAGCACGCCCGGGACGACCTCGAGGAGCACCGGTTGCTGGTCTCCGAGGCGATGGCGGGCCTGCGGGAGCGCTACCCGGACGTGCCGACCCAGGTGGAGGTGGTGGAGGGCCGGCGGCCCGACGCCGCCCTGCTCGCCGTCGCCGACCGGATGGACCTCACGGTGGTCGGCACCCACCACGGCGGCATGACCCACCGCTCCGTCGCGGCCGCGGTCGTCGAGCGGGCCCGCTGCCCGGTGGCCGTCGTCCCGATCGACACCCATGCGGCGGTGGCCCACGGGTGAAGCCGGCCGTGATGGACTGATCCCGTGATGATCCGTCCCGCCGAGCTGACGGCGATCAGGGCCGGTGAGATCGACCTCGCCTTCCGCCGCTGGGACCGGCCGCGGGTCAAGGTCGGCACCCGGATGCGGACCGGCGTCGGGCTGATCGAGGTGACGTCGGTCGAGCAGGTGCCGCTGTCCGCCCTCAGGGCCGACGATGCCCGCCGGGCCGGGGCGCCCAGCCTCAGGGCCCTCAGGGAGGCGCTCGACCACCACACCGACCGTCCGGTGTTCCGGGTCGGGCTGCGGCACGCCGGCGCCGACCCGCGCGAGGCGCTCCGGGAGACGGTGCCCGGGCCCGCGGAGATCGAGCAGGTCCGGGCCTGGCTCGACCGGCTCGACGCCGCCTCGAAGCACGGGGCCTGGACGCGACCGACCCTGGAGATCATCGACCGCTCCCCCGGGGTCCGGGCGCCGGAGCTGGCCGCCGAGCTCGGGCGCGAGACGCTCGAGTGGAAGGCCGACGTCCGGAAGCTCAAGGAGAAGGGGCTCACCGAGTCGCTCGCGATCGGCTACCGCCTCTCACCCCGCGGCGAGGCGGTCCTCGACCACGGCGGGCCGCCCCGCAGCCGCCCGCCGCGTCCGGTCGGCACTCCCCTGCCGCGCACCATCGGCGCCCCGGCCACCGGCGCGCTGCGCGTCGTCGGCGTGACCACCCTCGAGCAGGTGGTGGACTGGTCCGAGCAGGAGCTGCTCGCGCTCCACGGGGTCGGCCCGATCGCCGTCACCCGGCTGGGCGAGGCGCTGGCCGAGCGGGGCCGGTCCCTGCGTCAGCCGTAGCCGCCGGGCAGGAGCAGCCCACGCGCCGCATCGACGGTACGGTCGAGCCATGTCAGGGACGCTGCGGGTCGGCTTCGTCACGGGCGCCACGCCCGACAAGTGGGCCCGGGTGTGGCGCGACCGCCACCGGGACGGTCTGGAGCTGGTGCCGGTCACCGAGGCGGACCAGGAGGCCCTGCTGCGCGACGGCAGCCTCGACATGTGCCTGGTCCGGCTACCCGTCGACCGCGACGGACTCCACCTGATCCCGCTGTACGACGAGGTGGCGGTCGTGGTCGTGCCGCAGGACCACTTCGCCACCGCGGGCACCGAGGTCGACCTCGCCGACCTCGCCGACGAGCAGCTGGTGCTCCCCCACGCCTCCGGGTGGACGCCCCGCGCGCCCCAGCTCGACGTGGCCGGAGATGAGCGAGCGCGAGGCGATCGAGGTGGTCGCGGCCGGCAGCGGGGTCGCGGTCGTGCCGATGTCGGTGGCGCGGCTGTTCAGCCGCAAGGACGTCGCCACCCGGCCGGTCACCGACCTGCCACCCACGACGGTCGGTCTCGCCTGGCTCGTGGACCGCGACGACGACGACACCCAGGAGTTCGTGGGCGTCGTCCGCGGCCGCACCGCCAACAGCTCGCGCTGACCCGCGTCGGTCCCGGATCAGGTCGCGGAGACGCCGATCGCGCCGTCGCGGAAGGCCTCCACGAAGTGCGCGTGGTCCTCGCGGACCCGCGTGGCGTAGTCCATCCCCCAGTCGGTCAGCCACGCCGTGAACTCCCGGCGCCGGCCCTCCAGCGAGCCCGGCGATCGCCTCCTCGACCTGGAAGTCGACGAGGTCCTGCTCGCTGTCCTCGTCGGAGGCGCAGTGGATCTTCGCGGTGGCCCGGCCGAGCAGGTCGACCACCTCGGCGATGTCGTCGGGCTCGGTGAGGTCGGACCAGTCGAGGTCCACCTCGTACGGCGACACCTCGGACACGACGTACCCCACGCCGTCGAGCGTCGTGTAGCCCAGCAGCGGGTCGGTGTGGACCTGCAGCGCCCGCTGGCTGACCACCGTCCGGTGCGCCTCGTTCTCGAAGTAGGCGTCGACCGTCTCGGAGTCGACGAACCGGCTCACCGCCGGGATGTTGGCCTGCTTCATCGAGAGCACGACGTCGTTGTCGAGCGCCTGGCTGTACCCCTCGACGAGCACGTTGTACGCCGGGAGGCCGGCGCTGCCGATGCCGAAGCCGGACTTCCCCACCACGTCCCGCAGCTCGTAGAAGAGGTCGCGGTCGAACCGCTTGTCGTCGGGGATCGTCTCGAGGTAGCGCTCGAACGCGGCCACGACCTTCTTCCGCTCGGTCTTCGCCAGCCGTGCGCACCGAGCCGTCGTCGCGGAAGCGTGCGCAGGCCGTCGTCGAGCACCGTCGTCTTGTCCAGCAGGTCGGCCCGGCGCTGGCAGCGGGCCGACACCAGGGCGCCCTTGATCGGGCCGGAGGTGTTGTCGAGGTGCAGCGCGAAGTCGTCGTCGTCCTCGCTCTTGCGGTAGGCGTCGACCTGGGAGAGGTAGGACCGCACGTACTTGCCGATCAGGCGTCGCACGTCGTCCTCCGGCAGCGCCTTCTGCCACCCGACGAGCGCCAGCGACGCCGCGAAGCGCTGGAGGTCCCAGGTGAAGTGGCCCGAGGTAGGCCTCGTCGAAGTCGTTGACGTCGAAGACCAGGCGGCCGTCGGAGTTGAGGTAGGTGCCGAAGTTCTCGACGTGCAGGTCGCCGTGGATCCAGATCGCGCCGGAGCGGTCGTCGGCGTACGGGTCCTCCTCCTCGGTGACGTCCGCGTAGAACAGGCAGGCACTCCCCCGGTAGAAGGAGTGGGGGTCGCTGGCCATCTTGCGGAACTTCACCCGGAACGCCTGCGGGATCGGCCTTCATCAGCGGCGCGAAGGCGTCGTCCAGGACTCCGGTGATCAGCTCGCGGCGCTCGTCTGCGGTCGGCATCGGGCCACTATGCCCGACGCGCCGGGCGGCAGCCGCAGCCCGTTGGCGCGCAGCTCGAGCTCGGCCAGCCGGTCGGTGACTGCGCGGTCCCCTCGTCGCCAGGCACCCGCCGGGTCGTCGGTGATCCGGGCGAGGACGTGGAGCGGCTGGTGGGCCAGCGCCCGGAGCGCGAACAGGTCGAGGTCCTCGCCGGCGTCCACCAGCCGGGCGCCGGCGGTGGCCCGTCGTACGAAGCGGACCCGGGCGGGCAGGTAGAACGCGACGACGACCAGGATCGGGATCAGTGCCGACCGCGAGGCCCAGCCCGTCGGCCAGGCTCTCCACGGCCCGCACCTCGGCCCGGCCCGCCTCGGCGAGCTCGTCGGCGGCGCCGCTGGCCTGGTCGAACGGCGCCCGCGCCTCGTCACCCACCAGCGGCAGGTCCGTCGAGCACCCCGCCCGCCTCCGTCATCGAGTCGGAGATCCCGGTGGCGGACTCGGTGATCTGGTAGCCGGGGCCGGCGAGCTCCATGGTGGCGTCGTGGACCGCCAGGCCGGCCCAGATCCAGAGCAGCACCCAGCCCACGAGGGCGACGTCGCTGAGCAGCTGGCGGGCGAAGTGTCCGGGGCTGTCCGCGTAGAGCTTCATCGGTCCATCCGAACACACCGGTTGCGTCCGGGTACTCAGCCGGACCCGGGTAGTCGGGCAGGTACGGCGCCGCCGAGCCGAGCCGATGCTTCTCGGCATGGACACCACGAGCACTCCCAAGAACACCAACGCCTTCTTCCTGCAGGCCGGCATCTCCTTCGCCGTCGCGCTGCTGACCATGGTCTTCGCGGTCTTCTACCTCCCGGTGGACTCCTGGATCCGGGCCTTCCTCGGCCTCGGGCATCATGTACCTGACGACGTCGACCTTCACCCTCGCCAAGTGCGTCCGCGACGCCCAGGAGAACCAGACGGTCTACGCCCGCCTCGACCAGGCGCGGGTCGAGCGCATCCTGGCCGAGCACGATCCGTTCAAGGCGGTCTCCTGACATCTCGACCCGGCGGCATGAAGTCGTCGGCAACGGGCACGGACGTACGGTTGTCGCTCGACCGTCGTCCGTGCCCGTTCGTCCACCCCCAGGAGCAGACCTGTGACCCACCCGCTCAGCTCGATCAAGGACCTCGCCACCGACTCCCTGAGGACCGGCGTCACGCTGCCGACGCGGGTGGCCGCCCGCGCGTACGGCGTCGCCAAGGGAACCGCCTCGGTCGGGGTCCGCGCCGTCACCGAGAAGCGGCAGGACCGGACCTCGACCTGGCAGGAGGCCACCAGCGATCGTGCGGCGCGACGACCCCACACCGGTCAACGTCGTCGAGGAGCTCGGTCTCGACCCGGCCCCCGTCGACACCCCCGCCTCCGCCAGGCCGATCACCTCGATCGATGCGCAGGCCGATCCCGAGCACGTGGAGGCCACCCCGGCCGACGTGGCCGAGCGGATCTCCCGCCCCGACGGTCGCTGACCGCTACTTCAGCTCGGCGCTCGAGAGCCCCAGCAGACGGCGGGCCACGATGAGCTGCTGGATCTGCTGGGTGCCCTCGAAGATGTCGAGGATCTTCGAGTCCCGCGACCACTTCTCGAGCAGCTCGGTCTCGGAGTAGCCGAGGGTCGAGGCGAGCTCGACGCACGACAGCGTGACGTCGGAGGCGACGCGGCCCGCCTTCGCCTTGGCCATCGACGCCTCGAGCGAGTTGGGCTTGCGGTTGTCGGCCTCCCAGGCCGCCTGCAGGGTGAGCAGCCGGGCACCCTCCCAGTCGGCCTCCATCTGGAGGAACTTCGCCGCGGCCGCGTGCTGGACCTGCGCCGGCCGGTCGTAGTCGACCTCGACCCCGGCGCCGGCCAGGAGGTCGCGCGTGAGGTCGAGCGACGCCCGGGCCACGCCCACCGCCATCGCCGCGACCAGCGGCCGGGTGTTGTCGAAGGTCGCCATCGCGCCGGCGAAGCCCTGCTTGACGTCGACCTCCGGCGATCCCAGCAGGTTCTCCTTCGGCACCCGGCAGTCGGTGAAGGTGATCGTCGCGGTGTCGGAGGCGCGGATGCCGAGCTTGTGCTCGAGCCGCTCGACCACCATGCCCGGGCGTGCCCTTCTCGACCACGAACGACTTGATCGCCGCCCGGCCGAGGCTCTTGTCCAGGGTCGCCCACACGACCACGGAGTCGGCGCGCTCGCCCGAGGTGACGAAGATCTTCTCGCCGTTGAGGACGTAGTGGTCCCCGTCGAGGACGGCCGTGGTCTGGATGCTGGCCGAGTCGGAACCCACGCCCGGCTCGGTGATCGCCATCGCGGCCCAGGTGTCCTTGAACCGTTCCTGCTGCTCGTCGTCGGCCACCGAGGCGATGGCGGAGTTGCCCAGGCCCTGGCGGGGCATCGACAGCAGCAGGCCCACGTCGCCCCAGCACATCTCGGCGATCGACATGACCGAGGCGAGGTTGGTGCCGTTCGTGACACCGGTCCGCTCCTCCGGCTTCTCGTCACGGCGTACGCCGGACGCGCCGGCACCCTCGCCGGCTCCGGACTCCGAGAGCCCGTCGATCATCGCCGCGAGCATGTCGAGCTCCTTGGGGTACTCGTGCTCGGCGCGGTCGTACTTGCGGGACACCGGACGCAGCATGTTCATCGCGACCTGGTGGGCCTGGTCGCGCAGCGTGCGGAGTCGCTTCGGGTCGTCGAGGTGGATAGGCATCAGACCAGCACCGTTCCTTCCATGACAGCGATGGCGCGCAGGTCTCGGTACCAGCGCTCCACCGGGTGCTCCTTGACGAAGCCGTGGCCCCCGAGCAGCTGGACGCCGTCGAGGCCGATCTGCATGCCCTTGTCGGCGCACAGCTTGCGGGCGAGGCCGGCCTCGCGGGAGAAGTCCTTGCCGGCGGCGGCGCGGGAGGCGGCCTTGTAGGTCAGCAGTCGCATCGCCTGCAGCTCGATCCCGATGTTGGCGACCATGAACGCCACCGACTGGCGGTGGGCGACGGGCTCGCCGAACGCCTCGCGCTCCTTGACGTAGGGGATGACGTAGTCGAGCACGGCCTGGCCGGTGCCGACTGCCAGTGCGCACCATGCGATGCGGGAGAGCCGGACGCACTCGGCGTACGTCGAACCGTCGGTCTCGCCGAGGACGGCGTCGGCCGGGACCCGGACACCGGAGAGCGTCAGCCGTGTCATCGAGGCGGCCCGGACGCCCATCGCGGGGTCGCCCTCGACGGACAGGCCGTCGGCGCCGGACTCGACCAGCACGAGCACCGGCTGCCCCTCGAGCATCGCGCCCACGACGAACAGCTCGGCGTCGGCGCCCCGTGGGACGAGGGACTTCACGCCGTCGAGGACGAGCTGGTCACCGTCGCGGACCGCCGTGGTGGTCGGCGCGAGCACGTCGAACAGCACGGCCGGCTCGTTGAGGGCCAGCGCGGCGGCCGGGACGTCGTCACCGGTGAAGGCGGGCAGGTAGGTCGCCTGCTGCTGGTCGGTGCCCCACAGGGAGAGGGCGGTCGCGACCGCGCCGGGGGCGAGGGTGGCCACCGCCAGGCCCATGTCGCCCTTCGCGAGCGCCTCGGCCACGAGCGTGCCGGCCATCGCGGAGCGCTCCTCGGAGATGCCGCCCAGCGACTCCGGGACGCCGAGGATCGGCAGCCCGATCTCGAGGCTGGACTTCAGCAGCACGTCGGGAGCGGCGCAGTCGGCGTCGGCCAGGGCGGCCGCGGGGCGCAGCACCTCGGCGGCGAACTCGCCGACCACGTCGACGAGCATCTGCTCGTCCTCGGTCGGCGTCAGGTCGAAGACGCCCTTCGGCGTGGCGCTGGGCACGCGCACCCCGCCCTTGCGGGACGAGCCGGCCCGGGCGAAGGTCCGGCCGGCCGTGGTCGCGACCCTGAAGCCGCCGCGGGTGACGGTGAAGACCGTCTGCTCCGCCTGCTTGCGCAGCCCGATCCGGTCCAGCAGGTCGCTCTGGGCCATCCGGCTGAGCGCGGCGACGGCGTACCCGATGGGGTCCCGCGTCTCCCCGCTGGCCAGGCCGTGCTTCCCGCCCGGTCTGAGGTTCTTGGTGAGGGCCATGAGAGATAATGTAACTCCGAGTTACACCTTGCGCCACGGCCGCCCCCCGTGGCCCCCGTCACAGCCCCTTCCCTACGCTTCTCCCATGCGCGAGACGCCCGACGACACCGTCCACGCGCCGCACGGGCGGCTGCCCGAGGGCGGCACGACGAGGCCCATCACGCGCTGGGGCACCCCGGTCATGCACCGGCCGCAGGCCGAGGTGACGACGTACGACGACGAGCTGCGGACGCTGGTGGCCGACATGGTCGCCACGATGTACGCCGCCGACGGCGTCGGCCTGGCGGCCTGCCAGATCGGCGTCGACCGCGCGGTGTTCGTCTTCGACTGTCCCGACGAGAGCGGCGAGCGGACCGTCGGCGTGGTCTGCAACCCGCGACTGACGGTGCCCGAGGGCGCCGAGCGGCAGCTCGACGTCGGTGACGAGGGCTGCCTGTCCTACCCCGGGGCGTTCGTGGAGCTGGCGCGACCGGACTGGGCGAGCGTGACCGGGACCGGGGTCGACGGCGAGCCGGTGGAGTTCAGCGGCGACGGCCTGCTCGCCCGCTGCCTCCAGCACGAGACCGACCACACCCTCGGCACGGTGTTCGGCGACCGGCTACCCACCAAGCTCCGCAAGAAGCTGCAGAAGGAGCACGACAAGGCCGTCGAGGACTATCCCCCGGACTGGCCGGCCTGACTCAGGGCGCCGGCTGGGTCTGCGGGTCCTCGTGCGGGTCGATGCCGGGCTGCGGCTCGGTCGGGATCGGCTCGGGGTCTCCGCTCGGGACGACCTCGGGGTCCGGACCTGGCTCCTGCGGTGTCGTGGTCATGCGACCGCCGTACCCCCACCCGGCCCGGGTCATGCCTCCGGGAACGGGGTCCCGCCCCGCGACGCCAGGGACTCGGCCACCACCCGGAAGTGCTCGGACGCGAGGTCGGCGGGCACGTCCGGCAGCACGTCGTCCCAGAACGCCAGCATCGCGCCGCGTCCCTGCATCATGCCCGCGGGTCGCGCCAGCGCCCACAGGTGGAAGTGCTCGGACCCGTCGCCCCAACGGGCGAAGTGGCAGCGCGCCACCCCGGGGATCGACTTCACGGCGTCGCTCATGCGCTGCAGCAACGGTCCCAGCCCGGAGAGCAGGTCGAGCGGCGCGTCCTCGAGCCGGACGTGCTGGCGGGGTGCGATGCCCCCGACGAACGGGATCCCCATCCGGTCCCAGCCTGCGCGGACCTGCCAGTCGTCGTCGTGCCACAGCGTGTGCTCCGACGGCCGGCAGTGGCCGCACTCGGCCCGATCGCGCTCGCCGGCGCGCGGCTGCTCCGGCACCAGCATCGGGGCCAGGGGCGCCAGCGTCACGTCCTCGAAGCAGGACAGGGCCCCACCGACGAGCGGGTCACCGTTGAGCCGCTCGCCGATCGGGAGGGTGCGGTGGTACGGCGAGTCCGCCGGTCGGGTCTCGTAGGCGTCCGTCATGCCCCGGAGGTTAGCGACGGGCGGCGACGTAGCACGCGACGGCCGTGGCTGCGGCGACGTTGAGGGAGTCGATACCGGGGCGCATCGGGATGGTCGCGCGCCGGTCGGCCGACTGCTCCCACCGGGCGGAGAGGCCGTGCCCCTCCGAGCCCAGCACCAGGGCGAGCCGGTCGACCGAGGCGACCGCCTCCTCGATGGCGACCGCGTCGGGCGCGAGCGTCAGCGCCACCGTGGTGAAGCCGCGGGAGGAGAGGTCGGGAAGTGCGTCGTACCAGTCGGGGAGGCGGGTCCACGGAGTCGAGAACACCGCGCCCATCGCGACCTTGATCGCCCGCCGGTAGAGCGGGTCGGCGCACCGCGGGGCCAGCAGGACCGCGTCGAAGCCGAACGCGGCGCCGGACCGGAAGATCGCGCCGACGTTGGTGTGGTCGACGACGTCCTCGAGCACCAGCACCGACCGTGCACCCTCGAGGACCTCGGCGAGCGCGGGGAGCGGTCGGCGGTGCAGCGACGCCAGGGCGCCGCGGTGGACGTGGAAGCCGGTGACCTGCTCGGCGAGCTTCTCCGACACCACGAAGCAGGGCGCGTCGCTGGTCGCGAGCACGTCGGCAAGACCGTCGAGCCAGCGCGGCGCCATCAGGAACGACCGGGGCTCGAAGCCCGCCTCCACCGCCCGGCGTACGACCTTCTCGCCCTCGGCCAGGAACAGCCCCTGCTCGCCCTCCAGGTGCTTGCGGAGCTCGACGTCCCGCAGGTCCCGGTAGTCGGCCAGGCGCGGGTCGTCCGCCTCGTCGATCTCGACCAGCGTCGCCATTCAGCCGGCCCCGAACGCGTCCGGGTGGGCGATCGCCACGACCTCGCCGACGACGATGATCGCCGGCGGCCGGACCTGCTCCTCGGCCAGCCGGTCTGCCAGCGTCCCCAGGGTCGCGAGGACCGTGCGTTCGGCGGGCATGGTGCCGTCGCAGATCACTGCGACCGGGGTCGGGGCCGGCCGGCCGTGGTCGAGCAGCGCCCGAGCGATCGCGGGCGCGTTCTCGACCGCCATCATCAGCACCAGCGTGCCGCCGACGCGCGCCGCGGCCCCCCAGTCGACCAGGGAGTCCGGATGGCCGGGCGGGAGGTGGCCGCTCAGGACGGTGAAGCCGTGGGCGACCCCGCGGTGGGTGACCGGGATGCCCGCGACCGCCGGCACGCCGACCGGGCTGGGCAGACCGGGGATCACCGTCACCGGCACGCCCGCCTCCCGGCACGCCAGCACCTCCTCGAAGCCGCGGCCGAAGACGAACGGGTCGCCGCCCTTGAACCGCACCACGCGCTGGCCGGCACGGGCCCGGTCGATGAGGACCCGGTTGATCTCCTCCTGCTGGGCGGCCCGGCCCCGCGGGCAGCTTCGCGACGTCGACCAGCTCCACGTGGGCGGCCAGCTCGTCGAGCAGCTCGCGCGGCGCCAGCCGGTCGGCGACGACCACGTCGGCCGAGGCGAGGGCGTGGCGAGCGGCCACCGAGACCAGCTCGGGATCCCCCGGTCCGCCGCCGACCAGCACCACGCCGGGCGAGTGGTCGAGCGCGCCGGACGTCGGCGAGCCGGCCGTCGGCCAGCGCGTTGACGATGTCGTCGCGGAGGGCCGCGGACTGGCGCGGCTCGCGGTTGCCCAGGACCGAGACGGTCACGCTCCCGTGTCGACCCGACGCCGCCGTCCACGCGGATGCGTTGCGGGCGTCGTCGCTGCGCACGCAGAAGATCCGCCGCGCATCGCAGCCGGCCAGCACCCGTGCATTGACCTCCGGATCGTCGGTCGCCGCCACGACGTACCAGGCCTCGTCGAGGTCGTGGTCCTCGAACCGGCGGAGCACGAGCGTGATCTCGCCGGCCATCCCCTCCAACGCGGGGGTCACCTCCGGTGACACCACCACCACGTCGGCCCCGGCCGCGAGCAGCGCGGGCACCCGCCGCTGGGCGACGTGGCCGCCGCCGACCACCAGCACCCGTCGGCCGCTCAGGCGCAGGCCGACCGGGTACGGCGGCAGGTCGCTCGGATCGCTCACGCGATGCATTCTCCCCGACACCGCGGCTGGGTAGGGTCGACGTCATGAGTGTGGACACCACGATCGAACGCCCCGTCAGCCCGAACCCCTACGACCTCCTGCCACCGCGGCCGTCCTTCACGGTCAGCAGTGACGACGTCACGGACGGTCAGCCCCTCAAGGACGACCAGGTCGCCGCCGAGGGCAACACGTCGCCGCAGCTCAGCTGGTCCGGGGCGCCGGAGGGGACGAGGTCGTTCGTCGTGACCTGCTTCGACCCCGACGCCCCCACCCCGAGCGGGTTCTGGCACTGGGCCCTGGTCGACCTCCCCGCCGACGTCACCTCGCTGGTGGCCGGCGCGGGTGCGGGCGACGCGGACCTTCCCGGCGACGCGTTCATGCTCAGGAACGACGGAGGTGGGGCCGAGTTCATGGGCGCCGCTCCCCCGCCGAACGACCAGCCCCACCGCTACTACTTCGTCGTGCACGCCGTCGGCGAGGAGACGCTGGGCATCGACGCCGACGCCTCCCCTGCCGTGATGAGCTTCAACCTGGCGTTCAAGACGCTCGGTCGCGCGGTCATCCACGGCACCTACCAGCACTGAGACGGCGAAACGCGGCCGGCCCCGACGGGGACGGCCGCGTTTCCTGTGTGCGGGTGGTGCTGTCGATCAGCTGAAGCGTCGGCGGAGCAGCAGGCCCAGACCGGCCACCAGCGCGCCGACGAGTGCCACGCAGCGGGCCGACCGGCGAGGTGCCCGTGGCCCAGGTAGCGGCCGTCAGGCCGGCATTCACGGCGGTCGGGAGCGCCTCGTTGCCCTGCGCCCGTTGCCCTGCGCGCCGTTGACCTCGGCGTCGACGGCGACCTGCTCGCCGAGGACCTCGATGTCGTTCTCGAGGTCGTTGCCCTGCTCGCCCTCCACCTCGACGTCAGGCGTGTCGGGGTGTCCGGGGTGTCCGGGGTGTCCGGGGTGTCGGGCGTGTCCGGGGTGTCCGGGTTCTCCGGCGTCCCCGGAGGGGTCTGCGTCTCGCACTCCTGGACCCAGAACACCTTGTGCTTCACGTCGGCGCCCTGCGAACCGGGCGTGTTGATGGTCAGCTTGACGTGGTAGCCCTGCTGCGGGTGCGGCTCGCCGTCGAAGCTGAGCGTGTAGGTGGCCTCACCGTCGAAGCCGTTGTCGGCGTCGGTGCCGTCCTCGTCGGACCCCACGCCGGCGCCGGAGGCCGGGTCGTCGCCCACGAAGACCTGCGAGGGACCGTCGACCGTCATCGGCACCGCGGTGGGAGCCCAGGACTCGAACGTCACCTGCGAGATGATGTCGTCACCCTCGTCGAAGCCGTACCACTCGACGTCGAACACGCACCCGACGTGCGGGGTGTTCTGCGGGATGCCGTCGACCTCGCCGTGCGGCGTGATCTTCACGGTGCCGTTGTTGCCGGCCGGGTCGCCGCCCGAGCCCCGGGGCCCTTGGCCTGCGAGTGCTGGTCCGTCGAGCCCTGGTTGGCATTCGAGCCGCCCGGCGAGGACCCGTTCGACTGGCCGTTGGACTGGCCGTCGCTGGACGGGTGGTCCCCACCCTTGTCGTGGCCCTTGGCCTGGCCGTTGCCCGGAGCACCCTGGGAGCCGGTCGAGCCGCCCTTGTCGGTGTTCCCCTTCGACGGGGTCGTCTCCTTGTCGTGCCCCTTGGCCTGCCCCTGGCTCTTGTCCTGGGTCTGGCTCTTGCCCTGGCTCTTGCCCGGGTCGAGCGCTGCGTCGGCAGCCGTGGTGGTGGCACCGAGCGCAACGACCGCGAGCGCGGTCGAGACTGCGAGCGCGCGCGTGATCTGAATCCCCTTGGTCATGATCTCCCCTTCGACATCAGGCCCCCGGCCTGAACCCCTGTTGAGCTGCAGGTCTTGCAGCCTTGTTGAATTCCCAACGAGCAATGCTCAACGGGGTTACGCCCTCACGAGAAGACGTGTGGAGAGAGCTGCGTTACACCGCAGGAGTCGCGGTCACGACGACGTTGCTGAGGTACTCGACGCCGTTCCAGTCCTCACAGGTGATGAGGACCAGTCGACCCCGGACCTGCTGGTCGAAGACCTGCTGCGCCCGCTCGGCGAGCTCGCCCTTGCCCAGCACGACGACGGTGCTCACGTCGTAGCCGATCCGACCGCGGTCGGTGCGCATCCAGACCCGGTCGCCGGTCTCGAGCTGCTCGAGGTCGTCCATCGCCCCACCACCGTCATGGACGGTGTGCCCGGTCACCAACGCCGAGCCACGCGCGGCGCCCGGCTTGGCGCCGTCGGCCCACCAGCCGAGGGTCAACGGATCCGACGGCGGCGTGAGCACTCCCCCGGGCGCTCCGATGGGGATGACCGGAGCGTCGATGCCCAGGGCCGGCACCTCCAGCCGCTCGGGCGCGCCGGGTTCGGTCTGGACGCGCTGCTCCTCGGGCGGCGGCACCGCACTCGACGACCTCCTGGGGCGGCGGAGCGCTCACCGGCGTCTCCGACTCCCCCACACCCACGGGCGCCGAGGAGCGAGCCGGGGTCTGCGGCTGGAACCACCACGCCGTCCCCCCGATCACGACCAGGATCAGTCCGATGACGACGAGAGCGCCGGTGACGCGGCCGCCACCACCCGCTGGTCGTGGCTGATCCCCCGGAGGCATGGACCCAGTATCGGCCATGGCCGAAATCGGCGGCAGTCATCCGCCGGCACCATCCAGCAAATGACCCGTTCTGACTATTGCCAGCAACCGCCTGTTGTTACCAAACTGTGTATCTCACCCGCAGTGGTAACGAATGCAACACCCGGCACCTGGATCCCCCTCCCGGAGCCGGAGCCCCCCGGGTGCTCGACCCCCGTCGAGCACCGACCGGTCGCCGACCCAGCGATCGGAGCCCACAAGGCCATCCCCCGTGGCCCGAGAACACACGGAGCCCCCCATGCGCCACCCCGCCCGACTCCTCCTCGCAGCCATCCTCTCCCTCGCCGTCGCCGCCGGTGCCGCCGCGTTCCTCGCGACACCCGCGCAGGCCAAGACCTGGCTGGCTCCGGCGGCCGACCCGGACGTGGACCCCGCCAAGGACCGCAACGAGTTCGAGAACCGGATCCTGATCCAGATCAACAAGGCGCGCGTGGACGCCGGCCTGAAGAAGGTCCGCCTCTTCGAGTCCTGCGTCGACGACCACTCCGAGAGCTGGGCCCGCAAGATCAAGCGGACCGGCGACTTCGTGCACCGCGACCAGATGAAGGTCATCAAGGCCTGCGACCTCAACTGGACCGGCGAGACCCTGGTGCGCGGCACCGGCCTCACCCCCGAGTCGGCGGTCAACGCCTGGCTCAACTCCCCGAGCCACTACGACGTCATCATGAAGAAGCGCGCTCGCTGGGCCGGCATCGGGGTCCGCGTCGACAGCGAGGGTCGCGTGGTCGGTGTCCTGAACTTCGGCGACGCCACCTGATCCGCGACGTGCAGGAGGGCCGCCGTGGTGCACCACGGTTCCCCCTCTGGGGCAAGCCGGTCGTGGGCTACCTGCTTGCCCCCGCACGTCGTCTCGGGTGACCTGACGGTCACCCACCTGAGAGCAGCGCGGTGTGTCAGTGGCTGTGGGTGCCACCGACACACCGCGCTGTTCCATCTCGATCCCGGGCGCAGCGAGGGGGCGGCCACCTCGCGGTGACCGCCCCCTCTGGGCGGGCCGGTCGTGGGCTACCGGCTCACCGTGGCGTCCGGTTGTGGGTCACCGGTCCGCCGCAGGTCGCCGACGCCGGCCGGCGACCCCCATCAGGCCCAGCCCGCTGCCGAGCACGAGCAGCCACAGCGGGTTCCGCGCCGCGCCGAGCGGGGCGGACGTGGACCCGAGGCCCGCGTCGACCGCGCCGGGCACCGATGCCTGCTCGCCCGCGACCTCCGGAAGCTCGTGGTCGATGGTCTCCTGCTCACCAGCCACCTCGGGCTCTTCCGCGCACTTGTTCTGGAACTGCTTGTCCGTGTACTCGACGAACGTCTCGTCCGTGCGCACCGGCCCGGTCTCGACCCCGGGCTCCCAGGCCAGGGTCTCCTCGTTCCACACGAACTCGGTCGTGTAGACGTCCACCCAGGTCAGCGTTCCCTGAATCCGGCACGAGGCCTGGACCCCGGCGACCTCACGGATGAGAGCCGGCGGCTGGTCGTCCGCACACGTGTCCTGGTACTCCTGGCCCGTCCACTGGTCGGTGAGGGTCCAGGCGCTCCAGGCGATGCCCGCCTCGGGCTCCAGCTGCCACGACCCGTTGCCGGTCGGCGGCTCGTTCGGCACCCAGACGTACTCCTGGAGGCCGGTGCGCATCGCCACGCCCGCCTGGTTGATGCCGTACGGCGTCAGGTCACAGCCCTCGACCGTCTCCTCCACCTCGACGGGTGCGGGCGGATTGGGCGGGTTGCCGCAGCCCGGCACGTCCGGGCCGTTCCAGTCCATCTGACCGTCGGGGCACGACCGGCGGCGGGTCGCACTCAGCGTCGGTGACCCATTCGTCGAGGTACTGGAACTCGAAGTCGAACTGGGTCAGGTAGTAGGTGCCCTCGTCTCCTGGCGCGACCTCGTACGTCACGTTCGCGGCCTCACCCGGCTCCCAGATGCCGTTGCCGTTCCCGCTGTAGGTGACGGGACCGGCCGTCGCGTGCTCGACGGGCGTCGCGACCAGGGTGGGTGCGCCGTACACACCGTCGACACAGGTACTCGGGTTGACCTGAGGCTGCGGCGTCACCGGGATCCGCTCGGACTGGCAGCCCTCCACCCAGAAGACCTTGTGCTTGACGTCGGCCCCGTTGGAGATCGGCGTGTTGACCGTGATCTTCACGTGGTAGCCGTGCTGCGGGTGCGGTGCCCCGGTGAAGTCGAGCGTGTAGTGCTGCACACCGTCGAGACCCGCAGCGTCGGCGCCGGAGGCGTCGTCGTCGTCGAGGACGATGTCGTGGTCGTAGCCGCCGAGCCCGACGTCCGCGGTGGGCGCCTGCATCTCGAAGGTGATGGTCGAGGTCACCGAGGCGTCGTAGTTGTACCACTCGACGTCGAAGTCGCAGTCGAGGTGCGGTTCGTTCCGGTTCGGCGCGCCGTTTCCGGTGCCGTGGTCGAGCGTCCAGCCGTCGATCTTGACCGTGCCGTTGTTCCCGTCGGCCAGGCTCGGCGACGCGACCACGATGGTGCCGAGAGTCACGACCGCGACGGCCGTGATGGTGTTGCGCAGACGCGCAAATGTGCGGTCCATGTCAGTCCTTCCCCACAAACAGCTGCCCCCCGACAGCTCGGACTCACACGAGCCCATCTCGCAAGGTAGAACCGGGTCCGGCGTTGACGATCTCCTGATGACGGGCTGTGTGGGGACTGTTGCGGAGTGGTCTAGCAGCTGTTGCCGACAGGGTTGAGGGGGCGGCCACCGTTCTCACGGTGACCGCCCCCTCAGGGTGAGCCGGTCGTGGGCTACCGGCTCACCCCGGCGTCCGGTCGTGGGCTACCGGCTCGCCGTCGACCGCCGGCGCCAGCCGGCGGAACCCATCAGGCCGAGTCCGCCACCGACGGCCAGCAACCACAGCGGGTTGCGACCCGAACCCAGCGGGCTCTCCTCGGCGCCGATCCCGGCGTCGACCGCGGTCGGGACCTCGGCCTGCTCACCCTTGACCTCGGGCAGCTGGTGGTGGATCACCTGGACCTGCTCGCCCTTGACCTCGGGCTCCTCCACGATGCACTCCTCCGGCACCTCTCCACCGAACGGGATGAACTCCGTGGTGACGACGGGACCGGTCTCCGGGCCGAGCACCCAGGCACGGGCCTCGGCGTCCCAGACGTACTCGGTGGTGAACGTCTGGACCGTGTACGTCGTCCCGTTCATCTCGCAGTCGGTCTGGACCCCGGCCACCTCGCGGATGATCGGGTCGGGCTGGCCCGAGGCGCACTCGTCGAAGTACTCGGTGTCGGTGTACTCGGTCACCGTCCAGGCACCCCACTGAACGTCGCTCAGGGGCTCGAGCACGTACTGCGTCCCCACCAGGATGTACTCCTGCAGACCGGTGCGAACCGCGGTGCCGGCACTGTCCGGGAACCCGATCGAGGCCAGGCTGCAGCCCTCGGCGTTCTCGGTCAGCTGGAGCGGGGAGGGCGGGGTCGGCGGGTTACCACAACCCGGCTCGTTCGGCCCGTTCCAGTCCATCTGGCCCACGGGGCACGGCGGCGGCGGGCAGGCCACGTCGGTGTTCGGCGTGTAGGGCTCGGTCCACCTCGTCAGGTTCTCGCTGACCTTCGCAACGTCCGGGAAGTAGTAGCCGTCCTTCGCGGTGAAGACCACGGTGTTGCCCGCGCCCGTAGCGGCAGTCCAGTAGGTGGTGTTCGCGTCAAACGTCGGACCCGTGTCGTTGGCGGTCCCACACTCATCGTGCATGGTCACCGACGGCGTCACCGGGATCTCCTGGTCCACCGGCGGGCAGGCCACGTCAGTGTTCGGCGTGTAGGGCTCGGTCCACCTCGTCAGGTTCTCGCTCACCTTCGCAACGTCCGGGAAGTAGTAGCCGTCCTTCGCGGTGAAGACCACGGTGTTGCCCGCGCCCGGAGCGGCAGTCCAGTAGGTGGTGTTCGCGTCAAACGTCGGACCCGTGTCGTTGGCGGTCCCACACTCATCGTGCATGGTCACCGACGGCGTCACCGGGATCTCCTGGTCCACCGGCGGGCAGGCCACGTCAGTGTTCGGCGTGTAGGGCTCGGTCCACCTCGTCAGGTTCTCGCTCACCTTCGCAACGTCCGGGAAGTAGTAGCCGTCCTTCGCGGTGAAGACCACGGTGTTGCCCGCGCCCTCAGCGGCAGTCCAGTAGGTGGTGTTCGCGTCGAACGTCGGACCCGAGTCGTTGGCGGTCCCACACGCGTCGTGCATGGTCACCGACGGCGTCACCGGGATCTCCTGGTCGCAGGTATCGGCGTAGTCGGCCGGCAGGTTGAACGAGGTCTGCGCATTCGGCGGGAACACGTAGCCCGGCTGCGGCGCGACTGACCAGCTGTTCGGTGTCGGCGTGGTAGCTCCAGTCGAACCCGCGCCGTCGTGCTCGGTGTTCGGGCTGTATCGTCGTCGACCAGGTCCACGCCACATCGTCCGGCGCACAACCATCCGTGGTCGGTCGGCGCCGTCGGCGTCACCGTGGTCGGACAAGCCACACTCGGGCTGGCCAGCGGCGGCGCGAGCATGCCCTCGAACAGTCGGGTCTTCGATCCGTCGTCAGATCCGTCGTCGAACCGGTGACCCGGCGTCGCGGTCGCCGTGACCGAGTAGCTACCCGGACCGGTGCTGGTCCCGGTCACCGGACCCCAGGTCGCGAAGGTCGGCGTGTTCAGCACCAGGACCGCACCGCTCTGGCAGGTCGCAGGCGTGATGGTCACGCTAGCGACGGCATCGAGCTTGGGGATGTTGCACCCGGCGGCGTAGACCTCGCGGCCGTAAGCGGTCCAGTTCTGACCGTTCGGCAGGCCGGTCACCGGCGGGATGATGTCCCAGGCCGTCCTGGTGGCCCGTGACCGACGTGGCCGGAGACGTCGCCGCTCTCCGACGGGCTGTTGACTACGAAGCCCTTGACGTCCTCGAGCTTCGTCACTTTCGGGCGCCTTGGTGTCGCCCGTGGCGTGGCAGATGTAGATGTCGTCGACCGCAGACGCGGTGCTGCCAGTCACGACGACGAGGCTCAGCGCGAGCATCAGGACGGCGATCAGTGGCGCGAAGAACTCCCGCGCACGAGTTGTCGGTGATGTCCTCATTGGATTCCTACTCCCCTGTGGCACGCGACCCCCCAGCCGCTCATTCACCACGATTGCCCACCTGTCGGGTCCAGGACCCGGCGCCCCCCACGGGCGCACAAAGGGAACGTAGGGCCGCACCAGACGCTGCTCCCTCGCTATTGACCAGCAGTGGAGCGGCTGTGGGCGGACTGTTGCCGACTGGTCTAGTCGTTGTTACCGCGAGAAGCGTGAACGAGGGGCGGCCCGGGTGGGCCGCCCCTCGTGCTGGTCGGTGCGTGGTGCTTCAGGCGTGGCTCAGGCCTGCTCCCCCAGTGCCTTCAGCCGCGAGAACCCCGCGAGGCCGAGCACGAGCACGCCAGCCAGCAGCGGGGCGAGCCAGCGCGGACCGGCGGGGGCGACGGCAACGCCGGTGAGCCCGGCGTCGACCGCGGTCGGCACCGCCTCGGGAGTCGTGGGCGTCCCGGAGGTCGGAGCGACCTCGACGACCGGCTGCTGCTCCTCGTCGCCGTTCTCGTCGTTGTCGTCGTCGGTCCCTTCCTCGCCGGCGACCTCGACGCAGCCGAGCTGCTTCTGCTCGGCCGGGGTCAGGCTGCGGACGAAGACCCAGCCCGTGTCGTTGCGGATCTCGGACTCGCCGAGGACCCACGCCGAGCCGTTCCAGACGTACGCCGTCACGATCTCCCACTCGCGGTGCTCCACGCCGTCGCAGTCGGTGCGGGTCTTGGAGCGATCGCGGACGAGCGGTTCGGGCTGCTCGGGCTGCTCGGCCTTCTCGCAGTCGGTCACCGACGCCGGCTCGGCCGGGAAGGTGTGGGTGAACGTGCTCTGGCCCTCGATCACGAAGCCCTCGAGCGCCGTGTAGGTCACCTCGACGGTCTGCCCCGGAGCCACGGTGCCGGTGATCTGCTGCGACGTACCCGGGAACTGCGGCGCGTCCATGGTGGGCGCCGTGTACTCGTTGCCCACGCAGACGTTGTCGCCGAACTCGACGTCCACGGTCACCGGGGTCGGCGTCGTGGTGTCGGTGCAGTCACCGCCGAGGTCCTCGACCCGGGTGTCGTGGAACTGGTTGCTGGACGTGCCGTTGGTCCAGTCCAGGTAGCCGTACTCCCAGCTACCGGCCCCGAGCGTCGTGCCCGGAAGCGTCGTCGTCCACTGGATCGAGCCCTGCGGCGAGGTGATGGCGCCCCGGTCGGTCCACTGGAACGAATCGGGCTGGCTCTCCCAGCCGGAGTCGAAGGCGCCGTCGGTGTCGGTCCGGGTGAGGATCCGGGTCCCGTAGGCCGACTCGGGCACGCTCGACCAGCTCAGCGTGTAGGTGACGAGGTAGGTGCCGTTCGGCTGGCACTGGCCCGTCGCCGTGATGTTGCCCTGGTGGGCCGACGCAGGACTGGCCAGGAAGACCGACCCCATCAGCAGGATGGCGAGCACCAGGAGCCCGGCGCGCGCGTAGGTGAGTAGGTTCTTCAAGGAGATTCCCCCCGGGTGTGCCGGCCCCCCGGGCCGGATCTGATGTGTTCTGATTCCGGACGCCTTGGTGCGCATCCGTTCACTCAACGGAGCACATCGGTCCCCTGTTACGGGGTGGTCAAAGTCTTTACTGACAGGATCGACGCATGCGTTCCCTCACCACCGACGTGCTCGGCGAGCCGTGGACGGCGGAGACGATCCACTTCCCGCCCGACGAGGAGGGCGCGGTGGTCGCGACGCTGGTCCGCCGCGGGGCCGCGGAGCCGACCGGGAAGGCCGTGCTCCACGTGCACGGGTTCGCCGACTACTTCTTCCAGACGGCGTACGCCGAGTGGTGGCTGGCGCGCGGGTACGACTTCTACGCGGTGGACCTGCGCAAGTGCGGGCGGTCCCTGCTCCCCCACCAGTCGCCGCACTTCGCGACCGACCTGCGGGACTACTTCGCCGACCTCGACGCCGCCTGGCACCGGGTGACGACGCTCGACGGTCACGACCACGTCGTGCTCAGCGCCCACTCGACCGGCGGCCTCACCGGGTCGCTCTGGGCCGACGAGCGCCAGCCCGGTCTCGCCGGGCTGGTGCTCAACGCACCGTGGTTGGACATGCAGGGCAGCACCCTGATGCGCACCGTCCTGACCGTCGTCGTGAACCGGATCGGCGGTCGTGTCCCGCGGCGCGTGGTACCGCGCCGGGTCGACGGGTTCTACGCCCGCAGCCTCCACCACGAGCACGAGGGCGAGTGGGAGTTCGACCGGGAGCTCAAGCCGATCATGTCGTTCCCGATCTTCGCCGGCTGGCTGCGCGCCGTCAGGAGCGGGCACGCGCGGCTGCAGGCCGGACTCGACGTGGCGTGCCCGACCCTGGTGATGTCGTCGGCCTCCACCGCCTGGCCTCAGGAGATGGGCGACGACGTCCACCAGAACGACGTGGTGCTCGATGTCGAGCAGATCCGGCGCTGGGCGCCGTCCCTGGGGCGGCACGTCACCTACGTCGGCATTCCCGGCGCCCGCCACGACGTGACGCTCTCGCTCCCGGGTCCCCGCGTCCGCGTCTACGACGAGCTCGACCGCTGGCTGACGGCGTACGTCGACGGCGACGACCGTTAGGGTCCCGGACATGAACCCGGCACTCACGCTCGCGGCCGCCCGCATCCTGATAGGCACTGTCGCCCTCGCCGCCCCCGCCGAGGGCACCAAGCTGTTCCGGCTCGACGCCGCCGGCAACCCGCAGCTCCCCTACATGACCCGGCTGTTCGGGAGTCGCGAGATCGCGCTGGGGGCGGCGACGTTGCTGGCGCGCGGACCCGCCCAGCGCCAGCTGGTCGCGGCCGGGGTCGCCGTGGACGCCGCCGACGCGGTCGCTGCGTTCCTCGCCGGCCGGGACCGGTCGGTCAGCCGCGTCACGTCCGTCCTGCTGGCGGCACCGGCCGTGGCCGCGGTCGCCTCGGGGGTCTCCGGGGGCCGCCGGCTCTGACCCGGATCAGCCGGTCACGAACACCACGAGCGCGGTGACGCCGACGACGACGATGACCCCGCGCAGGACGCGAGGCGGCAGCCGCCGACCCACGGTCGCTCCCAGCTGTCCCCCCACGATCGAGCCTGCGGCGATGAGGCCGGCCACGGCCCAGTCGACCTCGGCGACGGCTATGAAGACCAGGGCGGCGATCCCGTTGACGAGCAGCGAGAGCACGTTCTTGGTCGCGTTGTGCCGCTGGAGGCTGTCGGCCACGCCGATGCCCAGGATGGCGACCAGCAGCACGCCCTGGGCGGCTCCGAAGTAGCCGCCGTAGACGCCGGCCAGTGCGACCGCGGGCCACACCCACCAGGCGCCGTGGTCGGGCAGCCCGCCGCGGGCCTCGGCACGAGCCGCGACCCGGCGCGAGATGGCCGGCCCGGTCACGACCAGCAGCACCCCCAGTCCGATCAGCACCGGTACGACGGCATCGAACGCGGCCGAGGGCAGCACCAGCAGCAGCACCGCCCCCGCCGTACCACCGATGAGGGAAGCCGAGCCCAGCCGCAGCAGCCTCGCCCGCTGCCCGGCCAGCTCCGCGCGGTAGCCGACGGCGCCGGACAGGGAACCCGGCACCAGGCCGACGGTGTTGGAGACGTTGGCGGTCACCGGAGGGACCCCGAACGCGAGGAGGGTCGGGAACGTGATGAGCGTTCCCGACCCCACCACGGTGTTGATGGTGCCGGCCGCGACCCCGGCCAGCAGGATCGCGACGATCTCGAAGGCGGTCACTGGGCGGGCGGCGCTCCCGGTGAGGGCGGGGTGTCGTCGGTGTCCTCGACGTCGGGCTCGGCCGCGGCGGTCTGTGCCGCCCGGGAGGCCTTGCCGGGGTTGGCGGCGTCGGCGGCGGCGGCGATGGCCTCCTCGACGGCACGGCTGGCCTCGGACCGACCGAGTTGATCGGATCCCTTGGCGAGCTGCGGCTCGGTCGGGCCCATGTCCACGCGGGTGCGGGGCGTCGCCTCCTTCGGGATGCCGGCGATCTCGTGGATCGAGGAACCGAGTCCCTCCAGCGCCTTGGTGATCTCCGACGGGATGACCCACACCTTGTTGGCGTCGCCCTCGGCGATCTTCGGCATCATCTGGAGGTACTGGTAGGCCAGCAGCGACTGGTCGGGCTGGCCGTCGTGGATGGCCTGGAAGACGGTCTGGATGGCCTGGCCCTCACCCTGCGCGCGCAGGATCTGCGACTCCCGGTCGGCCTGGGCGCGCAGGATCAGCGACTCACGGTCACCCTCGGCGTTGAGGATCGAGGACTGCTTGTTGCCCTCCGCGGTCAGGATCGCGGACTGCCGCTGCCCCTCCGCGGTGAGGATCAGCGCCCGCTTGTCGCGCTCGGCGCGCATCTGCTTCTCCATCGCGTCCTTGATGGACGGCGGCGGGTCGATGCCCTTGACCTCGACCCGGTTGACCTTGATGCCCCACTTGCCGGTCGCCTCGTCGAGGACGAGGCGCAGCCCGGTGTTGATCTCCTCGCGGCTGGTCAGCGTCTGCTCGAGGTCCATGCCACCGGCGATGTTGCGCAGCGTGGTCATGGTGAGCTGCTCGACGGCCTGGATGTAGTTGGCGATCTCGTACGTCGCCGCCACCGGGTCGGTGACCTGGAAGTAGATGACGGTGTCGATCGAGACCGTCAGGTTGTCCTCGGTGATGACCGGCTGCGGCGGGAAGCTCACGACCTGCTCGCGGAGGTCGATGAGGTAGCGGACCTTGTCGACGAACGGCACGACCGTCTTGAGGCCGGCGTCGAGGGTCTGCTGGTACTTGCCGAAACGCTCCACGATCCCCGCACGAGCCTGCGGGATGATCTTGATCGTCTTGGCCAGCAGCACGATGGCGAACAACGCCATCAGTGCCATCACGATGAGCACGGTCATCGGTTCCTCCGTCTGTCCGGTTCGATGGTCAGGGGTCGAGACGCGGGACCGGATGGACGTAGGCGGTGGCGCCGCGGATGTCGAGCACCTCGACCGTCTCCCCCGGTTCGATGATCAGCGTTTCGTCGTACGGCTGGGCGGTCCACTCCTGACCGGAGAGCTTGACCTCACCCGGGCTGAGAGCGGTGATGGTGCGGGTGACCGTCCCCTGGGTGCCGATCAGCTTCGCGTGGCCCAGCCGGAGCTCGGGGCCGGTGTGGAGCTTGCGCACCAGGTTGGGCCGGACCAGGGCGAGCATCCCGACCGAGGTCACGATCGCGACCAGGAACTGCACCAGGAGCAGGTCGGTCACCAGGCTGGTCGCCATGCCGGCGACGGCCCCGGTCGCGAGCATGGCCAGCATCAGGTCGAGGCTGAACATCTCGGCGATGCCGAGCAGCACCGCAAGACCCAGCCAGGTCTCCGTGAGGTGCTCCCGGAACCACTCCATGTCCGCAGCCTATCCGGCGGGACGAAGCGCACAGCCCGCGGCCAGAGCCGGGGTGTCGGGACGGTGTCGGCCGGGCCGTCATCCGACGTGCCGGCGGGCCCGGCGCCGCGCGCTGAAGCGGCCCGCCTCGTGGCGCAGCACCAGCGCCAGGCCGAAGGTCGCCGAGAGGTTCTCCTCCGTGACGACCTCCTCCACGGGGCCGCCGGCGACCACGCCACCGTCGCGCAGGAGCAGAGCGTGCGTGAAACCGGGAGGGATCTCCTCGACGTGGTGGGAGACCAGCACCGTGGCCGGCGACGCCGGGATCGTTGGCCAGGACGGACAGCGTGCTGACGAGGTCCTCCCGCCCGCCCAGGTCGAGGCCGGCGGCCGGCTCGTCCAGCAGCAGCAGCTCGGGGTCGGTCATCAGTGCCCGGGCGATCTGGACCCGCTTGCGCTCGCCCTCGCTCAGGGTGCCGAAGGTCCGGTCGGCGAGGTGGTTGACGCCCACCTCGACGAGCAGCTCGGTGGCGCGCTCGTGGTCGAGGTCGTCGTACTCCTCGCGCCAGCGCCCGAGCACGCCGTACGACGCGGAGACCACCACGTCGCGCACCCGCTCGCCGCGCGGGATCCGCTCGGCCAGCGCGGCGCTGGTGAGGCCGATCCGGGGTCGCAGGTCGAAGACGTCGACGGTGCCCAGGACCTCCTCGAGGATGCCCGGCCACTCCGGCCGTCGGGTGGATCTGGGCGGAGGCCACCTGGAGCAGCGTGGTCTTGCCGGCGCCGTTGGGGCCGAGGACGACCCAGCGCTGGTCGGCGTCGACCTCCCAGTCGATGGAGTCCAGCAGCGTCGCCTGTCCCCTGCGGACGGTGACGCCTGCGAACTCGAGGACGGCGGGCATGGCGGCCACCCTATCCACCGGGAGCGCTCGTCCCGACCGCGTATCGTCGCGCGGCGTGACCCCATCGCAGTCCCACACCGTGCTGCCGCCGGCGGCCGTGCTGGCGTGGTGGGCCACCGCGTGGTTGCGCGGTCACACCGTCACCGACCTGCTGATCGACGCCGTGACCGACGACGAGCGACTCCACCGGGACGACCGGGGCGAGCCCCTGGCCGGCGGTGCTGGGGCGGCTGCGAGCCGCGGGAGCGACCGGGTGCGGGCTCGCGCTCCCGGTCGAGGGCGACCCGCTCGGGCTCGGCGGGCCACCCGCGCTCACCGCGCTCGCGCTGCGAGCACGGCTCGGCGGTCGTGTGCGCCGAGGCCGGCATCGCGCTGGTGCCGGAGGAGGCCGGCGAGACCGTCGTCTGGCACGTCACCGGCGCCGAGCGCCGACAGCTCCCGGACGTCGGCGAGGCCGACCGTGAGCTCCGTCGTGCGACCGCGGAGGCCGCCGACGCGCTCGCCGACCTCGACGTCGCCCGGTGGCGACCCGAGGCCGCCGACCTGTTCCTCGACGGAACCCGCGACCGCCCGGGCGCTCCCCCGGGGGTGCCGGAGCGGTGCGTCACGCTGGCGGCCCGGGCCCTGACGGCACGCGCGATCGTCGACCTGGCCCTCGACGACGACGGCGGAGCGACCTCGGCGTCCGAGATCAGCCGTCGCCGCGAGGCGCTGGTCCCCCTGGACCGGGCCGCACGGCGGGCCCTCGTCGCCGCGTGCTCCCCCGAGGTCTGGCCGCCGGTCTGACGCGTCTCAGGCGCTGGCCCAGACGCCGAGCTCGTTGCCGCTGGGATCGGTGAAGTGGAACCTCCTCCCGCCGGGGAACGGGTAGGGCGGCTCGATGACCACGCCCCCGGCTGCCTCGACCGCGGCGACCGTGGCGTCCAGGTCGTCGGAGAACAGCAGCACGAGGGGCCCACCGGGCCGCGGCGCGCGCGCCGGGTTGAGGCCGCCCACCTCGCCGTCGCCGTCAGGGCTGCGGATCCCGGCGTAGTCGGGCCCGTAGTCGTTGAACTGCCACCCGAAGGCGGCCTCGTAGAAGGCGCGGGCGGCCGCGAGGTCGGTGACGTTCAGCTCGATGTAGTCGATCGCGTGGTGAGTCGGTGCCATGTCGTCACGCTACGAGCCCCCACCGACATCGCACGCGGCACGGCGCGGCGTCGCCGGGTCACCGGACCACTCCCACAGGTCCTGGTGTCGCTCGGTGCTGCCCGGCTCGACCACGCCACCGGTGAGGACCACGACGTCACGCGTGGCGTCGTACCCGAGCCCGAACGCCTGCCGCGGCGGGAAGACGCCCCTCGCCGAGGACCTCCCAGCGGCCGTCGAGCCACTGCAGCACGTCACCGCGTTCGACCTCGAGGTCGGAGCCGCCCACGACGAGCGTGCCGAGCTCGGGGTGGACCAGCGCCCGGGCGTTGACCACGTCGCCAGGCCCGCCGGCGTCGGGAGCCAGCCGCCAGCCCTCGTCACCGAGCACCCAGGTGTCGCCGAGCGCGGGCGGCAGCTCCTCGTCGACCACCTGGTGGCCACCGAGCAGGACCGTGCCGCCGCCCGGCGGCGTCACCATCGCCCCGGGAAAGCGCGGCGGTGACGGACCACGGCCGGTCAATTCGGGTCCACGTCCGTCCGTCCCACGCCCACGTGTCGTTGAGGATGGTCCCCCGGCCGTCGTCGCCGCCGTAGACGACCGCGTGCCCGGCGCCGCTGTCGAAGCTCATCGCGGCTGCGCCCCTCGGCCCGGGGCCCGCGGACTCGAACGCCGCCCAGGCGGCGCCGTCCCACTCCCACATCGTCGCGGAGTCGGCGGCCGGCAGGTCACCGCCGTAGAGCAGCACGACGTCGCGCTGGTCGTCGTAGGCGGCCGCGAAGAAGTTCCGCGCCGGGGGCGTCGGGCCAGCCGTCGGCACCGTCGACCACGCCTCCCCGTCCCAGCGCCACAGCTCCAGCGGCTCCCCGGACGCGACTCCCTCAGGTGGTCCGGTGAGCAGCAGCACCCCGTCGCCCGCCGGGTCCGGCAGCAGCTCGTGGAAGGCGCCCAGCACCGGTCGTTCCGCGACCGGTTCGTCAGGAGGCGGCGCGGTGTCGGGACCGCTGCACGCCACGAGCATCCCGATCAACGCCGGGAGGACCAGCCAGTCGCGGCGTACCGCCATGAGGTCACTGTGGGAGTCCACTCCAGCGCGGTCAATCACGGGGCGGTAACGAAGGCACTAGCCTCGTTCCCGTCATGGACGAGGACGCAGAGAAGACCCTGCTCATCACGCTGAGCGGCAAGGACCGGCCGGGCGTGACGTCGGCGATCTTCGAGACGCTCACCCACGCCGGCGTCGAGGTGCTCGACATCGAGCAGATCGTGCTCCGGCGCCGGTTGATCCTGGGCGTCCTGGTCACGGCGCCCCGTGACTGGAAGCGGCTCCGGGCCGCCGTGGAGGCGACCGGCGCCGCCCTCGACATGGCCGTCGACGTCGATCGCGGCGTGGGCGACAACAAGGTGCGCCGCGAGGGTCGCTCCCACGTCACCGTCATCGGTACGCCGCTCCGGGCCGGCCACATGGCCGCGGTCGCCGGTCGGATCGCCGACTGCGGCGCCAACATCGACCGCATCGAGCGGATGGCCCGCTACCCCGTCACGGCGATCGACCTGCACGTCTCCGGCGCCGACCCCGAGCGGCTCCGCACCCTGCTCGCCACCGAGGCCGCCGTCCAGGGCATCGACATCGCCGTCCAGCCGGCCAACCTGATGCGGCGCGGGATGCGCCTGATCGTGCTCGACGTGGACTCGACGCTGATCCAGGGCGAGGTCATCGAGATGCTCGCCGAGCACGCCGGCCAGCTCGCGGAGGTCGAGCGCGTCACCGCCGCGGCCATGTCCGGCGAGCTGGACTTCGAGCAGTCGCTCCGCCACCGGGTCGCGCTGCTCGAGGGCGTCGACGCGTCCGCCCTCGAGAAGGTGTACGACGACCTGGTGCTCGTCGCCCGGCGCCCGGACCATGGTGCGGGTGCTGCGCCGGCTCGGCTACCGCTTCGCGCTGGTGTCCGGCGGGTTCAGCCAGATCACCGACCGGCTCGCCGAGGACCTCGGGATCCACTACGCGCGGGCCAACGAGCTCGAGATCGTCGACGGCATGCTCACCGGCAGGATCGTGGGCCGGGTCGTGGACCGCGCCGGCAAGGCGGCCGCCCTGCAGGAGTTCGCCGACGCCGTCGGCGTGCCGCTCGAGGCGACCATCGCCATCGGCGACGGCGCCAACGACCTCGACATGCTGAACGCGGCCGGGCTCGGCATCGCCTTCAACGCCAAGCAGGTCGTCCAGGACGCCGCCGACACGTCGGTGAACGTGCCCTACCTCGACGCGATCATGTACCTGCTCGGCATCTCCCGCGAGGAGATCGAGGCCGCCGACGCCGACGCCGGCATCGTCACGCCCGCTCCCCCGCTCTGACGCGGCTCAGCCGCGGCCGACGTGGAAGGCCACCAGCCGCGCCGAGGTCACGTCGAGGTCGGCCCAGTCGCCGTCGTACTCGAAGACCGCCAGGGAGCAGGTCGGGAAGCCACGGCTGGTCAGCTCGGCGGCCGCGGCGTCGTCGCCGGAGCCGTCGTCGATCATGTGCGCGAGGTAGGCCATGGTCGGGTTGTGGCCGACCACCACCACCGACCGAGCGTGGTCCGGGACCTCGCGGATCAGGTCGATCACGGTCTCCGGCTCGGCCGAGTAGAGCAGCCGCGACACGTCCGGCTCGACCTGCCAGCCACCGCCGCCCGCGAGGGCCGCCCAGGTCTCCTGGGCCCGGCGGGCCGACGAGACGAGGGCGTGGTCGGGCACGAGGCCGGCCTGCGCCAGCCAGGCACCGCCCGGCCGCCGCGTCACGGTGACCGGACTCGGCGAGGGCGCGCTCGGCGTCCGTCGGACCGCTCTGCTCGGCCTTGGCATGCCGGATCAGGACCAGGCGTCGTGACTGCTGCACCCGGCCACTGTGGCAGCCGCTAGCCTCGCTGTCATGCCGACCGGACCCCTCATGATCATCGGCGGCGCGGAGGACAAGCTCCGCAAGCGGACCATCCTCAAGGAGTTCGTCGCCGCCAGCGGCGGCGCCGACGCCCGCATCGCCGTCATCCCCACCGCCTCCTCGCTGGGCGACGCCGTCGTCGAGGTCTACGACGCCCTGTTCCGCGCGCTCGGCGCCGGCGAGGTCGTCTCGGTCCGCCCCGAGACGCGCGAGGAGGCCCACGCGTCCGAGCTGGTCGACCTGCTCGGACGGCTGCACCGGGATCTTCATGACCGGCGGCAACCAGCTCAAGCTGTCCTCGATCATCAGCGGCACCCCGGTCGGCGACGCGATCGTCGCGGCCCACCTCCGCGGCGCCGTGGTCGGCGGCACCTCCGCCGGCGCCAGCATCCAGTCGTCCCACATGGTCGCCTTCGGCGGTCCCGGCAGTACGCCGAAGCAGCGGATGACCCAGGTGGCGGCCGGTCTCGGGCTGCTCGAGTCGACCGTCATCGACCAGCACTTCGACCAGCGCAACCGCTACGGCCGGCTGCTGATGATCGTGTCGCAGTCGCCGCAGCTGCTCGGCCTCGGCGTCGACGAGGACACCGCCGCGATCGTCACCGAGGTCGACGGCCACCGGCTGCTGCGGGTCTCGGGCAAGGGCTCGGTCACGATCTTCGACCCGGCCCGGATGGTCACCAACGCCTACGAGGCGAAGCGGTCGAGCCCGCTGCTGGCCAGCGGCGTGGTGCTCCACGTGCTGCCCGCCGGCGCGGTCTTCGACCTCGACGCCCGCGCGCTGGTGCCCCGCGAGCAGGAGATCGACGCCGAGGACGCCGCCGAGCTGGTCGAGGCGCAGCGCGACATGCGCCGGCTGGCGCGCGACATCGCCGCCTCCGACGTCTCGCCGACCACGCTGCGCCGGCGTCTGGCACGCACCCGCAAGCAGTCCGACCGCCCCACCGCAGCAGGACGGAGCCGCACGATGAGCGAACGCCCCACGCCCGACCTCACGATCCTCGAGACCCGCGTCTACCGCGGCGCCAACGTCTGGTCCTACGAGCGCGCCATCCACCTCGTGGTCGACCTCGGGTCGCTGGAGAAGTTCCCGACCAACACGCTCCCCGACTTCAGCGACCACCTGGTGCAGATGCTGCCGGGCCTGCGCGAGCACTCCTGCTCCCGCGGCCGTCGCGGCGGCTTCGTCGAGCGGCTCAACGAGGGGACCTGGCTCGGCCACGTCGCCGAGCACTGCGCGCTGGCGCTCCAGCAGGTCGTCGGCCACGACATCCGGCGGGGCAAGACGCGGCAGGTGAAGGGCCGCACCGGCGTCTACAACGTCATCTACGGCTACGTCGACGAGCAGGTCGGCCTGGCGGCCGGCCGGCTCGCCGTACGCCTGGTCAACCACCTCGTGGAGGGCGACCCGGACTTCGACTGGGAGGCCGAGCTCGAGACCTTCATCAAGCGTGCCGAGCGGACCGCGTTCGGCCCGTCCACGCAGGCGATCGTCGACGAGGCGGTCTCCCGCGACATCCCGTGGATCCGGCTCAACCAGCACTCCCTGGTGCAGCTCGGTCAGGGCGTGCACGCCAAGCGGATCCGGGCGACGATGACGTCGGAGACCTCCTCGATCGCGGTCGACATCGCCTCCGACAAGGACCTCACCACCCGGCTGCTCGGTGCCGCCGGGCTGCCGGTCCCCAAGCAGGACTCCGTGCGCAGCGCCGACCAGGCCGTCGCGGTGGCGAAGCGGATCGGCTTCCCGGTCGTGGTGAAGCCGCTCGACGGCAACCACGGCCGTGGCGTGTGCCTCGACCTCCAGGACGAGGACGCCGTGCGCGAGGCGTTCCCGGTCGCGGAGGACCAGTCCCGACGCGGGTGGGTCATCGTGGAGTCGTTCGTGACCGGCAAGGACTACCGCTGCCTGATCATCGACGGCCGGATGGTCGCGATCGCCGAGCGGGTGCCGGCCCACGTCGTCGGCGACGGCACGGTCGACGGTGCAGGAGCTGGTCGACCTCACCAACGCCGACCCGCGCCGCGGCGTCGGCCACGAGAAGGTGCTGACCCGGATCAAGATCGACGCCGCCGCCGACGAGGTGCTCGCCGGGCAGGGCCACACCCTCGACTCGGTCCCGGCCGAGGGCGAGATGGTCAAGCTCGCGCTGACCGGCAACATGTCGACCGGCGGCATCTCCATCGACCGCACCTTCGAGGCGCACCCGGAGAACGTCGAGATCGCGGAGGAGGCGGCCCGGATGATCGGGCTCGACATCGCCGGCATCGACTTCATCTGCCCCGACATCACCGAGCCGGTCCGCGAGACCGGCGGCGCGATCTGCGAGGTCAACGCCGCCCCGGGCTTCCGGATGCACACCCACCCGACCATCGGCGAACCGCAGTTCATCGCCAAGCCGGTCGTCGACATGCTCTTCCCGCCCGGCGCCACCGCGCGGATCCCGATCGTCGCCGTCACCGGCACCAACGGGAAGACCACGACCTCGCGGATGATCTCCCACATCTTCAAGGGCATGGGCCGCAAGGTCGGCATGACCTCCACCGACGGCGTCGTCATCGACGAGCGGCTGCTGATCCGGGCCGACGCCTCCGGGCCGCGGTCCGCGCGGATGGTGCTGCAGAACCCGCGCGTCGACTTCGCGGTCTTCGAGGTCGCGCGCGGCGGCATCCTGCGCGAGGGCCTGGGCTACGAGCGCAACGACGTCGCCGTGGTGCTCAACGTGCAGCCCGACCACCTCGGGCTGCGCGGCATCGACACCGTCGAGCAGCTCGCCGACGTGAAGGCCGTCATCGTCGAGGCCGTCCCGCGCACCGGCGCCGCCGTGCTCAACGCCGACGACCCGCTGGTGCGCGAGATGCGTCGCAAGTGCAGCGGCGAGGTCGTGTGGTTCTCGATGGAGGACCCGGGCAGCGACGTGCGGGAGATGATCGAGGCCCACTGCCGCCGCGGCGGCAAGGCGCTCGTGCTGAACCCGTCCGACCGCGGCGAGATGATCGTGGTCAAGCACGGCCGGCGCGAGATGCAGCTCGCCTGGACCCACCTGCTGCCGGCGACCTTCGGTGGCCGGGCCCGGATGAACGTGCAGAACAGCCTCGCGGCCGCCGCCGCCGCGTTCGCCGCCGGCGCTCCGCTGCACGACATCCGGCAGGGCATGCGGACGTTCTCGACGAACTACTACCTCTCCCCCGGCCGCCTCAACGAGGTCGAGGTCAACGGCGTCAACGTCATCGTCGACTACTGCCACAACGCCCCCGGGCATGCGGATGCTGGGCGACTTCGTCGACCGCGTCGGCGAGTCGCTGTCGTCCTCGCACGACCTGGCCCGGCCCTCCCGCATCGGCATCATCGCCACCGCGGGTGACCGCCGCGACGAGGACATGAGCGAGCTCGGCCACATCGCCGCCCAGCACTTCGACGTGATCGTCGTCCGCGAGGACGTCGCGTTGCGGGGCCGGGAGCGCGGGGAGGTCGCCGAGCTGGTCCGGCAGGGCGTGCAGGCGGCCGCGGCCGACGGCGCCCGCTGCAAGCAGGTCGAGGTCGTGCTCGAGGAGATCGACGCGGTCCGGCACGCCATGAGCCGCGCCAACAAGGGCGACCTGCTCGTGGTCTGCGTCGACCAGCACGCCGCGGTGATGACCGAGCTCGAGAACTGGTCCAAGCAGGCGTACGCCGGCGCCGGCGCCAGCGACGACGCCCCCGCCGCCGACCCGGACTACGCGCCGGCGCCGGAGGCCTGACGCCTCCGCTGCTGGAGCAGCGGCTGATCAGTCGCGCGGCGCTGCGCACCTTGTCGGCGAGCGTCTCGGGGCCGTCCGGAGCGCCGCCGGCGACGGCGATCCAGGCGTAGACCTCCTCGCGCTCGGCGTGGCACATCAGGCCGACCACGTCGCCGGGGTCGGCCTGGGCCACGAGCGCCGCGAGGCCGGCGACCTCGGTCGGGTAGGACACGGCGTCGGTGACGCCCACCCGCTCGGCGCCGGCGCGCAGCAGCCCGTCGAGCTCGTCGACGGTGCGGCCGCGCAGGTACTTGTCCTTGTGGCAGATCGCCACCACGTCACTGCCCATCGCGCCGATCTCGCCGAGCCGCTCGATCAGGTCGTCCTGCCGGTCCCCCACGGCGCCGAGCCCGAGCAGCAGCCGACCGCCCGGTCGGCGTACGCCGTTCATGATCTCGAGCAGCGCCTCGAGCCCGGCCTCGTTGTGCGCCAGGTCGACGACGACGGTGACGTCGTCGACGGTGAAGAAGTTCATCCGGCCCGGGTTGTGCTCGGCGTCGGGGTGGAAGGTCCGCAGCCCCTCGACGACCGTGGCCCGCGGGATGCCGACGGCCAGTGCGGCCGAGGCGGCGGCCAGGGTGTTCTCGACGTTGAACCGGGACAGTCCGGCCAGGGTCATCGGGACGTCGACCAGCTCGACCAGCGGGTCGGCGTCGCCGTCGGGTGTCAGCACGGCGACCCAGCCGTCGATCACGGTGGTGGCGCGACCGCCGGCCGAGAGCGTCTCGCGGATCGCGGGCGAGTCCGGGTCGCGCGAGAACACCCACGGCTGGGCCTTGATCACCGCTGCGCATCGCGAAGACCCGCGGGTCGTCGGCGTTGAGGACCGCCCACCCGTCCTTGCGGGTGATCCGCGGGACCACCGCCTTGACCTCGGCGAGCTGGTCGACGGTGTCGATGCCCTGCAGGCCGAGGTGGTCGGCGGAGACGTTGGTGACCACCGAGACGTCGTTGCGGGTGAGGCCGATGCCCTTGAGCAGGATGCCGCCGCGGGCCGTCTCGGTCACCGCGAGCTGGACGTCCTCGTGGGCGAGCACCCGGCCGGCGCCGCTGGGCCCCGAGTAGTCGCCCGCCTCGACCAGCTCTCCGTCGACGTAGATCCCGTCGGTGTTGGACCAGCCGACCAGGCGGCCGTCGGTGCGCCCGATGTGGGCGATCATCCGGCTGGTCGTGGTCTTGCCGTTGGTGCCCGTGACGGCGACCACCGGCACCCGCGGCGTGATGGTGCGCGGTCCCTCACCCGGCTCGGACCCGGCCACCAGCTCCGCGGCGCGGGCCACGACCTCGTCGACCTCGGCCGAGGGGACCGCGTCCAGCACCTCGGCCACCGCCCGACCCATCACCTGCGCGCGCGTCCGGTGGCGCCACGGGTAGGCCACGACGAGCTGGTGCGGGTCGCTGGTGGGCCGCACCCGGACCGCCAGCCGCGCCGTACCGCTCTCCGTCGCCAGCGTGCGCACCAACCGCGCCACCGCGCGCGCCGCGAACCGCTGCCGGAAGCCGGTGTCCGGCTCCCCCGGCCGCGCGCCCGTCGAGCCCGATCCGCCGCGCGAACCGCTCCGCGGTCTCGGTCGGCACCGACGCCAGCGCGCTGATGTCGAGGGTGAGCTTGATGGCGGCGCGGGGGAAGTAGAGGTTCGGGCCCTCGAGGACACGGAGCTCGACGAGTGAGGTCACGGCCGGGACGTTACCGGGGTGCTGCAGGCGGGTCAGCGGTGGCTGCACGCACCGTTTCAAGTCGTCGATCGGTGCAGGAAGCACCGCTGCCTGGGTGCGCCGCGGAGCGGCGGTGACTCCTGCACGGTGTCGGGTCAACAATCGGTGCCGGACGCACCGCTTGGTCGGCGACGCTTCGAGCGGGGCCCGAGCACGTCGGTGACGCGCTGCCACAACTGGGCCCACTCCGGCCCGCACACCGGGGGTGCGCCGTCGTAGCCATGCTCGACGAGCTCGCGATAGACCTCGCCGACGAGCGTCCGAGGCTTGCCGAGTCGCTCCGCGGTGACCTGCACGTAGCCGATGTGGTGGCGGCGCATCGTGGCGTAGCGGTCGATGTCGGCGACGTACTGTCCGCGTTCACGTTGGTGGTGCGCCCCCTCGTACTCGACCACGGTCCGCCACTCCACGTAGACCAGGTCGCCGATGAGGACGAGGTCCTCGCTGAGACTGAGACGACAATTGACCGCGGCATCGGGCAGCCCTGCGAACGCCAGCACCACTCTGGTCTCCGACTCGGGCAGCGACCTGGCATTGCCGTCCAGGTGATCGAGGACCCACAGCGCTTCGTCTGCTCCATCGCGCCACTGCTCGGCAAGGGCGAGGTCGTGGAGCTCGTCGAGCGTCATGTGGTCCCGATGGAGGAACCAGTCACCGACCTTGATCGCGTCGATGACCCGGGCGCGTGCGGCAGTAGGCGATGAAGGCTGCGGCGGGAGTGACACCGACGTCGTCGGTCGGCGGCATCCGCATGGTGCGGTGCAGGAAGATGCCCTCGATCGCGAGGTGGAGCTCTCCCTCCACCACGAACCGGATCGGCGACCGCGCGCCGAAGTCGAGGCCCGAGCTGCTGCAGTCTGGTGACACCGGTGGTGCGTGCGCGATCCGGCAGTGCCAGCCGCGCTGCCTCGACCCAGTCCGCCTCGGTCATGACGTGGTCGCGGTGGCGGAACACCGTGGGGAACACGCGCACGAACCGTCGAGCGTTCAGCATCCGGTCCGTGATGCCTGCGTCGCGTGCCTGCGACCGCGAGAACGGCCCGCCCGCCATGGATTCGGGGATCGGCTTCATGCCGTCAGCACATCGACCGTCGCTGACGGTCCAGCTTCCACCGAGCGGGCGCTGTGGAAAAGTCACGCCACCACTGAGATGTGTGTGGCGCGTGGCGCCAGCCGGCCAGCCCTCTGGCGGGCGGTGGATCCTGCACCGCCCCGCGACCTCAAACGGTGCGGCACTCACCGCCGACGGGTGGGCCAAAGCGCCAGCCGTCAGGCGCCCATCGCGTGGAAGCCGCCGTCGACGTGGACGATCTCGCCGGTGGTGGCGGGGAAGAAGTCGGAGAGGAGGGCGCAGACGGCGCGGGCGGTCGGCTCCTGGTCGGTGTTGTCCCAGCCCAGCGGGGCGCGGGTGGACCACATGTCCTCGAGGTCGCTGAAGCCCGGGATCGCCTTGGCTGCGAGGGTGCGGAGCGGGCCGGCGCTGACCAGGTTGACCCGGATGCCCTCGGGGCCGAGGTCGCGGGCGAGGTAGCGGGAGGTCGACTCGAGGCCGGCCTTCGCGACGCCCATCCAGTCGTACGCCGGCCAGGCGGTGGTCGCGTCGAAGGTGAGGCCGACGACCGACCCGCCGGACGACATCAGCGGGCGGCAGGCGACCGCCAGCGACTTGAGGGAGTACGCCGAGACCTGGACGCGCCTGCGCGACGTCGGGCCACGGGCCCTCGAGGAACTTGCCTCCGAGCAGCGTCTCCGGGTTGCCGTAGGCGATGGAGTGGACCACGCCGTCGAGGCCGTCGGCGTGCTCGCGGACGGCCGCCTCCAGCCCGGCGAGGTGCTCGTCGTCGGTCACGTCGAGCTCGAGCACGACCGGCTCGGTCGGCAGGCGCTTCGCGATGCGTCGGGTGATGCCGAGCGCCCGGCCGAAGTTGGAGATCAGGACCGTCGCGCCCTGCTCCTGCGCCACCTTGGCGGTGGCGAAGCCGATCGAGCTGTCCATGGTCACGCCCGCGACCAGGATCGTCTTGCCGTCGAGAATTCCCATGTCAGTGCCCCATTCCGAGTCCGCCGTCGACCGGGATCACGGCTCCGGTCACGTAGCCGCCGCCCTCGCCGGTCAGCCACAGGACGGCCGCCGGCGATCTCCTCCGGGCTGCCGTAGCGGCCCAGCGGCACCTGCTGCTTGATGGTGTCCTTCTGCGCGTCCGTCAGCACCGCGGTCATGTCGGTGTCGACGAATCCCGGCGCGACCACGTTGGCGGTGATCGAGCGCGACCCGAGCTCACGTGCCAGCGACCGGGCCATGCCGACCAGGCCGGCCTTGGAGGCGGCGTAGTTGACCTGGCCCGCCGATCCGAGCAGGCCCGACGACCGAGGAGATGAACACGATCCGGCCCCGCCGCAGTCGCAGCATGCCCTTGGCGGCGCGCTTGGCCAGCCGGAACGAGCCGGTCAGGTTGGTCTCGATGACCGAGTTCCAGTCGTCGTCGCTCATCCGCAGCACCAGGGTGTCGGCGGTGACGCCGGCATTGGCGACCAGCACCTCCACCGGGCCGTGCTCCTCCTCGATCCGCGTGAACGCGGCGTCGACGGCGGCCTGGTCGGTGATGTCGCAGACCAGGTCGAGGCACCCCTCCGGGGCGCCGCCGCTGCGGCTGGTGACCGCGACCTGGTCGCCCTGGGCGAGGAACGCCTCGGCGATGGCGCGACCGATGCCGCGGTTGCCGCCGGTGACGAGGACCGATCTGGGTTCGCTCTGGCTCACGTTCGTCGACGCTAGTGATTACTGCTGGGTACGCCGAAACGTCCGGTCAGTCGTCCTCGAGCCGGAAGCCCAGCTTCATGCCGACCTGGAAGTGCTCGACCTGGCCGTCCTTGACCTGGCCGCGGACCTGGGTGATCTCGAACCAGTCGAGGTGGCGCAGCGTCCGCGAGGCCCGCTCGATGCCGTTGCGGACGGCCTGGTCGATGCCGTCGGGCGACGTGCCGACGATCTCGGTGACGCGGTAGGTGCGGTTCGACATGGGTCTGTCCTCCGGGGATCGTGAGCGGGCGTGGGTAAGTGAACGGTAGCGACGTACGATCGAGACATGCCGCGCGAGCACGGCGCCATCCGCATCACCACCGCGTCCTCCAGCGCCCAGGAGGACATCGCGGCGAGGCAGCGACGCTACGTCTTCTCGATGGGCATCCGCACCGTCTGCTTCGTGGCCGCGATCATCACCGACGGGGTGCTGCGCTGGATCCTGGTGGCGGCGGCGCTGGTCCTGCCGTACGTCGCCGTGGTGATGGCCAACGCCGCGGCGTCCAAGTCCGACGGGTTCGCGCTGGCTGATGGCCTGTCCGACCGTCCGGAGCTCACGAAGGGCCCCGGATCGGAAGGTCTAGGCAGGTCCGACAACATTTGACTTTCCCCGGGGGCGGCCCGACAATTCTGGACGAACTGTGTCTCCCCCGTCGCAGTTCACTACGGTGCCGGACGCCCTCGTGGTGTCCGGCACCGTGCCTGTCCGGGGTGCCACCGCGAGGCCCTCACTCGCCTGCGACGATGGCCGGATGACAGCCCAGGATCCGCTCGTCTGCAGCGCCAAGGGATGCCAGGCCGACGCCGTGTGGGCGCTGCTCTGGAACAACCCGAAGCTGCACACCCCGGACCGTCGCAAGGTCTGGCTGGCCTGCGACGACCACCGCGGCAGCCTCGGTGACTTCCTGACCGCGCGACAGTTCCTGCGCGACGTCGTCCCGGTCGAGGACGCGCCGGCGCCGTCCTAGCCGCCGATCGCCGACATCGGCCGGTCGGGCTGGAGGAACGACGGGTCGTCGATGCCGTGCCCCGCCCGCTTGCCGCGCATCGCGACGACCCAGCGGTCGGCGATCTCGGCGTCCGTGGCACCGCCGCGCAGCGACCCGCGCAGGTCGGACTCCTCGCGGGCGAACAGGCAGTTGCGGACCTGCCCGTCAGCGGTCAACCGGACCCGGTCGCAGTCGCCGCAGAACGGCCGCGTCACCGACGCGATCACGCCGACCGTGGCCGGGCCGCCGTCGACGGTGAACCGCTCGGCCGGGGCGCTCCCCCGCGGCTCGGACGGCCGGGGTCAGCGTGAACTCCCGCTCGAGGCTGGCCAGGATCTCCTCGGCCGTGACCATCTCGGTCCGGCTCCAGTCGTGCTGGGCGTCGAGCGGCATCTGCTCGATGAACCGCAGCTCGTAGCCCTCGGCCGACGGCCCACCGCAGCAGCTCGGGCGCCTGGTCGTCGTTGGTGCCGCGCAGCAGCACCGCGTTGATCTTGACCGGCGTGAGGCCGGCCGCCCGGGCCGCCGCGAGCCCGGCGATGACGTCGTCGAACCGGTCGCGCCGGGTGATGGTGTGGAAGGTCTCGCCGCGGACGGTGTCGAGGCTGACGTTGACCCGGTCGAGCCCGGCGTCCGCGAGCGCGACCGCGGTGCGCTCGAGGCCGAGCGCGTTGGTGGTGAGGCTGACCTCCACCGTCGGGTCGATCGCCTTCGTACGCCGCACGATGTCGATCAGCCCGCGGCGGACCAGCGGCTCGCCGCCGGTGAAACGGACCTCGCGCACCCCGAGCCGGCGTACGCCGATGTCGATGAGCCGGACGACCTCGTCGTCGGTGAGCACCTCGTCGCCGGGGAGCCAGTCGAGGCCCTCGGCCGGCATGCAGTAGGAGCACCGCAGGTTGCAGCGGTCGGTCAGCGAGACCCGCAGGTCGGTCGCGATCCGCCCGTAGCGGTCTGCGAGCGCAATGGTGTCCACGCGACCGAGTCTACGGTCGGGCCGGGCGGCTGGTCCCGGGCGACCGGAGATAGCCTCGCCGCGTGCGGTCGTGGGGTTTTCTGCTGAGCCGGCGGTGGGTCCTGTTCGCGATCACCGTCGCGCTGCTGGCGTGGGCCGCCTGGTGGCTCGGCGAGTGGCAGTTCCACCGGCTCGAGGACCGCAAGGCCCGCAACGCCATCATCGAGCGCAACGAGACCGCGCCGCCGGCCGAGGTCACCGACGTGATGCCCCGCGAGGGCGACGCTGACGGCCGAGGACGAGTGGCGGACCGTCACGGCCACCGGCGACTACGACGTGACCGACACCGTGATCGTGCGCTACCGCACCCGCGACGGGGCCTCGGGCGTGGACGTGGTGGTGCCCGCTCGTGCTCGAGGACGGCACCGCGGTGCTCGTGGACCGCGGCTGGGTGGCGACCGACACCCGGACGCCCGACGCGGACGACGTGCCTGCCCCGCCCGACGGAGAGGTCACGATCACCGGCTGGGTCCGCCGCAACGGGACCGGGGACAGCACCGCGGTGAGCGACCAGTCCACGCGGGCGATCTCGAGCACCGCGATCGGCGAGGCCCTGGGGGGCCGCGAGCTCCGCAACGGCTTCGTCGACCTGCGAGTCCGAGGACCCGGAGCCGGCCGAGCCCCTGGCCGGCGCCGAGCTGCCGGACCTCGACAACGGCCCGCACTTCTTCTACGGCCTGCAGTGGTGGTTCTTCGGCGTGCTCGCCCTCTTCGGCTTCGGCTACCTCGCCTGGGACGAGCGACGCGGGTCCGACCGCGCGGCGCCGGCGCGGGACGTCGTCAGAGGGCGCGGAGCATCCCGCCGTCGACGGGGAGCATCACGCCCGACACGAATGACGCCGCCGGCGACAGCAGGAACGTCGCCGCGCGGCCGAACTCCTCGGGCTCGCCGTAGCGCCCCAGCGGGATGCCGGCGATCGCGGCCTGCCGGGCCGCCTCGGCGTCACCGGTCGACGCGTCGAGCTCGGCGACCCGCTCGGTGCCGACCCGTCCGGGCAGCAGCCCGTTGACGCGTACGCCGGCCGGCCCGAGCTCGTCGGCCAGCGTCTTGGCGACCATCGCGAGGCCCGGTCGCAGGCCGTTGGAGATGGCGAGGTTGGCCAGCGGCGCGCGGACGCTGCTGGAGAGCACCAGCGCCAGTGCGCCGCCGTGCGGCAGCGCCTGACCGATCTCGCGGCTGAGCCGGACCGCGCCGAGGAAGACCGACTCGAAGGCCGACGTCCACTGGTCGTCGGTGGTGCCGGCCACGGTGCCCGTCGGCGGTCCGCCGACCGAGATCAGGGCACCGTCGACCCGGCCCCAGGTGTCGCGGGCGGCTGCCAGCAACCGGCTCGGCGTCTGCGGGTCGGCGTTGTCGGCCACCACGCTCAGCGCCCGGTCGCCGAGCTCGGCGACCGCGGCGGTCAGGGCCTCGTCGGATCGACCGGAGAGCACCACCCGGGCGCCCTCCGCGACCAGGCAGTCGGCGGTGGCGCGGCCCAGGCCGCGGGCGCCGCCGGTGACGATGAAGACGCGATCGTTCAGCTCCAGGTCCATCTCACGAGCCTAGGGGTGCGACGTCCTCGAGGAACTGGGTGCGGTAGAGGTCGGCGTAGAGGCCACCCTCGGCGAGCAGCTCGGCGTGGGTGCCGGACTGCACGATGCGGCCGTCGCTCGAGCACCAGGATCCGGTCGGCGTTGCGCACGGTCGACAGCCGGTGGGCGATGACCAGGGAGGTCCGGTCCGCCAGGGCCGCGTCGAGGGCGCGCTGGACGGCGGCCTCCGACTCGCTGTCGAGGTGGGCGGTGGCCTCGTCGAGCACCACGATCGACGGCGCCTTGAGCAGCAGCCGGGCGATCGCCAGCCGCTGCCGCTCGCCGCCGGAGAGCCGGTAGCCGCGGTCGCCGACGACCGTGTCGAGCCCGTCGGGCAGCGACCGCACCAGGGTGGCGATCTGGGCCGCCTCGAGGGCGTCCCAGAGCTGGCTCTCGGCGGCGTCGGGGCGGGCGTAGCGCAGGTTGGCCGCGATGGTGTCGTGGAACATGTGGGCGTCCTGGGTGACGTAGCCGACCGTGTCCTCCAGCGACTGGAGGGTCACGTCGCGGACGTCCCGGCCGCCCACCCGGACGGTCCCGCTGCCGGCGTCGTACAACCGCGCCACCAGGTGGGTGACGGTCGTCTTGCCGGCGCCGGACGGGCCGACCAGCGCGACCATCTGGCCGGGCTCGGCCCGGAAGCTGATGTCGTGGAGCACCTGGTCCGGTGTCGCGGGACTCGGTGCGGGCGACGGTCTCGAGCGAGGCCAGCGAGATCTCGTCGGCGCGCGGGTAGGTGAACCCGACGTGCTCGAAGGCCAGCGACGCCGCGCCGCGGCGGCAGGTCGACCGCGTCGGGCTCCTCGCGGATCATCGACGGCAGGTCGAGCACCTCGAAGACCCGCTCGAAGCTGACCAGCGCGGTCATCACGTCGATCCGGACGTTGGAGAGGCTCTGCAGCGGGCCGAGCAGCCGCACCAGCAGCGTGCCGAGCGCCAGCAGCGGTGCCGACGGTGAGGGTGCCGTCGATGGCGAGGTGGCCGCCGACGCCGTAGACCAGGGCGAGCGCGAGCGCCGGGATCAGTGAGCACCGCGGCCATGAAGATCCGGGTGAGCAGGGCGATGCGGACGCCGAGGTCGCGGACGTGGCCGGCCTTGGTGGCGAAGAGCGCGGTCCTCGGTGGCGCGGTGGCCGAAGAGCTTGAGCAGCATCGCGCCGCCGACGTTGAACCGCTCGGTCATCGCGTTGCCCATGTCGGCGTTGCCGTCCATCTGCTCGCGGGTCAGGGCGGCGAGCCGTCCGCTGACCCAGCGCGAGGTCAGCAGCAGGATCGGGAACAGCAGCAGGCACAGCAGCGTGACCTGCCAGCTCAGCGCCAGCATCGCGATGCCGACGACGACCACCGAGATCGACGCTGGAGACGGTGTTGGAGAGCGTGGAGGTGAAGGCGCGCTGCGCGCCGATCACGTCGTTGTTGAGGCGCGAGACCAGGGCACCGGTCTGGGTGCGGGTGAAGAACGCGAGCGACTGCCGCTGGACGTGGCCGAAGACGCGGGTGCGGAGGTCGAAGATCAGGCCCTCGCCGATCCGCGAGGAGAGGAAGCCGCCCGCCGACCGACAGCACGGCGCCGACCAGCGCCGTGAGCGACCATCAGCAGCGCCAGCATGGTCACCAGCCCGGGGTCCTTGCCGAGGATCCCGTCGTCGACGATCCGCTGGATCAGCAGCGGGTTGACCACGACCAGCAGCGAGTCGAGCACCGTGACGCCGAGGAAGCACCGCGATCGGGCGCCGGTGCGGGCGGGCGAAGCCGAGGACGCGGCGCACGGTCCCCTTCTCGATCCGGGCCTTGCCGGCCTCCCGGTCGGTGCGCATGTGGCGCCAGGCCGGCCCCATCCCCATCGACAGCGACATGCGCGTCTCCTCTCCCCCGGTCAGCCGCCCAGCTGCTGGGCGATCTCCCGGAACCGGCGGACCTGCGCCTCGCGCTCGAACCGCCGCTGGTCGTCGAGGCTGCGGCCGCTCGCGGCGAGCAGCAGCGCCTTGGTCTCGGTCACCGCTCCGGCCATCGGTGCGGTGAGGGCCCCGGCGAGATCGGCGATCGTCGCGTCCAGCTGGTCGGGCGGGACTGCCAGCGCGGCGAGTCCGATCGCGACCGCCTCGGCCGCTCCGACCATCCGCGCGGTGACGCAGATCTCCAGGGCTCTCGCGTAGCCAACGCTCTCGACGAGCGGCTTTGTTCCCGTCAGGTCCGGGACCAGCCCGAGCGAGGACTCCATCATGGAGAACTGGGCGTCCTCGGCGACCACGCGCAGGTCGCACGCCAGTGCCAGCTGGAACCCGGCGCCGACCGCGTGGCCGCTGCACCGCCGCGATCGAGACGAACCGCGGGTCGCGCAGGAAGGTGAAGCCGCGCTGGTAGGCGTCGATCGTCTCCGACATCTCGTCGTCGCTCATCGCGAGCAGTCCGGCCACCGTCTCCTGCCCGTCGCCGCCGCCCGGCGCGAGCATCGCCCGGTCGAGCCCCGCCGAGAAGGAGGGTCCCTCCCCGCGGACCACCACCACGCGTACGTCGTCGCGCGATCTCCTCGCCGATCCGGGCCAGCGCCCGCCACATGGTCGGGGTCTGGGCGTTGCGGACCTCGGGGCGGTCCAGGGTGATGGTGGCGACCGCGCCGTCGACGTCGTAGCGCAGGCCGACGGCCGCGAGCTCCTCAGGTGTCATGCCGGGGAGTCTAGGGAGCGCCCCGGACAGTCAGGCGAGCGAGACCAGGTCGGCGTAGTCCTCGGTCCACAGGTCCTCGTCGCCGTCGGGGAGCAGCAGCACCCGGTCCGGCTCGAGGGCGCGCACGGCGCCCTCGTCGTGCGTCACGAGGATGATCGCGCCGGCGTACTCACGGATGGCGGCGAGCACCTCCTCGCGGGAGGCGGGGTCGAGGTTGTTGGTGGGCTCGTCGAGGAGCAGCACGTTGGCGCTCGAGACGACCAGGCTGGCCAGCGCCAGCCGGGTCTTCTCCCCGCCCGACAGCACCGCCGCCGGCTTGTGGGCGTCGTCGCCGGAGAACAGGAACGACCCGAGCACGCTGCGCGACTCGCTGTCGGTCAGCTGCGGCGCCGCGCTCTGCATGTTCTCCAGCACCGTCCGGCTGGTGTCGAGCGTCTCGTGCTCCTGGGCGTAGTAGCCGAGCTTGAGCCCGTGGCCCGGCACCACGCGTCCGGTGTCGGGCTGGTCGACGCCGGCGAGGATCCGCAGCATCGTGGTCTTGCCCGGCGCCGTTGAGGCCCAGGATGACCACCCGGCTGCCCTTGTCGATGGCGAGGTCGACGTCGGTGAACACCTCGAGCGAGCCGTAGGACTTCGACAGCTCGGCCGCGGTGAGCGGCGTCTTGCCGCACGGGGCCGGTGCCGGGAACTTGATCCGGGCCACCTTGTCGGCGCGGCGCTCCCCCTCGAGGCCGGACATCATCTTCTCGGCCCGCTTGAGCATCGACTGCGCGGCGGAGGCCTTGCTGGCCTTGGCGCGCATCCGGTTGGCCTGGTCGGTGAGGGTCTTCGCCTTGGTCTCGGCGTTGGCCCGCTCCCGCTTGCGGCGGCGCTCGTCGGTCTCGCGCTGGCGTCAGGTAGGCCTTCCAGCCCATGTTGTAGACGTCGATCTCGCCGCGGTTGGCATCGAGGTGCAGCACCCGGTTGACGGTCGCCTCGAGCAGCACGTTGTCGTGGCTGATGACGACGAGGCCGCCCTGGTGCGCCCGGAGGAACTCGCGCAGCCACACGATCGAGTCGGCGTCGAGGTGGTTGGTGGGCTCGTCGAGCAGCAGCGTCTCGGCGCCGGAGAACAGGATCCGGGCCAGCTCGACCCGCCGGCGCTGGCCGCCGGAGAGGGTGCGCAGCGGCTGGGCGAGGATCCGCTCCTCGATGCCGAGGCTGTGGGCGATCTGGGTCGCCTCGGACTCCGCGGCGTAGCCGCCGCCGGCGTGCAGCTCGGCGTCGGCCCGGGAGTAGCGGCGCATGGCGCGCTCGCGCACGTCCGGGTCGTCGCTGCTCATCTCCGTCTCGGAGGCCCGCAGCCGGCGTACGACGTCGTCGAGCCCGCGCGCGGACAGGATGCGGTTGAGAGCGAGCACCTCGGGGTCGCCGGTGCGCGGGTCCTGGGGGAGGTAGCCGACGTCGCCGGTGGCGTGGACCTGGCCGGCGGCGGGCAGGCCCTCGCCGGCGAGGATGCGGGTCAGGGTGGTCTTGCCGGCGCCGTTGCGGCCGACGAGGCCGATCTTGTCGCCGGTGGCGACCCGGAAGCTGACGTCGGCCATCAGCAGTCGTGCCCCGGCCCGGACTTCGAGGTGCTGGGCGGTGATCATCAGGGTCGCTAGCCTAGGCGCGCAGGCGGAGCCGCCCGCAATCGGCGACGACGACGAGGAGCTGTACGTGCGCTTCAACCCCAAGGCCAGGCTGGACACGAGCCGAGTGCGTGACAGCGGTCGTTCCAGCGGTGGTGGTGGCATGGGGGGCGGCGGGATGCGGATCCCCGTCCCGGGCGGCGTCAAGGCCGGCAGCAGCATCGGCGGGCTCCTCGTGCTGATCCTCTTCGTGGTCCTCACCCAGTGCGTCGGGGGCGGTCAGGGCGGCATCGCGCTGCCCGACGACAGCCTCGACCTCTCCCGCGTGCAGGGCGCCGACAGCGGTCGCTACGCCAACTGCGAGACCGGTGAGGACGCCAACAACGACGTCGACTGTGCCCGGGTCGCCGTCGAGAACTCCCTCACCGACTACTGGAGCGAGACGCTGCCCGAGCAGTCCGACACGGACTTCCGTGCGGAGGCGGTGATGCAGACCTTCACCGGCGCCGTCGCCACCGGCTGCGGCCAGGCCACCTCGCAGGTCGGCCCGTTCTACTGCCCTCCCGACGAGGGCATCTACCTCGACACCACGTTCTTCGAGGACGTGCTCCAGGAACAGCTGGGTGGTCCGGGCGGCGCCTTCGTCGAGCCCTACGTGCTGGCGCACGAGTACGGCCACCACATCCAGAACCTGATGGGCACCATGGGCCGGGTGCGCACGCAGCAGGGCCCGACGAGCGACGCGGTGAAGCTCGAGCTGCAGGCCGACTGCTACGCCGGCATGTGGACCGCCAACGCGACCGGCACCGACGACGCGTCGGGCGAGCCGCTGATCGTGGAGCTGTCCCAGACCGACATCGACCAGGCGATCGCCGCCGCGAAGTCCGTCGGCGACGACCGGATCCAGGACCAGACGACCGGCCGGGTCAACCCGAAGGAGTGGACGCACGGCTCCGCCGAGCAGCGGCAGCGCTGGTTCATGGTCGGCTACGAGGAGGGCAGCCTCGACGCCTGCGACACGTTCAGCGCCTCGTCGCTCTGAGCGGGGCACGCGAGGTCCGCCGCGGGTCAGTCCTCGATCAGCGCCTCGATCAACGGGTACTGCCGCTGCAGCGTGCGCAGGTGGGGGGCGACGGCGGGGTGGCGGAACTTGTTGGCCAGCGCGCCCTCTCCCCCGGCGACCCGCTCCAGCGCCCACTCGGCGCGGTTGAGCGCGGTGTAGACGGCGGTGATCCTGGCCCCGAGCGCGACCTCCTCGGGCGAGGCGAGGTCGGGGTCCAACCCCATCAGGTAGGCCTCGAGCAGCGGCTCGAACTCCTCGCGGGCCGTCAACGCGAACTGGCCGAGGTCGCCCCCGACGTGGCCCACCCCGAGCATCGCCCAGTCGATGGCGACGACCCGGTCGCCGTCGCGCCCGTGGAGGTTGGCCGGCGTCGCGTCCCCGTGCTGGGCGACCTGTGGCAGCGCCGCCGCGCGCTCGAGCATCGTCGTACGCCGCCGCCAGAGGTGGTCGGCGACGTCGGCGATGGCGGTGCGGGCCAGCGTGGGCCAGCCGCCGCGGTGCTCGACCCGGGCCATCCGGTCGCGGAGCTGACCCTGCGACAGGAAGCGTGGCCGCACGGTGAGGCTGCCGGCGAACCGACCGAGGGACATCGCGACGAACAGGCCGCTGTTGGCGGCGTCCTCGACCCACTCCCGGGTCAGCGTGATGCCGTCGGCGTCCTCCTCCACCGCCGCCGGCACGGCGTACAGGCCTTCCGTGTCCGCGACGATGCCGGTCGAGAGGACGTCCGCCTCGCGCCGCCAGTAGGCGAAGTGGGCCGGTTCGCCGAACTCCACCGGGTCGTGCGGCGCCGGGCGCGCGAGCCGCTTGATCACGACCGACTGGTCGTTCAGGGCCGCACGCCAGACCCCGACGGTCGACGTGCCCGTGCCGCCGGGCAGCGGATGCCAGTGCGGCTCCGGCTCCCACATGCTCGCGACGTTAGCCGAAGTCGCGCCGTTCGAAGGCCAACCAGCCGCCGAGGCTCAGCAGCGTGGCGACGGCGAGCACGCCGAGGAAGGCGACCGGGTCGACGTCGTCGACGGGGACCAGCGCCAGGTGCTCGAACGGCGAGAGGCTGCGCAGCCAGTCCGGGAAGTGCAGCACGTCACCCAGCATCAGCACCACCGCGGCGAAGCCGAGGCCGAGCCAACCCAACGACGCGAGCCGGGGCGAGACGCCGTACAGGAGCCGGGCCAGCCCCGCGAGGACCAGCACCGCGGGCAGCCAGGTCAGCGTCTGCCAGGTGAGCCGCCAGATCGCAGCGTCGTCCCCGGTGACCAGGGCGTAGCCACTGCCGAGGCCGACCCCGCCCGCGCCCAGCACGAGCACCGACCCCAGCACCGTCACCGCGACGTGACCGCCGAGCCACCGCCGGCGGGAGGTGGCGGTGGCCAGCACCGGCTCGCCTCGCCCCGCGTCCTCCTCGCCCCGGGCTCGCAGCGCGGAGGAGAGCGCGAAGCCGGAGGCCAGCAGCGCGAGCATCAGCATCGAGACCGCGTGGAAGCCCGCGACCAGGTCACTGCCGCCGGCCGACAGCAGGTCGCGCGCCGCCTCGCTGTCGCCCATCAGGTCGCCGGCGCTGTCGCCGATCGAGCCGTAGGACAGCCCGGTCAGTGCCAGGCCGGCGCTCCAGCCGACGACCGAGGCCCGCTGCAGCCGCCACGTCAACCCGACCGGCGACCCGAGCCTGGCCGAGGCCCGCGCCGGCCCCGGCCGGGCCGCCAGCACCCCGCCTCCGAAGTCGCGTCGCTCGAAGACGGCGTACGCCGCGGCGAAGCTGGCCAGCGCCGCCGCGGCCAGCAGCAGGGCGGGCCACCAGCGCAGCCCGGAGAAGGCGTACATCTGCTGGTACCAGCCGATGGGGCTGAGCCACGAGAGCGTCTCGTTGCCGACGTCGCCGACCGCCCGGAGCGCGTACGCCGCGGCCAGGACCGCACCGGTGATCCCGTACATCGTCCGGGTGGACGAGGTCAGCTGCGCGGCCACCAGTGCCACGCCGGCGAAGGTGGAGCCGCACAGCACGAGGCCCACCCCGAGCGCGACCGAGTCGGCGACGGCCAGCGGGACGGCGACCAGGCTCAACGAGACCAGCAGCCCGACGAGGAGGTTGGCGATCAGCACCACGCCCAGCGCGGCGGTGGTGGTCGCCCGGCGGTCGACGGCCGACGAGCGCAGCAGCTCGTCGCGGCCGCTCTCCTCCTCCGCGCGGGTGTGGCGGCCGAGCAGGAACATGCTCATCAGCCCCGCGAGGATCGCGCCGAAGGCGGTCGCCTGCCAGGCCACCTGCCCGCCGACGGTGTTGAGCGCCCGGGCCGGGCCGGCCATCGCGACCAGGGCCGGGTTGGCCGACATCGCGGCCGCCGCCCGGTCGAACTCCGCCTGGGTCGCATAGAACTGCTCGACGCTGATCGCCTGGCTCCAGTAGGTGACCGTGATCGCCAGGCTCCACCAGACGAGCAGCCAGCGGTCGCGCCGCAGGTAGGCACGCAGCAGGGTCCCTGCCCCGTTCACGACGGCCGGTCCTCCTCGATGCGGTCGCCGTAGTGACGGAGGAACAGCTCCTCGAGCGTCGGCGGCGTGCTGGTGAGCGCGCGGACCCCGGCCGCGTGGAGCAGGCCCACGGCGTCGCCGAGCCGGGCGGTGTCGACCTCGAACCGCACCCGCTCCCCCTCCGCGACCAGGTCGTGGACCCCGGACAGCCCGGCGAGCGCGGGTGCGGGCGACGCCAGCTCGGCCGAGACCGAGGTCCGGGTCAGGTGCCGCAGCTCGGTGAGTGTGCCGGTCTCGACGCGGCGCCCGGAGCGGATGATCGTGACCCTGTCGCAGAGCCGTTCCACCTCGGCGAGGATGTGGCTCGACAGCAGCACCGTGCGGCCCTGCGACCGGAACCCGTCGATGTAGTCCTGGAAGACCGCCTCCATCAGGGGGTCGAGCCCCGTGGTCGGCTCGTCGAGGATCAGCAGCTCCACGTCGGCCGCGAGCGCGGCGACCAGCGCGACCTTCTGCCGGTTGCCCTTGGAGTAGCTGCGGCCCTTCTTGGTCGGGTCGAGCTCGAACCGGTCGACGAGCTCGTCGCGCCGGCGTACGTCGAGGCCACCCCGGAGCCGCCCCAGGAGGTCGATGACCTCGCCGCCGGTGAGGTTGGGCCACAGGTTGACCTCGCCCGGGACGTAGGCCAGCCGCCGGTGCAGGGTGGCGGCGTCGCGCCACGGGTCACCGCCGAGCAGGCGGACGTCGCCGGCATCCTTGCGCAGCAGGCCGAGCAGCACCCGGATGGCGGTCGACTTGCCGGCACCGTTCGGTCCGAGGAACCCGTGCACCTCGCCCCGGCAGACCTCCAGGTCGAGCCGGTCGAGGGCCCGGGTGGCGCCGAAGTCCTTCGTGAGTCCCTCGATGAGGATCGGATCGGTCACGCCGCCAGCGTAGGTGCCGGTCGCCCTCGCCGGTGTGGGCTAGCGTCGCGCCGTGACGTCCCCACTCCTCGACACCACCCGACGCTCGCTGCGGCGACTCGCCCTCGACCGGCAGCGGAAGGGGCGGATCCCGGGCCTGTTCGCGGGCGTGCAGCGCCAGGGCCGGCTGGTCTGGGGTGACGGCATCGGATGTCGCCGACCTCTCCGACCGTCGTACGCCGGGGCCTGACGACCAGTTCCTCGTGGCCTCCAACACCAAGACCTTCACCGCCGTGATGGTGATGCAGCTGCGCGACGCCGGCCGACTCTCGCTCGACGACCCGATCGCCCTGCACGTGCCGCAGGTGACCCACCCGGTCACGGTCCGGCAGGGGCTCTCCCACCTGTCCGGGTTGCAGCGCGAGCCGGTCGGCGACATCTGGGAGACCCTGGCCCGGCCCGACGCCGCTGAGCTGCTCTCCGGATTCACCGAGGCCGAGCAGGTCGGTCGCCCGCACGACCGCTGGCACTACTCCAACGTGGTGTACGCCGTGCTGGGCGAGCTCGTGTCGCGGCTCGACGGCAAGTCCTGGGCGGAGTCGTTGCAGGCCCGGCTGCTCGACCCGCTGGAGCTGACCCGCACCTCGGTCGGCTTCGACGGCGGGCCGCGCGCCACCGGCTACTACGTCGCGCCGTACGACGACGTGCCGCGGCCCGAGCCGGTGGTCCAGCGCTCCGCGATGGACCCGTGCGGAGGCATGGCGAGCACCGCCCGCGACCTGGCCCGCTGGTCGGCGTTCGTCGCCGCGCCCGACCCGGACGTGCTCTCCCCGGACACGATGGAGGAGATGTGCCAGCCGCAGGCGCTCATGGACGCCGACGAGTGGACGGCCGGCATGGGGCTCGGCCTGTTCCTGGTCCGCTCGGCCGGGGGTCGCACGTGGGTCGGCCACACCGGCGGCATGCCGGGTCACATCACCGGCGTCTTCACCCACCGCTCCTCGGGGACCGGCGCGCTGGTGCTGATGAACTCGACCTCGGCGCCCGACCCGGCCGGGTTCGCCGTCGCCCTCGGCGAGCAGGTGCTGACCCACGACCCGGTCGAGGACGTCGCCTGGCAGCCCGGCACCGACGTCCCGGACGACCTCGCCGGCCTCCGGGGGCTCTGGTTCAGCGAGGGGTCACCCTTCGCGTTCTCGGTCGTCCGCGGGCACCTCGAGGCCCGCTCGCCGGACGCCCCGGCCGACAAGGCGCCGTCGGTGTTCGAGCGGATCGAGCGACGACCTCTACCGCACCGTCTCGGGCCGCGAGCGTGGCGAGCTGCTGCGGGTGACCCGCGACGGCAGCGGCACACCGGTCCGGATGCACTGGGCCACCTACCTCTGCACCCGCGAGCCGCTGGCCTTCGGCGAATCTCCCTGAGCCGAGCCGTCAGTTGTGCAGGTCAATAGTGGGTCGAGCCGTCAGTTGTGCAGGTCAATAGTGGGTCGAGCCGTCAGTCGTGCAGGCTCGGCTCGCCTGCCCGTTCGATGGCAGAAGTGACGGCTCGGCACCGATCCAGCCTGCACGAGTGACGGCTCGGCCCCGATCCAGCCTGCACGAGTGACGGGTCACGCGTTGGTGACGTCGACCCGGATCGACTGGGCGTCCAGGATCGCCTGGTCGAGGACCGCGCGCCTGGGGTCGGGTACGGCGAGCCACGGCTCGACCACGGTGAGCCCGGTGAGCCGCGGGTCCGTGAGCACGTCCTCGACGGCCGACCGGTCGCCGCCGGTCACCAGCGGGCCGGGGCGCAGGAGGCGGACGGCGTGGTCGGCGGCCGCCTGGTAGGCGATCCTCGCCTGGTTGTCCCGACGGCGGGCGAACCGCTGCTGGCTCTGCCCGCCGGCCTTGGTCCGGCCCTGGACGTGCCGCTGGCCGATCTTGTGCTCGACCAGGTCCGCCCCGGACAGCCGGGCCACGGCGAACCCGCCCTTGCGCACGAGCAGCACCCCCCACGTCGGCGGGGCCACCGCCACGGCGCCGAAGGCAGCCACGTCCGGCTCCCCGTCGTACGCCGCGTCGAAGGGCAGCGCGGCGACGAACGTCGACCCGTCGGGTGCGCTCCCCCGCAACCGCCGACTCGCGACCGTCAGCGAGACGCCCCCGTGGCGGGTGCCGAAGTTGGCGACCCAGCGCGGCAGTCGGCTCGCGGGGACCAGGACGGTCGTCATCGTCAGAGGAACTCGAGCGGGTCGAACTCGTCGATCGGGATGATCCGGACCCGGGGCAGCCGCTCGTTGAACGCCTCGATGTCGTACTCCATGTCGAGGAACTCGACGCCGGGCACCGCCCGCAGCCCGCCGCTCATGAACTCGGCGAACCCGATCAGGCCCAGCCTGCGGCCGTCGGTGAGGTCGCTCAGCTCGGACTCGAAGTCGCCGTCGTGGCTCGCGAGCACGACGTCGGCCTCGCGGTCCCGCAGCGCCGCGAGGGTGCGCTGGATCGCGATGTCGACGACCTTGCCCTCGCCCTGCAGCGGGATCGGCCGGTAGCCGATGGCCAGGATCGCCTGCACGAACGACGCCGGCATCTCGCCCGCGACGGCGAGGAAGAACAGCCCGCGGACCGGCTGGTCCCACCGCTTCTCGATCGACTCGAGCACCCGGTTCCAGCGCGGCCGCTCACCCGGCAGCGGCCGCCGGCCCAGGATCGACGTGCCCAGCGTGGCGTCGATGTTCTCGCCGTCGACGAGCAGGTAGGTCACGCGGCCGGGATCGTCCATGGCTCGACCCTAGGGCAGGAGGAGGATGGATCCGATGGAACCCGAGCGGCCGCTGCCGCGTGTGAGTGGTGTGGACAGCGACGAGACGGAGGCGCTGGCGCGGCGCGGGTACGACGACTCCGAGGCTCGGCTGCGCACCGTCGCCGCTGCCAGCCTGGACTCCGTAGCGCCCACGGCGCTCAGTGGTCCTCGGGGGTCCAGACCACCGTGAGCTGCTCGCTCACACGCTCGTCGGTGACGTCGACGCCGGTGGTGGCGACCAGGGCTCGGGGTCGCCCGGCCGTGTCACACAGGATGCCGAGCGCGCCGTGCTCCGGCAGCTCGTCGCCGTACTCCTCACGCGAGCCGGTGAGCGTCGAGCCGCGGTCGGCCAGCAGCTGGGCCAGGCCGTCGTCGTCACCGAAGCTCCAGTCGGGCGGAGGCACCGACTCGAGCGGGGTGGGCCCGAAGTAGCCGGGGAGCGTGTTGAGCTTGGCGTGGAACCGGGCGACGTTCCAGAACGCCTCGATCTCGGGGGCTCGGTCGTCGTCCTGGGTCATGCCCACACGCTACGGGCTCGCTCAACCTCTTCGCCTCACGCCCCGTCGCAGCGCTCTCCGGGTCGTGGCTCAGGTTTCGACCCGCCCGTCGCGGGTTCGCCAGCTCACCCGCGGGGCTCGCTCAACCTCTTCGCCTCACGCCCCGTCGCTGCGCTCCGGGTCGTGGCTCAGACGTTGAAGCCGAGCGCGCGGAGCTGCTCGCGGCCGTCGGGGGTGATCTTGTCCGGGCCCCACGGCGGCATCCAGACCCAGTTGATCACCACGTCGCCGACCAGCCCCTCGAGTGCGGAGTTGGTCTGGTCCGAGATGACGTCGGTCAGCGGGCAGGCCGCCGAGGTGAGCGTCATGTCGAGGACGCAGTTGGAGTCCCCGTCGAGGTGGACGTCGTAGACCAGGCCGAGGTCGACGACGTTGATCCCGAGCTCGGGGTCGACGACGTCCTTCATCGCCTCGGTCACGTCGTCCTTGGTCACCGTGGCGGTGCCGCCTCCGGTGGCCTCGGGGACCTCGGGCAGGTCGTCGTGCAGGGGGTTGGTCATGGCTTCTCCTCCAGAACTCGGGTCGTGGCGTCCTTCCAGGCCATCCACGGCAGCAGGGCGCACTTCACACGGGCGGGGAACTTGGCGACACCGGCGAACGCGATGCCGTCCTCGAGGACGTCCTCGTCGGGCTCGACGGTCCCCTTGCCCTGCATCAGGGTCAGGAACGTCTCCTGCACCGCCATCGCCTCGTCGACCGGCTTGCCGATGACGAGGTCGGCCATCACCGAGGTGGCGGCCTGCGAGATCGAGCACCCGACGGCGTCGTACGACACGTCGCCGACCTGGCCGTCAGCCGAGGTGGACGCGCAGCGTCACCTCGTCGCCGCAGGTCGGGTTGACGTGGTGGACCTCCGCCTCGAAGGGCTCGCGCAGGCCCTGGTGGTGGGGGTTCTTGTAGTGGTCCAGGATGATCTCCTGGTAGAGCGAGTCGAGCTCGGCAGACATCGGATCACCCCAGCCTGAAGTAGTCGCGGGTGTAGTGGAGGCCCTCCACGAGCGCGTCGATCTCGGACGGCGCCGTGTAGAGGTAGGACGACATCCGGGTCGAGCTCTGCACGCCGAACCGGGCGTGCGCCGGCTTCGCGCAGTGGTGTCCGGCGCGCACCGCGATGCCGCGGGTGTCGAGCACGGTCGCCACGTCGTGGGGGTGCACGCCGTCGATCTCGAAGCTGATCGCGCCACCCCGGTCGGCGGCGTCGAGCGGACCGAGCACGGTGAGGCCCGGCACGGTCTGCAGACCCGCCAGGGCGTAGGCCGTGATCGCCTGCTCGTGGGAGTGGATCCGGTCCATGCCGATGTGGCCGAGGTAGTCGACCGCCGCGCCGAGCCCGACGGCCTCGACGATCGGCGGGGTGCCGGCCTCGAACTTGTGCGGGATCCCGGCGTACGTCGAGCGCTCCATCGTCACGGTCTCGATCATCTCGCCGCCGCCGAGGAACGGGGGCAGCGCGTCGAGCACCTCGCGACGACCCCACAGCACGCCGATGCCGGTCGGCCCGACGCACTTGTGGCCGGTGAAGGCCACCAGGTCGGCGCCGCTGGCCGCCACGTCGACCGGCAGCTGCGGGACGGCCTGCGAGGCGTCGACGACGACGATCGCGCCGACCTCGTGGGCGCGGCGGGCGATCTCCTCGACCGGGTTGATCGTGCCGAGCATGTTGGAGACCCAGGTCAGCGACACGACCTTGGTGCGCTCGGTGATCAGGTCGTCGATGTCGGTCAGGTCGAGCCGGCCGTCGTCGGTCAGCCCGAACCACCGCAACGTCGCGCCGGTGCGCTCGGTGAGCAGCTGCCACGGCACGATGTTGGAGTGGTGCTCCATCTCGGTGATGAGGACCTCGTCGCCCTCGCCGACCCGGAGCGGACCGGCCCAGGCGAGGGTGTTGGCGACCAGGTTGAGCGCCTCGGACGCGTTCTTGGTGAAGATCACCTCGTCGCGCGAGGGCGCGTGGACGAACGCCGCGACCTTGTCCCGGGCATCCTCGAACGCCGCGGTCGACTCCGCGCCGAGCTGGTGCATGGCGCGCGCGATGTTGGCGTTGTGCCGCTCGAGGTGGTCGACCATCGTGTCGATGACCACCTGCGGCTTCTGCGAGGTGTTGGCGCTGTCGAGGTAGACCAACGGCTGCCCGCCCGCGAGCGTGCGCGAGAGGATCGGGAAGTCCTTGCGCAGGACCTCCAGATCGGGGAGCAGACCGGGCAGCGTCATCAGACGGCCGCCGCCTTGACGTACTTGTCGTAGCCCTCGGCCTCGAGCTGGTCGGCGAGCTCGGGTCCGCCCTGGTCGGCGATCCGGCCGGCGACGAACACGTGGACGTGGTCGGGCTTGATGTAGCGCAGGATCCGCGTGTAGTGCGTGATCAGCAGCACCGCCTTGTCGCCGTCCTCGGCGAACCGGTTGACGCCGTCGGACGACGACCTTGAGCGCGTCGATGTCGAGGCCGGAGTCGGTCTCGTCGAGCACGGCGACCTTGGGGTCGAGCAGCTCGAGCTGGGCGATCTCGTGGCGCTTCTTCTCACCGCCGGAGAAGCCCTCGTTGACGTTGCGCGTCGAGAACGACGCGTCGAGGTCGAGGTTCTCCAGCACGGCGTTGACGTCCTTGACCCACGTGCGGAGCTTGGGCGCCTCGCCGTCGAGCGCGGTCTTGGCGGTGCGCAGGAAGTTGGACACCGAGACGCCGGGGACCTCGACGGGGTACTGCATGGCGAGGAACAGCCCGGCGCGGGCGCGCTCGTCGACGGTCATCGCGAGGACGTCCTCGCCGTCGAGGGTCACCGAGCCCGAGGTGATGTCGTACTTCGGGTGGCCGGCGATCGAGTAGGCCAGGGTCGACTTGCCGGAGCCGTTGGGGCCCATGATCGCGTGCACCTCGCCGGCGTCGGATGGTCAGCGTGACCCCCTTGAGGATCTCCTTCGGACCGTCCTCGGTGTCGACGCTGACGTGCAGGTCGTTGATCTCGAGCTTGCTCATTGGGGGGTCACTCCGTTCAGGGTGGTCTGGGTGTCGACGTAGACGTCTCCGCCTCGGACGTCGACGGGGAAGGTGGCGACGGGTTCGGTGGCCGGGAGGCCGGTCGGCTTGCCGGTGCGCAGGTCGAAGCGCGAGCCGTGCAGCCAGCACTCGACGGTGCAGTCCTCCACCTCGCCCTCGGAGAGCGCGACGGCGGCGTGGCTGCAGATGTTCTCGACCGCGAAGACCTCCTCGCCGTGGCGGGCGACCGCCACGTCGTAGCGGCCGAGGGTGACGCCGAGCGCCTCGTCCTCGGGCACCTCGGCGAGGGCGCAGGCTCGTTCGAAGGCCATCAGAAGGCCTTCCCGATGACGTTCTTGGCGAGCTCCGCCTCCACGGTGGCGAACAGCTTCTCCTCGATGGCGGGTACGCCGATCTTGCGGATCAGGTCGTTGAAGAAGCCGTGCACGACGAGGCGCCGGGCCTCGTGCTCGTCGATGCCGCGCGAACGCAGGTAGAACAGCTGCTCGTCGTCGAAGCGGCCGGTGGCCGAGGCGTGGCCGGCTCCCTCGATCTCGCCGGTCTCGATCTCCAGGTTGGGGATCGAGTCGGCCTGGCAGCCGTCGGTGAGGACCAGGTTGCGGTTCTCCTCGAAGGTGTCGATGCCCTCGGCGACCTTGCGGATCAGCACGTTGCCGACCCAGACGGTGTGGGCGCCCTCGCCCTGCAGCGCGCCCTTGTAGCTGACGCGGCTGCGGGTGCGCGGAGCGGTGTGGTCGGCGAACAGCCGGTGCTCGATGTGCTGACCGCGGCCGAGACCGCTGGCGCCGTCGTTGCCCCCGTCGGCGAAGTAGAGGCCGAGCAGCTCCGCGGAGCCGCCCGGGCCGGCGTACTCGACGTTGGCGTGCATCCGGACCACGTCGCCGCCGAAGGAGAGCGCGGCGTGCTTGACGGTCGCGTCGCGGCCGACCCGGATCGCGTCGCGGCCCAGGTGGACGGCGTCGTCGTCCCAGTCCTGGATCGTCACCATCGTCAGCTCGGCGCCGTCACCGACGACCACCGAGGTGGAGGCCGAGTAGCGGGCGCTGCCGGTGTGGGTGATGACGAGCGTGGCGCGGGCGTGGTGGCCGACCTTGACCAGCAGCTCGCCCCAGACCAGCGCGTCGGCGTCCTCGCCGTGCAGGTTGACCAGGATCGGCTCGTCGGAGGCGAAGTCCGCCGGGATGTCGATGACCTGGCAGCCGCCGGAGAGCGCGACGGCCAGCGCGGCCGGCCGCTCGTTGGGCGGCAGGCCACCCAGCTCGCGAGCCTCGGCGCTGGAGACCACGGGCATGGTGACGCCCTCGGGGAGGCTGGTCTCCCACGTCAGGCTGGCGTCGGACTCCTCGCCGTCGAGGATCCCGCGCAGCCGCTTGAGCGGCGTGAAGCGCCAGGTCTCCTCACGGCCGGTCGGCACCGGGTGGTCGGCCAGGTCGTACGACGCCGGCGGGTTGAGGTGGCTCTCGACGCGCTCGACCTCGAGCGCGTCGGCCATCGTGTCGGTGATAGTCAATGCGGTTGCTTTCTACGTGTGGGTTCCGGGGTTTCGAGGCTCAGGCGTTGCCCGCCTTCGCACCTCAACCACCGGCCGGCGCGGTCGGCTGACTTCGTCAGCCGACGGCGCCCTCCATCTGCAGCTCGATCAGGCGGTTGAGCTCGAGGGCGTACTCCATGGGGAGCTCCTTCGCGATCGGCTCGATGAAGCCGCGGACGATCATCGCCATCGCCTCGTCCTGCTCCATGCCGCGCGACATCAGGTAGAAGAGCTGGTCCTCGGAGACCTTCGAGACGTTGGCCTCGTGGCCCATCGACACGTCGTCCTCGCGGATGTCGACGTACGGGTAGGTGTCGGAGCGGCTGATCTGGTCGACCAGCAGCGCGTCGCACAGCACGTTCGACTTCGAGCCGTGGGCGCCCTCGTTGACCTGGACCAGCCCGCGGTAGGACGTGCGGCCGCCGCCTCGCGCCACCGACTTGCTCAGGATCGAGCTCGAGGTGTGGGGCGCGGCGTGGACCATCTTGGCCCCGGCGTCCTGGTGCTGGCCCTCGCCGGCGAAGGCGATGGACAGCGTCTCGCCCTTGGCGTGCTCGCCCATGAGGTAGATGGCGGGGTACTTCATCGTCACCTTCGAGCCGATGTTGCCGTCGACCCACTCCATGGTGGCGCCGGCCTCGCAGGTGGCGCGCTTGGTGACGAGGTTGTAGACGTTGTTCGACCAGTTCTGGATGGTCGTGTAGCGGCAGCGGCCGCCCTTCTTCACGATGATCTCGACGACCGCGGAGTGCAGCGAGTCCGAGGAGTAGATCGGCGCGGTGCAGCCCTCGACGTAGTGCACGTAGGCACCCTCGTCGACGATGATCAGCGTCCGCTCGAACTGGCCCATGTTCTCGGTGTTGATCCGGAAGTAGGCCTGCAGCGGGATGTCGACGTGGACGCCCGGCGGGACGTAGATGAACGAGCCGCCGGACCACACCGAGGTGTTGAGCGCGGCGAACTTGTTGTCGCCCACCGGGATCACGGTGCCGAAGTACTCCCGGAAGAGCTCCGGCTGCTCCCTCAGCGCGGTGTCGGTGTCGAGGAAGAGGACGCCCTGCTCCTCGAGGTCCTCGCGGATCGAGTGGTAGACGACCTCCGACTCGTACTGCGCGGCGACACCGGAGACCAGGCGCTGCTTCTCCGCCTCGGGGATGCCGAGCTTGTCGTAGGTGTTCTTGATGTCCTCGGGGAGGTCCTCCCACGACTGCGCCTGCTTCTCGCTGGAGCGCACGAAGTACTTGATGTTGTCGAAGTCGATCCCCGACAGGTCGGAGCCCCAGGTCGGCATCGGCTTGCGGTGGAAGAGCTTGAGGCCCTTCAGGCGCAGGTCGAGCATCCACTGCGGCTCGGTCTTCTTCGCGGAGATGTCGCGGACGACGTCCTCGTTGAGACCGCGGGTCGCGGTGGCGCCGGCGTCGTCGCTGTCGGCCCAGCCGAACTCGTAGCGGCCGATCCCCTTGAGTCCCGGGTTGAGCTCTTCGATGGAGGTCACTGCGTCTCCCTTCCTTGTCGGGTCTCTGGTCTGGTCGTGCCTGCGGTGCTGCGGTGACGTCGGGGATGCAGGTGGTGCAGACGCCGTCGCCGTGGGCGATCGTGGCGAGCCGCTGGACGTGGGTGCCGAGGATCCGGCCGATGGCCTCGGTCTCGGCCTCGCACAGCTGCGGGAACTCGTGGGCGACGTGGGCCACCGGGCAGTGCTGCTGGCACAGCTGCTGGCCCGCCGCCTGCCCGTTCACCAGCGGCAGCTCCCGGACGCCGGCGGCGTAGCCCTCGTCGGTGAAGACGTGGGCCAGGGCCTCGGCGGGGCTGAGCTCGGGGTGGTCGGCGACGACCAGGTCGTAGTCACGCTCGATGAACGCCACCCGACGCCGTGCGAATTCCATGACGGCGTCGTCACCCGCGGTCTCGGCCAGGAACCGGAGCGCCTCGGCGGCCAGGTCGTCGTACTGCTGGTCGAAGGCGTCGCGACCGGACTCGGTGAGCGCGAACACCTTGGCGGGGCGGCCGCGGCCGCGGGCGCCGTAGACCTTCTGGTCGCGCGGCTCGCAGCGTCCCGTCCTCGACGAGGTGGTCGAGGTGGCGGCGCACGGCGGCCGGCGTCAGGTCGAGCCGCTCGGCCAGGGCGGCGGCCGTCGAGGGGCCGTCGACGAGGATCGAGCGGACGACCCGCTCGCGCGTCGGCTGATCTCCCCCACGAATTCCACAACACCAGTGTGCCGTTAATGCGGGGGCTGCTTCAAGTAAGGGTCGCCTTACCCTGCCCGGTCGACGCTCCCGGGTCGGCGACGTCCTCACGGGTGGCTCGGTGACCGCCATGCCCGGCTCCCTCCTCGGCACCGCCGTCCGCCGCGTCGAGGACCCCGACCTGATCCTCGGCCGGGGCACGTTCGTCGACAACCTCGCGCAGGCCCGCCACGACGTGCTCCACGCGGTCTTCGTGCGCAGCCCGTTCGCCCGGGCCGACATCACCGGCCTCGACACCGCGGAGGCCGCCGCCGCCCCCGGCGTCGTGGGCGTCTTCACCGCCGCCGACCTCGGCGAGCGGGCGGTCCCGATGTTCGCGACGGCCAGCGACAAGGTCGACCGGTTCCCGCTCGCGCGCGGCCGCGTGCAGTACGTCGGGGACCCGGTCGCGCTGGTCGTCGCCGAGTCGCGGGCGCAGGCGGTCGACGCCGCCGAGCTGGTCGACGTCGACTACGAGCCGCTGCCGTTCGTCGTCGACATGGAGCGCGGCCGCCGGGGCCGACGCGCCCCAGCTCTACGACGAGCTCCCCCGCAACATCGCGATCCAGCGGCGTCGAGCGAGGGGGACCCGCTCGACGACGCCGAGGTCGTGGTCCGCGCCCGGATCGAGAACAACCGGCTCGCGACGGCTCCGATCGAGGGCAACGCGGTGCTCGCCGACCCGACCGCCGACGGGCCACCGGCTCACCGTCTGGCTCTCCACCCAGCACCCCCACCTCGGGCAGCGGCTGCTCGCGAAGCTCACCGGCCTCGACCCGGCCGACATCCGGGTCGTGGCACCCCACGTCGGCGGCGCGTTCGGCGGCAAGGCCGGCATCTCCCCCGACCACGCGGCGGTCGTCCAGGCCGCGCTCGCGCTCGGTCGCCCGGTCGCGTGGACCGAGACCCGCAGCGAGGCGATGCTGTCGATGCACGGCCGCGGCCAGGTGCAGTACGCCGAGCTGGGGCTGACCCGCGACGGGCCGGATCACCGGCCTGCGGGCCCGCGTGATCGGCGACTGCGGCGCCTACGCCGGCTTCGGCGGCAGCTTCTCCTCCGGCTCGACCCGCACCATGGCGCAGGGCCCCTACGTCATCCCGCGGATCCGCTACGACGCGCTGCTCGGTGGTCACCAGCACCAGCCCGGTCGGCGCGTTCCGCGGCGCCGGCCGCCCCGAGGCGGCCGCGCTGCTCGAGCGGATCCTCGACGTCGCCGCCGACGAGCTCGGCCTGGCCCCCGAGGAGATCCGGCGCCGCAACTTCGTGCCGCCCGACGCGTTCCCGTGGGAGACCTTCGCCGGGCGCGACCTACGACTCGGGCGACTACGACCTCCCGCTCACCGAGGCGCTCCGGCTGGCCGACGTCGACGGCGCCCGCGCCGAGCAGGCCCGTCGCCGCGACGCGGGCGACCCGCGCCAGCTCGGCATCGGCATCGCGTCGTACGTCGAGATCACGGGGTTCGGCGGCAGCGAGATGGGCCACGTGGAGGTGCACGACGACGGCTCGGCGACGGTCCGCTCCGGCACGTCGGCCCACGGCCAGGGCCACGCGACGGCGTTCTCGATGATCGCCGCCGACCGGCTCGGGCATCCCGATGGAGCGGATCACCTACGAGCAGTCCGACACCGCGGTCGTCCCGCGGGGCGGCGGCACCGGCGGTGCCCGGTCGCTGCAGATGGGCGGCCAGGCCGTCGAGCAGGCCTCGACGGAGCTGCTGGAGAAGGCCACGCGGCTCGCGGCCGACCTGCTCGAGGCGTCGGCCGACGACGTCGAGCTCGGCGACGACGGGTTCGCGGTGCGTGGCGTCCCGACGGCTGCGGTCGGCTGGGCCGACCTGTCCCGCCACGCGGCCGAGCAGGGCGACCCGCTGTCGGTGACGCACCGACTTCGAGCAGGAGCACGCCACGTTCCCGTTCGGCTCCCACGTCGCGATCGTCGAGGTCGACACCGAGACCGGGCTGGTCACGCCGCTGCGGCACGTCGCGGTCGACGACTGCGGCCGGGTGGTCAACCCGCTGCTGGTCGCCGGCCAGCAGCACGGCGGCGCGGTGCAGGGCATCAGCCAGGCGCTGTGGGAGGAGTTCGTCTACGACGCCGAGGGGACGCCGCTGACCTCGACCTTCGCCGACTACCCCATGCCGACCGCGGCCGACACCACCTCGATCGAGGCCCACTCGACCGAGACGCCCACGCCGTACAACAGCCTGGGCGTGAAGGGCATCGGCGAGGCGGCGACGATCGGCGCCACGCCGGCGGTCCAGAACGCCGTGGTCGACGCGCTGTCCCACCTCGGCGTGCGCCACGTCGACATCCCCTGCACGCCGGCGCGGGTCCACGCGGCGATCCGGGCGGCCGAGGCCGGCGACACCGATCCCTGGCGCGAGCCACCGGCCGCCTTCGACTACCCCCGCTGACCGCCGAGGACGCCCCGGACGACGTCGAGGTGTGACGCACGCACGACGGGGCCCGGACCGTGGCGGTCCGGGCCCCGACGCGTGCGGGAGGGTGGCTCAGTCCTGCTTGCGGGCGACCAGCACGCCGAGCACGGTGTAGCCGACGAGCAGGTGAGCGGCGCCGACCAGCTGGCCGGCGAGCTCGCCACCGATCAGCATCGACGGGACGGTCACGACGACCCAGCTCTCGGCGACCATCGGCCAGTAGCGCGAGGCACCGGTCCAGCGGCCGGCGATCGCGATCCGGACGCCGATGAGGAACATGCCGAACATCGAGAAGGGCCAGAACGCGTCGAGCATGGCCCAGTAGGGCTTGCTCAGGTCGGAGACGGCGATCGTGTCGACGAAGGTCGAGGCCATGGCGAGGCCGACGAACACGGTCTCGACCCGCAGCGCGGCGCGGGCGACGCGGCCCTCGCCGAGCGCCCGCGACCGCCAGAGGGCGCGGAGCAGGAACAGCAGGCCGACCTGGAAGAGGCCGGAGCCGATCCCGAACACCACGAGGCCGAGCGGTGCTCGTGCGGGTTCGGGGCCGACGAGCAGGATCGCGGCGGACCAGGCGACGGCGCCGATGCTGAGCATCCGGCCGTGGACGAGGTAGGGGCGGTGGGCGGTGGCGCCGGTCGGGGTCGTGGTGACGACGTCGGAGCGGGCCGGGGCGGGCGAGTGCGACACGGACATGGTGGTGACTTCCTTCGGTGTGAGGTTCTCGGTGAGTCGCCGCGGTGACGGCATGCCGGAACCCTCGCCGTCCCGCGGCCCCGGCCCCCAGGGAGAACGGTCCCCTCCCCGGTCCCCTCGACAGGTCCCGCCAGGAGGGACCCCGGTCCCGGGACGGCGGGACCCTCGCGCGGTGATACTTCTGCCGTGACGAGTACGACGATCGACCGGGCCCTCCCCGGCAGCGGGGCGCGTGCGCGTGGCGCCGGCCCTGCTCGCGGTCCTCGCCGCGGCTGCGCTGGCCGCGTCGATCGGGCTCGACCTCGCGACCACCTCCGCCGAGCGGGACATCTCCGAGCGCGGGGACCGCGCTGTCCACCGTCGTCCCCGGCGTGCTGCTCGCGCTCGCGCGCGGCGGTCGTGCTCCAGGCGCGGCCCGGCGACGCGGTGGGACGGCTGCTGGCGGTGGTCGCCCTGGTGTGGACGGTCGACGGCGTGCTGTCCGGCTGGATCGTCGTACGGCTACGCCCACGACCTGCCCGGGCACCGACTTCGCCTTCTGGTTCGTGGCCCGGTTCGGTGCGGTCCTGCTGTCGGGCCTGGTGGCGCTGCTCGTGCTCTACCCCACCGGCCGGCTGCTCCCGGGCCGGGCACGACCCCTCGGCGTCGCGGTGCTGGTGGCGTCGCTCGCGCTGCCCCTCGCGCTGCTCCTCGCGCCCGACTCCGTGGTCTACAGCGACGTCCGGGCCCGGCCGACGTCTCGACCCAGCTGGTCACCCTCCCGCTCTCGGACGAGCGTGGGTCGGGCTGCTCGTCACCGCGCAGGTGCTGACCCTCGGCTCGATCGTGGCCGCGGTCGGGCTGCTCTGGGTGCGGCACCGGCGGGCCGGGGCCCACGAACGCACCCAGCTGCGGTGGCTGCTCTGGGCCGGGATCATGTGCGTGCTGCTGGTCGTCGTCGGCGCCACCGTCTCGTCGGCGGCGTCGTCACGACCGTGGCCCTCAACCTGGCCGTGACGACCCTCGCCGTGTCGGTGACGATCGGGATGGTCCGGCCCGACCTCGGCGACGTGGACGCCCTCGTGGCGTGGACGTTGACCTCCGCGGCCGTCGCCGCGGTGGTCGTCGCGGTCGACCTCGCCGTGCTCGCCGCCGCGAGTGCCGCGCTGGGCGCCCGGCTCGACGAGCGGGAGGTCACGATCCTGGTGCTGGTCCTCGCCGTGGTCGTCTACGGGCCGCTGCGCGGCTGGATCGGTGGCGGCGTACGACGGCTGCTGTTCGGTCGGCGGGGCGACCGCTACGACGTGGTGTCCGGCTTCGCCGCCCGGCTCGAGGGCGCCGGGTCGGTCGAGGAGCAGCTCCCGGCGCTGACCGGCGCGCTCGCGTCGACCTTCAAGGTGCCCTTCGTGCGGGTCGAGGTGATCGCCCCGGACGGCGGCCTGCTGTCGGCGACCCACGGCACCCCCACCGCCGACGCCCAGGAGATCGACATCGCCTACCGCGGGTCCCACGTCGGCCGGCTGGTGCTGCCGGCGCTGGGGGTCCGCTCGATGCTGTCGCGGCGCGACCAGGGGCTGCTCGTCGACCTGGTCCGGCAGGCCGCCATCGCGATCCGGGCCAGCCTGCTCGCCGTCGAGCTGCAGGAGAGCCGCGAGCGCCTGGTCCTGGGCCGTGAGGACGACCGGCGGCGGATCCGCCGCGACCTCCACGACGGGCTCGGTCCGGTCCTCGGCGGCGTCGCGCTGCGGCTGGACGCGGCCGGCAACGCGGTCGAGGGCGACCCGGAGCGCGCCCGGGAGCTGGTCCGGCTGGCGCGCACGCGAGGTCCGCGAGGCGCTCGACGACGTACGCCGCCTGGTGCACGACCTGCGGCCGCCGGCCCTCGACGACCTCGGCCTCGAGGCCGCGCTGCGGCAGCAGGCCGAGCGGGTCCGCTCCGAGCTCGACGTCACCGTCCACGCGGACGACGTCGGCGGGCTGCCGGCCGCGGTCGAGGTCGCGGCGTACCGGATCGCCTCGGAGGCGCTCACCAACGTGGTCAGGCACGCCGGCGCGGCCCGCTGCGAGGTCCGGCTGTCCGTCGAGGGCTCCGCGCTCGTCGTCGAGGTCACCGACGACGGCCGCGGCATCGGGGAGGATGTCACCGCCGGCGTCGGCCTGCTCTCGCTGCGGGAGCGGGCCGAGGAGCTGGGCGGGCGCTGCGAGGTGACCTGCCCGGCGAGCGGGGGCACCACCGTCCACGCCTGGCTGCCGTTCGGCGGCACCGCAGAGAGGAGCACGACATGACCGAGACGATCCGGGTGATGATCGCGGACGACCACCCCGTGTTCCGCGACGGGCTCGCGTCCCTGCTCGACCCCCTGCCCGGGATCGAGGTGGTGGCCCGGGCGGCCGACGGCGCCGAGGCGGTCGCGCTCGCGGCCGAGCACCGGCCCGACGTGATCATCATGGACGTGCAGATGCCCGAGATGAACGGCATCGAGGCGACCCGCACCGTGGTCGCCGCGACGCCCGGAGGTCGGCATCCTGGTGCTGACGATGGGCGAGGACGACGGCACCGTGCTGTCCGCGCTGCGCGCCGGCGCCCGCGGCTACCTCCGCAAGGGCGCCGAGCAGGACGAGATCGTGCGCGCCATCACCACCGTCCACGGCGGCGGGGTCGTCTTCGGCGCCTCGCTGGCGACCCGGATCGCCGAGGTGCTGGCGCCGACCTCGCGCCCGGAGCGGCCGTTCCCCGAGCTCAGCGAGCGGGAGACCGAGATCCTGGACCTGATCGCCACCGGCCGGAACAACGGCCAGATCGCGCAGGCGCTTACCTCTCCCCCAAGACGATCCGCAACAACATCACCAGCATCCTGTCCAAGCTGCAGGCCACCGACCGGGCCGAGGTGATCATCCGCGCGCGTGACGCCGGACTCGGCCGCGACCGAGTCCAGAATGCGCTCCCGCCGTACGTACGGAGCGCGCGGCCGTTCCTAGACTGGTGCCGGTGTCCGCCGCCGCTCCCGCCGTCGAAGTCGACGGCCTGGTGATGCGGTACGGCGACACGGTCGCCGTCGCCGGGTTGTCGCTGAGCGTCGAGCGCGGCACGATCACCGCCGTGCTCGGGCCCAACGGCGCCGGCAAGACCACCACGCTGGAGACCTGCGAGGGCTACCGGGCGCCGCAGCAGGGCTCGGTCCGGGTGCTGGGCCTCGACCCCCGCCGCGACCGGCGCGACGCTGCTGCCGCGGATCGGCGTGATGCTGCAGGACGGCGGCGCCTGGTCCGGGGTCCGCGCCCGGGAGATGCTCGACCACGTCGCCCGGCTGCACGCCCACCCGCTCGACACCGACGTGCTGGCCGAGCGGCTGGGCCTCGACGACTGCGGCCGCACGCCGTACCGGCGGCTGTCCGGCGGCCAGAAGCAGCGGCTCGGCCTGGCGATGGCGCTGGTCGGCCGCCCGGAGCTGGTGTTCGTCGACGAGCCGACCGCCGGCATGGACCCGCAGGCGCGGCGCACGACCTGGGCGCTGCTGGAGGAGCTGCGCGCCGACGGCGTCACCGTGGTGCTGACGACCCACTACCTGGAGGAGGCCGAACGGCTGGCCGACCGGGTCCACATCATCGACCGCGGCGCGCTGATCGCGAGCGGCACGCCGCTGGAGCTGACCCGGGGCGGCGAGGTCTCCACGATCCGGCTGGTCGTCACCAAGCCGTTCCCGCGCCGGCGCGCCCGAGTCGCTGCGGCGTCCGGCTGGGCGACCGCACCGAGGTGCGCCAGCTCGACGAGCTGAGCCTGCTGGTGACCGGTCCGGCCGACTCGACCACGCTGGCGAAGGTGTCGGCCTGGTGCGAGGAGCACGACGTGCTGCCCGAGACCCTCTCGCTGGGCCAGCGCACGCTCGAGGACGTCTTCCTCCAGATCACCGGCCGCGAGCTGACCGCATGAGCACCTTCACGCCGCGGCCCGGCGCCGCCCCGCTGTCCGCGGATGGTGCTGGCGCAGGCCGCGATGGAGACCCGGCTGCTGGTCCGCAACGGCGAGCAGCTGCTGCTCGCCGTCGTGATCCCGGTGCTGGTGCTCGTCTTCGGCGTGCTCGGGCTCGACCGGCTCGGCCTCGACCTCGGCCGCCGCCCGGTCGACGTGCTGACGCCCGGCGTGCTCGCGCTGGCGGTGATGTCGACCGCGTTCACGTCGCTGGCGATCGCCACCGGCTTCGAGCGCCGCTACGGCGTGCTCAAGCGGCTCGGCACCTCGCCGCTCCCCCGCTCCGGACTGCTGCTCGGCAAGGTCGGCGCGCTGCTGCTGGTCGAGGTCGGCCAGCTCGCTCGTCATCGGCGGGGTCGGCCTGGCGCTCGGCTGGGACCCGACCACCGCGGGTGTGCTCGCCACGACCGGGGCGCTCGTGCTGACCGTCCTCGCCGGCACCTTCGCCTTCGCCTCGCTCGGCCTGTTCGTGGCCGGCGTGCTGCGCGCCGAGGCCACGCTCGCGGCCGCCAACCTCGTCTACCTGCTGCTGCTCGCCGGCGGCGCCGTGGTGATCCCCGCCTCGTCGTACGGCGGCTTCGGCTCGCTCGCCCGTGGCTGCCCTCGGGCGCCCTCGGCGAGGCGATGCGCGACGTGCTCGTCGGACGCCTCGTTCCCGGCGCTGCCGCTGCTCGTGCTGCTGGCCTGGGGCGCGCTCGGCACCGTGCTGACCGTGAGGACGTTCACGTGGGAGTGAGCCTCGCGACCCGGCCGCGCGCCGCTGTGGCCGCTCGCGATCGCCAACCTGGTCGCCAACATCGGGATCGTCGTCACCGGCGGCGCGGTGCGGCTGACCGGCTCCGGCCTGGGCTGCCCGACCTGGCCGCGCTGCACCGACGGGTCCTACGTGCCCGCACGGCGAGCTCGGCATCCACGGCGTCATCGAGTTCGGCAACCGGATGCTCACCTTCGTGCTGGCCGCCGTCGCGATCGCCTGCTGGGTGGCGGCGCTCGTCGCCGCCCGCCGGGCCGAGGCGCCGGCGGCGACGCGGACACGCGTCCGTTCTGGCTGGCGACGGTGATCGCGCTCGGCGTACCGGCCCAGGCGCTGATCGGCGGCGTCACCGTGCTGACCGACCTCAACCCGTGGATCGTGTCGTTCCACCTGCTGGTGTCGATGGCGATGATCGGCGTCTGCGTGCTGCTGCTCGACGTGCTGCGCGGGCCGGCCCGGCCCGCGGCTCGGCGCGCGGCGTACGCCGCCTCGGCGTGGGCCGTCTTCGCCGCGGGCTGGCTGGTGCTCTACGTCGGCACCGTCGTCACCGGCTCCGGTCCCCACGCCGGCGACCTGGACTCCCCGCGCACCGGCCTCGACCCGCTCCAGGTCAGCCAGCTGCACGCCGACGCCGTGTTCCTGTTCGTCGGGCTCACCGTCGGGCTCGCGCTGACCACGCCCGGGCGTCGCCCGGCGGGCGGCGGTCGGGCTGCTGGTCGCTCCAGCTGGCCCAGGGGGCGATCGGGTTCGTCCAGCACGCCACCGACCTGCCGATCGTGCTGGTCGGCTTCCACCTGCTGGGGGCGGCGCTGGTGTCCGCGGCGATGACGTGGGCCGTGCTCGCGACCCGGCCCCGGAGCGGCTGAGCGCTGCCGCTCCGGGAGCCCGCCGCTGCGCGGGCTCCCGGAGCGGACATGGCGACAGCGGCCTGAGCCCAGACCCCCGTGGCCGGGCAGGCCGCCGTCACAGGGGTAGACGCGGTGGCGGCCGATTCGGTTGCGTCGGATCCGGAAAAACTTCAGAAAGTTCTCGGAGCGGCCGCTCAGCGGGTCAGCAGCGGGTCGAGCGCGACCGCCACGAAGAGCAGCGAGAGGTAGAGGTTGCTCGAGTGGAACAGCCGCATCGGCTGGATCACCGTGAGGTCCTCGGTGCCACGGGTGCGGCCCCACATCCGGTGCGCCTCGACCAGGAAGACCGCGCCCAGCACCGCCGCGGCGGCCGGGTAGACCCAGCCGGTCCCGGCGACCGGCCACAGCGCCAGCGAGGTCGCGACCATGGCCTAGCTGTAGAGCACGATCTGGCGGCCCGACCGACTCGGCCCGCGCCACGACCGGCAGCATCGGCACGTCGACGTTCGCGTAGTCCTCGCGGTAGCGCAGCGCCAGCGCCCAGGTGTGGGGCGGGGTCCAGAAGAAGACGACCAGGAACAGCACGACCGGCGGCCAGGCCAGCTCGCCGGTGACCGCGGTCCAGCCGATGAGGGCCGGGAAGCAGCCGGCCAGCCCGCCCCAGACGATGTTCTGCGTCGTCCGCCGCTTGAGCAGCATCGTGTAGACGACCAGGTAGAACGCCTCGGCGGCCAGCGCCAGCCCCGCCGAGAGGTAGTTGACCCACACCGCCAGCACGACCGTGGCCAGCACGCCCAGCACGACGCCGAAGACGGTGGCCGCGACCGGCGAGACCAGGTGGCGGGGCAGCGCGCGGCGGCGGGTGCGCCGCATCTGCTCGTCGATGTCGCGGTCGTAGACGCAGTTGAGCGCCGACGCGGACCCCGACGAGAGCGTGCCGCCGACGACGGTGGCCACGACCAGCCCCAGCTCGGGGACGCCACCGGCGGCGAAGAACATGACCGGCACGGTGGTCAGCAGCAGCAGCTCGATGACCCGCGGCTTGGTCAGCCCGACGTACGCCGCGACGACGTCCTTGACGGTCGCCGGGACCGACGGCGGCTGCGCCAGCGAAGTGCCTGCGCAGAGGCCTGACGGCCGACGTATGTCACGGGGTTCCTCTGGGTACGGGAGCCGGATCAAGGGACTGGTGCGGCTCGCAGTCTATCTCCCCGCATGAGTAGGCTCGCAGGTGAGGCGAACCCGTCCAGACCCCAGTCCGACTGACACGGAGAGGACCCCTGTGAGCACACTCGACTGGACCGATCTCGACGACGAAGGCCGTCGACACGGTACGAGTCCTGGCGATGGACGCGGTGCAGAAGGTCGGCAACGGCCACCCGGGCACGGCGATGAGCCTGGCCCCGGCGGCCTACCTGCTGTTCCAGAAGGTGATGCGCCACAACCCGGCCGACCCGCACTGGCCCGGCCGCGACCGGTTCGTGCTCTCCTGCGGCCACTCCAGCCTGACCCTCTACATCCAGCTCTACCTCGGCGGCTGGGGCCTGGAGCTCGAGGACCTGCAGTCGCTGCGCACCTGGGGCAGCAAGACCCCGGGCCACCCGGAGTTCGGCCACACCGCCGGCGTCGAGACCACCACCGGCCCGCTCGGCCAGGGCATCGGCAACGCGGTCGGCATGGCGATGGCGGCCCGCCGCGAGCACGGCCTGCTCGACCCGAACGCCGCGCCGGGCGAGTCCGTCTTCGACCACCACGTCTACTGCCTGGCCAGCGACGGCGACATCGAGGAGGGCGTGTCCTCCGAGGCGTCCTCGATCGCCGGCACCCAGCAGCTCGGCAACCTCACCCTCATCTACGACGAGAACAAGATCTCGATCGAGGACGACACCGACATCGCGCTGTCCGAGGACGTCCCCAAGCGCTACGAGGCCTACGGCTGGCACGTCCAGGTCGTCGACTGGACCAACGACGGCGAGCGCTACGAGGAGGACGTCCCGGCCCTCCACCGTGCCCTCGAGAAGGCCGAGCGGGTCACCGACCAGCCGAGCCTGATCGTGCTGCGCACCATCATCGCGTGGCCCGCCCCGAACGCCCAGAACACCGGCAAGGCCCACGGCTCGGCGCTCGGCGACGACGAGGTCGCCGCCACCAAGGAGGTGCTGGGCTTCGACCCCGACCGCACCTTCGACGTCGACCCCGAGGTGCTCGCCCACACCCGGCAGGCCGTCGAGCGCGGCAAGGCGGCGCAGGCGGAGTGGCAGGAGCAGTACGCCGCCTGGACCCGCAAGCCGTCCGCCGACCCGGCGCTCTTCGAGCGGCTGCAGACCCGCACCCTCCCCGACGGCTGGGACGCCGACCTGCCGACGTTCCCCGCCGACGACAAGGGCGTCGCGACCCGCAAGGCCTCCGGCCAGGTCCTCAACGCGCTCGCGGCGAAGGTGCCCGAGCTGTGGGGTGGCTCCGCCGACCTCGCCGAGTCCAACAACTCCACCATCGAGGGCGCGCCGTCGTTCGCCCCGAAGGTCCGCTCGACCGACATGTGGAAGGCCGACCCCTACGCCGGCCGGGTGCTCCACTTCGGCATCCGCGAGCACGGCATGGGCTCGATCCTCAACGGCATCGCGGTCCACGGCGGCACCCGCGTCTTCGGCGCCACGTTCCTGACGTTCTCCGACTACATGCGGCCCTCGGTCCGGCTCGCGTCGCTGATGCAGCTGCCGGTGACCTACATCTGGACCCACGACTCCATCGGTCTCGGCGAGGACGGCCCGACCCACCAGCCGATCGAGCACCTCGCGGCGCTGCGCGCGATCCCCGGCCTCGACGTGGTCCGCCCGGCCGACGCCAACGAGACCGCCGCCGCGTGGCGGGCCGTGCTGGCCCACAACGACCGGCCCGCGGGCATGATCCTGACCCGCCAGAACGTGCCGGTCTTCCCGCGCGACGAGGAGGGCTTCTCCGACACCAGCAACGTCCACCGCGGCGGCTACGTGCTGATCGACGCCCCCGACCTCGACGGCCGCGGCGGACAGCCCGACGTGGTCCTGGTCGGCACCGGGTCCGAGGTCCAGCTCGCCGTACGGGCGCGGGAGATCCTCGCCGAGCGCGGCGTGCGCGCCCGCGTCGTCTCGATGCCGTGCCGCGAGTGGTTCGACGAGCAGGAGGCCTCCTACCGCGAGACCGTGCTGCCGCCGGGCGTGAAGGCGCGCGTGTCGGTCGAGGCCGGCATCGCGCAGGGCTGGCGCGAGGTCGTGGGCGACCACGGCCGGATCGTCTCCATCGAGCACTACGGCGCGTCCGCCGACTACGAGCGCATCTACCGCGAGTTCGGCGTCACCGCCGAGGCGGTCGCCGACGCGGCCGAGGACAGCATCCGGGCGGTCAGCGGGCTGAGACCCAGCCCGCACGACCGAACAGCCGGCCAACGAGAGGGAGGAACATCCATGTCCACCAACCCACTGCAGCAGCTGACGGAAGCCGGAGTCTCGATCTGGCTCGACGACCTGTCGCGCGAGCGGCTCGAGACCGGCAACCTCGCCGACCTGATGAAGAACCGCAACGTCGTCGGCGTGACCGTCGAACCCGGCGATCTTCCAGGCGGCCCTCGCCGACGGCGAGCGCTACGACGCGCAGGTCCGCGAGCTGGCCGCCTCCGGCGCCGACGTCGACACCGCCACCCGGATCATCACGACCGACGACGTACGCGACGCCTGCCGGGTCATGCGGCCCGCCTTCGACGCCACCGACGGTGTCGACGGCCGGGTCTCGATCGAGGTCTCCCCCGGTCTCGCGCAGGACACGCAGGGCACCGTGAAGGAGGCGGCCGAGCTCTGGGAGACCGTCGGCGAGCCCAACCTGTTCATCAAGATCCCCGGCACGCCGGAGGGCTGGCCGGCCATCACCGAGACCCTGGCCGCGGGCATCTCGGTCAACGTGACCCTGATCTTCGGCCTCGACCAGTACCGCGAGGTCATGGAGGCCTACGTCGCCGGCCTCGAGCAGGCAGCCGACAACGGTCACGACCTCGCCACGATCCACTCGGTCGCCTCGTTCTTCGTCTCGCGCGTCGACACCGAGATCGACAAGCGGCTGGAGAGCGACCACCTCGGGTCCCGGGCACCGACCCCGACCTGCGCGGCAAGGCCGGCGTCGCCAACGCCCGGCTGGCGTTCCAGATGTACGAGGAGTTCTTCGCCGGTGAGCGCTGGGAGGCGCTCGAGGCCCAGCGGCGCCCGCAAGCAGCGCCCGCTGTGGGCGTCCACCGGGGTCAAGAACCCCGACTACGACGACACCATGTACGTCGTCGACCTGGTCGTCGAGGACACCGTCAACACCATGCCGGAGAAGACGCTCGAGGCCGTCGCCGACCACGGCGAGGTCCGCGGCGACCGGGTCCGGCCGTTCTACGACGACGCGGCCGCCCACATGGAGGCGCTCGAGGAGGCCGGGATCGACTACGACGACGTGATCGAGGTCCTGATCAAGGAGGGCGTCGACAAGTTCGTGGTCGCCTGGGACCAGCTGCAGGAGACGCTGGCGGCCTCCCTCGAGGCCGCCCGGGCATGACCGTTGCGCCGGTCGACCCGACGACGACGGAGGCCTGGGCGCGCCTGGGCGACCTCGCCTCGGGGTTCTCCCCCGACCTCCGGGCCTGGTTCGCCGACGACCCCGGCCGGGTCGAGCGGCTCAGCCTGACCGCGGGCGACCTGTGGGTGGACCTGTCGAAGAACCTGCTCGACGACGAGGTGCTGGCCGCGCTGCTGGCGCTCGCCGCCGAGGTGGGGCTGGAGGAGCGCCGCGACGCGATGTTCCGGGGTGAGCACATCAACGTCACCGAGGACCGGGCGGTGCTGCACACCGCGCTCCGGCTGCCGGCCGACGCGAGCCTGGAGGTCGACGGGCAGGACGTCGTCGCCGACGTGCACGAGGTGCTGCGGCGGGTCTACGACTTCGCCGAACGGGTCCGCTCCGGGACGTGGACCGGGGTCACGGGTGAGCGGATCCGGACGGTCGTCAACATCGGCATCGGCGGCTCCGACCTCGGCCCGGTGATGGCCTACGAGGCACTGGCGCCCTACGTCCAGGACGGCCTGGAGTGCCGGTTCATCAGCAACATCGACCCGACCGACTGCGCGACGACGCTCGCCGGCCTCGATCCCGCCACCACGTTGTTCATCGTCTCCAGCAAGACCTTCGGCACCCTGGAGACGCTCACCAACGCGCGGCTCTGCAAGGCGTGGCTGCTCGACGGGCTGTCGGACCAGGACCCGGGCGAGGCGGTCTCCCGGCACTTCGTCGCCGTCTCCACCGCGCTCGACAAGGTCGCCGACTTCGGGATCGACCCCGACAACGCGTTCGGCTTCTGGGACTGGGTCGGCGGCCGCTACTCGATGGACTCGGCGATCGGGACGTCCCTGGTCGTCGCGATCGGCCCGGAGCGGTTCGCCGAGATGCTGGCCGGGATGCACGCGATGGACGAGCACTTCCGGACCACGGAGCTCGCCCGCAACGTGCCGGCGCTGATGGGCCTGCTGAACGTCTGGTACGCCGACTTCCTCGACGCGCAGACCCACGCCGTGCTGCCCTACGCCCAGCTGTTGCACCGCTTCCCGGCCTACCTCCAGCAGCTCACCATGGAGTCGAACGGCAAGGGCGTCCGCTGGGACTCCCAGGCCGTCACGGCCGGCACCGGTGAGGTCTGGTGGGGCGAGCCGGGCACCAACGGGCAGCACGCGTTCTACCAGCTGATCCACCAGGGCACCCGGCTGGTGCCTGCCGACTTCATCGCGGTCGCCCGCCCGGCGTACCCCCTCACCGACGTCCACGACGGGCAGAGCGCGGACGTGCACGACCTGTTCCTGTCCAACTTCTTCGCCCAGACCCGGGCGCTGGCGTTCGGGAAGACCGCCGAGGAGGTGCGGGCCGAGGGCACCGACGAGGCGCTGGTGCCGGCGCGGGTCTTCCCCGGCAACCGGCCGACGACCTCGATCATGGCGCCGGAGCTGAGCCCGGGCGTGCTGGGCCAGCTGGTCGCGCTCTACGAGCACATCACGTTCGTGCAGGGCGTCGTCTGGGGCATCGACAGCTTCGACCAGTGGGGGGTGGAGCTCGGCAAGCAGCTCGCCCAGCAGGTGACGCCGGCGGTGACGGGTGACGCCGAGGCGCTCGCCGGGCAGGACGCGTCGACCCGCTCGCTGATCGGGTACTACCGGAGGGAACGACCCCGATGACCGCCAACCCGCTCCGGGATCCCGAGGACCGCCGGCTGCCGCGGATCGCCGGGCCCAGCGGCATGGTGATCTTCGGCGTCACCGGGGACCTCTCGCGCAAGAAGGTCATGCCGGCGATCTACGACCTCGCCAACCGCGGCCTGCTGCCGCCGGGCTTCAGCCTGGTCGGCTTCGCCCGCCGCGAGTGGGAGGACCAGGACTTCGCGCAGATCGTCCACGACTCGGTGAAGGAGCACGCGCGGACCGAGTTCCGCGAGGAGGTCTGGCGCCAGCTGTCCGAGGGGTTCCGGTTCGTCCCGGGCGACTTCTCCGACGACGTCGCCTTCGACCAGCTCCGACGCACGATCGAGGAGCTCGACCAGGTCCGCGGCACCGAGGGCAACTACGCGTTCTACCTGTCGATCCCGCCCCGGTTCTTCGGCGACGTGGTGCAGCAGCTCGAGGAGCACGGGCTCGCGAAGGGTCCCGAGGGGACCTGGCGGCGGGTGGTGGTCGAGAAGCCGTTCGGGCACGACCTCACGTCCGCGCGCGAGCTGAACGACACGCTCAGCAAGGTGTTCCCGAGCGGGTCGGTCTTCCGGATCGACCACTACCTCGGCAAGGAGACGGTGCAGAACATCCTGGCGATGCGGTTCGCCAACGCGATGTTCGAGCCGATCTGGAACTCCAACTACGTCGACCACGTCCAGATCACGATGGCCGAGGACATCGGCATCGGCGGCCGCGCCGGCTACTACGACGGCATCGGCGCCGCCCGCGACGTGATCCAGAACCACCTGCTCCAGCTGATGGCGCTGGTCGCCATGGAGGAGCCCACCGACTTCGAGGCCACGAGCCTGCGGATCGAGAAGGAGAAGGTGCTCGGCGCGATCACGCTGCCGCGCCGGCTCGACCTCAGCACCGCGCGCGGCCAGTACGTCGCCGGCTGGTCGGGCGGCGTGAAGGTGCCCGGCTTCCACGACGAGGAGGGCATCCCGGCACGCTCCACCACCGAGACGTACGCCGCGATCACCCTCAACATCGACAACCGCCGGTGGGCCGGCGTGCCGTTCTACCTGCGGCACGGCAAGCGGCTCGGCCGCCGGGTGACCGAGGTCGCCGTCGTGTTCAAGCGGGCGCCCCACCTGCCGTTCCACGCGAGCGCCACCGAGGAGCTGACGCAGAACGCGCTCGTCGTACGCGTGCAGCCCGACGAGGGCCTCACCCTGCGCTTCGGCTCGAAGGTGCCCGGCACGTCGATGGAGATCCGCGACGTGACCATGGACTTCGCCTACGGCGGCTCGTTCACCGAGTCCTCACCCGAGGCCTACGAGCGGCTGATCCTCGACGTGCTGCTCGGCGACCCGCCGCTGTTCCCGCGCCACGAGGAGGTCGAGCTGTCGTGGAAGATCCTCGACCCGATCCTCGAGCACTGGGCGAAGCAGGACGAGCGCAAGAAGGGCAAGCCGGAGCCCGTACGACGCCGGCACCTGGGGTCCCGCGTCGGCCGACGCGATGATGGCCCGTGACGGACGCACCTGGCGGAGGCCCTAGCCATGATCGAGCTGACCGACACCAACTCCTCCGCGATCGCCGCGGAGTTCGTGCGTGGCCGGATGCGCGCCGGCAGCCCGGCGATGGGCATGGTGATGACGCTGATCGTCGTGGTCGACGAGGACGACGCGTCGGCCGCGATGGACGCCGCCAGGGAGGCGTCGCACGAGCACCCGGCGCGGGTGCTCGGCGTGATCCTCGGGCGACGGCCGGGGCGCGGCCGAGATCAACGCCCAGGTCGGCATCGGCCAGGGGTGGTCCGGCGAGACCGCGCTGATCCGGCTCAAGCGGCGAGGTCGTCAAGCACCCCGAGTCGGTGGTGCTGCCGCTGCTGCTGCCCGACTCCCCCGTCGTCGTCTGGTGGCCCACCGACCACCCCGACGACCCGGCGGCCGACCCGCTCGGCAGGCTCGGCAAGCGCCGGATCACCGACTCGGCCTTCGTGTCGCGCGGCAAGATCAAGGCGCTGCGCGGCCAGTGCGAGGCCTACGCGCCCGGCAACACCGACCTGGCCTGGACCCGGATCACCCCGTGGCGGGCGCTGCTCGCGGCGGCGCTCGACCAGCACCCGCTCAAGGTGCGACGGGTGCGCGTGGCCGCCGAGCGGATCAGCCCCAGCGCCGACCTGCTGCTGGCCTGGCTCGCCGACCGGCTGCGCATCCCCGCCGAGCGCACCAGCTCGCCGGGGCCCGGCATCACCGAGGTCGTGATGGAGACCGCCGAGGGCGAGATCCGGATCTCGCGCCCCGACGGCAAGCTCGCCGTCTTCGCCTCCCCCGGCCAGCCGGACCGGCCGGTCGCCCTCAAGCGCCGCGACCTGCCCGAGCTGCTCGCCGAGGAGCTGCGGTGGAGCGACGAGGACGACATCTACGCCGCGACGGCCAAGCGGCTGCTCACGATGGACCCGTCGTGACCGTCGAGGTCCACGAGGACGCGGCGGCGCTGGCCACCGCGGTCGCCGGCGAGGTCGTCCGCCGGCTGCTCGACGCGCAGGCGCGGGGCGAGGTGCCGCAGGTCGGGCTCACCGGCGGCTCGGTCGCCGAGAAGATCCACGCCGAGCTCGGCCGGCTCGGCCCGGACTCCGGCGTCGACTGGTCGCAGGTCGTCTTCTGGTGGGGCGACGAGCGCTACGTCGCCGCCGACAGCCCCGATCGGAACGCCCGCTCCGCCCGCGCGGCCTTCCTCGACGTCGTCGGCGCCGACCCTGCCCACGTGCACGAGGCACCGGCCACCGACTCGGGCCTCTCGCTGGACGAGGCCGCTGCGGCGTACGGCGAGGCGGTGCGGGCGCACGGCGCGGGCGCCTTCGAGGTGCTGATGCTCGGCGTCGGCCCCGACGGCCACGTCGCCTCCCTCTTCCCCGGCCACCCGGCGCTCGACGTCGACGACCGGGTCGCCGTCGCCGTCCCCGACTCCCCCAAGCCGCCGCCGGAGCGGATCAGCCTCACCTTCGCCGCCCTCGAACGCAGCCGCGCCATCTTCTTCGTGGTCAGCGGCGAGGAGAAGGCGGACGCCGTCGCCCGCGCCCTCGCCCCCGACGGCGTGCCCGGCGCGACCGTCCACGAGACCCCCGCCCGTCGCCTCGCCGCCCTCCCCCCTGCCCACCCCGCCCCCGACACCATCTGGTTCCTCGACCGCCCCGCCGCCTCCCGCCTCTAGCGCGAGCCGTCACTCGTGCAGGTTCAACACCCGCCGAGCCGTCACTCGTGCAGGTTCAACACCCGCCGAGCCGTCATTTCGGCAGGTAGCCACCCTGCGGCACCCACAGACCGGACCGGCGTCGCGCGCGTTGGCAGCCGGCTCGGAGCCGCGCGGTGGGGTCTCCGCGGGGGTAGATGTCGACCCCTTCGAAGACATCGATCACCCACCCCTCGTCGTGGAGCCACCCCAGCCGCACGCTGTCGGTGGCCTCGTCGTGGAACGCCCGCTCCGTTGTACTCAGCCCCGTACCTGAGCTCCGGGACCGTCAGGTCGATGCGGTAGCGCGGGTACCCCGCGTCGTGCACCCATTGCTGTGGCTCCGGGGGAGGCATGCCGCCGACGTCGAGCCAGTGGAGCCGCAGCACCGATTCGGGCGGAGACTCGGCCCGTGGGTCCGCCAGCGGAGCCAGCCAGCGGAGCTGCACCACCCCGCGCTCGCCACGGAAGCGATCGACACCGGCCAGGAGATCCTCGTGACACACACCGGCACGGAGCAGGCCGTCGAGCGCTGCCAGCGCCTCGAAGCGGTTCAGCCGTCGGCCCAGATCCAGAGCCGTACGCAGCTTGGTGGTCACGAGTACGCCGTCGATCACCGTGACGTCCTCGTCGCGCAGATGGCGTTCTCCACTGGCGACGTCAGGCCGTCTCACCCGGCTGCCGGCCCGGGAGTAGATCTCGAGCGGCGGCATCTGGTGCACGGCGGAGCGCTGCAGCAGGTCGACGCGGTGCAACCAGGCGGCCGTGCGGTCAGTGACGATCGCGCTGGGCGGGACGACGAGGGCCAGCGCCGCGGCTCGGAACTCGATGCGTGTCGACGACCTGGACCGCGACGTACACACCCCGCAGGACCGGCCGGACGAGGTCGTGCTGCAGATCAGCGTCGCGAGGCGGCCGCGTGAGACGCCGTGTTCGCGTGCCTGGGAGGCGGTGAAGGGCTCGGTCAGCGGGAGTGGGCACCGCTCGTCGAGCAGCGGCAGACCCTCAGGCGAACCAGCGGGGCGTCGGAGACATGCCCCCACTGTCGCCCGGACGGAGGGCGAGGGTTGCTGCTCATCCACAGGCCCCGGGCGGAGCCTGCACGAGTGACGGCTCAGGTCACCTTGAGCCTGCACGAGTGACGGCTCGGCCACGGGCGAGCCTGCACAAGTGACGGGTCGCGCTCTAGAAGATGAGGTCGCCGGACTTGCGGCGGGAGCGGAGGAGCTGGAGGGCCTCGTCGAGGATGTCCTCGGCCTCGGCGTCGGAGCGGCGCTCCTTCACGTAGGCGAGGTGGGTCTTGTAGGGCTCGATCTTCGGCGCGGGCGGAGGGTTGTCGGAGTCCATGCTCGCCGGGAGCCCGCACTTGGGGCAGTCCCACGAGTCCGGGACGGCCGCCTCGACCGAGAAGGTCACCACCGAGCGGTGGTGGTGGGAGCAGTAGTACTCGACCGCCTGCCGCGGGGCTGCCTCGCCACGCTCGGCCTCGCCCATCGGGCCGGCACCGACCCGGCTCCCGCGAATCGCGTTTCCACCTCCAGCCATGACCGTCCCTCTCAGCTCGTGTAGGCCAGCAGGAGGCCCAGTGCGACGATGCACGCGAACCAGATCACGCCGATGCCGATGGTGATCCGGTCCAGGTTGCGCTCTGCGATCGAGGAGCCGCCCAGCGAGCTCGAGACGCCGCCTCCGAACATGTCGGAGAGGCCGCCGCCGCGGCCCTTGTGCAGCAGCACGAGGAGGATGAGGGCCAGGCTCGTGATGACGAGCAGGATGGTGAAGAGCAGAGTCACGGTCGTGAATCCTACGTCACGCGCGGCGCATCAGAGCAGCGGCATGTCGTAGAACCGGCAGATGCCGCCGAACTCGTCGGCCTGCAGGCTCGCGCCGCCGACGAGACACCCGTCGACATCGGACCTGTCCATGATCCCGGCGACGTTGGCGGCCTTCACCGAACCGCCGTAGAGCACGCGTACGCCGTCGGCGGCGGCGTCGCCGTGGACCTCGCGGATCCGCTCGCGGATGGCGGCGCACACCTCCTGCGCGTCGTCCGGCGTCGCGACCTCACCGGTCCCGATCGCCCACACCGGCTCGTAGGCGACCACCAGCCCGGCCACCTGCGCGGCGGTGAACCCCGCGAGCGAGCCGTCGACCTGCGCCAGGGTGTGGGGGACGTGCTCACCGGCCTGCCGGACCTCGAGGCCCTCGCCGACGCACACGATCGGCGTCATGCCGGCGGCGAGCGCCTTGTGCGCCTTGGCGTTGACGACCTCGTCGGACTCGGCGTGGTGCTCGCGGCGCTCGGAGTGACCGACCACGACGTAGGAGCAGCCGAGCTTGGCGAGCATCCCCGCGGAGATCTCCCCGGTGTAGGCGCCGGAGTCCTGGGTCGAGACGTCCTGGGCGCCGTACTTCACCAGCAGCTGGTCGCCGTCGACGAGCGTCTGCACCGACCGCAGGTCGGTGAAGGGCGGGAGCACGACGACCTCGACCTGCCCGTAGTCGTGCTTCTTGTCGGACAGCGTCCACGCGAGCTTCTGGGTCAGCACCACCGCTTCCTGGTGGTTGAGGTTCATCTTCCAGTTGCCCGCCATCAGCGGCGTGCGGGAGTCGGACACGTCGATTCCTATCGTTCGAGGACGGCGAGGCCGGGGAGGTCCTTGCCCTCGAGGTATTCGAGGCTGGCACCGCCCCCGGTGGAGATGTGGCCGAAGGCGGCCTCGTCGAAGCCGAGGGTGCGGACCGCGGCGGCGGAGTCGCCGCCTCCGACCACGGAGAGCCCGTCGACCCGGGTCAGGGCCTCGGCGACGGCGCGGGTGCCGCCGGCGAAGGCGTCGGTCTCGAACACGCCCATCGGGCCGTTCCAGAACACGGTGCGGGCACCGGCGACCGCCTCGGCGAACGCGGCGGCCGAGTCGGGCCCGATGTCGAGCCCGAGGCTGTCGGCCGGGATCGCGTCCGCGGCGACGACCCGCGGCTCGGGCTCGCGGTCGCCGGACGGGAACGCGGTGTCGACGACGATGTCGGTCGGCAGCACGATCTCGACCCCGGACTCCTCGGCGCGGCGCAGGTAGTCGCGGCAGGTGTCGAGCTGGTCGTCCTCGAGGAGGCTCTTGCCGACCTCGTGCCCCTGCGCCTTCAGGAACGTGAACACCATGCCGCCGCCGATCAGCAGCCGGTCGGCCTTGCCGAGCAGGCTGTCGATGACGCCGAGCTTGTCGGAGACCTTCGAGCCGCCCAGCACGACGACGTAGGGCCGCTCCGGGATCGTGGGTGAGCCGGCGGAGCACCTCGAGCTCGGTGGCCACCAGGCCCCCCATCGCGGCCGGCAGCCGCAGCGCGACGTCGTAGACCGACGCCTGCTTGCGGTGGACCACGCCGAAGCCGTCGCTGACGAACGCGTCAGCGAGCTGCGAGAGCTGGCCCGCGAACGACGCGCGGACGGCATCGTCCTTGCTGGTCTCGCCCTCGTTGAAGCGGACGTTCTCCAGCACGGCCACCTGGCCGTCCTCGAGCGCCGGCGACCGTCTCGTGGGCGCTCTCCCCGACGGTGTCCGTCGCGAACGCGACGTCCGCGCCGAGCAGCTCCCCGAGCCGGTCGGCCACCGGCTCCAGGGTGTACGCCGGGTCGGGCGCCCCCTTCGGCCGGCCGAGGTGGGCGGTCACGACCACGCGCGCGCCCGCCTCGGCGAGCTGGCGGATGGTCGGGACGCTGGCGCGGATCCGGCCGTCGTCGGTGATCGCCCTGTCACCGGCTGGCCCGTCGAGCGGGACGTTCAGGTCGGACCTGACCAGCACCCGCTTGCCGCGGAGGTCCCCCAGCGAGTCGATGCCCGCCACGTCAGAGAGTCGCGCCGATGTGGGTGATCAGGTCGGCGAGACGGTTGGAGTAGCCCCACTCGTTGTCGTACCAGCCGAGCACCTTGACCTGGTTGCCGATGACCTTGGTGAGCGGCGCGTCGAAGATGCACGACGCCGGGTCGGTGACGATGTCGGTGGAGACCAGCGGGTCCGTCGAGTACTTCAGGAAGCGACCGTCGGCCGCCTTCTCGATGGCGGCGTTGACCTCCTCGACGGTCGTCTCGCGACCGGCCTCGAAGGTGAGGTCGGTGGCGGACCCGGTCGGGACCGGCACCCGCATGGCGTAGCCGTCGAGCTTGCCCTTGAGCTCGGGCAGGACCAGGCCGATCGCCTTCGCGGCACCGGTCGACGTCGGGACCATGTTGAGCGCGGCGGCTCGGGCCCGGCGCGGGTCCTTGTGGATGTTGTCCTGCAGGTTCTGGTCGGCCGTGTAGGCGTGGATGGTCGTCATCAGGCCCTTGACGATCGTGAACTCGTCGTGGAGGGCCTTGGCCATCGGCGCCAGGCAGTTGGTCGTGCACGACGCGTTGGAGATCACCGTGTGCGCGGCCGGGTCGTAGAGCTCGTGGTTGACGCCCATCACGATGGTGATGTCCTCGTTGGAGGCCGGAGCGGAGATGATGACCTTCTTGGCGCCGGCATCGACGTGGGCCTTCGCCTTGGTCGCGTCGGTGAAGAAGCCGGTGGACTCGACGACCACGTCGACGCCGAGGTCGCCCCAGCTGAGGTTGGCGGGGTCACGCTCGGCCGAGACCGCGATCTCCTGGTCGCCGACGAGGATCGAGGTGTCGGTGCTCGACACGTCCGCGTCGAGGCGACCCAGGATCGAGTCGAACTTGAGCAGGTGCGCCAGCGAGGCGTTGTCGGTGAGGTCGTTGACGCCGACGATCTCGATGTCGGCACCGGAGGCGCGTACGGCGCGGAAGAAGTTGCGGCCGATGCGGCCGAAGCCGTTGATCCCTACACGAACGGTCACAGCGGGTCTCCTGGGTGATGGGGTCGGAACTCCTCGACCCTATCGCCAGCCCCTACGTCGGGCGAGCGACGGTCCCAGGTACGGATCAGTAACGTTGGAACGATCCAACCGTGCTAGGCCGAACCGGGGTCACGCGTCCTCGGCCAGCATCTCCGGGGTCAGCGACGCCTCGGTGTCGGGGATGCCGAGCTCCTCGGCGCGCTTGTCGGCCATGGCGAGCAGCCGGCGGATGCGGCCGGCGATGGCGTCCTTGGTCAGCGGCGGCTCGTGGAGCTGGCCGAGCTCCTCGAGCGAGGCCTGCTTGTGCTCCAGCCGGAGGTAGCCGGCCATCTTGAGGTGGTCGGGCACCTCCTCGGCGAGGATCTCCAGCGCCCGTTCGACGCGGGCTCCGGCAGCGACCGCCGCCCGGGCCGAGCGCCGCAGGTTGGCGTCGTCGAAGTTGGCGAGCCGGTTGGCGGTGGCCCGGACCTCGCGGCGCATCCGCCGCTCCTCCCAGGCCATCAAGGACTCGTGGGCGCCGAGCCGGGTCAGCAGCGCGCCGATGGCGTCACCGTCACGGATGACGACCCGGTCGACACCACGGACCTCGCGCGCCTTGGCCGAGATGCCGCCCAGCCGACGCGCCACGCCGACCAGGGCGAGCGCGGCCTCCGGGCCGGGGCAGGTGACCTCCAGCGAGGACGAGCGGCCGGGTTCGGTGAGCGAGCCGTGGGCCAGGAACGCGCCGCGCCACGCGGCGACAGCGTCACAGCTCCCGCCCGACACCACTGCGGGCGGCAGGCCGCGCACCGGGCGGCCCCGCTGGTCGAGGAGCCCGGTCTGGCGCGCCAGGGCCTCGCCGTCCTTGACGATCCGCACCAGGTAGCGGCTGCCCTTGCGGATCCCGTTGCCCTGCACCATGACCACGTCGGACTGGTGTCCGTAGACCTCGGAGATGTCCCGGCGGAGCCGCCGCGCGGCCGATCCGGTGTCGAGCTCGGCCTCCACGACGATCTTGCCGCTGACGATGTGCAGGCCACCGGCGAAGCGCAGCATGGACGCGACTTCAGCCTTGCGACAGCACGTCTTCGTGATCTGCGTGTTGGCCAGTTCTGCCTTCACCTGAGCCGTCATCGCCATGCGGCCGATCCTGCCATGCGAGTCAATCACCCTCGGTGGCGGCGGTTCCCTTCGAGGCTCGCTGCCCTCACACCTCGAGGACCGCCTCGAAGATGGCGCGGTAGGCCGCCGCGAGGAGCTCGGGGTCGTGGCGGGCCGTCACCTGCTCCCCGGGGCCCAGCTCAGCGAGGTCGGCCAGCACCAGGTGCGCGCCCGCAGAGGCGACCGCCGCGTCGAGGGTCTCGACGTCGGTGACCGAGCGCCGCTCCGCCAGCACCGCGTGGACCCGCAGGTCGGGCGCGTGCTCGAACAGGGCACCCAGGTGGTCCTCGGGTCCGTACCCGCGGGTCTCCCCCGCCTGCGGCTCCAGGTTGAGCACCACGACCAGCCGGGCGGTGGTCCGCTCCAGGGCCTCCCGCAGCTCGGGCACCATCAGGTGCGGGATGACCGAGGTGAACCAGGAGCCCGGCCCGAGCACCACCCAGTCGGCCTCCAGGATCGCCGCGATCGCCTCCGGGCACGCGGCCGGGCGCTCCGGGTCGAGCGCCACGGAGACGATCTCGCCGTCGGTGGTGGCGATCTCGACCTGACCGCGGACGTGGGTCGTCGCCGACGGGTCGGTCGTGTCGAGCCCTCGGACCCGGGCGGTGATGTCCATCGGAGTGAGCGCCATCGGCAGCACCCGGCCACGAGCACCGAGCAGCCGCCCGACCCAGTCGAGCGCGAGGACGGGGTCACCGAGCCGCTCCCACAACCCGACGATCAGGAGGTTGCCGATGACGTGCCCGTTCATCTCCCCCTCCCCGGCGAACCGGTGCTGGACGACGTCGGCCCAGGTCCGGCCCCAGTCGTCGGATCCGCAGAGCGCCGCGAGGGCCATCCGGAGGTCGCCGGGTGGGAGTACGCCGAACTCGCCGCGGAGACGTCCGGAGGAGCCGCCGTTGTCGGCCACGGTCACCACGGCCGTCACCTGGTCGAGGGTCAGGTCGTCGTGCAGCTGCCGCAGCGCGCTCAGCGACGCGTGCAGGCCGTGTCCCCCGCCGAGGGCGACGGCCGACTGTGCAGTCGGCCGCATGTCATTCCCGACCCAGGTCGCGGTGGGTGGCGCGCACGTCGTACGCCTGGGCGGCGAGCCGCCGCGCGATCTCCTCCGTCATGGCGACGCTGCGGTGCTTGCCGCCCGTGCAGCCGATCGCGACGGTGAAGAACCGCTTGCCCTCGTTGAGGTAGCCCTCCGCCACGTGCTGGAGCACCGGCAGGTAGCCGTCGAGGAACTCGGTCGCTCCCGGCTGGCTCCTGACGTAGTCGGCGACGACCTCGTCGCGACCGGTCAGCGGCCGCAGCTCGGGCACCCAGAACGGGTTGGGGAGGAATCGCATGTCGGCGACGAAGTCGGCGTCGACCGGGATGCCGTACTTGAAGCCGAAGCTGACGACGGTGATCTTGAGCGCGGTCGAGTCGGGGTTGCCGAACGAGTCGGCGATGCGGTCGGTGAGCTGGTGGACGTTGAGGTTGCTGGTGTCGATCACCAGGTCGGCGTTGCTGCGGACGTCGCCGAGCACGACCCGCTCGCGGGCCAGCCCGTCGACCAGTCGACCGGTTCCCTGCAACGGGTGCGGGCGGCGGGCGGCCTCCTGGCGGCGGACGAGCACGTCGTCGCTGGCCTCCAGGAACACCAGGGTGGCGTCGCGCCCGGTCACACCCTGCGCGAGGTTGGCGGTGAGCGACTGGAAGAAGGCGCCGGAGCGCACGTCGACGACCACGGCGATCGGCTGCTGGACGCCTCGGTTCTCGTCCACCAGGCGTACGACGTCGCGCAGCAGCGACGGCGGCAGGTTGTCGACGACGTAGTAGCCCAGGTCCTCGAGCTCCTTGGCGGCGGTGCTGCGGCCGGCGCCGGTCATGCCGGTGACGACGACCAGCTCGCCGGTGGAACGCTGCTCCATCAGCTCTCCTCGATCTCGCCGGTGGCGGTGTTGACCTGCACAGTCTTGCGGTCCTCGGAGGACACCGCATCCTTGATCGCCGTGGCGGTGCGTGCGCCGATGCCCGGCACGAGGGAGATCTCCTCGACGGTGGCCGCGCGGAGCTTGCGCAGCGAGCCGAAGTGCTTGATCAGCGACTTGCGGCGCACCTCGCCCAGGCCGGGCACGTCGTCGAGCAGGCTCTCGACCATGGACTTCGACCGACGCGACCGGTGGTGGGTGATCGCGAAGCGGTGCGCCTCGTCGCGGATCCGCTGCAGGAGGTAGAGCCCCTCGGACGTCCGCGGGAAGATGACCGGGTCCTCCTCGTCGGGGACCCAGACCTCCTCGAGCCGCTTGGCCAGCCCGCAGACCGGGATGTCGTGGATGCCGAGCTCGGTCATCGCGTTCCGCGCGGCGGCGACCTGCGGCGGACCCCCGTCGACCACGACCAGGCCCGGTGCGTAGGCGAACTTGCGCGGTCGGCCGGTGTCGGGATCGACCAGCATCGGGTCCTGAGTCGGTCACGACCCGGTCGGAGCGTCCCTGTTCGTCGAGCAGTCGACGGAACCGACGGGTGATCACCTCGTCCATCGACGCCACGTCGTTCTGGCCGTCGACGCCCCGGATCACGAACCGGCGGTACTCGCTCTTGCGGGCCAGGCCGTCCTCGAAGACGACCATCGAGGCCACGACCTCGGTGCCCTGCAGGTTGGAGACGTCGTAGCACTCGACCCGCAACGGCACCTCGGGCAGGCCGAGCGCCTCCTGGATCTCCTCCAGCGCGCGGTTGCGGGTGGTCAGGTCACTGGCCCGCTTGGTCTTGTGGAGCGCGAGTGACTGCTCGGCGTTGCGGGCCACCGTCTCCTGGAGCGTCCGCTTGTCACCGCGCTGCGGGACCCGGATCCGGACCCGGCTCCCCCGCTGGTCGGACAACAGCTCCTCGAGCACCTCGGTGTCGGGCGGCAGCGACGGCACCAGCACCTCGCGCGGGATCGCGTCCGGGTCGACGTCGTCGCCGCCACCGTAGAGCTGCAGCAGGAAGTCCTGGACCAGCTCCGGGGTGTCGCCCTCGTCGACGCGGTCGGCGACCCAGCCGCGCTGGCCGCGGATCCGGCCACCGCGCACGTAGAAGATCTGCACCGCGACCTCGAGCGGGTCCTCGGCGAGCGCGATCACGTCGGCGTCGGTGCCGTCACCGAGCACCACCGCCTGCTTCTCCAGCGCCTTCTCGAGCGCCGCGAGGTCGTCGCGCAACCGGGCGGCCCGCTCGAACTCCTCCGCCTCGGAGGCGGCGTACATCTCCTGCTTGATGCGCTTGACGAACGCGGCCGTGCGGCCGGCCATGAAGTCGCAGAAGTCGTCGACGATCTCGCGGTGCTCCTCGGGCGTGACCCGGTCGACACAGGGCGCCGAGCACTTGCCGATGTAGCCGAGCAGGCACGGTCGGCCGATCTGGCCGTGGCGCTTGAAGACGCCGTTGGAGCACGAGCGCATCGGGAAGACCCGCAGCAGCTGGTCGACCGTCTCGCGGATCGCCCACGCGTGGGAGTAGGGGCCGAAGTAGCGGGTGCCGCGCTTCTTGGCGCCGCGGCCGACCATGACCCGCGGGAACTGGTCGCCGACGGTGACCGCCAGCCACGGGTAGGACTTGTCGTCGCGGTACTTGACGTTGAAGCGCGGGTCGAACTCCTTGATCCAGGAGTACTCCAGCTGGAGCGCCTCGACCTCGGTCTTCACCACCGTCCACTCGACCGACGCCCCGGTCGTCACCATCGTGGCGGTCCGCGGGTGGAGGTTGCCGACGTCCTGGAAGTACGACGAGAGCCGGCTGCGGAGGTTCTTCGCCTTGCCGACGTAGATCACCCGACCGCCCGCGTCACGGAAGCGGTAGACGCCCGGCTGGGTCGGGATCGATCCCGGCTTCGGACGATACGACGCTGGGCTGACCACGTCTGGGAGTTTACGGAACGCGCGCTCAGGCGCCCGTCCGGCGACCCGTCAAGAAGGATGAGTGGAGGGTGAACGATGCTCCCCCGCCTTGCCGGTGAACGGCAGGGAACCGTTTAGTGGCGCGCAGGTGAGCCACCGCTCCGGGCTGTCGCAGCCGGCAACATTACGGGGGAGCGTCAGCCCGAAGCGGGGCTCACCGTCCAGGGGGAGTCTCGTTGTCGGGGGGCAAACGTGACGTTGCAGGCGAGTCAGGTATCGGCCGGAACGGCTCAGGCGCACGTAGCGGCGCCCGAACGACCACCTGCGCCCCCGTCCCCGTCCAGGCACGACCCTCATCCGGATCGAGTCGCCCCGCCGCGGTCGGCCACCGAGGACTCACCGTGCCTGCCTCGTGAGGACGCGGCCTCGTCGCACGGCGGCCGGATCGAGGTGGCGATCGTGCTGGCCACCGACCTGGTGCTGCTGGTCCTCGTGTGCTCGTACGCGCGGTCCCTCACCCTCACCGCCGTGACGGCGGCCGTCGCCGTGCTGACCTGGCGCGCCTGCGGTCTCTACCAGCACCGCATCGCCCTCTCGGTCCTCGACGACCTTCCGCAGCTCGCCGTGGGCGTGCTCGTCGGCGTGGCGCCCGGAGTGGCCGTCGCACTGGTGGTCCCGACCGGCATGGTGGGCGGCACCGCTGCCCTGACGGTCGCCTCGTCCATGCTCGTGGTCGTCGCCGCCGGCCGAATGGTGTCCTACGGAGTGATCCTTCGGCTGCGTCGACAGGGCAAGGTCGCCTACCCGACTCTCCTGATCGGCGCCGGCCCCGGCGCTGCGTCACTGGTCAAACGGATCGAGACCCACCCGGAGTCCGGGCTCCACATCGTGGGCACGATCGCCAGCCAGGCCGGCCGGACCACCGGACCGCCGATACTTGGTGGTCCGGCCGACCTCTCCGCCATCGTCCGGGCGCAGCATGTCACCAACGTGGTCATCGGCTACGGAGGGATCTCGGCGCCCGACCTCGTCGACGTGCTGCGAACCGCGGACCGGGCGAACCTCGAGATCCACGTCGTACCGAGACTGTTCGAGCTCTCGACCCGTCGTGGCAGCGACGACCACATCTGGGGGCTGCCCCTGGTCCGGCTGCGCGCGCCGGCGGACCGCAGGCTCGCCTGGCGGGCCAAGCGCGGCTTCGACGTGCTCGGCGCCTCGCTGGCGCTGCTGCTCATGGCACCGGTGATCGCGGATCGTGGCGGCGATGGTCCGGCTCTCGCTCGGGCCGGGCATCTTCTTCACCCAGACCAGGATCGGCCTGCACGGGCGGCCGTTCGAGCTCATGAAGTTCCGTTCCATGAACCCGTCCTCGACGGGCGGACAGCACGCGTGGAGCGTGCCCACCGAGGAGCTGGGCCGGGTCGGCGCCCTCATCCGCCGCTACTCCCTCGACGAGCTCCCCCAGCTGCTCAACGTGCTGCGCGGCGACATGAGCCTGGTGGGACCCCGCCCCGAGCGCCCGGAGTACGTCGACAAGTTCGTCGCCCTCTTCCCGTGGTACGTCCACCGGCACCGGATGACGGTCGGGCATGACCGGGCTGGCGGCGGTCAACGGGTTGCGCGGCGACACCTCCATCGAGGAGCGCTGCAAGTTCGACAACTGGTACATCGACAACTGGTCGCTGTGGCTGGACATCAAGATCATGGTCCGGACGCTGAGCGCCGTGGTGCGAGGAACCGGCGGATGACCGAGGTGCACTGCGACTTCGACCTGCACGGCGTGGTGGGCATCCGCCTGCTCGACGCCGCTCCGGCAGACCGTGCGAAGGTCGCCCGCCAGCTGGGACTGCACCCGACGGTGCTCGACCGGCAGCCCGACATCACCATCCGGTTCGTCGACGTCGCGACGCACGAGCCGCTCACCTACGTCGGCGTGGGCGACACCGGTTTCAACCGTGACGGCTTCTTCCTGCTCCGCGGGCGCGGCGGCTCCCACGGCCGCACCAAGATGCCGTTCGACGACCTGGGGCGATCGCCGGAGCTCGTGTGCGAGCGGTCGGTTGCCGCTGTCCCGCACCTGCTGTCCATCATCAACCTGGTGGCGCTGACCAAGGGCGTGCTGCCGCTCCACGCCTCTGCGTTCACCATCGAGTCGCTCGGCGTGATGGTCCTGGGGTGGTCGAAGGGCGGCAAGACCGAGGCCCTCCTCGCCGCCACGCAGCAGGGTGCGTCGTACGTCGGCGACGAGTGGATCTACCTGACCCGGGACGGCGTGATGCACGGCCTTCCGGAGCCGATCCGGGTCTGGCAGTGGCAGCTCGACCAGTTTCCCGGGCTGTTGCACCGCAGGCCCCGCAAGGATCGCGCCCGGCTCTCGTCGTGGCGCGCCGTGAGTGCGGCCGCCAGGCTGGCGGCGCGGCCGGGGTTGCCCGGCGCCGACCTGGCCAGTCGGGTGCACCCGCTCGCCAGCCGGCAGTCCTACCTCCGGGTGCCGCCGGAGGAGCTGTTCGGTGCGGACCGGGTCACCCTCACCGGCCGGCTGGACGCGGCCATCCTGCTGCTCAGCCACACCTCCGAGGAGATCACCACCGGCGCCATGTGGCCGACCGAGCTCGCGGGCCGGATGGCGGCCTCGCTCAGGGAGGAACGCGCGGCGTTCATGGCCCACTACCGACAGTTCCGGTACGCCTTCCCCCACTCGCCGAGCCCGGTGCTCGAGCTGCCTGGACCCGCTCGAGGAGGAGCTGCTGGCCACCAGCTTCGACCGGCGGCCGTGCCTGAAGATCGCTCACCCGCATCCGTGCGACATCACCGGCCCTCGGCCAGGCCGTGCTCGAGGCCGCTCACGCGCTCGCCGATCGTCCCACCGTGGACCCGGTGGCGGCGTCATGACCAGCACGAGACCGGCGGGCACCACACCGGCGCGGGCGCGATCCCGGTCGCCCCTCCCCCGGGTGGCGCTGGTCGGCGTCGACGGTGCCGGCAAGAGCACGATCACGCAGCTGCTCGAGTCCGCTCCGTTGCTCGCGCCGGTCAAGCGCATCTACATGGGGGTCAACCTCGAGGCGAGCTCACTGATGCTGCCGACCACCCGGCTGCTGGTGGCCGCCAAGCGGGCGCGAGGCGGTCGGCCCGATCTCGTCGGCTCCCCGACCCCGGTGGAGGACGGCAGCGCCGGGGGCTTGCGCCGTTCTGCCCGCACCACCACACGCATGGTGGTGTGGATCCTCGAGGAGTGGCTGCGGCAGGCCGTCGCCTGGCGATACGCCCGCGCCGGCTACCTGGTGGTCTTCGACCGGCACTTCCTGGCCGACTACTACCACAGCGACATCGAACCCCGCGGGACGCGACGGCCAGCCGTGCGGGCCCTCCACGGGTGGATGCTGCAGCACCTCTACCCCCGACCTGACCTGGTCGTCTGCCTCGACGCTCCTGCGAGCGTGCTGCACGCGCGCAGGCCGGAGTCCAGCCCGCAGTGGCTGGAGCACCGCCGTCAGCAGTACCTGGGGCTGTCCGACGCCGTTCCCGCCTTCGTGGTGATCGACGCGAACCGCCCGATCGAAGCCGTGTTCGCCGATGTGGTGGACACGATCCGCCACCACTGGGAGGTCGTCGTCGCATGAGAGTCCTGCTGGCCAGCCCCATCGACCCCGCCATCACCGCGACCCTGCGCGAGCGGCACGAGCTCGTGGAGGCCTCCCCCGCGGACCTGCGGCGGGCGATCGTCGACGCCGAGGTCGTCGTGCTCCGCAGCGGTCCGATCCTGTCCGACGAGGTGCTGGCCGCCGGCACGGCCCTGCGGCTGGTCATCCGTGCCGGCTCGGGGCTGGACAACATCGACGTCGAAGCCGCCCGCACGCGTGGGATCGAGGTGATCCGGATCGCCGGCATGTCGGCACCGCCGGTCGCCGAGCTCACGTTCGCACTGATGCTGTCGCTGGCCCGCAAGGTCACCCTTGCCGACCGGCTGATCCGTGAGGGCCAGTGGCCCAAGAGCCAGCTCGGCGGTCCGCTGCTGCGCGGCAAGACGCTGGGCATCGTCGGTGCCGGAAACATCGGAGGCCTCGTGGGCCAGATGGGTTACGCCTGGGGCATGCACGTCGTGGGCTGCGTCGCCCGGCCGAGCAAGGCACTCGGAGAGCAGCTCGCGCAACGGGGCATGACCCTCGCCGACTTCGACGAGGTCGTCGAGCAGGCCGACTTCCTGAGCCTCCACGTCCCCCTGGACGGCTCGACCCACCACCTGGTGGACGACGCCGTGCTCGATCGGATGCGCCCGGGGTCACTCCTGGTCAACATGGCGCGCGGCGGGGTCGTCGACGAGAAGTCGCTCTACCAGGCGCTCGTGCGAGGCGACACGCTCGCCGGTGCGGCGCTGGATGTCCACGAGACCGAGGGCGAGGGAACCGTCCCTCCGTTGGGTGACCTCCCCAACGTCGTCCTCACCCCACACATCGGTGCCATGGCGGTCGATTCCCAACGCCTCATCGGTGCCCGGGTCCTCGAGCTGGTCGAGGCCTATCACAACGGACGTTTGGAAGAGGAGCTGGACCATGGTGAACGAGTCGTCTGACAACGGCAGGTACTTGAACCGGGCGGACCGGAAGCGTCGGGTGCTGCGAGCTGGCATGAGCAGCCCGTCGCCCGTGGTGGCGGTCGGGGCACACGACGCCATGAGCGCCCGGCTCATCGACACCTGGCGGTTCGACGCCGTCTGGGTGAGCGGGTTCGGGGTCTCGGCCATGGCCTACGGGCTCCCGGACCTGAACCTCGTCACCATGACGGAGACGCTGGACGTCACCCGCCGCATCGACGCGGTCACCGAGCTTCCGATCGTCGTCGACTGCGACAACGGCTACGGCGGGTTCAGCAACGTGGTCCGTACGGTCGTCGAGTTCGACCGCGCCGGTGTCGCGGCCGTGTGCATCGAGGACAACCTGTTCCCCAAGCGCAACAGCCTCTACCAGGGCCCGTCGCAGCGCGAGCTGGTCAAGACCTCCGAGCAGGCCCGGCGGCTACGGGCGGCGAAGTCTGCCCAGGAGTCGGAGGACTTCACCCTGATCGCCCGGGTGGAGGCGCTGATCGCCGGGCACGGCATCGACGCTGCGGTGCGAGCGCGCCGTGGCCTACGCCGAGGCCGGGGCCGACGCGATCCTGATCCACTCCAAGGACAAGACGCTGGCCGAGATCGAGGGCTTCCTCGAGGAGTGGCGCCGCGCCGGCCTGGCCGTGCCCCTGGTCGCCGTACCGACGCTGTTCCCCGACTACTCCTCCGACCAGCTGAAGGCCAAGGGATTCTCGATGGTGATCCTCGCCAACCACCCCATGCGGGCCGCGGTCAAGGCGATGCAGGAGACCCTCGCGCGGCTGCGGCCCGAGGGCAGGGCGCTGATGCCGATCCCTCACATCGCGAAGGTGGACGAGATCTTCGAGCTCGTGCACACCCGGGAGACGATCGAGGCGGAGGAGGCCGATGAGCTCGTCTGACCCCGAGCCCTCCGGGCGTGGCGTCCCGCCGGCCGTCGTGATCGGCCTGGACAGCATGACCGGGCTGCAGACGCGCCCGGATCCTCCACGCCCGGGGCGTACGGGTGTACGGCGTCGCCGCCGACCGGACGCACTGGGGCGCCCGGACGAACGCCTGCCGTCGAGGTGGTCGAGGCGCCGCTGCTCCGGCGACCGAGCTCGTGGACGCCCTGGTGGCGCTCGGCCATCGACTGCAGCGGCGCGCGGTGCTCGTTCCCGTGCACGGACCCGGCGGTCGCACACGGTGTCGCGGCATCGCGACCGGCTGCTCGACGCCTTCGCCATCGCGCTGCCTGACCACCGGTCGTGGACCTGCTCATGGACAAGGTGCGCTTCGCCCGTCATGCCGCCGACCACGGGTTCCCGGTGCCGCGGACCGAGCTGCTGTCGGACCGCGCCCAGGCCGAGTCCGTGGCCGGCTCGATCGGCTACCCGTGCGTGCTCAAGCCGCCCGGCAAGACGCCGGCCTGGCTCGCCCGCACCGCCGCCAAGGGCTTCATGGTGACGGACGCGGCCAGCGCTGCTCGAGACCTACGACCGGGTCGCGCCGATGGGTGCCCCTGCTGCTGGTGCAGGAGTGGATCCCCGGAGAGGAGACCGAGCTCTACTCCTGCAACGCCGTCTTCGGCCGGGACGGGCGACCGCTCACCACCTTCGTCGCCCGCAAGGTGCGCCAGTGGCCGCCCGGGGTGGGCACCAGCGCCTCCGGCGAGGAGTGCCGCAACGACGAGGTGCTCGAGACGACGCTGCGCCTCTTCGGCGAGCTGGGCCACCGTGGCCTCGCCTACCTGGAGATGAAGCGGGACGCCCGGACCGGGAAGCTGCTGGTCGTCGAACCCAACGTGGGCCGGCCGACCGGGCGCTCGGCGATCGCGGAACAGGGCGGGGTGGAGCTCCTCCTCACCGCATTCTGCGATGCCGCAGGACTGCCGCTGCCGACGGCCCGGCACCAGGCCTACGGCGACGCGAGGTGGCTCGACGTCCGGCGGGACGTCCAGGCGGCCCTGGTCGCACGTCGACACAAGACCTTGACCCTCCGCCAGTGGTGGGGCTGGGTCCGCGGACCGAAGGCACACGCCATCTGGTCCCGCGGAGGACCCCGGACCGTTCGTCGCGGACATCATCCGTGCCGGCCGCACGGGACTCCGTTCGCTGCGCGCCACCAAGGGTGAGCACGCAGGACGACCACGCGGCAACCGAAGCACGGCAGAACAGGGAGTGATGGCATGAACAACGGCACCGATCTCGGCGGACTCCTGGCCTGGGGGCTGCGCAAGTACGCCTGGCTGGTCGCGCTGTTCGTGATCGCCCTGGGTGTCATCGTGCCCGTGTCGCTCGACCGGGCACCCGACCAGTACGAGGCGAGAGCCCAGGTCGGTCCGGTCCGGGTGCTGCGCGTGCCCAACCTGGACGTGCTGCCGAGGATGGCCACCGACGTGTTCCGCAGCATCCCTGAGGCGCCCGACGTCAAGGCGGCGGCCGGGGTGCCCGGATCGCAGCGGCTCGGCACGGAACAGCTCGAGCTGGTGGCCGCACAGGACAACATCATCTTCACGGTGGTCGCCCGCAGCAGCCTCGCCGCAGACGGCCGCTGACACCGCGAACGTCGCAGCGGCGAGGTTCGCGGAGGAGCTCAACATCTACAGCCAGCCGGTCGGCTCGTTCTCCGTCAACCGGCTGGCGACCGCGCCCGACCGAGCCGATGCCACGGGTCGCCGGAAATATGGCGTGGGCCATCGGCATCGGCGCCGGGCTCCTCGCGGGGCTGGGCACCGTGATCCTGCTGCTCCTCATCCGCCGGCCGGTGATCGACGTGGCCACCGTCGCCCACGTGACGGGCGTGCCGGTCCTCGGCCGCATCACACCGGGTCGGCGCGGTGATGCGTTCACCGGGATGACCCAGGTGTGCCACCGCATCCTGTCGCAGCCGACGGGCATGTTGTTGATGGTCGGTGCACCGGACACCAGGCGGGCGCGGCGCGACCTGACCAGTGAGCTCGCCAGCTGGCTCAACAGGGTGCGCCGCGTGATCCCTCTCGGGTCCCGCGAACCCGTGGACCGCTACGGCTCCGCCTCGCTCTCGCTACCGGGGTACCCCGACGTGCTCTTCATCCTCGACGACGCGTCGCCGGTGGAGGTCGCCACCCGACCGGAGCTCTCGCTGACCCTCCTCGTGCTGCGGGAGGGGATCTCGAGCCCGGCGCTGCAGGAGCAGGTGCAGCAGTACCTCGATGGAGGGAACTGTGCGGTGGTGCTGGTGCGGCCAGGCTCACGGCTGTCCCGGCTCCGGCGCCGGAAGGGCGGCAAGTCCGCTCGTCCGCCGCACTTCCGGTCGCAGCGGACCCCGGTGGCCCCTGCGGACCAGACGTCGCCAGCTCACTCCGCCGATCGCGAGGAGCACCCGGACCAGAGCCCGATCCGCACGGACCAGCAGGACTGACTGGTCCGGGCCGGGACTTCCTGTCGGGTGAGTCCGCACCGACCGAGGCCGCTACGACCCGAACATCGCGAAGTAGGGGAAAGCGCTTGGGCGGGCTGGCTCCTGCGACCGTGAAGAGTCCTCCGACGTAGAGCGCGTCGCTGGTGGCCTCGAGCGCCCAGATCCCGGGTCACGTGGTGAGGAGACCGCGAACGCTCTCACATCGCCGTTGGCATGGCCGGACCACAGCAGCGCACTGGTGCTCGCATCCAGCGCGACGACGCCACCGGTGAAGGCGCCAACGACGAAGACCCGGCTGCCCGACGCCACCACCGCGTGCGCCGGGCCATCGCGTAGTCGAGGCGTCCACCCGGCGCGGGCTCACTTCTGAGCGGTCGCTCGCTCCTCGGCCTCGCTCTCCTCGACCCGGACAGCGCTCCAGTACAGGGAGACCAGCATCATGACCAGCCAGAACATCTTGAACTCCAGGCTGGAGAGGAAGAACACCCCCACCGTCAACCCCACCACGGCGCCCACCGCCGGGACCCGGTGGAGCTGGGGCAGCCTGAACGCGGCGACGGCGCAGGCCACGAGTCCCAGGGTGAACAGGACGAGGCCGACCACCCCCAGCTCCACGACGACCAGGAGCCAGAGGTTGTGCGCCTGGTAGGAGCCTCCCTCACCCGTCAGGACCCGGGCACCGGCGACGGAGGCCTGGGTCTCGGCGTAGACGTCCGGGAACGTGCCCCAGCCGGACCCGACACCGCAGTAGTCGGCGCAGGCCGCGAGCCCGACCTGCCAGATCTCCAGCCGGCCCGAGGACGACGTCGTCGACTCGAAGGTGCGATTGGCGATGCCGAAGGGGTGGACGGTCCACACGAACACGGTGGCAACGGCGGCGACGAGCATCGCGCCCGCCATGCCTCGCCGAGCGCCGCGGGGCGCGACCCACATCATGGCGAGCGCGACCACCCCGGCGCCCAGCACCCCCGTCCGGGAACCGGTCATCAGGATCCCGGCCACCATGATCGCGGCGAGCAGGCCGTTCGGAAGTGGGCGGCCGGGGTCGAGCGGGTTGAACGTGCGGTTGACGGCGATCGCGAACGGGATGAGGAGGGTGACCGCGAGGATGTTGGGGCCGACGAGCCCGTTCCCCAGGCGTCCTCCGGCCTCGATCGCCGCACCAGTGTCGTCGACCAGCCCGCCGGCGAACGCGATCTGGAAGACGCCGTAGCCCACCGCCGCCGCCGAACCGAGCAGCAGCGCGGTCTCGGTCCGCCGCACGACCGCGCGGTCGGCCTGACTCAGGGTCACGAGCAGGAAGACGACGACCAGGCTGCACAGGACTGCCAGACCGGACAGCGTGGCGGCCCGGTTGATCGTCCACAGCGTGGTGGCGGCCGCCAAGCTGAGGAAGAGGACCCAGATGGGGACGGCGACGGACAACCGTGAAGCCGGCCGCGGCCCTTTCGCGAGCCGCAGGACGAGCCCCAGGGCGAGGAGCAGGCCCATCACGGAGGAGGCCGAGGTGAAGCGCGAGGATCCCACGGCCAGCGCCCCGCCGAACGGGATCAGCGCGGCATAGACGGGGAGGGCGATGCGCAGGGGTTCACGCAGGGACACCACGACGAGCACGATCAGCAGTGGCAGCGCCGCGACCGCCACCCAGGTCGTCATCGCCGTCCCGTCGTGCCACTGGGGTCGTAGTCCTCGGCCACGACGTCCCAGTAGTCGGGGGTGAGGGGCAGACCGCACAGGTCGTCGGCCTCCACGCTCCAGAGCTGACCGAGGCCGGCGGCGCGCGTGTTCTCGAGCTTCAGAGCGGTGGTTCCGCCGGAGTCACCGATGTAGAACCCGTAGTCCTGCAGCGCCCGAGCGATCACGAGGGCCTCGGACGAGAGGTCCATCTCGTCGAGGTTGATCGACGGCTTGATCCTGAACCGCAGGCCCTGCGGCGGCACCGCCGGGTCGGATCCGTGGTAGTCGCCGTCCGAGCCCACCATCGGGAACACGAAGCGGTCGGCCACCTCCGGGCCGGCCGCCACCTTCAGCACGTGTCGGATGGCGCCGGACTGGACCTCGTCGATCTCGACGGCCATGGTGGCCCCGTTGTTGCCACGATGAGAGCCGCGGTTGCGCCGGTCGTCCGAGAGGTCGGTGCCGACGTGCAGACCGTTGGAGTCCAGGTAGGTGACGGTGGCGCCCTGGGCGGACCAGGCGTCTCGGCCTGCGTGGTAGTCGGCCCCGGTCAGCGCCACGACGTACCCCTTCTCGCGGTCGTAGACGGTCATGCTGCTGTCGGTCGTTCCGAGCGGCCTGGGCCCCGGCCGGGATCCGGAGCCGTTCGAGCTCGGGGAGCGGCTGGGCAAGGCCCTCGACGTCGTAGACGGGGTCGTTCGGCACGGCGTCGTAGATCGGTTGACCCCAGTGGCTGTCACCGGCGCCGGCGAGCATCACGCATCCCTGACCGCTCTCGTGTCCCGTGCGCAGGTACTCGAGGATCTGTTCGCCGGCCGGCTCGAGCGGCACCTCGTCGGGCAGCGGGGTGTTCCACCAGGAGTCGGCCTGGAATGCCGCTCGCGGAAACCCGCGGCTGGGATGACGAACCGTCATCCCCGACCACGACCAGTCCGGCGCCGAGCAGCAGCGACCCGACAACGATGCCAAGCCCTAGTGCCAAGCCGATGCGCGTGCGACCAGATCGGTCATCCCCCCTCGCCATGTGTCCCCCCGAAACCACCTGACGCGATTCACTCTCGAGTCATGGTAATACTGGAGGGCGGGGATGGCCATGCCCTCGGAGCGCCGGGCGCGATGACGGCGCAGGAGACCCGCCCCGTGGAAGGGGGGGTGTCGATGAGCGAGAGCGGCGGGGGTCACCCCAAGGTGCTGTCGGTCGTGGGCGCGGGGCGCAGTGGCACGACAGTCCTGGCCAGCATCCTGGGTGAGGTCGACGGCTTCACGAGCGCCGGAGAGCTCCGGTTCCTGTGGGGCCGCGGGGTTCGGGAGGGACGTCCGTGCGGGTGCGGCCGCCCCCCGGCGGAGTGCCCGGTCTGGGGGCCGGTGGTGGCAGCCACCGAGCGGCACCTCGGCGCGAGCGTCCCCGCGAGGACGATCGACGACATGGTCGCCGCCCAGCACCGGCTCAAGCGTCCGACATCCTTCCCGCGCGTGCTGCGCACGCTCGGCGCCGACCAGCCCAGGCATGTGGACTGGCCGCCGTTGACCCTGGTGCGCGACACCATGGCGACGGCCCTGCTGGCGTTGGCCGACACCACCGACGCCTCCGTCGTGGTGGACACCTCCAAGCGCCCCCTCGACGCTGCCGTGGTGGCCGGCATCCCGGACGTCGACGGCTACGTGCTCCACCTGGTGCGCGATCCACGGGCAGTCGTCCACTCGTGGCGGAGGTCGAAGACGTTCACGACCGAGGGCGGGACCCGGACCATGGGTACGCGCGGGCTGGCGGGGACCGTTCGTCGGTGGACCAGCAATGCGCTCTACGCCGAGGCCCTGCGGCGACGCCTGCCCCCGGAGCGGTGGCTGCACCTGCGCTACGAGGACTTCGCGGCACGGCCTCGCGAGAGCGTGGAGTCCATCCTGACCTTCCTCGGCGAGACGGGGCGGACGCCCTTCGTGGACGACCACACCGCCCGGCTGCACCCCAACCACATCGTGGCCGGCAATCCGAGCCGCTTCACGACCGGGGAGGTGAGCATCCGCCGGGACGACGCCTGGCAACGCGAGATGCCCCTCAGGGACCAGCGGCTGGTCGCGTCGCTGACGCTGCCACTGCTCCTGCGCCACGGCTACCTGCATCGCAGCGGCGCTGGGAACCAGTGACCGTTGCGGCGGCGGCCCACGCGGCGTATAACGGCCCACACGGCCCCGGCCACACGGCCGTCGCGAACGGGGAGAAAGCGGATGGTGACGACCGAGGAGACCGGCAGGTTGCCCAACCTGCTCGTGGTGGGGGTACCGAAGGCAGGGACGGGATCGCTGTTCGCCTACCTCTCGCAGCACCCGGACATCTGTCCTGCCGACGAGAAGGAAGTGGGCTACTTCAACCACTTCAACCCGCGTCGCCACGCGGGGCCGGTGCCGCCGATCGACACCTACCGGCGCCACTTCACCGGGTGGCGCGAGGAGCGCTACGCCTTCGAGGCGACCCCGACGTACTCCTACGGCGGTCGCCCGGTCATCGAAGCGATCCGCGAGACCCTCGAGCGACCGAAGATCCTGTTGATCCTGCGCAATCCGGTGGACCGGCTGTGGTCGGCCTACACGTTCCAGCGCGAGCTCGGCAACCTCGCAGACTTCGGCTCGTTCGAGGACTACCTCGCCGTCTGTCGGCAACGAAGGCGGGACGGGAGCGACCTGGTGCCCCGCGACCACCTGCACGGGCTCTACATCGGCTACTACGCCGACTACGTCCCCCTCTGGCTCGATGCCTTCGGGGACGACATCCGGGTGCTCTTCACCGAGGACCTCACCCGGGATCCGGTCGGCGTCATCGGCGGCGTCTTCGGCTGGCTGGGCATCGACGAGCACGTCGCCGACGACGATGGACCTCGCCCCCCGCAACCGCACGAACCACCCGCGCAGCATCCGCACCGCGCGGCTGGCGTACTCCGTCAAGCGCTCGGTCGAGGGTCGGGGCAGGCTGCCCACCGCGGTCCGGGAACCACTTCGCAGGCTCTACCAGCGGGCCAACTCCGGCGCACCGCCGGAGGCCATGGGCCCGCAGGTCCGCCTCGAGGTCGAAGCCCTCTACCGAGAGTCCAACGAGCAGACTGCCGCGGCTCTCGTCGCCCACGGGTACGACGACCTGCCGGCCTGGCTGCCGGTGCCGGCCGCGGCCGACTGACACTCGAGCGTCTCAGCGGACGTACCTGCCGACGACCGGGATCCGGCGAAGCTCCGGGAAGGTGTCGGCCAGCCGCAACGCGTTCTGGCTGCCGACCAGGACGACGGCAGACACCAGCACGGCGGCGAGCACGCTCAGCGACGATGCCCGGGGTGAGGGTGAGCTCGACCGCCCAGAGCAGGGCGGCCCCGCCGACCACGAGGCCGTAGCAGCCCCAGCACTCACGAGGCACGAAACCGGTGCGGATCGCGCCGCGCAGCGCCCACTGGTTGATGAGGTTCTGGCTGGTGAGCGCGGCACAGTTCGCCAGTGCGATGCCGACGGCCCCCAGCTCCTCCGCCAGGGCGAAGCACAGTCCGATGTTGAGACTCGCCATGAACAGGTTCACCCCGACCAGCAGCCGGATCCGGCCACACACCTGCAACGTGTAGACGTTGAAGCCGAACATCACGTTCAGGTAGTAGCCCACGGCGAGGATCGACAGCACCGGCGCCGCGGCGGCATACCGGCTCGCCGAAGAGCGTGACGGTGGTGGCCGGGGCCAGTGGTCCGGTGAGCGCGAAGATCGGGAACGTGGACACGGCGACGAACCCGGCAGTGTGCCAGTAACTGCCGCGCAGCTCATCGATCAGCCCTCGCGCGTGGAGCCGGGCGATGACCGGCAGGAACAGGGTCGCGAAGGAGGTGGTGACCGCCGTGTTGAGCCGCGCGACCCCGAACACCGCTCGATAGTCGGCGATCTCGGTCAGCGGGTGGTAGAGCGCCAGCACCATGACTCCCCCCACCTTCATCGACAGCAGCGCCAGCTCCCCGGTGATGAGGGGGACGGAGAACGCGAACACCGCGCGGAAGGGCAGCACGACCGTCCGCGGGTCGAACGCCCGCCACAACCCTCGTTCCCGCAGCAGCTTGACGAGCAGCCCGACGTACAGCAGGAGCCCCGCCAGGCTCGCCAGCAGGTATCCCACGGCCAGGAACATCACCGACTGCCCGGTGACCCACAGGACCAGCACGACCAGGAAACGAAGCCCGGGCGCCATCAGGTGCTTGCGGACGAAGATCGCCCGCGGCTTGCTGAAGACCGCGAACAGCGAGACGAAGACCTGGTCCAGCGCCTCCATGGGTGCCACGAACAGGAGCACCAGCACGAGCCGGACCGCGGTCCCCCCCTCGACGACCGGGCCCAGCAGCGCGTCGCTCCAGACGAAGAGTGCCGTGATGATCGGGATGCTGGTCACGAAGATGGTTCCGACAGCGAGGAACATCGCCCCGAACATCCGGGGATAGTCGCCCTCCTCCTCGTAGCCCGCCATGAACCTGCTGAGCAGCCGCCCCTGCCCCAGGCTGAGCAGGATCCGGCCGGCGCCGGCCAGGGTGAGTGCGTACTCGAAGGCGCCGTACTCGGCCTTCGACAGCGCCCTGACCAGGATGACCGCGGTGGCCATGCCGATGACCAGGGCCAGAACCCTGCCCACCACCAGCAGCACGGACCCACGCACGTGACGCCGTCCGGCCTCCCCCTCGGTCAGGGTGCCGGTGTCGGCAGGGTCGTCCGGGTCTGTTCCCGGGTCCACCCCCGGGTCTGGAGCCGGCTGCTCGGTGTGCCGCCCTGGACCCTGACATGGCAGCGCCGTCAACGCTCGACGGCGCTGGTCGCCGACTCGTCGAGGCGCCACCACCCGGAGGGCTTGCGCCACTCCAGCTCCCGGACCACCGTCTCGAAGTCGAGCTGTGCTGATCCCTCCTGCGGCCTGGCGGCGAACCTCACGTCGTCGATCCGGCCGTCGGGGCGGTCCTCGAAGCCGTACTTGGAGCCGATCGACAGCGCGACGGTGTTCTTGACCGCTCCCAGCGTCACCGGACGGGACGTCATGGTCTCGTCGGCCAGCACGCCCCACAGCTCGCCGACCCGGGCACAGCCGATCCGGTGCCACTCGCCGTCGGTGACCGAGACCGCCGTGGTGGTGACGACGGCCAGGCGGCCCCGCTGGTCCTTGGCGCTGCACCTGACCCAGCCCTTGTTGAGCACCTCGATCTTGAACTCACCCGGGTAGGTGTACCCGAGACCCTTGCGCACGACGTCGTAGGTCTCCCCCGGCCCCGGCTCCGTCGTCAGCCTCACCCAGGCGGTCAGCAGGAAGTCCCTGCTCCTGGGGTTGAGCCCGGCCTCGGACGGCACCTGCACCCAGGAGTTGTTGTCGGTGAAGGAGTAGGCGTGGCCCCCGTCGTGCCCGGGCAGGCCCATCACCACCTGGCCCTGGACGATCCCGTGGCGGCCGTGGCCGGAGCTGTCGACCACCAGCAGCTCGCGCACCTCCCGGTCGCGGGAGGTGGAGACGCCGGGAGTCGGTGGCGCCGCGAGCAGCTGCCACGTCACCAGGGCAGCCGCGACCGGCAGGCACACCAGCATGAGGTACTTCATGCTGCCCCCCCAGCGCCGCAGCGACCACGCACGAACGCTGCTAGTTCACTGCTACCCGCGACCGGAGTCAAGAGGTCTGGGGCACCTTCGATCGAGTGATGCGCGTGTGCGCCAGGTTCACTAGGATGCGTCCACTGCGGTTTCGCGAGGGGGGCGACAACATGCACGGTGAGCGTCACGGTCCCGACTTTCTCTACATCGGGACGAGCAAGGCAGGCTCGACCTGGTTGTTCAACGCCCTGGCCCGCCATCCGGACGTGTTCCTGGCGTCGAACAAGGGGTTGTACTACTTCGACTCCCACGTCGACCGCGGCGAGGACTGGTACCTCGATCAGTTCCGCGGTTCGGACGGCAGCCGGTCGCGGGGCGAGGTGTCCCACTCCTACCTCTCCTCCCCCGAGGCGCCGGCCCGGATCGCCGCCCTGGTCCCCGACGTGCGCCTGCTGGTGTGCCTGCGCGAACCGGTCGACCGCGCCTTCTCCGACTACCTCGACCTGGTGAAGAACCAGCAGTACGAGGGTTCCTTCGAGGGTGCGCTCGAGGCGTATCCGAGACTGCTGGACCGCGGTCGTTACGCGACCCACCTCCGCCGATACCTCGAGGTGTTCTCGCGCGAGCAGATCCTCGTGCAGCTCTTCGACGACCTGAAGCGCGACCCGCAGGCGTACGCCGACGAGGTCTACGACTTCCTCGGCGTCCCTCGCGAGGTGCTTCCTCCGTCGGAGCTCCGCAGCCGCATGCCGGCCGGAGTGCCGCGCAACAAGGCTGCCGCCAGCGCCGCCAAGTCCGCCTCGCAGCTGGTCAAGCGGCTCGGGCTGCGGCGGCTCCGGTCGCGTGTGAAGCGGTCCGCGCGGCTGCGGCAGACCCTCTACCGTCCCTACACCGACGATCGGCCCACCCTGGACCCGGCCACCGCCGCGCGACTGCGTGACGAGTTCGCCCAGCAGGTGGCCGACCTGGACCAGATCCTCGGGGTGCCGGTCTCGCGCCGGTGGGGGTACGAGACCCCCACCCACCGGTCAGCTGTCCGCTGACCGAGCCAGGACGACCAGCCGCTCCGCCTGCGCACGTACGTAGCCGTCCGCAGCCGTCTGGAGCAACCGGCGCCCGGTGGCACGCAGCCCTTCGGCGCCCCCGGCCGGTTCGAGCAGCGCCGACCACTTGTCCAGCAGGATCAGCAGCTGGTAGCAGCGCAGCGCCCCGACCGGCACTCGCTCGTCGTGGTAGCCGGCGATCACCAGGTCCTGCCAGTGCGCGAGGGTGGCGGCGCCGAAGGCCGCCCCGTGCGTGTGGACCTGCAGCCCGAACAGCTGCAGCCCCACCAGGAATCGGCAGAGGTCCTCGTGGGCGGGCACCGCCCACCTGGTTTGCGGATCGATCACCACCACGCGGTCGGCGCCCTGCACCAGGACGTTGCGCGGGGCGAAGTCCCCGTGTCCCGCGACCAACGGCAACGGGCCGGGGGGCAGCAGCTCGGATGCCAGCGCGGAGCCGGCGCCCGCCAGGCCACCGAAGCGCCTCCCCAGGCGGCGACCCAAGAACTCCTCGAGTGCGTGGAAGTGGGCCACCACGTCGCGGCCGGTCCCCTGCCTGACGGGGTACGACGGTGAGGGATGGGCGTCGTGGAACCGGCGCAGCCAGGCGCCCACGCTCGGCAACACCACCTCCAGCGCCGGACCGTTGCGCCGGCGCCGCGCAGGGTGCAGCCTGCTGGCTCCGAGGATCAGCTCCCGGAGCGGCGTCCCGCCCACGAACTCCATGAGGATCGTGTGGTGGTCCGCGAGCAGGGCCAGCGGACGGATCGCGCCGAACCGTGGGTCCCCGGTCGCGAAGGTCGCCGCGAGCATGCCCAGTCCGGCGTACTCCCGCGTGGTCAGCTCCTCCTCGTCCGCCCGGGTCGCCGTGAGTGTCGGGCGCAACGGCTGCCCGTTGCGGCCGGACCCGAGGGCCGAGCCCTGGCGGCGTACCTTCGCCACGAGCAGCGGTCTGGTGGTCGGGTCGCCCAACGACACTGCATAGACGCGCGAACGGCGACCGGCTGCGAGTGTCCGGAGGTGCACCGCCGGGTCGGCCGGTGTCCCCGGGAACCAGGTCGGAGCATCGCGTGCCACCCGGTCGACGATCGCCGCCTCGGTCTCGTCCACCCACCTCACCGAGCCCGGCCGACCGTCGCGTCGCGCAGCACCCGCCAGGCCGCCCGCAGGTCGTCACGGGACCGGCCGTGCTGGACCTTCCGGAGGGCGTCCACCAGGCGCACCGCGCGCCGCGACCTGACCCGGGACAGGGCGGCCTCGGCGCGGGCCAGCCGAGCCGCCAGCTCCTCGACACCGAGCTGCTCGAGGCCGGGACGACGGGCCACGCGCGGCGGAGACGTCGGTCGCCCAGGTCCGGGGGCGTTCGGCCAGGTGCCGCCCGGTGACGACCCTGACCGGCTGCTCTCCCGGCGTCGACCAGGCCGCACCGATCTCGGGTGAGGTCGCGTCGTAGCCGAAGAAGCTCGCCAGTCCGCTCACGCTGCTCAGCTCCCGCAGGTCCTCGGGGCCGACCGTGGCGACCCAGGCGGTCGCGCGACTCGCGTCGACCGGGCGCGAGGTGATCGTGCTGCCCTCGGCGGCCCGCGGCGCACCCTTCTCCCGCTGCACGCGGTGGTGCTCGGTCACCTCGGACGCCCACGGTTCGTCGAGGAAGTCGAGCAGCTCACGCAGCACCTCCTCGCCTCCCTGCACGAGGTCCTCGTAGCGACACAGCCCGAACCGTTCCCCCAGGGCGATGCCGGCCCGGAGCATCTCCTGGTTGGTGTCCGACCAGTAGCCCACCGCCTCCGCGAACCCGTAGTGGAACCGCCGGTGCAGGGAGGACGCGACGGCGCCCGGGTGGCGGACGATGCCGACGAAGGACGGCGTCGGGGAAGATGCGCGCCATCTGCGCCATGTGGAGGGTGTGGAACGGCGTCTTCTCCCCCCAGCGCGGCTTGCCCTGCTCCGCGGCGTAGCGGCGGAACATCCCGTCGTAGAACACCCGCAGCCGCTCGTCCACCTCGGACTCGGTCCATCCCAGCCGCTCGTACCAGCCCTCGCCGAACTTCCACTCGGGGATCCGCTTGGTGCCGGCGACCGCCCCCATGAAGCCGGTCTCGGGAGGAACCGCGATCCGGGGGTGACTGTCCAGGATCAGGCGCAACATGGTGGACCCCGAACGCATGGACCCGACCACGAAGACCGGTCCCGGGGCCTCCTGGGTCACGGCCGCGGCCCCCCACCGGACCCGGTCACCCGTTGGGCAGCCTGGAAGACCCGGCCGGTGCGTAGCGGCAGGTAGGGACGCGCGGCCTTGACCCGCAGGGCGGGCACGCCGTTGTTGCGGTAGATCCCGACCCGGGGCAGCGCGTAGTCGCCCACGGTCTCCGGCCCCTCGGGAAGGGCGAACGCGTGGCTGTAGCCGGCCTTCTCGGCGGCGGCGCGCACGTGCGGCGCGTGTCGTCCGCGCGGGTAGGCGAGCAGCCTCACCGGACGTCCGAGCACCGACTCCAGCAGCTCCCGGCTGTCGCGCAGGTCTGCCAGGCACTCGGCGTAGGTGAGCCTGGTCAGGTCGGCATGCGTCGAGCTGTGGGACTCGAACGTGACGCCCGACTCCTGCATCTCACGCACCTGGTCGACCGTCAGGGTCTGCGTCTCGTAGGGCGGCGGGGTGTCGATCCAGTCGACCTCCTGGCCGCGCTCGGTCAAGGTCTGCGCGACGAGGAACACGGTGGCGGGCAGCCGGTGGCGCGTGAGGACCGGCCAGGCATGGTCGTGGACGCTGGCGAAGCCGTCGTCGAACGTCAGCGCCACCAGTCCGCGGGGAAGCCTGCCGCGGGGCGTCATCCGCTGCACCGCCTCGTCGAGGGGCACGACGGCCCGGTTGCGGGCCACCCAGTCGCACTGGGCGGCGAAGCTGTCGGGGTGCACCGACAGCGGCGAGGTCCACTGCGGGTTGACCGCGTGGTAGCACAGGACCGTCATCCGGCGGACCTGCCGGTCACCTCGTCGTAGAGCGCGCTGATCGCGCGGGCGGTGGCACCGCTCGAGAAGGTCGAGACGGCGCGGCTCCGGGCGGAGGCGCCCATCCGCCGCGCCGCTTCCGGATCCTCGATCAGCTTGCGGAGTGACTCGGCGAGCAGCTCCGGGGTCTGGGGAGGTGACACGAAGCCGTCCTGACCGTCGATCACGAGCCGGGAGACGTCCCCGACCTCGGTGGCGACGACCGGGAGCCCGGACGCCATCGCCTCCAGCACCGACAGGGGCATCGCCTCCCACCAGGACGGCAGGCAGAACACGTCGGCAGATCGGTAGACCTCGGGCATCGCCTCCGGGGCGCGGGTGCCGAGCAGCACCGCGTGCCCCTCGGCGGCGGCGAGCACCGGCTCTGCTGCCTCGGGGCCCTCGTCAGGGATGCCGCCGAGCAGCCACAGCTCGTGGTCCAGGCCCCGGTCCCGCAGCACCCGGGAGGCCTCGAGCAGGTCCAGCACCCCCTTCCGGGGCGTGAGGAGGCCGACGTAGAGGACGCGCGGAGGGACCCGCACCTCGGTCCCGTTCGGCGTGAAGCGTGCAGCGTCCACGCCGTTGATCACCAACCTGACCCGCTGGTCACCGAGAGCACCCGCCAGGGCCTGCTGGCCCGCGCTCCAGCAGGCCACCACCAGGGCGGCAGGGCTCATCGCCAGCCGCGTCAACCAGCGGGCCCGGCGGGAGGTCAGCCAGGTCTCGATGTTGCCGCCGTGCGCGTGCACGATCACGCGGCACCCGCGAAGCCGTCCCGCCAGCGCCAGCAGGCCAGCCCGCAGCACCGTGGTCGCGGGAGCGAGGGCGGAGTTGATGTGGACGATGTCGTGTCCCTTGGCGCCCCGGTAGAGAGCCACGGCGTCCTTGAGCGTCCGCGCACTGTTGCCGACCGACCACCGGCCGCCCTCAGGGGTCCCGGAGTGGGCGACGTTGAGGAACGAGATGTCGTGCAGCTGCGACAGCTCTCCGGTCCGGAGGTCCTGCAAGAAGGTCGGGATCCCTCCGCGATCCGGAGCGCCCTTGCCCACCAGCAGAACCCTGCTCATGTTGACCCCCCGATCTCAACGTGCTGCGAACACGGTAGCGGGACGATCGCCGGCCCGGTAGTCACTTGGCGCGGGCGACGTACGCCGCGAACACCTCTTCTGCCCGGCCCAGCAGCGCCTGGGTGCGAGGTCGTTCCATCAGCCGCCGCACCTCGGCCTTGCGTCGCTCACGGTCGGCGGACGGACGACCGACGTGGGTCTCGACCACCTCCCCGTCGCACTCGCGCCGGTTCATCTCCTCGACCAGCTCGAGCGCCGCCTCCCGGCTGGCGGGGTCACCGTCGAACCGGGCGAAGCTCGTGCCGAACCGCTCGTTGACCTGGTCGGTGACGGCGCCGAAGTCCGAGACCGCCCGCGCGAAGGGCGCCACGACGAAGCCGTCCCGGCAGGGCCAGGCGGTCCGGTGGAAGTCCAGGTACTCCAGCAGCGCGTCGTCCGGCGTGAGCGTCGGCCGCCGGATCAGGTAGGAGCTGACCGCGTCCGCGGGCTCCCGGACCAGCACGACCGTCGGCAGACCCAGCCGCACGGCGCGGCGTACGTGCGCACCGCCGTGGAGGTGGTGCCCGACATGGGGGTCGAAGCCGTTGGCGATCTGGAAGGCCGCCACGCTCCAGGTGTTGCCGGACCGCAGGAATCCCTCGATCACGATCGCCGTGCCCCGGCCGGCGAGGGTCTGACGCTTGGTCGGACGCAGCAGCATGGCGGCGTCCCACGCGTACGGCGCCCGGGCGAGCGGGCGTCGCGCGTGGTGACGGAGTCGGTCGAACGACTCTCCGATGCTCACGCCAGACAAGTTACAGCGCGCCGTGGCCACCGACCAGCGATCGTCAGGCCTTGGCTCCCAGCACGACGAAGTCGTCCCAGGTGATGCCGCGCAGCGAATCGCGGCGCAGCCGGCCACCCCACACCGGCCGGGCCGAGTTCTCCTGCTGTGCCTTGAACGCCGACCCGGACCCGGCGTTGTCCCCGATGTAGCAGCCGTGACGCTGCAACGTGCGGGCGATCACCAGGCCTTCGGGCGACAGGCGACGCTCGGTCAGGTCGACGTCGGCGGCGATCGCGAGCCGCTCGCCCTCGGCGCCGAAGCCGTGCTTGCCGCTCTCCTCGCCGACCATGGGGTGACGGAACCCGTCGCTGGAGCGCGTCTCGACGAGGAACAGGTGGAGCACGTGACCCAGGTCGGTGTCCTGGGCGACGCCGTGCCGGACGAGGTCCTTGCGGATCACCATGGCGTCGGAGATGCGGCCGCGACTGGTGAAGTTGCGCTGGTCGTCGGAGCGCGGGTTGCGATGGTCCAGACCGTTGGACGAGTGGCGGGTGATGGCGGCCGACGTGGCCCGGATCCGGCGTCGACCGACCTGCTCGGCGTCGGCGCAGAACATGGTGAATCCCGACGCGCGGTCCACCACGCACAGGGGGGAGTCGTCGGTCCCGGTGAGCATCTTCCCGAGCCACGCGGGCGCGTGGAAACCGCGGGTGAACAGCACGTCGGCCCGGGGGTCGTGGTCGCCCACCAACCGCCACACCGGGTGGTCCTTGCGACCCATCGCGTACGCCGTGCCCCACTCGTCGCCCTCCACGCCGTTGATCCGGGGGTGCCGCCAGTCGCGCTGCTCCGGGTGGGTGCGCATGAACGACCGGAAGGCCTCGGTCCGGGCGGCGTCGACCGGCGCGTCCTGCACCGTGCTCCGGAAGTAGGAGCCCTTGGTGTACGGGAGGAAGGGCCTTCGGGCGCGACGGGGGGCTGCCCCGACTGCGGGGCGGGACCCGAGGGTGGTGGTGAGGGCGGTGGCGGTGAGGCCGGTACGGACGAGACTGCGTCGTGTCAGGGGGGTCATGGTGCCTTTCGGGGGGGTCGGAGCAGCGTGGTCCCGAGACGCACCTCCCGCACGATACCGACCTGGCGCTGTCCCGCAAGGGTTGCCCTCCCGCGGCCCGGTTCCTACCATCGGGGCAGGTCGGGACCTGGGGGGAGCAACATGACGAATCCCGAGCTGGTCACCGTGGTGATCCCAGCGCACAACGAGGAGCGGTTCCTCGGCGCCTGTCTGGAGTCGGTGCGGGAGCAGGACTACCCCGACCTCCAGATCGTCGTCGTCGACAACGCGTCCACCGACGACACGGCCGGCGTCGTCGAGCAGCACCGTCGGGCGGACCCCCGGGTCGAGCTCGTGCAGACCGACCAGCTCAGCATCCCCAAGGCGCTCAACCTCGGCGTTGCCCGTGCCCGCGGCCGCTGGCTGGTCCGGGTCGACGCGCACTCGACGATCCCCCCGACCTACGTGCGCACCGGCGTGGACCACCTCCGGCAGGGCGGGTGGGGTGGGGTGGGTGGCCGCAAGGACGGAGTGGGCGTGACGCACGCCGGTCGAGCCATCGCGGTGGCCATGTCCAGCCGGCTGGCCGTGGGCAACTCCGTCTACCACTTCGGGACCAGCGGCCAGGAGGTCGACCACCTGCCGTTCGGCGCCTACCCCGTCTCGCTGGTGCGGGAGGCCGGCGGCTGGGACGAGGGGCTCACCGCCAACGAGGACTTCGAGTTCGACTACCGGCTGCGGAGAGCCGGGCGCCGGCTGTGGTTCGACCCGACCATGGTCATCCGGTGGCACTGTCGGCAGTCGCTCCCGGACCTGTTCCGGCAGTACGTCCGCTACGGGCGGGGAAAGGTCGACGTGGCGATGCTGCACCCGGACTCGCTGAGCCCCCGTCACCTCGCACCGCCGCTGCTCGTCGTCTACCTCGCCGGTGCCGTCCTCGCGGCGACCAGACGGCCGGGACTCGACCTCGGTCATGGTGGCGCCGTACCTGCTCGCGCTGGGCATGGAGGGGATCAGGTTGGCACCACGACTCGAGCACCCGGGCGAACAGGTCCGGGTGCCGGCGGCGATCGCCGCGATGCACGTCGGGTGGGGCCTCGGCTTCTGCTCGGGCGTACGGCGCCAGCTAACGTCGCGGCTGCTCGCGACGCGGACTGGGCGGGAGTGACGCGAGTCGGAGGTCACCGTTCACCGTCACCCCGAGGTCGCGCGCGGCGGCGACCAGCGCCATCGTCGTGTGCTCGTCGGCGTGCTGCAGCAGGTGCCGGACGTGGGTGCGGACCGTGTTGACCGAGAGGAACAGCCGGGCTGCCACCTCCTTCTTGTTCAGTCCGGCCACCAGGCACTGGAGCACCTCGTACTCCCGGGGAGTCAGGTCGGCCACGAAGTCGTGCCGGGCGGTCGGAGAATCTCGCCGCACCGACTCGAGAGCGCGGGCGACGACAGGCTCCAGCACCGACGGTGACAACACCATGTGTCCTGCCCGGACCTCGCGCAGCGCCTCCCACAGCGCCGCGAAGGTCGAGTCCTTCGTCACCCAGCCGCGCGCGCCGGCCTGGAGCGCAGCCATGACTGCCCGGGCGTCACGCAGGTCGGAGAGCACGACGACCGACGCGCGCGATCCCACTCCGCCGAGCTCGGCCATCAGCCGGAGAGCGAGGTCACCGCGGACGCCGTACTCGACGAGGACCAGGTCTGGCTGCAGCGCCGCGAGACCGGACATCGCCTCCGGCACCGAGCCGGTCACGGCCGCGGCCCGCACGGACGGTTCCTCACGCAGCCGCATCGCGAGGACGTCAGCGAAGATGCGGTTCTCGTCGACGAGCAGGATGGCGCAGGCCGGGCCCTGCGTCAGACGGGAAGTCATGATCGCCGCTAGGCCGAACGGGCCTCGAGCAGGTCCCGGGCCACGGCCACGCTCACAGCCTTGCCCCGAGCGTGCACGCCGAGCTTGCGCATCAGACCACTGACGTGCATGCGCACCGTGTGGGGCGAGATGCGGAGCTCCTGCGCGATGGTGTACGTCGAGGCGCCGCGCACCAGGCCCGTCAGGACCTGTCGTTCCCGGATCGTCAGGACGGGGTCCGCCTCGAGCGACGGGAGGCTGTGCGGCTCCACCACACAGCGGTCGCCCCGGACGGTCCGCACCAGCACAGAGTGCAACTGGTCGAACACGCATCCCCGCTCGACGACGGCGTCGACGACACCGGTGTCGTAGGCACGCACGAGGTTCGCCGTGGGAGCCCCGCCGAGGACGACGATCCTCAGGGCTGGTGCGCGCCCGCGCAACCGGCGGGCGCCCTCGAACCAGACCGATGGCTCGACCCCGTCGACGATGCACACGTCGGGATCGAGCCGCAGCACCGCGTCGGTCGCGAACAGCATGTCGTCCACGGTCGTCGCCTGCACGACGTGACCGCGGGCTGCCAGCGCCTGGGTCAAGGTCTCCCGGAACAGGGTCGGGCCCGCGTGGACCACCACCTTGAAGCCGGTGCGCTGGCCGGTCCCGGCGGAGATCATCATCGCCTCGCGACGATCTGGTCTCCGCTGCCCGTCGTCCCGGCGACACCGGCCAGCAGGCGGTCGTGTGATGTCGCAGCAATCCCTTGATCCATATCTGCGGTTCCCCCTCCGCGACAAGCGCAACAGCCTGCCCGACGCACCTCAGTAGCCCTCAACGACAGCGTGAAACACGCCGACGGCGATGCGCGTCCCCCCGTGCCGCGCAGCCTGCTGGCCGGCCGCTCCGCAGTCTTCTGCAGCGACCTTGTGGATACCTTGGGCGGGGCAGCGACGCGTCCGGCCGTCAGGACAGGGTGATCTCGCCGCCGTCGACGGTGATGTCGACCTCGGCCAGCGCGGCGACGCTGCCGGCGGCGCTGCCGCTGGGGCCCTGCACGTTGCTGCCGTCGTCGATCGAGAACTGGCTGCCGTGGCACGGGCACTGGATGGTGCCGTCAGCGACCTGCCCGACCAGGCAGCCCTGGTGGGTGCAGACGGCCGTGAACGCCTTGAAGTCGCCCTCGGTCGGCTGCGTCACGACCACCTTCTCGTCGGCGAAGATGGTGCCGCCGCCGACCGGGACGTCGCTGGCCGGACCGAGTGCCGTGCCGCCGGCCGCGGTCGTCCCCGGTTCGGAGTCGCCCCCACAGGCCGAGAGCACGGGCAGCCCGAGAGCGAGACCTGCCGCTCCGGTGAGGGCGTGTCGGCGACGGATGCCGTCCGTGGTCATCGGTGTCCTCCTGGGTGGCGAAGCATCGTTGAGCGGGACCCTACTCAGGGACATGAGAGAAGCTTGAGAAGGCCGGTCGCTACCGGCTCGCCCGCTTCTTCGCCGCCGTCCGCTTGGCCGCCGCCTTCTTCGCCGGCGAACGCCTGGCCGGTCCCGTCGCGGGCTCGGCCTTCCTGGCCGCGGCCTTCCGCTTCGGCTGCGCGGCCGCACGTCCCTCGAGCAACGGTGCCAGGAACGCGCCGGTATGGCTGTCGGGGTTGGCGGCCACCGCCTCGGGCGTGCCCTCGGCCACGACCAGCCCGCCGCGCGACCCGCCCTCGGGCCCCATGTCGATGAGCCAGTCGGCGGTCTTGATGACGTCGAGGTTGTGCTCGATCACGAGCACGGTGTTGCCCTTGTCGACCAGGCTGGAGAGCACCCCGAGCAGCTTGCGGATGTCCTCGAAGTGGAGGCCGGTGGTCGGCTCGTCGAGGACGTAGACGGTGCGGCCCGTGGACCGCTTCTGGAGCTCGCTGGCCAGCTTGACCCGCTGCGCCTCGCCTCCCGACAGGGTCGTGGCGGGCTGGCCGAGCCGGACGTAGCCCAGGCCGACCTCGCACAGCGTCGTCATGTGGCGGGCGATGGCCGGCACGGCGGCGAAGAAGTCGGCCGCCTCCTCGATCGGCATGTCGAGGATCTCGGCGATGGTCTTGCCCTTGTAGTGGACCTCCAGCGTCTCCCGGTTGTAGCGGGCGCCGTGGCAGACCTCGCACGGGACGTAGACGTCGGGCAGGAAGTTCATCTCGATCTTGATCGTGCCGTCGCCCGAGCACGCCTCGCAGCGGCCGCCCTTGACGTTGAAGGAGAACCGGCCCTGCAGGTAGCCGCGCATCTTGGCCTCGGGGGTCGAGGCGAAGAGCTTGCGGACGTGGTCGAAGACACCCGTGTAGGTGGCCGGGTTGCTGCGCGGCGTCCGGCCGATCGGCGACTGGTCGACGTGGATCACCTTGTCGACCTGGTCGACACCGGTGATCCGCTGGTGGCGACCCGGCACGGTCCGGGCGCGGTAGAGCTGCTTGGCCAGCGAGGTGTAGAGGATGTCGTTGACCAGCGTCGACTTGCCCGACCCGGACACGCCCGTCACCGCGACCAGCACGCCGAGCGGGAAGGCGACGTCGATGTCCTGCAGGTTGTGCTCGTGGGCGCCCTTGACCACGAGCTCGCGGCCCGTGGTCCGCGGTCGGCGTACGGCGGGGACGGGGATCTCCCGGCGACCGGAGAGGTATTGCCCCGTCATCGAGTCGGGGTGCTCGAGCAGACCCTTCACCGACCCGGAGTGGACGACCTGCCCGCCGTGCTCACCGGCACCGGGGCCGATGTCGACGACCCAGTCGGCGACCCGGATGGTGTCCTCGTCGTGCTCCACGACGATCAGGGTGTTGCCGAGGTCGCGGAGCCGCACCAGCGTCTCGATCAGCCGGTGGTTGTCGCGCTGGTGGAGGCCGATCGACGGCTCGTCGAGGACGTAGAGGACGCCGACCAGCCCGGCGCCGATCTGGGTCGCGAGCCGGATCCGCTGCGCCTCGCCACCCGACAGCGAGCCGGACGGCCGGTCGAGGCTGAGGTAGTCGAGGCCGACGTCGAGCAGGAAGTTGAGCCGCTCGAGGATCTCCTTGAGCACCCGCTCGCCGATCTGCTTCTCCCGCGGCGTGAGGTCGAGCGCGCGCAGGAAGTCGGCGGTCTCGTTGATCGGCAGCCGACAGATGTCGGCGATGTTGCGGCCGCCGACGGTGACCGACACCGAGACCGGCTTGAGCCGGGACCCCTGGCAGGCCGGGCAGGGCACCTCGCGCATGAAGCCCTCGAAGCGCTCCCGGCTGGTGTCGGACTCGGCCTCGCGGTGGCGCCGCTCGATGTAGCTCTGCACGCCCTCGAAGGCCGCGTAGTAGGAGCGCTCGCGGCCGTAGCGGTTGCGGGTGACGACGTGGACCTTGGTCGAGTGACCCCACAGCAGCGACTTCTGCTGGACGGCCGTCAGGTCCTGCCAGGGGGTGTCGAGGTCGAAGCCGAGCTCCTGACCCAGCGCCTCCATCAGCCGCTGGAAGTAGTCGGCGACGTGGGCCTGGCTCCACGGCTGGATCGCGCCCTCGCCGAGCGCGGCGCTCGGGTCGGGGACGACGAGGTCGGGGTCGACCTCCAGCCGGGTGCCGAGGCCGTGGCACTCCGGGCAGGCGCCGAACGGGCTGTTGAACGAGAACGAGCGCGGCTCGAGCTCGTCGGTGTCGATCGCGTGGTCGTTGGGGCACGCCATCTTCTCGGAGAACCGCAGCTCGCGATGCGGGTCCTTCGCAGGCAGGTCGACCATGTCGAGCACCACCAGGCCACCGGCGAGGTTGAGCGCGGTCTCGACCGAGTCGGTGAGCCGACGCTTGGCGGACTCCTTCACCGCGAGGCGGTCGACCACGACCTCGATGGTGTGCTTCTTCTGCTTGTCGAGCTTGGGCCCTCGGACAACAGAGTGTCGAGCTGGTGGGTCTCGCCGTCGACCCTGACCCGCGAGAAGCCCTGGGTCTGGAGCTGCTTGAAGAGCTCGACGTACTCGCCCTTGCGGCCCCGGATGACCGGCGCCAGCACCTGGAACCGCTGGCCCTCCTCGAGGGTCAGCACCCGGTCGACGATCTGCTGGGGCGTCTGCCGCTCGATCGGCGCGCCGCAGGTCGGGCAGTGCGGGTGACCGATGCGCGCGAACAGCAGCCGGAGGTAGTCGTAGACCTCGGTGATGGTGCCGACGGTCGAGCGCGGGTTCTTGGACGTGGACTTCTGGTCGATCGACACCGCGGGCGAGAGCCCCTCGATGAAGTCGACGTCGGGCTTGTCCATCTGGCCCAGGAACTGCCGGGCGTACGCCGAGAGCGACTCGACGTAGCGCCGCTGGCCCTCGGCGAAGATGGTGTCGAACGCGAGGCTGGACTTGCCGGAGCCGGACAGGCCGGTGAACACGATGATCGCGTCCCGCGGCAGGTCGAGCGAGACGTCCTTGAGGTTGTGCTCCCGGGCGCCCCGGATGATGAGCTGGTCGGCCACTGCGGTCCCGTCGTCCAATCCGTGTGAGTCGAACACATGTTCGTACGTCGTCGTCGACGGCGCAACCCGGCGCGCCGACCCCGCCCAGCCTATGACGGACCACCGACAGCCCGCCTCGCGCCTTCGGGTGGTGACGCGGCCGGCGACCGGGCCCGTGGTGCACGATGGGCGCATGGACCACTCCCTCGAGCCCGACCACCTGACGGAGGCCGGACAGCGGCTCGTGCGCACCGTCGACGGATTCAACGACGACGACTGGAGGGCGCCGTCGCTGCTTCCCGGCTGGTCGCGCGCCCACGTGGTGGCCCACCTCGCCCTGAACGGCGAGGCGTTGCGCGACGTCCTCCAGGGCGTCGTCGAGCGCAGGCCGGTACCGATGTACGCGTCGCAGGAGCAGCGGGACGCCGACATCGAGGAGCTCGCCTCCGCCGAGCCCGCGGACCTGCGGGAGCGGCTGCTGGCGGTGCTCACCACGTTCCAGGACGCCCTGGTGACGCTGCCGGAGCGCGCCTGGGCGGGACGCTTCGAGCGGACCCCCGGCGGTCAGGAGCTGCCGCTGCAGGCGCTGCCCCTGATGCGGGTGCGCGAGATCGAGATCCACCACGCCGACCTGGGCGCCGGCTACTCCGCCGACCAGTGGCCGGCGAAGTTCGCCGAGGTGGTGGTCGACGGCATGGTGAAGCGGCTCGACCCCGAGCCCGCGTTCCGGGTCACGCCGCTCGACTCCGAGCGTTCGTGGGCCGTGGGCGAGGTCGGCGAGCAGGCCGCGATCGTCACCGGTCCGGTCCGCCAGCTCGCCTGGTGGCTGACCGGGCGAGAGCCCGGCGACCAGATCTCCTGCAGCCGCGGCGACCTCCCCACGATCGGAGGCTGGTGATGACCTACACCGGACACGTCTCCCCCGGCGGCGACGCCGACGTCCGGGAGCTGACCCACCTGACGGTCACCAAGGTCGCGGTCGACCCCGAGATGTCGAACAACTGCTACCTGCTGCGCTGCCACGCGACCGGTGCCCAGGTGCTGGTCGACGCCGCCGCGGAGCCGGACACCCTGCTACCGCTGATCGGCGACGCAGGCCTCACGGCCGTGGTGACCACCCACCAGCACTGGGACCACCACCGCGCGCTCGCCGACGTCGTGTCGACCACGGGCGCCGAGGTCGTGGCCGGTACGCCGGACGCGGACGCGATCACCGAGCAGACCGGCGTCGAGGTGACCCGCCGGGTCGGCGACGGCGACACGGTCGCGGTGGGCGACTGCACGCTCGAGGTGATCGCGATCGCCGGCCACACCCCCGGCTCGATCGCGCTGCGCTACTCCGACCCCGGCGGCCACGACCACCTCTTCACCGGCGACTCGCTCTTCCCCGGCGGCGTCGGGGCGACCTTCGGAGACGCCGAGGCCTTCCGGCAGCTCATCGACGAGGTCTCGACGAAGCTGTTCGGTGCGCTGGACGACGACACCTGGTTCTACCCCGGCCACGGCGACGACTCGACGCTGGGTGCGGAGCGGCCTCACCTCGCGGAATGGCGCGAGCGGGGCTACTAGCGCCCGTCTCCCAAGTCGAGGCGCCTGCTGCGCGTGATTTCGCATCCGATCTGGCGGCGTTGTCGGCGACTCGACGGGGCTCCGCCCCGCCTTCGCACCTCCGCCTTGCCAGATCGGCGCGAAATCACGCTCGCGGACGGCGCCGACTTGAGAGACGCACCCTAGGTCGTCGGCGCGCGCGTCAGCAGGTGGCTACTCGGCCTTGGCCAGCGCCCGGCCAGCGAGATACCGCTCGACACCCTCGCGCTCGGCGCGGCGCTCGGCGAGCACCCGGGCCGCAGCGACGGCGTTCTGCTGGGCGATGGCGTTGTGAGCCTTCATGGAACGGCTCCAGATCCTGGCCATGGGCGTGATCGCGTGAGTCTTCGACATGGGGGAAGACGCTAGGAGACCCACGGGGTGTCGACCATCCCCAAGTCGTCTCGGCCACCCCAAGATTGGGGGAGTCGGCCGGTAGCCACGTACTACCGTTTGTCACTAGACTTGCTTCACTATGGAGCCGGTCGAGCCGAGTTCCCCGTTCTCCGCGGGGTCGCCGCGACACCGCGGTGCTGCTCGCGCTCACCGATCAGAACCCGCCGCGCTGGCCGCGCTCGGCGGCTGTCCGCCGCCTGGCTGCTGGCTCCGCGAAGTCCGGTGCGCGGATGCTCCCCGCTGTGCTCGTTGCCCTGCTGCTGACCGGGCTGCTGACCGCGCCGGCCCCCGCCGGCCTCGGCGGCGCCGGACGCCGGCGCACCCGTCTCGGCCCACCGTGCCGTCGACAACCCCCTCGCCGGTCGCGAGTGGGGGGTCTACAAGGGCCCGGCCGAGATGGCGTGGCAGCCCTACGTCGACGCGGAGGGGCGACCGCAAGAAGCTGCTCGGCAAGATCGCGCTCCGCCCGAAGGCCAAGTGGTTCGGCGCCTGGATCCCGGACCGGGACATTGCGGGCAAGGTGCGCGAGTACGTCGACAACGCCACCGGCGGCGATCCCGAGGTCCTGGTCCACATGACGCTGTTCCGGGTCGTGCCGTGGGAGCAGGACGCCTGCAGGCGGCTGCCGACCGAGAAGGAGAAGAAGTCCTACAAGCGCTACGTGCGCCGGTTCGCGAACGCGCTCGACGACACCTATGCGGCGATCGTGCTGCAGCCCGACGGCCCGTTCGCCCTGTGCGCGCCCGGCGGCTCGCAGGTGCTGTCGGGCCTGGTGCGGTACGCCGCGCGCCGGCTCGGTGCCCTCCCCCACGCCAGCGTCTACATCGACGTCGGCAGTGCGGGGTGGAACCACCACGACCCCGCCAACGCGGTCAAGCAGCTGGTCCGCGGGGGCGTCGAGCACGTCCGCGGCTTCCACCTCAACACCACGCACTACGAGGCGACCGAGGACGAGATCGGTTACGGCGCCGAGGTGGTCCGGGCGCTCGAGACTCGCGGCATCACGGGGAAGCACTTCACCGTCGACACCGCGGAGAACGGCCGCCCGTTCACCTGGCAGTACTGGCACGACCACCCGAAGGGCGAGATCTTCAACAACGCGAAGACCTGCGAGACGACGTCCGACCGGCGCTGCGTCACGCTCGGCATCCCGCCGACGACGCGGGTGGCAGCGAAGCGGTGGGGGCTGCCCGACCGGGCGCGCCGGCTCGCCCGGCGTCACGTCGACGGCTACCTGTGGGCCGGGCGCCCGTGGCTGGTGAACCAGACCGCGCCGTTCTCGATGAGCCGGGCGCTCGACCTGGCGCGCACCACGCCGTACTGAGGCCCGACGCTCAGCTCGCTGCCTCGTCCGGGTCGTCGGGGTCGTCGGCCTCGGCCAGCGTGGCCGACGCGGCGAGCACCTCCTCCACGTCGCCGAACGGGTTGCCGCCCAGCGACACGAACTTCTCCTGGTGGCGCCGGGACCGCGGGAACCCCAGCTGCTTGAGCGCGTCCGTCGTCGTCCTCATGAACGGCGCGGGCCCGCAGACGAAGGCCTCGTACGCCGCACGGTCGGCCGCGAACGACCGGAGCTGCTCCTGGGTCGGCAGGCCCTGCACCGTCTCGAACCAGTGGACGACCTGCAGCCGGTCGGGGTGCGCGGCGGCCAGGTCCCGCAGCGCCCCGGCGAAGATCACCGACGTCTCGTCCCGGTTGGCGTAGAAGAGCACGACCCGTCCGGTCCCGTCGCGCAGCGCGGTCCGGATGATCGACATGATCGGCGTGATGCCGGAGCCGGCGGCGAACAGCAGCAGGTCGACGCCGAGGTCCTTCGGCGTGAAGATCCCGCTGGGTGGCAGCACCCGCACGGCGTCGCCGGCCCGCAGGTGGTCGTTGACCCAGTTGGAGGCGTAGCCGTCGACGGTCCGCTTCACGGTCACCGTCAACGGCTCACCGGGCGGCACGCAGATGGAGTAGCAGCGGGCGACCAGTCCGGTGCGGTCGGAGGGGATGCCGAGGGTGAGGAACTGACCGGGCGCGAACCGGAACGCCTCGGCGTCCTCCCCCGGCACCTCGAACACCACCGACACGGCGTCCTCGGTCTCGCGCCGCACCTCGGCGACGGTCAGGAGGAAGGATCCCGGATCAGGCACAGGAGAGGATTCTGCCCGCCCGCGCCACCGCCCACGTCCACGGGTCGCGGTCAGGCCCGGACCGTGATCGCGACCTTGCCGCGGACCTCACCCCGGGCGATGCGGCGCATGGCGTGCTGCACCTGGTCGAGCGGGTACGCCGCGTCCAGGCTCGGGACGACCTGGCCGGCCTCGATCATGGGTGTGAGCAGCTCGAGGTCGGCGGCCCGCTCCCGGGCCAGGAACAGCGCCAGCCGCTGGTGCACGAACAGCGAGATCACCGCGCCGCGGAGCTGCCTGCTCATCCCGATGACGTTGCCGTTGCCCTCGCCCCCGACCAGCACGGCCGTGCCCCTCGGCTGCAACGCCCGGCGCAGCCGCCTCATCGAGGGGCTCCCGCCGATGTCGAGGACCAGGTCGTAACGGTGCGTCCCGTCGGCGAAGTCCTCGCGGGTGTAGTCGATGACGTGGTCGGCACCGAGGGAGGCCACGAGGTCGACCTTGGCGGTGCTGCACACCCCGGTGACCTCCGCCCCGAAGGCCTTCGCCAGCTGGACGGCGTAGGTCCCGACCCCACCGGACGCGCCGAGGACCAGGACCGACTGGCCCGCCCGGACCTTCCCGGCGTCGGTGAGCGCCTGGAGCGCGGTCCCCGCCGAGATGGGCACCGTCGCAGCCTGCGCGAACGACAGGCTGGGTGGCTTGGCGGACAGCTTGTCCTCGCGCGCCACGGCGTACTCCGCGCACGATCCGGGAGCGATGCCGTAGACCTCGTCACCCACGGCGAAGCGCGTCACGGCCGCACCGATCGCGGCCACCGTGCCGGCAACGTCACGACCCGGCACCGGGTTGCGAGGCCGACGCAGCCCGAACCCGAGCCGCATCGCATAGGGCTTCCCGGTCATCAGGTGCTCGGTGCCGCGATCCAGGCCGGCGGCCTCGACCCGCACCAGCACCTCGTGCGCCGCGATCTCCGGTCGGGCGACCTCGCCCACGTGCAGCACGTCCGCGCTGCCGTAGCGGTCCTGCACCACCGCTCTCATGGTCGTCGTCGGCGTTGTCTCGGTCAGGTTGGTCATGATCGTCCAATCCAGGTCTGCCCGAGCCGGTGTCGTACTTAGTACGGTTACGCTAACGTACAAAGTACGAAATGCCAAGACCCCCGGGAGCACGACATGCCAGGAACCGTCGGCACGACGCCCTCACGACCGCGGCTGAGTCGCGACCTGGTCCTGGAGGGCGCGCTCGCGATCGCGGACGCCGGCGGGCTGGAGTCGCTGACGATCCGGTCCCTCGCCCTCGAGCTCGGCGTCAAGCCGATGTCGGTCTACCACCACGTCGCGAGCAAGGCCGAGATCCTCGACGCCCTCGTCGACCTCGTCTTCGGCGAGATCGCGCTCCCGGTCCCCGGGCAGGCCTGGCGGCCCGAGATGCACACGCGTGCCCACTCCGCACGCGAGGTGCTGGCGCGGCACCGCTGGGCCATCGGCATGCTGGAGTCGCGGAGCAGCCCGGGGCCGGCCAACCTGCGGCACCACGACACCGTCCTCGCCACGCTGCGCGAGGCGGGTTTCTCCGCGGCGATGACCGCGCACGCCTACGCGCTGCTCGACAGCTACGTCTACGGGTTCGCGCTGCAGGAAGCGTCCCTCCCGTTCGAGGGCCCCGGGAGCGTCGGGGACGTGGCGGAGCCGATCATGGAGCTGATGGCCACCGGCGAGTACCCCCACCTCGTCGAGATGGCGAGGTCCTACTACCTGCAGCCCGGCTACGACTTCGCGGACGAGTTCCAGTTCGGGCTCGACCTGGTGCTCGACGGGCTGGAGGCCGCGCTCGGCCGGGAATGAGGTGAGCGGGTTCGGATCGTTGCGGTCGCTCAACCTGTCTCCTGCGCTCGTGGCCCGGCATCAGGACTTCCCCGGCGGCGAGCGGTTGCCATACTCCTCACCGTGGAGGACCAGTCAGCCGTGTTCGGGAGCCGGGTGAGGGCATGGCGGCCCGACCTGGTGCGCGGCATCGGGACGGTGTGGCCGGCGTTGCCGGCCGAGGAGCGCGAGGGGTTGGCCGACCGGCTGGTGGCCCTGGCACGCGAGGGGTACGACGCCCGACCCGACGACCTGCGAGCGCTCGACGCCGACCGGCTGGCCGAGCCGGACTGGTTCCAGCGTCCCGACATGCTGGGCTACGCGGCGTACGCCGACCGCTTCGGCGGATCGTTGTCCGGCGTCGGCGAGCACGCGCCGTACCTGCGCGACCTCGGCGTCACCTACCTCCACCTGATGCCGCTGCTGACCCCGCGGCCGGCGCCGAACGACGGCGGCTACGCGGTCGCCGACTACCGCACCGTGCGCGCCGACCTCGGCGACGTCGACGACCTGCGCGCGCTCACCACCACGCTGCGCGACCACGGCATCAGCCTCTGCCTCGACCTGGTGCTCAACCACGTCGCCCGCGAGCACGCCTGGGCCGAGGCGGCGAGGGCCGGTGACGCCGACAAGCGCGGCTACTTCCACGTCCACCCCGACCGTCGGGTCCCGGACGCCTACGAGGCGACGCTGCCGGAGGTCTTCCCCGACTTCGCGCCGGGGAACTTCACCTGGGACGACGAGCTCGACGGGCTGGGTCTGGACCACGTTCCACGACTACCAGTGGGACCTCGACTGGTCGAACCCCGACGTGGTGTGCGAGTTCGCCGCGATCATCTGCCACCTCGCCAACCTCGGCGTCGAGGTGTTCCGGCTCGACGCGATCGCGTTCCTCTGGAAGCGGCTCGGCACCACCTGCCAGAACCAGCCCGAGGTCCACGAGCTGACCCGGCTGCTGCGCACGGTGGTCCGGATGGCGTGCCCGGCGGTGCTGTTCAAGGCCGAGGCGATCGTCGGCCCGGCCGACCTGCCGGCCTACCTCGGCGTCGGCGAGCACGCCGGCCGGGTCTCCGACCTCGCCTACCACAACAGCCTGATGGTGCAGCTGTGGTCGATGCTGGCGACCGGAGAGGTCCGGCTGGCGTCGCGGGCGCTGCAGGCAGCTCCCCCAGCCGCCGGCGACCACCAGCTGGCTGACCTACGCCCGGTGTCACGACGACATCGGCTGGGCCATCGACGACACCGACGCGTGGCGGGCCGGTCTCGACGGCGCCGCGCACCGCCGGTTCCTGTCCGACTGGTACGCCGGCACGCACCCGGGCTCGTGGGCGCGCGGCCTGGTGTTCCAGGACAACCCGGCGACCGGCGACCGGCGGATCTCCGGCTCGCTGGCGTCGCTGGCCGGGCTCGAGTCCGGCGACCCGGGTGCGGTCCCGCGGATCCTGCTGCTCCACGCGCTGATGCTCGGGTTCGGCGGGCTGCCCGTGCTCTGGATGGGTGACGAGCTCGGCCTGCTCAACGACGTCGGCTGGGCCGACGACCCGGCGTCACGCCGGTGACAACCGGTGGGTCCACCGTCCGCAGATGCCGTGGCCGCCGGTCGACCCGCACGGCATCCGGCCCCGCCCTGGGGCACCTGGTCTCGGTCCGCGCGGGTCTCCCCCACCTGCACGCCGCCATCCCGACCGAGATCTGGGACCCCCGCGACCCGGGGGTGCTGCTCGTCGTACGACGGGCGCCGGAGGGGCCGTTGCTGATGGCCGCCAACGTCACGGACGAGGAGCGCTGGGTCGCCGACGACGTGCTGCACTGGCTCGGCCTCCACACCTCGGGTCTCCACGACGCGCTCGGCGGCGCGCGACCGAAGCTGCGCGACGGGGCGGTCCGGCTCGCGCCGTACCAGTGCGCGTGGCTCTACGACCGCCAGGCGGACGCGGTCTCGTCGTCGTGGTAGCGGGTGAAGCCGCAGGCCCACGCGATCGGCCCGCCGTCCTGTTCCCCGCTGACCAGCAACCGGGTCCCGACGAAGTACGACGGCGCGGACTCGCTCATGCGGGACGAGGTCGGAGCTCCCATCCGCACCGTGACCGTCGCCGGTCCGTCGCCGACGAGCCACTCGTGCACCTCGAAGGTCACGCCCTGGTCACCGATCCCGGTCACGGTGCCGTCGAAGGCGAACGCACGGTCCGCGACTGCCGACGCCGTGTAGCGCTCGGTGCAGCCGCCCTCGCCGGACATCGGCACCGCACCGGTGCGGGTGTCGGGCAGCGGCCCGTCGATCGGCGGCTGGCCCCCGGGGGTGTCGCCGCCGGGCTTCGGCACGATCGGGGTGGGGCTGCTGCTGTCGGGTGACGGCGACTGCTCCGGGGCCGTCGTCGCGTCGTCGCCGCACCCCGCGAGCGGCAGGAGGGCGGCGAGCAGCAGTCCGAGGAGAAGTCGCATGATGATGGGACGCTAGCGCGCCCGCCACGGTTCCGGCGCTGCCGGAGCGTCACAGCATCCGGCGGAGGATCCCCGGCCGCAGGTTGGTGAACAGGTGCGCGGCCAGCGCGGCGAAGAACGCCAGGTGCGCCCCGACGTGGAGCGGCAGCCAGGCGTCGTCGCCGGTGGCGACCAGCAGCAGACCGCTCAGCGGGACGACGAGCAGCACCGTCATCAGGGCCCGCTCGGTCCAGTGGACGAGCCGGCGCTCGCCCTCGGAGAGGTGCTCCGACCACGGCGGGAGCCCGTCGTACCGTCGCCACAGTGGCCGTGCGACCGCGACGACCAGGATCGAGAGCCCGAGCAGGAGGTGCAGCTCGGGGAGGTCCGGGGCCCCGCTGGTGAGGTCGAGCCGGTCGGCGCCTGCTTCACAGGCGTCCTCGAGCCGGTCGAGCCGCTCCTCGGTCGCGTCCGGGGTGTCGCCGCCGCTGCGCTCCTCACCGACCGGGTCGCAGCCGGCGTCGAGGTCCATCGAGTAGCCGACCACGAACTGTCCCGCGACGAGCAGCACCGTCGCCCAGTGCAGGGCCTTCGTGACCCGGCCGTAGCCGTGCTCCCCGCTGCGCAGCCCCATGCGCCCACCCTACGAACGTCGATCTGGCGACACGCGCTCAGTAGTAGCCCTGCTCCCCGTCGAGCAGCTCGCGGATCAGGTCGAGGTGTCCGGCGTGGCGGGCCACCTCCTCGAGCATGTGGAGCAGCATCCACTCCAGCGTCGAGGACGCCGACGGGAACTGGCCGCCCACGCCGCGGTCGGACAGCGCGTGGTTGGCGATGACCTCGTCGGTCCGGGCGCACTGCTCGTCGTACGCCGTCAGGAGATCGGCGAGCGACCGGCCCTCGACCATGAACTCGGAGTCCTCCACGTCGTCCCAGCCGGGACCCTCGAAGTCACGGCCCAGGAAGGCGTGCTCGAACCACAGCTGCTCGGCCCAGGTCACGTGGGCGAGGACGCCGGCAACCGTCATCAGCGGCGAGGTCGGGATGAGTGAGCGATGGGCATCCTCGTCGGACAACCCCTCGCACTTCATCCTGACGATGCCGCGCTGCAGGTCGTACCAGCCCAGCAGGGCGGTGCGGCTGTCGGCATCGAAGGCGGGCCGGGTGCGGGTCGCAGGCATGGCCCCACCCTCACCGGCCAGCACGCGGCGGTCAACGGGCCACGCGGGGTGATCAGACCCGCCGCTGGAACTCCAGGGCCCGTCCGACCGCGCGGTAGCCCAGTCTGTCGTTGACGCCGATCATGTGGTCGTTGGACTCGGCGTTCCAGGTGTCGAGGGTGCGCAGCTGGGGCTCGGCTGCCAGCAGCCACCGGCAGAGGTCGGCCTTGAGCAGCAGGCCGAGCCGGTGGCCGCGGTGGTCGCGGACGACCGTGGTGTCCTCCTGGGCGCCGATCTGGGGTCGCTCGCAGTCGACGGTGACCACGGTGTGGCCGGCCAGCTCGCCGGTGCCGGTGTGGCGGGCCACGACGCGGTAGAGCCGGTGACCGCCCTCGGTCTGCGCGTGCTCGAAGTCGCGGATCCGCTGCGGGGTGTAGACCTCGTCCTCGATCTCGAGGTCGTCGAGCGGAGCGTCGTTGATGGAGGCTGACACGGCCGCCAGCTCGTCGTGGAGGTCGGCCGGGCTGCGGCCGGCGATCCGTACGAGGTCGTAGTCGTGGGCCATCGCCTCCGCTTCGGCGTACGCCGCCTCGAAGAAGTCGGCGCCGAGCGCCTGGAGGTCCTGGCGCCGGTTGATCGCCTGCGACTTCTTCTCGTAGCCCACCGCCGCGGCGAAGCCACGCGCGGCCTCGTCGTCCCAGCCGTCCATGCCGACCAGGGGTCGCCCGAGTCGTCGGCACTCGTCGTGCAGCATCTCCAGCGCGGCCGAGCCGTGGCCCCGCCGACGGTGCTCGGGGTGGATGGTCAACCCGAGCCACGCGAGCTCGAGGTTGTCCCACTCCGAGGTGTTGACCTGCGCGGACCCGACCGGCAGACCGTCGCGGTCGGCGACCAGGAAGAACCGGGCCGGCTCGCCGTCCCACCCGTAGCGCATCCACATCTCCTGCCGGTACGGCGTGGCCGGGTGCTGCCACGGCGAGTCGGCGGCGATGCGGGCGTTCTCGACCTCGACGAACGCCTTGATCGCCTCGGCGTCGTCCGGACCGAACTCGTGCAGCTCCACGGACCCACTATGGCGCGGGATCGGCGCTTCCTCACCCGGTTTTCTCCCGGGCGGACCTCAGCCGACCGAGCCGTAGCGACCCCGGTAGAAGGTGAGCGCCTCCCGTTCGTCGGTCGTGGCGAGGTCGACGACGCGCCCCACGACGAGCCGGTGGTCACCGGCCTCGTGGACGGCGTGGATCCGGCAGTCGACGTACCCCAGCGTTCCCTCGAGCACCGGCGACCCGGTCTCCGGCGACGGCTGCCACGAGACCCCGTCGAACTTGTCGCTGCCGCGCGTGGCCATCCGCTGGGAGAGGTCGCCCTGGTCGGCGGCGAGGAAGTTGACGCAGTAGGCGCCGGCGCTCTGGATCAGCGGCCAGGAGCGCGAGGTCCTGGCCGGGGAGAACAGGACCAGCGGCGGGTCGAGCGAGACCGACATGAAGCCCTGGCAGGTCAGCCCGACGGGGCGGTCCCCGCTGAGGGCCGTGACGACGGTGACCCCGGTGGCGAAGCGGCCGAGGACGTCGCGGTAGCGGCGGGCCGCGGCCGCGGCCTTCTCGGAGTCGACGTGGATCGTCTCGCCGGGCCACAGCTCGACATCGAAGTCACCGCCGAGGAACGAGTCGATCAGCTCACGGCTCGGCCAGGTGTCGGACACAACACGGGAGTCTGTCACTGCGGCCCCGATGACGTGTCGGACGGGCGGTCACCGGAAACGTTCGGCGTCCCTCTGCACCTTCGCGACGTATCCCTCCCAGTCGTAGTCGTCGTCGGGCAGGTTCATGGCCTCGGGCCGCATCCCGATCGCGCCGTCCAGGCTCTCGCGCAGGATGTCCATCTGGCCGACGTGGCGGGCGGTCTCGACGCTCATGTGGACCAGGATCTGGTGGAGCGTGACCGTCGCCCGTTCCTCGGGCCACCACGGGACCCGACCCTCGGAGTCGAGCTCGTGGTCCGCCAGGGTGCGCGCGGCCTCGGCCTGGGCGAGCAGGTAGAGGTCGATGACGTCCTGCCGGCTCTGGTCAGCGGGGACCCAGAGGTCGTCGTGCGGGTCGACCCCCTCCTGGGCCCACAGGTCCGGGACCGGCAGCTCGCGCCCGAAGGTCTGCGTGAGGTAGCCGAGCTCGCAGTAGGCGAGGTGCTTGACGATCCCGAGCAGGTTGGAGCCGCTCTGCACGAGCGGTCGGCGGACGTCGTACTCACTGACGCCGTCGAGCTTCCAGAGCGCGGCGTCCCGCAGCGTCTGCAGGTAGCGGACCATCAGCTCCTTCGGCGTCTCGCTCACTCGCTCGCCTCCTGCCCCCGCAGCACGCAGAACTCGTTGCCCTCCGGGTCGGCCAGCACCGCCCAGCCACGCGCGGGGCCCTCGCGCCGGTCGTCGACCATCGTCGCGCCGAGGCCGAGGATGCGCTCGACCTCCGCGTCGCGGTCGCGGTCGGTGGGCCGCAGGCAGAGGTGCATCCGGTTCTTGACCGTCTTGGGCTCGGGGACCTTGAGGAACAGCAGGTAGCGGTCGTCGGGACCGTCGAGCCCGCACTCCTCGTCGTCCGGCTTCATGTCGTCGGCCGGGTCGATCGTGAAGTCCTCCAGCACCTGCGCCCACCAGAGGGTCTGGGCGTAGGGGTCGTGGGCGTCGATGCAGAAGTTGGATGTCCGGGATGCCATGCCCAGCACCTTTGCAGCGCCCGCCGACAGCGGCAACGGGTATTGCCCGGTCGCTACGCCTCTGGGACCTCGCCCACGCCGATCTCGTTGCCGTCGGGATCGCGGAAGACCGCCTTGCGCACGTCGTTCCCGTAGTGCTCGACCGTCACGGGCTCGACGCCTTCGTCGTCCGCGGCAGCGAGGAACCTGTCGAGGTCGTCGACCATGAAGGTCACGAGGGCATGGCCGGCCCGCCCGGGATCGAGCACCACGTAGACGTACCGGTGCTCGGCCAGGGTCCACACCGACTCGGTGTCGTGAGGCTGGAAGCTGGCCGGTCCCCCGAGCAGGCGCTCGAACCACGCGACCCCGGCAGCGAAGTCGCTCACCGGGACGCCCGCGAACAGATCGATCGCCATCATCACCTCCCGCTCGTTCCGCGTCATTCTGCCGCTTGGCCCGCCTCCCCCGGTGGTTGAGGTGCGAGGCCGCCCGCGGCCGAGCCTCGAAACCCCCGGCGGCCGTCCGGGCCGCTGCCGACGCTGCCGACCGACCTGAGGGCCGCCGGGTACGTCGGATGCTGGCTGGCTACGTGTTTCGGTGCTCAATGGGGACACCCAGTGAGGTCAGCGGGGGGTGACGATGTTCGCCTGAGCGATCGGGCGCGGTCCTCGTACCCGGAAGGACCGAACGACCACGGACGTAGCGGCCTCCCGCGTGGCTGCGGCACGTGGACGCTCGATTGGTCCTTGCGTCTACGCCACTGGACCGTGGAGTCCACACTGATGCTTGCGGTGGGGCTGCGCCGAGGCGGATCGTGAGACATGGCGCCTCGTAGGTCCCGCCTTGCACTCGCAGCACTCCTCGGCGTGCTCGCCGTCGGCTGCGGAGATGGATCCGAGCCAGCGACGAGCCCGACGGAGGCGGCCACGACGCTCGCGCCGGCCGACCTCGACCAGTACCTCCTGCAGGCCGACGAGGTCCCGGGTCTGGAACCGATTCCGCCGCCGCAGACCGACTCGGGCCAACCGTTCGACCTGACCCCGGACGGGGCCGAGCAGCTTCGGCGCAGTGGCTACATCTCGACGACCTTCCAGCCCGCCCAGGGCGACCGGAGCGCCGGCGTGAGCAGCGTCCTGCTGTTCGAGACCGAGGCCGGGGCACGTGACTGGATGGCCTACGAGACGAGCGACGAGGTGATCCAGCCTCAGATCTCCCCCGGCGCGAAGATCAAGCGGTTCCAGGTGTCCGACGTCCCCGGCGCCCACGGCTTCACGGCGCCAGACCTGCACGGCAACGCCATCGGCCACGTCTACTGGACCCAGGGCCGCTGCATGATGCTCATCGGTCTCGAGGGCGAGGGGCCGCGCGTCGAGCTGCTGGCAGCCGGCGTCAACGCCATCTACGACCGCACGGGTGGCACCTGCCCGGGCTGATGCTGCGTCTGCCGCGTCGCGGACCCGTGAGATCTTCGCGGGGTGAAGATCTACGTCGCTGGTGCGCTCGCTGACATCGAGAAGGTCCGGGCGGTGCAGTCCGCCGTCGTCGCAGCCGGCCACGAGCTCACCCTGGACTGGACCCGCGGTCCTGACGCCACCCTCGTGGAGGACTACGGGTCAGTCCCTGAGGTCTCGGCCGACCTCGCCACGGATGACCTCAACGCCGTACTCAGCGCTGACGCCGTGCTCGTCGTCGTGTCGGAGCACGACGGCCGCGGCATGTACGTCGAGCTCGGGGCCGCCCTCGCCCGAGCCAGTCGCGGCGACCTCGAGCACGTCGTCATCGTCGGCCCGATCCGGCACGAGAGCGTCTTCCACCACCACCCCGCGGTTCGACGCGTGTCGACCGTGGACGACTGGCTGGCGAGCCTCAGCACCGCATCCGACCCTGTCGGACGCGGGTAGCACGAGGAGGTCCTCGTGGTGCACGGTGATCGACAGTGAACCGTCCGCCGCGGCGGCGAGGCGTCGCCGGGCGTACGGGCCGAGGACCCCTGCCATCGCGGGCCGCTGCTCGAGGGCGGCGGCCACCCAGCCGGTGAACCACTCAGCCGCCAGGTCGGCCTCGTCGGGACCGAGGTGCCAGGGGCTGGGGGCGGAGACGACCTCGCGGCCCCCCGCCTCGAAGGCGATCGCTGCCACGTGAGCCGCGTCCGGGCCGAGCAACCTCGCCTCTCCCGTGTGGCGCCTCTGGTGGGCGTTGAACGCAGCCATGACCTCCGTGTCCAGGGGATCCGCGGGTGTCAGCTCGACGCGGCCGAGGACGCTCAGCGTGAGCAGCACGGGGCAGCCGACGGCAGTGCAGACGTGGACGAAGCGCTCGAGCTCTTCGGCCGTCATCATGTCGAGCAGGGCGGACGCGGTGAGGAGGTCGGCGCCCGCGAGCACCGCGGGGTCGATGCGGGTGATGTCGTCGAGACGGGTGTCGACGTGCGTGCCGTCCAGATCGACGTCGTGGAGCAGCTCGGCGTCGCGGTCGTGGAGCATCCAGCGCTGGGGCCCGGGCAGCCGAGGAGCAAGCCACCGCATCATCGAACCGGTGCCGCATCCGAGGTCGTGGATGACGAGGTCGCCGGCGGGCAGGAAGCGCACGAGCTCGTCGACGAGCTCGGTCGACCGGGCCGCGGCGTCGACCGGCTCACGCAGCGCCAGCCAGCCGGCGCTGGCCCTGACCGGTTGTGCCGCCATGTCGCCTCCGTCCAGGTGAACCGCGCGCGAGCGGTTCGCGTTGTCCTCAACAACGCGCGCAACGCGGCGAGCGTTCAAGGAAGGGCGGGTGTCGTGGTTCCGGTCCGGCAGGCCCTCGCGGTGAGCCTCGCCGCGCTGGTCCTCCTGCTCGCGGCGCTCGCGAGCCTCGGACTCGCGCTGCTCCCCGCCGTGGTGGGGTTGGCGTGCGGCGCCGTGCTCTGCGTGGCCGTGCGCCGCGGCCTGGCCGTGGCGGACTCCGCTGCTCTGGGGCCTGCCGACGTGGTGACCCTCGCCCGCACGGTCCTGGCATGCGCGTTGGCGGCGCTGGTGGTGGACCCTTCGCTCCAGGAGCCCACCTCCGCGGTGATCGTGCCTCTCGCAGTCGTGGCGCTGGCGCTCGACGCCATCGACGGCCGGGTCGCCCGCGTCACCGGGACCGCGTCCAGCTTCGGAAACCGCTTCGACGGCGAGGCCGACGCGTTCCTGTTGCTCGTCCTCAGCGTGCACGTCGCGCCGTCGTACGGCTGGTGGGTGCTGGCGATCGGGCTCGCCCGCTACGCGTTCGGCCTTGCCGTGTGGGCGTTGCCACGGCTGCGCGTCACCCTTCCCTTCCGCTACTGGCGGAAGGTGGTCACCGCAGTCCAGGGCATCACCCTCGTCGTCGCCGCCGCCGGCGTCCTCCCACGGACGGCGACGTACGGCGCTCTGGTCGCGGCGCTCGCACTCCTCGCCGAGTCCTTCGGTCGCGACCTGCTGTGGTCGTGGCGACGCCACGGTACGGCGCCGCCGCGATCGGTCCGGGAAGCCAGCGACGCCCACCTGCAGCTGCCATGAGGCTTGACGAGCGCGCCGCCTTCGACGAGGCGCTCCGGTGGGCGCGCCACGCGGCGTACCCCACAGGTCAGTACGTCGGCCAGGAGAGCTTCATGTCCGCGCGCGAGATCCGGTCGTTGGCCGTGCGGGCCGGTATCGGCGCCGGGACATCGGTGCTGGACCTGTGCTGCGGCGAGGCCGGGCCGGGCCGGCTGATCACGACCGAGCTCGGCTGCGACTACCTCGGCCTGGACGCGAGCGCCAGCGCCATCGAGGTGGCGCGCCGGGGCGCGGTTGACCTGCCGTGCCGCTTCGAGGTGGCGCAGGTCCCGCCGGTCCCGGCCGGGCCGTTCGACGTCGTGCTCCTGCTGGAGACGCTGCTCGCGTTCCCGGACAAGGGCATCCTGCTGCACGACATCGCGTCGGTGCTGCCCACCGGCGGTCGGTTCGCCTTCACCGTCGAGGAGGGCATGCCCCTCACGAGCGATGAGCAGGCGGAGATGCCGCATGCGGACACGGTGGTCGCTCATTCCCCTGCCCCACCTGGTCGCCAGCCTGCAGTCGGCCGGGCTCGACGTCCGCTGGATGGCGGAGTGCAGCCTCTCCCACCGGCGGACGGCTGACGCACTCGCACGGGCCTTCCTCGCCGACCGCCGGGCCATCAGCGAGAGGATCGGTGACCGGACGCTGGACGACCTCGTGACAGCCCATCGGCTCTGGAGCGGTGGCTGGGCAGCGGACGGGTGCGCAAGTTCGCGGTGGTCGCCGAGAAGACCGCCGGTTTCCGTGCGTGGGTGAACGGCACTGCGGCTGCCGTCGTTCCTTCAGGTTGACGCCTCCCGCGACCGCGCGGAGGCCGACCCCGGAGAGGAGCAGCTCATGGGCATGCGGATGTTGGTGGCAGTGGCGGTGCTGGTCTCGGCGGCGATGCACCTCTACCTGTGGTTCGAGGGGTACCGGGATGTCGACACCATCGGCCCGGCGTTCCTGCTCAACGCGGTCGGCGGAGTGGTGATCGCGGTCCATGCTGCTCACCTGGCGGCACTGGATCCCGCCGCTGCTGGCCGTCGGCTTCGGGCTGTCGACCCTGGGCGCGTTCATCCTGTCAGTCACCGTCGGGCTCTTCGGGTTCGAGGAGTCGTGGGAGGGCTGGGAGGTGTGGACGGCCGCGATCTCGGAGATCGCCGCAGTCGTCCTCGGCGCCATCGTCGTGCTGCGGGAGAACCCGCTGGCCTCACGTGGCCAGTCGGAGCACCACGCGTCCGTCCGCCGTTCGCACCTCGACTGACTCCAGCTCCTCGGCGCTCGCGGCGGTCCCGGCGGTGAGCTGCATCGGCAGCCCGTCGACCGACCGCCAGCTGCCGACCCGCTCCGACGCGGCCGTCCCGGGTGCGCACGTAGAGCGTGTAGTCCACCTCGGACGGCAGCTCGTACTCCACCGACTGCGAGTCGTAGGTGCAGGCGAGCCCCAGCCGTGTGCCCCAGGTGACCTGCTCCAGAGTGACCGTGGCGCGCACCGGCACGTCCCCCACCGGCTGCATCCGCAGCGGCACGACGTCGGACGGTGACCGATCGGCCGGGCTCGAGCTCGCCCCCGGATCCGTGCGTGGCGGCCGTCTCGCCGCGCCCGACCTGCCCCACCGTCACCGTCAGCGCGACGACGACCGCGACCGCCGCGGCAGCAGCCAGGCCGGCTGCCGCCCACGTGCGACGACGCCGCGCGTGCCGGACCTCGCGGAGGAGGGCCGGCAGCAGCGTGGCCGGAACCGGGTCGTCGACCTCCGGCTCCTCGACGACGCTGCGCGTCGACCCGACCGAGCAGGCCGGGCAGCCCGGCGAGCTCGCCGACCGCGCGCGTGCAGTCCGCACACCCGGGCAGGTGCCGCTCGAACTCCTGACGGTCGGCAGGGTGGAGGGCGCCGAGGACGTAGGCGCCGTCGTCGTGCGCGAACCGGCAGCTCATGCCCCCACCCCCATCTCCTCCAGTGCCAGCTTCAGCGCGCGAAGCGCGTAGTGCGTGCGTGACTTGACCGTGCCCTCCGGCACCCCCAGCCGCGTGGCCGCCTCCGCCACCGGCCGGCCACGGTAGTAGCACTCCAGCAGCACCGCGCGGTGCTCCGGCGACAGCTGGGTGAGCGCCTCGGCCACGACCCAGGACAGCAGCAGCTGGTCGGTCTCGTCGCCGGTCCCGTCCTCCGGCACCTCGGCGACGGAGGTCTCGCGGTGCGTCCGCGGGCTGCGCCACTGGTCGATCACGATGTTGCGGGCGACCTTGAACAGCCACGCCCGCACCGCGGGCTCGGGGCTCTCCAGGATCGTGCGGTGCCGCCAGGCGCGCAGCAGCGTCTCCTGCACCACGTCCTCCGCCCGGCCGCGGTCGTCGGGGAGGAGCCGTCGGCAGAACCGCCACAAGGCGGCTCCGTGCTCGTCGTGGAGGTGCTGCATCAGCGCGACGTCCGGATCAGCCATGCCACCTCCTCACCCCGGGAACGTGCCGGGCACGGCGCGGGGTTCACCGCTCGCTCACCGGCCGCGTCCCAGTCTGGCCGCTGGAGCTGTACGCCGCCACGAACCGGTCGCGGAACTCGTCCATCCGCCAGACCGGTGCGTCCGGTCGTGGCCGCAGGCCGCCGTCCCACCCCCACTCCGCGATCCGGTCGATCACGGCCGGGTCCTTGGCCACGACGGCCACCGGGACGTCGTACCCGGCGTCCGGGCCGGACACGATGGTCGCCGGCTGGTGGTCCCCGACGACGACCAGGACCAGGTCGTCGTCGCCGTACGTCGTCACGAACCGCACCAGCGCGCTCAGCGAGTACTCGATCGCGTGGCCGTACGCCGCCTTGACCCGCTCGGGCTCGGGCCAGATGTCGCCCGCCGACGGCAGCTGCTCGGGCATGCCCTCGAACACCGAGCCGTCGCCGACGGCCGCCTGGTCGATCAGCCGGGGCACCCGGGACCACGGTGCGTGGCTGGTGATCAGGTCGATCTCGGCCATGACGGGCGGCCGCGGAGAGGGCGCGAGCTCGAGGCGGTGGAAGGCGTCGAGGGTGTACTGGTCGGGCATGGTCGGGTAGCCGAACCGCGGCCCCTCGTAGCCGACGTTGCGGGAGTCGTAGAACTGGTCGAACCCGTAGAACTCGCCCTGCGGCCAGTCCCGGTTGTTGGCCGGGGCCAGGCCGACGGTGCGCCACCCGGCGCGCTCGAACAGGCTGCTCAACGTCTGCCGGGGGCTGGTGACCAGGACGTCGTACCGCTGCTGGCTGTCGATCCACAGGCCGGACTGGAGCGTCGCGTGCGCCAGCCAGCTGATCGCGCCGAACGTGGGCGACGTCAGGAACGCGCTGCGGCTGGCGAACCCCGCGTCCTCCAGCTGGGCGTTGCCCTCGTCGAGGACCGCGGTGACCCCGGGCGCGAAGGAGGAGCCCTCGAGGGCCACCCGGCCGTAGCTCTCCACGAAGACGAGCAGGACGTCCTTGCCGCGCAGGCTCGGTGAACAGCTGCTCCGGCCCCAGGTCGCGGAGCGGGTCGGTCTGTGCGGCCAGGAGGAACTCCCGCCGGTCGCGCAGCTCGCCGGGGATCCGGGAGACCTGCCCGTAGACGTACCCGGCGGTGTCCCGGGACGCGAGAGGCCCGGCCGCGCCCTGCACCTGCAGCCCGGCGAGCACCAGCCAGGACACGGCCAGCGCGGCGACGACCCGGACGGCCGCGCCCCGGTTCCGCACCGCCACCCCCGTGAGCCGCAGCACCGAGAGCGGGACGAGGACGAGGAGCGCGACGAGGACGCAGCGCGGCGGCGACGAGGAGCAGCGTGCCGTTCTGCCCGTCGACCGAGTCCTGCGCCGTCTCGACGAGCGAGCCGGCGTAGCGCCAGTCGATCAACACGTCGAAGGGCCGGTTCAGCGCCTCCCGGAAGCCCAGGTCGAGGACCTTGAAGACGGCGCTCAGGGCGAGCACGAGCCCGCCGACGACAGCCAGGACGGTGCGGAGCCCGGCGGAACCGGTCGGGGACGGCCAGCACGACGGCCAGGTAGACGATCAGCTCCAGCGGCAGCCGGACGAACGCCTCGGGGTCGAGCTGTTCGAGGCGCTCGGGGGTGGTCAGGGCGGCGACCACCAGCAGCGCCGCCAGCACGGTGACGAGGGCCGCGAACAGCCGCGCGCCGACAGCACGCCAGCCCGGCACCGGACGGCGTTGAACCGGGCGCACGGTTGCTCCGTTCACATGGACCAAGGAGGCGGGTACACGTGGACGAACGAGGAGGTCGCCACTCCGGTTCACCCGGGCCGCGCGAGGCCCAGGCGTTCTGGCTGCGCGAGCCGGGCGCCGGCGAGATCCGGCCCGCGCACCTGCCGCCGCCCGGCCCCGACGACGTGCTCGTCCGCACGGTGCGGTCCGCGATCAGCCGCGGCACCGAGTCGCTCGTCTTCTCCGGGCGGGTGCCGGAGAGCCAGCGGGAGGTGATGCGGGCGCCGTTCCAGGAGGGCGGCTTCCCGGGCCCGGTGAAGTACGGCTACCTCAACGTCGGCGTCGTGGAGGTCGGACCGCCCGACCTGGTGGGGCGCACCGTCTTCTGCCTGCACCCGCACCAGACGGCGTACGTCGTGCCCGCGGCCGCGGTGACCGTCGTGCCGCCGGACGTGCCGGCTGGCCGCGCGGTCCTCACCGGGCTGGTCGAGACGGCCGTCAACGCGCTGTGGGACGCCGGGCCGCTGCTCGGCGACCGGGTGGCGGTGGTGGGAGCCGGCACCCTGGGCTGCTGCGTCGCGCGGCTGCTCGCCCGGATCCCGGGGGTCACGGTGACCCTGGTCGACGTCGACCCGGCGCGGGCCGGCGTCGCCGCCGCGCTCGGGGCCGGCTTCGCCCAGCCCGACGCGCGCACCCGACGGTCTCGACCTGGTGGTGCACGCGAGCGCCACGTCCGAGGGGCTGCAGCGTTCGCTGGAGCTGCTGGCGCCGGAGGGCACGGTCGTCGAGCTCAGCTGGTACGGCGACGAGGAGACGACGCTCTCCCTCGGCGGCGTCTTCCACTCGAACCGGCTGACCGTCCGGGCCAGCCAGGTCGGCACGGTGGCCGCGGCCCGGCGGGGTCGGCGCACGACCGCCGACCGGCTCCGGCTCGCCGTCGAGCTGCTCCGCGACCCGTGCTTCGACGCCCTGCTGACCGGCCAGTCCCCCTTCGCCGAGCTCCCCGAGGTGCTGCCCCGGCTGGTCAGCGGCGAGCTGCCGGCGCTCTGCCACTCGGTGACGTACGACGGGGTCCGGACGAGGCCGGGACCGGGAGGAGGCCTCGTGTTCAGCGTGACCGTCCGCGACCACATGCTGGTCGCGCACAGCCTCAGGGGCGACGTCTTCGGACCGGCCCAGGCCCTGCACGGGGCGACCTACGTCGTCGACGCGACCTTCCGCGGGGACTCCCTGGACGACGACGGGATCCTGGTCGACATCGCCCGGGCCGCCGACGAGCTGCGCGGGCTGATGGCCGGGCTGACCCACCGCAACCTCGACGACGCTGCCGGAGCTCGCCGGCCGCAACACCACCACCGAGGTGCTGGCGCAGCACGTCGGCGACCGGCTCGCCGAGCGGGTCCGCGCGGGTGCGTTCGGGCCCTGCGTGACCGCCCTCGAAGTCACCCTGCACGAGTCCCACGTCGCCCGGGCGAGCTACGAGAGGTCGTTGTGAACCCGGCACGCGCCGTCCACGTGGTCGTCCCGGCCGGGATCGGCGATCCGTTGCGACCGAGCGGCGGCAACACCTACGACCGCCGCCTCTGCGAAGGGCTGGCCGCGGCCGGCTGGTCGGTGCGGACCCGAGAGGTGACGGGCGACTGGCCGGGGGCCGGTCGGGAGTCCCGCGCGGCGCTGGCCGGGGCGCTGGGCGACGCCCCCGACGGCGTCGGTGGTGCTCGTCGACGGGCTGGTCGCCTCGGCGTGCCCCGAGGCGCTGGTGCCCGCCGAGCCGGCGGCTGCGGACGGTGGTCCTGATGCACATGCCGGTCGGCGCGCAGTCGGACGGCACCGACCGCGAGCCGCGAGGCGGCGGTGGTCCGGGCGTCCGCCGCGGTGGTGACCACGAGCGACTGGACGCGCCGCTGGCTGCTCGGGGCCTACGGGCTGGACCCGGGGCGGGTCCACGTCGCCCGCCCGGGCGTCGACCCCGCGACGACCGCCACCGGGAGCGCGGACGGCGGGAACCTGCTCAACGTCGGAGCCGTGACCCCGGGCAAGGGCCACGACCTGCTGGTGGGAGCACTGGCCCGGGTCGCCGACCTGCCCTGGCGGTGCGTCTGCGTCGGCCCGCTGACCCGGTCACCCGACTTCGTCGCGGCGCTGCAGGACGGACATCCGCGACGACCGGCCTGGACGACCGGCTCCGGCTGGTCGGACCGCGCACCGGCGAGGACCTGGACCGGCGCCTACTCCGCCGCCGACGTCCTGGTCCTCGCCTCCCGCGCCGAGACCTACGGGATGGTCGTCACCGAGGCGCTCGCCCGGGGCCTGCCCGTGCTCGCCTACGACGTGGGCGGGGTCTCCGAGGCGCTCGGCCTCGGTGCCGACGGGAGCCGACCGGGCGTGCTGGTCCCGGCGGGAGACGTCGAGCGCGCTCGCCGAGGCGGTGCGGCGGCTGGCTGGGCGACGCCGGCGCTGCGCCGGCGGCTCCGCGCGGCGGCGGCCGAGCGGCGCCGGGGCTGACCGGCTGGGACGAGACGGCCGACCGGGTCGCCCGGGTGCTGGAGGAGGTGGCGGCGTGAGGGGCCCTTCGTGGCGCTCGGTCCGCTGGCTCGTCGGGCTGGCGGTCCTGGGGGTGGTGCTGTGGCGCACCGGCGCCGGCCCGTTCGTGGCGGGCGTGCAGGCGCTCGACGTGACCGACGCTGGCGCTCGGGGCCGGCCTCGCGGTGCCGATCACCTGCGCGTGCGCCTGGCGCTGGCACCTGGTCGCGCGGGGCCTCGGGGTGGCTGTCGACCCGGCGGCCGCGGTGGCGTCCTGCTACCGCGCGCAGTTCCTCAACACGGTGCTGCCGGGCGGGGTCCTCGGTGACGTGCACCGCGGGGTGCACCACGGTCGGATGGCCGGTGACACCGGCCGCGGGCTGCGCGCCGTGGTGTGGGAGCGGACCGCGGGCCAGGTCGTGCAGGCGCTCGTGGCCGTGGTGGTGCTGCTGCTCCTGCCGTCACCGGTCCGCGCGTCGGCGCCCTGGGTGCTCGGCGTCCTGGTGACGGGCGCCGTGGCGGTGGGGCTCGGCCTCATGGTCATGGGCGCCGGGCCGTCGTGGGTGGGCCGGGTGCTGCGCGGGCTCCGGGAGGACGTGCGGCACGGCGTGCTGGCGCGCGCGAGGCGTGGCCGGGCGTGGTGCTCGCGTCGATGGTGGCGCTGGCCGGGCACCTCGCGACGTACCTCGTGGCCGCGCGGGCGGTCGGGGTCACCGCTTCGACCGCGACGCTGCTGCCGCTGGCGCTGCTGGTGCTGGTCGCGGCGGGACTGCCGACGAACGTCGCCGGCTGGGGTCCGCGGGAGGGCGTGGCCGCCTGGACGTTCGGGGCGGCCGGGCTGGGTGCCGACCAGGGGGTCGCGACGGCCGTGGCGTACGGCGCGATCGTCACCGTCGCCAGCCTGCCCGGCGCGGTGGTGCTCGCTGGTGGGGGCGGCCCGCAGCGGCGCACGGCCGGAAGCGCCGACGGCCGAGGACCCTGAGCGCGGTGGCGGCGGAGGGCGGAGCCCATGGCTGAGCGTCCGTACACGATCCTCAGCTGCGGCATCTCCCTCGACGGGTACCTCGACGCCGGCACCCCCGAGCGGCTGGTGCTGTCCAACGAGGCGGACCTGCGCCGGGTCGACGCCGTGCGGGCCGAGGCGGACGCGATCCTGGTCGGGGCGGCCACGGTCCGCCACGACAACCCGCGGCTGCTGGTCCGCACGGCTCACCTCCGCGCCCGGCGGCGGCGTCAGGGGCTGCCCGAGTCGCCGATGAAGGTGACCGTGACCGAGAGCGGCTGCCTGGACCGGGACAGCAGCTTCTTCACGACCGGGGCCAGCGAGAAGCTCGTGTACTGCGCGAGCGGGTCGGCCGCGTGCGTCCGGGACCGGCTGGCCGGGGTGGCCACGGTGGTCGACGCCGGCCAGCCGGTCGACCTTGCCGACGTGGTCGGGGACCTCGGGGAACGCGAGCGTCCGGCGCCTGATGGTCGAGGGTGGCGGCAGGATCCACACGCAGTTCCTCACCCAGGGCCTCGCCGACGAGCTCCACCTGGTGGTGGCGCCGTTCTTCGTGGGCGACGCCCGGGCGCACCGGTTCGTCGACGCGGGAGCGTTCCCCTGGAACCCCGGCCACCGCGCCCACCTCGCGGAGACCCGGCAGATCGGCGACGTGGTCCTGCTCCGCTATGCGCTGTCGTCCCGGTTCGCCGAGGTGTCCTGACATGCCACCGAGCCTCCGCCGCCACGGTCCGTCGCCAGGTCGACCTGCCCCTGCAGGTCGACGGGGGTGAGCAGGTGGCAGCGCGGATCTTCAGCTTCGACGGGCTCAGCGACGGCCGCGAGCACGTGGCCCTCGCCCTGGGAGACCGGACCCGGGGACCGCAGGGGCAGTCCGCGGGTGCCCCTCGTCCGGCTGCACAGCGAGTGCCTGACCGGCGACGTCCTCGGGAGCGCGCGCTGCGACTGCGGCCCGCAGCTGCGGGAGGCCGTGCTGCGGATCCGTGACGTGGGCGGATACCTGCTCTACCTGCGGCAGGAGGGGCGCGGCATCGGGCTCTACAACAAGCTCGACGCCTACGCGCTGCAGGACCTCGGCCTCGACACCTACGAGGCGAACCTGGCGCTGGGCTTCGACGCGGACGAGCGGACCTACGCCGTCGCCGCCGAGATGCTCCTCGCGCTCGGGGTGGAACGGGTCGAGCTGCTCACCAACAACCCCGACAAGCCGGCGCAGCTGCGCGCCGCCGGGATCCGCGTCGACCGCTGCCACCCGACCGGGCTGCACGTGTCCCCGGCGAACGGCGACTATCTGGCCGCGAAGGCGTGTCGGGGGCACGGGCTGCTCGGTCTCGCCTGATCGGCACGCCGGCACCACCCGGTGCGCAGTCCCCGCGGCCACCGCCACCGGACTCGTCGGTAACCTCGCGGCGTGGGACTCCTCCGCCGCCAGGCCCTGCTGACCGCCTTCGTCGCCAACGCGATCCGGCCGATCCCGGGATCCCGCACCGGGATCCCGTCGTTCTTCGCCGGCTGGCTCACCGGCGAGCTCGCGCCCCAGCTGCTGACACTGTCGGCGGCCGACGCCGGCGCGTCGGTGACCCGCCGCCGGGCGACGCGCACCGGGCTGGTGCTCACGGCGCTCAACGCCGCCGGCCTGGCCTGGCTGGTGTCCGGCAGCCGGAAGGTGCGCGAGCAGGTCGAGGAGGCGCTCGAGGAGGGCATCGGCGTCGACTACGTCGAGCAGCTCGACGCGAAGCCGAGCCCCGCCGAGCTGGCCACCCCGTGGCGTTCGCTGGCGTTCCCGTTCCGGATGCGGGACGGCCGCGTCGTGGTCGAGCGCGACGTGGCCTTCACCGACGCGGGTAGCCGCGGCCACCTGGACATCTACCGGCCCGCGGCCGGTGGCATCGAGCGCGCTCCGGTCCTGCTGCAGGTCCACGGCGGCGCCTGGACCCTCGGTCGCAAGGACCAGCAGGGGCTGCCGCTGATGCTGCACCTCGCCTCGAAGGGCTGGGTCTGCGTCGCGATCAACTACCGGCTCGCCCCGCGCGACGCGTTCCCGGCGCAGATCGTCGACGTCAAGAAGGGGATCGCCTGGGTCAAGGAGCACATCGCCGACTACGGCGGCGACCCCGACTACGTCGTCATCACGGGCGGCTCGGCCGGCGGTCACCTGACGGCGCTGGCGGCACTGACGCCCGGCGACCCTGCCTACCAGCCCGGCTTCGAGGACGCCGACACCTCCGTCCAGGCGGCCATCCCCCACTACGGGGTCTACGACTTCGCCGGCTCGACCGGACTGCGGAGCGCGGAGCAGATGCGCGACCGGTTCCTCGCGCCGCGGGTCCTGCAGACGCGGTACGACGACGACCCCGACGCCTTCGAGGCCGCCTCCCCCATCCTCCGGATCACCCCGGACGCCCCCGACTTCTTCGTGCTCCACGGCGCCCACGACACGCTGGTGTCGGTGCAGCAGGCACGGCTGTTCGTCGAGCGGCTGCGACAGGTCGGCAAGGCCAGCGTCGTGTACGCCGAGCTGCCGGGCGCCCAGCACGCGTTCGACGTGTTCCCGTCGATCCGGTCGGCCCACGTCGTCCGCGCGATCGACCGCTACCTCCACTGGCACTGGAACGGCTGGCGCCGCGAGCGCTCCCGCGTCGCGGTCTGAGCACCGTGGAGACCGGTACTCTCACGTGATGCCCCCCGACCTGCTCCAGCACGCCCGCGACGCGCAAGGGCTTCATGCCCGAGGACGAGGGGCTGCTGCTCCACCGGTACGCCGAGCGAGCGGCTCCCCCTCGGACCGGTGCTCGAGGTCGGGACCTACTGCGGCAAGTCCGCGATCTACCTCGGCGCCGCCGCCCGCGAGGTCGGCGGGACGGTGTTCACGGTCGACCACCACCGCGGCTCGGAGGAGAACCAGGCCGGGTGGGAGCACCACGACCCGACCCTGGTCGACGACGGACCTCGGCCTGATGGACACGCTGCCGGTCTTCCGGCGCACCCTCGCCCGGGCCGGCCTCGAGGAGGAGGTGGTCGCGATCGTCGGTCGTTCCACCACGGTCAGCGCCCAGTGGGGCACGCCGCTGAGCATGCTGTTCATCGACGGCGGTCACGCCGAGATCCACGCGCAGAACGACTACTCGGGCTGGGCGCCGTGGGTGATGCACGGCGGGCTGCTGGTCATCCACGACGTCTTCCCCGACCCCGCCGACGGCGGCCGGCCGCCGTACGACGTCTTCCTGCGGGCGCTCGACGGCGGCGGCTTCGCCGAGGTCGAGGCGCTCGGGTCGATGCGGGTGCTGCGCGCGGGTGTCAGGCGCGGCCGGAGAACCGGTCGGCTGACGCGCAGCCGCACTCCAGCCCGATCTCCGCGAACTCCGGGAGGGTGGTGCCGCGCATGATCGTCGCGCCGGGCGTGCTCAGCGAGAGCGCGTCGACGGCGAGGATCACGGCCGCCGCCGTGTAGGTCGTCTGCTCGGCGGGCCAGTTGACGTTCTCCGGGAACACGAAGCCGGTCCAGTAGGAGCCGTCCTCGTGGCGCAGGTGCTGCATGTCGGCCAGCAGCTGCAGGGCGCGGGCGCGGTCGCCGAGCGCGTCGAGCGCCATCACCAGCTCGCAGGTCTCCGCCCCGGTCACCCACGGGTTGGCGCTCACGCAGCGGATGCCGAGCCCGGGCTCCACGAACGTGTCCCACCGCGACGTCGAGCAGCGCGCGGCCCGGCGTCGCCGCGGACCGCGCCGCCGAGCACCGGGTAGTACCAGTCCATCGAGAACTCGGACTTGTCGAGGAACCGGTCGCGGTGGTCGCGCAGCGCGTGGGCGAGCCGGCCGCCGGCCAGCTCCCACTCCGGCTGCGGGTCGCCCAGCAGCTCGGCGAGCGCGACCCCGGCGCGCAGCGCGTGGTGGATGCTCGACGAGCCGGCCAGCAGCGCCTCGCGGTTGACGGTGGCGGGCCGGCCCTCGCGCCACTCCTGCGACCAGGCGACGCCACCCCAGGGCAGCTGCATCGAGACGGCGAAGTCGAGCCCGGCGCCGGACGACCGGCCAGTACCGGCGTACGAACGCGCAGGTCGCGGCGGACCAGCCAGTGGTGCCACACCCCGACCGCGAGGTACGACGACATGTTGGTCTCGCCGCTGGCGTCCTCGACCTCGCCGCCCACGATCTTCATCGGCACCGAGCCGTCGGCGCGCTGCACGGTCGGGACCCAGGCGTAGGCCCGCTCGGCCGCCTCGACCTCGCCCGCGGCGAGCAGCGCCATCGCCGACTCGACGTGGTTCCAGACGTCGGTGTGCTCGCCCGGGCGCCACGGGATCGCGCCGGACGGCTCCTGCGCCGCGACGATCGCTCCGCGCGGTGGCGCGACCTCGGGCGCGGTGAGGAGCCCGTCGAGGCTGGGGACGTCAGCCGACATCGAGCCGGGCATCGGGCTTGCCGGAAGTAGAGCACCAGCGACTTGCCGATCAGCGGGTCGAGCACCCGGCCGGCGTACCGGAGCACCGCGGGCTGCTTCATGATCTCCCACACCAGCAGCCGGTGGTACGCCTTCGCGAGCGGGTGGTCGTCGTTGGTGACGCCGACGGCGCACTTGATCCACCAGTACGGCGTGTGCAGGCCGTGCGCGTAGCCGCGGCCCTCCAGCACCAGCCCGGCGCCCTCGGCCTTCGCCGACGAGCTCCTTGTCGGTGTAGATCCGGATGTGGCCGCCGGGGACGTCGTGGTAGTCGTCCGACAGCTTCCAGTTGATCGCCTCGGGCAGCCACCGCGGCACCGTCAGCGCGACCGTGCCGCCGGGGCGGGTGACCCGGACCAGCTCGCGCGATCGCCGCCGATGTCGTCGGGGATGTGCTCGAGGATCTCGGCCGCGACGACCCGGTCGAACTCGCCGTCGGCGAAGGGCAGCGCCAGCGCGTCGCCCTCCTTGACGTCGGCCTCCGCCCCGTCGGGCACCTCGCCGGCCTCGCGCATCGCGACGAAGAGGTCGCGGACCGCCGGACAGCTCGTCGGCGTCCTGGTCGAAGGCGATCACGTCGGCGCCGCGCCGGTACATCTCGAACGCGTGCCGCCCGGCACCGCAGCCCAGGTCGAGCACCCGCTCGCCCGGGCGCAGCCCGAGCCGGTCGAAGTCAACGGTCAGCACGGATGGCCTCCTCGTAGGCCGCCGCGGTGGCCTGCGCCACGGCGTGCCAGCTGAAGTGGTCGTCGACCCGGCGCCGGCCGGCGGCACCCATCCGGGCCCGGCGCTCCGGGTCGTCGAGCAGCGCGTCGATCGCGTGCGTCAGCTCGCCGACGTCGCCGGGCTCGACCAGGTCGGCGCAGTCGCCGTCCTCGCCCACGACCTCGGGGATCGCGCCGGCGCGCGAGACGACCAGCGGCGTCGCGCACGCCATCAGCTCGGCGGTCGGCAGGCTGAAGCCCTCGTAGAGCGACGGCACGCAGGCCAGCTCGGCGGAGCCCATCAGGCCGACCAGCTCGTCGTCGGAGAGCCCGTGCACGAACCGCACCGAGCCCTCCAGGCCCAGCTGGTCGATCATCTGCTCCGTACGACCGCCGGGCACCGGCTTGCTGACCAGCACCAGCTCGAGGCTCCGGCCGCTCCACGCGCAGCTTGGCGAACGCCTCGAGCAGCGTGGAGATGCCCTTCATCGGGGCGTCGGCGCTCGCCATCGCCATGATCCGGCCCGGGCACCCGAGGCGCGGTGGGCGGCTGGAACCGGTCGTCGACGCCGAGCAGGATGACCCGCATCCGGTCCGGGTCGAGCCCGAAGTCGCGGGCGGCGTCGCGCCGCGACGACTCCGACGGGGTCAGGATCAGCCGTGATCTGGCGGGCGACCTTGGTCTGCATCCGCAGGAAGCCGTACCAGCGGCGCAGCGTGAGCCGCTGCCGCCAGGTCGTGGCCTGCGCCAGGTCGATCCGGCGGTCGTGGGTGATCGGGTGGTGGATCGTCGCCACCACCGGCAGCCCGAGCTTGCTCGATGTCGAGGATGCCGTAGCCGAGCACCTGGTTGTCGTGGACGACGTCGAAGTCGTCGACCCGGTCGGCGAGCAGCCTCGCGACCCGGGTGCTGAACGTCTTCGGCTCGGGGAACCCGGCCGTGCACATGGTGAGGAACTCCTCGACGTCCACCAGGTCGCGGAACTCGCGGAGCTGCGGGATCCGGAACGGGTCCGGCTCGCGGTAGAGGTCGAGGCTCGGCACCTCGGTGAGCGTCACGCCCTCGTCGAGGTCGGGGTACGGCGGGCCCGAGAACACCTCGACGGTGTGCCCGAGCCTCACCAGCTCCCGGCTGAGGTGTCGGACGTAGACGCCCTGGCCGCCGCAGTGCGGCTTGCTGCGGTAGGACAGCAGTGCGATCCGCATCCGGTCGAGCCTTCCTGAAGGTGTGAAACGTGTCCCCATCATGGAGGAGCCGAGGCGTCAGCGTGACCAAGGGTGCCCGGGTGACGTCCACCACCTCGCTGGCCTGGGGCTCGGGTCACCGCTCGCGGCCAGCCTAGCGACCTCGACTCGACCGCCAGTGGCAGCTGCGGTGGTCCCAGCTCGCGACGGTCTCGGGGTGCACCGGACGGCGACCCGCTTCTGCGCCTGCCTCTCGACCTCGGCGCGACCGATGTCCCCGAGCTCCTCGAACGAGGACGCACCGGTCATCGCGGTCGCGACGGAGGCGCCGATCCGGTAGATCTCGTCGCGGTCGCGCACCAGCTCGGCGCGGCCGCGGATCGAGACGCCGCGCAGCTCGAAGTAGTCGGTGCCGTCCTCGACCAGGCAGCTGATCCGCTGGTCGCGCTCGAGGTTGCGGATCTTCTGGCTGCGGCCGTAGGTCCAGAAGGCGATCCGCTCGCCGTCCATCACGTAGAAGAGCGTGGTCAGGTGGGGGCCGCCGTCGCGGTCGAGGCTGGCGACCTGCACCTTGACCTGCGCCGACAGGAACGCGGTCACCTCGGCCTCGGTCATCCGGACCGCACTCCGTCCCACGGGGTCGCCGGGTCCGCGGCCCGCCACGCTCAGCTCCCCTCGCTGGAGTGGCCGGGGAACACGTGGGCGGACGGGTCGATCGCGACCGCGGCGTTGTTGACGGCGGTCGCGGCCTCGCCGAAGCCGACCGCGATCAGCCGGACCTTGCCGGGGTACTCGGTGATGTCGCCGGCCGCGAACACCCGCTCGCAGCGACGTCTGCATCGAGGGCGCCACCACGACGTGCCGCTTCTGGACCTCGATCCCCCACTCCTGGAGCGGTCCGAGGTCGGCGATGAAGCCGAGCGCGGCGACGACCGCCTGCGCCGGCCGGGTCACGCGGCTCCTCGCCGTCCACGGTGATCTCGACCTCGGCGAGCGTGGTGTCGCCGCGCAACGCGGTCACCTGCGCCCGGGTGATGATCTCGACCGAGCTGGCGCGGACCTGGTCGACGGTGCGCTGGTGGGCGCGGAACGCGTCGCGGCGGTGCACGAGCGCGACCGATCGTGCGACCGGCTCGAGGTGGAGCGCCCAGTCGAACGCGCTGTCACCGCCGCCGACGATGACCACGTCCTTGTCGACGTACGGCTGGAACGACGGGACGAAGAACTCCATGCCCCGGCCCAGCCAGCCGTCACCGGCGGGCAGCGGCGCGAGGGCTGAACTTGCCGATGCCGGCGGTGATGATGACCGCACCGGCGGTGATCTCGGTGCCGTCGTCGAGGCCGATGGTGACGGTGTCGCCGTCGTGGCGCAGGGTCTGCGCGGTCCGGTCGAGGTGGTAGACCGGGTGGGCGGTCGAGGCCTGCTCGACCAGCCCCTCGACCAGGTCGCGGCCCTTGACGTTCGGGAAGCCGGCGACGTCGAGGATCGCCTTCTCGGGGTACATCGCGGTGATCTGGCCGCCCAGCTCCGGCAGGCTGTCGACCACGGCGACCCGAAGCCCGCGGAAGCCGGCGTAGTAGGCGGCGTAGAGGCCGGTGGGGCCGGCGCCGATGATCAGCAGGTCGGTGTCGGTCTGGGGCACGTCACGATCCAACCCCAGCCGATCGGACGCTGTACGACCAGCACCTATGCGGTCAGACGGTCTGGATGTCGGAGACCAGCCATCTCCCGTCGCTGCGGTGCACCGTGACCAGGGCGCGGTACGGCGTCACGGAGGTGGCTTCACCGGCCTTGGCGACGTAGAGGTCGAGGAACAGCAGCGCCCGCACCTCCTGGTCGGAGGCGGACACCACCGAGGAGGCCACGATCCGGACCTCCTGCGTGATCCGCTCCTCGACGAAGCGGTCCTTGACCTCGGCGGTGGTGTCCCGGAACTCCTCGGCGAACGGTTCGGTCATCTTGGTCGTGGCATCGTCGATCTGCGCGTCGAAGTCCTCGAAGCCGTAGGACAGGATCTCCGAGGTGCTGCGGGCCGCCGACTCGACCGCGGAGCCGTGGGCGACCTCGCCGGGGACGACCGGGCGCTCGGCGGAGGGCACCGGATCGGAGTCGCGCGTAGAGGTACCAGGCCTCCGCGCCCACGACGCCGGCGAGCAGGACGGCGGCCACGGTGAGCCCGAGCCGACGTCGGCTGTCACCGGGATCGCGCGGTGGGCGGGGGTCTCGGTCATGTCATCAGCTCACGGACTGCAGGTCGCTGGTCAGCCAGCGCCCGTCCTCGTGGACCAGCTCGAGCCGGAGCCGGAAGTCGCGGCGCACCGGCTGGTCGTCGGTCTGCTTGCTGGCCACGGTGCCGGTGGTGGCGGCGATGACGGTGGCACTGTCCTCGTCGACGTCCACGACGCCGGCGTAGAGCACCTCGCCCTCGAACACCGACTTGTTCTTGCCGCAGCTCCTCGATGACCCGCTCGCTCGACGACGGTGTAGCGCGCGCGGAACTCGCCCGTGGCACCCTCCGCCACCTGGTCGATGCTGGCCTGCGCGTCGTCGTAGCGGATGTTGACGAAGGCCTCCGCCTCGGCCCGAGCGGCCGCGAGCACCTCGCCGTACCGCTCCTGCTCGGCGGTGGCGTCGGCGCGGTCCTCGCGCGCCTGCCACACCAGCACACCGCCGACCGCGGACCCGAGGAGCAGCAGCACGACCAGCACGAGCAGCGCGAGGTCGATCCCGGCCCTTGTCCCCGGGGTGACCGGGGAGCCACCGGACCGACCAGTAGCCGCTTCCACGCCTCGCCTCCCATGACTGACCGGTTGTCCCGGTCGAGGCACCGTACCCGGTCACCGGTCGCGGCACCTACGATGCGGATCGTGGAAATGAGCCGGCGATGAATCAGCTGCGCGTGCTCCGGCAGCATCCCTCCGCGATCCTGCTGGGTGGTCAGCTGGCGGCCGTGCTGGCCTATCCCTTCATCGGCGACTCGACGCCCGGCCGTGCCGTGCTCGGCGGCGTCGGGACGGTGCTGGTCCTGGTCGCCCTCTACGCGGTGCGCCGGACCCCGGCACTGGCCTGGGTGGCGCTGATCCTCGGCGTGCCCGGCCGCTGGTCTGCAACGTGCTCGAGGTGGTGTTCCCCGGCAGCGACGCTGTGCTGCTCGCCTCGGCGCTGCTGCACGCGCCGTTCTACTTCTACGTCTCCTACGGGATGATCCGCTACCTCTTCCACGACGACCGGGTGACCCGCGACGAGCTCTACGCGACCGGCGCGGCGTTCACGGTGGTGGCGTGGGGATTCGCCTACGTCTACCTCGCGGTCCAGATCCTCGAGCCGGGGTCGTTCACGGGAACCGGCGGCGCCGACGAGCGGACCTGGTTCGAGCTGCTCTACCTGTCCTTCACGACGCTCACCAGCGTCGGGCTCTCCGACGTGACACCGGTCCTCCCCCACGCCCGCTCGCTGGTGATGGTCGAGCAGGTCGCGGGCGTCCTCTACGTCGCGCTCGTGGTGGCCCGGCTGGTCGGGCTCACCGTCGCCCGGCAGTCCAACCGGCCTCCGCACGTCGACTGACGACTCAGGGCCGCAACCGCTTCGGCAGCTTCTCGACGACGAGCCGGTAGGACTCGTCCACGGCCTCGAGCAGCTCGTCGTCGGGGATCGCCCCGTCGAAGGCGAGGTCGTTCCAGCCGGACCGGCCGATGTAGGCCATGACCGAGGCGTCGTCCGGGTAGCGCAGCAGCCACTCGTCGGCGACCTCGCGGGTGCGCGCCGGACTTCACCCCGACACCGCCGCGGCCGAGGAACGCGAAGATCTTGCCGCGCTCCCCCTCGCCGACCTTCACGACCGGGAACTCGTGGTCCCACGGGTTGTCCGGCCAGGCGCCGGGCAGGGCCAGGCAGTGCTCCTGCATCCGCGTCACGTCCACCCCCACAAACTACGATGCTCCGGTGACTCACCCGGACTTCTGGCGCGAGTTCGCCCACGACCCGCGCTCCCCCGCGTACGCGTCGATGCGGGCGTCGGACGCCGACCGTGACGTCGTGCTGCGCGCCCTCTCCGAGGCGTACGCCGACGGGCGGCTCGACCCGGACGAGCTCGACGAGCGGACCACGGGCGTGCAGGGTGCCCGGACGCTCGGCGAGCTGCCGCCGTACCTCTCCGACCTGGTCCCGGCCGCCGCGACCTCGTCGGTCCCGGTCGTGCGCGCCGCTGTCCGCCCAGCAGGTGGAGGCGGAGGCGGTGGCGCGGTGGCGGCGGAGCCGGAGCGAGGCGCTGCGGATGTGGCTGTTCGTGTCGATGATCTGCTGGACGATCTGGCTGGTCACGAGCTTCGGCGGCCACCCGTGGCCGGTCTACCCGATGCTCGGCACCGCGATCCCGGTGCTGGGCACCCTCGTGCAACGTCGCGAGATGATCGAGTCGAACCGCCGCCGCATCGTCGCCAAGCACGAGAAGGCGGTGGCGAAGGCCGAGAAGAAGCGACGCGAGCTCGAGGCCCGCAAGGACGACGAGCCCCCGGGCTGAAGTCCTAGTCCTCGTCCTCGTCCTCGTCGTCGTCCAGCAGTCCCTCACGACGAGCGGACCCGACGATCGTCCGGACCTGGGTCAGGCTGCCGCAGTCGTCGTCGATCAGCCGGTTCCGCTCGCTCGGCGAACGCCTCGCCGAGCTCGGCCCTGACCTGCTCCCCCACCTCCTCGCGCGCGGGGTTGAGGATGGTCAGCTCCTCCTCGGTCAGGTGGTGGTTGACCGCCGTGACGAGCTCCTCGACCGCGTCGTCGAAGGCCTGGGTGTCGGTGCCCTTCAGCTCCAGCACCGCCAGCAGCGCCTCGTGCCCCTCGGCGTGCTCCTCCTTGCCGTGCTCGGCCTCGTGCTCCCCCACGGCGCCCTTGCGGCGCAGCTTGGGGTAGACCAGCTGCTCCTCGGCCAGCGCGTGGGCGACGTGCAGCGTCGCGAAGGCGGCCGGACCGCCTCGCGGTCCGGCAGCTGTCGCGCAGCTCGCGCAGCAGCGCCTCGAAGCGGCGGTGGTCGTCGAGGATCAGGTCGATGACGTCGCCCTGCTGGGGCCGTCCGAGATCGATGGTGGTCATGCCCCGACCCTAGCCACGCGGTCGCCCGCCTTACCAGTGGACGTCCGGTGCGTGCGATGGCAAGGCCGAGGAGGGAAGGCGGCCCGGGGTTGGCCGTCGACCGACGAGAACGCCGCCAGCGTGCGTGTCCGGGCGTTCACCGGGTCGCTTCCATCATCTGGCGGAGCTCCTTCTTGAGGTCGGAGATCTCGTCGCGCAGCCGCGCGGCGACCTCGAACTGCAGCTCGGCGGCGGCGGTGCGCATCTGCTCGGTCAGCTCCTGGATCAGCTCGGCCAGCTCGCTGCTCGGGAGCCCGGCGAGGTCGGGGTGGTGGCCGTCCTCGCGCAGCCGCGACAGCGCCGGGGTCGGAGACTTCGCCTTCACCCCGCCGGCCCGGCCCTTCTGGCCCACGTCGGCCCAGGTCTGCAGCAGCTCCTGGGTGTTCTCGTCCTCGCGGGCGAGCATCTCGGTGATGTCGGCGATCTTCTTGCGCAGCGGGGTCGGGTCGATGCCGTGCTCGGTGTTGTAGGCGACCTGCTTCTCGCGGCGCCGGTTGGTCTCCTCGATCGCCGACTCCATCGACGGCGTCACCTTGTCGGCGTACATGTGGACCTGGCCGGAGACGTTGCGGGCCGCGCGGCCGATGGTCTGGATGAGCGACTTGTCGGAGCGCAGGAAGCCCTCCTTGTCGGCGTCGAGGATCGCGACCAGCGACACCTCGGGCAGGTCGAGGCCCTCGCGGAGCAGGTTGATGCCGACCAGCACGTCGTAGTCACCGAGCCGGAGGTCGCGCAGCAGCTCGATCCGCTTGAGGGTGTCGACCTCGGAGTGGAGGTAGCGGGTGCGGATGCCGGCGTCGAGGAGGTAGTCGGTCAGGTCCTCGGACATCTTCTTGGTGAGCGTGGTGACCAGCACCCGCTCGTTCTTCTCGACGCGGGCGTTGATCTCGCCGATCAGGTCGTCGATCTGGCCCTTGGTGCGTCTTGACCACGACCTCGGGGTCGATCAGGCCGGTCGGGCGGATGATCTGCTCGACGACGTCGGGCTCCCCGTCGGACCCGGTGACCTTGTCGAGCTCGTAGTTGCCGGGCGTGGCCGAGAGGTAGATCGTCTGGCCGATCCGGTCGAGGAACTCCTCGAACCGCAGCGGCCGGTTGTCCATCGCGCTCGGCAGCCGGAAACCGTGGTCGACCAGGTTGCGCTTGCGGGACATGTCGCCCTCGTACATGCCGCCGATCTGGGGCACGGCGACGTGGGACTCGTCGATGACGAGCAGGAAGTCCTCGGGGAAGTAGTCGATCAGGCAGTTGGGCGCCGACCCGCGGCTGACGGCCGTCGATGTGCATCGAGTAGTTCTCGATCCCGGAGCAGGAGCCGACCTGGCGCATCATCTCGATGTCGTAGGTGGTCCGCATCCGCAGCCGCTGCGCCTCCAGCAGCTTGCCCTGCCGCTCGAAGGTCTCGAGCCGCTCGACCAGCTCCGCCTCGATCCCGGCGATGGCCCGCTCCATCCGCTGCGGGCCCGGCGACGTAGTGGGTCGCCGGGAACACGTAGAGCTCGGTGTCCTCGGTGAGCACCTCGCCGGTCACCGGGTGGAGCGTCATCATCCGCTCGATCTCGTCGCCGAAGAACTCGATCCGGATCGCCATCTCCTCGTAGACCGGGAAGATCTCGAGGGTGTCGCCGCGCACCCGGAACGTGCCGCGGGTGAAGGTCAGGTCGTTGCGCGTGTACTGGATCTCGACCAGCCGGCGCAGGATCGCCGTCGCGGTCGTGCTCCTGGCCGACCCGCAGCCGCAGCATCCGGTCGACGTACTCCTGCGGCGTGCCGAGGCCGTAGATGCAGGACACCGTCGACACCACGATCACGTCGCGCCGGGTCAGCAGGCTGTTGGTCGCGGAGTGGCGCAGCCGCTCGACCTCCTCGTTGATCGAGGAGTCCTTCTCGATGTAGGTGTCGGTCTGCGGGACGTAGGCCTCGGGCTGGTAGTAGTCGTAGTAGGAGACGAAGTACTCGATCGCGTTGTCCGGGAACAGCTGGCGCAGCTCGTTGGCGAACTGGGCGGCCAGCGTCTTGTTGGGCTGCATCACCAGCAGCGGTCGCTGCACCTGCTCGGCCACCCACGCCACGGTCGCCGTCTTGCCGGTGCCGGTGGCGCCGAGCAGCACGACGTCCTGCACCCCGCCGTCGATCCGCTTGGTGATCTCCGCGATCGCCGCCGGCTGGTCGCCGGAGGGCTGGTAGTCGGAGACCACCTTGAACGGCGCCACCCGGCGCTCGAGATCGGTCACTGGCCGCATGGCCACGAGCCTACGGGCGGCCACCGACAACCTCGCCGGGACGGAGGCTCAGGCCGCGGGCGGTCGCCAGATCCAGGCCTCGGACAGCAGCTCCCCCTCGTCCTCCTGCCAGCGCTGCCCGCCGAAGACGAACAGGGCGTCTCCCACGGCCGTCAGCGACTCGTCGTAGCCCTCCCCGGGACGCTCCGGGACCCGGAGCCACCCGTCGGTGCGGGTGTCGCGGACCCAGCCCGCGTCGTACTCGTAGATCGCCGCGCCCTCCCCGAGCACCCCGGCCAGGTCCCCCTCCCAGCCCGGCCCGACGGGGCCGGCCGGGAACGCACGCCAGCTGTCGTCGCGCAGGTCGAGCACCCCGCCGCCGTCGCTGTAGTGGGGGTTGAGCCACGCCTCGTCACCCAGGCGCCAGACCTGGTAGCCGGACCCCGGGGCGTCCGGGAGGCGGCTCCAGGTCAGGGACGCCAGGTCCAGGGCGGCGCCGATCTTGACGTCCTGCTCGCCCGCGTCGTCGAGGGTCGATCCGAAGACCAGCACCCGGTCGCCGTCGACCACGACGTGCCGGTCGTACGCCGCCTCGAGCGGGTCGTCCGGGAGCGCCTCCCAGGTGCCGGCGTCCACGTCGTAGAGGTGGTCGGCCACCTCGCCGTTCTCGTCGCTCGTCGAGGCCGCCAGCAGGTCGCCGCCGACGGCCACGAGCTCGGCGTACCGCAGCTCGCGCGGCATCGGGCCGAGCTCCTCCCACCGATCGGCTGAGGCGTCGTAGCGCAGCAGCTCGGGCCGGCCGCGGCAGTACGGATCCTCGCGGCAGCCGGTGGCGAGGTAGACCCCGTCACCCACGACCGCCGACTGGCCGCCGTGGAACCCGAAGGGCGCGTCGGCGACCGGCTGCCAGGTCCCCGTGGTCGGGTCGAGGACGGCGCCGTCGGACATCGGGGGCTCGTCCGGGCCGGAGCAGTCCGCGTTCGGCGGGCACAGGAACGACCACCCGCCGACCACGAGCACCCGGTCCCCCACCTCGGTCACGTGTGCGCCGGTGCGTCCGCTGAGCGGAGCGTCGGGAAGCCTCTCCCAGCCGCCAGCGGCGGCACCGCTCCCCGCGGTGGAGGAGGTCTGGGCGCCTCCGCAACCGCACAGCACGGCCAGGACTGCCAGGACGGCGAGCCACCGTCCACCGCGTCCCAGGTCCATGTCGCTGGGACGGTCGACGGCAGCCCGTGGTTCCGACGAAAGGCAAAATCTCCCGTTACGGGGACGGCGCGGCCAGTTCTCCCTACTCTGACCAACAGGCGCGTCCCGGACCCCCCGCCTCGTCGCGCTCAACTGTTCCTCACCCCCCAGAACAGAAATCGAGACCCGATGCCCGAGACGCTTGACGCGAGCGCGCAGCAGCAGCGTCGCTCGCTGGACGTGTCCGAATGGCCTGTGGTGCGCAAGGTCGCACTGGTCCTGGCCATTCCACTCCTGCTTGCCGTCGTGCTCGGCGGCCTGCGGGTCCAGACGGAGCTCTCGAAGGCCTCCGCCGCCACCTCGACGTCCAGCCAGGTCACCGTGCTGGGTCCGGCCGTCGCCTACCTCTCGGCGGCCGAGGACGCCGCCATCGTCTTCCGGGCGAGCGAGGACGAGGCACAGCGGGACGCGGCCCTCAAGGCCGTCAACGACGCCGCCGCCTCGCTGGAGGCCGCCTGGTCGCAGGCCGACCTCTCCGAGGCGCAGCGGCAGCAGGTCCGCTCGCTCCTCGACAGCACGCAGGGCCTGCGGGACGGCTCGGCCTACGCCCTCGTCTCCACCGCGGCGGACCAGCTGGAGCAGCTCGAGGCCGAGGTCACGCTCGGCATCGCCGCGATGACGGACGCCGGTGCGCGGACCGAGTCGCTGATCAACGCCGTCGGCCACCTCAACGAGGGCCGGCTGTCGGTCACCGAGCAGCAGCTGCTCGTGGTCCTGCGACCCGAGATCATCCCCAAGAACGAGCTCTACGGCTACCTCGGGGCCGAGTCCGCGGCGATCGGCAGCCTCGAGCTGCTGCTGCCCGAGGACGCCTCGGTCGCGCTGCTGCGCCAGTACAACGCGAGCAACAACGGTCTCCTCGGCATCGGCACCCCGGAGCTCAAGGGCCCGCAGCCGCTCCGGCTCTACGACGAGCTCGCCACCGACCTGCTCGGCGAGATCGAGGGCACCCTGTCCGCCGAGGCCGCCGCCTCGAACCGGACCGCCCTCCTCACCGCCGTCCTCACCGGCCTGGCGCTGCTGATCGCCATCGCCCTCGCCCTCCTCGTGTCGAGGACCCTGGTCCGCCCGATCCAACGCGTGCGCGACGGCGCCCTCGAGGTCGCCCACGAGCGGCTGCCCGAGACGGTCCGCCGGATCCGCGCCGGGCAGCAGCCCGGCGAGATCGAGCCGATCGCCGTCACCACGCACGAGGAGATGGGACAGCTCGCCCGCGCCGTCGACGACCTGCACGGCACCGCCGTCCGCCTCGCGCAGGACGAGGCCGAGCTGCGCACGCGCGTCGCCGACATGTTCGTCACGCTGTCCCGCCGCAACACCTCGCTGGTCAACCAGCAGCTGTGGCTGATCGAGAAGCTCGAGCGTGACGAGGAGGACCCGGCGCGGCTGGAGAGCCTGTTCCGGCTCGACCACCTCGCCTCGCGGATGCGGCGTACGGCGGAGAGCCTGGTCGTCCTCGCGGACGCCCCCACGCAGCACAGCGAGCAGGACGCGCTGTCGGTCGACGAAGCACTGCAGGCGGCCACGGCCGGCGTGCAGGACTACCAGCGGGTGCGGGTGTCGGGTGCGCCGTCGCTGCGCATCAGCGGTGGAGCCGCCCCGGACGTCGTGCACCTGTTCACCGAGCTGATCGACAACGCGCTCACCTTCTCGCCGCCGACGTCGGCGGTGACCGTGAGCGCGACGACGCCCGCCGGGCTGGTGCTCGTCGAGATCGCCGACGCCGGCCTCGGCATCGACCAGGCGACCCTGCACGAGCTCAACGAGACGCTGCGCACCGGCGCCGAGGTCACCGCCGACACCGCCCGCCGGATGGGCCTGTTCGTGGTCGCCCGGCTCGCGCGTCGCCACGGCCTCACCGTCGCGCTGGAGCGCAACGCCGACGGCGGTACGACGGCCAAGGTGTTCATCCCGCGGCCGCTGCTGACCAGCCCGCAGGCCCCGGTCGTCGACACGGCACCGGTCGAGGACGACCGCGTGGCGGCGCCGTCCGCCGAGGTGACCGACCTCGCCGACGTCGCCTTCCGGCGCCCGGCCGGGCCCGTCGAGCCGGACTCCCTGCCCGAGCCGGTCCGGGAGCCCGCCGCCGAGGAGGCCGAGGAGACCCCCGAGAAGGCGCCCGAGGCGCCGCGGCCGACCCCGGCGCCGGCCGCCAACGGCCATGCCCCGGCCGGACTCGACCTGCTGTCGGCGGTCATCAACGCCAACATCCGGCTCCCCCAGCGAGAGCCCGGCACAGCACCGCAGCCCTCCCCGCTGACTCCGCTGCTGCCGCGCCGGGAGCCGACCCCCGACCCCGTCGCCTTCCAGCCGGTGGCCGCGACCGCGCCGCAGCCTGACCCCGACCCGACGGACGACGCACAGGACGAGGCACAGGACGAGGCAGCCGAGGTCATCGAGCGCGACCCGCAGCCGGAACCGGGGGACGCCCTCGAGCCGACGATCGAGGTCCCGGACACGTTCGACGACGAGGTGCGCGAGCTGCTCGGCGAGCTGCCCGAGCCTGCGGTCGTGACGCCGGCCGTCAACGGACACGCGTCGCCCCTGGTCGACCCGCTGCCGGCGTCCGCCCTCGACGGCCACGCCGACGACGACGAGACCCCGCTGTTCCGGATGCTGCGCTCCGGCTGGTTCAGCACGTCCGGCGACGAACGCGCCTGGGACGCGGGCGGTGTCGACGCCGGCTGGCAGGCCGCCGACCGGGCCACGGACGCGGCGCCCTCGCGGCTCACCGCGAACGGGCTGCCGATGCGCGACCCCGGCAACCGGTTGGTGCCCGGCGGGGTCAGCCAGCCCGCACCCGTCGTACGCCGGGACCCGGAGGCCATCAAGGCGCGGCTGGCCGCCCACGCGGCGGGCGTCGCCCGTGGCCGCACCGTCGCCGGCGCCCCCTCGACCGACAGCTCCGCCCCCGACCGATCCACCCACACCGAGGACGTGACCCCCTGATGAGCGAGACGTACTCCGCACCGGCACCCACCGACCCGGGTCCGATCAGCCAGGGCCGTGAGCTCGACTGGGTCGTGAGCCGCTTCGTCGACGAGGTGCCCGGGACGGCCCACGCCATCCTGGTGTCGGCCGACGGCCTGCTCACCGCGGCCAGCGCCCACCTGCCTCCCGACCGCGCCGAGCAGGTCGCCGCTGTCGCCTCCGGGCTCGCCAGCCTGGCGGTCGGTGCGTCGCGGCTCTTCGACGGCGGTCCGGTGCTGCAGACGGTCGTGGAGATGCAGCGCGGCTACCTGCTGCTGATGAGCGTCGGCGACGGGTCGCACCTGGCCGTCCTCACCCAGGAGTCCGCCGACATCGGTCAGATCGGCTACGAGATGGCGCTGCTGGTCGAGCGCGTGGGCCAGATGGTCCAGGCGCAGGCCCGCACCAGGCCGGGCGCTCTAGGAGCATGTGATGGCGCCCAGCGACCCCCGCGACCAGGACCGGGAGGACGTGCGTCCGCCCCGGCTGGTGCGGTCGTACACCCTCACCGCGGGACGCACCCGCGCCGCCGTCGACCTGCCCATCGAGGCCACCCTGCGCCGCCAGGGCTTCGACGACGAGGTCGGCGAGACCCCGCGACAGCGGATCCTGCGCGTGTGCGACACCAAGTCGGTCGCTGAGGTCTCCGCCCTGGTGTCGATGCCGATCGGCGTCGTACGGGTCCTGCTCGGCGACCTCGTCAAGGAAGGAAAGGTGGGCGTGCAGGCCACCCTGAACGACGCGTCGTCGTCCGACGAACGACGTGAGCTCATCGAAAGGACCCTCCGTGGACTCCGTGCGCTCTGACGCCACCCAGGACCGCCGCGCCGTCACCTCGACCAAGATCGTGGTCGCGGGCGGCTTCGGCGTCGGCAAGACGACGCTCGTCGGCTCGGTCTCCGAGATCGTCCCGCTGCGGACCGAGGCCCTGGTCACCAACGAGTCCGAGGGCGTCGACGACCTCGCCGCGACACCGACCAAGTCGACGACCACGGTCGCGATGGACTTCGGCCGGATCACCCTGGCCGAGGACCTCGTGCTCTACCTGTTCGGCACACCCGGCCAGAAGCGGTTCTGGTTCATGTGGGACGACCTCTGCGTCGGTGCCATCGGTGCCATCGTCGTGGTCGACACCGAGCGGCTCGACGAGGCGTTCTCCCCGCTGGACTACTTCGAGTCGAAGGGCATCCCCTTCATCGTCGCGGTCAACCAGTTCGAGGGCACCCACCACTACCCGATCGAGGAGGTCGCCGCCGCGCTGGCGCTGCCCGCCGGCGTCCCGATCATCGGGGTCGACGCCCGCGACCGCGAGTCCTGCAAGCAGGCGCTGGTCCGGGTGACCGAGTACGCGTTGACCCGGCTGAGCCAGGGCGTGGTCGTGCCGGCGGTCTGATCCGGCACCTCGCAGGTAGGTTGACGGAGTGCTGAGCAGGCCTCCGACCGGTCCGACGTGGGCCGAGCGCGTCCTGACCCTCTCCCGCCGGTCGCTGATGGTGCTGCTCGGCGTGCAGCTCGCGCTGGCGGTCGGGATGTCGCTGGTCGACTCCTACCGGCGCCGCGGGAAGAAGCCGAGGCCGTTCCCGGTCACGCCGCCGCGCACGGTCGCCGTCGGTGAGGGCGACGGCGACGTCACGACCTACACCTACGGCCAGCACCTCTACGACGACATGCTGGCCGCGATCGACGGCGCCCAGCGGCAGATCCTCTTCGAGACCTACATCTGGAAGGGCGACGAGGTCGGCGAGCAGTTCAAGGCCGCACTGGCCGCCGCCGCCGAGCGGGGCGTGGAGGTCTACTGCATCTACGACGGCTTCGCCAACCTGGTCGTCTCGCCGCGCTTCAAGCGGTTCCCCGCCTCGATGAAGGTGCTCCCCTACCCGTTCTACAACGCGGGGTGGCGGTTCTTCGACCTGCGCCGCTACGGGCGCGACCACCGCAAGATCCTCGTCGTCGACGACGCGGTCGGCTTCGTCGGCGGCTACAACATCGGCACGGCGTACGCCACCGAGTGGCGCGACACCCACATCCGGCTGACCGGCCCCGCGGTGTGGGACCTCAAGCGCGCGTTCGCCGACTTCTGGAACCTGCACCGGCGCCGGCTGATCGGCCCGAGCGAGCGACCGCTGCTGCTCGAGACCGCCGCGTCGTGGGAGCCGCGGGTCCGGGTCCACCGCAACGTGCCGCGGCTGTGGATGTTCCCGATCCGCAGCATGTACCTCGAGGCGATCAACCGCGCCGGCCGCAACGTGTGGCTCACCCAGGCCTACTTCCTGCCCGACCAGGACTTCGTCGACGCGCTGGTGGCCGCGGCGCAGCGCGGGGTCGACGTGCGGCTGCTGGTGCCGCTGAAGTCCAACCACGTCGTGGCCGACTGGATCTCCCGCGGCTACTACGACCAGCTGCTGCGCGGCGGCGTCCGGATCCTGCGCTACCAGGGCGCCATGGTGCACGCGAAGACCGCCACCGTCGACGGCTCGTGGACCACCGTCGGGACCGCCAACATCGACCGGCTCAGCCTGCAGGGCAACTACGAGGTCAACGTCGAGGTCATCGACAGCGGCCTGGCGCGCACGCTCGAGGAGATCTTCGCCACCGACCAGGAGAACTGCCTCGAGCTCACGCTCCACGAGTGGGAGGCGCGCGACCTCCACCGGCGCTTCACCGAGTCGCTGCTCAACCCGCTCCGGCCCCTGCTGTGAGCCGGGGCGGGGGTGGCGGTGACCACCGTCCTGGACGGCGGGCTCTCCACGGCGCTGGAGGAGCGCGGCGCCGACCTGTCCGGCGCGCTGTGGACCGCGCGGCTGCTGGGCGAGGAGCCGGAGCGGATCGCCGAGGTGCACCGGGCCTACTACCTGGCCGGGGCCTCGGTCGCCACCACCGCCAGCTACCAGGCCAGCGTCGAGGGCCTGGTCGCGGCCGGCTACGACGCCGGCACCGCCCGCGACCTGCTCACCCGCAGCGTCACGCTCGCCCGCGAGGTGCGTGACGAGCTGGTCGGATGAGCGACCGGGGCTGCTGGTCGCCGCGTCGGTCGGGCCGTACGGCGCGTTCCTGGCCGACGGCTCGGAGTACCGCGGCCGCTACGGCGTCGGCCGCCGCCCGGCTCCGCGACTTCCACGGACCGCGGCTGGAGCTGCTCGCGGCCGCCGGCCCCGACCTGCTCGCCGTGGAGACCATCCCCGACCTCGCCGAGGCGGAGGTGCTGGTGCCGCTGCTCGCCGAGGTGGGGGTGCCGGCCTGGTTCAGCTACTCGGTGACCGGCACCACCACCGCAGCCGGCCAGCCGCTGGCCGACGCCTACGCGCTGCTGGCCGGCCACCCGGCCCTGGTCGCGGCCGGGGTGAACTGCTCGGACCAGGCCGACGTGCTCGGGGCGGTCGAGGCCGCGGTCGCGCGCGACCGGGCTGCCGGCCGTCGCCTACCCCAACCGCGGTGGCTCGTGGGACGCCGCCGCGAAGCAGTGGTCCTACGGCGACGCGCTCGACCTCGACCTGGTGGCGGGCTGGGTGGCCGCGGGTGCGGCGTACGTCGGCGGGTGCTGCGGCACCACTCCGACCGACATCGCGGCACTGGCCGCGAGCCTGCAGCGCTAGCGCGCCTGCGGGATGTCGAGGACGCTGCTCAGCTGCAACGCCTTCGCCTGGTCGCCCCTGACCTTGAGGTGGCCGCGCAGCACCCCGAAGACCGGGTTGAGGTGGCCGGTGGCGAGCTTGAGGAAGTCGTGCCCCTCGCAGGTGACGGTCGCGTCCCGCTCCGCCACGTCGCTCTCCCCCGCCGTGACGGTCGCCGTGCCGTGCTGGACGCTCACGACGTAGCGCTCGACCTCGCCGCTCGGGTTGCCGGTGAGCCGGAAGCCGATCGTGAGCCGGACCCTGGCCGCCTTCCGCGGGTTCACGAACTCCGGCAGCCGGCCGAAGATCTCGCCGAGCACCACCTCGCGGAACCCCGACCGCATCACCCTCTTGAGATGGTCACCCTTCACCTCGCCGAGCGCGACCGCGACCTCGACCGGATCGAGGGCGCGGGGGTCGACCGGGGTGTCGCTGCGTGCCGGCCTGCCGGATCATGCCGCCGACCGCGAGCGCCACCGCGGTGTCGCCCTCGATGTCCAGGGTGCCGCGCACGTACTCCAGTCCGGAGTTGAGCTCGCCGCGGACGATCCCGGCCAGCACCTCCGAGCCGGCGCGGAGGACCACGTCGGGCGTGGGGTCGGACCCGTCATCGAGCACGACCACGTCGCCGTCGGCGATCCGGGCGGTGGCGGTGGCCAGCCGCTCGCGGCCCCGCACCACCTCGACCCGCAGCACGGCCCGCACCTGGTCGAGCCGGTGCGTCACGGCGTACGAGGGCGAGGGCGCCGAGCATCTCGCGCAGCTCGGCGCCGGGGTCAGTGATGACGGTCACCCCGGAGACCATGCCACACACGCGAGCGGGACGACGCTCAGGTCGGCAGGTGGGTCCGCGGTGACATCCGCGGCCCGAGCCGCGGCCGGTGGAGACCGGCGAGGGCGCACATGGCCTGCACCCGGCCGCGGTGGGGCCGGTAGGGCTCGAGGAACTCCCGCAGCTCGTCGTCGTCGAAGGCGGTGCCGGTGAGCGCCCAGCCGATGTCCTTCGCGACGTGGTAGTCGCCGAAGGAGACCGCGTCGGCGTCGCCGAGCGCCCGCTGGCGCACCTCGGCGCTGGTCCACTCGCCGATGCCCGGCAGCGACTGGAGCGCCCGGTCGGCCTCCGCGACCGGGACCGAGGCGGTGCGCTCGACGGCGTGGGCCACCCGCGCCGCCATCACGATCGCCTTGGAGCGGGACGGGTCGATGTGGAGCTTGAGCCACTCCCAGGACGGGATGGTGCGCAGCGTCTCGGCGTCCGGCTGGACCCACACGTCGAGGTCCTGCGCCGGGCCGGGCGCCTTGGTGCCCCACCGGTGGACCAGGTTGCGGAACCCCGCGAACGCCTCCTGGCCGGTCACCTTCTGCTCGATGATCGAGGGCACCAGCGCCTCCATCACCAGCCCGCTGCGTCCGAGCCGCCAGTGGCGGTTGTGGCGCCAGGCGTCGGCGAGCACCTGGTGGCGCGGCTCGAAGCCGCTCGGGTCGTCCTCGGCCCCGAGCAGGGCCGGCACCGACTCCAGCGACCCACTCGGCGCCCTCGCCCCAGGCCGCGGCATAGACCGCGCCGTCGCGGGGCCGGGCGTCGATCATCAGCGTGGCGGTGCCCTCCGGCGTCCGGATCCCGCGCCAGTGCCGACCCTGGAAGTCGATCTTGTAGGTCGGGTCGTAGCCGCCGCGCCGGTGCTGGGTGAGGACCTGCCCGACCGGGACCGGCCAGGACGGCGTCCACAGCCGCGTGTTGCGGCTGGTGGTCGGATCTTGCGCGGTCGTCACAGGTGCGAGGGTAAGGCAGACGGGGGACACCGCGATACGGGTACTAGGTTGGGATCCGTGCCTGACGTGAGCGGCCGTGACATCGAGGCCGGAATCGAGACCGACTTCTCGAAGGCGATGTCCTACGGCGACTACCTGCGCCTCGACCGGCTGCTGTCCGCGCAGCAGCCGCTGAGCGACCCGCCGCAGCACGACGAGCTGCTGTTCATCATCCAGCACCAGACCTCCGAGCTGTGGCTGAAGCTGATGGTCCACGAGCTGCGCTCGGCCCGGGCGCTGCTCGCCTCCGACGACCTCTCCCCCGCCCTCAAGCGACTGGCCCGGATCAAGCACATCCAGCACACGCTCACCGACCAGTGGTCGGTGCTGGCGACGCTGACCCCGAGCGAGTACGCCGAGATCCGGCCGTTCCTGGCGACCTCGTCGGGCTTCCAGTCGGCGCAGTACCGCGAGGTGGAGTTCCTGCTCGGCAACAAGGACGCCGAGATGGTCAAGGTGTTCGGCCACGACCCGGTCGCCCGCGACGAGCTGGTGACGCTGCTGCACGAACCGTCGCTCTACGACGAGTTCCTGCGCCACCTCGGCCGCATCGGCTACGCCGTACCTCCCGACCTGCTCGAGCGCGACTGGTCGCGGCCGCGACCCGTCAACGCCGGACTGGTCGACGTCTTCGCCTCCGTCTACGCCGCACCCCACGACCACTGGGCCGTCTACGAGACCTGCGAGGAGCTGGTCGACGTCGAGGACAACTTCCAGGAGTGGCGGTTCCGGCACCTCCAGGTCGTGCAGCGCGTCATCGGCGTGCGCCCCGGCACCGGCGGCTCGTCCGGTGTCTCCTTCCTGCGCCGGGCGCTCGACCTGACGTTCTTCCCCGAGCTCTACGAGGTGCGGGCCAGGATCGGGGAGTAGCCCCGCTGTCACCGGCCGCGACTAGCGTGCCTGCATGCTGATCGCCGACCTCGTCACGACGTCGACCGCCGTCGCCGCGACCCGCTCGCGCAAGGCCAAGGTCGCCGCGCTGGCGGAGACGCTCGCCGCCGCCGAGCGCGACGAGCTGCCGGTCGTCACGTCCTTCCTCGGCGGCGCCCTCCTGCAGCGACGCACCGGCCTGGGCTGGCGCGGTCTGCAGACGATGCCCCCGCCCGCGGCGTCGACGTCCCTCACGGTGACGGAGGTCCACGAGGCGTTCGACCGGCTGGCGGCCCTGTCCGGCTCGGGGTCGCAGCAGGGACGCGCGGCGGCCGTGGCCGCGCTGTTCGGGCGCGCCACCGAGGCCGAGCAGGTGTGGTTGCGGGGGCTGGTGACCGGCGAGCTGCGGCAGGGCGCGCTCGACGCGCTGGTGCAGGAGGCCCTCGCGGCCGCCGCCGAGGTCCCCCTGCCCGTCGTACGCCGCGCGGCGATGCTGTCCGGCTCCACGGTCGCGATCGCGCAGGCGGCGTTCGAGGGCGAGCCGGCGCTGGCCGCGATCGGGCTCGAGGTCGGGCGGCCGGTGCTGCCGATGCTGGCGTCCAGCGCGACCGACGTCGCCGCCGCGTTCGCCAAGCTCGTCCCCGAGGGCGGACCGGTCGCGGTCGACACCAAGCTCGACGGGATCCGGATCCAGGTCCACCGCGACGGTGACGACGTCGTCATCGCGACCCGCAGCCTCGACGACATCACCCACCGGCTCCCCGAGGTGGTGGCGCTGGCCCGGTCGCTGCCCGCGGAGCGGTTCGTGCTCGACGGCGAGGCCCTCGCGCTCGACGACGACGGCCGGCCCCGGCCGTTCCAGGAGACGGCGTCGCGCACCGCGCAGAGCGGTGGCGTCCACGTCACCGCCTACTTCTTCGACCTGCTCCACCTCGACGGCCGCGACCTGCTCGACGTGCCCGGCGAGGAGCGGCTGGCCGCGTTGACCGGGCTGGTTCCCGAGGAGTCGCTGGTGGCGCGGCTGGTCACGTCCGACCCCGCCGAGGCCGACGCGTTCGCCACCCGGGTGGTCCACGCGGGCCACGAGGGCGTCGTCGTGAAGAGCCTGTCCGCGACCTACGACGCCGGTCGGCGCGGCGCCGGCTGGGTGAAGGTGAAACCGGTCCACACCCTCGACCTGGTCGTGCTCGCGGTCGAGTGGGGATCGGGCCGCCGCAAGGGCTGGCTCTCCAACATCCACCTCGGCGCCCGCGACCCGTCGTCGGAGTCGGGGTTCGTGATGCTCGGCAAGACGTTCAAGGGCATGACCGACGCGATGCTGGCCTGGCAGACCGAGCGCTTCCTCGGCCTGGAGACCCACCGCACGGGCCACGTCGTGCAGGTCCGGCCGGAGCAGGTCGTCGAGATCGCCTTCGACGGCCTGCAGCGCTCCACCCGCTATCCCGGCGGGCTCGCCCTCCGCTTCGCCCGGGTGGTCCGCTACCGCGACGACAAGACCGCCGACGACGCCGACACCATCGACACCGTGCGGGCGCTGGCGGGCCACTAGGGTCCTCGCATGGACGCGGACAAGGTCGCCAACCGCCACGACAACGTCGCCTTCGCGCTCGCCCTCGTGGCGTTCCTGATGTGGCTGGTGTTCTTCCTGGCCGACGACGCCAAGGCCTGGCTCGCGCTCGGCGTCGTCACCACGGTCGCGTGCGCGACCTTCCGCGTCCTCGCGGCCGTGCGCCGGCTCGAGGTTCGGCTCGAGCGGGTCCTGCCGGCCGCGACGACGATGCCGGACCCGGGAGCCTGAGCCTCGCGCGCGGGCAACTCGTCACACGTGTGCAACTCCGAGTTGCACTAATCTCGGGCGATGAGCTCCGCACCCGAGACCGACGGCCGGCGTACCGCGGCGGCCGCCCGTCGCCGCAAGCGCGAGGCCGACATCATCGCCGCGACCCGGGCCCTGTTCGACCAGAACGGCGTGCGTGACGCGCAGATCGACCAGATCGCGCGGGCGGTCGGGGTCAACCGCGCCATCGTCTACCGCCACTTCACCGGCAAGGAAGAGCTGTTCGCGCTCACCCTGGTCGAGTACCTCGACGAGCTCGCAACGGCGCTGGCGGAGGCGGACGCCGACGGCACCGATCCGGCCGACCGGCTCACCCGGATCACCGGGGCCTTCGTCGACTACGGCATCGCCCATCCGGCGTTCGTCGACTGCGCGCAGACGCTGATGCGGCGCACCGGTCCCGAGCTCCTCGAGGAGATGTCGGAGTCCGCCGTCTTCCGGCTCGGCCGGGCGATCTCGACCTGCCTCGCGGTGCTCGAGTCCGCGCTCGAGGCCGGGGTCGAGGCCGGCGAGTTCACGGTCGCCGACGCGACCCTGCTGGCGAACATGCTCTACGCGAGCGGGCTCGGCGCGCTCCAGCTCGCCCGGGTCGGCATCCTGGTCAAGGAGGCCGCGCCGGGCATCCCGACGGTCGGGCAGATCTCACCCGACCAGGTCCGCGCGCACCTGATCGCCAGCGCTCTCGCGCTGGCGACCGGAGGCTGACCTACTTCTCGAGGATGGCGACGACGCCCTGGCCGCCGGCGGCGCAGATCGAGATCAGGCCACGGCCCTCACCTCTCTGGTCGAGCAGCTTGGCCAGGGTGTTGACGATCCGGCCACCGGTGGCGGCGAACGGGTGGCCCGCCGCGAGCGAGGAGCCGTTGACGTTGAGCTTGGCCCGGTCGATCGAGCCGAGCGGGGCGTCGAGGCCGAGCCGCTCCTTGCAGAACACCGGGTCCTCCCACGCCTTGAGCGTCGAGAGCACCTGCGAGGCGAACGCCTCGTGGATCTCGTAGTAGTCGAAGTCCTGCAGCGAGAGTCCCTCGCGCTGGAGCATCCGGGCGACGGCGTACGCCGGGGCCATCAGCAGCCCCTCCGCGCCGTGCACGTAGTCGACGGCCGCGGTCTCGTAGGCGGTGAGCCAGGCGAGCACGGGCAGCCCGCGCTCCTTCGCCCACTCCTCCGAGGCGAGCAGCACGACGGAGGCGCCGTCGGTCAGCGGCGTGGAGTTGCCGGCCGTCATGGTGGCGGCCTCGCCCCTGCCGAAGACCGGCTTGAGCTTGCCGAGCTTCTCCGCCGAGCTGTCGGGGCGCAGGTTGTTGTCGCGCTCCAGGCCGCGGAAGGGCGTCACCTGGTCGTCGAGGAAGCCGGCGTCGTACGCCGCCGCGAGCCGCTGGTGCGAGGTGGCGGCGAGCGCGTCCTGGTCCTCGCGGGTGACCTGCCACTCGAGGGCGGTGAGTGCGGCGTGGTCGCCCATGGACAGGCCGGTGCGCGGCTCGCCGTTCTGGGGGATCTCGAGGCCGATGTCACCGGGGCGGATCGCGCCGAGGGCCTTGATCCGGCCGGCGGTGTCGCGGGCCGCGTTGACCCTCATCAGCTTCTTGCGCAGCTTGTCGCTGATCGCGACCGGCGCGTCGGAGGTGGTGTCGGTGCCGCCGGCGATGCCGACCTCGATCTGGCCCAGGGCGATCTTGTTGGCGACCTGGATCGCGGCCTGGAGGCCGGTGCCGCACGCCTGCTGGATGTCGGTGGCAGGGGTGTCGGCGGCGAGCTTGGAGCCGAGCACCGCCTCGCGGGTGAGGTTGAAGTCGCGGGCGTGCTTGAGCACGGCGCCGGCGACGACCTCGCCGACCCGCTCGCCCTGGAGCCCGAAGCGGGTCACCAGGCCGTCGAGGGCGGCGGTGAGCATCTCCTGGTTGGAGGCGTCGGCGTAGGCGCTGTTGGAGCGGGCGAACGGGATCCGGTTGCCGCCGATGACGGCGACGCGACGAGTGGAGGTCTGCATGACGCCCATTGTGACTCGCGAGTAGCCTTGACGGAAACCGACTGAGGTGCACGTCACCCGGAGTCCAATTTCACACAATGTGGACACTGAGTTACACAGGGAGTTACCTACCACCATGAGCGATCGCTACCAAGGTTTCGTGCAGTCCCCCATCGGCCGGCTCGTGGTCAAGAACCTCGGCCTGCCCAACCCCACGCCGCTGCAGCGGTACGAGGAGGGGGCACCGCTGGTCGACGGCACCGTCGTCGTCGGCGGCACCGGCCGGCTGGCCGAGTCGCTGCCGGGGCTGCTCGACCTGCTCGGCATCGCCACCACCACGAACGCCGACGCGGCCGAGCGCTACCAGGGCCTGGTCTTCGACGCGACCGGCCTCACCGACGCCGGCCAGCTCTCGGCGCTCCGCGACTTCTTCACCCCGCTGCTGCGCAGCCTCGCCACCTGCCCGCGCATCGTCGTGCTCGGCACGCCGCCGGAGTCCGTGAGCGGGTCCGAGCGGGTCGCCCAGCGCGCGCTCGAGGGCTTCACCCGCTCGCTCGGCAAGGAGATCGGCCGCGGCGGCACGGTCCAGCTCGTCTACGTCGCCGACGGCGCCGAGGGCACCGTCGCCTCGACCCTCGGCTTCCTGCTGTCGCCGAAGTCGGCCTACGTCTCGGGCCAGGTCGTCCGGGTCGGCACCCACACCCAGCAGGCCGCCGAGGTCACCGACTGGCAGCGGCCGCTGGCCGGCAAGGTCGCGCTCGTGACCGGCGCCAGCCGCGGCATCGGCGAGCAGATCGCCCGGGTCCTGCACCGCGACGGCGCGACCGTGGTCGGCCTCGACGTGCCGCAGGCGGCCAGCGAGCTGCAGGCGCTGATGCGCGAGCTCGACGGCGACCACCTGACCCTCGACATCACCGGCCCGGACGCGCCGCAGCGGATCGCCCACCACCTCACCGAGAAGCACGGCGGGGTCGACGTGGTCGTCCACAACGCCGGCATCACCAAGGACAAGAAGCTCGCCAACATGGACGAGGCCCGCTGGGACGCGGTGCTCAACGTCAACCTGGTGGCGCCGGAGCGGATCACCCGCGAGCTGCTGGACCAGGGCGTCATCAACGACAACGGCGCGGTCATCGGGGTCGCCTCGATCGCGGGCATCGCCGGCAACGTCGGGCAGACCAACTACGCCGCCTCCAAGGCCGGCGTGATCGGGCTGGTCGACAGCCTCAAGGACGAGCTGAAGAAGGGCATCACCGTCAACGCGGTGGCGCCCGGCTTCATCATCACCCAGATGACCGCCGCGGTGCCGTTCGCGACCCGCGAGGTCGGCCAGCGGCTCAACGCGATGGCGCAGGGCGGGCTGCCGGTCGACGTCGCCGAGACCATCGCCTGGTACGCCAACCCCGGCTCCACCGCCGTCAACGGCAACGTGGTCCGGGTCTGCGGCCAGATGATGCTGGGGGCCTGATCCGATGGCGCTCCCGATGATCCTCCGGGCCGCACTGCCCTCGATCCCGGTCGTCAACCAGCTGCCCGGTGTCCGCAAGGACCCCGACGCCGACCCGAGCTCGCTCGTGCTCACCCGCGAGGGCGTCACCGTCGAGCGCGACCACGCGGCGGCGTACGCGCGGGTCTGCGGGTTCCCGGCCAAGGACACCGTGCCGCTGACCTACCCGCACATGCTGGCGTTCCCGCTCCACATGCAGGCGATGACCAGTCCGCGAGTTCCCCTTCCCCGCCGTCGGCTCGGTGCACGTCGAGAACGTCGATCACCGGGCACCGTCCGGTGCAGCCCCGGCGAGACCCTCGACGTGACGGTCCGGGTCTCCACGCCGCGCCCGCACGCCAAGGGCACCGTCATCGACTTCCTCTCCGAGGTCCGCGCCGGCGACGAGCTGGTGTGGGAGTCGACCTCGACCTACCTGCGCCGCGGACGGCGGCGACGAGGACGCCCCGCGCGGGCTGGTGTTCGACACCACCCCGGCCGGCACGACCGAGTGGCGGCTGCCCGCCGACCTCGGCCGGCGGTACGGCGCGGTCTCGGGCGACCGCAACCCGATCCACCTCTACCCGCTGACCGCGAAGGCGCTGGGCTTCCCGCGCCAGATCGCGCACGGCATGTGGAGCCTGGCCCGCTGCGTCGCGGCGCTGGAGAACCGGCTGCCCGACGCGGTCACCGTGGAGGTCGCGTTCAAGAAGCCGATCCTGCTGCCCGGCACCGTCGCGTTCGGCCACGAGGCGAGCGCCAGCGGCCAGGCGTTCGCGCTCACCAGCCCGAAGGACGGCGCCCCGCACCTGGTCGGTCGCACCACCTTCGCCTGACGCGCTCGCTAGCGGCCGGCGGCGTCCCAGAGCCGCTGCTCGGCCGCGGCGTCCATGCCGGTGCCCGGCCGGCCGGACGGCTGCGGCGGCGCGCCCTCGCGCTCGAGCCAGGCCCAGGTGTCCTCGACGGTCTCGGCGACCGGCCGGCACACCAGCCCGGCGGCGTACGCCGCGGACACGTCGCCGTCGTGCAGCGCGGCGTACTCGCTGTCGGGCGGCACCCAGACCGGCAGCTCGGTCCACGGCGCGACGCCGGACGCCTCGACGACCTCCGGGGTCAGCCACACCAGCTCCGCGTCGGAGCCGGTGACGCGCACGCACTCCTCGAGCAGCTCGCCCATGGTGGTGTGGCCGCGGCGGCTGACGGTGTTGAAGACGCCGACCGGCTGGTGGTCGAGCGCCCACCGGGCCAGGTCGCGGGCGTCGATCGTACTGCAGCGGCTGGTCGTGCGGCCCCGGGGCGGGCACCCGGCCGCCGGCGGCGATCCGGTCGAGCCAGAACGGCATCCGCCCGACGTGCTCGTAGGGGCCGAGGATCAGCCCCGCGCGGGCGCACATCGAGGGTCCGTCGAACTCCTGCTGCACCGCGAGCTCGCCACCGCGCTTGTCGGCGGCGTAGTCGCCGGCGTCGGCCGACGACGGGGTCGGCGTCGACCACGGCCGCGGACTCGTCCAGGCCCCGCGGCGGCGGCCACAGGTAGACCGACCGGGACGAGACGTAGGTGTAGTGGCCGGCGCGACCCGACAGCAGCCGCGCCGAGTCCCGGACCGCGACCGGCGCGAAGGACCAGGTGTCGACGACGGCGTCGAAGGTGTCGTCCCCGAGTGCGGCCCGCATCGAGTCGGGGTCGAGCCGGTCGGCGTGCCGGGCCTCGACGCCGGGGAGCGTCGACGCCGGTCCGCCCGCGGTTGAGGGTGACGACCTCGTCGCCCCGGGCCAGGGCGGTCTCCACGACCGCACGTCCGACGTGGTGGGTGCCGCCGAGCACGAGGAGCCTCATGGCGCCGATGCTCGCCGACCCGCCGCGCCCGCGGTATCCCCGTTCACCCACAGCGCAACAGGTCGTCTGTGCGGCCCCTCGTTCTGGCACGGCCCGGACCGGAACCCGGGGCCCTCGAGCACCTCGTTGTGTCACGCCCTGTGACACAACGAGCGCAGTTGCCACCCCCGGAACCGCGACGGGGCGTGCCAGAACCCGGTGGATGCCGCCGTCCGGGCGATGGAGGTCAGCGGGGGGTGCCGAAGACGGTGCTGGTGGTGCGGGAGCGGGCGGCCGTCGCCGAGGCGGCGCGACGCTCGGAGAAGGTCGCGGTAGTCGGGGCTCCAGACGCCGACCTCGGTGGTGAGGTTGCCGTCCCAGTCACCGGTGACCGGCAGGTCGCCGGGCTCTCCGAACGGCACCTGCGCGAGTCCAGGCCAGGCCCTCCTCGTCGACGACCCGCAGCGTGAAGGTCGCGGTCGCCTGGTCGTAGACCCCGAGGTCGGTGCGCCGGTCGCCGTCCCAGTCGCCGGTCACCGGCAGGTCGTCGCGGTCGCCCAGCGCGACCGACGGTGGTCGTGCCGTCCGCGCCCCGCAGCACGAAGAGGCCGTCGGGCTGCCGGACGCCGACCTCCCAGCAGCCCGTCGCCGTCCCAGTCGCCCGCCACCGGCACGGTCCTCGGCGGCGCCGAAGGCGACCCTGGTGACCGCGCCCGCGGCCCGCAGCCGGAAGACGGTGCGGCCCGGCGCCCGGAGACCCGGGTTGGCGCGGCCGTCGCCGTCCCAGTCGCCGACGACCGGCTCGTCGGTCGCCTTGCCGAACCGGAGCACCTTGGGCGTGAGCCCCGGTCGCTCCACGAGGAACGTGGACTTCGCGGCCCGCCGGTAGACCACCAGCTCGGCCTCGGGCCCGCCGAGGAAGTTGCCCGGCGAGGGGGACGTCGGGGCAGTTCTGCGAGGTCAGCGTGGAGCCGAACACGAACGGCACCCCGCCGAAGTACGGCGCCAGCACGCCGGACGTGCTCCGCTCCTCGAAGTGCAGGTGCTCGCCGTAGGAGTTGCCGGTGTTGCCGACCGTGCCGAGCAGGGCGCCCTGGTCGACGGTCTGGCCGAGCGCGACCGTGACGTCCTCGAGGTGCGCGTAGACGCTCCGCTCGCCCGAGTCGCGTGCTCGAGCATCACCCAGTGCCCGTAGCCCGTGGTGCCGGTCTCGGCGCGCACCACGAGGCCGGGGGCGGCGGCGACCACGGCGTCGTCGGGGTCGTCGGGGCGGTTCCAGTCGATCGCGTTGCGGCTCGGGCTGTGGCTGTCGCGGGTGGAGCCGGTCCAGGCCTGGCCGCACGGGAACGGCATCTCGAAGCGGGTCTCGGGCCCGACCGAGCGGGTCAGCTGCGCGGCCGCGGGGCTGCGCGGGGAGCAGCACCACGGACAGCGCCGAGGGCTGCCAGCGGACCGAGCAGGGCCGCCGGAGCGGCACGAGTCACACGAGTCACAGCAACCTCACGGGGGGACGGGCGCCACAGAACTTCACAACCGTAACGACGCCCGGCGTGTCTGTCTGGAAACTACATCCGTGTAGTTGACAAATGCCGCTCGGCCGGCGCCGTCAGCGGTCGCGGCGGGGCCGGATCAGGCCCTCCTGCGCCGCGGTGGCGACCAGCCGGCCGTCGGGCGTGTAGACCCGGGCCAGCGCCAGGCCGCGGGCGCCCTGCGCCGACGGGGACTGCATGTCGTAGAGCCACCAGTCGTCGACCCGGAACGGCCGGTGGAACCAGATGGTGTGGTCGAGCGAGGCCATCTGCACGTCTGCCGGCGTCACGTCGTGCGCGGCGAGCGCCGCACCGAGCAGCCCGATGTCGCTGGCGTAGGTGAAGGCGGCGCGGTGCACCTGCGGGTCGTCGCCGAGCCCCTCGCCGACCCGGATCCACATCCGGGCCCGCGACGGGTGGTCGGGGTCCTCCGGCAGGTTGAACCGCGAGTTGCCGACGTAGCGCGCCTCGAGCGAGGCCCACTCCTTGGCGAGCGCGTCGGCGTCCTGGTTGCCGCTGCGACGCATCAGGTCGACCATGTCGAGGCCCTCGGCCGGTTCGGGCACCTCCGGCATCCGGTCCTGGTGCTCGAGCCCCTCCTCCTCGCGCTGGAAGCTCGCGGTCTGGAAGTAGATCGGCCGGCCGTGCTGGCGGGCGACGACCCGACGGGTCGCGAACGAGCGGCCGTCGCGCAGCCGCTCGACGTCGTAGACGATCGGCACCGCGGTGTCGCCGGGCAGCAGGAAGTAGGAGTGGAGGGAGTGGACGACGAACTCCGGGTCGACGGTCCGGGTGCCGGCCACCAGCGCCTGCGCCGCGACCTGGCCGCCGAAGACGCGCTGCCGGTCGGTGTCCGGCAGCCGGCCGCGGAACAGGGTGTCGTCGATGTGCTCGAGGTCGAGGAGCGCCGCGAGGCCGGTCGCGGAGACGCTCACGTCCGGTCCCCGGGCTCGTCGGGGTCGGGCCCGTCGAGCCCCGCGAGGAACTGCTCGAACTGCTGGCCGATCTCGTCACCGGTCGGCAGCGGCTGGTCGGTGGCCAGCAGGCTGGTGCCCTCGTTCTCGGCACGCTCGAACGCGTCGTACTGCTGCTCCAGCGCGGTCACCACGTCGCCGACCTCCTCGTTGGCGGCGAGGTAGCGCGCCACCTCGGCCTCGCGGTCGTCGGCCTCGGCGCGGAGGCCCGAGAGGTCGACGGTGAGCCAGGCGGCCAGCTCGACGTGCTCGAGCAGCGCGATCGACGCGGCGGGGTACTCCAGCTGCGCGAGGTAGTGCGGGATGTGGGCGACGAAGCCCATCGCGTCGTGGCCCCACTCCCCCAGCCGCACCTCCAGCAGCGCCTGCGCGCTCGACGGGATGCGCAGCTCACCGCGCCACGGGCTCTCGCCGGTCAGCAGGTCGGGGTTGTTGGCGTGGTGGGTGATCGCGATCGGGCGGGTGTGGGGCACCGCCATCGGCACCGAGCCCATCGCCACCACGCGGGTGACGCCGAACCGCTCGACGACCGTCCGCACCGCCCGGGCGAACGCCTCCCAGCGGTTGTCGGGCTCGGGTCCGTGCAGGAGGAGGTACGGCGTGCCGCCGGTGTCGCGAACCAGCCGGACGACCAGCCGGGGCGCGTCGTAGGCCTCGTAGTGGTCGCGGACGAACGACATCGGTGGCCGCCGGGCCCGGTAGTCGTGGAACTGGTCGACGTCGAAGGTCGCGACCACGCGGGCCTCGGAGAGGTCCACGAGGTGCTGGGCGGCGCGGGCCGCCGCGCTGCCGGCGTCCAGGAAGCCGTCGAGGGCCAGGACCATCGGCAGCCGGTCGACGCCCTCGAGCTCGGGAACCTCGTCGACGATGTGCACCAGGGTCGGCTCGCTCACGGCAGTTCCTCAAGCACGTCGGCGATCCTACGGCCCCCTTCCGGACGACCCGGCACCCGCCTCCGCCGCGGCCGCTGAGGACGCGGTGAGGCCCGCCACAATGAAATGACACATTCTTGACACACGTGTCAGCAGGCGTAGTGTGGCCGATCACCCAAAGGTCAGGCGCGGGGGGCTGACACCGATAAAGACCCACCCCCCAGGAGCCCCCCGAGATGTTCGACTTTTCCCTGTCCCGTCGCGCCTTCGTCCGCAACGCCGCGCTCGCCGCACCCGTCGCGTCCGTGTCACGCCTGACGGGTCCCGCCAGTGCCCCAGCGGCCACCACGACCGCCCTTCCCTACGGCGCCACCTCGTACTACCGGACCCCGGTGACCGGCATGGCCATCGACGTCGCACGCACGACCAGCTTCCGGTCCTTCATGAAGACCCACCCGGACCAGAAGCAGTACTCCTACCCCCGCATCACCGGCATGGACGGCAACCAGTGGGGCACCACCACCCACGTGTCGACGGCATCGGACCCGGTGTGGAAGCTGAAGAACCCCCGCAAGGAGACCTCGATCCTGGCCACGCAGGGGTTCCACATGGCCGACGAGGTCGCGCAGCGGGTGCCGACCGGCACCCAGGACCGGCCGTTCCTGATCGTCGACGCGGTGTTCGGCTACTCGCTGTTCTGCGCCGACGTCGTGCCCGATCCCAAGACCCGCACGATCACCGTCTCCGCGTCGGCGGTCTTCCACCACTCCTCCAACGGCCTCGACAAGCGCAACCCGCGCAGCAACGACGCCCGCAACTTCGCCTCCCGCGGGCGCATCCCCGACGCCATGGCGATCCGCCCCGACCTGCTGAAGGCCGGCATCGCCAACGGCACCGGCCTCGGCCACGTGCTGCACGCGTTCTTCGTGGAGACGCTCACCTCCGCGGGGTTCTGCCACCCGATGGTGGGCTCCGAGGGCGACAAGGTCGGCTGGGGCGCCGAGGGAGAGCGGATCGCGATCAGGCCCAACGTCGACCTCCAGGCTCGCGGTCTCACCGACGCCGCACTCGTGATCGCCCGGACCCTGCAGACCCATGGCGCCTACCTGGGCGACAACAGCGGCAGCAGCACGATGCTCAAGGGCGTGCAGACGACCTCGACGTACAACCCCTACGCCGGGACCAACATGCGCGTCGACTGCCTCAAGTTGCTCACCTGGGACGACTTCGAGGTCATCAAGCGCACGTGATCCGGGCGGGCTCGGGCCGGTGCGCCTACGAGTCGTCGTCCCCTCGCGACGGGTCGGGCCCCCGGTCGTAGGTCGCCAGCATCAGCTCTCCCGCGTCGCGCGCCAGCCGCCGGTCGGGGACACCCAGCAGGCAGCTCGAGCTCGGCGTCCGGGTCGAGCGCCCCGGCGAGCTCGTCGACCAGGGTCCACAGCATCTGCTCGCCGTAGGTCTCGGCGATCGCCTCGCACACCCACCAGGCGACGCCGTAGTTGGCGAGCGAGTCGGTCTCGTTGAACGTCGCGGTGTCCGGCAGCGCGGTGAGGCCGGCGCGCGCGGCGTCGAGCGCTTCGCCGGAGATCACCCGCTCTGCGGGCGGGAGGGTCCGGACCGAGAGGTACTCGGCCAGCCCCTCGCTGAGCCAGGCCGGGATCCGGTCGTCCCGCGAGCCGAGGGCGACGTGCACCAGCTCGTGGCGGATCAGCCGGCCGCGGGCGTGCAGGGTCGGCTCCGAGCAGCCGCGGGTTGAGGACGAACCGGGTGGAGGCCACGCGCATCGTGCCGGGGCGTGCCATCACCGGGAAGGTGAGCCCGTCGATCGCCAGCGGGTCGCCGCCGGGGACGCCGGCCATCGAGCTCAGGAAGGTCGGTCCGCGCCAGCGCGTAGACCACGACCCGGCGGTCCCACGGGAGCGGGATCCGCGGCGCCATCGCGGCGATGCCGTTCTCGACGGCACCGAGGAGCTCCTCGGCAGCGGCGACGCTGCCGGCGTCGAAGACCCCGAGCACGCCGTTGCCCTCGCGGACCTCGACCGGCGCCAGGTCCCACGGCTGGGCCGCGGTGGGGTGGTCCCGCTCCCACGCGCGGTCGGTCACCGACGCGAGCACGAACCGGCCGCCGGCCCGCTCGAACCGGTAGCGGTCGCGGCGTCACGACCGGCCGTGCGTCGTACCCCTCGAGCCGGAGGCTGACGGCGACGGTCCCCCAGTAGTCACGCCCGTCCCGCACCAGGCTGGCCGGGTCGAGGGTGTAGTCGAAGGCCGCGACCGGGCAGCTGGGTGACGTTGCCGAACCACTGGTCCTGCCCGGCGCGGAAGGCCGCGTCGTCGGCCAGACCCGCGGTGAACGCTGTCGGCGTCCCCGGCGCGTACGGCGGCGGCCCGCCGGTCGAGCAGCGCGCTCAGGGCGCCGCGCGACGTCGCGGCCGGCACCGAGCTCGGCCGCCGGGGGATGCGCCTCGCCGGCGCGCGCGGCGGGACCGTCGCGGCGTCGGTCCCGGTCGGCGGAGTCCCCCTCGTCCGGGCCGGAGCAGCCGGCCGCGAGGACGAGCACCAGCGAGGCGAGCAGGCACCCGGCCCGTCGCCGAACCCTCGTGCTCAGCTGGCGTGATCGGCATCAAGGGGAGAACGATCCCCGGCAAGTGCCGTTACGTCCTCCACGATGCCGCGGGCCAGGCTCTGCGCGTCGAGGCCGACCCGCTCCAGGATGACCGCGCGCTTGGCGTGGCCGAGGAACTCCTGCGGCACGCCGTGCAGCCGGAAGGGCGTGGTCACGCCCTCGTCGTTGAGCGTCTGCAGCAGCACCGCGCCCACGCCGCCGACCCGTCCGTTGTCCTCGAGGTGGACGACCAGGCGGTGGTCGCGCGCGAGGTCGACCAGGGCGGGGTCGACCGGCTTCACCCAGCGCGGGTCGACGACGGTCACGCCGATGCCCTGCGCGACCAGGCGGTGCCCGACGTCGACGGCGGTCGACGGCCATCGCGCCGACCCCGACCAGCAGCACGTCGCGGGTGCCGTCGCGGAGCAGCACGTCGACGCCGCCGACCCGGTCGACGGCCTCGAGGTCGTCGGGCGGCGGGCCCTTCGGGAAGCGGACCACGGTCGGCGCGTCGTCGACCGTGACCGCCTCGTCGAGCAGCTCACGGAGCCGGGTCGCGTCGCGGGGCGCGGCCAGCCGCAGGCCCGGCACGACCTGCAGCACCGACATGTCCCACATGCCGTTGTGGCTGGCGCCGTCGTCGCCGGTCACGCCGGCGCGGTCGAGCACGAAGGTGACGCCGCAACGGTGGAGCGCGCAGTCCATCAGCACCTGGTCGAAGGCCCGGTTGAGGAAGGTCGCGTAGACGGCGACGACCGGGTGCAGCCCGCCCATCGCGAGGCCGGCCGCGCTGGTCGCGGCGTGCTGCTCGGCGATGCCGACGTCGAAGGTGCGATCGGGGAACCGGGCCTCGAAGTGGTGCAGCCCGACCGGGTGCATCATCGCGGCGGTGATCGCGACGACGTCCGGTCGGCGCTCGCCGATCCGGACGATCTCGTCGGCGAACACGTCGGTCCAGATGCCGGCGGAGGGGTGCTCCTCGCCGGTCTCGACGTCGAAGGGCTTGGGCGAGTGGAACTGGTCGGCCACGTGCCGCTCGGCGGCGTCGTACCCGAAGCCCTTGCGGGTCAGGGTGTGGACGATGACCGGGCCGTTGAACCGCTTCGCCTGCGCGAGCGCCTTCTCGACCGCGGCCAGGTCGTGGCCGTCGACGGGGCCGACGTACTTGAGCCCGAGGTCCTCGAAGAGGCCCTGCGGGGCGAGCGCGTCCTTCATGCCCTTCTTCATCGCGTGCAGCACGTCGTACGTCGCCGGGCCGACGCCCTTCACGGAGGTGAGCCGCTTCTTGACCAGGTCGAGGATCTGCTCGTAGCGGGGGTTGGTGCGCAGCGTGGCGAGCGCGGTCGCGAGGCCGCCCACGGTCGGGGTGTAGGAGCGGCCGTTGTCGTTGACGACGATGACCAGCCGGCTGCGCTGGGCGATGGCGATGTTGTTGAGCGCCTCCCAGGCCATGCCGCCGGTGAGCGCGCCGTCGCCGATCACGGCGACGACGTGGCGGTCCTCGCCGCGGATCGCGTAGGCCTTGGCCAGGCCGTCGGCGTAGGACAGCGCGGTCGAGGCGTGGGAGTTCTCGACGATGTCGTGCGCGGACTCGTCCTGGCTGGGGTAGCCGCTGAGGCCGCCCTCCTGCCGCAGCTTGTCGAAGCCGGACATCCGGCCGGTCAGCAGCTTGTGGACGTAGGCCTGGTGGCCGGTGTCGAAGACGACGCGGTCGACCGGAGACTCGAAGACGCGGTGGATCCCCAGGGTCAGCTCGACGACGCCGAGGTTGGGTCCGAGGTGGCCACCGGTGCGCGAGCAGGTCTCGACCAGGAAGTCGCGGATCTCGCTGGCGAGGGCGGTCAGCTGGTCGGACGTGAGGTCGCGCAGGTCCCGCGGCGTCGCGATCGACTCGAGCAGTCCCATAGGGATCCACTCTACAAGCGGGTGGTCGCGACAGCGGCTTCGTGGAGGCCCCTCGCACGGAGTCCCTCCCCCATCTGGTCCCCCCAACCCTGGTCCCCCCAACGAATCACCCCGAGGTCACCCACCTGACGTCTCGACAGGCCCCGGTCCCCCCGTACTAGCGTCGATCGACATGCCCATCACAGCCCAGAGCCATACCCCATGGCCCGTCATCTGGAGGCGCAACCTCCGCTCGCACAACGCCGTGGCCCGAGCCAACGCGCTCGGCGCGCTCCGCGTGCTGCAGGAGCGGCGTCACGAGCAGGAGGAGACCGAGCGTTTCCTCGCCTCCCGTGAGCGACGGCCGGTGCACCGCCGCCACAGGTAGGTGGGCCCTGACGTCGCGGGCACCGGGATCGAGGACCCGGATCGTCATCCGGTGAGCCGGGTGTAGCAGTCGGAGCCGAGGAACGCCGGGAGCGCGATCCGGGCGGCCGCGGTGAGGTCGAGCCGGCGCGCCCGCCCGGGCTCGACGAAGACGATCCGGCGGCCCTCGTGGCACTCGACGTCGTCGTCGGTCAGGTCGAGCCGGGCCGCGTACAGCCGGAACGTGTCGTCGGTCCGGGTGTGCTCGTGGAAGACCGTGAAGTCCCCGAACGGCTCGAGCTCGCCGGCCGCGAGGAGCAGCCCGGTCTCCTCCGCCAGCTCGCGGTAGGCGCCCTCCTCGTAGTCCCTCGCCGGGCTCGAGGTGGCCACCGCAGAAGCCCCACTTCTCCGGGTCGATGGCCGGGTGCTCGTCGCGTTCCTGCAGCAGCACCCAGCCCCGGGCATCCACGACGACGACGCTGGCGAAGCGGGTCATCCCGAGTAGGGGACCTCGGCGCGCCAGCCGCCGACGTCCTGGTGGGCCGCCGCGTGGATCGCCTCGGCGACGCGGTCGGGGGTGAAGGCTCCCTCACGGGCGAGGCGTGCCGCGGACCGTCACCGAGACCGCGCGGATCCCGTCGCCGGCGAGGGTGGCGTCGATGCTGCGGACCAGGTTGCGCAGGCCCGCCTTCTGCACGCCGAGCGACGCGGCCTCGTGCCACGGCTCGTCGGCGGCCATCGACCCGGTCGCGGTGATCCGTCCGCCGTCGGACATGAACGGGCGTGCCGCCTGCACCGCCGTCAGCAGCGCCCCGACGCCGAGCGTGACGTCGGCGAGGAGCTCGTCGACCGTGAGCGTCAACGGGTTCCTCTCCCGGAACGCGCTGGGGTTGAAGTGGAGGACGTCGATCCGGCCGAGCCGCTCACCCAGCTCCGACACCGCGGCGGTCGCGGCGTCCCGGTCGGTGACGTCGGCGACCACGTGGCTGACGGCGGCACCGGCGGCCTCGAGGTCGATGGTCAGCTCGCCGAGCTGGGCCTCGTCGACGCCGATCAGTCCCACGTCGTAGCCGTCGACGGCGAACCGGCGGGCCACGGAGCCGCTGACCCCGGGGCCGGCGCCGACGATGACGATCACGGGTCTGCTCATGGCGCCGACGCTACCCCGGCGCCGCCGGGGTCAGAGCCGGGCGACGTAGCGCCTGCCGCGCAGCGCCTCCTCGACCAGCCCCACCGCGCGGCGTACGGCGAGCAGCCGGGCCTGCTCGAGCTGGAAGGTCTGCACCGCGGCCTCCACGACCGGCAGCTCGGCGACCTGGCCCAGGTCGGCCCGCGCCTCGCTGAGCCCGCGCCGGCAGGCCGCCTGGTTGGCCTCGACGTGGAGCACCGCGAACCGGGCGAGGACCACGACGTGGCGGCGCAGCCCGGCGTAGCGGCGGTAGTCGGGCGGGCACAGGTCGAGCAGCCAGCTCGCGGCGGTGCGCTCCCAGTCGGGCGCGTCGGGCGGGCGCACCTCGCGCGGCCAGCCGGGTGGGGCGACGGAGGACATCCGCCCACTCTAGTCGAACATCTGTTCGATGAATCGCGTCCAGATCCACGGTTCGGCAACCTTTTGCGGTGTCGGTCCTTCCGCCGGGGGCGTATGGGGTCCACCATGCACCTGTGATGCCCCAGGTCGCGGCCGACGAGGAGTTGCCGCCCGACGCGACCAGTGCCGGCCGCGCCCGCCGGCTGCTGCGCACCGCTCTGGAGGGCAGCGAGAACGAGGAGACCCTCGACGCCGCCCAGCTCGCCATCAGCGAGATCGTGACCAATGCCCTCGTCCACGCCGGTACGCCGATGCGGCTGCGGATCCTGCTGGCCGACCAGGCGTGTCCGGGTGGAGCTGACCGACGGCAGCCCGCGGATGCCCAGCCAGCGCGACTTCGGCGGCACCTCCCCCACCGGGCGCGGCCTGCTCCTCGTGCGAGGAGCTGGTCAGCCGGTGGGGCGCCCACCCGACCGACGAGGGCAAGGTCGTCTGGTTCGAGATCAGCGACGAGGCTGCGCTCGACGACCTGCTTCCGGTGCCGGACGACGTGCAGGTCGACGACGAGACCGCCGTCGTGGTCGAGCTGCACCGGATGCCGCTGCTGATGCACCAGGCCTGGCAGGAGCACGCCGCGGCGCTGCTGCGCGAGGTGATGCTGGTCCGGCTCGACGCCGAGCTCAGCGCGCTCGAGGAGCACGCCAGCGCGAGCGACGCGCTCGGGCTGCTGCTCGACCAGGTGCCCTCCCCCGACGTCGGCATGGACCCCGACACCGTGATGGCCCACGCCACCGAGCCCGAGGTGTCCGTCCAGCGACTCCTGATCGAGGTGCCGCGGGCGTCGCTGCCGAGCTTCGCCGCGCTGGACGTGATGCTCGACGAGGCGCTCAACCTGGCCGACGACGGCCAGCTGCTCTCGCCGCCGACCCAGCCCGAGATCCAGGCGATGCGGCTGTGGATCTGCAACCAGGTCCGGCACCAGGCCGCCGGCGGACGCTCCAGCGCGTGGCCGTCGCTCGCGGCCGCCCTGCCGCCGGACCACACGCTGCCGACCCTGGGCTGGGACGCCACCGAGATCGCCGAGGCGACGTACGCCGTGCTGGCCGCCGACGACGCCAACCGGATCGTCGCGGTCAGCCCCAGCGCCCTCGAGCTGCTCGGCTACGACGACGCGTCCCTGCTGGTCGGTCGGCGACTGGTCTCGATCATCCCCGAGCGGTTCCACCAGGCCCACGTCGCCGGCTTCACGCTCCACCTCGTCAACGGCCGCAGCGCGCTGCTCGGACGCCGCGTCACCGTGCCGGTCCTGCGCCGGGACGGCAGCGAGGCCCAGGTCGGCCTGCTCATCGAGTCGCGCGGTCTTCCCGAGGGCCGCTTCCTGTTCACCGCGCAGTTCCTGCCCTGAGCTACTCCCCCAGCGATGCGCGCACCCGGGCGAGCCGCTCGCCGCGCAGCCCGGTGGCGTGGTGGCGCCAGAACGCGTCCGGGTAGACCAGCCGGCCGGTGACGCCCCGGTCGTCGAGGACGGCGACCTGGAAGGCCGGGCCGGGGATCCGGTCGGTCGGTCGCAGGAAGCCGCGCTCGAGGGCCGGCCCGAAACCCCGGGTGCCGTAGTAGTCCGGGTCGCCCTCGAGGAACACGTAGGGCTCGCCGCGGTCGCGGGCGGCGGCCAGCGCGGCCTCGACGAGGCGGGTGCCGAGGCCGGCCCCCTGGCCCGACGGGGACACCGAGAGCGGGCTCAGGACCAGCACGTCGACCACGGCCTCGTCGTCGTCGACCCAGCCGCGCTCGAGGGCGACGTGGCCCACGACCGCGTCGGCGTCCTCGGCGACCAGCTCGACCTCGACCCGGCCGGACTGCCGGAGGTCGTCCACCAGGTCGGCCACGCCCTCGTGGTGGCCGAAGGCGTCTTCGACCAGCGCGTGGATCGCGTCGTGGTCGGAGGGCATCGCCTCGCGGATCCTCATGCCTGCGCCAGGAACGAGTAGCGGACCTCGCGCTCGGCGTTGTCGACGTTGAGGTCGACCAGGCAGACGCTCTGCCAGGTGCCGAGCGCGAGTCGTCCGTCGAGGACCGGGATCGTCGCGTACGGCGGCACCAGCGCCGGCATCACGTGGCTGCGCCCGTGGCCGGGGCTCCCGTGGCGGTGCCGCCAGCGGTCGTCGGCCGGCAGCAGGTCGCCGAGCGCGGCGAGCAGGTCGTCGTCGGAGCCGGCTCCGGTCTCGATGACCGCGATGCCGGCGGTGGCGTGGGGGACGAACACGTGGAGCAGGCCGTCGCCGCGCCCCTCGACGTACGACGCGCAGTCGGTCGTCAGGTCGAGCACGCGTTCACTGCCGCCGGTGCGGTACTGCCGGGTCTCGGAATCCACGCGCCCGATCGTGTCATGTGTCGCTACCGTGCCCGGATGGACGTGCAGTCGTTGGGGTTCCGCACCGAGCTGCCGCTGCTCGAGACGAGTGGGTCGCAGGTGGTGGACCGGGGCACGCACCTGGTGGTCCGCACCCCCACCAACCCGACGTACTACTGGGGCAACTTCCTGCTCCTGCCCGCGCCGCCGGCGGCCGGTGACGTCCAGCACTGGCTCGCCGAGCACCGACGCGAGTTCCCGGACGCCGCGCACACGACGCTGGGAATCGACCGCTTCAGCGATCGCGAGGAGCTCGAGCCGCTGCGCGCGGCCGGGATGCGGCTGGACGTCCCGGTCACGATGACGGCCGACCGCGGTGCACCCACCGCCACGCCCCGCCACCGACGTGGAGCTGCGTCGCTTCCGGTGACGAGGACTGGCCCGGCCTGGTGGACCTCACGCTGGCAGGTGAGGACGACCCGCACCTCAGCCGCGACTTCGTCGACGCGCAAGACGGACTCCTACCGCGGCCTGGTCGGGGCCGGGCTCGGCCACTGGTGGGGCGGCTTCGTCGACGGCCGGCTGGTCGCCTCGATGGGCATCTTCCGCGCCGGCGAGGGCCTGGCGCGCTTCCAGTCGGTCAAGACCCACCCGGACCACCGCGGTCGCGGCATCGCCGGCACGCTCGTGCACGCCGCGAGCCGTGACGCGCTCGAGACGCTGGGAGCCCGGACCCTGGTGATGGTCGCCGACCCGGACTACCTCGCGATCCGGGTCTACCGCTCGGTGGGGTTCACCGAGGGCGGGGCGCACGCCGAGGCCACGCTGGTGCCGCCGGTCAGGGAGCCCGCTGGTCGGTGACGCTGACCTCGATCATCGCGAGCCGGTCGGGTGCAGCCCTCCGACCACATCGCCACTCGAACCCCGCCGCGTTCCATGACGAACCGATCCGACCGGTCCCGGGTGACCGCCCAGCCGTCGAGGTCACGGAAGGCTTCGGCGTACGACGCGAACGCCTCGGCCCCCTCGCCCGACACGGCCGCGGTGCAGCCGTACCGGCTCCCTCCGACCGGCCCGTAGATCGGCGCCCGGCGGGGCAGCTCGGCGAAGGTCGCGTCGACACGCTGGTCGACCTTCACCTCGGCGTTGGGGCCGTTGCACTCGAAGCCCTCGCTCTCGCTCACCAGCCGCTGCTGACGGGCGCGGGATCCCAGCTGGTCGGCGACGAGTCCGCCCACCACGACCGCCGCGACGACGGCGAGCGGCACGCCCACGCGGACCAGCGCCCTCAGCCCCGGCCACGACCAGGACGCGAGGGCCGCCGCCCCACCGGCCAGTCCGATCACCAGCGGGAGCAGCTGCAGCCCCGCGCCGCCGTCGTACTCCTGGGAGACGCCGTAGACCATCGAGACACCCAGGCAGGCGAGGACGATCGAGATCAGGCTGGAGGTCATGGCGACACCGCGTCGCTGGTCGGAGGTGGTCATGTGTCGAGGATCATGCCGCTGCCGCGCACGCGGCATCGGTCGGCGTACTCAGCCACCTGACCCGTCCGGGTCATCGGTCGAGCGCGGCCTCGATCCGCTCCACCTTGGCGGTCAGCTGCCCCTCGTACCCGGGACGGATGTCGGCCTTCAGCACGAGCCCGACCCGCGGCGACACCTCCGCCACGGCGTCCACCGCCCGCTTCACGACCGCCATCACCTCGTCCCACTCCCCCTCGATGTTGGTGAACATCGCATTGGTCTCGTTCGGCAGGCCTGACTCGCGCACGACGCGGACCGCACGGGCGACGGCTTCGCTGACCGAGCCGTCCTGGTCGGTGGGTCCGGACGGGCTGATGCTGAAGGCGGCGATCATTCGGACAACCTACGACCCGTCCCTCTGGCATTGTCCGGCTGCTTGATCCACCACCGCATGCCGCGACCGGCGAAGCGCTCGTCCGCGTAACGCGGCACCAGGTGGCAGTGCGCGTGCGGCACGACCTGCCCGCCGGTCTCGCCGACGTTCCACCCGACGTTCCATCCCTGGGGACCGTGGCGCGACGTCACGAGGTCCCTCATCACCCGCAGCAGGTCGTGGGTGGCGGCCCACTCGTCGGCGGTGAGGTCCCAGGGGTCGCGCCGGTGCTGGACGGGGATGACCATCGCCGACCCCTCCGGGGCCTCGTCGGTCCAGATCGCGACGCAGGGCCCTCGCCGCTCGACGACCTGCTCCTCGGGGATCGAGCAGAAGGCACACCCGTCATCGGTCATGCGGACAACCTACGACCGGCGTGGCACCGGGACCGCCGGCTCCTCCTCGTCGAGCCGGAGGTCGGGCAGCAGCTGCCGGAGGCGAGCCAGGGCGTCGCGGGTCTGGGTCTTCACCGTCCCCTCGGCGACGCCCAGCGCGGAGGCGGTCTCGGCCACGGAGAGGTCCTCGAGGAACCGCAGCACGACGACCGCCCGCTGCTTCGGAGCCAGGGCGGCGAGGGCGCGCTGCAGGTCGACCCGGGCGTCGGACGAGGGCAGGTCGGCGACCGGCTCGGGAGCGGTGGCGCCGACGACCTCGCGCCACCGGCGGCGTCGCCAGCGGGAGACGCTCTCGCGCACCATCACGGTCCGCACGTAGCCGTCCGGGTCGCCGTGCAGCCTCCGCCAGTGAGGCACGACCTTCACCAGCGTCGCCTGCACCAGGTCCTCGGCGTCCTGCCGGTGCCCGGTGAGGAGGTACGCCGTGCGCAGCAGGCCGGCCTGCCGGGCGGCGACGTACTCGCCGAACCCGGCGACGTCGTCACGCCCGGCCACGACGCCTCCGCCACACGTACCAGGCCTGGAGCACGCCACCGAGCAGCATCCCCACGGCGATCCACTGCACCTCGGCGTGCATCCACGGCCGCGGGTCGCCGACCTCGGGCTGCTCGACCGCGTCGGCGATCGGGACGCGCCAGCAGGTCGGTGGCGTAGCGCGGCGTCATCAGGGCGTCGCCGTCCTGGGAGAGCGGCAACGGCTCCCGGTCGCCGGTGACCACGTCGACCACCCGCGCCTCGCGCGGCCCGTAGCTGCTGACCACGACGTGGGTGTCGTCCCGCCAGCCCAGGACCTGACCCGGCTCGATGCCGACGTCGATCTGGCGGACCTCGCCGTCCGCGGTTCGCACGTGGAGGCGCCACGGTGCACGCGAGGTCGGCCTGTCGCCGTCGTGGCCGATGTAGGCCAGCGTCCCGCCGTCGGGCGAGAAGGACGGCGTCCACCAGCTGCTGCGGGACGGACACCACGCTGCGGTCGCCCGTCGCAGGATCGAAGGAGAGCGACGTCACGGCCGCGCGTCCACACCACGCCGCTGGGACCCGCTCGCGCGCCCCGGCAGCCAGTAGTGGCCGGAGTCCTCGGCGACGTACCGCTCCCCCGTCGCCACGTCCCACGCGACGAACGAGTCGGCATGGCTCTCCTCGCTCCCGGTGAGGGAGAAGCTGGTGCGGAGGTAGCGACCGTCGCCGGTGAAGGCGATCTCGTAGCCCCAGGCGTTGGCCAGCTCCGCCATGCCCGGCACGCGGAGCCGGGTGAGCTCGCCGGTGGCCGTGTCGAGCACGTCCCAGCCGACGACCGTCCGGCCGCGCGAGCCCCGCTGCACCGCGACCTGGGAGCCGTCCGGCGACAACGCGACGGTCCCCGGGTCGGTGTCGACCCGCACCCCCGGGACGTCGAGGAACCGCGACACCCCGTCCACGGCCGAGACGCCGAACAGGTGGAGCCGGTCGCGCACGCCGGTCAGGCCGTCGGTCGTGCGCCGGTTCGCCACGGAGATCGCGGCGAGCGGACCGGGCTCGGCGGTGGCCTCCGACCACGGGTCGGGGGGCAGCACGACGCGCGGGATGCCGAGCTCGGCCGGTCCCTGCGCCGGCAGCGGCTCGCTCGGGAACCTGAGCACCGAGGTGAGCCCGACCACGGCCGCGACGATGACGGCCGCCCCGGCGACGGTGGCGGCCCGGCGCAGCCGCTGCCGGCGTACGCCGCTGGTCCACAGCTCGTCGCCGGAGAGCCCCGCGTGCGGGGCGTCGTCGGCGAGGTCGCGCAGCCGCGCGCGCAGGTCGGTGTCGGTGCTCATGGCAGTTCTCCTCACGCTCTCACGCAGGAGTACGCCGCGAGCACAGGCCGGGGTTGGGTCGTCGGCCGGACTTCGTGAGCCAGTCGCCGGAAACCCGCCCCCGAGTCGGTTAGCGTCGCCTCGTGAGCAGCTACGAGGACGAGGCGATCGAGGTCGCCCGCGACCTGATCCGGCTCGACACCACGAACCACTCGACGTCGGGCTCGGAGACGCTGGTCGCGGACTACCTCCGCGACTACCTGGCCGGTGCCGGCGTCGAGGCCGAGCTCGTGGCCCGGGAGCCGGAGCGGGCCAACCTCGTGGCCCGGATCCCCGGCACCGACCCGGACGCGCCGTCGCTGGCGTTCGTGGGTCACACCGACGTCGTGCCGGCCGACCCCCGCGACTGGACCCACCCGCCGTTCGAGGCGGTCGTCGACGACGACGGCTACCTCTACGGCCGGGGCGCGGTCGACATGAAGGACGAGGTCGCGGCCCGGGCCGTCGCGATGGCGGAGCTGGCCCGGCAGGGGTTCCGGCCGCGCGGCGACCTGTGGTTCATCGCGGTCGCCGACGAGGAGGACGGCACCGCCGACGTCGGCATGCGCTGGCTGCTCGAGCACCGGCCCGACATCCGGCCGACGATGGCGATCAACGAGGGCGGCGGCGAGCGCCTCCCCCTCAGCGACGGCCGTACGGCGCTGACCTTCTCGGTCGGCGAGAAGGGGACGCTCCCGGTCAACCTGGTCGCGCTGGGCGAGGCCGGCCACGCATCGATGCCGACCCTGGGCCGCAACGCGGTGCCCGTGCTCGCCGAGCTGATCGGCCGGCTGGCTCCGGGTCTCCCGGACCCGGTGCGCTCCCCCGCCACCGACAGCACGCTGGAGGCGTTGCTGGGCCGACCGGTGGACGACCTGGCCGCCGACCTCGAGGCCGCCGCCCGCTTCCACCCCACGCTCGAGCACGTGCTGCCCGCGACCCCCGGCACCACGATGGCGCCGACCATGCTCGCGGCGTCACCGGCCCGCAACGTGATGCCGGCGCGGGCGTCGGCCGAGCTCGACTGCCGGATCCTGCCCGGCACCACCGCCGAGGACGTGCTGGCCTCGATCCGGGCCAGGCTCGGGGACGACCTGCCCTACGAGCTCGAGCTGCTGCCCGGCCACGACGCCGGCAGCGCGTCGGACGGTGCCGGGGCCCTGCCCGCAGCGGTCGCCGCCTGGCTCGCCGAGGAGGGCGACGACGCGTTCCTGCTGCCGATCATGTGTCCCGGCTTCACCGACTCGGTCCACCTGCGCGCGGCCGCCGGCACGGCGGCGTACGGCTTCTCGCCGTTCCGCACGACACCCGGCGAGGTCCTGGCCGCCGGCTACCACAACGCGGACGAGCGGATCCACGTCGACGACCTGCGGCTGTCGGCGCGGTTCCACGTCGCACTCGCCCGGCGGCTGCTCGGACCCATGCGGTCGACGTCGGGTCAGGAGGTCTCGGGCTCCTCGTCGGAACAACGCTGTCCCCGGTGGGAGCTTGTAGGGAGCGGCGATCCGGTAGACCCCGGCGTGCGGGGCGTGCAGCACCGTCCAGACCTCGGCGTCGGGGGCGTCCGGGTCCGGCGGCGAGGTGGACCCGAGGCAGCCCTCGAGGTAGGCCTCCTCGGAGTCCGGGCCCCCCGTGGCGGTCTGCTCCAGGGCGTTGCCCTCGGCGTCCACGAGGCTCAGCCACGGCGACGCGGGGATCCGCACGACGACGGTGGCTGCGACCGGGAGCATCAGCTCCACGCCCGCCTCGTCGAAGCTCACCACCTCGGCCGGGGCGTCTGCGAGCGGAGTCCGGTCCTTCACCTCGTAGACGCGCCAGTTCGCGTCCGACCAGACCAGTCGCAGGTAGCGCAGACCGCTGGCCACCAGCTCGGCCTCGGCCCGGGCTGCGACATCCGGTTCACCCTCCGGCAGCACCACGTGGTGCACGGCCCAGCGGTCGAGCCAGGCCCGGTAGGAGGCGGGAGTGAGCGCTCCCTCGACGTAGAACAGGGCGTGACGCTCAGCGTCGACCTGGCGGTTCCAGCCGCGGGCGAGGTTGACGTACGGCGCCAGGGCCGCCGCCTCGCGGTGACTGCTGCTCGGCACCACCTCGGTGCGTCCGAGCCTGGCGTCGCGGGCCTCGAGCTGGTCGAGCAGCGGCTGGACGTCATTGGCCCACGCCGCCGACGGCTGGGTCCTGACCACGTCCCAGGCGGCGGTGCTCAGCTGCCAGGTCGAGGACGCGACGATCGCCAGCGCCAGCAGTGCCGTGGCGGGCAGCGTCCTGACCACTCGCGGCAGGGAACGCCCGGTCGGCTCCAGCGACGTCGTGAACGCGACCATCAGGACTCCGCCGAAGAGCAGCCCCAGCCGGGTCACGTTGCTGCCGATCGGGGACGGGATCATCCAGACCAGCACGACCGCGCCCGCGTACAGCGCGGAGGTGACCCGGACGGTGCGCCACGACGCCGGGGCCAGCGTGAACCCCAGCACGCCGGCCAGGACCGGCAGGATCATCGACTCGGCCGGCATCGGCTGTTCGCCGGCGAACGGGAAGAACCACATCGAGCAGGCCACCACCGCCGCCGGCGGCAGGCCGAGCAGGTACGCCGTCCGGCGCCTCCCGGTCAGCCACAGCGCCGCAGCGACGACCCCGAGGAAGAGTCCGGCCAGTGCGCTGGCTGCCGTGGCCAGGGCGGCCAGGCCGGCGACGCCGACGGCCCGCGACCGGCTGAGGGGCGCGAACCCCGCGGAGGGTGACAGCAGCACCGCGACCGCGGCCAGGGCGAACATCGCGCCGAGGCCGAAGGTCACCCGACCCGACACCGCGTTGCCGGTCAGGGCGACGGCTCCGTAGAGGGCGGGCCACAGCGGCTGGCGCAGGGCCCGGGTCCGGACCAGCACCAGGGCCAGCAGGCCCGCGGACACCGTGCCGACGACCATCATCGTGGTCCGCACGCCCAGGAACGCCATCACGTAGGGCGAGATGAAGCTGTACGACACCGGGTGGATCCCGCCGTACCACGCGAGGTTGTAGGCGCTGCCCGGGTGCGACCGTGCGAACTCGGCCCAGGCGTCCTGGGCCGCCAGGTCGCCACCGCTGTTGGCGATCAACCACCACCAGAGCAGGTGCAGCACCGCGGCGAGGACCGCCGCGGCGACCACCGGGTGAGCAGCGAGCCTTGCGAGCACCGGACGCTCACGCATCGGCCGCGGCTCCACGACCTCGGGGAAGCACCATGGCACGCGCCAGCGCCACCGAGGCGACCGCGATCGCCACTCCCGCCACGTCGTCGACGACGTAGTGCCAGCCGAAGTAGACGGTGGCGACCATCGTGCCCAGCAGGTAGGCCAGCCCGAGCAGCTGCAGCGCGCGCGGAGCCCCGTAGTGACGCAGCATCAGCAGCACCATGCAGGTGAACGCCACGTGCAGGCTGGCGAACGCGCCGAGACTGGCGAACGCGTCCCCGGCGGCGGGATCGGCCAGGATGTGGGCGCGCTCGGTGAGGTAGTCGGCCTGGGACACGGTGATCGCGGTGTCGGGGAGGCCGGAGAAGTCGGCCGGGGTGGCCGCGAAGGGACCGAGGCTGGGCAGCAGGTAGTAGGACCCCGCACCCAGGATCCAGACCCACATGGCGGCGGTCAGGAAGACGTAGCTGTCCCGGATCCGCTCGACGAAGACCAGCGAGGCGAGGACCGAGAACGGCACCAGGTGGGTGAACGACCGGTAGACGACGACCAGCACCAGCGCGGCGGCACCCTGTCCGAACACGTCGTGGAGCAGGCTGGCCGGGGTGTGGCCCGAGAACAGCCACCGCTCGAAGTCCACGAGCTCGTCGTCCCGCAGCGTCCGGAAGGCGTTCCAGCTCTTCAGGTTGCGGTAGCAGACGTAGACCAGGTGGTAGGCGAGCAGCCCGGAGAGCGCCAGCACGATCCGCTCGCGCGGCCAGTGGGCGCGCAGCGCCTCCGGCACTCCGCGCAGGGAACGCCGGCTCCTGAGGGACCGGACCACCGCCTGCGCGGCGACCAGCGCGGTCAGCGAGATGACCGAGGTCGTCAGCCGGCCACGGAACATCCTGCCCTCGGGGTCACGCAGCGGCAGGTCCACCCGGAGGGACCAGAGCAGGGTCACGACCCCGAACCCGACCACCACGGCCCACACGCCGACCAGCCAGCGCCCTGACGACCTCGCCGTGATCGGCGCCGTTGCCACCCCCGTGGTCATGCCCCCAGAGTAGTCACGGCGAGCCTGTGTCGGGCTAGTGCGGCTTTCGGGCGGGGCCCCGATCGGGCTGCAGCTCGATCAGCTTGCCGGAGATCCGGGTCGTCGCCAGCTTCTCCTCGGTGCCGGGCGGCAGCTCGGCGGGCAGCTCGACCAGGGAGAAGTCGGGGCGGATCGAGATGTGCCCGAAGTCCTTGCGGCTCAGGCCGCCCTCGTTGGCGATGGCGCCGACGATCTGGCGCGGGAGGACCTTGTGGCGCTTGCCCACGGCGATGCGGTACGTCGCCAACGGCGGTCCGTCCGCGCCCCGGGGCGGGCGCTTGCCCTCGCTGCGCGCGCCGCGGTCGCCACCGCGCTCCGGCCGCTCCGCACGTTCGCGCCGGGGCGGCCGCACCGGCTCCGGGTCGAGCAGGAGCGGCGTGTCGCCCTGGAGCACGACGGCCAGCGCCGCGGCCACGTCGACCTCGGGCACGTCGTGCTCGCGGATGTAGTGGGTCACCACGTCGCGGAAGAACGAGACCCGCTCGGCGGAGGCGAGCGCTTCGGTGATGGCGTCGTCGAAGCGGGCCAGCCGCGTGCTGTTGACGTCGTCGACGGTCGGCAGCTGCATCTGGGTCAGCGGCTGCCGGGTGGTCTTCTCGATCGACTTCAGCAGGTAGCGCTCGCGCGGCGTGACGAACGAGATCGCGTCACCGCTGCGGCCCGCCCTGCCGGTGCGCCCGGTCCGGTGCACGTAGGACTGGGGGTCGGTCGGGATGTCGTAGTTGACGACGTGGCTGATCCGGTCGACGTCGAGGCCGCGGGCGGCGACGTCGGTGGCGACCAGGATGTCGAGCGTGCCGTCCTTGAGCTGGTCGATGGTCCGCTCGCGCTGGGCCTGGACGACGTCGCCGTTGATGGCCGCCGCCGAGTAGCCGCGAGCCCGCAGCTTCTCGGCCAGCATCTCGGTCTCGTTCTTGGTCCGGACGAAGACGATCATCCCCTCGAAGTTCTCGACCTCGAGGATGCGGGTGAGGGCGTCGACCTTCTGGGGGTAGGACACCGTCAGGAAGCGTTGGGTGATGTTGGCCGCGGTCGCGGTCTTGTTCTTGACCGTGATCTCTTCGGGGTTGTCGAGGTACTTCTTCGACAACCGGCGGATCTGGGCCGGCATGGTCGCCGAGAACAGCGCGACCTGCTTGTCGTCCGGGGTGTCGGCCAGGATCGTCTCGACGTCCTCGGCAAAGCCCATGTTGAGCATCTCGTCGGCCTCGTCGAGCACGAGGAACCGCAGCTCGGTGAGGTCGAGGGTGCCCTTCTCGAGGTGGTCCATGATCCGGCCCGGGGTGCCGACCACGACGTGCACCCCGCGGCGCAGCGCGCTCAGCTGGACGCCGTAGCCCTGGCCGCCGTAGACGGGCAGGACCCGGACGCCGGGCAGCTGCGCGGCGTACCGCTCGAAGGCCTCGCACACCTGCAGCGCGAGCTCACGCGTGGGTGCGAGCACCAGTGCCTGCGGCGTGCGCTGGTCGAGGTCGAGCTGCGACAGGATCGGCAGCGCGAACGCCGCGGTCTTGCCGGTGCCGGTCTGCGCGAGCCCGACGACGTCGCGGCCGGAGAGGAGGGTCGGGATCGTCGCTGCCTGCACCGGCGACGGGGTCTCGTAGCCGACCTCGCGCACCGCCTCGAGGACTCGGGGATGCAGTCCGAGGTCGTCGAACGTGATCCCCGGCTCCTGGACAGAACGACTCGTCAGACATGAGGACCACGGTAGGGGCATCCGGGGCTCCGGCGGGATTCCGCGCGACCGTCCCCCTAGGCTGACCGGCGTGGACGCACCCCCCTTCGACGCCAGCTTCGCCGTCATCGAACCGCTCCGCGCGGCGATGGGCATGACCTTCGATCGGATCGACGGCGACGGCATCGACGCCTCGTGGACTGCCGGCGCGGAGTCGCACCAGCCCTACGGGATCGTCCACGGCGGGGTGCACTGCATGGTCGTCGAGGGCCTCTGCAGCATGGCGGCGGCGCTGTGGCTGGCCCAGGACGGGCGGGGTGAGGGTCGCGTCGTCGGCGTCAGCAACTCCACCGACTTCTACCGCGCCGTCTCCGAGGGTCGGCTCACGCTCCGTGTGCCGCCCGATCCACCGCGGCCGCTCGCAGCAGGTGTGGACCGTCGAGACGACCGACGCCGACGGCAAGCTGGTCGCCCGCGGCCAGGTGCGGCTGCAGAACCTCACCTAGCAGCCGGTGCGCGGAACGCGCACACGGCGTGGGCTGGGGAGATTGGCAAGCCCCGCGACCGAGCCTGCGAGGTCGCGACGCGGCGCGTCGAAGCGCTAGAACAGCCGACACGACCAGCAGCGACCAGCGCGGAGGCGGCGCAGACGGCCAGCACCCCAGCGCGTACGGCGTCACGGGGCAGCCGGCGTCGTACGGGCACCGACAGCGCCAGTCCCAGGACGAGCAGCGGGCTGAGCAGGGCCGCCAGCCCGGCGACCTCGGCGCGCAGCTCACCCACGATCCCGAGCCCGAGCAGGCTGAGCGCGGCGCCGGCCGCGAAGTAGACCGCCAGCGTCGGCCGCAGCACCGCGGGTGGGTGGTGCTGGTAGAGCACGGCCAGCGGCGGGCCGCCGATCGAGGTGGCCGTCCCGGTCACCCCCGAGACGAAGCCGGCGACCGGCAACGAGACGCGGTTGACCGGGAAGGTCACGGTGCGCACGGTGAGGGCGACGCTGAGCAGCACCATCACCCCGACCGCGATGCCGATCAGCCGGGCCGGCGCCGTGGCGACGACCCAGACGCCGACGACCGTGCCGAGGACGCGGGGAGGCAGCGCCCACCCCAGCCCACGCCAGTCGGTGCCGCGGTGCTCGGTCGCCACCGTCTGCAGCGCCATCACCATCGCCAGCCACAGCACCAGCTCGGGGACCAGCTCCGGTGCGACCAGGGCCGCGACCGGGGCACCCACCAGCCCCAGCCCGAGGCCGACCGTTCCCTGCACGACCGCGCCGACCAGCACCGCGACCGCGATGATCGCGATCGCGGGCAGGTCGACGCCGAGGACGGTCAGCTCTTCAGCAGGTTGCGCAGCACGTACTGCATGATCCCGCCGTTGCGGTAGTAGTTGGCCTCGCCGGGGGTGTCGATCCGGACGACCGCGTCGAACGTGATGTCGTCGGCGGTGACCTTGACGGTCCGGGGGGTCTTGCCGTCGTTGAGCTCGGTGATGCCGGAGATCGCGAAGGTCTCCTCGCCGGTCAGTCCCAGCGAATCGGCGCTCTCCCCCTCGGGGAACTGCAGCGGGATGACGCCCATGCCGATCAGGTTGGAGCGGTGGATCCGCTCGTAGGACTCGGCGATGACCGCCTTCACCCCGAGCAGCGAGGTGCCCTTGGCCGCCCAGTCGCGCGAGGAGCCGGAGCCGTACTCCTTGCCGCACAGGACGACCAGCGGCGTGCCGGCCCCGGCGTACGCCTCGGACGCCTCGTAGATCGTGGTCACCGGTGCGTCGTCCTGGGTGAAGTCGCGCGTGAAGCCGCCCTCGGTGCCCGGAGCCAGCTGGTTGCGCAGCCGGATGTTGGCGAAGGTGCCGCGGATCATCACCTCGTGGTTGCCGCGGCGCGAGCCGTAGGAGTTGAAGTCGCGCTGCTCGACGCCGTTCTCGGCGAGGTAGTGACCCGCCGGGCTGTCCTTCTTGATGGCGCCGGCCGGGCTGATGTGGTCGGTCGTGACCGAGTCGCCGAGCTTGAGCAGCACCCGGGCGCCCTCGATGTCGGTGACCGGCTCCGGCTCGTCGGGCATGCCGTCGAAGTAGGGAGGCTTCCGCACGTAGGTGGAGTCCTCGTCCCACTCGAAGGTCTTGCCCTCGGGCGTCGGCAGCGAGCGCCAGCGCTCGTCACCCGCGAACACGTCCTCGTAGGACGACGCCGAACATGTCCGAGGTGATGGCCCGGGCGATCGTCGCTCTCGACCTCTGTCGGCGAGGGCCAGATGTCCTTGAGGAACACGTCGTTGCCGTCGTGGTCCTGGCCGAGCGGGTCCTCGAAGAGGTCGACGTCCATGGACCCGGCGAGCGCGTAGGCCACCACCAGCGGCGGGGAGGCCAGGTAGTTCATCTTGACGTCGGGGTTGATCCGCCCCTCGAAGTTGCGGTTGCCGGACAGCACGCTGACCACCGCGAGGTCGGCGTCGTTGACCGCCTGGCTGACCTCGGGGATGAGCGGGCCGGAGTTGCCGATGCAGGTGGTGCAGCCGTAGCCGACGAGGTTGAAGCCGAGCTTGTCCAGGTACGGCGTGAGGCCGGCCGCTCGTAGTAGTCGCTGACCACCTTCGAGCCGGGGGCGAGCGAGGTCTTGACCCACGGCTTGCGGGTCAGGCCCTTGTCGACGGCGTTCTTCGCCAGCAGCGCGGCGCCGATCATCACGCTCGGGTTGGAGGTGTTGGTGCAGCTGGTGATCGCGGCGATGGCGACGGCGCCGTGGTCGACCTCCATCTCCTGGCCGTCGATCGAGATGGTGACCGGGTTGCTGGGGCGTCCGCCGTCCTTCGGCGCGGCGGAGGCCCAGTCCTTCGGCGTGCCGTTGCCGCTCGGTGTGGCTGGGCGCGTCGGAGGCGGGGAAGGACTCCTCGACCGCCTCGTCGTAGCCGGAGGTCCCGGCGGCGTCGTCGGGGTCGTTGTCGTCGTCGACGTAGTCGGCGAGCGCTCCCGGAACGACGGCCTTGGCGTCGGTGACGGCGACGCGGTCCTGCGGGCCGCTTGGGCCCGGCCAGGCTCGGCACCACGGTGGACAGGTCGAGCTCGAGCTTCTCGGAGAAGCGCGGCTCGGCGTCCGGGTCGTGCCAGAGGCCCTGCTCCTTGGCGTAGGCCTCGACCAGCGCGAGCTGCTCGGCGGGGCGGCCGGTCAGCTCGAGGTAGTCGATCGTCTGCTCGTCGATCGGGAACACCGCGATGGTCGAACCGAACTCCGGGCTCATGTTGCCGATGGTGGCGCGGTTGGCGAGCGGCAGCGCGGAGACGCCGGGGCCGTAGAACTCGACGAACTTGCCGACGACGCCGTGCTTGCGGAGCATCTCGGTGATGGTGAGCACCAGGTCGGTCGCGGTCGACCCCTCGGGCAGGTCGCCGTTGAGCTTGAAGCCGACGACGCGCGGGATCAGCATCGAGACCGGCTGGCCGAGCATCGCGGCCTCGGCCTCGATGCCGCCGACGCCCCAGCCGACCACGCCGATGCCGTTGACCATCGTGGTGTGGGAGTCGGTGCCGACGCAGGTGTCGGGGTAGGCGCTCTGCACACCGTCGCCGGCGTCGCGCACCATGACCACGCGCGCGAGGTGCTCGATGTTGACCTGGTGGACGATGCCGGTGCCCGGCGGGACGACCTTGAAGTCGTCGAACGCGCCCTGGCCCCAGCGCAGGAACTGGTAGCGCTCGCGGTTGCGCTCGTACTCGATCTCGACGTTGCGCTCGAAGGCGTCGGCGCTGCCGAACACGTCGGCGATGACGGAGTGGTCGATGACCATCTCGGCCGGTGCGAGCGGGTTGATCTTGGTCTGCGTCGCCACCGAGCTCGGCCATCGCCTCGCGCATGGTGGCGAGGTCGACCACGCACGGCACGCCGGTGAAGTCCTGCATGATCACGCGCGCCGGCGTGAACTGGATCTCCTTGTCCGGATCGGCGTCCGCGTCCCACCCGGCCAGCGCCTTGATGTCGTCGGCGGTGATGTCGGCGCCGTCCTCGGTGCGCAGCAGGTTCTCGAGCAGCACCTTGAGGCTGAACGGGAGGGTCTCGACATCGAGGCCGTCGCCGGTCACGGCGTCGAGCCGGAAGATCTCGTAGTCCCGGTCCCCCACCGAGAGTGTGCTCTTGGCCCCGAAGCTGTCCTGGCTCGCCATCTCGTCTCCTCGATCGGTGCTCGTCGTCTCGTCCATCTTGCCGTCGCCGCCCAGCCCGGTGGAAGTGAGGCATGCCTTAGTCGGCGACCAGATATCTTGATATCAAGATATCTTACCCGATGGTCCGGCCAACGCGAAACGCGGTGGCCCGACCGGCTCGGTCGGCCGTAGCGTCCGGTGCGTGACTGTCACCGGACTCGAGCTGTCCCCGCCCGCCGCCGCGCTGGCCGAGCAGCTGCTCGCCTGGCGCCACCATCCCGACGTGATGCGTTGGTTCCTCTGGACCCGCGTCGATCCCGAGCAGATGGTCACGGACTGGTCTGAGGCGTGACTCCGACGGCGGGTACGGCGTCGTGGCCGTCCTCGACGCCGTGGCCGTCGGCACCGGGAGCGTCCGGGTCGCCGACGGCATGGGGCAGACCGGCCACGAGGACGAGTTCGTCGGCAAGGAGGGGTGGCTCGCCTACGCGGTCGACCCGGCGTACGCCGGACGCGGGATCGCGACCGCGCTGGCCGCCGACGTCCTCGACCACGCGTTCGGCCCGCTCGGGCTGCGCCGGGTCCAGGCCGGCTGCTTCGCCGACAACACCGCCTCGTGGAAGGTGATGGAGAAGCTCGGCATGCGGCGCGAGCAGCACGGCGTGCGCGACTCCTTCCACGCCGAGCACGGGTGGATCGACGGCTACACCTACGCGATCCTCGCCGACGAGTGGCGGTCTGGTTGACCCTTGCGCGGCGTCGCACGGCGTTGCATCGTCGGCCCATGGCGATCGACACCCGGATGAACTCCGTCATCCACGCGGCGCTGTGCCGCGACCTCGACCGGACCGCGATGGTGCTGGACCGTCCTGCGGACCTCAGCCCCGAGCGGCTGCGTGCCCTCGGCGAGCACGCCGTCTGGCTGATGGACTTCCTCCACGACCACCACACGACCGAGGACACCCGGCTGTTCCCGCTGCTGCGGGCCCACAGCCCGGAGGCCGGGCCGCTGCTGGACGCGATGGACGCCGAGCACCATGCGATCGCCGCCGCGGTCACCACCTTCGAGGAGGCCGGACGCAGCGCAGCCGCCGGCGAGGCAGGTGCGGCCGATCGCCTGCGTGACGCCCTCGCCGCGCTGCGCGTGGTCCTCGACCCGCACCTCGAGCACGAGGAGCGGGACCTGCCCGAGGTCGTCGTGCGTCACGTCTCGGAGGAGGAGTGGGCGGCCTTCGAGAAGAGCAACATCGAGGGCAAGCGGCCGCCCGAGCTGGCGTTCCAGGGCCACTGGATGCTCGACAACCTCGAACCGGCGGGTGCCGCGGTCGTGAAGAGCAAGGTGCCCGCCGTGCCGCGCTTCATCATGCTGCGCCTCCTCGGCGGCGCCTACCGCCGGCGGCGCGCAGCGTTGTGGGGCGGCACCCCGGCGGAGGCCGTCCGCGCCCGGCCGCTCACCCCGCTCTGACCTCTCGGGTCAGCGGCGCTCGAGCAGCGCGACGCACTCGACGTGGTGCGTCATCGGGAACAGGTCGAGGGCCCGCAGCCGCTGCAGGGCGTAGCCGTGCTCGGCGAAGATCGCGATGTCACGGGCGAGGGCAGCGGGGTCGCAGGCGACGTAGGCGACCGCGCGCGGGGCCCGGTCGACGACCTGCTCGACGACCTTGCGCTTGGCGCCCTCGCGGGGCGGGTCGAGGACGACCAGGTCGAACGGTTCGTCGTACGCCGACGCGAGCACCTGGTCGACGGCGCCGACGCCGACCTCGCCGCCGGAGCCGAGGTTGCGGCGGGCGTGACGAGCGGCGTCCCGGTCACCCTCGACGGCCACCGTCCGGGCACCGGTCCGGTCAGCCAGGAACGCCCCGAACAGGCCGACGCCGGCATAGAGATCGAGCACCGCCTCGCCCGGCTGCGGGTCCAGGAAGTCGAGGACGGTCTCGACCAGCACCGTCGCCGCCCCGGGGTGGACCTGCCAGAAGCCGTCGGGGGCGACCGAGAACGCGCGGCCCAGCACCTCGTGGCTGGCGGGCTCGTGCGACTCGAGCAGGCACTCGTCGACGGGGACGACCTCGTGGGAGCGGTGCTTGCGCATCCCCTGCCGGCCGTCGGGCAGCTGGACGTAGCGCTGGCGGGTGCGCCACCGCAACCCGTCCTCGTCGCCCGGGACCTCCTCGACGACCACATCGAGGTCGAGCTTCGCGAGCCGAGCGAGCTGCTCGCGCACGACCGCGGCCTTGAGCTCGCGCTGCGCGGGGACGGCGACGTGCTGGAAGTCGCAGCCGCCGCAGGCGTCGGGGCCGGCGTAGGGGCAGGGCGGCGGTGACCCGGTCCGGCGAAGGTGCCACGCACGGTGACGGCGTCCCCGCGCCAGAAGCGGTCGCCCTCGGAGCCCTCGGTGAGGACCAGCTCCACGGTCTCGCCGGGGAGCGCGTGCCGCACGAAGACCACCCGCAGCGCCTCGCCGTCGGGCACCCGGGCGACGCAGTGTCCGCCGTGGGCGACCGGGCCGACCTCGACGGTGAACCGCTCCCCCACCCGGGACCGGCCGCGCTGCTGGCGCGACCGGGGCCGTCGCGTCACCGCTGCACCTGCTGGCCGGAGGAGTCGTCGCGGACGTTGCCGCGGCGGACGTCGCCGGAGCGGATCCGGGCGTCGACGCGCAGCTCCCGCTCCCGGGCGATCTGCGACGAGCGCAGCTGGTAGGGCACCGAGATCACCATCACGCCCGGCGAGAACAGCAGCCGCCCCTTGAGCCGCAGCGCGGTCTGGTTGTGCAGGAACTGCTCCCACCAGCGACCCACGACGTACTCCGGGATGTAGACCGCGACCACACCGCGCGGGTTGGCGTTGCGGATCTCCTGGGCGTACTCGACGATCGGCCGCACCAGCTCGCGGTAGGGCGAGTGCAACACCTTCAGCGGTACGCCGAAGTTCCGCTCGTCCCAGTCCGCCAACATCTTGTTGGTGGCGGGCGCGTCGGTGGCGACGTAGACGCCCTCGAGCACGTTGGGCCGGGAGGCCTTCGCGAACGCCAGCGCCCGCAGCGTCGGCTTGTGGAGCTTGCCGACGAGCACGATCGCGTGCACCCGCGTCGGCAGCACCTTGTCCTCCTCGTCGGCGGCGAGCTCGACGGCCACGTTGTCGTAGTGGCGGTGGATCCCCTGCATGATCGCGAAGAAGATCCCCATCGCCAGGATCGCGATCCAGGCGCCCGCGAGGAACTTGGTGATCAGCACGATCACCAGTACCACCGCGGTCATGCCCAGCCCGAAGGTGTTGATGGCGCGCGAGCGCAGCATCCGTCGCCGGACGGCCGGGTCGCGCTCGGTCCGCAGGTGACGGCTCCAGTGCCGGATCATGCCGAGCTGGCTGAGGTTGAACGAGACGAAGACGCCCACGATGTAGAGCTGGATCAGTCGCGTGGTCTCGGCGTCGAACACCCAGATCAGCATCATCGACATCAGGGCCAGGAACAGGATGCCGTTGCTGTAGGCGAGCCGGTCGCCGCGCGACCCGAGCGCCCGCGGCAGCAGCCCGTCCTGGGCCAGGATCGAGCCGAGGACCGGGAAGCCGTTGAAGGCGGTGTTGGCGGCCAGCACCAAGATGATGCCGGTGACCGTGACCACGAAGTAGAACCCGGGCATGAAGTCGGTGAAGACCCCGGAGGCGATCTGCGAGATCACGGGGTGCTGTTCGTAGCCCGCGGGCAGGGCCGCCCCGCTGGCCGTGCGCAGGCGTTCGAGGTCGTGCGGGTCGACGTAGCGGATGCTCATCTGGTTGGCGAGCACGATGACGCTCATCATCATCGAGATCGCGATCAGCGCGAGCAGCAGCAGCGTGGTGGCGGCGTTGCGGCTCTTGGGACGACGGAAGGCAGGCACGCCGTTCGAGATCGCCTCGACACCGGTCAGCGCCGCACAGCCGGACGAGAACGCGCGGGCCAGCAGGAACATCAGCGCGATCTGGCTGAGGGGGTCCTCCCAGCCCGGTGCGGGCTCGATCTGCAGCTGGGCGCTCTCGGCGTCCGGCAGGTCGCCCATGAGCAGCTGCAGCAGTCCGAAGAGGCACATGCCGAGGATCGCGACCATGAACAGGTAGGTGGGGACGGCGAAGAGCGTGCCGGACTCGCGCACCCCCCGGAGGTTGAGCGCGGTCAGCACGCGCCACCGCCACCACCGCGACCGTCGCCTCGTGCCCGATCAGGCTCGGCACCGCCCCGGCGGCGTACTGCGCCGCCGAGGAGATCGACACCGCCACCGTCAGCACGTAGTCGACGAGCAGCGCACTGGCGACGGTGATGCCGGCGTTGCGGCCCAGGTTGGCGGTCGCCACCTCGTAGTCGCCGCCGCCGGAGGGGTAGGCGTGGACCGTCTGCCGGTAGGACGCGACGACGGTGAGCATCACCAGCGCGACGACGAGGCCGATCTTCCAGGTCCAGACGTACGCCGACGCGCCGGCGACGGCCAGCATGATGAAGATCTCGTCCGGGGCGTAGGCGACCGACGACAGCGCGTCGCTGGCGAAGACCGGGAGCGCGATCTTCTTCGGGAGCAGGGTCTCGCCGAGCTGCGAGCTGCGGAGCTTGCGACCCAGCAGGATCCGCTTGGAGACATCGCCGACACCCACGTCGGGAAAGGCTAGACCTTGCTGCGACGCCGCGTGGCACCGACTGGGATAACGTTCGTGCCGTGCATGTCGTGATCATGGGATGTGGCCGCGTCGGCTCGACGCTCGCCCGCTCCCTCGAGGACCGCAACCACACCGTCTCGATCATCGACAGCGAGCCCGACTCGTTCCGGCGCCTCGGCCCGTCGTTCAACGGCGACAAGATCACCGGGTTCGGCTTCGACCAGGAGGTCCTGGAGAAGGCCGGCATCCGCCGCGCCGACGCGTTCGCCGCGGTCTCCAGCGGCGACAACTCCAACATCATCGCCGCCCGCGTCGCCCGCGAGACGTTCGGCATCGAGCAGGTCGTGGCCCGGATCTACGACCCCGGCCGCGCCGAGGTCTACCAGCGGCTCGGCATCACCACCGTCGCGACCGTGAAGTGGACGGCCGACCAGGTGCTGCGCCGGATCCTGCCGGTCGGCGCCGAGCCCGACTTCCGCGACCCCTCCGGCACCATCCGGGTCGACCAGGTGCCGGTGCCGCCGAAGTGGATCGGCCACCGCACCATCCACCTGCAGGAGCAGTCGAAGGTCCGGATCGCCTGGATCGACCGGCTCGGCGAGGGCATGCTGCCGACCCGTGACAGCGTCATCCAGGAGGGCGACCTGCTCCACCTGGTGATGCGCGAGGAGAACGCCGCCGGCGCCTACTCCGTCTTCGAACGCGGTCCCGAGGAGCACTGACATGAAGGTCGCCATCGCCGGAGCCGGTGCCGTCGGCCGCTCGATCGCCCGCGAGCTGATCGGGAACGGCCACCAGGTCCTGCTCATCGACAAGAGCCCGAACGCCATCAAGCCCGAGCGCGTCCCCGACGCGGAGTGGCTGCTCGCCGACTCCTGCGAGCTGTCCTCGCTGGAGGAGGCGCGGCTCGACCAGTGCGACGTCGTCATCGCCGCGACCGGTGACGACAAGGTCAACCTCGTGACCTCGCTGCTCGCGAAGACCGAGTTCGGCGTGCCGCGCACCGTCGGCCGGGTCAACCACCCGAACAACGAGTGGCTCTTCACCGAGGCCTGGGGCATCGACGTCAACGTCTCGACCCCGCGGATCATGTCCGCGCTGGTCGAGGAGGCGGTGACCATCGGCGACCTGGTGCGGCTGTTCACGTTCCGCCAGGGCAACGCCAACCTGGTCGAGCTCACCCTGCCGGCGGACTCGCCGTACGTCGGCAAGCCGTCGGGGCTGATCCCGTTCCCGGAGAACTGCGCCCTGGTCACGATCCTGCGCGACGGTCAGGTCTACACGCCGGACGCCGAGCAGCCGGTCGAGTCCGGTGACGAGCTGCTGTTCGTGGTCAGCGCCGACGTCGAGAACGAGCTCGAGCGGCTGCTCGCCCCGTCACTCCACGGCGGGTGAGAGCGGCCACCCTGACGGCAACGCTCACCGGATTTCGACGCGCTCGCGCGACTTCGTGCCTCAGTCGCGTCGCTTGCTCAATCTGGCAGCGCCCACGCGCGGCGTTCGTTCCTCACGCCGCACTGCGCTGCACAGGCGTGTGGTTGCGGCCCAGCAGCCACGCCATCGCGCCGAGCGCAGCCAGCTGGAGCGGCCAGCCCAGCACGATCTTGAGCACGCCGAGCAGCGCGACCGCGGTGTCCGCCTCGAGCGCGCCGCTGGTGCCGGACAGGTAGATCGGTGCCTGCACCCCGGCCCGCACCACGCACGGCAGCACCAGCAGCCAGGTGAGGCGGGTGCAGAGCCGGACGATCTGCCGGTCGGCGTGCCACGCGGTCGGGTCGCCGGTCACGCTGCCGACCATGAAGCCGACCAGGGGCCAGCCGATCAGGCAGGTGAACCCCATCACCACGGCGTAGCCGCTGTTGTAGAGGATCCCGGGCAGGAAGTAGGCCAGCGCCTGCTCGTCACCGCTGGCGCCGCCCCGCGCCGCCATCGAGACGAACAGCCAGCCGATGCCGATCCCGAACAGCGCGTTGAGCACGAACTGGACGGTCGAGCGCTGCACGAGACGGACGACGAGCATCACCAGCGCCGCCGCCACGCTCACCACCAGCGCGACCGTCAGCTCCTTGACGGTCAGCCAGGTGACGGTGAACAGGATGGTCGGGACCGCCGCCTCGACCATGCCCCGGCGGCCGCCGAGGGCGCGGGCGAGCTGGGCGCGGACGACCTGCTCGACGGACTGCACGTCCGTGGGCTGGGGGTGGGGCTGGTCAGTCATGGCAGCAGCTCGTAGCGCGGGTTGTACATCACCCGCATGCCGTCGCCGACGCCGATCCGGCCGGTGACGCGCATCGAGCGGCCCGGCGCGATCCCGGCGATCTGCCGACGACCGAGCCAGATGACGGTGAGGACGGCCGAGCCGTCGTACAGCTCGGCCTCGAGGGCGGGTACGCCGCCGCGGGGCCGCAGCGTCACGGTCCGGAGGACGCCCTGCACGGTCACCAGCTGCCGGTCGGGAGCGTCGCCGATGGACACCTCGGCCGTGTCGCCCAGGTCGCGCCGCAGCTCACGGGCGTGCATGTCGGCGCTGCTCGCCCAACGGCTGAGGCTGCGTCGCAGCCGGCTCTTCTCGGTCACCTCAGGCTTCCTGCGGGGGCTCCGGTGCCGCCGCGGCGGGGCCGCGCACGCGGCGGGCCTCCTCGGGCAGCGTGATCGGGAGCGGGTCGCCCACCGGCATCGCCTGCTCGCCCCGGCGCACGACGACCTGGGAGAGGGCGTCCTCCCAGACCTGCGCCTGCTCCGGGTCGACGGCCGGCTTGCCGAGGAAGGTGGCACGCACCATCCAGCGCGAGCCGTTGATGCCGACGATCCGGGACGCCTGCTGGCCGGTGCGGCCGTCGGGGGTCTTCACGCTGAGCTGGCACGCCAGCTCGGGGCCGAACCGGCCCTCGCGCTCGGTGGCGGTGCCACCGCGACGCGCCATGTCGGCGGCCAGCTGCGGCCGGATCTCGCTCCAGAGGTCGCCGTTGCGAGGGGCGGAGAACGCGCGGAGCTCGAGCGCTCCCTCGGCGCCGGCCATGACCACGGCCTGCACCCGCTTGGTGCGCTCGTCGACCTGGATCCGCAGCTCGCTGCCGGGCACCGGCGCGATCAGCATCGACCCGAGGTCGACCCGCTGGACCCCGTCGTCCCCGACCTCGTCGGCGTCGAAGGGGCCGACCTGCGGCTGGCTCTCCTCCTCGAGCGCCTCCGCGGCTGCCTCGGCCTCCGCGGGGGTGGGGGTGGACTTGCGACCGAACTTCACTTCCATCTCCTTCAGGTGGCGAGGGCAGGTCAGACGGGACCGAAACCTCCAGTAGAACCGTAGCCCCCCGCGCCACGCACCGAGTCGGGGAGTTCCGCCACCTCGACGAACCTGGCCCGCTCGAACCGTTGGACCACCAGCTGGGCGATCCGGTCCCCGCGTCGCAGCTCCACGGCGGTGACCGGGTCGTGGTTGATCAGCATCACCTTGACCTCGCCGCGGTAGCCCGCGTCGATCGTGCCCGGGGTGTTGACGATGGACAGCCCGTGCCGCGCGGCCAGCCCCGACCGCGGGTGCACCAGCGCGACGTACCCCTCCGGCAGCGCGAGGGCGATCCCGGTCGGCACCATCGCCCGCTCCCCCGGCCGCAGCGTCACGTCGACGGTCGTGACCAGGTCGGCGCCGGCGTCACCGGGATGGGCGTACGACGGGGCCGGGAGGTCTGCGTCGAGCCGGACGATCTGGACGTCGAGGTCATGGTCGGGCACGGGCGGGACCCTACCGGCGGTTGGTGGTCACTCCTGCCTCAGGTTTCCCCGCCTGAGCGGGGAACCAGTGACGTGGCGGGGCAAATTTCGGGCACGAAGCAGCAAGTTCCCCGCCTGAGCGGGGAAACCGCCACACCCGACCACCCACGCGGCGACGGCACGCTCCTACGATGCAGCCCGTGACCACCGCGTACGCCGAACGGCTCTCCGTCCCCCTGCGGTGGTGGGTCCAGGGCACGATGCTGGTCGCCAGCCTGTGGCTCGCGACGCTGGTCGCGCTGCCTCCGGTGGCCTCCTGGCTGGTCACCGGCACGGCGCTGGCGCTGCTCACGGGGCTGTTGCTGTCCTACGGGTCGGCTCGCATCGAGGTCGGGGACGGGACGCTGCGGGCGGGCCGCGCCCGGATCGACGTGCACCACCTCGGCGAGGCCACCCCGCTCGACCCCGACGCCGCGCGCCGGCTGGCCGGGGTGGAGGCCGACGCCCGTGCCTACCTGCTGCTGCGGCCCTACCTCAAGCGCGCGGTGCGGGTGGAGGTCACCGACCCGGCCGACCCGGCGCCGTACTGGCTGCTCAGCACCCGGCGCCCCGACGAGCTCGCGGCCTCACTCACCCGATCGGGCGGCTCGGGCGGCGACGTCTCCGGATAGGCCTTGGTTTCGACGCGCCGTCGCGACCTCGCAAGCTCGCTCGCGGGCTTGCTCAACCTCCCTCCCCACGCCGCGCACTCCTTCGTCGTGCTCGGCTAGGGTCACGACATGGCATCTGAAGGTTCGAAGGTCTGGACGCTCTTCTCGCTCGTGGCCGTGCTCGGCGCTGCGGCGGTGACGAAGAAGGCGCTCACCACCTCGTGGAAGGCCGCGACCGGCAAGACTCCGCCGGCCAATCCCGCCGACCCCGACGTGGAGGTCAAGGAGGCCGTGGCCTGGGCGGCGGTCAGCGGTGCCCTGATCGGGCTCGCCCGGATGGCTGCCGCCCGCCGCGCCGCGGGCTACTACAAGAAGTCGACCGGTCACCTGCCGCCGGGCCTGGGCGCCGGTGACGACCAGGAGCCGGCGGGCGTCACGCCCTGACGGCGTGACGGGCTGCGTCAGACGCAGTCCTTGCAGATCATCTTCTTCTCGTCCGCCAGCTGGCTGCGGTGGTGCACCAGGAAACAGCTCATGCAGGTGAACTCGTCCTCCTGCTTGGGCTTCACCTCGACGGCGAGCTCCTCGTGGGAGAGGTCGGCGCCGGGCAGCTCGAAGGACTCGGCGGCTTCCGCCTCGTCCTCGTCGACCTTGCCCGAGTTCTTGTCGTGACGGCGCGCCTTGAGTTCTTCGATGCTCTCTTCGGACTGGTCTTCCTCGGTCTTGCGAGGTGCGTCGTAGTCGGTCGCCATCGTCTCTCTTTCCACTCCCCATGCCGTCGGGCGGCAACTGCCTCCACCGCCTCGCTCCGGCGCCAGATTGTGCACCATCCCGGCACGGAGGTGCACATCGGTTCACGCCGTGTCGTCTGAACAGACGGTGACCGCTCGCTATTCCGCCTCGGGGACCAGGAATCCGCAGTCGGTGAGCAGGGTGACGAAGTCGTCCCAACCGTCGGCAGGAGCGGCCACCACGACGGTCCGCGCGGGGCTGCCGAGCAGCTCCACGGCGAGGGTGCCGGGAAGCAGGTCGAACCGGGCACCGGCCTCGGTGGCGACCAGCGATCCGGCCGACCAGTCCCAGGGCTGCGGCCCCTCCTCGACGTAGCCGTCGGCGCTGCCCTCGGCGACGTGGCAGAGGTCCAGTGCGCAGGAGCCCATCCGGCGGACGTCGCGCACCCGCGGCAGCATCCGGGCGACCCGCTCCGCCTGGCCGGCGCGGACGTCGGTGCGGTAGCCGAACCCGGTCAGCACCAGCCGTTCCGGCACCGGCGGGACGGCGCGCACGCGCAGCGGGGTGCCGTCGCGGGTCGACCCGAGGCCCTTCGCCGCCGCGTACTCGACGCCGGTGGCGACGTTGAGCACCACGCCCGCGACCACCTCGCCGTCGACCTCGGCGGCCACCGAGACGGCGTACTCCGGGAGTCCGTAGAGGAAGTTGACGGTGCCGTCGATCGGGTCGACGACCCACCGGACCTCACTCGTCCCGAGGTGGTCGTCGCCCTCCTCGCCGAGGATCGAGTCGTCCGGCCGGGCCTCGAGCAGCAGCCGGCGGATGAGCTCCTCGCTGGCCCGGTCCGCCTCGGTGACGACGTCGACCGAGCTGCTCTTGGTGTCGGCGACGGTCACCTCCGAGGTACGCCGCTCCCGGACCAGACCAGCCGCCGCCCGTGCGACCGTCAGTGCCAGGTCGCGCAGGGCGGCCGGGTCGGCCGTCACGCTGCTCTGCCCGATCGACGCGCGCTCGCCCCGCGGGTTGGGGCAGCAGCCGACCGGACAGCGGTCCCACGACGGCGCCAGCCCCCCGACCCGGAGCCGCGGGGGGTCCTCACCGCGCTCGGCGGCGGCCCGCTCGACCAGGAGGTCACGCACCGCGCCCACGAACCGCGGGTCGACGCCGGGCGTCGCGGCCCGGGCCGCGGGCAGGCCCAGGTCGCGAGCCGTGGCCAGCGCCTCGGTGTCGAGGTCGTAGATGACTTCCATGTGGTCGGAGACGAAGCCGATCGGCACCAGCACCACCCCGCTCGCGCCCTGCTTCGCCAGCGTCTCGAGGTGGTCGTTGACGTCGGGCTCGAGCCACGGCACCCGCGGCGGGCCGGACCGGGAGCAGTAGACGAGCCTGGCCGGGAACCGGTGGCCGGTCTCCTGCCGCACCCGCTCGACGACCTCGGCCATCGCGCTGGCGTGCTGCCGGACGTACCAGCCACCGTCGGGCCCGCTGGAGTCGTTCATCGCCGTGGGGATCGAGTGGGTGACGAAGGCGAGGTGGGCGCCCTCCCGCGCCTCCTCCGGCAGCTCCGCCAGCGACGCCAGCGTCGCGTCGACGACCGGCTCCACGAAGCCGGGGTGGTTGAAGTAGTGGCGCAGCCGGTCCAGGGTCGGCGCTCCCGGCACCTCCCCGGCCGCGTCCGCGAGGTTCTCGCGGTACTGCCGGCACCCGGAGTACGACGAGTAGGCGCTCGTGACGAAGCAGGCGGCCCGGGTCACGCCGTCCTCGGCCATCTGGCGCAGCGCGTCGGTGAGGTAGGGGTCCCAGTTGCGGTTGCCCCAGTAGACGGGCAGGTCGATCCCGGCGCCCGCGAGGTCCTCGCGCAGCGCGGCCAGGAAGGCCCGGTTCTGGTCGTTGATCGGCGACCGGCCACCGAAGCCGAAGTAGTGCTCCCCCACCTCCGCCAGCCGCTCGCGCGGGATGTTCTTGCCCCGGGTCACGTTCTCCAGGAACGGGATGACGTCGTCGGGCTGCTCGGGGCCGCCGAACGAGACCAGCAGCAGCGCGTCGTACGGACTCACGTCGGGGCTCATGCCCCCACCCGATTTCGATTGCGTCCACGACCGACCGCCGCCATAGGCTGCGGGCGCCATGCTCGAGAACTACCGCCGCATCCTCGCCGTCCCCGGCGGCCTGCGGTTCTCGGCCTCGGGCCTGGTCGCCCGGCTGCCGATCTCGATGGTCGGGCTCGGCATCGTGCTGCTCGTCGAGGCCGCGACCGGCTCCTACGGCCTCGCCGGGGCGGTCTCCGGCGGTCTACGTCGCGGCGGGGGCGGCCTTCGCGATCGTCCAGGGGCGGCTGCTCGACCGGCTCGGGCAGGCGACGGGTCCTGGTCCCGATGGTGGCGGTGTTCGCCGTGATGGTCGCGCTGCTCGTCGTGTCGGTGCAGGCCGACTGGCCCGCCGCGGCGTCGTACGTCTTCGCCGCCGTGGGCGGTGCGGCGCTGCCGGCCGCCGGCTCCTGCGTCCGCGCCCGCTGGTCGCACGCCCTGCGCGGCCGGCCCGCGGACGTGCAGACCGCGTTCGCCCTCGAGGCCGTGGTCGACGAGAGCGTCTTCATGCTCGGCCCGATCCTGGTCACGGTGCTCGCGACGGCGATCGACCCGGTCGCGGGCCTCGCCACCGCCGTCGTCAGCGGGCTGGTCGGCACCCTGCTGCTCGCCGCGCAGCGCGGCACCGAGCCGCCGGTGCTGCCCAGCCCCCGCGCCACCGGCGACCGCACCCGGCTCCCCTGGCGGACGCTGATCCCGCTGATCGTGGTCATGTTCTCGCTCGGCTCGCTCTTCGGCGGCGCCGAGGTCGTGACGGTGGCCTTCGCCGAGGAGCAGGGCAGCAAGGCGTACGCCGGGCCGCTGCTCGCGGTGTGGGCGTTCGGCAGCCTGCTGGCCGGGCTGGTCACCGGCGCGCTGATCTTCCGCAACCGACGGTGGACCGGGTGCGACTCGGGTCGCTCGGGATGTGCGCGGCGATGGCGCCGCTCGCGTTCATCGACTCGGTGCTGCTGATGGGCGTGGCGCTGCTGCTCGGCGGCTTCGCGATCGCGCCGACCCTGATCGCCGCAACCTCGCTGGTCGAGCAGTCGGTCCCGTCGTCGCGGCTCACCGAGGGCATGTCGCTGCTCCACACCGGCATCGTCGCCGGGGTCGCGCCCGGTGCCGCACTGGCCGGCCTCGTCGTCGACCGCTCCGGCGCGTCCTCGGCGTACCTCGTCTCACTCGCCGCGGGCACGGTCGCCGCGGTGGCCGCCCAGCTGCTGCCCCGTCGTCAGTAGGGTCGGCGCGTGGAGTGGAGGAACTGGTCGGGGCTGGTGTCGGCGCGCCCGACCGAGGTCTACGCGCCGCGCACGACCGAGGACGTCGTCGCCGCGGTGGTCGCGGCGCGGTCCGCCGGCACGAGCGTGAAGATGCTGGGGGCCGGGCACAGCTTCACCGCCATCGCCGCGCCCGAGCACGCGCTGCTGCTGCCGACCCACCTGACCGGCATCCTGGCCGTCGACCGCGAGGCGATGACGGTCACCGCGGCGGCGGGCACGCCGCTGCACGTCCTCAACCACGAGCTCGAGCGGCTCGGCCTCTCGCTCCACAACATGGGCGACATCGCCGAGCAGACGCTCGCGGGGGCGGTCTCCACCGGCACCCACGGCTCGGGCGGCCGGACGGCGTCGCTGTCGGCCCAGCTCGCCGGCATGGAGCTGGTGACCGGGACCGGTGAGGTGCTGCGCGCGTCCGCGACCGAGAACCCCGAGGTCTTCGACGTCGCTCGGGTCGGCCTGGGCGCACTGGGCGTGATGACCACGGTCACCTTCCACGTCGAGCCGCTCTTCACGCTGCGGGCGCAGGAACGGCGGGTGTCGTGGGAGGAGGGCACCGAGACGCTGCTCGACCTCGCCGAGGCCCACGACCACCTCGACGCCTACTGGTTCCCCCACAGCGACCGGATGCAGGTCAAGACCAACGACCGGGTCGAGGCCGCGCCGGAGCCGCTGTCCCGCTGGCGGGCCAGGCTCGACGACGACCTGGTGTCCAACCGGTTGTTCGAGCTGACCAACCGCCTCGGTCACCGGGTGCCCGCCGCCGTCCCCCTCGTCAACCGGGTCTCCGGGCGGCTGTTCAGCGAGCGCACCTACTCCGACACCGCCCACCGGGTCTTCACCGCCGAGCGCAGGGTCCGCTTCAAGGAGATGGAGTACGCCGTCCCCCGCGAGGCCGGGATCGGCGCCCTGCGGGAGGCGCGCCGGGCGATCGACGCCTCCGACTGGCGGATCAGCTTCCCGGTCGAGATCAGGGTCGTCGCCGGCCGAGGACATCCCGCTCTCGACCGGCTTCGGCCACGAGACCGTCTACCTCGCCTTCCACACCTACGCGGCCGCCGACCACGTGCCGTACTTCCTGGCGATCGAGCGGATCATGCGCGACCACGGCGGCCGCCCCCACTGGGGCAAGGTCCACACCCGGACGGTCGACGACCTGGCCCCGGTCGTACCCCCGGTTCGGCGACTTCCTGGCGATGCGCGACCGGCTCGACCCCGATCGGGTCTTCGACAACGCCTACCTGCGGCGGGTGCTCGGCACCGACCGGTACGAGTGACCGAACCATTTCGGGGCCCCGACGCGTCTGACCCCGTGCACGGCGCACCGGGCGCCGGCTGAGGACGGAGGACGGATGTCGGGACGGGACCGGACCGAGTTCGCGGAGTTCGTCGCCGCGCGCTCAGGAGCGCTGCACCGGGCGGCCTACCTCATGGTGGGCGAGGTGTCGCTGGCCCAGGACCTCGTCCAGGAGGCCCTGACCAAGACCTACGTCGCGTGGCCCAGGCTGCGCGACACGAGCAAGGCCGAGATCTACACCCGCAAGGCGATCACCACGACCGCGATCAGCTGGTTCCGCAAGAAGTCCTGGTACGGCGAGCGCGCGACCGACTCCCTGCCCGAGCGCGCCTCCGGCGGCCACGAGGACGCGGTCACCGAGGGTGACTGGCTGTGGTCGGCGCTGCTGGACCTACCGGTGCGGCAGCGGGCCGCGATCGTGCTCCGCTACTACGAGGACCTGACCGAGGCCCAGACCGCCGAGGCGATGGGATGCGCCGTCGGCACCGTCAAGAGCCAGGTCTCGGCCGCGCTCGTCAAGCTCCGCGAGCGGCTGGGCGACGACCCCACGCTGCTCCCCCTACACGACCTGGTGGTGACCCGATGACCGAGAAGCTGAAGCAGCTGATGCACGAGCGGGCGGAGTCCGTCGACTTCGCGACCCCCGACGTCGAGGCCCTGACGCGCACCGGCGACCGGCGTCGGCGTACCCGGCGGACTGGCGGTCGTGGGCGGCATCGCCGCCGCCGTCCGTGGCGGCCGCGCTGGTCGATGCCCGGCCTCGTCGGTGAGCGACGCGCCGCGGAGCGGAGCCGACAGGTACGACCGACGGCCTCGACGACGCCGCCCCCGTGAGCTGGGTCGATCGGCTCGGTGCTCCACGAGGGCGACACCGAGACCGACTTCGGCCTTCGAGGTCCGGGCCTACGTCCGCACCGCGGAGGGCTACGTCTTCTCCGACCGTCGAGGGCACGGTCTGGTCGTGGGTCGACAACAAGGCCACTGGAGGTCGGGCGCGCCGACCCCCGAGACCCACAGCTGGTCTCCGACGACGAGACCGGGCTGGCAGGCTGGCTCGACCCGGGTGAGGGCTACGCCGTGCGTCGACCAGCAGCACCAGAACGGCTATCGTCCGCTACCACCAGGCTCCATCGCGGCGAGCCCGGCGCGCTTCGAAGCGATCGACGCCGGAACGGCGTACTGGACGCGAAGCACGCGCGGGCCTTGGTCGCCTTCGACCTGCACCGCCGGGCGCTCCGCGACCCGCTGGAGCCATGCGACGGGACCGTCGCCGACATCGAGGACGACCTCGTGGCCGTGCGCGACCGACGACGGCACTCTCGGTGCGGACCCTGAGCGGCACCGAGGTCCGGTTGCTCGACGGCTTCTACGGCGAGCCTCGGCTCCTTCTCGGCCGACGCTCGCTACGTACACCAACGACGCCGACGAGCCGCAGGTCTACGACGTCGCAGCCGGAGAGCGGGTGGAGCTCGACCTCGGCGGGTCGTCGGTTCGCCACCGGGTACGAGTGGCTCGGCGCGCGCACGCTCGCGGTGATCGCGGCGAGACGCACGACGAGGCGGTCGCCGAGCTGCTGGTCTGCGCAGGTGCCCGCGGGCGACTGCGAGCCGGTGGCCGAGCTCGGGACGTTCGACGAGATCGCCGACTCACTGGTGCTGCCCGTCGGTGAGGCCACGGACGGGTGACTCAGACGCTGGCAGGTCCCGACGGCATCGGGGCCTGCCAGTGGCGCCACATCGCGAGCAACCGCCAGGTCAGGCACACCGCCGCGCCGAGCAGGGCGCTGAGGGCGACCGGCAGCCCGAGCTGCTCGCCCCCGACCGCGATCAGCGCCCCCGCCAGGGCCGGCGTCGCGTAGAGCTCGCCCCGGAACACGGCCGGGACCCGGCCGGCGAGCAGGTCCCGGGCGATGCCGCCGCCGATGGCCGTGACCATGCCCATCAGCGCGGCCGGCAGCGGACCGAGGCCGTACTCCAGCGCCTTCAGGGCGCCGGTGACGCAGAACAGCGCCAGCCCGAACGCGTCGAGGACGGCGACCTGCCGCTCCAGCCGGCCGACCGCCGGGTGGTACCAGAACGTCACCAGGCCGGCCGCGACCGGCACCACCAGGTAGCGCCAGTCGGCCAGCGCCGCGGGCGGGGTCGCGCCGATCAGCACGTCGCGCAGGAACCCGCCGCCCAGACCCGTCGTCCCGGCCAGCACCAGGACCCCGAACACGTCGAGGTCCTTGCGCACCGCCACCAGTGCCCCGGAGATCGCGAACACGCAGATCCCGACCAGGTCGAGCACGACCAGGAAGGGCTCGGGCTCGAGCGGCGACACCCTCGGAGGTTACCGGGGCGCGCCGCGCGCGGTGGGGCCGACGCCGCCTGCTGCTGGCGTAGGCTCAGCGCACCGGAGATCGACCCACGACCAGGAAGAAACGGCACCAGCGATGGCCCACCTCACGCTCGCCGGACTGAGCGATGACGGGAAGCGCCTGCTCCTGGTCAGCGACAAGGGCGTCGAGTTCACCCTCGACGCCGACGACCGTCTTCGAGCCGCGCTCCGCGGCGACCATGCCCGGCTCGGCCAGTTGGAGATCAAGATGGACAGCGCCCTTCGCCCCCGTGACATCCAGGCCCGGATCCGGTCCGGCGAGACGCCCGAGGCGGTCGCCCGGCTCGCCCAGACCACCGTCGACGCGATCATGCCGTTCGCCGCGCCGGTGCTCGCCGAGCGGCAGCACGTCGCCGAGCGCGCGCAGCGCTCCTCCGTACGCCGTACCGGGCAGTCCGCCGGCGCCCGCACGCTCGGCGAGGCGGTCGGCGCCCACCTGCGCGGCCTCAACGTCGACCCCGACACCGTCGAGTGGGACTCCGCCCGTCGCGAGGACGGCAAGTGGTCGCTGACCGGCGAGTTCTCGACCGGGTCGCGCTCCGGGATCGCGAAGTTCGTCTTCGACGCCCCCGGCAACTACGTCGTGGTCGACAACGACGACGCCACCTGGCTGGTCGGCGACGCCGCCAGCCCGGCCGCGGCCCGGGGCCGGGCGGGGCGCCGGCGACGACATCGCCCGCGCCCGGGCCCGCCGGATGGCGGCCACCGGCGAGGAGCAGCTCCCGCTCGGCGACGACGCGATCTCGTTGGTGCGCGACGAGCCCGGCTCCGGGGCCTCGGCGCCGAGCAGCCGGTCGAGGCCTACCTCGACGACGAGGCGGCCCCGGCCGCGGAGCCCGACGAGGCGCCCGCCGACGACGTGGTCGCCGAGCTCGACGCGGCCGAGCAGGGCGAGTCCGAGTCGGCGGAGTCCCCGAAGACCGAGGAGCCCCCCGCCCGGCCCGCCAAGAAGCGCGGCCGCGCCTCCGTCCCGTCCTGGGACGAGATCATGTTCGGTGGCGGGAAGTCCGAGTGAAGGAGGCAGCGCGGAGCGCGGCCTCCGTCTCGCGAGGAGGTTGAGCAAGGCCCGCGACGGCGCCAGCCGGCGCGACGGCCGCGTCGAAACCAGCTGAGCGACCTGCCCAACGCCGGGTTACCTTCGCAGTAGTCTCGCGGCCATGTCGTACTTCGTCACCGGTGCCACCGGCTTCATCGGGCGCTTCCTGGTCGAGGAGCTCCTCGACCACCGGGAGGGCGACATCCACGTCCTGGTCCGCGCGTCGTCGCTGCCCCGCATGGAGCGGATGATCACGCGCTGGGGCACGTCGCGGGTGAAGCCGTCGTCGGCGACCTCGGCCAGGACCGGCTCGGCCTCGACGAGGAGTGGATCACCGAGCACACCGGCTCGATCGACGCACTTCTTCCACCTCGCCGCGATCTACGACATGACCGCCGACGACGCCACCAACGAGGCGCTCAACGTCGGCGGCACCCGCCACGCCCTCGAGCTCGCCGACGCCCTCGCGGCGGGCTGCTTCCACCAGGTGTCCTCGGTGGCGGCGGCGGGCGAGTTCCACGGCCGGTTCGACGAGACCATGTTCGCCGAGGGCCAGGCGCTGCCCTCGCCCTACCACCGCACGAAGTACGAGTCGGAGCGGATCGTCCGCGAGGAGGCAGCGGTCCCGTGGCGGGTCTACCGGCCGTCGATCGTGGTCGGCGACAGCCAGACCGGCGTGATGGACAAGGTCGACGGCCCCTACTACTTCTTCCCGCTGATGAAGCTGCTCCGCGACCGGCTGCCCGCGTGGCTGCCGCTGGTCGGGGTGGACCTCGGCGACACCAACGTGGTGCCGGTCGACTACGTCGCCAAGGCGATGGACCACCTCGCGCACCTGCCCGACCGCGACGGGGAGGCGTTCCACCTGGTCAACCCCGAGCCGCAGCCGGTCGTCGACCTGATCAACCTGTTCTGCGCGGCGGCCGGGTCCCCGACGTTCGCGACGCCGCTCGACCGCACCCACACCCACGCCGGTCCGCTCGGGCTGATCCCGCGCGCGCTGCGACCGGTCGAGCTCGCGACGGCGTTGGTGAAGACGGCGCCGGCCAAGCTGGTCCTGGGCCAGACCATCGGCCGGCTCGGGCATCCCGCCCGAGGTGCTCGCCCACACCCGGTTCGCGGCCACCTTCGACTCCCGCCGCACCGAGCAGGCGCTGTCCGGGTCCGGCATCGGCGTGCCCGACCTCGAGTCCTACGCCCGGACGCTGTGGGGCTACTGGGAGGAGCACCTCGACACCTCCACCGCCCGCGACCGCGGCGCCCGCGAGGCGCTCACCGGCAAGTACGTCGTGATCACCGGCGCCTCGTCCGGCATCGGGCAGGTGACCGCGCTCAAGGTCGCCCAGGCCGGCGGGGTCCCGGTGCTGGTCGCGCGGGGCAAGGACAAGCTCGAGGAGACCAGGGCCGCGATCGAGGACCGCGGCGGGGCGGCGTACGTCTTCCCGTGCGACCTCTCCGACCTCGGCGCGATCGACCAGCTGTGCGAGCGGATGATCGAGGAGCTGCCGTCGATCGACTTCGTGGTCAACAACGCCGGTCGCTCGATCCGGCGGTCACTGAAGCTGTCGCACGACCGCTTCCACGACTTCGAACGCACCATGCAGCTCAACTACTTCGGCGCGATCCGGCTGGTGATGGGCCTGGTCCCGGCGATGCGCGAGCAGCGACGCGGGCACATCGTCAACATCTCCTCGATCGGCGTGCAGACCAACCCGCCGCGGTTCTCGGCGTACGTCGCGTCGAAGGCGGCGCTCGACTCGTGGAGCAACGTGGTCGCCTCCGAGCTGGTCGGCGAGGGCATCACGTTCACCGGCATCCACATGCCGCTGGTGCGGACGCCGATGATCGCGCCCGACCAAGCTCTACGACAAGTTCCCCACCATCAGCCCGGCGCAGGCCGCCGACCTGGTGATCAAGGCGATGGTCGAGCGTCCCCACGAGATCAACACGCTGCTCGGCAACGCCGGCGCCGTCGCCCACACCCTCGCCCCCAAGGCCGCCTTCCGGGTGCTCAACATGGCCTACCACGTGTTCCCCGACTCCGCCGCCGCGAAGGGCGGCGACGCCGCCGGTGGTCGCGAGTCGGAGCAGATCATGCTGGCCCGGATGTTCAAGGGCGTGCACTGGTAGACGAGCCGGCCGCCCGGACCGGGCACGAGAAGGCCGCGTCCCCTGGCGGAGGAACGCGGCCTGGTGGGTCGGCGCCGGTCGTGGGGTGGGTCTATCGGTGCTGGGATGCCCTCTGCTCGGCGAGTCCGAGCTGAGCCATCATGGATCCGGTGTCGAAGTAGGTCTTCTGACTCTGGACCTTGCCGTTCTTGAACTCCATGACGTCACAGAGCTGCAGGGTCAGCGACCGCCCGGTGGCCGGGATCGCACCCATGCTGGTCGCCAGGGTCCCCGTGTGGGTGCCCTGACCAGTGAACTCGACCACCACGTGGTCGCCCGAGGCGATCACCCGGTCGACCGTCAAGCGTCCGTCCGGGAAACCGTCCGCCCACATCTTGTTGTACGCCCGTGAGCCCTCGATGCCCTCGAACGTGTCGCCCGAGCCGACGATCGTGAGCGTTCCGTCGGGAGCTGTCGCTTCGGCGATCTCGTCGAAGTTCCGCTCGTTCCACGCCTCGTGCAGCCTGCGGGCGAGGGTTGCGTTGTCTGCCATATGTGCCTCCTCCTGGCGCCTGCCCACCATCGCCCAACGCTAGTGGCGGGCCCACGCGCCCACAACGGGACGAGAGGGTGGTTCGACGCCGTCCGATGGGGGCCCTAATATGGGGGGGCCCAGAGCGGGGGGCCAGGAGGAACGCGATGTTCAGATCTCGCTACATGCCGTGCCAGGAGTGTGGGGGGTCCGTCGACCGGACCAGAGCCCCCGACCACGAGTGCTCGCCCGAGCGCCGGGCCGACTACCAGGCGTTCGGCCTCCGTCACGAGGTCGCGCAGCTGGAGTCCGCGGTCGGTCACTACCTGGCGTCGGCGGCGGGGCGGTTCGAGTCCTGGCTCGCCGCCCGGCAGGTGCGCGGCAGCTCCTGACTGGGTGTCCCATGTCCCGGGTCATCGAGGCCCTGGGCGAAACGACTCTCATGCCTGCGGGCTCAGGCGGTCAGGTGGGCTGGTCCGGATTGCTCGGGGGCCACGTCAGGCTGTCAGTCGCTCCCCATCCCCGCCTCTTGCATCAGGATTTCCATCCCGAGCAACCACCACGGAGCCATCGCGATCATCAGGACGATCAGGCCCACGATCAAGGTGATCCTGATCCCCCGTAGCTGGCTGATCAGCTCCATCTGCTCCTCGGTCCTCCGTAGCTGGCTGATCAGCTTCTGCTCCTCGGTCTGCGAGTGCTGCGGATACGATTCGTCGCTCATCGATCCCCCTGTTCTGAGAACTCTCGGAAAGTCATCTGCGCATTCTGCCGCCTTATCGCGCGCCGGCACATGCGAGAACGAACGATGTGCAGTCATCAGTACGGCGTAGCGTGACCGCCCGATGCCGCGAACCCGAACCGCGCCTCAAGACAGGGCGACGGTTTCGGGCACATCGGTGCCGCTGAGGAAGAGCATGGCAAGTACAAGGAGCCCGGCAAGGACTACAACCACGGTCCCTACCACCATGAGCCACCGCCCGAGGCGACGGAAGTCGGAAGTCCGGGCTTGGCCCGCTGGTCCGGTCTTCGTTCGGCATTGGCGTCCAATCGAACAGGTTCTGTACCTGCCAGAGTCGGGTACGGAGCGCGGTCTGCAGCGAGCGTTGCGGGATCGTGACAGCGCACTCTCATGGCCGATGAGCAGACCGCCCGGTCGGACTCACTCTTGGGGGCCGCCTCCCGGTCGAGCCAAGCGCTCGCGACTCAGATACCGAACCGGCTTGCCGAGCGACTCCGCGTAGGCAATCTCCCGCCGGGTTGACTCACCTACGTAGCCGCCCGGATCCACGATGTACACCTCGTCAGCCATGCGAATCTTGTGGAAGTGCACGCCGCCGAGCCGCCCCTTCAGGTCCGAGCTGTCGGCTGTCCAGTCGTAGTCCGGCAGGTCGGGGAGGCTGAACATTCCGAGGCTGATCACGACGCAACCATCCATCGTGAGCCGCTGGTTGACCTCCGCGAACTCGGCCTCGAACTTGGTCGAGCCGCAGAGCGTGATGACCTTCGCCTCACCCTCGGCCGACTGAGGTGTCTGCTGGTTCTCCACAAGGTTCATGATCGGTGAACGACAGGACGAGTCAATCGCCGCCCCCTGGACGCCGCGGCAGAAGCGTGCGTCGTAACGTCATACGAATCGTGGCCTATAGCGCTCGGGACGTATGACGTCCTGCCTCTGCAGGGCGAAGCGGCTCAGCCGGTCTCGACCGGCCGCGACGGGTCGGTCACCCACTCCGACCACGAGCCCGGGTAGAGCGCCGCGCGGACGCCGGCCAGCTCCAGGGCGAGCACGTCGTGGCAGGCGGTGACCCCGCTGCCGCAGTACGCCGCCACGTCGACGCCGGGCACAGCGCCGACCTCTGCGTAGACCGACCTCAGCTCGTGTGCGTCGCGGAAGTGACCGTGGTTGTCGAGGTTGAGGGCGGTCGGGACGTTGACCGCGCCCGGGACGCGCCCGGCGACCGGGTCGATCGGCTCCGTCTCCCCGCGGTAGCGCTCGGCGGCGCGGGCATCGACCACCACCTCGACGTCGAGGAGGTCCGCCGCGGCCACCACGGGCATCCGACCCGGTCCGCCCGCGAAGTCGCCGAGCGCGGGCCTCACCGACTCCGTGGACACCTCACCCCCGGCGGCCCGCCACGCCGACCAGCCGCCGTCGAGCACGCGCACGTCCGGGTGACCGTGGTGGCGCAGCAGCCACCAGGCCCTGGCGGCGGCCTGGCCGGCCCAGTCGTCGTACGCCACGACCGGTCGTGAGGTGGAGACCCCGGCGCGGGCCATCGCTTCCTCGAACCGTCCGGGCGAGGGCAACGGGTGGCGCCCGCCCGGCCCGGGCGGCCCCGCCAGGTCACCGTCGAGGTCGACGTACACCGCCCCCGGCACGTGACCGGCCGCGTAGTCGTCGGCACCCGGTGGCCCACCCGTCCGGTAGCGGACGTCCAGCACCGTGACCGACCCGAGCAGCTGCGCCAGCTCTGCCACCGACACCAGCGGCGACACGTGCTTGACGTAGCGGTGGCACGGCACGACGACCTGCCCGGAGCCCACCGGCGCCGGGTGGGAGAACAGCCCTTCGTCGCGCCAGCCCTGCCGCTCGTAGAACCGACGGGCCGTGGCGTTGCCCGGCACCACGGCGAGCCACGCCTCCTGGTGCCCACCGGCCAGCACCCGTCGTTCCGCCTCGGCCAGCAGCACGGAGGCGGCCCCTGACCCGCGGTGTCCGAGGGCCACGTAGACCTGGTCGACCTCGTCGTCGGCGACCATCACGAAGCCGACCACCTCGCCCGCGACCTCGGCGACCGCGGTGTCGGCCACCCGCTCCAGCGCGCGGTCGTCGAAGGAGGTGCGGGTCCGGGCCTCCACCAGCTCGTCGGGGACCTGGCCGAGGTGGGCGTCGCGCCACCCGGCGTACCAGATCGCGGCGACGGCCGGAGCGTCGTGAGGTCTCGCCGGCCGAACGATCGTGTCCACGTCGTCAGTCTGCCAGCCGCGCAAGCAGGCGCAGCGCGTCGTGGGGCGCGTGACCGTGGGCATCGTTGTCGAAGTAGACGTGCACGTCCTGGGTCCTGACCCACGTGCGCAGTCTCTCCGCCCACGCGTCGAGCGCCGGGTCGCCGTAGCCGCTGGTGTAGAGCTGGGCGTCACCGTGCAGCCGCACGTAGCGGAAGTCCGCCGTGTCACGCTCGACCTGCGGCCACCGTCCCGCCGTGTCCGCCCAGACGCAGGCCACGCCGTGGTCTGCCAGCTGCTCGTGGAGCCGCGGGTCGTCGAAGCTCGGACTGCGGAACTCGAGCGCGTGCCGCAACGGCCGGTCCGCGTCGGCCTCCACCCAGGCGCGGTCCCGGGGCACCCGCTCGTCGTGGCGGGACGCGACAGCGGCCGCCTCCAGCGTCGTCCGCGGCAGCAGGTCGAGGAAGCGGCCCATCACGTCCTGGTCGTAGGTCAGGCGCTCGGGCAGCTGCCACAGGAACGGCCCGAGCTTCTGGCCCAGCGCGAGCACACCCGAGGCGAAGAAGTTGGCCATCGGCTGTTCCACGTCGACGAGCCGCTTGAGGTGGGTGATGAACCGGCTCCCCTTCACGGCCAGCACGAAGTCCGGCGGCGTCTGGTCGTGCCAGGCCCGGTACGACGACGGTCGTTGCAGCGAGTAGAAGGAACCGTTCAGCTCCACCGACGACATCCGTTCCGCGGCGTACTCGAGCTCGCGTCGCTGCGGCAGTCCGGCGGGGTAGAAGTCGCCGCGCCACCGGGGGTAGCTCCACCCCGACACCCCCACCAGGAACCGTCCGGTCATGCCCCCCACCCTGCACCGCCGTCGCATGACAGGATGACGCCCCGTGGCTGAACTGCACTTCTTCACCGGCACCATGGACTCGGGCAAGAGCACGCTCGCCCTGCAGACCAACCACAACCACGCGGCGCGGGGCCGGGTCGGGCGGATCTTCACCACCCACGACCGCGCCGGCGAGGCGTTGCTCTCCAGTCGGCTCGGACTCACCCACGACGCGCTCGAGGTCAGGGCCGACTTCGACTTCTGGCGCTACGTCGTCGACAGCCTGACCCGGGGCGGGCGGATCGACTACCTGATCTGCGACGAGGCCCAGTTCTACGGCCGGGACCAGATCGACCAGCTCGCCAAGGTCGTCGACGAGCTCCAGATCGACGTCTTCACCTTCGGCATCCTCACCGACTTCCGCAGCTCGATGTTCGAGGGCAGCGCCCGGCTCGTCGAGCTGGCCGACCGGGTGCACATGCTGCAGGTCGAGGCGTTGTGCTGGTGCGGCAAGCGGGCGACCCACAACGCACGCACCGAGAACGGCGTCATGGTGACCGAGGGCGAGGTCATCGTGGTCGGCGACGTGGAGTCCGGCCGACGAACCACCGGCCGACGTCGCCTACGAGGTCCTCTGCCGCCAGCACCACCGCCGCCGCCTCACCGCGGCCCGGGCCAAGGCGGTCAGCCTCGCGCCCGAACCGTTGCCGTTCGGATGACCGGCACGGGTCTAGACCTCCCCACGAGGGTGATTGAGCATCGGGGACGACTCAAGGATCCTTCGACCCAGACATGGAGCATCCGTGCGCGACCAGGTCGCGTCGTATCGAGTTTGGGGGACACCTCGTGAGATCCACCTACCGTTTCCTGGCCTTTGCCATCGCCGCACTCGTCGTCGTCCAGGCCGGTGCCATCGCCTGGGCCTTCTTCGGCCTCTCCAACGAGATCGACCAGAACGGCCTGGTGATCAACAAGGCCTGCCTCGAGAGCGATGACGGTTGTGGCGGCGGGTTCACCGCCGAGTGGGGGTTCGCGATCCACATGTTCTTCAACGGACTCGTCCTGATCCCGCTGACCTCCCTGGTCCTGCTGATCGTGTCGTTCTTCGCCAAGGTCCCGGGCGGCGCGAAGTACGCCGGGATCCTCTTCCTGCTCGTCGTCCTGCAGGTGATCGTGCTGCCGATGCTGTCCCGCGAGGCCGGGTCGGGCTTCGGCGCGCTGCACGGCGTCAACGCACTGGTGCTGATGGGGGTCGCCATCATGGCCGGCCAGCGCGCCAGGACGGTCGCCCCCGCGACCGCCGAGTCCGTTCCTGCCTGAGGGTGACCTCGCGCAGCCGCTGGCGGCTGTGGCTGGCAGTCGCCGCCACGGCCGCCATCGTGCTGCCCCTCGGCTGGATGTGGCAGGCCAGCCGGCTGCCGGACAGCTACGACCTGGCGGCGATGGGCTACCCCGACTGGGGAGGCGGGCCCGAGGGCGGGCACGACCACCACGACGGCGTACCGGTGGCCTCCCTGACCGCGGACCCCGAGGCGCCCGCTGACGTCCGCGCGACGCTCACGGTGCGCCGGGAGTCCGACGGTGGCTTCACGGTGAACGGCGAGTCCCCCGGGCCACTCCTGGAGGCCGCCGTCGGTGACCTGGTCGAGGTGACCCTGGTCAACGACAACGTCACCGAGGGCACCACGCTCCACTGGCACGGCATCGACGTGCCCAACGCCGCCGACGGCGTCGCGGGCGTGACCCAGGACGCGGTCGGGCCGGGCGAGGAGTTCGTCTACCGGTTCGTCGTGGACCAGCCCGGCACGTTCTGGTACCACTCCCACCAGGTCTCCCACGAGCAGGTCCGGCGCGGCCTGCTCGGAGGCGTGGTCGTGCACCCCGCCGGGCGCGACCCCGACCAGCTGGAGCAGGTCGCGCTGCTGCACGAGTACGACGACGGCCCCTCCCTCAACGGGGCGGCGGGGGTCACGCCCGTCGACGCCGAACCTGGTCAACGGGTGCGGGTGCGGGTCATCAACACCGACAACGGAGAGACCCGCGCCTGGGTGACCGGCGCCTCCTACGAGGTCCTCGCGGTCGACGGCACCGAGCTCAACGACCCGGGACCCGTGGAGGACCGGGCAGTCGTCGTCCCCGCCGGAGGCCGCGTCGACCTCGGTCTGGTGGTCCCCGAGGGTGGCGCCCGCGTCGACTTCGGCGGCACCACCGCCCTGGCGATCGGCGGCGACCCCACCGACGGCGGCCAGGCGTCGCCGCCGGAGGCCGAGCTCGACCTGCTGTCCTACGGCGAGCCGTCCGAGCTGGGCTTCGACCCGGAGCAGGCCGACCGGCGCTTCGACTACCGGATCGGCAAGCGACCCGGCTTCCTCGACGGTCGCCCCGGGATGTGGTGGACCGTCAACGGCCACCTGTTCCCCGACGTCCCGATGTTCATGGTCGAGGAGGGCGACGTCGTGGTCTTCGAGATCGAGAACAACAGCGACGACGCCCACCCGATGCACCTGCACGGCCACCACGCGGTGGTGCTGTCCCGCGACGGCGAGCCGGCGACCGGGTCCCCGTGGTGGGTCGACTCCCTCGAGGTGAAGACCGGTGAGTCCTACGAGATCGCCTTCGTCGCCGACAACCCCGGGCTCTGGATGGACCACTGCCACAACCTGCCGCACGCCGCCGAGGGGCTGGTCGCCCACCTGATGTACACCGGGGTCCGCTCGTCGTACGAGGTGGGCGGGTCGCACGACAACGAGCCCGAGTGACCCCGGAGCCCTCCCTCCGAGGCGTACCTGCGGCGAAGATGCTCCAGAGTCTTCGCCTCCACCCACAACGTGAAGATGGTGGTCGTCTCCATCGGCGGCAACGACTTCAACTTCGCCGACATCGTCACGCAGTGCGTAGACCAACTGGGCGTCGTCCACCCACCTGGGCCAAGAACTACTGCAACGACGACAGCTCGGTGACCGCGAACTTCACCGCGGCCAACGTCGCCGCCGTCCGCGCCCGCATCGCCGAAGGTCGCTGCCGCAACGTGCAGACCGCGATGCGCAACGCCGGCTACGCCGACACCTCCTGGACCGCGCTGGTGCAGACCTACCCGCTCGCCGATCCCGCACGGCGGCGGGTTCCGCTACGGCGAGAGCGGCTACACGCGGCAGAGCACCGGCGGCTGCGGCTTCTGGAACGCCGACGCCAACTGGGCCAACGACTCCGCCTGACCACGATCAACAACACCGTGCGCGGCGCCGTAGACCGACTCAGGGCTGCCCGAACACGAAGATCCTCGACCTCGGCGACGGCCTTCAACGACTAGGAGCAGCTCGAGTCGCGCCCCCGCGGCGGTTCAGTCGCGGAGGCGCGGCGGTGCCCGTGCCGGACACGCGACTCGACGCCACGGATGCGCGACTCAACCCCGACGGTCAGGCCACCACGACCGGGACCAGCATCTCGGCGGGGGTGAGCGAGCCGTGGAGCCCCACGAGCCTCGCCTCGTAGGGGAACGCGGAGATCGAGAGCAGCGCGGTGTCCCCGGTGCAGGCGACGACGACGTCGCCGAGCCGGGGGCGCACCCGCGGGTCGACCTCGCCGAACCAGCCACGCCCGATCGCCTCGTCGCGCGTGAGCACCACCGCCCGGTCGCCCAACGTCGCTCGCCAGGTGGCCACGACGTCGTCGAGGGCGCCACGCGAGGCGTAGAGGTGCCGGAACCGGGCCTCGCCGCCGACCAGGACCAGCCCGTCGCCCAGCTCGTGGTGGTCGTCGATGTCGATCCGGCCCTCGGGCGTGGCGTCGATCATCCCGTGGTCGGCCACGACGAGGAGCCGGACGGCGGCGGGCAGCGCCTCGCGCAGCTGCTCGGCCTCGGCGTCGACCATCGCGAGCTGCTGCAGCCACTGGCTGGACGACACCCCGAACCGGTGGCCGGTCCAGTCGAGGTCTCCGTCGTACACGTAGGTCAGCGACGGCCGGGCACGCGAGGCCTCCACGGTCGCCGCGATCCGCTCGCCGACCCGGTCGGCCCCGACGTAGTCCGCACCGCGCTGCGACGCGATCGTCAGGCCGCTGGCGTGGAACTCGCGCTTGTTGACCGTCGTGACCGTCACGCCGAGGCGGGCCAGCCGCGTGAACGTCGTGTCGTGCGGCTGCCACTCGACCGGGTCGATCGTCTTGTCCCACTGGAGCGCGTTGAGCAGCCGGTCGGTGCCGGGCACGCGCGAGGTGAACCCGACCAGGCCGTGCGCGCCGGGCGGCAGGCCGGTGCCGAGCGACGTGAGGCTGGTGGCCGTCGTGGAGGGGACGCCGGCGGTGAGGGTCCGCCGCTCGTCCCACAGGCTGCTGAGGAACGGCGCGGCGTGCGCGTGCCGGGTCAGGAGCTGCGCACCGAGCCCGTCGACCAGGAACACGACGTACGACGGCGCGTCGGGCAGGGCCAGGTCGGTCGGCGGGTCACCGAGCGGACGGCCCAGCGCGGCCGCGACCGCCGGGATGACGTCCGCCAGCGACCGGGAGCCGTACGCCGGCTCGACGAACCCGCTGCCGGTGCCCGGGGAGGTCACGCCTGCCGGGTCCGCGCCGACAGCGACTCCGCGAAGGAGAGCATCCGGCTGACGGCGTCCGGCCCCTCGGCGGCGGCCGAGACGCGGAGCGAGAAGTCGTCGGAGGAGAACGACCCGGTGTAGCCGTGGTCGGCGTCGCACTGCGGGTCCGAGCAGGCGGCGGGCTCGAGGTCGAGCCGCCCGGCGCCACCCCAGCCGATCGTCAGCACCGCCTCCGCGGCGCCGGCCGGCCCCGCGGTCGGGTTGGTCACCATCCGCGTCACCACCACCGACTTCACCGCCGACAGCGCGATCGCCTCGGTGGACGTCGAGGTGTAGGGCTCCGGGAGCAGGTCGTCGCCGGCGTGCTCGTCGGTGTGGGCGAGCACCAGCCGGCTCGGCGTGAGGACCACCACGGTGAGGTGGCGGCGTACCTCGTCACGGTCGAAGGTCGGCTCGTGGTGCAGGAAGAAGGAGACCACCTGCTCCCCCGCCACCGCCGAGGACACCCCGTCGCCGACGACCTCCGGGTAGTAGCCGGTGCGGTCGATGGCGTCGTGGAGCTCCGCGGTGCGATCGCGGTCCTCGGTCGTGCGGGTACGCATACGGGCAGTCTGTCACGCGGCCGGGTCCGGCTCAGCCCGGTGAGGTGTCGCCCGCCTGGGAGGGCAGTCTCCGGGCGAACCAGTCGGTGCGCGACTGGGCGACGGGGTCGACCCGCACCGTGGCGCGCAGCACCGACGCCTGGTGGGCGCCGGCGAGGACCAGCGGCAGGTCGAGCGCACTCACCTGCGGGAGGTCGTGCTGGAGCTGCGCCACGCGCAGGATCAGCCGCTCCACCTGCGCCACGTCGACGACCTCGGACCCGCGGTAGCCGAACAGCATCGGCGACGACTTGATCTCCCGCACCATCGCCGCCGCGTCGTGCTCGCCGATCGGCGGGATCCGGTAGGAGCGGTCCTGGAGCAGCTCGTTGATCGGGCCGGCGATGCCGAAGGACACGACGGGACCGAACAGGGGGTCCTCCATGCTGCTGATCGCGACCGGGACCCCGGGCGGCGCGTTCTTCTGCACCACGAAGCCGGCGTGGTCGGTGCTGGTGATGAGCTCGGTCAGCGACTCCCAGGCGTCCCGCATCTCGGCGGAGGAGTCGATGTTGCGCCACACGTGCGCGAGGTCGGGCCGCTCCCGCAGGTGGCCGGCGGTCGCCTTCAGCACGACGTCCCAGCCGAGCTCGCGGCCCGCCTTCTGCGCGGCGCGCAGGGTCTCCACCGGCCGTTCCTGCCAGCAGGTCGATGCCGTACGCCGCCAGCAGGGCCGTGACCTGGTCGGGATCGAGGTCGACCCCGTCGGGATGGCCGCGCAGCGCGTCGCTGATGATCTTCCGGGCGCCGGCCGTGTCGACGTCGGTGACGTCGAGCGCGGCACCGTCCGGAGTCCGGAGCCACACGGCGTAGCCGACGACCCGCGCCAGCGCGCGCACCGCGGCCTCGACGGCCGGGTAGGAGGGCACCGACCCGCGGCCCGCGGACTGGCCGGCCACGTCGGGGACCCGGAGCAGCTCGGGCACGCCCTCGGCACCCAGGAACGAGGAGACCAGCGGCTTGTCGGACTGCTCCCCCACCGCGGCCAGCACGTTGGCGACGTCCTCGCCGGAGACGTTCAGCGGAGGGATGTAGACCGCGACGACCGAGTCGACGTCCGGGTCGTCGATCGCCGCGTCGAGCGCGTCCTCGAAGTCCTCGGCGGTCGCCTCGGCGCCGAGCGCGACGGACTTGTTGACGACGAGGCCGACCGCCGGCGACGGCATCGGCGGCCAGCAGCCCCAGCGCGTCGGAGTTGCCGACGATGGCGACCCGACGGCCGCGAGGCAGCGGCTGGTGGGCGAGCAGCTGGGCGACGTCGAACATCTCGTCGAGGGTGTCGACCTGGATCACGCCCGCCTGCCGGAACATCGCGTCGACCGCCTGCTGGGGGGCCGCGATCTTGCGGACCGCGTGGCCCATCGGCACGCCCTGCGTCGTACGTCCCGAGCGGACGGCGATGATCGGCTTGCGCAGCGAGACCCGGCGCGCGACCCGGGAGAACTTGCGCGGGTTGCCGATGGACTCGAGGTAGAGCAGCACGACCTCGGTCGCGTCGTCCTCCTCCCAGTACTGGAGGAGGTCGTTGCCCGACACGTCGGCGCGGTTGCCGGCGCTGACGAACGTGGAGAGGCCGAGACCCCGGTTGTTGACCTTCTCGAGGATCGCCGAGCCGAGGGCGCCGGACTGGCAGAAGAACCCCGCCCGGCCGCGGGGCGGCATCAGCGACGACAGCGACGCGTTGAGCGAGGTGGCGGGGTCGGTGTTGATGACGCCGAGGCAGTTCGGGCCGATGAGGCGCAGCCCGTAGGAGCGCGCCAGCCCGACCAGCCGGCGCTGGCGCTGCCGGCCCTCCTCGCCGGTCTCGGCGAAACCGGACGAGATCACGACCAGGCCGTGGACGCCCTTGCCCGCACAGTCGAGCACGACGTCCTGCACGGCGTCGGCCGGGACCGCCACGATCGCGACGTCGACGTCGTCGGGGATGTCGTTGACCGACGCGTACGCCGGGAGGCCGCTCACCGCCTCCGACGACGGGTTCACGGCGTAGACCCGGCCGGTGTAGTTGCCGGTGACGAGGTTGCGGACCAGCGCCTGCCCGATGGTGTCCTGGCGGCGGCTCGCGCCGACCACGGCGACCGAGCGGGGGTGGAAGAACCGGTCGATCGAGGCCGCCTCCGCCCGGTGCTCGCGGGACACCATCACGCCGACCGAGGTGTCGGTCGGGTCGATGGAGAACTCGAGGACCATGACGCCGTCCTCGTAGCCGCTGACGACGCGGTAGCCGGCGTCGCGGAACGTGTGGATCATCTTCTGGTTGTCCGGCAGCACCTCGGCGGTGAACCGCTCCACGCCGCGCTCGCGCCCGGCCTGCGCGAGGTGCTCGAGCAGCAGCTGCGCGATGCCGCGGCCCTGGTGGCGGTCCTCCACGAGGAAGGCGACCTCGGCCTCGCCGGGCTTCACCACGTCGTAGCGCCCCACCGCGATCATCTGCCCGCCCAGCTCGACGACCATCGCCACCCGATCGCGGTGGTCGACGTGGGTGAACCGGTGCACGTCCTTGTCGGACAGCGTCGGCATCGGGGTGAAGAACCGGAAGTACTTCGACTCCTCCGAGACGCGCCCGTAGAACTCGACCATCAGCTCGGCGTCCTCGGGCCGGATCGGTCGCAGGTGGGCGGTCCGCCCGTCGCGCAGCAGCACGTCGGCCTCCCAGTGCCTGGGCGGCCCTTCCTGCGCGTCCTCGGCCTCGGCCATGCCCCGAACCTATCGGTCCCAGGTGACGGGCGTGTGAACCCCGCCAGCCCAATCCAGCCCACCTGCGCCGCGCCCCGGAGGTTGAGGTGCGAGCCGATCACCCGCCCGTCGTACGACGCCGGCAAACCGTCGCTCTCCGCGTTGTGGACGACTCGAGCTGCTGCGGTGGTTTCGAGGCTCGCTCCGCTCGCACCTCAACCACCGGAACGACTCCTGACCAGCTCACCTCCGCAGGTCCGGCGTGCCCGCCGGGATCTGGCGCGGGGCGCGGGAGAGAATGCGGTCATGGCGCCGAGCAAGACGAAGACCCCACCACCGGACGACTTCGAGGAGCACATCCTCGACACCGACATCCGCGACGAGATGCAGTCGTCGTTCCTGGAGTACGCCTACTCGGTCATCTACTCCCGCGCGCTCCCCGACGCCCGCGACGGGCTGAAGCCGGTGCAGCGCCGGATCCTCTACACGATGAACGACATGGGGCTGCGACCCGACCGTGGCCACGTGAAGTCGGCCCGCGTCGTCGGTGAGGTCATGGGTCGGCTGCACCCGCACGGCGACGGCGCGATCTACGACGCGCTGGTGCGGCAGGCGCAGCCGTGGTCGATGCGGCTGCCGATGATCGACGGCCACGGCAACTTCGGCTCGACCGACGACTCCCCCGCTGCCATGCGCTACACCGAGTGCCGGATGGCGCCGCCGGCGGTCGCGATGACGGACGGGATCGACGAGGAGACCGTCGACTTCAAGCCCAACTACGACAGCCGCGAGCTCGAGCCGGTCGTCCTCCCCTCGGCGATCCCCAACCTGGTCGTCAACGGCACCACCGGCATCGCGGTCGGCATGGCGACCAACATCCCGCCCCACAACCTGATCGAGGTCGTGCAGGCGCTGCGCCACCTGATCAGCCACCCCGGCGCGACGCTCGACGACGTGATGCGCTTCATCCCCGGCCCCGACCTGCCCACCGGCGGCAAGATCGTCGGCCTCGAGGGCATCCGCGACGCCTACGAGGCCGGCCGCGGCAGCTTCAAGATGCGCGCCACCGCCCGGGTCGAGACGGTCGGCCGCCGCAAGGGCATCGTGGTGACCGAGCTGCCGTACGGCGTCGGCACCGAGAAGGTCGTCGAGCGGATCAAGACCCTGGTCCAGGGCAAGAAGCTGCAGGGCATCGCCGACATCAAGGACCTCACCGACCGCGAGAAGGGGCTGCGGCTCGTGATCGAGGTCAAGAACGGGTTCGTCCCCGAGACGCTGCTCGAGCAGCTCTACCGGCAGACCCCGATGGAGGACAGCTTCGGCATCAACACCGTGGCGCTCGTCGACGGCCAGCCGCGCACCCTCGGCCTGCTGCAGCTGCTCGACGTGTTCCTGGAGCACCGCTACGACGTCGTACGCCGCCGCTCGCAGTTCCGCCGGGACAAGAAGGCCGAGCGGCTCCACCTCGTCGACGGCCTGCTGGTCGCGCTGCTCGACATCGACGAGGTCATCCAGGTGATCCGCACCAGCGACGACGCGGCCACCGCCCGGGCGCGGCTGATCTCGGTCTTCGACCTGTCGCAGGCGCAGGCCGACTACATCCTCGAGATGCAGCTGCGCCGGCTCACCCGCTTCAGCCGGATCGAGCTGGAGAAGGAGCAGGAGAACCTGCGCCGCGAGATCGAGGAGCTGGAGGCGATCCTGGCCGACCGCGAGCTGCTCCGGACCGTGGTGTCCCAGGAGCTGGCCGAGGTCGCCCAGACCTTCGGCACGCCGCGTCGGACGGTGCTGCTCGAGTCGGCGGGCAACGCCGCGGTCGCGGCAGCCGCCGCGCCGCTGGAGGTCCCCGACGACCCGTGCTTCGCCTACCTCTCCTCCAGCGGCCTGCTCGCGCGTACGACGTCCGCCGAGCTCCCCGGCTCCGGTGGCGCGCGGTCGAAGCACGACGTCGTCGTCTCGGCCGTCCGCACGACGGCGCGCGGCACCATCGGGCTGCTCACCAACCGGGGCCGCGTCGTCAGGCTGGGCGCCCTCGAGCTGCCGACGCTGCCGGCCTCGGCGAACGACCCGCACCTGTCGGGCTCCAACCCGGTCAGCGAGTTCGTGTCGCTGGCGGCCGGCGAGCGGGTGCTCGCGCTGACGTCGCTCGGCACCGACGGACCCGGCCTGGCCCTCGGCACCCGCGACGGGATCGTGAAGCGCGTCAACCCCGAGGTGCTGAACCGGGACGAGTGGGAGGTCATCTCGCTCAAGGACGGCGACGAGGTCGTCGGCGCCGTCGAGCTGACCACGGGCGAGGAGACGCTCTGCTTCGTCTCCACCGAGGGCCAGCTGCTCCACTTCGCCGCGTCGCTGGTGCGACCACAGGGCCGCAGCGGCGGTGGCATGGCCGGCATCAAGCTCGGCGCGGGTGACCGCGTCGCGTTCTTCGGTGCTCTCGACCCCGCGGCCTCGGTCGTCGTCACCTCGTCGGGCTCGTCGACCGCCCTGCCCGGCACCGAGCCCGGCGCGGTCAAGGTCACCCCGTTCTCGGAGTACCCCGCCAAGGGCCGCGCCACCGGCGGCGTGCGCTGCCACCGCTTCCTCAAGGGCGAGGACACGCTCGTCTTCGCCTGGGCCGGGCAGGCGCCCGCGCGGGCGGCTGCGAGCAGCGGCGCCCCCGTCGACCTGCCGGAGGCCAACGGTCGACGGGACGGATCCGGCGTGCCCGGCAGCCAGCCGATCGCGGCCTGCGCGGGCCCGGTGGCCGACCGGCTGGCAGCCGCCGGTGTGGAAGGCTGATGCGCATGCGCGTGCGTCGTACGGTCGCCCTGCTGCTCGCCCTCGTGATCGGCGGAGTCCTGCTCACGCTGGCCGGCTGCAGCGACGACGCCTCCTCGGTCAGCGACGGGAAGGACCCGGACGAGGTGATGGCGCTCGCGAAGCAGCACCTCGACGAGACCAGTGGCGTCTCGCTCACCCTCGAGGCCGACGCGCTGCCCGACGGCGTGTCCGCGATCTCGGCGGCGGAGGGCGTGGGCACCCATGCACCGGCGTTCGAGGGCACCCTCGACGTCGTGTTCGGCGGCAGCGAGTTCGAGGTGCCGGTGGTCGCGGTCGACGGCACCGTCCACGCCCAGGTCCCGCTGGTGCCGGGGTGGTCCGACGTCGACCCCGCCGACGTACGGCGCGCCCGACCCGGCCCGGACTGATGTCCCCCGAGACCGGCTTCTCCTCGCTGCTGACCGCGACCGACGGCGTCGAGGAGGGTGAGAGCGTCCGCGGCGGCGCGAACAACGAGGAGGTGCTGACGGAGTTCTCCGGGACCGTGCCGGGCGACGTCGTCAGCAACGTGATCCCGAGCGCGTCGGGCGACTTCGACGCGGTCTACACGATCAGCGCCGAGGGCGAGCTGCGGACCGCCGAGCTGACCGGGGTCTTCTACCCCGACACCGAGCCGATGACCTACACGCTCGGCTTCGACGACTACGGCACCGAGCAGGACATCACCGCCCCGTGAGCGAGCCGGAGGCCCGCCCGGTCGACGGCCGGGCCCGGCTGCTGCTGGCGCTGGCCTCGGTGGCGGTCGCGTTCGCCGCCGCGGACACCTACGTCGTGGTGCTCGCGCTCCCCGAGATGATGGCGTCGGTCGGCGTACCCATCGACCAGCTGCAGCGCGCAGCGCCGATCATCTCCGGGTTCCTGCTCGGGTACGTCGCGATGCTGCCGCTGATCGGCCGGATCGCCGACCTCCGCGGCCGGGTGCCGGTGCTGGTCGCCGCGCTCGTGCTGTTCGCGATCGGCTCGCTGGTCACCACGCTGGCCTACGACATGCCCTCGATGGTGACCGGTCGGTTCCTGCAGGGCGTCGGCGGCGGCGGGCTGGTCCCGGCCACGCTCGCGCTGGTCGCCGACCTCTACCCCGTCGAGCGGCGCGGCGTCCCGCTCGGCGTCGTCTCGGCCGTCCAGGAGCTCGGCAGCGTGGTCGGGCCGCTGTTCGGCGCGCTGGTGCTGGTGGTCGCCGACTGGCGGGCGATCTTCGCGATCAACCTCGCCGTCGGGCTGGTGCTGGCCGCCGCGATCCGCGCGGCGGCCCGTCCGGTGGTTGAGGCGCGAGCGGCTCGAGCCTCGAAACCCCCGGACCCCCTCGGCATCGCCCTGCTGCTGGTCACCCTGGCCGTCGGGCGCGCTCGTCTTCGTCCGCCCGGCCTCCGCTGCTGCGCGACCTGACCTGGGGCCAGCTGTTCATCCCGGTCGTCGGGGACGGCCGCTGGCTCACCCCGGTCGGGCTGGTCGCGATCGCGGCCTTCGTCCTCTTCCTCGTCCGCTGCGCGACGGCCGCGCGGCCGCTGGTCGACCTCCGTGGCTGGGGGGCCAGCCATGCGCGAGGCCGACCTCACCGGCGCGCTGCTGCTCGCGGTCTCCCTGGCCGGGGTGATCCTCGCCTTCGCGACGGCGGACCCGCGGATCCAGGTGTTCTCCGACCAGGGGCTCTGGTACCTGCTCGGTGCCGCCGTCGCCGCCGCCGCGTTCGCCGTCCACCTGGCCCGCGCCGAGGCACCGCTCGTGCCCCGCGGGGCGTTGGGCCGTACGCCGGCGTGGGGGTCGATGCTGGTCAGCTTCTTCGTCGGCGCGGCCCTGATCGCGGCCCTCATCGACATCCCGATCTTCGCCCGCACCACGACCTACCCCGACAGCCAGCTGCTCGCCGCGCTGGTGCTGGTCCGGTTCCTGGTCGCGCTGCCGGTCGGCGCGGTCGTCGGCGGCTACCTCACCCGCAGCCTGCCCGCGGGGGTCGTCACCGCGGCCGGCATGGCCTGCGCGGCGGCCGGCTTCGTCTGGATGAGCGAGTGGGGGCTCACGTCGCTGGAGAGCTGGACGGCCACGGTGCCGCTGGTGCTCGGCGGCTTCGGCTTCGGGCTCGCCCTGGCGCCGGTCAACGCCGCCGTGCTCGCCACCACCGACGCCGCCGTGCACGGCCTCGCCTCCGCCTTCGTCGTGGTCGCCCGGATGGTCGGCATGCTGGTCGGCATCTCGGCGCTGACCACCATCGGGCTGCGCCGCTACTACGCCGAGCAGGCCGACCTGCCCGGCGTCCGCGAGGTCTGCGACGGCGCCAGCCGCTGCCCGGAGTTCACGCTGCTGCTGCGCGAGGCCGGCATCGCCCAGGAGCACGTCGTGTTCCTGGGCGCGGCCTGGTGCGCGGTCGCGGCCGGCGTCCTCGCCCTCGTCCTGTTCCGGGGAGCGCCCACCCGCTCGATCCGCCAGTCGCCGTACTCCGGGTAGTCCGGCAGCGGATCCGTGGTCACGACATCCCCATGCCCTCCGCGAGCCAGTCGAGCTCTCCGGGCAGGACGCGGGTCCAGTACGCCGCGTCGTGGTCGCCAGGGGCGTAGTGCTGCTCGGCGTCGTCGGGCACCACGGTGAGCACGTCGCGGTAGAACGGGTCGGCGGTGCCGCAGTCGACGCGCACCCGGCCGCTGCCCAGTTCCTCGCGCACGAGCGCCATGACCGCGTCGTACTGCTCCTCGTTGTCGAAGGCGTCGGGGATGACCTGGCCGTAGTCCGGCCAGAGCGCCGGGCTCACCGCGGACACGGGGAGGCTCTGGCCGGCGTCCGCCAGCCGGGCACCGACCATCAGCGCTCCGAGGCCACCCATCGACCACCCGATGAGGCCCCCGAGGCGCAGCCCGCGCTCGCCCAGGAGGGGCACGAACTCGTCCTGGACCATCCGGCTCGGGTCGTCGCCGCTGGTCCGCTCGTGCCAGAACGACCGCTGCCCGCCGTCCACCGCCGCGATCGCGAACCGGTGCCCGGAGGCGGCGAGGAACTCGTCGACTCCCAGGGTGTCGAACCACACCTCGGCCGTGTGGTCGGCCCCGTGGAGGGCGACCACGACCGGCATCGGGTCGCCCGGGCGGGCGCCGGGCGGATAGGTGAGCACGAAGTGGGGAGCGGTCGCGACGTACGCCGAGGGCAGCGTCCCCTCGACCCGCTCCCCCGGCGCGACGCCCGGGATCACCCCCGCCTCGCCGGTCAGCCCGAGCACCCGGTGGACGCGGCTGCGCCCCGGCAGCACGTCGTGCTCCACGAGCGCGCCGACCGTCCCGGCCGCGGCGACTCCCGCGCCGCCGGAGAGCAGGACGGCGCGGCGGGACAGGTGCACCCGGACACCCTAGATGGCGCTAGCGTTCGTCGATGTGAGTGACTTCGACGACCTGATCGCCGCCAACCGCTCGTTCGCCGAGACCTTCGAGCTCGGGGGATTCGACGGCGTCGCCCACGCGGGCGTCGCGATCGTGACCTGCATGGACTCCAGGATCGATCCGCTGCGCATGTGGGGCCTGTCGGCGGGCGACGCGAAGATCTTCCGCAACCCCGGTGGCCGGGTCACACGAGTCCGCGCTGGAGGCGCTGGTGCTCGGCGTCCACCTGCTCGGCGTACGCCGGATCCTGGTCGTCCCCCACACCCGCTGCGCGATGGCTGCCAGCTCCGTGGCCGAGCTGCGCGAGCGGGTCGGCGCCTCTGCGGGCGTGGACGCCTCCTGGCAGCACTTCGGGGTCGTCGAGGACCAGCGGGCCGCGCTCACCGAGGACGTCGCGAAGGTGCGCAGCCACCCCTGATCCCGGACGAGGTCCTGGTCGGCGGGTTCCTCTACGACGTCGACACCGGACTGGTCGAGCGCCAGGCCTGACCCGCCCTACGGTTGCGCCATGGCGCTCCCGCTCTCGCTCTCCCCCGACGTCGCCGCCGCCTTCGCCGCCGGTGACCCGGTCGTCGCCCTGGAGTCGACGATCATCAGCCACGGCCTCCCCCGCCCCCGCAACCTCGAGGCCGCGCGCGACTTCGAGGCGATCCTGCGCGAGCGCGGGGTGACGCCGGCGACGATCGCGGTGCTGGACGGTGTGCTCAAGGTCGGGCTCACCGACGACGAGCTGCGACGCATCGCCGAGGAGGACATCGTCAAGGTCTCGGTGCGTGACCTGCCGATCGTCGTCGCCCGCGGCGGGTCGGGCGCCACCACCGTCGCCGCCACGTCCTTCATCGCGGCGCTCGGCGGCGTCCGCGTGTTCGCCACCGGCGGGCTCGGTGGGGTCCACCGCGGCGCCAGCGAGACGCTACGACGAGTCCGCGGACCTGACCGTCCTCGCCGAGGTGCCGGTCACGGTGGTCTCGGCCGGCGTGAAGTCGATCCTCGACATCGCGGCCACCCTGGAGCGGCTGGAGACGCTGAGCGTGACCGTGGTCGGCTACGGCACCGACGAGTTCCCCAGCTTCTGGCTCACCTCCTCGGGCGAGCCCCTCGACTGGTCGGTGCCCGACGGTGCCGCGGTCGCCGACGTCATGGCCGCCAACGACGCCCTCGGCCGCCGGACCGGCATCCTGGTCGCCAACCCGCTGCCGCCCGAGCGGCAGCTCGACCCGGCCGTCCACGACGCCGCCCTCGCCCAGGCGCTCGGCGAGGCCGAGGGCATGACCGGCAAGGACGTGACGCCGTTCCTGCTGCAGCGGATCGTCGAGATCACCGGCGGCGCCAGCCTGGAGGTCAACCTCGAGATCGCGGCCAACAACATCCGCGTCGCCGCCGACATCGCCCGGGCCTGGGCAGCACGCCCCGACGGTGGCCAGTGACCCGGATCCTGGTCGTCGGCGACGTCGTCGACGACATCGTGGTGCGGCCGCTCACCGGTGTCACCGAGGCGAGCGACACCGATGCCGAGATCCGCCGCACCGACGGCGGCTCGGCGGCCAACGTCGCCGCCTGGCTGGGCCACCTCGGCGCGGACGTCCGGTTCGTCGGTCGGGCCGGGACCGACGGCGCCGAGCGTCATCGGGCGGCGCTGGCGGCGTACGGCGTCGACGCGCGGGTGTCCGCCGACCCCGACCTGCCGACCGCGACGCTGGTCGCGACGCTCGCCCCCTCCGGCGAGCGCACCATGTACGTCGACCGCGCCGCCAACGCCGGGCTCGGCCAGGCCGACCTCGGCGCCGATGTGCTCGACGGCGTCGGCTGGCTCCACCTGACCGGCTACTCGCTCTTCGACGACGCCGTGCGGCCCGCGGTGCTCGACCTGGCGGAGCGGGCACGGTCGGCGGGGGCGGGCGTGTCCCTCGACCCGAGCTCGGTGGGATTCCTGGTCGGCTGCGGCTCCGACGCGTTCCTCGGCTGGGGGGCCGGCGCCGACCTGCTCTTCCCGAACATCGACGAGGGCCGCTTCCTCACCGGAGCACGACGAGCCGCAGCGACGTGGCCGTCGCCCTGGCCGGCGGTTCCCGGGCGTCGTGCTGACGCTGGGCGCCGACGGTGCGACCTACGCCGACTCGGCCGGCACCACCCGGTCCGTCGCCGCCGCAGCCGGCCGACGGTCGTCGACACGACCGGTGCGGGCGACGCGTTCTGTGCGGGCTTCCTCGCCGCCTGGGTGCGGTCCCCGCCCGCCGAGGACGCACTGGCGCCGGGCGCCGACGCTGCCGCGCGGGCGGTCAGCCGCCTCGGCGGGCGGCCCAGGGCCTGAGGGGCGTGGTGGGATGACGCCATGAACGTCAACCTCGAGGTCCTCTCGTGTTCCTCATCGGCATCCCGCTCGCGGTCTGGCTCGGCGTGCGGATGCTCCGCGACCGCTAGGTCGAGCGGTTGCGCTCGTGGGCGATGTCGGGTTGCCGCTCACGCTCACGCATCGAGCGCCTCCACGTCCACCTCGTAGGCGCCTTGCACGATGAACTCCTTGCGGGGCGCGACCTCGGAGCCCATCAGCATCTCGAACACCCGCGCCGGCTCGGCGCCCGCCCCTGACCCCTCGCAGGTGGTCCACGCGACCCATGGACCAGACCGATCCGCAGGCGCACACTACGGGTGTGCCCCTTGTCGAACGGGAACCTCAGCTCGACGCACTCCGCGAGTACGCCGCCGATGCCCACCGCGGGGACGGCCGGCTGGTGTTGGTCTCGGGAGAGGCCGGGGTCGGGAAGTCGGTGCTGCTCGAGGAGCTCGAGCGGCCTCGACGCCCGACGCCCGCTGGTCCTGGGGCGCTTGCGACGGCCTGTTCACGCCCCGCCCTCTCGGCCCCCTGCTCGACATCGCCGGGTCGCTCGGCGGCGAGCTGGCGGAGACGTTGGCCGGCGGACGGCCACGCGAAGCCGATCTTCCAGGCGCTGCTGACCGCGGTGGCGGACTGCACGCCGTACGCCGTGCTCGTCGTCGAGGACGCGCACTGGGCGGACGAGGCCACGCTCGACCTCCTGCGCTTCGTCGGTCGCCGGATCCGACGTACGTCGGTCCTGATCGCGGTCACCTATCGCGACGACGAGGTGCCGCCCCGGCATCCGTTGCGCCGCTGCCTGGCCCACCTCTCCACCGAGCGCAGCACGAGGCGGGTCGACGTCCCGCGGCTGACCCCGTCGGGTGTCCGCAGGCTGGCACGTGGGTCAGGCCTGGCGCCCGAGGTCCTGCACCACCTCACCGGTGGCAACCCCTACTTTCTGACCGAGCTCCTCCGCAGTGCCAGCCCAGGCAACCTCCCCACGTCGGCGCGCGACGCCGTGCTAGGACGCGCCGAGACACTCTCGAGGCCAGCTCGGCGGGTGCTGGAGACCGGCGCGCTGCTCGGCACGCAGCTCGACCTCGCGCTCCTGGACACCTTGGTGTCCCCCTCCGCGGAGAGCCTCGACGAGCTCGTCAACTCGGGTCTTGTCGTGGCCGACGGAGCCGACCTCCGCTTCCGGCACGAGATCACCAGGCTGGCCGTCCAGGAGACGGTGCCGCCACACCGTAGCGCACCGGTGCACGCACGGATCCTCGCTCTGCTCGAGGAACGGGGCGCGGACGCATCGCGGCTGGCGCACCACGCCGAGGGTGCAGCGGACGCGGCGGCGGTCGTGGTGCACGCCACCAGGGCGGGCGCCCGAGCAGCCGCGCTGGCCTCACACAGCGAGGCCGCGTTGCAGTACGAGCGTGCGCTCAGGTGGGCCGGAGCCGGCGACCCGCGGACGAGAGCGATCCTGAGCGACAACCTGGCCGACGGAGTACGGCGTGCTCGACCGGTGGGAGGAGGCGCTCGAGGCCCGCGAGGCGGCGCTCGACCTGTGGCGCGAGGTCGGCGCCCCGCTGCGCGAGGGAGACTCGCTCCGGAGCCTGTCCAACGCCCACTACCGGCTGTGTCGGGGCGCCGAGTCGGAGCGGGCCGCCGCCGCGAGTCTCGCCCTCCTCCGCCCGCTCGGCCCGACCAGGGAGCTCGCCCAGGCACTCCAGGTCGGTCGCAGGGCAGCACATGCTCAACGGGCGGGACGACGACGCCATTGCCGTCGCGGCCGAGGCGATCGCGCTCGGTGAGGAGCTGCGGCTCGACGAGGTCGTGAGCCAGGCCCTGACCACCCGGGCGTCCGCGCTCATGAACGCCGGGCTCCCGTGGCGCTCCGAGATGGAACGGGCGCTGGAGGTGGCCCTACCGGCTGGCGCGCACGAAGCCGCCGCGCGGGCATTCACGAACCTGCAGGCCGGGACCCTGACCGAGTACGACCTCGTGCGGTCCGAGCGGTGGTACCGCGACGGCATGGAGTTCTGCGAGGGGCATGACCTCAACACCTACTCCAACTGTCTGGCCGGAGCGCACACCGCGCTCCTGGAGGCGGCCGGACGTTGGGACGAGTGCGTCGACCTGTCCGAAGCCCGGCTGGCCAGGGTCGACTTGTCCCCGGTCAACCGGCTCTGCACCACGTTCACCCTTGCGCTGGTCCGGGCCCGGCGCGCCGACCCGGAGCGTGCGTGGCCGCTGCTGGAGCAGGTCCTCGACCTGGCCACGACGCTGGCCGAGCCCCAGTACCTCGCTCCGATCCACGCCGCTCGCGCCGAGGCGTTCTGGCTGGCGGGCGACCTGGCGTCGGCACGGGTCGAGGCCGACGCCGCCGTCGGACACGGTGACCGCATCGACCCGTGGATGCGGGGACTCGTCTCGCTGTGGGCCGTGCGCACCGGTGCCGCCCCCTGCCCGGGTCAGATCGGTGAGCCGTTCGCGACCCAGCTGGACGGTGACGTGAGGGCGGCGGTCGCCGCGTGGGACGAGCGCGGCTGTCCCTACGAGGCCGGCATGGCGCTGGCGGACTCCGACGAGGAGGTGCACTGGCTCGACGCCCTCGATCGACTCGACGCGCTGGGCGCGACGGCCACGGCAGGCGTTGTACGCCGGCGGCTGCGGGACGCCGGCGTCCGGGTGCCGAACGGCGCGCGCGCCACCACCCGCGCCCACCCCGCGGGCCTCACGCGACGCGAGCACGAGGTCTTGGTCGAGCTCGCCGCCGGGCTCACCAACGACGCGATCGCGGCCCGGCTGTTCATCTCCGCCAAGACCGTCGACCACCATGTCTCGGCGGTCCTCGCCAAGCTCGGTGTGAGCAACCGCAAGGATGCCGCGGTCGAGGCCGAGCGCCTGGGCCTGCTGGCACAACCTGGGGAACCGGTCGCCGCAACCTAGGGAGCAGCTCCCGATCCGGGACCGGCCCACGCACTCCTACGTTCGGATCAACCGAACCGAACGAAGGAGAACTCCCATGCCGCTCTTCATGGACGTCCACCGCATCGACGGTGGCGTCGGCGATCGACGAGGTCGCCAAGGCCCACGCGGCTGACCTCGCCGTGCAGGACAACTACGAGGTGAAGTACCTCCGCTACTGGGTCGACGAGCCCGACGGCACGATCTTCTGCCTGGTCGAGGCCCCGTCTGCCGATGCCGCCAGCACGGTGCACCGGGAGGCGCACGGACTCGTCGCCGATCAGCGTGCACCTGGTGAAGGAGGGGTCGTGAACGCCCGGGTCCTGCGTGGCCTGGTCGGCCTCGCGGCCGGTGCCCTGGTGGTCACCGGCACCGGCACGCTCGCGGCCGCGGACGGTCCGTCGAAGCTCGACCGGCTGCGTTTCGCGACGGCGCCGTACTTCGACCTCGACGAGGCCGTCGAGGACGGCTACGGCGAGCTCCAGGACGCCGAGGGCATCGCCTGCATCGACGATCCCGAGGGGCGGCATGGGGATCCACTACGTCAACGGTGCGCTCGTCGGCGACGGCGCAGGTCAAGCTGCTCACCCCCGAGGCCGTGATCTACGAGCCCCAGGAGGACGGCGACATGGAGCTGGTCGCCGTCGAGTACGTCGTGCTCAAGTCGGCGTGGCGCGCAGAGCACCCGACCGGCCGCCCGCGGCTGATGGGACAACGCTTCGAGCTGGTCAAGGCCGGGAACCGCTACGGCCTGCCGAACTTCTTCGAGCTCCACATCTGGGCTTGGCGGGCGAACCAGAACGGCATGTTCGAGGACTGGAACCCGGACGTCAGCTGCGAGTTCGCTGAGCCCCCGGCCTGAGCCGACCGGGAACCGTGCGCAGGCGCTGGACGCTCACCCCGTCCAGCGTCTCCACGTCCCCCTGGGCAGCGGGTTCGTAGCCGAACGTACCCAACGAAGCGACACGCCCAGGATCCGGGCTACGGGCTCGGCGTGTCGGCCCGATCGGTACGTTCGTCTACGCCGCTCGGTCCCGCGGCTCAGGCATCGAGCGCCTCCACGTCCACCTCGTAGGCACCCTGCACGATGAACTCCTTGCGCGGCGCGACCTCGGAGCCCATCAGCATCTCGAACACCCGTGACGCCTCGTCGGCGTCGTCGAGGGTGAGCCGGCGCAGGGTCCGCTGGCGCGGGTCCATGGTGGTCTCGGCCAGCTGGTTGGCGTCCATCTCGCCGAGGCCCTTGTAGCGCTGGACAGGGTCCTTCCAGCGCACGTTCTTCTTCGACAGCTCGGCCAGCTTCCGCTGCAGCTCACCGTCGGAGTAGGTGTAGACGTACTTGTCCATCCCCTTCTTGGGGTTGGACAGCTCGATCCGGTGGAGCGGGGGCACGGCGGAGTAGACCCGGCCGGCGTCGATCAGCTCCCGCATGTACTTGAAGAACAGCGTCGCCAGCAAGGTGCGGATGTGCGCGCCGTCCGAGTCGGCGTCGGCCATGAAGATGATCCGGCCGTAGCGGCGCGCGTCCACGTCGAAGCTGCGGCCCGACCCGGCGCCGACGACCTGCAGGATCGAGGCGCACTCCGCGTTCTTCAGCATGTCGCCGACCGACGCCTTCTGGACGTTGAGGATCTTGCCGCGGATCGGGAGCAGCGCCTGGAACTCGGAGTTCCGGGCCAGCTTCGCCGTCCCGAGCGCGGAGTCGCCCTCGACGATGAACAGCTCGGTGCGCTCGTTGTCGGTGGCCCGGCAGTCGGCCAGCTTCGAGGGCAGCGCGGACGACTCGAGCGCGTTCTTGCGGCGTTGCGTGTCCTTGTGCTGGCGGGCCGCGATCCGGGTGCGGGCGGCGCCGTGGACCTTCTCCATCAGCGGCCGCGACTGTCGCTTGTCGGCGGCCTTGGTCGAGGTGAGGAACTCGGTGAGCCGCCGGGCGACGATCTTGCGGACCTCGGAGCGTACGGCGGGGGTGCCGAGGATCTCCTTGGTCTGCCCCTCGAACTGGGGCTCGGCCTGCCGGACCGTGACCACGGCGGTGAGGCCCTCCAGGACGTCACCCTTCTCGACGTCCGGGTCGTTGACCTTGAGCACCTTCGTCGCCCGCATCGCGTCGTTGAACGGCTTGACCAGGGCGGCCTCGAACCCGGCCACGTGCGTGCCGCCCTTCGGCGTCGCGATCACGTTGACGAACGAGCGCAGCTCGGTCTCGTAGCCGGTGCCCCAGCGCAACGCGATGTCGACGCCGAGGTCGCGCTCGACGTCCTGCGGGGTCATGTGGCCCTGGTCGTCGAGCATCGGCACGGTCTCGGTGAAGGCGCCGGAGCCCTGGATGCGCAGCACCTCGGTGACGGGTTCGTCGTGGGAGAGGAACTCGACGAACTCCGCGATGCCGCCGTCGTGGCGGAACTTCTCCTCGACCAGGGTGCTGCCGCGCAGGTCGCGGATCACCAGCTCGAGGCCCGGGACGATGAACGACGTCTGGCGGGCCCGCCCGAGCAGCCCCTCGAACTCGAACGCGGCGTCCTTGGTGAAGATCTGGCGGTCGGGCCAGAACCGGATCCGGGTGCCGGTCCTGCCCTTCGCCACCCGCTTGCCCTTGCGCGTCAGGCCGGACTTCGGGGTGAAGGAACCTCCGGGCCCGTCGCCGTCGAAGACACCGGGCACGCCGCGCTGGAAGCTCAAACCCTGCTGCGCGGGCGAGCGGTCGACGTCGATGTCCATCCGCGACGACAGCGCGTTGACCACGGACAGGCCGACGCCGTGCAGGCCGCCGGTGGCGACGTACGAACCGCCTCCGAACTTTCCGCCGGCATGGAGCTTGGTCGCCACCACCTCGACACCCGGCAGCCCGGTCTTCGGCTCCTTGTCGGTCGGGATGCCACGACCGTCGTCGTGGACCTCGACCGAGTCGTCGGGGTGGAGGGTGACCTCGACCCGGTGGGCCGAGCCGGCCAGCGCCTCGTCGACGCCGTTGTCGATGATCTCCCAGAGGCAGTGCATGAGGCCGCGGGTGTCGGTCGAGCCGATGTACATGCCGGGGCGCTTGCGCACCGCCTCGAGCCCCTCGAGGACGAGGAGGTGGGCCGCGTTGTAGGTCTGGTCGGCGATGGTGCTGCTCCGTTGTTCCTGGTGGTGGAGGGACGTCCGTACGACCCAGAATCTACCCGCGACACGCCGGACACCGATGCAGGCACGCCTGCCGGGTGGGAGCCGGGGGCGGGTCTACCGTGGTCGCACTGCACCACCCGAAGGGTTCCGGGACCGGGTGCGGAGCCCGGGGCGGAGTCCCCGGTTTCGCAACCGGAATCGCCCCTGAGGCGTCACACTCAGCAAGCGACCGGATCGTGGCGGCGGGACACCACCAGGTGGGACCCCGATCGGCCGGCTTGGTCGCCGTGATTGGATTGACGTGTCGACCGACACGTGGGACCGGGAATCTTTCGCTCCGCTCGCTACGTTGACCAGAGACAACGAAGAGATCGAGAAATGAGGCCGATGTGACTACAGCCGTAGCCCCAGGGACTTCCGCACTGAGCGCTGCTGACCGCTGCGACCGCTGCGGAGCGCAGGCCTACCTCCGAGTCGAGCTCCAGACCGGTGGCGAGCTGCACTTCTGCGCCCACCACGCCCGCGAGCACGGTGAGAAGCTGCGAGAGATCGCGGTCGCCGTGCAGGACGAGACCCACAAGCTCGCCGCCACCCCGGCGACCGCCGGCGCGGACGAGGACCACTGACACCAGTCCCCCGACCCCGACACTCACTCGGCCCCGGACCTGACGGTCCGGGGCCGAGTCGTCTCGGTGACCCCCGCGCGTGGGACAGTGACGCCCGTGAGCTGGCTGGAGATCGGGGTCGCGCTGGCGATCCTCGTCGGGCTGGTCGGGATCCTCGTCCCGGTGCTGCCGGGCGCCGTCCTGGTCCTGGCCGCGATCCTGCTGTGGGCCAGCGAGCTCGGCACGAGCACCGGCTGGATCGTCTTCGCCGTCGCCACGCTGTTCCTCGTCGTCGGGCGCGATCGCCAAGTACGCCCTCCCCGGCCGCCGCCTCAAGGGGGCCGGCATCCCCGCCTCGACCCAGTGGACCGGCGTCGCCTTCGGGATCGTCGGGTTCTTCGTCGTACCGGTCCTCGGGCTGTTCCTCGGCTTCGTGCTCGGGATGTACGTCGCCGAGCGCCGCCGGGTCGGTCCCGGGGCGGCCGGCCCGTCCACACGCGCGGCGCTGGCCGCCGTCGGGCTCAGCGTCCTGATCGAGCTGATGACCGCGTGCCTGGCGGCCGCGACCTGGGTCGTCGGCGTGGCCGTGACGTGACCGCGGTCCTGCTGGCGCTCGGCTCCGCCGTCGCCTACGGCCTCTCCGACTTCGTCGGCGGTGTCACCTCCAAGCGGGTGAGTCCGTGGAGCGTGGCGCTGGTCGCCCAGCTCGTCGGGTGGCGTCGTGGTGCTCGGCCTGGCCACCGTGCTCGACGGCTCGCCCGAGTGGCGCGGACCTCGGCTGGGCCGTGGTCGCCGGCGTCGCCAACGGCGTCGGCACCGGGTTCCTCTACCGCGGCCTGTCGTCGGGCCGGATGGGCGTCGTGGCGCCGGTCTCCGGCGTCGGCGCTGCGCTGGTGCCGGTCGTGGTCGGCCTGGCCACGGGCGAGCGCCCCACGTCCCTGGTGTGGCTGGGCATCGTGGCGGCGCTGCCCGGCATCTGGCTGGTGGCGCGCAGCCCCGACGCCGGAGGACGTCGCCGGAGGGCGCCCCGGCCGCGGCGGGGCGCTCGACGGGGTGCTGGCCGGCCTGGGGTTCGGCACGCTGTTCGCGGCGCTGGCCCAGATCCCCGAGTCGGCCGGCTTCCTCCCGCTGGCGCTCAACCAGCTGGTCGCCAGTGCCGTCGTCGTCACCATGGCGCTCGCCCTCCGCGCGGCCTGGGTCCCGCGGCAGCCGGCAGCGGCGTACGGGGCGGTGAGCGGCGTGCTCGGCGTCACCGCCACCGGCGCGTTCCTGCTCGCCACGCAGTCGGGCTTCCTGACCGTCACGGCGGTGCTGGCCTCGCTCTACCCCGCGTTCACGGTGGTGCTGGCGGCCACCGTCCTCCGCGAGCACGTCCACCGCAGCCAGGCGGCCGGCCTGGTGCTCTGCGGGTTGGCCGTCGGCTTGGTCGTCGGCGGCTAGGGTCGACGCATGAGCGACAGCGAGACCCGTCCGGACGGACCGGCCACCGAGCCCGAGCCACGGCGGCCCCGAGCCGTCGACGCCGACGCGGCCGACCTCGGACCCGCTGCGCGGCTCGCGCACGAGCGGCCTGTGGATCGCGGTCGCTGCCAGTGGCCTCGTGCTGGTGCTGCTGATCATCTTCATCGCCCAGAACACCGACCCGGTGGACGTGAGCTTCCTCGGGCTGGCAGGGGGAGACCCCGCTCGCGGTGGCGCTGCTGATCGCCACCGTCGCCGGGCTGTTCCTCGCGACCATCGCCGGCTCCCTGCGCATCCTCCAGCTGCGTCGGCGGGTCAAGCGCACGGCCCGCTGACGCGGCCGCGGCTCAGCCGGCTGCCAGCCAGCCCGTGAACTTGCGCCGCCCGATCAGCCAGTCGGTGACCGGGTGGGACTGGTCCGCGCGGTCCGTCATCCGCATCCCGATCCGCAGCTCGTCGGGGTCACCGAAGCAGCCCCGGTCCGCGCGTGAAGACCAGCACGTCCCGCTTCCACCTCAGCGCCACGTCGTAGTCGCAGGCGACCGGCTCCGCCGACCGGCTGCCAGCGCCTCATCCGCAGCAGCGCGTAGTCGCTGCCGCTGAACAGCGGCGTGCCGAGGGCGAACTCCGGGCCCCGGCGGGCGGTGTCCTTGTCGATGAAGACGTTGAGTCCGGCGCTCGACCGCTTGCGGAGGTCCGGGAAGTTGACCCGGACCGTGAGCTGGTCGTCGCCGTGGTCGACCCGGACCTTCCGGATGTCGGTGAGCGAGGCGGTCGCGTCGGCGCCGTCGTTGACGACGACCTCCTCGGCGTACGCCGTGGTCGTGGTGAGGACCATCGCGCAGGCGGTGGCCAGCGCCAGGGCGACTCCTCGTCGGATCTGCTTCATGAGTGCTCCTCCCGAGGTGGGTGCGTGGACAACCTCTGCCACACAGGATCACGCATCCGGGTCGCCCGCGGCCAGCCAGTCCGTGAGCTCACGTCGCCCGATCAACCAGTCGGTCACCGGGTGCGAGGAGTCCTCGTTGTCGAACATCCGCATGGCGACCCGGACCTGGTCGGGCTGGTCGAAGCAGCCGCGGCGGGCCGCCAGCACGAGGTGGTCCTCGGCGTAGTCGAGCTGCAGGTTGTAGCGGCAGTCCACGGGCGCGCCGGTCGGCTTCCAGCCGTCGGTCTCGACCAGGACGTAGTCGCCGCCGCTGAAGAGCGGCGCGCCGATCGCGTACTCGGGCCCGCTCTCCCCCGCGTCGGTGTCGATCCAGGTCAGCAGCCCGGCGGCGCCGTCCTCGCGCAGGTCGGGGAACCCCACCTGGATCCGCAGCCGCTGCTCTCCGTGGTTGACGCGTACGACGCGGATGTCGGTGGTCGACGCGGTCGCGTCGGCGCCGTCGTCGAGCCGCGTGGTGGCGGCGTGGGCGGTCGGGGCCAGGGTGACGACAGCGGCCAGGGCTGCGGTGGCAGCCAGGCCACGGACGGTGGGTCGTGCGTTCATGATGAGGTCCTCTCGGGCGCTACGGGTCTGGTTCATGTCACAGACGCCGCCCGATTCCGAAAGGTTGCAGTCCGCCCGGGATCTCGCCTACCGATCGGCCGGGGCGACTCCCGCGCACGCGCGAAGCGCAGCCACCTGGTCGTCGAACGCGGCCGCGGCGGGCCCGGCCAGGGGGTGAGGCAGGCCGTCGGCACCGATCTCGGCGCCCTCCCAGACGGCGTCGGTGACCCTCGCTCGCCCCGCCTGCGATCGGGCGGGTTGCACGGTGAGCGTGAGCACCCCCGTCGCGGGCGTTGCGTCGGAGGAGCGGGTGTACCAGGCGTAGTTCCCGAGCCCGTAGGCCACGTATCCCTCACCCAGCCTGCCGTCGCCCTGGAGCAGGTGGGTATGGCTGCCCACGACGATGTCACCCCCCGCCTCGATGAGACGTGACGCCAGTGATCGCTGTGCGTCGTTCGGGCAGCGCTCGCCCTGCACTCCCCAGTGCATGTAGACCACGACCACGTCGGCCGACCTCGCGGCCTCCCTGACCGTGCGCAGCAGCCGCGCCGGCTCGAGTGCGTCGGCGGTGCCGGGCGAGTCGCCGGTGGCGGCCCACTGCCCGGTGGGGTCTGCGGTGGGGTCGCGGTCGGCCACGGTGGCTCCGATGGTGGCGACGACGGTGCCGGCGACCACCGTGCGTGCCGGCCGGAAGGCGTCATCGATGTCCCGACCGATGCCGACGACGTCGACGGTCGGGTCGGCCGCCCGGGCGGCCTCGATGGCGTCGAACGTGCTGGCCAGCGGACCCGGCCGTAGTCGAGGGCGTGGTTGTTGGCCATGGTCGCGACGTCGATGCCGGCCGCAGCGAGGGCGGTCAGGGCGGTGGCCGGCGCCTGGAAGGTGTAGCGCTTGCCCGGCTCGGGGCGACCCCCTGCGCCCAGGGACGTCTCGAGGTTGACGATCGCGAGGTCGGCGGCCGCCAGCGTCGCCGTCGCAGGCGACAGCGCCGTGGCAGGTCGGTCCAGGCGGCCCGCCAGCACCCCTTCGAAGTGGATGTCGCCGGTCACCGCGATGGTGAGCGGGTCCAGGAGGCCCCGCACTGCGAGGAGACCCGGGGTCGTCGGTCGGCGCCAGCCAGGCCAGCAGGATCCGGCCGGTCCGCGCGAGCTGCGCGGGGTCGACGACGGACGGCACGTCCGCGGCGGAGTGGTAGCCGGCGTACGGCGTGCTGCCGAGCCGGGCGCCGGGTAGCCCGTCGCGGACGAACGACCAGTGGTCGCTGCTCCGCTGGCAGGGGTCCGGCGTTGGCGGCGGCGCCGGTCCGTCGGGCCGCCGCCAGCAGGGCCTGCTGCACCGGGTCGGACTCGTGGGCCGACCCGACCGGGACGGTCGCCCCCACCCCGACCCGGTCGAGGGACACCATGGCGCGGACCGCGTCGCGCTCGGCGCCGGACAGCCCGGCGACGTACGCCCGCGAGCCGTAGTGGTGGTCGTCGTCGCCGTCACCCCGCGGCTCCTCGGCCCCGAACGCCACCCACACCACGGGGAGTCGGGTCCGGGCCTCGGCCGCCGCGGCGGCGGCCGCCAGCATCACGCCGACCCCGGAACCGTTGTCCTCGGCGCCGGGGGCCAGGGGGACGGTGTCGAGGTGCGCACCGACCACCAGGTGGGGGCGCCGGGGGTCGAGGCCGGTCGGCGTCGCGACCACGTTGACCGACTCGCCCGCGGGGACGTCGACACCCCACGAGTCGCCGCCGGGTACGTCGAAGACCTGCCGGTCGACCCGGTAGCCGAGGCGCTCGAAGTAGCCGCCCACCCAGCCAGCCGCCTCCCGGAACTCGGGACTGGTCCCGTGACGCGGCCCGATCTCGCCGGCGAGGTGGCGCACCACCCCCATCGCCCGACCGGGGTCGAAGTCCCGCGGACGGACGACCGGCGTCGGCTGGGGCCGGTCGGGGGTCCCCGAGGGCGAGCCGGACGGCGACGGCGTGTTCGGGATCGTCGTCGTCGTCGGGCTTGGCGGGGGTGCCGCCGCCGGGTCCTCGGGCGAGGAGCACGCGGCGAGGGCGAGGGTCAGCGCCACCAGCACTCCGAGCCCCCGACGCATGGACCCGAGCGTACGAGGTTCGTCATCAGGCCGGTCTTGTCGACCTGCCCGACCTCGCCGCCAATTCCTCGTGGGGTCTAGACCGGGGGGGATTGCCAGTGTCGCCATGGCCACTTATCGTTCGCCTCACGTGATCGATTTCCGGTAGTCGCAAAGCCGACGCCGCTGAAACGTCACGGACATCGGGGGGTGTGCAGTGAATCGACTCTTGGCCATCTGTGCTGCAGGTGCCGTCGCCATGGTGACGGTCACGGTCACGAACGCCGAGGCCGACCCGGCCACCACCGGGCAGTGGTCGGCGCCATTCGAGATGGGCGGCGTGGCCATTCACGCCACCTTGACGCGGACCGGTGACGTGGTCTTCTTCGAGTACGTCGAGGGCGAAGTCGGAGTCGACAACACCAGCCGGATCCGCGTCTGGGACCCGGTGACCGGTGAGTCCCACGACGCCGGGACGGGCTATGACCGCGACCTGTTCTGCGCCGGGCACAACGTCCTGCCCGACGGCCGGCTGTTCGCCACCGGTGGGCACGACTACACCTCGGCCGGCAAGCAGGACGGCGTCGGCGTGGCGGAGACCGATGTCTACGACCCGGTGACCCGCACGTGGAGTCCGACGCCGGTGATGACCCAACGCCGCTGGTACCCCACCAACGTCGGCCTCGGGGACGGCACGACGCTCATCTTCGCCGGTCAGGAGGAAGGCGGCATCTGGGCCGACACCGTCGAGTCCTACGACCCGGCGACCAACACGATGACGACCCTGCCGCCCAGCGCCAACACCACGGGCGGCAACTACCCCCGGATGCACCTGATGCCCAACGGCAAGGTGCTCAAGAGCGGCACCAGCAAGACCTCGACGTACTTCGACCCGCAGACCAACCAGTGGTCGGACCTCGCCTCGATGCAGTACGGGAGCCCGCAGCAAGGGCACTTCGGTGTTGCTGCCCGGCCTGGAGAAGGTGATGGCCATCGGCGGCCAGGCCAACACCGGCGCGCCCACCGCGACGGTCGAGATCCTGGACACCTCGCAGCCCCAGCCACAGTGGCGCTACACCGCGCCGATGAACTTCCCACGGATCCATGCCAACGCCGTGACGCTGCCCGACGGACAGGTGCTCGTCGTGGGTGGCGGAGCCGCCGGGAAGTACGACGGCCCCGTCACGGCCGCGGAGCTCTACGACCCCGTGGCCGAGACCTGGACGGTCATGGGATCGCAGCAGGGCGGACGCATGTACCACGCCACAGCGCTGCTGCTGCCGGACGGCCGTGTCCTGTCCGCGGGCCAGGACAGCGGTGGCTACGCGACCATGGGGGAGATCTTCAGCCCGCCCTACCTGTTCAAGGGACCCCGCCCGACGATCGCGAGCGCACCGAGCACGACCGGGTACGGGGAGTCCTTCAGCTTCACCAGCCCCCAGGCCGGCGACCTCGGCAAGGTCGCCCTGATCCGCCCCGGTTCGGTGACGCACACCGTGGACACCGACCAGCGCTACGTGGGCCTGGACTTCACCACCTCCGGTGACACCGTGACGGTCACCGGACCCGCGAACGGGAACATCGCGCCTCCCGGCTACTACATGCTGTTCGCCGTCGACTCCGCGGGCGTGCCGTCTGTCGCCGAGTGGGTGCACGTCGGCAACGGGGAGCAGCCGCCGGTGGATTCGTCGGCGCCGTCGGTGCCGGGTGACGTGGCGGCGGTGGCGGATGGCGGTGCGGTGGAGGTGACGTGGTCGGCGTCGACGGACGACGTGGGGGTGTCGGGCTACACGGTGCGGCGTGATGGTGCCGTGGTCGCGACGGTGTCCAGTGGGTTGGCCTACTCCGACTCTGCGGTCTCGGCGGGGCAGACGTACCGCTACACGGTGGAGGCCTTCGACGCGGCGGGCAACGTCTCGGGGGCGTCGGCAGAGGCCGTGGTGACGGTGCCGGCCGATCCGCCGGGTCAGGGGATCAGTCTGCGTGCGGTGGAGACCGGGTCGAACCTGGCGACCGACGACGCTGACGGTGCCGATGCCGACCAGTGGCGCGGGCGACGTACTGCTGGCCACGGTGGACGTGCGAGGCAAGCCGGCGATCACGGCGCCGGGCGGGTGGACGCTGGTACGGCAGGACACCTCGGGCACCGCGCTCCGCAAGGCGACCTACTGGCGGCTGGCGACAGCATCAGAACCGGCGTCGTACACGTGGCAGTTCAGCCTGGCCAGGGCAGCGGTGGGGACGATCCTGGCCTATGACGGGGTCTCGGCCACCGACCCGATCCAGGCGAGCTCGGGGCAGCCGAACGCGGGGTCCACCTCGATCACGGCGCCGTCGCTGACGACGACGACACCGGATGCGGTGGTGGTGGGCCTGTTCGGGATCGGTGGCAACACCGCGATCGCCCCGCCCAGTGGCATGACCGAGCGCAGCGAGGTCCGTTCGCCGACCGCGGTGACCGCCAAGGCCGCCGGCGAGACCGCCGACCTCACCCTGGCCCAGCCGGGGCCGACCGGTGACCTGGTGGCCACCTCGACGAAGTCTGGCGCCAACATCGGCCACCTCGTCGCCCTCACCCCCGCGGGTGGGGCGCCGCCGGTGGATTCGTCGGCGCCGTCGGTGCCGGGTGACGTGGCGGCGGTGGCGGATGGCGGTGCGGTGGAGGTGACGTGGTCGGCGTCGACGGACGACGTGGGCGTGACGGGCTACACGGTGCGGCGTGATGGTGCCGTGGTCGCGACGGTGTCCAGTGGGTTGGCCTACTCCGACTCTGCGGTCTCGGCGGGGCAGACGTACCGCTACACGGTGGAGGCCTTCGACGCGGCGGGCAACGTCTCGGGGGCGTCGGCAGAGGCCGTGGTGACGGTGCCGGCCGATCCGCCGGGTCAGGGGATCAGTCTGCGTGCGGTGGAGACCGGGTCGAACCTGGCGACCGAGACGCTGACGGTGCCGATGCCGACCAGTGGCGCGGGCGACGTACTGCTGGCCACGGTGGACGTGCGAGGCAAGCCGGCGATCACGGCGCCGGGCGGGTGGACGCTGGTACGGCAGGACACCTCGGGCACCGCGCTCCGCAAGGCGACCTACTGGCGGCTGGCGACAGCATCAGAACCGGCGTCGTACACGTGGCAGTTCAGCCTGGCCAGGGCAGCGGTGGGGACGATCCTGGCCTATGACGGGGTCTCGGCCACCGACCCGATCCAGGCGAGCTCGGGGCAGCCGAACGCGGGGTCCACCTCGATCACGGCGCCGTCGCTGACGACGACGACACCGGATGCGGTGGTGGTGGGCCTGTTCGGGATCGGTGGCAACACCGCGATCGCCCCGCCCAGTGGCATGACCGAGCGCAGCGAGGTCCGTTCGCCGACCGCGGTGACCGCCAAGGCCGTCGGCGAGACCGCCGACCTCACCCTGGCCCAGCCGGGGCCGACCGGGGACCTGGTGGCCACCTCGACGAAGTCGGGCGCCAACATCGGCCACCTCGTCGCCCTCACCCCCGCATCCGGCTGAGTCTCGGCGCCAGGGTCGGGGACCGGTCGGTACGTACGTGGTGGGAATGACGCGCGCCACCACGGGTGAAGCCGTGCTGGCGCACGGCGTCAGCACGGCGGAGCCGCTCCCGATCCCGCTGAGCTTCGCCGTGACCGGCGCGGCGCTGGCCCTGGTGATGTCGTTCGTCGTCCTGGGGTTCGCGTGGCGACGTCCCCGCTTCCGAGGCGAGGAGTCCGGGCGCTGCCTTCCCCGAGGACTCACGCGCCTGCTGGAGTCGTCCGCGACCCGCTGGACCCTGCAGGCCCTGGTGCTCGCGCTGGCGGCCTACGTGGCGATGGCCGCGATCCTCGGCCCGGACTCGCTGGAGAATCCGACGTTCGGGGTCGTCTACGTCCTGCTCTGGGTCGGCCTCGTCATGGGATCGGTCCTCCTCGGCCCGATCTGGACCGTGTTGAATCCCCTGCGCACGCTGCACCGGCTGCTGGCCCTTCTCGTCCGGACCGACCCGGATGCCAGCTCCCGGGATCTGCCGGCTCGCCTCGGCCAGTGGCCGGCAGCCTTCGGGCTCTACGCCTTCGTGTGGCTCGAGCTCGCGTCACCACATCCCGCCCAGCTGGGACCGGTACGCCTGTGGTTCGCGCTCTACATCTCGGCCATGCTCGTCGGTGCCTCGGTCTACGGGCGGCGCTGGTTCGACCACGCCGATCCCTTCGAGTGGTACTCGACCGTCGTCGGTCGGCTGGCACCCTTCGCCCGGCGCACCGATGGGCGGGTCGTCCGCAATCCTCTGGAGAACCTGGACGCGATGCGGCCCGTCCCGGGGCTCACGGCGACCATGGCCGTGCTGCTCGGCTCCACCGCGTACGACAGCATCCAGGGGACCGCGGCCTGGGTCAGCATGGTGGAGTCGTCCACGCTCACTCCGGTCGTGCTGCAGACGCTGGGGCTCAGCGCCTGCTGCCTGCTCGTGTTCGTGTCGTTCTCGGCCGCGGCGATCCTGTCCGGCCTGTCCCTGGCACCACCGCAGCCGCGTTGGAGCGCGATGCCCGGGGTCTACGCCCACTCGTTGGTGCCGATCGTCGTCGGGTACGTCGTCGCGCACTACCTGACATTCCTGATCGTCGTCGGTCATCAGACCGTGATCGGCCTCTCCGATCCCCTGTCGCGGGGGTGGAACGTGTTCGGGACAGCGGAGTGGAGCCTGTCCAACGGTCTCCTGACCTATCCGACCGCCATCGCCGTCGTCCAGGTCATGGCGGTGGTGACCGGGCACGTGCTCGGGGTGATCAGCGCGCACGACCGCGCGGTGCGGCTGCTGCCGGTGCGCTCGGCGGTGCGCGGTCAGCTCCCCCTGCTGGTGGTGATGATCGGCTTCACCGTGAGCGGCCTCCTGCTCCTGTTCGCCCCCTGAGAGGGCGCGCCCGTCCCGTCCTACGGAGCAGGGACGATGTTGTTGTTCAGCCGGAACAGGTTGTCGGGGTCGTAGGTCGCCTTGATGTCGGCGAGCCGGGCCAGGTTGTGGCCGAAGGCGCTCTCGACGCCTGCGGTGACCGCCTCGCCCTCGACGCCGGTGAAGTTCAGGTAGACCGAGCCGGTGCCGTGCTCGTGCACGCGGCTCCACGCGTCGCGCACCCACGAGATGAGCCGGTCGTCGTCGCTCGCGTCCTTCCAGTTGCCGTCCATGGAGACCATCCAGTTCGCCGATCGCTCGCCGTAGGCCGTTTCCTCGGCCCCGACCCGGTTGATCGCCCCGCCCATCTGGAAGGTCACCACGAACACCCGGTCGTGCGGCCGGTTGCGGGCACGGTCGACGATGATGTCGAGGATCGGGTCGGTCAGCTCGTCGACGTAGGTCGACTTCCAGTAGCTGCGCAGCGTGCCGCGCTGGAAGAACTCGTCGAAGGCGGCCTGCACGGCGACGAACGGCAGCGGCCCCGAGATGTCCGCCAGAGGGGTCCCGATCTCTCGCAGCGGCTGGATCACCTTGAGACCCTCCATGGTGTCACCGGTGTAGACGGCGCCGGTGACGATGAAGGGACGGTCGTGGATCTCCGGCGGCGTGTGCTCGCTGGCCGGCAGGGTCGTGCAGCCGATCAGCGCCGAGATCTCGTCGGGCACGGTCCTGGCCCAGTCGCGGAACCCGCGGTAGACGGCCTCCGCGTCCTCGACGGGATGGAACACGCCCGCGAACGCCACCACCGGACCCACCGGGTGGCACTGGAAGGTGAACGAGGTGACGACACCGAAGTTGCCGCCACCGCCACGCAGTGCCCAGAAGAGGTCCGGGTGGGAGTCGGCCGAAGCGGTCCGAACCTCACCGTCGGCGCACACCACCGTGGCCGACAGCAGGTTGTCGATCGACAGCCCGTGCTTGCGCCGGACCCAGCCCTCCCCGCCGCCCAGGGTGAGCCCGGCGACACCGGTGTCGGAGACCACGCCCGACGGGGCGACGAGCCCGAAGGCCTGCGTCTCGTGGTCCATGTCGCCGACCAGCGCCCCGCCCTGGACGCGCACCGTCCGGGACTTCAGGTCGACGTCGACGCCGTTCATCTGCGCCAGGTCGAGCAGCAGCCCACCGTCGACGCTCGAGAGCCCGGCCACCGAGTGGCCGCCTCCACGCACCGCGACGACGAGGCCGTGGGACCGGGCGAAGTTGACCGCGACAACCACGTCGGCGGTGCCGGTCGGACGCACCACCAGGGCCGGCCTCCCGGGATGCATGGCGTTGTACGGCGCACGCACCATGGCATAGCCCGGATCCTCCCGGGTCAACACGTCCCCGCGGGTCATCGAACGGAGCTCTTCGAGGGCATCCGGGTTGATCGTCATCTCGGCGCCGGTCAGCGTCGCCACGGTCACTGTCATCGCACTGGCTCCCAGCTGGTTCGAGGGTTGAGCGGTCTCGCTCTCCAAACTAGGCCGGGAGTGCCGGCGAAGAATCGCCCAAATTGGGGAGGGCCCCGCCCTCGCGCCGCGCGCGGGACTAGTCGAGGTAGTCGCGCAGGACCTGGGAGCGGCTCGGGTGGCGCAGCTTCGACATCGTCTTCGACTCGATCTGGCGGATCCGCTCGCGGGTCACGCCGTAGACCTTGCCGATCTCGTCGAGGGTCTTGGGCTGGCCGTCGGTGAGGCCGAACCGCATCGACACCACGCCCGCCTCGCGCTCGGAGAGCGTGTCGAGGACGGCGTGGAGCTGCTCCTGGAGCAGCGTGAACGACACGGCGTCGGCCGGGACGATCGCCTCGGAGTCCTCGATCAGGTCGCCGAACTCGGAGTCGCCGTCCTCACCGAGCGGGGTGTGCAGCGAGATCGGCTCGCGACCGTACTTCTGGACCTCGATGACCTTCTCCGGGGTCATGTCGAGCTCCTTGGCGAGCTCCTCCGGGGTGGGCTCGCGCCCGAGGTCCTGGAGCATCTGGCGCTGCACGCGGGCCAGCTTGTTGATGACCTCGACCATGTGGACCGGGATCCGGATGGTGCGGGCCTGGTCGGCCATGGCGCGGGTGATCGCCTGCCGGATCCACCAGGTGGCGTACGTCGAGAACTTGTAGCCCTTGGTGTAGTCGAACTTCTCGACCGCACGGATCAGACCGAGGTTGCCCTCCTGGATCAGGTCGAGGAAGAGCATGCCGCGGCCGGTGTAGCGCTTGGCCAGCGAGACGACGAGCCGCAGGTTGGCCTCGAGCAGGTGGTTCTTGGCGCGGCGGCCGTCCTCGGCGATCCACTCCAGCTCCTCGTGGAGCTTGGCGCTGACCTTGCCGCCCTTGCGCGAGCTTCTCCTCCGAGAACAGGCCGGCCTCGATCCGCTTGGCGAGCTCGACCTCCATCTCGGCGTTCAGCAGCGGGACCTTGCCGATCTGCTTGAGGTAGTCCTTGACCGGGTCGGCGGTCGCGCCGGCGACCATGACCTGCTGCGCCGGCTCATCGGTCTCGTCGGCGTCGGAGACGACGAAGGTCGAGGTGGCCTCCTTCTCGTCCTCCTTGATGGTGGGGTCGGCGACGACGTCCTTCTCGAACTGCTCGTCGGGCAGGTCGGGGAGGATCTTCTTGCCGTCGGGACCGACCACGGGCGCGGCGTCGGCCGCGGGCGTCGCGGCCTTCTTGGTCGCGGTCGCCTTCTTGGTCGCCGTCGCCTTCTTCGCCGGGGCCTTCTTCGGCGGCCGGCGCCTCGGCGGCCTTGGCCGCGGCCTTCTTCGCCGGCGCCTTCTTGGCGCGGCAGCCTTCTTGGTGGCCGTCGCGGTGGCCGTCTTGCGAGCCGTCGAGGCGGCGACCGCGCGGGTGCCGACCGGGATGCTCACCGAGATGCCGAGGCCGCTCAGGTGCGCCAGCAGCGCCTTGAGGTGGCGGGGCTCGACCGCGGCGTCCTCACTGGCCTGCCGGACCTCGTCGGGGGTGATGCTGCCGGTCGGTCGACCCGACTCGATCAGGGCCAGCACCGCGGGGTGTGCCAGCACCTCGGCGGGAAGCTGCTTGCGCGCGTTCGAGGACACGAACACCTCTCGTCAGGGGCACAGGGCGCGGCGGAGCCCGGTATTGTCAACAGCCGCAACGCCCATTGTGCCACGCGTCCGAAGCCGCACAGAACCCGGGGATGCGGTCAGCCGGTGGGTGCCGATCGGGCCTTGGCCGCGGCCTTCATCTGCTTCTTGTGGTCGCGCACCTTCTGCAGCGACGCCGGGTCCACCACGTCGGCCACCGAGCGGTAGCCCTCCTCGGCGTAGGCGCCCACGGCCTGCTCCCAGCCCTCGGGCCGTACGCCGAGCTGCTTGGCGAGCAGCGCCACGAAGATCTGCGCCTTCTGCTTGCCGAACCCGGGCAGCGCCTGCATCCGCTTCATCAGGTCCTTCCCGTCCGCCGCGTCGGTCCAGATCCGCGAGGCGTCGCCGTCGTACTCCTCGGTGACGATCCGCGCCAGCTCCTGCAGCCGCGCCGCCATCGACCCCGGGAACCGGTGGATCGCCGGCGGGGTCGCGCACAGCGCTGCGAACGGCTCCGGGTCGGCGGCGGCGATCGCGGCCGGGTCGATGCTGCCGAACCGGTCCAGCACCTTGGCCGGGCCCGCGGAACGCGTGCTCCATCGGGTACTGCTGGTCGAGCATCATCCCGACCAGCAGCGCGAACGGGGAGTCGGTCAGGACCTGGTCGGCGTGCTCGTCACCGGTGATGTGGATCCCCATGGGGCCATCCTGCCTGACGGCGCCCGAGGCCGGCTGCGCCCCGGATCGAGGCCATCTGGTGGCTCGGATCCGGGGCGCTGAGGGTGACTCGGACTCAGGTGTCCAAGCGGTAGGTCACGAAGTCGACGCCCTGCGGTCCGGGTCGGGTCTTCGGCGTCGGGGTCCAGCCGCGACGGACGTAGAACTGCAGGGCGCGACGATTGCCGGCCCACACCTCCAGGACACCTGGTTCGCCCTCGCGGAGCTCGTCGGGGAACGCGTCGTACAGGCTCGACCCCACGCCCTCGCCGAAGCGGTCGGGCAGCACGTAGAGCGCGGTGAGCTCCAGCGCGGCGACCGGGTCGTCGACGCGCACGGTCGAGACGAAGCCGGCCACACCCTCCGGGGAGTCGGCGACGGCCGTGCGTCGTCCCGGCTCCGCCACGCGGCCACTCCAGAACTGCTCCCGCCCGTCGTCGCGGTCCGCGACGGTGCCGTAGTAGGCGGCGCGCGAGTGCCGGTGGACGTGCGCGATCGCCTCGACGTCCGAGGCCGTGGCTGGGCGGAGGTGGACGGTCAGTCGGCCTTGACCGCCAGGACCGGGCACTTCGCGTCGAGCAGGATGCGCTGGGCGTTGCTGCCCAGGATCAGCTTGCCGACCGGCGAGCGGCGGCGCAGCCCGATCACGATGAGCTCGGCGTCAGCCGCGTCGGCGATGCTGATGAGGTCCTCGGCGGGCTCGAAGCCGCGGACCAGCTGCCGCACCTCGTGCTCGATCCCGGCGTCGGAGAGGCGCGCGCGGATCCGCTCCATCTCGGCGTCGGCCTTGGCCGAGGCCTCCTGGTCGAACTCGCTGCCACCGCGGTGGGAGTTGACCACCACGACCCTGGCGCTGCGCAGCTTCGCCTCCGCGATCGCACTCGTCAGGGCGGCTTCGCCCTCCGGCTTGGGCACGAAGCCCACCACCACGGTCCCCATAGACCCTCCTCAACCTGACGCGCCCCGAAACCGGGCCTGCATGGGCAACCTACCGAATCCACGCCCTCAGGGGCAGCCTGTGGAGGACGCGTCCCGGTCGGGAGCGACTCCGGCAGGCTGGAACGATGCCGCTGCTCGAGGATCCGGTGCCGCGCCCGGCGGCGCTGCTGCTCCGTGAGGCCGTACGCCGCCACGCGCACGCCGAGCGCCGCCGCCGGTTCGCACCGGTGCTCCACGTCGGGCGGCCGGGCGTCCGCGAGCACTGCGTCGCGGCGGCCGTCCACGGCACCGACCACGCACTGCGGGCCGACCTCATGGCCGCCCTGCTGGCCCGCTCCCCCGACCCCGAGCCGCTGGTGTGGCTCACCCGCCCCGGCGAGCTGCAGACCCACGACGTCGACGCCGCCTGGCTCGCGGCGTCCGCCGCCGCCTGGGCCGAGGCCGGGCGTGACCTGTCGTGGGTCGTGGTCACCCGGCACGGCTGGTGGGACCCCCGCAGCGGCCTGCGCCGGACCTGGCAGCGGATCCGGGACTGACCGACCCGCTCACTCCCAGGTGTGGACCGGCTCGTTGGTGTGCATGTTGACGCGGTAGTCCTCCAGCGTGGCCCGGAGCGCGTCGTACCGGTCGAGGTCGGCGCGGTCGTGCATCCGCCGCGCGAACCACTCCGCGCCGTTGACCCCGGTCAGGCAGCGCTGCTCGATGATGCCGAGCAGCCGGTCCGCCTCCGCCTGGGGCACGCCCCAGGCCGCCAGCCCCTCGTGGGCCAGCGGGAGCAACCGCCGCAGCACCAGCTCGGTGGCGCGGACCTGGCCGATGCCGGGCCAGTAGACCTGCGTGTCGATCCCGAACTCGGCGGCGGCGTGGAAGTTCTCCTCGGCGGCCGAGAACGACATCTGCGACCACAGCGGCCGCTCGCTCTCGGCGAGCGAGCGCACCAGGCCGAAGTAGAAGGCGGCGTTGGCGATCAGGTCGACCACCGTGGGTCCGGCGCCCAGGACGCGGTTCTCGACCCGCAGGTGCGGGACGTCGTCGACGACGTCGTAGACCGGTCGGTTCCAGCGGTAGATGGTGCCGTTGTGGAGCCGCAGCTCCTGCAGCTTCGGGGTCCGGCCGTCCTCGAGCACCTCGAGCGGGTCCTCGTCCTCGGTGATCGGCAGCAGCGCCGGGAAGAACCGCACGTTCTCCTCGAACAGGTCGAAGACCGAGGTGATCCAGCGCTCGCCGAACCAGACGCGCGGCCGGACGCCCTGCGCCTTGAGCTCCTCGCTGCGGGTGTCGGTCGCCTGCTCGAACAGCGGGATCCGGGTCTCGCGCCACAGCTCCTTGCCGAGCAGGTAGGGCGAGTTGGCGCCGACCGCGACCTGGATCGAGGCGATCACCTGCGAGGCGTTCCAGTACGCCGCGAACTGGTCGGGCGAGGTCTGCACGTGGAACTGCGTGCTGGTGCAGGCGGCCTCGGGGACGATCGAGTCGGCGGTGGTGACCAGCCGCTCCGGGCCGGTGATCGAGATCGAGATGTCCTCGCCGCGCGCGGCCATGATCTGCTCGCTCAGCAGCCGGTAGCGCGGGTTGGGCGTGATGCTGTCGAGGGCGAGGTGGCCCTCGGCCAGGGTCGGCAGGATGCCGATCATCACCATGTGGGCGCCGACCTCGGCCGACTTCGACTCGGCGTCGTTGAGGCTCTCGCGCAGCGTGTTCTCGAACGTCGAGAGCCCGCCCTCGCGGAGCCGCACCGGCGGCACGTTGATCTCGATGTTGAACTGGCCGAGCTCGGTGACGAACTCCGGGTCGGCGATGGCCGCCAGCGCCTCGGCGTTCTTCAGCGCGGGGTCGCCGTTGTCGTCGACGAGGTTGAGCTCCACCTCGAGACCGGTCATCGGGTCGTCGGTGTCGAACCGCGCCTCCCGCAGCATCCGGGCGAAGACGTCGAGGCAGCGCCGGACCTTCTCCCGGTGCCGGGTCCGGTCGGCACGGGAGAACTCCTGTGCGGCTACTTCGTCGCCCATGCCCTGACACTAGGGAGGAATCGGCCGCCGGGCGAGCCCCCGTCACGATGCCGACCCGAGCCCGGGAGCGCGGCGGTCCCACTCCGCCGGCGGCACCGCCCCCTCGAGCAGGTCGGCCACGAGCCCCACCAGCGAGTGGTCGGGGTCGACCTCACGGCCCCGGTCGACCGCGCACCAGGCGAGCGCGCCGTCGCCCGCCAGCCACGCCGCGAACGCCAGCACGCCGGCCGCGTGGGGCAGCAGGTCGTCGGGGCAGCGGCGCACCAGCCCCGACCAGAGCTCCACGTGGCGGCGGGCGTCCGCCCGCGTGATCCCCGCCCACGCCGCGTCCCGGACCCGGGGGTCGGCCACCGCCAGCAGCAACCGGGCCGCCTCGGCGTCGGTCGGCGACGTCGAGGCCTCCGTGTGGGTCGCGACCAGCCGGGCCACCCAGGCGCCGGACGCCTCCGGCTGCGGCAGCGCGCGCTCGACCGCCGCGACGTCCTCGGGCCGGCTCGCGAGGGTCGCCGCCAGCGCCTCCCGCGACCCGTGCAGGACCCGACCGTCGAGCACCGCGGCGGCCACGAACGGATGGCTGGACACGTCGTAGGGCACCCCGGCCGGGATCCGCGTCGGCGGACCGTGCAGCGGGTGCCAGCGCCCGTCGTCGACGCGCAGCGCCTCCAGGACGGTCGACCCCGGCACGCTCGAAGCGCCGGCGCAGCACCCGCGCCGTGCGGCGAGCACACCGGTCGTCGTCGGTGAACAGCACGAAGACGACCGCCTCCGCGCCGTGGCCGGCCGCGGGTCTCAGCAGCAGGTCGGCGACCTCTGCCAGGTCGCCCGCGTGTCGGGCAGGTCGACCCGGGCGTGGCAGGGGTGGCGCGCCCCGAGGGTGAGCATCACGATCGAGTCGGCGGGCTCGAATCCGAGCACGACCCGCACCACGGCCAGCAGGTCCTCGGGAGTGCGGGCGGTCAGCGTGGTGGGTCCAGTGGTGGGTCCGGTCATGCCGACGAGCCAACCGCCGGCGGCCGACACGGACGAGGGGCCAGGGTCGCAGCTGTGGAGAACGCGCGGTCGCGGCGATCTGTGGACGGTCAGCGGTCCCGAGTAGGTTGCCTGCCATGAGGCTGGGCATGCGGCGGGACGCCTCGGTGCTCCACCTCGACCTCGACGCGTTCTTCGCCGCGGTCGAGCAGCGCGACAAGCCCTCGCTGCGCGGCAAGCCGGTGGTCGTGGGAGGTGTCGGCGGCCGCGGCGTCGTGGCGACGGCGTCGTACGAGGCACGGAAGTACGGCGTGCGCTCGGCCATGTCGACGCGCGAGGCGCGGGCCCGCTGCCCGCACGCCGCCTTCCTGACCGGCCGGTTCCACGCCTACCGGGACGCCAGCCGGGCGGTGATGGAGCTGCTCCGCAGCGTCTCACCGCTGGTCGAGCCGCTCTCGCTCGACGAGGCGTTCGTCGACCTGGCCGCGGCCGGCCTGCCCGACCTCTCGCCCGACACGGTGCGCGACTTCGCCGAGGAGCTCCGCGGCCGGGTCACCGAGGTCACCGGAGGCCTCACCGCCTCGGTCGGCATCGGGACGTCGAAGTTCATCGCCAAGGTGGCCAGCGACCTGGACAAGCCCGACGGCCTGGTGCTGGTCCCGGCCGGGGGCGAGGTGGAGCTGCTGCGGCCGATGCACGTCACGGTCATCCCGGGCGTCGGCCCGGCGACCGCCGAGCGGCTGCGGCGCGCCGGCATCCACACCGTCGCCGAGCTGGAGACGGTCAGCCAGGAGGAGCTGGTCCGGCTGCTGGGCCGTTCCCAGGGCGCCAGCCTCCACGCGCTCGCGCGGGCGCAGGACGACCGGGCCGTCGAGCCCGAGCGGGAGACCAAGTCCGTCTCGGTCGAGGGCACCTACGACACCGACCTGACCGACCGGAAGCTGATGGAGGGGCTGCTGACGCGCCAGGCGAACCAGGTCGCGGAACGGCTGCGCAAGCACGGGTTGTCGGGCCGCACGGTGACGATCAAGGTCCGGCTCCACGACTTCACCACCCTCAACCGCTCGAGCACCCTGCCCTCCCCCACCGACCACGCGGGCACCATCGCCCGGCTGGCGCGCGGGCTGATCAGCGAGCTCGACACCTCCGGCGGCGTCCGGCTGCTCGGCGTCGGCGTCTCGGGCCTGGCCGACTGGATCCAGGAGGACCTGTTCGGGCCCGAGCCCGAGGAGGTCGAGGCGGTGCCCGCGGTGGAGCCGCCGAGCCTGCGCCGCTCGGTGTGGGCGCCCGGGATGGACGTCGTCCACGACGAGATGGGCCGGGGCTGGGTGTGGGGCTCGGGGCGCGGGCGTGGTCACCGTCCGCTTCGAGACCGCCGCGACCGCCCCGGGCCCGGTGCGCTCCTACCCGATCGACTGTCCCGAGCTCAGCGCGTGGCGGCCGCCCGACCCTCCTCCCGGTCAGGAGTGAACCGGACCTCGTCGCCGGGCCGGAGCTGGGCGCACTGCCACAGGTCGTCGGTGCGGACGACGCCGATCACCGGGTAGCCACCGGTCGGTGGGTGATCGGCCAGGAACACCACGGGCCGGCCGTCCGGCGGCACCTGCACCGAGCCGAGCACCATCCCCTCGCTGGGCAGCTCGTCGGTGCGCGCCCGCGCAGCTCCGGACCGTCGAGCCGCAGCCCGATCCGGTTCGACTCCGTCGTGACGACGTACGACGAGCACGACAGCGTCTGCCAGGCGGTCGGGTCGAACCAGTCGTCGCGGGGACCGGGCGTGACCCGGAGCGGTCCCCGCCGCGCCCGTGGCGCCACGTCGAGCGGCCGCGGGGTCGAGGTGGCGGTGCCGACCGGCAACCGGTCCCCGTCACCGACCCGGGGCGGGCCCACCCACGCGAGCGTGTCGGTGGAGCGGGAGCCCAGCACCGGCGCCACGTCGATGCCGCCGGCCACGGCCAGGTAGCTGCGCATGCCCTGCGCCGGGGCCGCGATCGTCAGCTCCGCTCCGGCGGGCCACCACACCGCCTCCCCGTGCGCGCCGGCCACGCCCCCGATCCGCAGCGACCCCGCGGCGCCGGTCACGCGCGACCCAGCACCCGGTGTCGGTGGTGGCCGCGAACCCGCCCATCACGATCTCGAGCAGGGCGGCGTCGGGGTCGTTGCCGACCAGCCGCTGCGCCAGCTCGGCCGCGGGGCGGTCCAGGGCGCCGGCCCGGGGGACGCCGAGGTGGGCGTAGCCCGGCCGGCCCCGGTCCTGGACGGTCGTGAGCGGGCCGGCGCTGCGGACGGTGATCACGAGGCGTCCCGGAACCGCACGCGGGTGCCCGGTGCCAGCAGCGCCGGCGGCTCGCGGGTGGCGTCCCACAAGGTGGTGTCGGTGCGGCCGAGCAGTCGCCAGCCGCCCGGCGAGCCGGTCGGGTAGACCCCGCACCAGGAACCGGCCAGCCCGACCGCGCCGACGGGCACCGAGGTCCGGGGGGTGTCAAGCCGCGGCACCGCGAGGTCCTCGGGCAGTCCGGCCAGATAGGCGAAGCCCGGGCGCGAACCCGCAGAACCGCGACACGAACTCGATCGCGGTGTGACGCGCGACGACGTCCTCGGGCGTGGTCCCCCACCGGGTCGCCACGTCGGCCAGGTCCGGTCCGTCGTAGGTCACCGGGATCTCGACCAGCTCTCCGTGGCTCGTCGGACTCCCCCGGGTGCCAGCGTCGAGCAGGAGGACCTCGAGCGCCGCGACGTCGTCGATCCCGTCGACCAGCACCGTCTGGGCTGCGGGCACCACGTCGGGCGCGACATCGCGCCAGCGCAGCCAGGCTGCGAGGTCGGCACAGTGCCGCGGGATCGGTCGGCTCGACCAGCACCGCACGGCGGCCGGCGGGAACCGTCCGGGCGATCGACGAGCATGCGTAGGAGTTTCTCCGCAGAGAAAGGGGTGAGGGGCCCTTGATGGTATGAGCATCAGGGGCCCCTCGGCTTGACCGGTTGCGTGACGCCCGGCCCACCGAACCGTCCTCCGACCCCGCCGCCCCCGTCACCGGGCCGACGCGGCGAGCGAGCTCGCCGTGCGGATCCTCGTCCGATTCGATCCCCGACCCTCCGCGAGCGGCGGGTCGGTAGGGAGAGTTCTACGTGGCCCGGAGCACACCGCGCAAGGGTTTCCGGAACATTCCGCCGGTCCCACAGGAGCGTCCACAGAACCGGGCCCCGAGTGCACAGGCGGACCCGCTTCCTCCACAGGTTCAGGGCGGTGCTGTGGACGACCAGGGCGCCCGCAGCGCCAGCCCCGCCGCCTCCAGCGCCTGCCGGCAGGCGACCGCGTGGGCCACCGCGCCGGGGCTGTCGCCGTGGACGCAGACCGAGTCGACCTCGGCGGCCAGCTCGACCGCGCGGGCGGCGATCGCGTCGGTGTCGTCGAGCACCGCTCCCGGCCGGTCGCGGGGCAGCAGCCGGCCGTCGGCGCCGTAGCCGCGGTCGGGGAAGCCCTCGCGGTAGGTGGCCCGGCCGGCCGCCTCCGCGAGCGTGAGCAGCCGTCCCGCCATCCCCAGCACCGGCAGCGACCCGGAGCCGGCCAGCACGGCCGCCGCCTGCTCCTCGTCGTCGAGCACCCGGTGGTAGAGCGCGCCGTGGGGCTTCAGGTAGACCACCGCCGTGCCCGCGCGGCGGGCGATCGCGTCGAGGGTGCCGACCTGGTCGGCGACCTGCTCGCGCAGCACCTCGCCGGCGACGTCGAGCGCCCGCCTGCCGAAGTGCTCGCGGTCGGCGTAGGAGACCTGGGCGCCGACGGCGACGCCGAGCCGGGCCGCCTCCTCGCACACCGCGGTCATGGTCGGCGACCGTCCCGGCGTGGTAGCCGCAGGCGACGTTGGCGCTGGTCACGACCGCCAGCAGGCCGGCGTCGTCGGTGACCTCCTCGCCCAGGTCGGCGTTGAGGTCGACGGTCGCGCTCAGGCTCACGAGGTGCTCCTCCTCGACGACGTAGCCGAGCCGTTCGTAGAGCGCCCGCGCGTGCAGGTTGGGACCGAACACGTTGAGCCCGAGCCAGGCCACCCCTCGACTCACGGGCCCAGCCGGGCGCCGTGCACCATCGCGGCCGCGCCGAGGCCCCGACCCCGCCACGCCTCGGCTCGACCTCGACGTCGTAGACCCAGGCCTGCGCCGGCCAGCGCATCGCCCATCCAGAGCACCCCCGCGCGCTCGGCCTCGTGCCGCACGGTGAACAGGTGCTGCCCGGGGCCGGGACGCCCCGCGGGGATCATCTCGTCGAAGGACGCCCGGGCGGTCGCGAGGGCCAGCGCCGGGCGACTCCCCCGCCTCCTCCCGCGAGCGGCGTACGTCGCCACCGCGCCCTCGGCGAAGGCGGTCACCTCGTCCTCGGTCATCGGCGCCGACCTCGACCCGGTCGGCCAGCTCCTCCGCCGGGCACCGGCGCCGCTGACGTCGAGCCGCATGTTGGTCGCGGTCAGCCGGAACGTGCCGTCGGCGACGAACGCCTCCCTGCTCGGCTCACCCGGCAGCACGCTGGTCGTCAGCGGCGCACCCGCCTCGGACGTCGCGAGCTCGCGCAGCGCCGCGATCGCCGCCGGGGCAGTCGGCCCCGGACGTCGTGCACCGGCGTGTGCTCCCCGTCCGGGCCCAGCCACACGAAGCCGATCGGGCAGCCGCAGCAGCCGCGACTCGGGCAGCAGCCGCGCCACCAGGTCACGCGCCGCGGACCGGCCGGCCGCCTCGTCGGCGTACCGGTGCCGGATCCGCCACTGCCACTGGCGCTCGACCAGCTCGTCGACGAGCGGATCGTCGGCGGTCGGTGACGCCCTGCTCGAGGCTCGCTCACCCGACGCACTCTAGATTGGCGAGCATGTCCCAGCAGCCCGTCCTCACCCCGCCCGTCGCCGATCCGCGGCCGGTGACGACCACCCACCACGGCCGTACCCGGGTCGACGAGTACGACTGGCTCCGGGACAAGGACGACCCGGAGGTGGTGGCCCACCTGACCGCCGAGAACGACCACACCCAGGCGGCCACCGCCCACCTCGCCGACCTGCGCGAGGCGATCTTCGGCGAGATCAAGGCCCGCACCCTCGAGACCGACCTGTCGGTGCCGAGCCGCAACCGCGGCTACTGGTACTACGGCCGCTCCTTCGAGGGACGCGAGTACGGCGCCAGCTGCCGGGTCCCGGTGGCCGACCCGGCCGACTGGACCCCGCCCACCCCCGACGAGGACTGCGCCCCCGACCAGCCCGCGCTGCCCGGCGAGGAGGTGCTGCTCGACCTCGACCAGCTCGCCGGCGACAGCGAGTTCTTCTCGCTCGGCGGCTCGACCGTCAGCCCCGACACCCACCTGCTGGCCTACGCGACCGACACCACCGGCGACGAGCGCTACACGATCCGGGTCAAGGACCTGCGCACCGGCGAGCTCACCGGCGACGAGATCACCGGGGTGCTCGGCGGCGCCACCTGGCACCCCGACAGCGCGTCGTTCTTCTACGCCACCGTCGACGAGACCTGGCGGCCCGACAAGGTGTGGCGCCACCGGCTCGGCACCGCCCAGGCCGACGACGAGCTGGTCCACCACGAGACCGACCCGCGGTTCTGGGCCGGCGTCGGCCGCACCCGCACCGACCGGTTCATGCAGATCGTGTCCGGCTCCAAGACCACCACCGAGGTCCGGCTGCTCGACACCGAGGACCCCGAGGCGGGCTTCTGGGTCTTCGCGGAGCGTCGCGAGGGCCTGGAGTACGGCGTGGAGCACGGCGTGGTCGGCGGCCGCGACGTGCTGCTGGTGCTGCACAACCACACCGGACCCGACTTCGAGCTCGGCACCGCACCGGTCGCGCCGACGCCGGCCGAGGACTGGCAGCCGCTGCTCCCCCACGACCCCGCCGTCCGGCTCGAGGACGTCGACGCGTTCGCCGGCCACCTCGTGGTCCACCAGCGCAGCGAGGGCCTCACCCAGCTGCGGATCCTCACCCTCGACGCGGAGGGGGTCGACGACGACCACCTGGTCGAGTTCGACCAGGAGATCTACACCGTCGGCTCCTCGGGCAACCCGGACTTCCACGCGCCGGTGATCCGGCTCGGCTACACCTCGCTGTCGGTGCCGGCCTCGGTCTACGACTACGAGGTCGCCACCCGGGACCTGCGGCTGCTGCGGCGGACGCCCGGTGCTGGGCGGCTACGACCCGGCCGACTACGAGGAGCACCGGCTCTGGGCCACCGCCGACGACGGCGAGCGGATCCCGATCTCGTTCGTGAGCCGGCGCGGCGCGGCCGCCGACGGGCCGATCCCGGTGCTGCTCTACGGCTACGGCGCCTACGAGATCTCGATGGACCCCTACTTCTCGATCGCCCGGCTCTCGCTGCTCGACCGCGGCGCCGGTTTCGCGATCGCCCACGTCCGCGGCGGCGGCGAGATGGGACGACGCTGGTACGACGAGGGGAAGATGCTGAAGAAGCGCTCCTCGTTCACCGACTTCGTCGCCTGCGCCCGGCACCTGGTCGACGAGGGCCTGACCCGTCCCGAGGTGCTCGTCGCCGAGGGCGGCAGCGCCGGCGGGCTGCTGATGGGCGCGGTGGCCAACCTCGCGCCGTCGGCGTTCGCGGGCGTGGTCGCGGGCGTCCCCTTCGTCGACAACCTCACCACGATGCTCGACGCGAGCCTGCCGCTGACCGTCATCGAGTACGACGAGTGGGGCAACCCCGAGGCCGATCCGGAGACCTACGACTACATCGCGTCGTACGCGCCGTACGACAACGTCGCTGCCCGTCGACTACCCGCCGATCCTGGCCGAGGTGTCCCTCCACGACACCCGCGTGATGTACGTCGAGGCCGCGAAGTGGGTGGCCCGGCTGCGGGCGACGGCGACCGGGGACAGCGGCGTTCCTGCTCAAGACGGAGATGTCCGCCGGCCACGGCGGGGTCTCGGGGCGCTACAAGTCCTGGAAGGACCGCGCGTTCACCCTGGCCTGGATCCTCGATCGGATGGGCCTGGCCGCATAGGGAGAGCGGCCGCGGGTACGTCCACCCCTGAGAAGTCCCTGAGAGTTGCCGGGAATGGCAACTTCTCGGGCCGTCTCACCCGTCGTTCGGGTCAAGGACTCCGAACTCCTGGACATTCCGTCGGGAATCACCGGGGTCGCGGATTCGTTGACGAACGTACGAGGGAAAGGGGCGGCATCATGGCGACACGCACCGCATCAGCCGGGGCCCGCGAGATCGAGGGCCGCGACAGCGTCGGGCTCTACCTGGACGAGATCGCGCGCAACCCGCTGCTCGACGCCGCCACCGAGGTCGAGCTCGCGAAGAGCATCGAGACCGGGCTGATGGCCCAGCACCTGCTCGACACCGGGCGGGTCGCCCGCGCCAAGGGTGGCGCGCCACTGCGTGCCTCCCGCGAGGAGCTCGAGTGGCTGGCCGAGGAGGGCCAGCGCGCCATCGACACCTTCATCACCGCCAACCTGCGGCTGGTCGTCTCGATCGCCCGCAAGTACGGCCGGGCGCAGATGCCGATGCTCGACCTGATCCAGGAGGGCAACACCGGCCTGATCCGCGCGGTCGAGAAGTTCGACTACGCCAAGGGCTACAAGTTCTCCACCTACGCGACCTGGTGGGTGCGGCAGGCCATCACCCGCGGCATCGCCCAGCAGGCGCGGGTCGTCCGGCTCCCGGTCCACGTCGTCGAGGAGCTCAACCAGGTGGGCGGCGCCCGCCGTACCCTCGAGCGCCAGCTCGGCCGGTCCCCGGAGCCCGAGGAGATCGCGACCGAGCTCGGCATGGACCTCGATCGGGTCCTCGACCTGCTGTCGTGGGGCCGCGAGCACGTCAGCCTCGACACCCCGGTCGACGAGGACGGCGACACCTCGCTGGGCGACCTGATCGCCCAGGAGAGCACGCCCGGCCCCGACCTGAACGTGCTCGACACCGAGTCCCGGGAGCGGCTCAACACCCTCGTGGGCCGGCTCGACGACCGGTCAGCGGACATCATCCGGTCGCGCTACGGCCTGGTCGACGGCCGACAGCACAAGCTCGCCGACATCGGCGTCAGGCACGGGATCTCTGCCGAACGCGTCCGCCAGCTCGAGAGGGAGGCGCTGCAGCGCCTGCGTCGTCTGGGCGACCCGGACCTCGCCGCCTGATCCGGTCCGTCGTCCGGGTCCCGCTGCCCGGGAGGTTCGCCGCTGCGATCCCCGCGCGGGCAAAGGCCGGTTCGGGCCCGGGCACCTGGCCGAGCAGCCGCAGGAGGAGTCTCCGCTCCACGCGCTGCCGCGCGGCGTCGTCGTTGGCAATCCGGCCCAGCGCGTCGAGGTAGAGACCCTGGTTGGTGCTGCTGGGTTCGACGCCGAGCTCCTCGCGGAGCCGGATCCGGAAGTCGGCGTAGTCGCGCAGCGCGTCGGAGCGTGCGTCCAGTGCGAGCAGGGCCTGCAGCACGACCTGCTGAGTGGCGTCGCTGACCGGGTCCTCGGCCTGGGCGCGGCGGGCCAGCAGCAGCGCCCGATCGGTGGCTCCCACGGCGAGGGCTCCCTGCGCCGCGCGGCGCAGGGCTGCCGCCAGCAGCCCGCGCACCTGCTCCCGGACATCGATGGCGAAGCTCGCGTAGGGGCTGCTGGCCAGCAGGTCCCGGAGCTGCCACGGAGCGAGCGCGTCCACCACCTCGAAGGCTCGGTCAGCAGGCGCCTGCAGTGACGCGACCAGCGTCGCCCGGGTCTCGGTCAGGTCCACCCGCACCTCCTCTGCGAGCAGGTAGCCGTTGTGGACGGTCCGCAGCGTGGACCTCGGGAATCCCTGAGCCGCCAGGTGGCGCCGTACGACCGAGATGTGGCTCTCGAGGGTGGCGGAGTACGTCGACGGGGGACGTCCCTCCCAGAGCCCGTCGGCAAGGACGTCCTTGCACACCGGCTGGCCCTGCCGCGTCGCCAGCATCTCGAGCAGCTGTCGCGGCTTGACGCCGCCGAAATCGGTGTGCACCCCTTGCTCGCCGTCGAGCCTGGTGATTCCCCATAGCCGGATCTGCTGCATCTCAGTTCCCCTCCCCCGGACGGTCCCCCCCGCCGCATGTTCGATGCTGTGCGAGGTGCGTCGCAGAGGCATCCCCCATCGACAGGTCGCCGAGTCCCCAATATTGGGGGTCGTCTGACCCACCACCCGTCTTTCTCGACAGGTCAAGCCGTGGTGGACGGCTGGGGCGCCGGATTTTCCGCTCGCGCGGGAGTCACCGGCCACTCGGCCACGAGCCGTGCTCCTCCGTCAGGGAGGCTCAGCAGGCGCTGGCGGCCATCGAGGTCGTGCACCAGGTCACGCAGCAGCCGCAGGCCGTAGTGCCCCTCGTCGGTGTCACCGCCATCGGCGGCCAGGCCCACCCCGTCGTCCTCGACCTCCACTCGCACCCGCGTGTCGCCCGCTCCGCCGGGAGTGGTCACCCGCACCGAGATCGTGGTCGGTCGAGCGTGCCGCACGGCGTTGCGAACCCCCTCCTGCACCACGCGATGGACCATCTGGCGCGTGTCCCGATCGACAGGCCGCCAGGCCTCCGTCGACCTCGACCGACCAGGCGATGTCCTCCGGGACGAGTCGAGCCACCAGGGCCTGGATCGTCTGGGCCTGGGTCCCCCCGGGCGCATCCGGCGGCACCAGCTCGCCCAGCATGCCCCGCAGCACGGCCAGCTCCTCTCCCAGCAGCTCGCACACGCGGGACAACCGGCTGCGCGGATCCTCGGGCAGGTCGGGCGGAATGGTCTGCATGACAGACATGAGCGCGTAGCGGGTGGCAGCGAGATCCTGGATGATGCCGTCGTGCAGGTCGTGAGCCAGCCGGCGGCGCTCGTTCTCGACGGCGCCCAGCGAGGCGGTCACCAGCTTGATGCGTTCGCGGCGGCTGGCCTGCACCCGCCGGACCAGCCGGGCACCCACCATGAGCGCCAGCCCCTCGAACAGCGCGAGGACCGCGACACCGAGGGGCAGCAGCAGCAACATCGGGGTCGAGCCCAGGCCGACGAGAGTGCCGGCAGCGACTCGCGCCTCCACGACCAGGGGGGTTCCCTGCGCATCGGTGATCGGCGTGAACACTGCCACCTCTTCGCCCGCCAGCCCGGCCGGTCGGGCGGTGTTCAACCGCTGACCTCGCTCGGCCGTCAGCGGCTGGGTGGACCCGAACAGGTCGCTCAGCTCCGGTTCCAGCACGAAGCTCCGGCCGGTGAGCTCCTCGTCGGTGGACCACAGCACCTGCCCCGATGCGTCCCACACCACCACCGCCCGTACCCCGGCCTGGTCGGCCGTCTGGGCGGTGGCGTCGGCGAGCTCGGCGTCCAGCGGGGCACTGCCGTCCGCGCTGTCGAGACCTGTCTCCACGACCGCGGCGACCACCTCGCCCCGGGTCTCGGCCTCCGCGGTCGCAGAACGGTGCGTCAGGTACGTGGTGATCAGCAGCACGCCGACGACGACGACGGCGACCAGGCCGGCACTCACCAAGGAGAACTGGACGAGCGCGCGCCGGATCAGCGCCTCGTCCCTGCTGTCCTGTACGGGCATGGCCCCCTCAGAGGCTTCTCGGGCCGAGCAGTCCACGCTCGTGGGCCACCACCACGGCCTCCAGCTGGGAGTGCACCCCGAGCTTGGCCAGGAGCGACTTCACGTAGCTGCGGCAGGTGTGGAGCGAGATGTCGAGGTCCTTGCTGATCGAACGCACGTCACGTCCTGAGGCCAGCAGCGTCAGCACCTCGTGCTCTCGCGGGGTGAGCGGCGAGGCCGGCCCCTCAGGAGCGCTCAGCATGCTGTCCATCAGACGAGGGGTCACGGTGAACAGGCGGGGGCGCACTCGCATGATCATGTCCAGCAGGTCGTCCAGGGCCCCGTCCTTGGGCAGCATCGCGCTGGCTCCCGCGCGCACCACCTCCGACATCAGGTGCGGCGTGGGGTAGGCGGTCAGGATGACCACCGCCACGTCGGGCCAGTGCTCAGTGATCGTGGCAGTCGCCTCCACGCCACTCTCGGGCCCCAGTCTCACGTCCATCACGACGACGTCGGGCTGCTCCTGGGCGACGAGCGGACGGCGCTGCTGATGGAGTCGGCGGTCCCGACGCAGGTGAGCTCCGGGTGGGCCCCGAGGCCCATGGTCAGCAACTCCGCGAAGGTGCGGTGGTCGTCGACGACGACCACTCGACGTGCCGCGCCAACCTGATGTGCATCCAACGTGTCAACACCCAACCCCCGCAACCCCCCGCCACGCTGGCGCGCAGGGGAAGCTCCCGCTGTAGAGGACGTACGTTACGACAGGGTGAGCGTGTGACGCCACGCCGAGCCGGTCCGTACGGGTTCACGCAGCCAGGCGAAACCCGAGCGTCGCGGTCGCCACCAGCAGACCGGCGTTCAGCACGAGCGCGCGGGCCCGCGGCGGCACCGATCGGGCCAGCAGCACCACCAGCACCACCTCGGCGCCGATGCAGACAGGTCGAGCGCTCCGACCGGCTCGGTCCGGGACCCCGGGTAGACGGGCACGCCGTTGCCGACACCACCGGGTGCCGCGGCGGCGGCCTCTTCGGCGACCACGTGGTCCCCACCGGTCGCGTGCGCCGGCGCGAACGGGAGGTCACGGGTCCGGCTGACGACGTAGAGCGCCACCAGGAACAGGTGCGTCACAGCGACGCCGACCCGTGCCCGGACTCCCGGGCGACTCCACCACCAGGACGGCGGCCAGCAGCAGCTGCCCGCAGCCCACCACGAGGAAGAAGAGCCCGGCCGGCAGCGACACCACGAGGTGCTCGGGCATGACCCAGAGGTGGATCACCCCGGCTACGCCGCACGCGGCCGCGGCAACCCGGGTCGACACCCCGGTCGAGGCCACGGTCGACGCTACGGGGGCCGGCGCGAGGGTCACAGGTAGGTCTCCGGTCCGGTGCGGCACGGGTCGCTGAACGGGCTGTAGGGCGGGTTCAGCGGGTCGAGGATCTCGAACTGGGCCATCATGTCGTGGTCCTCGTGGACCAGGTTGTGGCAGTGCATCATGTACTTGCCCGCGTGCCGCGTCGAAGCTTGATCAGCACCCGGACGGTCTCGTTCTCGCCGAGGTAGACGACGTCCTTCGGGCCCCGCTCGTGGGCCATGCGGCGGCTTGCCGTTGCGGATCAGGATCCTGAAGTCGACGAAGTGGATGTGGACCGGGTGGTGCCAGCCGCCCGAGGTGTTGCGAAGCTCCCAGATCTCGACGTCGTCGCAGCCGCGGGTTGGCCGAGCACCTTCGTGAAGCCGCTGGCGACGACGTCGTCCCAGGTGCGTGCCGTTGATCGTCCACTGGCCGTGCTCGCGCTCGAAGTCGAACCGGCGGGTCGCGACCGCCTGCGCTCGGCGCAGCGGCATCGCCGGGGTCGTCGGGGTTGAGGACGCGCGGGCACTCGTTGTTCGCGCGGGTCGAACGGGTCGCCGGTCGACCTCGAAGGCCATCACCTTGTCGGTGTTGGTGTAGTTGATGTTGTTCTTCGGGGCCGAGGTTGCGCAGCACGATCCGCGTGCCCGGCGCGTACTTGGCGAAGTCGATGACGACCTCGTAGCGCTCGGCGACGCCGTGCCGGAAGCGTCTTGACGCTCTGCGGGGCCGGCATCAGCCCGCCGTCGGTGGCGATCACGCGTCAACGGCGTCGCCGGTCGCTGAGGGACCAGCTCGTAGGACCGCGAGATCGAGGCGTTGAGGATCCGGAAGCGGTACTTGCGCCGCGCCACCTTCATCACCGGCCAGGGCCGGCCGTTGACGAGGATCACGTCGCCGAAGAGCCGGACTCGCTCGTTGGTCGTCGAACAGCAGCGAGCCGTCCGCTGGTGAACATCGTGTCGGAGACGATCAGCGGGACGTCGTAGTCGCCGTGCGGGATCGGCAGCGACTGCTCGAGGTCGTCGTGCATGTGGTACTGCGCCGGCCAGGCCCATGTAGACGTTCTGCGCGGTGTGGTGCACGCCGTGGTCGTGGTACCAGAGCGTCCGGGCCTCCTGGGTGTTCGGGTAGCGGTAGTCCTTGAACTGGCCGGGGTTGGTGATGTCGCTGGCGTAGCCGTCGTACTGCGGCAGCGACGCGGAGCCGTGCAGGTGCACCGAGGTCCAGGGCGTGTAGCCAGCGTCGGGTGACGTCGACGGCAGGTTGTTGATCTGCCGGACCACGGCGCGCCGGCCGCGCGTGCACCTGGATCGTCGGGCCCGGGACCTGGCCGTTGTAGCCCCACATCGGGGTCTGGTAGCCCGGGATGCACGTCGGCGAGGAACGGGCTCCATCGCCACCCGGTAGTAGTCGGTGGTCGAGTTCGTGCGCACCGGCGCGAGGACCTCGGGCCGGTGGAACGGGGAGCGTGAACGGGCAGCGGCAGCGCACTCTCGGCGATCCGGTCGGAGAGGCTGTCCTCCCCGGCCAGCGCACGCTCGATCGGGAGCCCGATCGCCACGCCACCGGCCACGGACAGCTTGAGCAGATCACGACGGGACAAGGACATTGGCACCACCTTCCCCCGAGACGGCCAGTCGAGAATCGACAGGACGTTAGACCCCTGACCTTGCCGGTACCTTGAAGTGGCGAAGTGGTCCGGCCCATCGCCAGGCCGGCCGGGGCGCAAGGTTTCCGCAGGCGATCGTCCCGGATCTTGAGGGCACTGGACCGAGGTCCGTCGTGGACCCGGCGGGAGGGGAGATCGTCATGGACACCGGAAGTGAGCAGGCGCACGAGAAGCCGACGGCAGGGGCCGACGCAGACGCATCGTTGCGGGCCGTCGGCCGTGGCACTGGCGGGCACACCACTGGGGGCTCCCACCGCGATCGTGAGCACCGCAGACGCCGCGGACGCCCCGTGGGGCAGGGCTTCACCCTGAACGGGTCGGACATCCGGTTCATCAAGCCCAGATCACGATCGCGGAGCGGCACGTGGCAGACGCGGTCACCCGAGAACCCGTGCGGCACGCTGCTCGGGACGGCCACGGACCAGATCCCGAACGGGAACCAGTCCGGCCCACCCTGCCGTTGGGTCTGCGCACCGTCGACGGCACCTGCAACAACCTGATCACCCGGCCAGGAGAGTCGGCGCCGCCGACAGCGTCTTCCCGCGGCACGCCGGCGTTCCCGCAGGCTGAGTCCGCGCCGCGCCGGCCCGGCGCCTACACGCAGAAGGTCGGCATCGTGGTCGACGACTCCAGCCGCGGCAGATCAGCAACCTGATCGTCGACCAGACGCGAACAACCCGGCCGCGGTCGCGGCGGCCGGCACCGACGCAGCCCGCTGACGGTCGACGGCGGACACCCTACTTCATCCCGAACGTGGCGCCCGACGTCGGCCTGTCCGCGCCGTTCAACTCCTGGTTCACCCTCTTCGGCCAGTTCTTCGACCACGGCCTGGACCTGGTCACCAAGGGCGGCACGGCACGGTCTTCGTCCCGCTGCAGCCGGACGACCCGCTGTACGACCCGCGGCCGCGACGGCACCAACTTCATGGTGCTGACCCGCGCCACGAACCACGCCGATGCCGACTGGCCCGCACCACCGACGTGACGGACGCCGACCACGAGGCACGCAACACCACCACGCCGTTCGTCGACCAGAACCAGACCTACACCTCGCACCCGTCGCACCAGGTCTTCCTGCGCGAGTACGACGCTCGACGCCGGCCGGACGGCCCGGTCGCGACCGGCCGGACTGCTCGACGCGGCCCCGGCGGCGGCATCGCCAACTGGGCGACGTCAAGGCGCAGGCCCGCGACGGTGCTCGGCATCGAGCTCGAGCGACCCGGACGTGCTCAACGTGCCGCTGCTGGCGACCGACCCGTACGGGCGACTTCCTGCCCCGGCCCGAACGGCTACCCGCAGCTGGTGACGTCCGACGGCCCGTCGACCGGCGATCCCTCGGCCGACGGCGGCAGCCTGGCCACCCCGATCGCCACCGCCGACGCGGTCCGCACCGGCCACGCGTTCCTCGACGACATCGCGCACCACGCGGTGCCGTCGGCGACCACGACGGCGACCCGGCGACGCCGCCGGACCGCTCGACGCCCGACGCCGACCCCGCACCGACGACGACGACGCCGGCGACCTACGACGACGAGATGCTCGACGCGCACTTCGTCGCCGGTGACGGCCGCGGCAACGAGAACATCGGCCTGACCGCCGTCCACCACGTCTTCCACTCCGAGCACAACCGGCTGCGCGGACGACATCGACGAGCTGATCAACGACCCGGCCACCGGTCTGACCGCGGCCGAGCGTCGCCGAGCTGGCAGAGCGCCGACGCCCGCGGTCGGCTGGACCTACGGCGAGCGGCTGTTCCAGGCCGCCCGGTTCGTCACCGAGATGCAGTACCAGCACCTGGTCTTCGAGGAGTTCGCCCGCAAGGTGCAGCCGATGGTCAACCTCTTCGGGGGGCGGCACCGGCTACCACACCGACGATCGACCCGGCGATCGTGGCCGAGTTCGCGCACACCGTCTACCGCTTCGGCCACTCGATGCTCACCGAGACCGTGGCCCGGCGCAACGCCGACGGGCGGCAACCGGACATCGGGCTGCTCGAGGCGTTCCTGAACCCGCAGGCGTTCACCGACGGCGGCCGCGACCGCCGACGCAGGCGGCCGGCGAGCATCGTCCGCGGCATGACGCGCCAGGTCGGCAACGAGATCGACGAGTTCGTCACCGAGGCGCTGCGCAACAACCTGCTCGGCCTGCCGCTCGACCTGGCCACGATCAACATGGCCCGGGCCCGGGACACCGGCATCCCGCCGCTGAACGAGGCCCGCCGGGAGTTCTTCGCCGCAGACCGGCAACCCGGCGCTGGCGCCGTACGAGAGCTGGGCCGACTTCGGCTTCAGCCTGCAAGCACGCGGAGTCGCTGGTCGAACTTCATCGCCGCCTACGGCACGCACCCCACCATCACCGGCGACCCGGCGCAGCGGCGCAACGCCGCCGAGATGATCGTGGACGGCACCGCCGGCGCCGACGGCATCCCCGTCGACGACCCGCCGACGCCCGTGAACGAGGCCGCGACAACCCGACCGGCACCCAGCCGGCCGACGCGTTCGACTTCCTCAACGGCACCGGCACCTGCGGCCGAGCGCCGACGGCAGCACGACCACCGGCGTCGACGACGTCGACCTCTGGGTCGGCGGCCTCGCCGAGAAGCAGATGCTCTTCGGCGGCCTGCTCGGCTCGACGTTCAACTACGTCTTCGAGACGCAGATGGAGAACCTGCAGGACGGCGACCGGTTCTACTACCTGACCCGCACCGCCGGCCTGAACCTGCTCACCCAGCTCGAGGGCAACTCGTTCGCCGAGCTGATCATGCGCAACACCGACGCCGAGGGCCTGCCGGCCGACTCTTCTCGCGGCCCGACCATCGTCTTCGACGTCGCCAATCGGGCGACGACCGGGCCCGATCCCGGACGACCCGACGACCGCCGACTAGAACGAGTCGACCGCTGCTGATCCGGATGGCCGACGGCACATCCGCTACGGCGGCGCCGAGCACGTCGTCTTCAACGGCACCGCCGGCGAGCGACCGGATCCGGTCCAGCGAGGGTGACGACACCCTCCGCGGCAACGACGGCGACGACCGGATGGAGGGCGGCGACGGCAACGACAAGCTCATCGGCGGCGTCGGCGACGACATCCTGACCGACCTCTTCGGCGACGACAACCTCAAGGGCGGCGACGGCAACGACGCCCTGTCGTCCGGGCAGGGCTTCGGCGGCGACCTGAACCAGGGCGGCCCGGCAACGACTTCATCGTCGGCGGCAACGACATCGACCGAGACGTTCGCCGGGGCCGGCAACGACTTCGTCTTCGCCGGCGACGCCGAGGACACCGTCTTCGGTGACGACGGCGACGACTGGATCGAGGGCGGCAGGACCGTTCGACCTGCTGCAGGGCGACAACGGCGCCCCGTTCCAGGACGACCCCAACGAGCCCGGCCACGACGTCCTCATCGGCGACGGCGGCGAGACGGACTACGACGCCGAGGGCGGCGACGACATCATGGTCGCCGGCCCGGGCATCCAGCGGAACGAGGGCATGCTCGGCTTCGACTGGGTGACCCACCAGGGCGACCCGCAGCCGGCCGACGCCGACATGGTCTTCACCGGCGCTGCTGCCGCCGAGCGTGGAGACCAACCGCGACCGCTTCGACCTGGTCGAGGCCCTGTCCGGCTGGAACTTCGACGACATCCTCCGCGGCGACGACCGGACGGTCGCCGACCTCGGCGTCCGAGCCACCGACGCTCACGAGCTGACCAGGCCGGGATCGCCCGGATCGCCGGAGCTCGGCCGGCCCTGCTGCCCGGCCGGGCACACCGACGTTCAACGGCGGCAACATCATCCTCGGCGGCGGCGGCAGCGACATGATCGAGGGCCGCGGCGGCGACGACATCATCGACGGTGACGCCTGGCTCAACGTGCAGCTCAGCGTGCGGGACGCGCTCAACCCGGCCACCGAGATCGGCTCCGCGGACGGGATGCGCAAGACGTACCTGCCCGCACCGAGCACCGTCACGCTGCAGCCGGCCGTCTTCGCCGGCACGCGTCGACCCGGGCGACATCGTGATCGTCCGGGAGATCGTCTCCCGGCGGCCAGGCCGGCGACGTCGACACGGCGGTCTTCACCGGGCCGATCGACGACTACACGGTCGTCAACCGACGGCGCGTGGACGACGGTGACCGACACCGTCGGCACCGACGGCACCGACCGGTCCGCAACATCGAGCAGCTGCGGTTCGCCGACGGAGACGTGGACCTGGCCACCAGCCTAGCGCACCGGTGATCGGGACCGTGACGGCCGGTGACGGCTAGGCCACGGTGAACTTCACGGCCGGCCCCGCCAACGGGGCACAGCCGGTCACGGAGTTCCGGATCCAGGTGATCACCGGCGGCAACGTCGTGGACACCGTGACCGGGATCGGCCCGACGGCCACCCTGGCCGTCGTCTCCGGGCTCACCAACGGCACCGCGTACACCTTCCGGGTGATCGCGGTGAACGCGGCGGGTCGCAGCTAGCCGTCCGCGGAGTCCAACTCGGTCACGCCGAGACACGCCGGTCCCGACGGCTGGCAGTCCACAGCCGGCCGACAGCGCGATGGGCGTCTCGGTGAGCGGCCAACCAGACCGGCACGTTCAGCCGGCCGGTGACCAGCCCCAACTGGGGGGCCGCGGTGCAGCTGCGCAACAACTCCACGGGGGTGCTGGTGGCTCGGGTCGTCACCTACGAGGACGCGACGCGGACGGTGACGGTGAACCCGAACGCCAACCTGGTGCCGGGCGCGTCCTACACGCTCACGTTCATCGGCACCGGCATCAACGGGATCCGTGACGCTGCGGGGGCTCGGTTGCCCACCACGACGGTCGACTTCACGACCGAGGGGGACACGGCGGCACCGGTCGTACACGGTCACAACCCGCGAACAACGCCATCAACGTGGCGCTGGCCGCGAACGTGATCGTGAACTTCAGTGAGCGTATCGTCGGGGCGACCCAGACGACCGTCGTGCTGACGAACGTCACCACCGGAGCGACGCTCGCCAAGGCAGTGACCCTGAATGCCGCCGGCACCAGGCTCACGGTCAACCCCAACGCGAACTTCGCCCGGAACACGGAGTACTGGGTGAGGCTCATCGAGGAACATCCGCCATCAGGGACGCCTTCGGCAACCGCCAGCCACGACGAGCGGAACTCCGGAGCCCGCCCTAGAGCCGGACCAACGGTGAGGCACCGTCGCAGTCCCCCACTCGGCGGCGCCTCACCAGGGTCCGGGTGCCGTAGCCCACAGACCGGCACTCGGCCCGCCGCCCGCGTCGTGCTGGGAGCCGCTGCGACGACGCAGGGCTGTGGGCGGCGGGACGTTCCGGCTACTGGCCGGCGGGGGTGGGCTCGACCGAGGGTGACGGCGTGGGCACGACGCGCGGCGTCGCCGGGCAGGGCGGAGAGCTCCTCGGCGGTGAGACGGACGATGAGGTCGTCGAGGGAGAGCTCCTCGTAGACGGTGCTGTCGATGTCGGTGTGCTTCCCCGTGGCGGCACCGCCGGCCCCGTAGCTCGAGGAAGACGAAGGGTGCACCCGTGGCCTGGGCCATCTGCCGGAACACCGCCTCGGCGAGGTCGTCGCTCTCGGACGAGGCCACCGGGAAGATCTTGATCCCGCGGGCCACGGCGTCCATGACGGCCGTCGGGGTAGGTGCACCTCGAGGTCCCGCTTGGTCTGCGGCGGGGCGTCGGCCACGAGGAAGACGAGCTGCACCGCCTGGCCCGCCGGAGCGCCAGCTCGGCACGCCCAGTGCCTCGGCCAAACCTTCCTCGAGGGCCTCGGGGTAGTCGCCGCCGCCGCCGGCGCGGACCTCGGCCAGCGCTGCCCGGAACTCCGTCGACGTCGCCGGTGAAGTCGTAGGTCGAGGTGACGAACGCGTCCCCCTCGTCGCGGTAGAGGGTCATGCCGAACCGGACGTCGGGTGACCCGTCGAGGGCCGCGACCCGGGCCGCGACCGAGTCGATCGAGGTCTTGAGCTGGTCGATCTCGTCACCCATCGACCCGGTGGCGTCCAGGAGGAACAGCACGTCGAGGGGCACCGGGGCGACGGCGCCACCGGGACGGTCCACGATGAGCTCGACGGCGCTGCCCGCTACCGCCTCGGCGGACGTCGGCGCCGGCCCGCAGCCGTGAACGTCCCGTCCACCGGTTGCCCGACGACCCCCGGCAGGAAGCGCGTCGTCCCGTCGGCCGTGGTCCGCAGCGTGGCGACCTCGTCGGTGCCGGACAGCACCGTACACCTCCTCCCCGCGGCGGGGCGACCGTCGGAGCCGAGGACCGTGACCACGATCCGTCCGCGGGCATCGAAGGGGCGGAGCGGGAGGCCCGAGGTCTGCGACCCGCTGGAGGTATGCAGGTACGCCGCGTAGTCGGCGTTGTCGTCCACGCTCCCCGCGCGCAGGGGCCCGCCGACCTGCGCGGTAGGTCCGGCGTGACCCCCGGCCGGGCCTCGCGCGAAGTCGGACGTGGAGCTGCCGTCCGCCCTGAGCCGCAGAGTCCATGTCCTCGTCCTCCCAGGCCGGCTCGTCGCCGACCCAGCCGCGCTCCGGCGCGGGCGGCCGGTCGCGGACGCGGGCGGCTGGATCACCACCGCAGGCGGAGGAGCAGGCCGAGGAGGGCGAGGAGCACGATGGCGGGACGTGGGCGCATGCGGGTGTGACGAGGAGCCCGCCGTGGTGGTTCCCCTGCGCCGACGCGCGCCGGGTGCTGCTCAGGAGCCGAGCGACGCCAGCGCCGCGGCCGCCTGCTGCGCGCGCGCGGTCGCGTCGGCCGGGACCGGCACCTCGCCGGCGACCCGCTGCTGCCACAGCTGCAGGGCGACGACCTTGGCCGCGGCCTCCTCGACCCGCTCGCGCGACACCTCGCCGGACTCGATGGCGCCGGGTGACGAGCTGGTGGGTGACCCGGGTGTCGACCGGCATCAGCAGCAGGTCGGCGCCGGCCTCGCAGCGCCCGGACGGCCGGGAAGTCCTGGCTCAGGGCCGCGCCCATGCCGAGCGAGTCGGTGATGGTGACGCCCTCGAAGCCGAGGTCGTCCTGCAGGAAGTCGTAGACCTTCGGGCGCCTGGCTGGACGGCAGCCCGGGCTGCAGCGCCCGCACGTCGAGGTGGGCCATCATCATCGCGGGCGCTCCGGCCGCCACCGCCGCCTCGAAGGGCTTGAGGTCGCGGGCGCGCAGCTGGTCGAGGCTGGCGCCGAGCGTCGGCAGCGTCTCGTGGCTGTCGGCGGTGACGCTGCCGTGGCCCGGGAAGTGCTTGGTCGTCGAGACCAGTCCCGCCTCGTCGTACCCGGTCACGGCGGCGGTGATCGCGCGCGCGGCGAGGGCAGGGTCGGAGGACGGGGAGCGGGTGCCGATGGTGGGGTCGGCCGCGCCGATCGTGACGTCGGCGACCGGCGCGAAGACCCAGGTGAACCCGAGGTCGCGCAGCTCGAGCCCGGTGGCCCGGGCCGCCTCGGTCACGGCCTGCTCCCCCGCCTTGCCCTGGTCGGCGATCGCGACGCCGGCGGTGGCGAAGGCCGGGAACTCGGTGGCGATGCCGCGCAGGTGGGAGACGACGCCGCCCTCCTCGTCGACGCCGATCACGGCCGGCCAGTCGCGGCCGTCGGCGGCGTGGGCCCGGTGACCGCGGCCGTCGTGGCGCGGACCTGGTCGGCGTCGGTGACGTTGCCCGAGGTCACGCAGACGCCGGCGAGGTGCAGGTCGCGGACCATCTGGGCGGGGACGGCGGGATCGGTGCCGGCGTAGCGGCCGACGATGACCTGCCCGGCCAGCCGGCCGGCGTCCCAGTCGGCGACGATCTCGGCGGCCTCGGCCAGCTCGCCCTCCGTGGGTCCCCACGAGGTGGGGGTGTCGGGGTCGGTGGTCGGCTCCGTCGGCGGCGGATCCGGGCGGTCGGTCGTGGGGACGGGCGTCGGTCCGGTCGACGGGTGCCGGGTCGGAACCGCCGCAGCCGGCGACCAGGGCCGCAGACCGCGACGAGGGCAGGCAGGGTTCGGAGAAGCACCCCGCGACGCTAACCCGCGAGCTCGGCGTACACCGCATCCACCCGGGCCCGCAGCTCCTCCAGCGTGCCGGTGTTGTCGACGACGTGGGTGGCGATCGCGAGCCGGTCCTCCCGCGAGGCCTGGGCCGCGACCCGCGACTCGGCGTCCTCCCGGCTCATGCCGCGCAGCCCGACCATCCGCTCGACCTGGGTCTCGACCGGTACGTCGACGACGATCACCGCGTCGAAGGCGGCGGCCTGCCCGGTCTCGGCGAGCAGCGGGATGTCGTGGACGACCACCGCGCCCTCCGCGGCGGAGGCCTCGATCTCGGCGCCCCGCGCCCGCACCCGGGGATGGATGATCCCCTCCAGCACCCGGCGCTGCGCCTCGTCCGCGAACACGATCGCGCCCATCGCGGGCCGGTCGAGCTCGCCCGTCGGCGGTGAGCACCTCGGGGCCGAACGCGGCCACGACCTCGGCCAGACCGTCCGTGCCGGCGCGCGACGACCTCGCGCGCGAGCAGGTCGGCGTCGATCACCACCGCCCCCAGCTCGGCCAGCATCGCCGAGACCGTGCTCTTGCCCGACGCGACGCCTCCGGTCAGTCCCACGCGCATGCGTGGACCCTACTGGCGGAGCCGCCGGTCGTCGAGCGTCACGGGGCCGTCGACCCCCTGGTGCGTCTCTGCACCCATCGAGGACGGATAGGCATGCACGCGGGACGCAGCATCAGTCCGGGCAGGTGCCACGCGTGCGCTGGTGATCGCCTCGGCACCGGCGAGAGCGGCTCGACGCGCGGCCCCTCGACTCCAGGCCGAGAGTAGAGCGATGGGTAGTAGATGCGATGGGTTGCGTGCAGGTGGGTGTATGTTGGGCGGGATGCGGGAATGGAACGCTTGAGTGTGCGGGAATTGGCTCTGGATGCGTGTGCTGTACTCATCGGCGATCGAGTCGCGGGCCCCGGCGTCGGTCTCGAACAACAGGACGCTGCTGACGCCGGCGGACTGCTGGCCCTCGGCGGGCTGGTAGGTCGTCGAGATGTAGCCGCTGCGCCGCAGTCGCTCGGCGCCTTCCTCGGAGAGGTCGAACGGCTCTCCGGGTCGGTCTGCGGCGACGTCAACGGTTTCAGGTCAAGAATCTCGTCGGCAAGGAGGAGGTAGCGGTCAAGACGGGGCGGAGCCCCGTCGGGACGTAGTCGCGCTCGGCGACGTCGCGCTCGGCGCGCGATCGGAGTCCTCCGCAGCCGACCATCACCATGCCGAGGACTCCTGAGAGTGCCAGGCGGGATGTCCCAGGCGCCATGACTCACGATCACCCTCGGCCTAGCCAGTCCGCAAGGACCGAACGGCCTGCGTTCGCAGGCATGCGGGACCCATCTCCGACTGTTGCGGCATCCGCCAGCTCAGGAGGCGAGAACGAGGAGCGAAGGCGATCTCCGCGCGGCTGGGCAGTGCCCAGGGCTGGGGGCCGGGTGGGGGCGTGGGAGCGGTGGTGATGGCCGATCGATTGTTTGGCGTAGTTGCAGACCTCGCAGAGGCCCTGGCCGTTGTCGACGCTGGTCGGGCCGCCCTGCGGCGGAGCGACGAGGTGGTCGGTGTGACGGATCGGGGCGTCGCACCACGGCGGTGCGGCAGGTCTGGTCGCGGAACCCGACAGCGTGGCCAGGGCGTGGGGGAAGCAGCGCGCGCCGGACTCCATCGCCGTCAACCGGCCGGTGGCGGGGCTGGCATAGAGCCGGCGCAGCGTGCGGCTGGGTGGCGCTGGCTGACGGCATGGCGGGCGAGGTCGGCCGGCACCGGCCCGTGCCCGGGGAGGTGGGCGCGCCTCGGCCGTCGCCGAGCAACGCCCGGTCGGAGATCACCAGGTTGACCGTCGACCGGGACGTCGCCGGCCCGGCGGCCTGGCCGGTGAGGCGCTCGACGAGGGTGTCGGCCATCACCTGGCCCTGGCTGCGGCCTCGCCGGCGGCGCGGCGGGAGTCGGCCTCGCGGGTGAGGGCGGCCAGCGCGGCGACGCCCTGGGCGACCGGCAACAGCGCGGTGAGGTAGGTCATCGCGTCGGGCGCGGGTCGCAGGGTGACGGTGCGCTCGGCCTCGGCGCGGCGGCGCGCTGGGCCACCGACGGCGGGGTCGAGCGGAGGCGGCAGCTGGCGCACGGCCGCGACGAGCTCGCCGGTCGCCCATCGCCTCCGAGAGCCGGGGTCGCGGGCCAGCACGGCGTCCACGTGGTGCCGGTCCGTCAGGCTCAGGCAGGCGGTCTCGCGCACCAGGAGCGTGGCTCGCCACTCGGTGATCCGCCCGGCGCGGAACGCCGCCATCGTGTGCGGCATCTCGGTGGTCAGGATCCTCGCCAGGCCCGAGGTGCTGCTGGCCACGGTGGGGCGACCGCGGCGCGCGTGCGCGATCTGCGCCGGCCACGCCGCGGCCCGGCGGGCGGCCGGGCACCCGCGCGCGGCCTGCGCGGCCCGCCGCGAGGCGTCGAAGGCGGCCGTGGCTCGCGCCTGCCGGGCCGCCGCCGCACACGTGAGCTCCTCCAGCGCCCGGATCGCCTCAGGCACGCAGCGTCGTCGCCGACCTCACCGCCAAGCGCCGCACGCGACTTCGAACATGTGTTCGATTCTAACCGACCCCGCCCACAGGTTCCAGCCTCTCACCGGGTGTCCCCATTCAGGTGGAAGTGCACGCACATGGCACCCCTCTGTGTCAAGAAGCAGCCGGGAGCGGGGTTCTAGGATGTGGTTGGCGGGTCCGGGAAGTGGCTTGTCCGAAGAGCCGGCGTTGGGATGTGAGCCGGTCGCGCTGGAGTCAGAGTCGTGTCCCGTTTGCCCTCCCGGGCCCGTCCTCGAGCCAGTCGTCGCGTGGGTGATCGCGTCGTCGAGCATGGTCCGGTAGACGATGTTGGACAGCCGTCGCTTCAACGCCCGCATGGCTTCCATCGAGGTCTTGCCGTCGGCTTTGCGGCGGTCGTAGTAGGCGCGGCCCTCGGTCGGGTTGCGCAGCTGGACGGTGGCCATGATGTGCAGGACCCGGTTGATCTGCCGGTTCCCGGCCCGCGACAGCCGGTGCCGGACCTGGTCGCCGGAGGAGGCGTCGATGGGTGCGGTGCCGTTCCAGGACGCGAAGTGGTCGCGGTCGGGGAACCGGGTGATGTCGCCGACCTCGACCAGCAGCCGGGCCGCACCGGAGGGTCCGATGCCGTTGCAGGTCCATCAGGCTGGTGCCGGTCGCGGCGACCAGCTCCTTGAGCTCCTTGTCGGCGGCCTTGCTTGCGTTGCGTAGATCCGCTCGAGGTCGGCGATCAGCTCGGCGGCGACCCGGCGGCGGGCCTTGCCGGCGGCGTCACGCGGCCGGACCTTGGCCAGCAGCGCCTTGGCCTGCGCGGCGGACAGGTCCTTCTTCGCCCCGCCCGGGATGAGCTCGAGCAGCAGCTGGTGCAGCTGGCTGACCATCCGGGTGTGGTCCTCACCGAGTGACCGACGCCGGTCGACCAGGACCCGCAGCACGGTCGAGCTGCTGGTCGTCGACCACCGGCCGCAGCCCGGCCATCCGGGTCCCGACCAGGGCGACCGAGTGCGCGTCGGTGGCGTCGGTCTTGCGGCCCTGCCCGGTCGAGAAGACCCGGGCCCGGGCCGACAGCTTCGGCGGCACGTCGACGACCTCCTCGCCATCGGCGAGCAGCCGCAGGGCGACGTGGCGGCCGATGCCGCTGCAGCCCTCGATCGCCCAGACCCGGTCCGGCCACCGCCGCACGTACCTCCAGCATCGACCGGTAGCCGGCGAGGTCGGTGCCGAACCGGCCGCCACCGACCACGGTCTCGTCGGCCGTCATCACCTCGATCGTCACCGACCGCTTGTGCGGGTCCATCCCGATCACGACCCGCTGCGCATCCTGCTCCATGCGTTCCTCCCGACACTCGATCCGATGTGGTTGTCGAGCCGGGAGGGCACCGCTACTTCGAGCTGAGCAAACCCCTCTTGAGCCTCTCCCGCTCATGGGTCGGCGCCCGGGTCACGCAGGCCAAATGAGAGCCACACGACGAGTCGAGGGCAGCCGATGTGAGAGCGACGACCCGGGCACCTAGACCGAGCCTCGCCAGGCACCGGTCATGAGGCAATGAAACAAGTAGCCGATGAGCGGATGGGATAGCGACCGGGGTCCTGCAAAAGGGGATGCATGCAGGTCTGGGACACTCCCGCAGTGACGGCAGAACGTGAACCCCATCGTCCAGATGTGACGACGGTCGAACTGTTCGGCGGCATCGAGAAGCGCGCCCTGGTGTTGGCGGACTAGACCCGCAATGGCGCGAGGCGTACGTCGAGCATGAACGACGCATTGGTGCGGCGCTCGGTCCAGCCGCCGCCCAAATCGAACACATTGGCTGAACATCGGTGCCCGGGCTTGCAGCGAAGCCGATCATTGATGTCCTCGTCACCGTTGAGGACATCACTGCTGAGGAGGCCTACTCGACCAACTGCTGGATGTGGGCTACGAACTTCGAGTCCGAGAGCCGGGTCATCGCATGGTGAGGGCCCCCGCCGCGATGTTCATGTGCCGTTCTAGAAGTCGGCGCTGAGGCTGCCGATGACTACCTGCGTATCGCAATCACCTGCGCGCTAGCCCCGAGGACCGCGACTTGTACGAGCGCACCAAGCGTGCCTTGATGGAGCAGGACTGGCCGGACATGAATGCTTATGCCGAGGCGAAAACCGCAGTCATCTCCGAGCTCATGGAACGTGCCCAAAGATCGCACCCCTAGCCGCGCATCCGGATCTGCCGCGTCCGGGGCGGCCCATCCACTCATGCCGCGTAGCGTGCGCTCGGAGACGCACGCTCTTGTCGCTGTCCGGTCATGCCGATGATCGGATGCCCTCAACGCCGTCGGACGATCGAGCAGCGGAGGACTCCGCCGCAGCTAGGGTCGAAGGATGGAACCGCCCAGCGACCCGGCAGTGTGAAGCCTGAGCCCACTACCGACGCCTGCCGCCTGACGTACCGCTCGACGAAATGATCGCGAGCGTCGACGCGGACCGGTGCCGGACCCGGCGGCAGGGCGGAACATCGACCAGCATCGAGCATTGCGCGACGACTGACCGGGCTCGTTCGGCGTCGCCCTGTGAAGCGCGCGCTCATGGCCGCGATTGTGGGCGCGCTAGGGCGAGATCCATACCGGGGTAGGCGTGGCCCGTTGAATGGTCACTGACTGCAGGGATCCCGCGTCTGAAACTGCATTCGTGACTGTGGGCACGCTCGTGTTGACCGTTGACCTCTCGCGCTCTTCACGTGGTTCTGCCGATGAGCGGACATCCGGCAGACCCAAGGCGCGCTGCAACACCCGAGCTCCTTGTCACGGCTGCCGTCTTCCGTGGACGTAGCCCCACGGTTCATCCGAGGATCCGGGGCGGCTCCGGCACAGAAGTGACGACCTCGCCCGGGGTAGGGTCGCCGCCGTGGACCTCGGAATCCGGTTGCTCACGAAGCGTTGTCCAGGCCATGACGACTGATCCGGACGCAGAGTCGGAGGCACTGGACGCCTACTCGGCGATCGTGACCGGGGTCGCGGCCGCAGCTGACACCGAAAGTGGCGGCGCTGCGGATCCGGTCGCGGCCGTGGCGAATCGGCGGGATCCGCCGTGGACGCTGAGCGACGAGGCGCCACCTCTCACCAACGCCCACGTCGTCGGGGAGGCAGATGGCGGCGATGCGGAGTTTGCCGACGGAACGCTGGCGCTCTTCGACCGTCGTGGGCCGCGACCCGCTGTCGGACCTGGCCGTCATGCGCGCCGACCGTGAGGTGCCGTGACCGGCGGAGTACGGCGATGCGAGATCGTTGCTCGTCGGCTCGCTGGTGGTCGCGGTCGGCAACCCGCTGGGGCTGGCAGGCAGCGTGACGGCGGGCGTGGTCAGCGCCCTGGGCCGCAGGATGCCGGCCCGCACCCGCACGGCCGCGCGCCTGATCGAGGACGTCATCCAGACCGACGCGGCGCTCAACCCAGGCAACTCAGGCGGTGCGCTGGCCGACAGCGCGGGGTCGGGTCGTCGGGATCAACACGGCGGTGGCGGGGATCGGCCTCGGCCTTGCGGTGCCCGATCAACACCACGACCCACCGAATCATCCACGCGCTGCATGCATGACGGGCGAGTGCGGCGGGCCTACCTCGGCCTGGTCACCAGCCGGCGCCGGCTGACCCTGCCGGGCTGAGCGGATCGGCCAGCGGAGCAGCGCTGCGGGTCGTCGAGGTGGTCGAGAACAGCCCGGCCGACGATCAGCGGCCTGCGCCGCGGCGACCTGATCCTGGCCATCGACGGCGACGCCGCTGGGTGATGCGCAGTCACTGCAGAGGCGCCTGTTCGCGGATGCCATCGGGCAGCGCGTGGAGGTCACCGTGCTGCGCAACGGTGCACTGGTCGACGTGGTCGCCGAACCCATCGAGCTCGGACACTGACCCGGCCTGGCGTAGCAGCGCAAGGACCGAACGGGGCGCCGAGTGCCGCTGCCACGCGGGAAGCAGGTGCGCCCGCGATCGATCGGTCCTTCCGTGTACGAGAACCGCACGCGACCCGCTCCTGCCGCTGATCGGTCGTGCCGGTGGGCCGGGGGTTTCGAGGCTCGCTGCGCTCGCACCTCAACCACCGGCATCGGTTCGGTCAACAACCTCAACGGCTCGCGGCGCTCCTGAGAGGATGCGCCGGTGGCCCCACCCCTTGCCCGCGGTGACCGGGTCGCGCTGCTGCTCACCGGCTCCACGTCGTACGTCGAGACGGTGGTCGGGCTGCTGGCCGCCGGGGTGCTGCCGGTGCCGCTCGACCCGAACCTGACCGCCGTCGAGCGGGAGCGGATCCTCGCGGACGTCGACCCGGCCCTGGTGGTGGACCCGGAGCGAGGCCGAGCTGGAGCGGTTGCGCTGCGGCGCACCGCCGTCGGGCTGCCGCTGGGCCGGCCGATGCACGTCACCAGCGGCACGACCGGGCGGCCCAAGGCGGTCCACTCGGGCGTGCTCGACCCGGGCGCGGCGCGGGCACTGGTCGCCGAGGAGCGCGACCTGTGGGGCTTCGCCGCCGACGACGTCAACCTGGTGCTCAGCCCGATCCACCACAGCGCGCCGCTGCGGTTCGCGATCGGGACGCTGCTGGCCGGCGGCCGCCTGGCCTTCGCCGGCAGCTTCGACCCGGAGCGGATCACCGCCCTGGTCGCGACCGAGCGGCCGACGTCGATGTTCTGCGTGCCGACCCACCTGCAGCGCCTGTTCGCCCACTGGGACGAGCACGGCACCCCGGACCTGACCTGCTTCCGGCTGGTGGCCCACGCCGGCGCCGCCTGCCCGCCGGCGGTGAAGCGGAGGTTGGTCGAGGCCTTCCCCGCGGGGTCGACGTGGGAGTTCTACGGCTCGACCGAGGGCCAGTTCACCGCCTGCCGCTCCGAGGAGTGGGAGCGGCGGCCGGGCACGGTCGGCCGCGCCCGGCCGGGCCGGCAGATCACCGTCGACGACGACGGCACGATCTGGTGCGCCGTACCGCCGCACGCGCGGTTCGACTACTTCCGCGACCCGGAGAAGACCGCGCGGGCCTGGCGCGCGCGACTCCTTCACCGTCGGCGACCTGGGCCGGCTGGACGACGACGGCTACCTGTTCCTCGACGGACGACGCGAGGACCTGGTGATCAGCGGCGGCGTCAACGTCTACCCGGTCGAGGTCGAGCACGCGCTGCGGGAGCACCCCGGCGTCGACGACGTCGCGGTCTTCGGCGTGCCCGACGAGGAGTGGGGCCAGCGGGTCTGCGCCGCGGTGGTGGGCACGGCGACGGAGGAGGAGCTCACGGCGTACGCGCGCGAACGGCTCTCACCGGCCAAGCGACCCAGGCAGTGGCGGTTCCTACCCGAGCTGCCGCACACCGCCACGGGCAAGGTGCGCCGAAGCGAGCTGTCCTGACGACCTGGCTGGCGCCGTCGCCGAAGGTACGGCGGTACTGCTGCGGCGAGACGCCCCGGGCGCGGGTGAAGTGGTGGCGCAGCGCGGCGCCGTTGCCGAAGCCGACCTCGCCGGCGATCCAGTCGACCGGGTGGTCGGTCAGCTCCAGCAGCTCCTCGGCCGCCTGCAGCCGCTGCCGGGTGACCCACGCGTGCGGGGTCGTGCCGGTCTCCTCCCGGAACCGCCGCGCGAAGGTGCGGGGCGACATGTGGCTGCGCTTGGCGAGGGCCTCGACGCTGAGGTCGTCGGCGAGGTTCTCCCCCACCCACGCCAGCAGCGGGCCGAGCGTCTCGGCCTCGCAGGCGGGCACCTGGCGGGCGATGAACTGGGCCTGGCCCCCGTCGCGGTGGGCGGGGACGACCATCCGCCGGGCCGCGGCGGCGGCGGTGCGGGCCCCGAACTGCTGGCGCATCAGGTGGAGCGCCGCGTCGAGGCCGGCCGCCGACCCGGCGCCGGTCACGATGGTGCCGTCCTGCACGTAGAGGACGTCCGGGTCGACCAGCGCCAACGGGTAGAGGGCCGCGAACTCCTCGACGTGGCGCCAGTGGGTGGTGCAGCGGCGGCCGTCGAGCAGCCCGGCCTCGCCGAGCACGTAGGCGGCCGTGCAGTGGGCGAAGACGTGGGCACCGCGGGCGTGGGCGTCCTGGACCAGCTCGACGACCTCGGGCGAGGGGGCGGTGTAGTCCCGCTTCGGGCGCGACGCAGACCAGGTCGGCGTCGGCGGCGACCGAGAGGTCCTCGTCGACGTGGAGGTCGAAGCCGGACGCGCCCCGGACCCGTCCCGGTCGCGGGGTCACGACGTGGAAGTCGAAGACCGGGTTGTCGTCCTCGGGGTGGTAGGGCTCGGCCCAGACCTCGCACATCGCACCCAGGCCGAAGGGCTCGACCCCGTCCTGCACCACCACGACGACCTTGCGCACCCGGCCAGCATGCCGCGATCTCTGGCAGAAAATCAACGCATGCTGTCATTTCTGCCACTCGTGTCTGATTCTCGACGGTAGCAGAATTACTGCCATGAACACCGACATCGCCATCGTCCTGATCATCGCCACCGCCGTCCTCCTCGTGCTCGCCGAGGTGCTCCGGGAGGTCTTCGCGGACCGGCCCGACCCACCAGCCGCGGTCCCACTTCGAGGACCCGCAGTTCCGCTCGCCCGGCGCCTGGAGCTGACCCGTCCGCCGATGAGTGCCCGTCGCGTGCGCGCACACCTATCGTGTGCGCATGCGACGGAGGCTCGGAGTGCTGACTGGACTGCTGCTGGCCGCCGGGCTGACCGCCCTGCCCGCAGCCCGCCACCAGCGAGGTCGCCGCCGCTCCCCCGGGCCTGACCGTGACGGTCACCGGCGAGGGCGTCGACACCTACCCGTCGTACGACGCCTCGCTGGACCGGTTCGCGATCCTCACCGGTGACGCGACCGCCGGCCGGGTCGAGGTCACGGTCAGCCGCCGACGACCCCGCCGCGTCCGTGCGCGTCAACGGCGTCGCCACCACGATCGGCACTCCCCACCCCGTGACCGGGCTGCGAGCCGGCGACGAGGTCAACGTGCAGGTGACCGCCGACGGCGAGACCAGCAACCAGTCGTGGATCTACCTGCCGGCCGGCTTCCCGCAGCTGTCCGCGAGCGGCACCGGCCCGGGGAACGGACCGGTCTTCCTCGGCCTCTCCAGCTTCCTGGCCGAGACCGGCTTCGAGACCGTCGTGGACGCGCACGGCGTACCGCTCCACGTGCGCGAGGCGGAGGAGCCCCACGACTTCCGGGCCCACGCGACCGGCCCCGCCTACACCGTGTTCGAGCCGGTGAAGGAGAGCCCGGAGGACACCGAGTACGGCTACCGGGTGCGTGAGTACGACCGGCAGTTCCGGCTCGCCGGGCAGCAACGACTGCGGCCCGTCGACGCGCTGGGGGTCGTGGCCGACGACACCGACTTCCACGACGTCCAGTACCTCCCCGACGGCCGGATGGTGCTGATGGGCCACCACCGCGACTTCCGGGCCGACGGCACCCCGTGGCTCGACGCGATCCTGCAGGTCGTCGGCGCCCGCGGTCGGGCCGCGTTCACCTGGTCCAGCAAGGGTCACGTCGACCCCGTCGAGGGCTACGTCCTCGGCGCGCAGGGCCAGGACTACATCCACGCCAACAGCGTCGAGATGCAGCCGAACGGCGACCTGGTCGCCTCCTTCCGCAACACCGGCCAGGTGCTGCGGATCGCCACCGAGGCCCACGACGGCTTCGAGCCGGGCGACGTGGTGTGGCGGCTGGGTGGCGAGCGCAACGAGTTCACCTTCGTCGGCGACCCGTTCGGTGGGTTCTGCGCCCAGCACGACGCGCGGATCCTGCCCGACGGGCACCTGCTGCTCTTCGACAACGGCTCGCGTCGTGACCAGACCGGCCCGGTCGCCCCGCAGACCGCCGACATGTGTCCCGACCCGGCCGACCCCGACGGCGAGCGGATCGCGCGGCCGCAGAGCCGGATCGTGGAGTACGCCCTCGACACCGAGGCGATGACCGCGACCCTGGTGTGGAGCCACGTCCCCGAGGGGCGGTACGCCGCCTTCGCGGGCAACGCCCAGCGACTGCCGGACGGCTCGGTGCTGGCCGGCTGGTCGCGCAGCGAGACCGCCGACGGCTCGGTCGCACCCATCGCCACCCGGGTGACCCGGGACGGCGACGAGGTCTGGTCGCTGCGGGCGAACGGCTGGTTCTCCTACCGCGCGGTGTCCTCCCCCGCGCCCGACCGGATCGCGCCCCGGTTCCGGATCGCCTTCCCGCGCCCCCACGCCACCTACCCGGAGGGCACCCGGATCGCGCCGGAGTTCGGCTGCGTCGACCGGGGCGGCAGCAACCTCACCGAGCTGCCGGGTCGAGTCGGTCGACGGAGGCCCGCCGAGCTCACCCGGCCGCCACGTCATCACGTTCACCGCCGACGACGGCGCCGGCAACGAGGTGCGGCGCCGCTTCCCCTACGTCGTCGACCCGCTGCGCCAGCCCGACCTGCAGGTGCGCGCCGAGCGACGCCTGGCTCGGCGCCGGGCGGTGGCCGCAGCCCGACGTCGTCCACGCGGCCGACCGGTTCACCGCGACCGGGCAGACCGTGCGCTACCCGGTACGCGTCGTCGACGCCGGCTACGAGGGCGAGCGGTTCCGGATGTGGGCCCGGCCGGGGGCCGACGGCTGGTCGGTCCGCTACCTGCACGGTCGCCGCGACATCACCGACCAGCTGGTGGGTGGCCTGCTCACGCCACGGCTGAACCCCGGCCAGTCCTGGTCGATCCGGGTCGTGGTGCGGCGTACGGCCGGGGCCGCGGACGGCGAGGAGCGGCTGACGTGGATCCGCGCCCGGTCGGCCACGAACCCGACCCGCCGCGACCAGGTCGCCGTGGTGTCCCGCGCCCGCTGACGGCTCGTCGGCGAACAGCCGAGAAATTTCCTGCACTCCCATGTCAACCAACCGCTCCTCTCGAGCCCCTATAACTGTGAGAGGGACCAACGGGCCGGGGAGGGGCGATGCGTCGGTCGGAGCGGACGGAGTTCGAGTGGGTCTTCCGCTCGAGCTATGCGTCGGTGCTCCGGACGACGTCCCTGATCCTGCACGACCGCGGCCGTGCCGAAGAGGTGACCCAGGATGCGTTCCTCCGGCTGTGCGAGCGCTGGCGCAGCATCCAGGCGGTGGAGCACCCGGAGGCGTGGGTGCGCCAGGTGGCGGTCCGTGCCGCCGTCCGCGCCGCGAAGCAGACCCGGCTCCGGACGGCGGCACCACCCGAGGACGACCAGCCCGTCTGGGACGACCTGCCCGACCTCGACCTCGCCCGGGCGGTCGGCTCCCTCGCCCCGCAGCAGCGCGCGGTCGTCGCACTGTTCTACCTCGACGACCTCCCCGTCGAGGACGTCGCGCGTCACCTCGGCGTCTCCACCTCGACCGTCAAGCAGCACCTCTTCCGGGCGCGTACCCGTCTCGCCGCGCTCCTCTCCGAGTCCGTGGAGGTGACCAGCCATGCCGATTGACCAGCGGTTGCGGACCGGCCTGGCCGGCAACACCGATCACCTCGTGCCGGATCTCGACCGGGAGCTCGCGACGACATACGCCCGCGCGCACCGCCGGCGGCTGAGCCGAAGGGGTCTCGTCCTTGCTGCGGCGGCAGCTGTCGCCGCGATTGCCTGGTTCGCCGACCTGCCCGATCTCGACGGCGACGTGGTCCCAGTGGCCCCGCCACCCGACTCCGAGCGACTTGATCGGCCCGCGCGGCCCACTGGAACCCGGGATCCTACTCGATGGCGGTGTGGGGTGATCCGGAGGGCGACGGCACTGCCCCGCGCGATCCTCGACGTGCCGGAGGGCTACTTCACCAACGGTGGCTACGCGGTCGACGCCGGCAACCAGTACCAGGAGCCGGACCAGTGGGGTGAGGTCACCGTCTGGCGTGTCGACCAGGTTCTGGCCGACCCCTGCCACGTCCGCACCGCCGCGGACGCCGGGACGGGCGTGGAGGCCCTGGCCCAGGCCCTGAGACGGCAAGCCGGCCCGAGCACACAGCCCCGGGCGGCCGTCCTCGACGACTACCGCGGGCTCTACCTCGAGGTCACCCACCCGGCCGAGGCGGACCTGAGCCGGTGCTCGAACGGCGAGTACACGCTGTGGCGGACCAAACCCGGGCTCCTCTACTCCCAGGGCCATCCTGGCGCGGTCAACCACCTCTGGATCCTCGACGTCGACGGCACCCGCCTCGTCGTAGCCGTGTCCAACTACCTCGACCAGCCAGCCGAGCAGCACCAGGAGCTGATCGCCATCGCGGAGTCGATCCACTTCGTGGAACCCGACTCCTGAACCACACCCCGACCAAACCCCATCACCGACGCAAGGAGAAAGTGCGATGCACCCTGCCCTGAACCTGATCACGACCAGCACGCTCGCGGTCGCGCTCGCGGGCTGCAGCAGCACCGCGCCCGACGAGCAAGCGGACCCCACCCCGGTCGCCGACGGCACGGCTACGTCACCACCGACCTCCTCGCCATCCGGTGACCTGGTGCGGGCCACCCGCCTCGCGGAGGTGGCGTCGACCGACACTTTGCTCACCCCCGGGCGTTACGCCATGGGCTTCTCCAGCGATCAGGACGACGTACCGATGGTGCTGATCGACGTGCCCGCCGGCTATCTGGGGCGCGGCGACGGATACGAGATCATGGCCGAAGATGACAGTGCCGGGTTCCGCCACTTCGACACCTGGACCGTGTCCGAGGTCGCCAAGAAGCCGTGCGGGGGCACAGCCTGGGTCGACCCTGGCCCAAGCGTGGACGACCTCGCCGACGCGCTGGCGGCGCTGCCGGTCTGGGAGAGCACGGAACCGGCCCGGAGGCACATCGGAGGGTACGAGGGCGTATTCATGGAGCTCAACGTGCCTGCCAAGATTCCGGCCAAGTGCCACGGTGACCTCCTCAGCTGGCGGGAGTACTCCGGCGGCACGCAAGGGATCGGCCCGGGCAAGACCCAGCGCCTGTGGATCGTGGACGTCGACGGGCACCGCCTCATGCTCGTCGCCGGATACTTCCCCGGCCCCGGGGGCCCGACGCCCAGCCAGATCGACGAGATGACCCAGATGGCCGAAGGTGCCAGGTTCGTCGACGCCGACCAGGTCGCGCCGTGACCTACCCGATGTGGGACGGAGCCGACGAGCACAACCAGGAGCTGGGCGCCATCGCGGAATCTACCCACTTCGAGCCGGCGCCACAGGCCTAGACTGAGCCACGGGGGGTGAGAGGCATGCCTGACATCGTGCTCTCAGAGGAACAGCAACGAGCACTGCGATCACTCATGGCAGCCGAGACCGTCCCGGGCAGCCCGCTCCCCCACCACCGGCTCCTCGAGAAGCTGGCCGTCCTCGTCCCCTGCGACGGCATCGCGGTGGCGGTCGCCGACCCGCGTGGATACCTGCTCGACGTGGTGGACCTGCCGGGGTCGCCCGGGAACGACGGGCTGGTCGTCGATGCCGTGGTCCTCAGCTTCCGCAACGGGCCGGACCTGGTCGTCCAGCTGGAGCTGGACCGACGCGCCCAGCCCTTCACGGACCGCGACCTCGCGCTGGTGCGCCTGCTCGAACCGGTCTGCGCACGACTCTTCCGCGAGCGCCCGGCGCCCCACCTCCCAGCCCACCTGACCGTCCAGGAGCGCCGCGTCCTCCGGCTCGTCGCCGCGGGCCTGTCCAACGCGCAGATCGCCGAGCGGCTGGGCATCGCCCCGTCCACCGTGCGCAAGCACCTCGAGCACGTCTACCCCAAGCTCGGTGTCACCAACCGGCATGCCGCGGCGGTGGCGTACGAGGGCCGCGCCCTGGCCGAGCCCGATGGGGTGACCCCGGTGCAGAGATACGCCTGAACGCGAATACCGGGGCCGCACCCCCTCGCTCCACACTGCAGGAAACCGAGTCGTTCCCGACTGTCCTGTCCACGACCTGGAGGTCGACCATGCACCTCAGCAAGCGCCTGTGCGCCGTCGCCACGACCGCCGTCCTGACGGCACCTCTCGCGGCCGTCCTGATGCCGCCCGCCCACGGTGTCACCACGGCGCCCGACCACCAGGCGGCCAGCGCTGCCGAGTCGGCGCAGGTGATCCTCGACTGGGAGCGGATCCTGATGCAGACCGTCTACCCGGCGACGACGCCGCCGCCGCCGATCCCGACCCGCATACCCGTGCTGGGCTTCACCTCCGGCGCCATGTACGACGCCGTCATGAAGTCGAGGCACCACCAGGACAGCTCGGAGACGGCGGCAGCCGCCCGTGCCGCCCACGACGTCCTCGTGCACTACTTCCCCGCCAGCTCCGCCACCCTCGCCGGCCACCTCGCCACGACGCTCGCGTCGGTCACCGATGCCGACGCACGGGACACGGGCGAGGACCTGGGTGCCGCCGCGGCCAGCGAGATGCTCGCGAGCCGGGTCGGGGACGGCTACGAGGATCCCGACATCCACTACACGCTCCCGCCCGCGATCGGGATCTGGCAACCGGTGCCCCCGGCCACCGACATGCTGGGCGCCTGGCTGGGCTCGCTGGACTTCCTGGCGCTGCGACAGCCGATCAGCGTCAACGGTCCGGACGAGCTGACCACCCGGGCGTACGCCAAGGACTACCGGGAGGTCAAGCGCCTCGGTGGGAGTGACGCCTCCGGCCACCAGCGCACCCAGGAGCAGACGGACACCGCGCTCTTCTTCAACTCCAACTCCGCGACCATGGTCGGCGACGCCGTCATCCGGTACCTGGAGTCCCCCGGCGCGCAGGCGCTGTCCCTCCACCGGACCGCCCTGCTGTTCGCGCGGATGCACACTGCCATGACCGACTCCGTGATCCAGGCCTGGCAGCTCAAGCGGGACGTCGGGTTCTGGCGGCCGAACGAGGCCATCGCCGGCGCAGCCCAGGACGAGAACGCCGGCACGGTGGCGCAGCCGGGCTGGACCTCGTTGCTGGCCGTCCCGACCTACTCCGACTACGTCAGCGGACACGCCTCGGTGACCGCGCCCCAGGTTGCCGTGGTCCGGCGCATGCTCGGCGAGACGGTGCCGCTGGAGCTGATCAACTCCGCCCTCGCGGCGCACCGGACGTACCCGACGCTCACGGACCTCGAGCGCGACGCCTTCCGCTCCCGGATCTGGGGCGGACTCCACTTCCGTGACGCGATGGTCGACGGCTACCGCATCGGTCACCGCACCGCTCAGCGGGTCATGGACATCGTGGACTGACGACCAGCGGACGTGCGAACGGCCCGCCCGGTGTAGTCCGGGCGGGCCGTTCGGCGTTCAGGTCGAGCGATCAGGCACTGCCGCCGGTCAGCTTCTCGCGAAGCGCCTGGAGCGCCTCGTCGCTGGCCAGCGAACCGCTGGTCTCGGGGGCGGCGCCCTCCTCGGAGGTCGTCTCCTCGCTCGCCACCGGAGGAGTACGACGTGGCCTCGCCGGCCTCGACCTCGGCCTGGGCGGCCTCGGCCTGCTGCTTGACGTGGGCCTCCCAGCGAGCGTGCGCCTTGGCGTACTGCTCCTCCCAGACGGCGCGCTGGTCGTCGAAGCCCTCGAGCCACTCACCGGTCTCCGGGTCGAAGCCCTCGGGGTAGATGTAGTTGCCCTGCTCGTCGTACGACGCGGTCATGCCGTAGAGGGTCGGGTCGAAGTCCTCGACGTCGGCCGCGGCGTTGGTCTCGTTGGCCTGCTTGAGGGACAGCGAGATCCGGCGACGCTCGAGGTCGATGTCGATGATCTTGACCATGACGTCGTCGTTGACCTGGACGACCTGCTCGGGGATCTCCACGTGGCGCTCGGCCAGCTCGGAGATGTGCACCAGGCCCTCGATGCCCTCCTCGACGCGGACGAAGGAACCGAACGGCACCAGCTTGGTGACCTTGCCCGGCACGATCTGACCGATCTGGTGGGTCCGGGCGAAGTGCTGCCACGGGTCTTCCTGGGTCGCCTTGAGCGACAGCGAGACGCGCTCGCGGTCCATGTCGACGTCGAGCACCTCGACGGTGACCTCGTCGCCGACGGTGACGACCTCGGACGGGTGGTCGATGTGCTTCCAGGACAGCTCGGAGACGTGCACCAGGCCGTCGACGCCACCGAGGTCGACGAACGCACCGAAGTTGACGATCGAGGAGACGACGCCCTTGCGGATCTGGCCCTTCTGGAGCTGGGTCAGGAAGCCGTGGCGGACCTCGGACTGGGTCTGCTCGAGCCAGGCACGGCGCGACAGGACCACGTTGTTGCGGTTCTTGTCGAGCTCGATGATCTTGGCCTCGAGGGTCTGACCGACGTAGGGCTGCAGGTCGCGGACGCGACGCATCTCGACGAGGGAGGCGGGCAGGAAGCCGCGCAGGCCGATGTCGAGGATCAGGCCGCCCTTGACGACCTCGATGACGGTGCCCTCGACGACGCCGTCCTCCTCCTTGACCTGCTCGATGGTGCCCCAGGCGCGCTCGTACTGGGCGCGCTTCTTGGACAGGATCAGGCGGCCTTCCTTGTCCTCCTTCTGGAGGACCAGGGCCTCGACCTTGTCGCCGACCTCGACGACCTCGTTGGGGTCGACGTCGTGCTTGATCGACAGCTCGCGGGAGGGGATGACGCCCTCGGTCTTGTAACCGATGTCGAGCAGGACCTCGTCCCGGTCGACCTTGACGATGGTGCCCTCCACGATGTCACCGTCGTTGAAGTACTTGATGGTCGCGTCGATCGCGGCGAGGAAGTCCTCAGCCGAACCGATGTCGTTGATCGCGACCTGGGGCGCGTCGCCGAGCTCAAGCGAAGGGGCGAGGTAGGTGCTGCTGTCATAAGGGAATGAATTCCTTGGTGGTCAGAAGTCGTCGGGCACGCGCAGCAGGACTGTTTCACTACCGTTGGAGATGGATAGCGAGCCCGGTCCGCTCCTGTGGGACAGGCAGACCTGATGGCGCAATGGGCAAGATTACGCCTGAGCCTGCGCCTGAGTCCAACTCACGCAGGCGCGGGCTCCCCCCACCAACGATCAGTTCGCCCCGCACCTGGCGATGGTGAGCGTGCTGCTGCGCCGACAAGCCGCGAACTGATCGTCCCCGGGGGCAGTGCGTCACCGGGGGCGCCGTGCTCAGCGCTCCTGACCGTGCCCGCCGAGGTAGGCCGCCACCAGGGTGCCGAGGGTCGGCAGGTGGTAGCCGCCCTCCTGCACCACGACGGCGGGCAGTCCCGGTCGCGGCGAGCCGTCGGCCGGCCGCGCGATACCCGTCGTGCGTGACCAGCAACGGGCTCTCGGGGTCGTCGGCGGCGGCGTCGACGCCGAGTGACACCACCAGCGCCGTGCACCCCTCCGCGACGACCCAGCCGGCGAGGTCGTCGACGGCGTCGAGCCAGGGTCCGTCACCGGTCCCCTCGGGCAGCGGCCGGTTCCGGGTCGCGCCGGCCCCGGCGGCGGCACCGGTCTCGTCGGCGTACCCGACCACGTGCGGGAACCAACCGGCACCGGGATCCACGTGCACGGAGCCGTAGAGCACGTCCTCGCGCTCCCAGAAGATCGCGGCGGTGCCGTTGCCCTGGTGGGCGTCGACGTCGACGATCCCGACCCGCTCGTGACCGGCGTCGCGCAGCGCCTGCGCCGCCACCGCGGCGTTGTTGAGGTAGCAGGAGCCGCCGACCCCGGCGGGCGTCGCGTGGTGACCCGGCGGCCGGCACAGGGCGTAGGCGAGCGGCTCGCCACCCACGACCAGGTCGGCCGCCGCGAGCGCGCAGTCGACGGCCGCCCCGGCCGCCTCCCAGGTGCCGGGCCCGATCAGCGTCATCGTGTCGTAGACGAACCGGCCGGCGTCCACGTGCACCGCCGCCGCTGCCCGCGCGGGCAGCCCGGCGGTCATCGCCGGCGTCGGGAAGAGGTAGGGCACCACCCGGTCCTGCCCGACGAGCCGCTCGTAGGGGCCGGCCGCCCAGCGCTCCGCCGCCGTGCGCAGGAAGTCGAGCAGGTCCGGGTCGTGGACGGAGGCGAGTGCGGCGTCGCGCCTGCCACCTGCGCGGCCTTCGGTCCCGACCTCGACCAGCCGGTGACCGTCGGCCCGCAGCGCGTCGAGGATCACGTCGACGCGGGCGGCGACCTCGGTGCCGGTCGTGGCCACGCCCACCCACACCTCGTGGTGGGGGTCGTGCAACCTGGTGTCGGGCGACCACACGACCGGGACCGGGCGGCTCTCCGGGGACTGAGTCATGAGTCAGGATCTCACCACGAACCCTCGCCCGGCGACCTCCCGACGGGGCAGGATGTCGTCATGCCCCGCGCCCGCGAGCTCGGCATCGGGATCGGCAGGTTGCCGCCCGGTCCGACCAACTCCGTGCTGGACGTCGCAGGCGTGGGGCTGGGCCACGTCGACGCTGGTCCGCGACGAGGAGCCGCCGCCGGCCGGTCGCGGCTCGCGCCCGCACGGGCGTCACCACCCTGCTGCTCGCCGAGGACGCCTACCACCGGCCGCTCGCCGCGGGCGGCGCGGTGCTCAACGGAGCCGGCGAGTGCACCGGCTTCCTGAGTGCCGCGGAGTGGGGTGTCGTCGAGACGCCCGTCTACCTGACCTCGACCATGCAGCTGGGCCGCGTCTACGACGCCGCGTGCGAGCTGGCGCTCGACCAGCACCCGGAGGTCGCCGACGACGTGGTCATCCCGGTGGTCGCCGAGTGTGACGACTCCTTCCTCAACGACTGCCGCCGGATGCAGGTCACCACCGACGACGTCCGGGCGTCGTACGCCGCGGCGCTGGCCTCGCGGGGGTCGTCGGCGCCACCCGGGGAGGGCGCGGTCGGGGCCGGCACCGGGATGTCGTGCCTCGGCTTCAAGGGCGGCATCGGCACCTCGTCGCGGGTCACGCCCGAGGGCCACACGGTCGCCGTGCTGCTGCTGACGAACTTCGGTGAGCGGGCGCGGCTGACCGTCGCCGGCGTGCCGGTCGGACGGCTGCTGCCGGAGGGCCCTCCCGCGCCGGCGCGGCCGGCCGGGTCGTGCATCGGGGTGGTGGTCACCGACGCCCCGGTCGACGCCGCGGGGTGCGCGCGGCTGGCGCGCCGGGTCGGGCTCGGCCTCGCCCGGACCGGCTCGACCGCCCACCACGGCAGCGGCGAGATCTTCCTGGCCGCCTCCACCACCGCCCGGACCGACCGGGACGGCCTCCCCGACGGCCCGCGCACCGCCGGCCGGGCGCTCGACGCCCTGTTCGAGGCCGTGGTCGACGCCTCCGAGGAGGCGGTCCTGAACTCGCTGCTGACGGCGCCCACCACGGTCGGCCGCGACGGCAACACCAGCGAGGGCCTCGACCCCGAGGCCGTGCTGGCGCTGATGAGGGAGGCCGGCCGTGCCGGGGACTGAGCGCGACGTCGTGATCACGATGGCCGACGGGACCGGCCATCGCGGCGACGCTGTACCTGCCGGACCCCGGTGCCGGGCCGCAGCCGTGCCTGCTCGAGGCGCTCCCCTATCGCAAGGACGACCTGACGTCGTCGTACTCCGCGACCTACCGGCGGCTGCGCGACGAGTTCGGGTACGCCGTGTGCCGGGTCGACGTGCGGGGCACCGGGTCCTCGGGCGGCGACGCGACCGACGAGTACCCCGTGGCGGAGCAGTCCGACCTGCTGGAGGTGATCGCCTGGCTCGCGGCCCAGGACTGGTGCGACGGCGGGGTCGGCATGTGGGGGACGTCGTACTCCGGCTTCAACTCCCTCCAGCTCGCGTGCGAGCGGCCACCGGCGCTCAAGGCGATCTGCGCGATCTACGCCACCGACGACCGCTGGACCGACGACGTCCACTGGCGCGGCGGTGCGCTCAGGCTGGTCGACCTGGTCGACTACTGCCACTACATGACGCCGATGTGCGTGCTTCCGCCCGTGCCCGCCGTCTGGGGCGACGGCTGGCGCGAGGAGTGGGTGCGGCGCCTCGAGACCCAGCGAGCCGTGGCTGCTCACCTGGCTGCGCGAGAACCGCGACGGTGCCTACTGGCGGCACGGCTCGGTCCGGCTCGGGCCCGACGGTGGCGGCTACGACCGGATCGACTGCCCGGTGATGATCGTGGCCGGCTGGGCGGACGGCTACCGCAACAACTCCTTCCGCACGGTCGCGGCGCTGCGCGAGGCGGGCGTGCCACACCGGCTGCTGGCCGGGCCGTGGGCGCACGCCGACCCGACGACCGCGATGCCCGGGCCGCGGATCGACCTCGACGTCGAGATGGCCCGGTGGTTCGACCGCTGGCTGCGCGGCACCGGGCCCCAGCACGAGGACGGCGTCGAGGTCTTCGTCCGCGGCTCGACCCGCCCGGCGCCCGACCTCGACCTCCACGAGGGTCGCTGGATCCGCGACGAGTGGCCCTCCCCCGCCAGCGGCGTCGAGGTCCGCCCCCTGGCCGGTCCGCGCTCGCTCCCGGTCGACCCCGACACCGGGACCGCCGCCTGGATCGACTGCGCCGGGCACCTGCCGTGGGGCCAGTCCGGCGACCAGCGCGAGGACGACGCCCGGTCGCTCTGCTGGGACTGGACCGGCAACCAGGAGGTGCTGGTCGGCCACCCGCGCCTCCGGCTGCGGGTGAGCGCCGACGCCCCGGCCGCCTCGCTGTCCGTCAAGCTCTGCGACGTCTTCCCGGACGGCACCTCCGCGCTGATCACGCGCGGCACGCTCGACCTCGCCCACCGGGACGGGGTGCACGCGGCGACGCCGCCGTCGGCACTGGTGCCCGGGCGTGGAGTACGACGTCGTGCTCGACCTCGACGCGTGCGCCTACGAGCTGGCGCCGGGACAGCGGTTGCGGCTCTCGGTCGCCGGCGCCGACTGGCCGAACACGGTCGCACCGCCGGCCCCGGTCACGCTGACGGTGCACGAGGGCACGCTCGAGCTGCCGCTCTGGGGCGGCTCCGGGCGGCCCCCGGCGTCGTACTCGCCCGGGGCCCGGACCAGCCACGAGGACCCGACCGGGGTCTCGTGGACGGTCAGCCGCGACGTGCTCGCGCGCACCACCACGTGCACGGTCCGGCACGGGTCGACCTACGACGTGCCGCACGACGGCTGGGCGACGGAGCGCTACGCCGGTGAGGTGACCGTCGATCGGAGGACCTTCGCCCAGGCCGCGACGGCCGAGTGCAGCTTCATCCTCGGCTGGCCCGGGATCGAGGTGCTGGTCCGCTCGACGCTGCGCGTCGACATCGGCCCCGCGGGCTACGACGCGGTCATCGACGTGCAGGCCCACGAGGACGGAGTGCTGGTGGCCCAGCGCAGCTGGGTCGAGCACGTCCCCCGCTGAGAGCGGGCGCTGGTCACTGCCACGATCCGGTGGCGTAGGCGCGCTCGAGGGTCGCGACCAGCTGCATCACGGCGTCCTCGTTGGGCGCGAACGGTCCCGGACGGAAGTGCGGGCTGGACAGGCCGCGCTGCACGGACTCGCAGGCCGCCCAGTCCTGCCGGTTGGTGATGTCCCAGAACTCCACCGCGCCCGGCGCGGTGGCACGGCCGTCCTCTCCGGGTCGAGCCAGCCAGGTGCACTCGACCCAGGTCCGGTCGGGCGCCAGCGGCACCAGCCGGTGGGTCATCACGTAGTCGGGGTGGGCGGAGACGAGCAGGTTCGGCAGCAGGTGGAGGTACTCGACGCGCCCCGGGTCGACCCCCGGCAGCGGCGGCGCGACCGGCTCGCCGGTCAGGGACATCGTCGCCATCCCGTCCCGCAGGTCCATCGAGCCGCCGATCCAGGCGCCCGGCAGGTCGTAGTTGTCGCCGGAGTCGGGTGGCGAGACCTGGCACAGCTCCGGATGGATCAGGGGGCAGTGGTAGCACTCGTGGTAGTTCTCGGCGATCACCTTCCAGTTCGCCGCCACCTCGTAGGTGTGCCGGTCCGCCACAGCGAGCGAGGCGGGGGCGTACGGCCCGACGATCCGCCCCATCTCCCCCAGGTGCTCGGTGAACGGGGGGACCTCGGGACTCCCCAGGGGGTGCAGGGCGTGGCCGAAGAGCCATCCCTCCCAGACCTCGACCGGCAGCTCCACCAGCCCGTGGGCGTCCGGCTCGAAGTCGGGCACGTCGCGGAAGCCGGGAGCCGCGATGAGCGACCCGCCCAGGTCGTAGCTCCAGGCGTGGTAGGGGCACACCACCGACCTGCGGTGGGACGACTCGTCCACCGGCAGCAGCTCGTGGCCGCGGTGACGGCAGGTGTTGGCGAACATCCGCACCTCGGCGTCGCGCCGCACGACCAGGGCCGAGACGTCGCCGACCATGACCGCCCGCTGGGTGGTGCCGGGTCCGAGCAGGTCGACGAGCCGGCCCAGGCAGGTCCAGCTCCCGGCGTACAGGTGCCGCTGCTCCCAGGCAAGCACGTCCGGCGAGGTGTAGGACTCGGCCGGCAGCATCGTCCTCCTCGTCTGCGGGACTTCGGACGTCGTCATCGCGGGCCTCCTCGGGCACAGTGTCCCGAGCGTAAGACCCTTGGCGCTTCGCGCCACCAGGGCACGCACCTCGCTGCGTTGGCGTCGCTCGCATGACGCCTGGTAGTCCAGCGCTCCGCCGCCTTGCGATGCACCCACCCTGAAGACGCCAAGCATTCAAGGGCCCCACGCTCGAGACACTAGTGTCACCGGACATGGGAGCGGGGTGGTGAGCGGTCGGAGCCGGCGCACGGCCGAGCTGCGGCGCGAGGAGATCCTGACCGCGACCCTCGAGGTCGTGGAGCGCGGGGGCCTGGCGGCGACCCGGGTCTCCGACGTGGCGACCGCGCTGGGCGTGAGCCCGGCCCTGGTGTTCTACCACTTCCGGACCAAGGCGGACCTGGTCGCGGAGGCCTTCGCGCACGCCGCGGGGCGGGACGTCGCGCGGCTCGAGGAGATCGCCGGCAGCCGTGACGCACCCCTGGACCGGTTGCGCCGGATGCTGCGGCTCTACGGCCCGACCGGTACGGCGACCGGGTGGCAGCTGTGGATCGACGCCTGGGCGCTGGCCCAGCGCGAGGGCGAGATCCAGGCCGTGATGCGGCGGATGGACCAGCGCTGGTGCGCCGTGCTGCGCGAGGTGGTCGACGCGGGCGTGCTGACCGGGGACTTCCACTGCCCCGACCCGCCGTCGGCGGTGACCCGCATCTCGGCGCTGCTCGACGGGCTGTCCGTGGCGACGCTGGTCTACGGCAGCGTCACGCGCACCCAGCTGCGCCACTGGGTGGCGGAAGCGGTCGCGCGCGAGCTCCAGCTCGATCCCGGGGTCCTGGCGTAGCCGTCCGTGTCGCGTCATCAGACCAGCCAGTGCGCCTGGTAGTCGGGGTCGGTCAGCGCGGCACGGTCCATCCGGTACGGCGTCAGGTCGGTGGCGGTCTCCCCGGTGAGGGCGAGGTCGGCCAGCAGCCGGCCGAACGTCGGTGCGAACTTGAACCCGTGGGCGGCGCCGAGCCCGACCACGACCGACGGGTGTCCCGGGACCGGGGCGAGCACGAAGTCGCGGTCCGGGGTGAGCGTGTACTGGCAGCGCGACGACCGGATCGGCCGGACCGCTGCCGGGCAGCATCGTGGCCATGTGGTCGGCGAGCCGCTCGGCCATCCCGGGGTCGGGGTCGGACGTGCGCGAGTCGGGATCCACGACCGGTCCACCACAGTCCTGGGCCGCCTTCACCGTGGGCTCGCCGTAGGTCGGGAACCCGTAGTAGCTGGGGTCGTCCATCCAGATCCACAGCGGCAGCCGGCCGGGGGCGAACTCGTCGGGGCGGTCGGGTCGGAAGTAGGTCACCTGCTCGAGCGTGACCTCGAGCGGGACCCGGACGCCGAGCCCGGCGAGCACGTCGTTGGCCCAGGCGTCGGCGGTGACGACGAGTGCGCCGCAGTGGAGCTCGCCCTGCGGCGTCCGCACGACCAGCCCGCCCTCGCCGAGGTCGCGCACCGAGGTGACCGGCGAGTGCGGGCGCAGGTCGGCGCCGTGGGCGCGGGCGTCGTCCTGCATCGCGCGGGTGCCGCGGCCCGCGGGCACGATCGAGGCATCGGCCTGGTGCAGCACCAGCGTGCCGTCGGGCAGCCTCAGCTGCGGCCAGCGTCGGGCCGCCTCGGCGACGTCGAGCACCTCGAAGTCGATGCCGACGTCGGTGAGCGAGTCGATGTAGTCGACCGGGCTGATCGCGGCCGCCGGCGGGAACAGGTCGAGGCCGCCGACCCGGGTCACCAGGGACTCCCCGGTGTCGCGCTCGAGCCGGCTCCAGTCGGCGTACGCCGCCAGGGTCAGCCGGACGTACCCGGGCGTGTGGTAGCTGTGGCGCAGGATCCGGCTGGTGTCGTGGCTGGCGCCCCGGTCGTGGCCGAGGGCGAAGCGCTCCAGCCCGACCACCGAGCTGCCGCGGCGCGCGAGCTCGCGGCAGGTGGCGCTGCCGAGCGCGCCGAGTCCGGCGACCACGACGTCACAGCGCTGTCCGCCGGTCCCGCTCACCGGGCGTCCTCGGCGGTGCCCGGGTCACGGCCGGCCACGCGGGGCAGCAGCCAGCGCCGGATGTCGAGGCTCTCGTCCTCCATCGGTGCGAACCACCCGTGCCGGTAGCTGCGCGAGGACATCCCGCGCTGCACCGACTCGCAGACCGCCCAGTCCTGGCGGTTGACCAGGTCCCACAGGTCGCGGGCGTCGGCCGGGTCGAAGCCCGGTCCGGCCACCTCGTCGGCCGCGAACAGCAGCGAGCACACCACCGTGGTCCGGTCGACGGCACGAGGCAGCAGCTGGAAGGCCGCGACGTGGTCGGCCGACGCGGAGACCATCAGGTTCGGGTAGACCAGGTCGCCCTTGTGCCGCGTCCGTTCGGCCTCGGTCAGACCGGGCAGCGCGGACCGCGTCGTGGTGCCGGTCAGGGTGAACGTCCAGGCACCCTCGCGGTGCGGGATGCCCTCGTCCCAGTCCAGGTCGCCGCCGCCGCCGGCGAAGTCGGGCACCAGCCGGCACAGCTCGGGATGGACCGGGCCGCAGTGGTAGCACTCGTTGTAGTTCTCGAGCAGCACCTTGTAGTTGGCCGCCACGTCGTAGCTCATCACCGCGCCGGTGACCAGGTCGCCGATGGCGTAGTTGGCCAGGCTCCCGGCCGGCCCGGCGACCGCGTCCGCCAGCGGTCCCGCGACACCCGGGGGTGAGGTGGACGAAGACGAACCCGGCCCAGGTGTCGACCGCGACCCGCGACAGCGAGAACGCGTCGGGGTCGAGCGCCTCGTCGACGTGCGGCGCGCGCAGCAGCCGGCCGTCGAGGCCGTAGGTCCACGAGTGGTAGGGGCACCGCAGGGCGGAGGCGGCGCACGCCCGCGGGGCGGGGTCCGGCTCCCCCGTCACCGGACGCAGCTGCGAGCCGCGGTGCCGGCACACGTTGTACGCCGCGTGCAGCCGGCCGTCGGCGTCGCTGGTGACCAGCACGCTCTCGCCCGCCACGTCGACGGTGACCACGCACCCGGCTCCGGTCAGCCCGAGGTCGTCGCGGCGTCCGACGCAGTACCACTCGCCGTACAGCACGGCGTCCCGCTCGTGACGCCAGGTCGCGTCGTCGACGTACATCTCGCGCGGCAAGGCCTGCTGGAGCGACTCGGCCACGACACCTCCCGGGGACGACCAGGACCCGTTACTGACTCTGGAGTCAGGACTGGCCCCCATGGTGGCACCCGTCGACGGCCCGGCGCCAGTGCGTCAGGTGCCCCCGCGGGCAGCGTCGAGGTGGCAGGCGACCCGGTGGTCACCGGTCGGCGGGCAGCACGTCGAGCGGGGTGCCGCGGCAGTGGTCGGTGACGCCGGCGAGGTCGGTGCTGCCGTCCGCCAGCTCGGGGCAGCGGGGGTGGAACCGGCATCCGGCAGGGATGCGGGTGGGGTCGGGGATCTCCCCGCTCAGCACCACCGGCTCGATCCGCTGCATGCTCCGGGACCACGGACAGCAGGGCCCGGGTGTACGGATGCCGCGGGTGACTCCAGGACCTCCTCCGTCGTCCCGCACTCGACGACGCGGCCGAGGTACATCACCGCGATCCGGTCGGCGATGTTCCAGGCGAGCCCGAGGTCGTGGGTGACGACCAGGATGCCGAGCCCGAGGTCTTCCCGCAGGCCCAGCAGGAGCGCGAGGATCTCCCCCCGGATCGAGGCGTCCAGGGACGAGACCGGCTCGTCGGCGACCAGCAGCCGGGGCCGCAGCGCCAGCGCCCCCGCGATCAGCACCCGCTGCTTCTGGCCTCCGGACAGCTCATGGGGGTAGCGCAGGAAGAGCCGCTCCGGTGGGCGCAGGCCCGCCTCCGAGAGCGCGGCAGCCACCAGGCCTGCCTCGCTGCGACCCTCGCGGTCGGAGGCCACCCGCCGGTGCAGCCGGATGCCCTCTGCCACGGACTCGTAGACCGTCTGGCGCGGGTTGAGCGAGCCCGGCGGCGTCCTGGAGGACCATCTGCACCCCGCTGCGGAGCCGCCGTAGCGCCCGGCCGGAGTAGGTCAGCGGCTCCCCCTCGTACCGCACCTCGCCCGACGGTCGGGGGCTGCAGCCCCACGAGCGTGCGGGCCAGCGTGGTCTTGCCGCAGCCGGACTCGCCCACCAGCGCGAGGATCTCGCCTGCCCGGACCGCGACGTCGACCCCGTCGAGGGCGGTCGCGACGGTGCCGGCGCGGGTGGTGAACTCGACTCCGACCCCGCGGGCCTCGAGCAGCGGTGCGTCGCTCATCCGGGGTCCCCGCGGAACCGTGGGCTGGAGGAGCGCAGCGGGGAAGCGCGCGATTTCGTGGGGTGTTCACAGCTCACCCGCCCTGATGCAGGCCGCCTGGCGGCCTCGGACCTGGACCAGGGGCGGCTCCGCGTCGGTGCAGGCGTCGATCGACGTGCCTGCACCGCGGCGCGAAGGCACACCCCGGCGGGAGGTCGTGGGGGTCGGGAGGGTCTCCGGCGAGCCCGGACGGCGCATACCTGGCCGCCGCGTCCCCGACCCTCGGGAACGCCTGCGACAACGCCTGGGCGTAGGGGTGGACCGGGGAGTCGAAGACCTGCTCGGCCGAGCCGCACTCGACGACGCGGCCGGCGTACATGACCGCCACCCGATCGCACACGTCGGCGAGCACCGACAGGTCGTGGCTGATGATCACCAGCCCCACCCCGAGGTCCTTCACGAGGCCGGAGAGCAGGTCCAGGATCTGCGCCTGCACCATCACGTCGAGCGCCGTCGTCGGCTCGTCGGCGACGATCAGCTGCGGCCGACAGGCCAGGGCCATCGCGATCATCACCCGCTGCCGCTGGCCACCCGAGAGCTGGTGGGGATAGACCCGGGACCGGGCGGCGGGCAGGCCGACCTGCTCGAGGAGCTCACCGACGCGGGCGAGACCGCGGCCGCGGAGGAGAGCTCCGGCTCGTGCAGGCGGATGGGCTCGGCGATCTGGGTCTCGATCCGGCGTACCGGGTTGAGCGAGTGGAGCGCTCCCTGGAAGATGATCGCGGCCTCGGCCCAGCGCACGCGCCCGCAGCTCGCCCCAGCCCATGCGTCTGCACGTCGCGGCCCGAGACCAGCACCTCGCCCTCACCTCGGCGTCCTTGGGCTGGAGGCGCAGCACCGTGCTCGCCAGCGTGGACTTGCCGCACCCGGACTCACCGGCGATCCCCACCACCTCCCCGGCCCGCACGACCAGGTCGACCCCGCGGACGGCGGGCAGCGGGCCCTCCGGAGGTCTGGTAGGCGACCGACAGGTCGCGCAGCTCCAGCAGGTCTGCCATCACCGGCTCCGCAGCCGTGGGTTGAAGATCTCCTCGAGCGCCTGGCCGATGAGCGTGAAGGACAGCACCACCAGGACCACGCAGATCCCGGGCGGCACGATGAACCACCAGGCCCCGGTCGTCATCGCACCGGATGCGAAGGCCGCCTCCAGCATCGACCCCCAGGAGATGCGGGTCGGGTCACCCAGCCCGAGGAAGCTGAGCGTGGTCTCGGACAGGATCGCGACCGCGACGGTCAGCGTCGTGTTCGCGAAGACCATCGGCGTGACGTTCGGGAGCACGTGCCGGGTCATCTGGTGCCAACGGCCCGCCCCGAGCACCCGGGCCCGCTCGAGGTAGGGCCGCTCCTTGATGCTCAGCGTCTGGCTGCGGATCAGCAGCGCAGTGGCCGGCCAGCTGGTGACGCCGATGACGATGGCGATGTTGAGCAACGAGCGGCCCAGCACCACGGCCAGGATGATCGCGAGCGGCAGGAACGGGATCACCAGGAACCACTCGGTGAGCCGGTAGAGCAGCCGCGCGGTCCAGCCCTCGAAGAAGCCCGAGACCAGTCCGATGACGGTGCCGATGACCATCGAGATCGCGGTCGCGAGCAGGCCCACGAGCAGCGAGATGCGCGTGCCCCAGATCAGCAGCGTCAGCACCGAGCGGCCGTTGTTGTCGGTGCCGAGCCAGTACTCCCGCGACGGGCTCTCGAGCACGCCGCCGGTGGCCTTGGTGACCTGGAGCCCGTCGGCGTCGGCCAGCACGGTGCCGCTAGCGGCGATGAGCACGAAGGTGCCCAGGATGACGAGGCCGAGCAGGCCCGAGCGGTGCCCGCGGAACAGCGCCCAGTTGCGGCGCCAGGCCTCCGCCCGGCGGCGTCGGGCGATCTGGCCGGCGGAGAGCGCGGTGCTCATGCGCCGCTCCTCGGGGTGTTCATGTCCGGACCCGGGGGTCGAGGATGCCGTAGATCAGGTTGGCGACGAGGTTCGCCGCGATCACGGCCGCCGAGGCCAGCAGGAACGTGCCCTGCAGCACGTCGTAGTCGGGGATCGAGAGCGCTTCGTAGGACAGCAGCCCCAGGCCGGGTATCGAGAAGATGGTCTCGATGGTGATGGCGCCCGAGACCACGAAGCCGATGTTGATCGCGGCCAGCGTCGTGGTCGGCAGCAGCGCGTTGGGGACCGCGTGCCGCCGGCGTACCTCCACGTCGCGCAGGCCCTTGGCCCGGGCGGTCACCAGGTAGTCCTCGCCGAGCTCGTCGAGCAGCGAGGACCGCATGATCATGGCGTACTCGGCGAGGTAGGCCAGGGTGAGCGTCACCACGGGCAGGGTGAGGTGCCAGGCAGTGTCGAGCATCCCGCTGAGGGTGCCCGGGTCGGCGTCGATGGAGTGCAGCCCCCCGGTCGGGAAGATGCCGGGGAACGGGCCGATGCCGACCGAGAACGTGACGATCAGGAGCAGGCCCAGCCACCACTCCGGCATCGAGTAGAGGGTGAGGGTGGTGCCGGTGGAGACGTTGTCGAAGCGTCCTCCCCGCCGCCAGGCGCTGATCATGCCGAGATAGATGCCGATCACGGTCGCGAGGATGGTCGAGCAGCCCACCAGCGCGATCGTCGGCCACATCCGGTCCACGATCAGCTCGGAGACCGGCACGTTGTAGCGGATGGACACGCCCAGGTCGCCCTGGGCGATGTTCTGCAGGTAGGTCAGGAACTGCTGGCCGAGCGGCTGGTCGAGCCCGTACTGCTCGCGGAACGCGTCGAGCTGCTCCTCCGGGACCACGCGTCCACGGGTCAGGCTCCGCGCCGGGTCGCCGGGCAGCACGCGGAACAGGAAGAAGTTGACGACCACCACGAAGCCCAGGCTCCCCGCCGCGCCCAGCACCTTGCCGAGGACGTAGCGCCCGTAGGTCCGTCGGCGGACCGGGGGCTGGGAGGCGGCCCCGGTGACGGGTGCCGCCGCGAGGGTCGTCAAGGTGCTACTCCCGGGCGTCCGCCGTGGACCGCCGGCGCAGCGCGACCACCCCGCCGCCGACCAGCAGGAGCGCGACCGCCACCCCTCCCACGATCAGCACAGTGTTGCTGCCCGTCGTCGTCGCCGCTCGAGGACGACGACTCCGAGGGTCCGATGGCGGACTCGATGCCGTCGCAGTCACCGGCCTCGTCGGCCGGGCGGAGCAGGCTGTAGTTGAAGGCGCCGTACTGCACCAGCAGGACTCCATCCGGAGTCCGGCTGCGGCTGGAAGCACGCGAACCGGTCGGTGCGGAGGGCCTGGCCGTACGTCGTGTACGCCGTGACGAGGTAGGGCGAGTCCCGGAAGATGATCTCCTGCATCTGCTTGATCGTCTCGATCCGCTGCCGCGTCGTCGACCTCGGCGTTCTGCTCCCGGTAGAGCCTGTCGAACTCCTCGTTGCAGTACCACGAGTCGGAGGACCCGCCGCGCGCGTCGCAGAGGAACACCGACAGGATGGAGTCCGGGTCGGGCTCGACGAACCAACCCCAGTGGAAGGCGTCGAAGTTGCCCTCGAGGATCACGTCGGTGAGCTGGTTGCTCTCCATCACGCGGATCTCGGACTCGATGCCGATCTCGCCCAGCCACTCCGAGAAGAACTCCATGATGGTCGGCGGACCGCTCCTCCTCCGCGCGAGCGAAGAGCCGGATCGCGCCGATCGGGCTGCCGTCGGGCATGGTGCGCAGCCCGTCGGAGCCGATCTCGTAGCCCGCCTCGTCCAGCAGCTCGCCGGCGCGTTCGAGGTCGAAGGTGAACGCCTCGTCCTCGGGTGGCTCCCAGCGGAAGGACTCGTAGGCCGTCGGGATGAACGTGTCGCCCGTCTCCGCTGCGCCCTGGTAGGCGGTCTCGACCAGCCGGTCGACGTCCAGCGCGAAGCCCAGGGCGTGCGTGAACGCCGGGTCCTCCAGCGCCGGGTTGCCGTCGCCGAGCGGCTCGCCGGTCTCGGGGTCGACCGCCCCGACGTTGAACGCGATCTCCTCGAAGTAGGGCGAGATGCCGTTCTGGGCGTGGATGCCGTCGCGCCCCTGGAGCGCCTCGACCTGGACGGCGGTGATGTCGTCGACGAAGTCGACCTCGCCCTTGATGAGCGCCTGGATCGCGGGATCCTCGCTCTTGTACACCTGGAACGCCACCCGGTCGACGTGCGGGACGCCGTCCCAGTAGTCGGGGTTGGCCTCGAACACGTACGTCGAGCCACCTGCCGTGCCCTCCACGAGCCGGAACCGTCCCGACCCCACCACGGGCTCGCCGTCGGTGGGCTCGTTGCGGTAGGACTTGACGTCGTCCTCGGCCACCTCGGACCAGACGTGCTCGGGCAGGATCGGGATCGGCAGCAGCGGCAGCACGGCGTTCGGCCGCTCGAGCTCGAGGACCACGGTCGTGTCGTCGGGAGCGGTGATGGTCTCGACCGACGTCAGGTAGGTCCCCCAGTTCCCCGCCTCGGGCCCGCCGTCGAGGACCCGGTTGTAGGTGTAGGCGATGTCGCCCGCGGTCAGCGGCTCACCGTCGGACCAGGTGACCCCCTCGCGGATGTCGAAGGTCCAGGTCAGGCCGTCCTCGGAGGTGTCCCACGACGTCGCGAGCGCCGGCGCCGGCGACATGTCCTCCATCGAGTAGCCGACCATGTAGTCGTACATCAACGCCCACGCCTCGTACGACGACGCCTGGTAGCCGTTGAACGGGTTGAACGAGTCGACCTCGTCGAGGAATGCCACGGTGAAGGTCACCTCCTCGTCGCGTCGCCTGCGCGGCGGGCGCTGCCAGACCGGGCATCACGAGAGCCGTCGCCGTCAGCGCCAGTGCCGCGAGCACCCTCCCGGCGCTACCGTCCCCTGTATGACCGATCAGCTCGCCGACCGGGGCGGCGCCTCCTCAGCCCGCGCGTCGCGCGCACGAGCACACCGAGCACGGCGTACGCCGGCCGGACCCGTTCCACTGGCTGCGGGAGCTCGGACTCCCCCGACGTCCTCGCCCACCTCGCGGCCGAACGGACCTGGTACGACACGGCTACCGGACATCTGGACTCCCTCGTCGCGGCACTGCGCACCGAGATGCAGGCGCGGGTCCCCGCCACCGACCGGTCGGTCAGTTGGCGTCATCGAGACTTTTCCTACTACACCGTCGTCGCGGAGGGAAGGGAGCACCCGCAACTGTTTCGTGATCGCCACCTGCCCGAGACGAGGGATCCCGTCGCTGCTGGCGCTCACGGACACGGACTCGGTGGCGAGCTGCTCCTCGACGCGAACCTCCTGGACACCGGGTCCGGGTTCGTCGAGCTCGGTCTGACCTGCGTCAGCCCGTGCGACCGCTGGCTGGCCTTCTCGGTCGACGTGGTCGGCGACGAGGTCTACCGGCTCCGGTTCCGCGACCTCGCCTCGGGGGAGGACCTCGACGAGGAGGTGCCCCGCAGCTACTACGGCGGCGCGTGGAGCCCGGACTCGAAGGCCTTCTTCTACACGGTCCACGACGAGGCCTACCGGCCCCACCAGATCCGGCGGCACACCCTGGGCACCCCGGTCGCCGACGACGTGCTCGTGCTGGAGGAGCCCGACGAGCGGTACGAGCTGGGCCTGCGCGCCCCGCGCAGCGGCGGGCCGCTGGTGCTGTGGGCGGAGTCGCGTGACACCCGCGAGGTGTGGGTCCTGGACGGTGACGACCCCGGGGCGCGTCCGCTGTCGGTGGGCGGCCGGCGGCGCGGCGTCGAGTACCACGCCGAGCACCTGCGCCTCCCCGACGGCTTGCAGCACCTGCTCGTCGTCACCAACGACGGGGCAGAGGAGTTCCGGCTGGCGGGTGCGCCGGTGCCCGCCGGCGCCGACCAGGACCACACGACGTGGTGGCCGATCCGGCCGGAGGACCCCGCCGAGCGGCTCGAGCGGGTCGACGCGTTCGCGTCCCACGTGGTGCTGGGCCTGCGGCGGGGTGGCCAGCGAGTGCTGCGGCTGCTGCCGAACGAGGACCTCGACGGCGCCGGGGTCGACCTGACGCCGGCCTTCCCGACCGGGACGCTCGCGCTGGGCCGCAACGAGGAGTACGACGCCGGGTTCGTGACGGTCGTCGACCAGTCCTACGTCCAGCCACCGGTGTGGTGCGACGTGCCGCTGGACGGCGGTGCCCGCTCCGAGCGACACCGCCAGGCCGCACCGGGGCACGACCCGGCGTCGTACCTGGCCGAACGTCGCGACCTCGCCGCCCCCGACGGGACGGACGTCCCGGTGACGGTGGTCCGCCACCGGGACACCCCGCTCGACGGCACCGCGCCGGTGCTGATCTACGCCTACGGCGCCTACGAGGCCGTGGAGGAGCCCGAGTGGAACCCGGCACTCCCGAGCCTGCTCGACCGCGGCGTCGTCCTCGCCCACGCCCACGTCCGTGGTGGGGGTGAGCTGGGACGACGCTGGTGGAGCGACGGCCGCCTCCGGCACAAGCACCACACGTTCACGGACCTGGCCGCCGTCGCCGACGGCCTGGCCGGCGACGGAGCGGGGCCGGCCCTCGTCGACGGCTCGCGGATCGTGACCCGTGGGCTCTCCGCGGGCGGGCTGCTGCAGGGGGTCGTGTTCAGCCAGCGGCCCGAGCGGTGGCGCGGCGTGGTGGCAGAGGTGCCGTTCGTCGACGTCGTCTCGACCATGTTCGACGCCTCCATCCCCCTGACCGTGACCGAGTGGGACGAGTGGGGCGACCCGCACCGGCGGGAGGAGTTCGACTGGATGCTCGCCTACTCCCCCTACGACAACCTGCCGCCCGCCGGTGGTCGTCCGGACCTGCTCGTCACCGGCGCCCTGCACGACCCGCGCGTCATGGTGTGGGAGCCGGCGAAGTGGGTGGCCGCGCTGCGCGACTCCGACCCCGACTGGTCACCGCGCTGCCTGTTCCGCTGCGAGCTCGGCGCCGGCGCGCACACCGGCCCCACGGGGCGGTTCGCGCACCTGGCCTACGAGGCCGAGGTGCAGGCGTGGGTGCTGGAGCGGGTGGGTCTCGCCGACTCCTTCGATCCCTCGCCCGTATCCTGACTCACGAGTCAGCAAGGAGCAGTCCACATGATCCGTACGACGCCGTTCCACGACCGGTTGAGCCAGCTCAACGACCAGGGCCTCTACACGCACTGGTCGGGCCATCTCTCGGCGCTGCGCTACACGCACGCGCCCAAGCACGAGTACTTCGCGGTGCGCAACAGCGTCGGGGTCTTCGACACCTCGCCGCTGTTCAAGTACCGCATCACCGGGCCGGACGCCGAGCGGCTGCTCGCCGGCACCCTCACCCGCGACATCCGCAGCTGCCGGCCCGGCCAGGCCCACTACACGCTCTGGTGCGACGACGCGGGCTTCGTGATGGAGGACGGCGTCGCCTTCCGCCACGCCGAGGACGACTTCCTGCTCACGGCCGCGCGACCGTGCCTCGGCTGGTTCCGCGACCACGTCGGCCGGCTCCGGGTCGAGCTGGAGGACGTCTCCGACGACTACGGCATCCTCGCCGTCCAGGGCCCCCGCTCGGCGCGGGTCCTCGGCGCGCTCGCCCCCGAGGTCTTCGACCTCGGCTTCTTCGCACACACGCAGACCAAGATCGCCGACACCGAGGTGACGCTGTCGCGCACCGGATACACCGGTGACCTCGGCTACGAGGTGACTGTCCCCTCCGACCGCGCCGTCGACGTGCTCGACGCGATCCTCGCCGCGGGTGACGGCCACGGGATGCGGCCGTTCGGCGAGGAGGCGCTGATGATGCTGCGGATCGAGGCGGGACTGCCGCTGGTCGACGTGGAGTGGCACAACAGCCGCACCGCCTTCACCGACGCGGACCGCGTCACGCCCAAGGAGCTCGGCCTCGGCTGGATGCTGCGCGGTGTCCGCGACGGGGACCGCGCCTTCGTCGGCGGCGACGCGATCCGGCGCGAGCTCCTGGACGGCACCTCCCGCTGGGCCAGCGTCGGGATCGTCGTGGACTGGCAGGAGTGGAGCCGGCTCCACCGCGACGCCGGCCTGCTCCCGGTCAAGGACGAGCGGCCGCTCCCCTACGAGTCGGTGCTGTACGACGCCGGGAAGACCGGCCAGGTCGGGTACGCCACCAGCTTCATGTACTCCCCCGTGCTCCAGCAGCACGTCGGGCTGGCCCGGGTCCGCCCGGACCTGGCCCCCACCAAGGACACGCCGGGATCCGCCGTACGGCTCGAGATCTCGCTGCAGCACCACACCACCACGGTCGGCGCGACCACCACCCGCACGGCCCACTTCGACCCACCGCGCAAGACCGCCAAGCAGGAGGCCGTGAACCGATGAGCACCTCGAACAGCTACGACGCGATCGTCGTCGGCGGCGGCCACAACGGCCTGACGAACGCGGCGTACCTCGCGAAGGCGGGGCTGCGCACGCTCGTGCTCGAGCGCCGTGACGTCGTCGGCGGTGCCGCCATCACCGAGGAGCTGCACCCCGGCTTCTCCTTCACCACGTTCTCCTACGCGCTGAGCCTGCTGCGACCGGAGATCATCCACGAGCTCGACCTGGTCCGGCACGGCTTCATGCCGCTGATGATGCCGTCGTCGTTCCACCCGACCGGCGACGGCGGTCACCTGCTGCTCGGCGACGACCACGGCCAGAACCAGCAGGAGATCCGGCGGCACTCGCCCCACGACGCGGACGCCTACGACCGCTACCACCACGACCTCGACCGCGTGTGCCAGGCGATCCAGCCGCTGTTCGACAACGCTCCGCCCGACATCTTCGGCAAGGACCCCGAGGACCAGGCCGACGTCAGGTGGCTGCTCGACCACCTCGGCGGGGTCGAGCGCTCGGTCATGCACGACACCGTCCGGCTGCTCACCGGCAGCGCCTCGGACTGGCTCGACGACTACTTCGAGCACGACGCGGTGAAGGGTTTCCACGCCTCCTCCTCGATCATCGGGTCCAAGGTCGGGCCGATGTCCCCCGGTTCCGGGCTGGTGCTGCTGTTCCACAAGATGGGCGAGCACGACGGCCACCTCGGCGCGTGGGCGTTCCACAAGGGTGGCAACGGCGGCTTCACGCAGGTGCTGGCACGGGCCGCCGAGGCCTACGGCGCCGAGATCCGTCTCGCGTCACCCGTCACGTCCGTGCTCCAGCAGGACGGTGCCGTGGTCGGCGTCGCGCTCGAGGACGGCACCGAGTTCCGCGCGCCGGTCGTGGTGTCGGCGCTCGACCCGCGCCGTACCTTCCTCGAGCTCGTCGACCCGCGCAGCCTGCCCGGCGACCTGGTCGACAACGTGGAGCGGATGAAGTTCCGCGGCGTCTCGGCGAAGGTCAACTTCGCGCTCGACGGGCTGCCGGTCTTCCCCGGGCTGCCGGACACCGTCGACCACTTCGGCGGCTTCCTCAACATCGGCCCGACGATCGAGTACGTCGAGCGCGCCTTCGACGCCGCGAAGTACGGCTGGTACTCCGAGCGCCCGTTCATCGACGCCGCGATCCAGTCGGTCGTCGACCCCGACATGGCGCCGCCCGGCAAGCACGTCATGTCGTGCTTCGTGCAGTACGCGCCCTACGAGCTGCGGGGCAGCGACTGGGAGTCCGAGCGCGAGCGCTTCGGGGACACGGCGCAGGCCGTGCTCGAGGAGCACTTCCCCGGTTTCGGGAAGCTGGTGCTGCACCGCGAGGTCGTGACCCCCGTCGACATCGAGCGAACCACCGGACTGACCGAGGGCAACATCTTCGCCGGCGAGTTCCTGGCGCCGCAGATGTACTTCTTCCGGCCCGCGCCGGGATGGTCGCGCTACGCCACCCCGATCGACGGCTACTACCAGTGCGGCTCCGGCACCCACCCCGGCGGCTGCGTCATCGGCTCCCCCGGCAGGCTCGCGAGCGAGCGGATCCTGCGCGACCGCCAGCGCTAGCCGCGCCCGTCGCCGGTGGTTGAGGTGCGAGGCCGCCCGCGACCGTCGCCGGTGGTCGAGGTGCGAGGCCGCGCCGACCCTCGCCGGTGGTCGAGGCACGAGGCCGCCCGCGCCTCGCCGGTGGTCAGGCGCGAGGCCGCCGCGCCGTCGCCGGTGGTCGAGGCGCGAGGCCGCCCACGACCATCGCCGGGTGGTTGAGGCGCGAGGCCGCCCGCGACCGTCGCCGGTGGTTGAGGTGCGAGGCCGCCCGCGACGCCCTCGCCGGTGGTTGAGGTGCGAGGCCGCCCGCGGCCGAGCCTCGAAACCCCCGGCCCCACACGCCAACCGGAGCCAGGTGGATCGTGCAGAGATGACACCGGTTCGGCGGAGGCGCGCTACCGCACCCGCTGAGCGGCTCAGGCGGACAGGTCGCCGGTCCGCGCGATGTCGGCGAGCAGGGCGTGGGCGCGGTCCGCGACCGGGTTCTGGCCGGCGCGCGAGGCGAGGTCGATCAACGCCCACAGGTCGGCGGCGCGGGCGAGGGCGAGGGCGTCGGCCGGCGTACCGCCGTGGCGGTCCGTGAACGCGCCGAGCACGGCGTCGAGGTAGGCCGGGGCGCGGTCGAAGCGGGTCAGGTTGCCGAGGTCGGCGTAGGGGTGGCCGGCGTGGGCGAACTCCCAGTCGACCAGCGCGGTGACGTCGAGGGTGTCGGGGTCCAGCAGCACGTTCTTCGGGTTGAGGTCGCTGTGGACCAGCGAGCACCGGGTCACCGAGTCGAGCAGCTCCTGCGCCTCCGCGGCCACGCTCCGCAGCTCCGGCAGCCCCCGGTCCTCGACGTACGCCGGCAGCCCGTCGGGGCTGTCGAACGAGCCGATCCGCAGGTCGCCGTCGACGAAGGGACCCGATCGCAGCATCGGCATGGCCGCCAGGCTGGCGGCGAGCGAACCGAGCCGGCGACCGACGGCGGCCAGGTCGTCACCGTCCAGGGTCGGCAGCAGCTCGTCTCCCCGGACGCCCCCGACGAACGAGGTCACCAGCAGGCCCGGCGCGTCCGTGGCCTCGTCGCGGCGACGCACCTCGAGCACCTCGGCGACCGGCACCAGGCCGCGCACGAGTCGCAGCAGGGCGGCGTCGACCTCGGGGGCCGCGTCTCCCCGGTCGCCCGGTCGGGCGTAGATGCGGACGACGCACCGTTCATCCCCGACGTCGGCGAGGAACGTCTCGCCGGACCAGCCACCTGCCAGAGGGGTGAGGGAGGAAAGGTCCATGGCCGATAGTCTGCTCGACGTGGAACAGGCATGGCCGCACCCCGCGGTGCGGGTGGAACGGCGTGCGGTCGACGAGGCCGAGTCCCGGCGGGCCAACGGCCCGGACTGGGACAGGTACGCCGACGAGTACCAGGCGACCCACGGCTCCTTCCTCGGCGACATCGGTTTCGTGTGGGGCCCGGAGGGACTGACCGAGGACGAGGCCGGCGTGCTCGGTGACGTCGCCGGCCGCGACGTGCTGGAGGTCGGTTCCGGGGCGGGCCAGTGCTCACGCTGGGTGGCCGCGCAGGGTGGTCGCCCGATCGGGCTCGACCTCTCCCACCGCCAGCTGCAGCACTCCCGTCGCATCGACGCCGACTCCGACGTCGCCGTCCCGGCGGTGCAGGGCACGGCGACGCACCTGCCGTTCGCCGACGACACCTTCGACGTCGTCTTCTGCTCCTTCGGCGCCCTCCAGTTCGTCAGCGACCTCGACCGGGCGGTCGCCGAGACGGCGCGGGTGCTGCGGCCCGGCGGCCGCTTCGCCTTCTCGATCACGCACCCGACCCGCTGGATGTTCCCCGACGACCCCGGCGAGGCCGGGCTGGTCGCGAGCCAGTCCTACTGGGACCGGACGCCGTACGTCGAGGTCGACGACGAGACCGACGTCGTGGCGTACGTGGAGCACCACCGCACGCTCGGCGACTGGGTCCGGGTGCTGGCCGGGCACGGCTTCGCCGTGGCCGACCTGCTCGAGCCGGAGTGGCCCGAGGGCCACGACCGGGTCTGGGGTGGCTGGTCGGGCACGCGGGGGCGGTTCACCCCCGGCACCGCGATCTTCGTCGCGGACCTCCGGTCAGGCTGAGACGCGCTGCGGTGCCGCCCCTGAGGAGCGACACCGCAGCTCGCGAACCCCGCGTCAGATCAGCCGACGCCGCAGGACGAGTCCACCGGCTCCGAGGCCGATCAGCGCCAGGGCCGCGAGGCCACGCTTGGTGTTGCGCGAGTCCTGGCCGTCGTCGCCGAGCAGCTCGTAGCTGTAGGCCGTGAGCCCCTGCGCGCCCTCGGGAGCGCCGTAGGCCATCTTCTCGGCATCGGCACGATCAGCCCCTGCCTTGATGGTGGCGTACATCTTCCCGTACTCCTGTGCGGTGTCCTCGCCAGCCTCGATCAGCTGGGACATGCCCTCCTTGGACAGGCGGTCCGCACCGTCGACGAGCTTGGGTGCCCCGTCCTCGGCCTGAGCCAGGCCGTCGGCCAGGCGCTCGGAGCCGTCGGCAGCCGTGCCGAGCCCGTCAGCGAGCTGTCCGGCACCGTCGGCCAGCTGGCCGCCACCGTCGCTCAGCAGCGTGACACCGGCGACCAGCTGGTCGATGCCGTCGGTCAGCTGACCGCCACCGTCCGCCAGTGCCACGGCGGCACACCGCAGGGTCTTGGTCGGGTCGCAGCCGGGCGTCGGGACCCCGATGCCGGCGATGAGCTCGGCCCGGATGCCCTCGGTGATGCCGGCGACGAGCTGCGGGATGCCGTGGTCGCGCAGGAACAGTGCCGCCTCACGGAGACCGCACTGGCTCGCGTCGACTCCACAGACCTGGGGGTTCACCCCGGTGGAGAGACCCGCGCGGAGCTGGTCGATACCGGCTCCGTTGTTGGTCAGACCGGTCTTGATGCCGGTGCTGACCTTGCGCAGGGCCGCCTGCAGCTCGGTCAACGAAGCCGTTTGCGCCGCCGCGACTCCGTCTGCAACCTGCCCGACCGTACCGACGCACACGGGGTCAGCGGCGCAGGCCGGCACCTGCTGGATGCTCAGGATGGTGGCCTTCAGCTTGGCGACCGTGCCGTCCTGGGTGGGCGGGCCGACGAGTGCGGGCTGCAGCCTGAGCTCCGTGATCAGGTCCAGTGCGTTGGTCGCACCGCAGGGAGTGCTGTCACTGGTGTCCTGGCACGGACCGACCGCCTCGATGAGCGAGGCGTACGGGTAGGTGAGTCCCCGCTTCACCTTCAGCAGACCACCGAGCAGCGACTCCACCTCCGGGCCCTGGTCGAGGGTGCCGATGCCGGCCGCCATCGAGGTCAGGGCACCCAGCAGACGCTGGAAGTCGGGGTCGTTCGCGAGCTTCTTCTGCACCGACTGCGGCAGCGAGTCGACGCCGTCGTAGAGGGTCTTGAGGCCGTCAGCGAGCTTGCGCTGCCCGTCGGCGAGCTTGGCCGCTCCCGCGTCGAGCTCCCCGACACCGCCGTCCAGCTTGCCCAGACCGTCGTCGAGCCGCTGCGCACCATCCGCGAGCTTCCGGGCACCGGGCGCCGCTTCGCCGGCCAGGCCGACGGCGAGCTGGTCCGAACCGTCACTGAGCTTGATCAGCCCGGCGAGCAGCTCGCCCGCACCGTCGCGCAACCGCAGGAGGTTGGTGTCGATGAGGGTGGCCCCGTCGGCGAGCCTGGCACCGGTGTCGGCGCCGGCGGAGTAGCTGTCGCCGGCAGTCTTGAAGGTCGGGATCGCCAGTGGGTTCACCGGCAGCGCGGTCACCGATGTGGCCGGCAGGATCGCGTCCGACACCTGGGCCCGGTAGCTGAACTGCATCTCGTTCGATCCCAACGGCGGGAAGAGGGTCATCGTGAACGACAGCTTGGTGCCGCCCTTGCCGTCACCGGCGATGTTGGCCTGCTCGGAGGTGACGTCGGTGAAGGAGGACGGGACGGTGGTGGCCATCGAGCCGACGATCGGGATCGGGACCTCGACGGTCTCGGTCATGGTGCCGCCCTTCCCGTCGGGGAACGAGACCTCCTGCGGCTGGCCGGTCACGTTCGTGACGGTGTAGATCACCTCGAGCTCGCCGGTGGCTCCGACCACGTCGCCGGGCTCGATCTCCTCCCCGTCGAGCAGGTACTGGATCGAGAACTCCAGCGGCAGCTCGCCGGTGAAGTCGCTGACCGAGCGGAGCCGCTCGTAGCCGTCGACCTCGACGTCGACCTCCTGGATGCCGTCCTCGGTGGAGACTCCGGAGAATCCGTCCAGGTTCCGAAGGCCGGACTCCTCGATCGGGTTGGCGACGGTGACGGATCCGTCACCGGTGAAGGAGAGCTGCTCGTAGACGCGCTGGGTCTCGATCTCGCCCTCGGGGCTGACATAGACCTGCACGGTCTCGGTGTTGACGACCTCGACCGTGCCACTGTCGTCCGCGGCCGTGGCGGCCGGTGCCACGGACACCGCCACGATGGCCATGGTGGCGAGTCCGGCGCCGATGGTGTGCATGGTCTTCACTTGGAGTCCTCCAGGACCTCGTCGTTGCTGCTCTCGGGCCCGGGCTCGGGCTCGGGCTCCGGCTCGGCGCTCGGGCTCGAGCTCGGGCTCGGGCTCGGGCTCGGGCTCGCGGCGATCCCGCTGCGGCGCCGCCAGGACGGAGGCACAGAAGCCCACCGCGACGCACAGCGCGAGGGCGGTCAGGGTGTCGAGCGAGTTCTCCACGACGCGCGGCGGAGCCAGGTCGTAGGTCGCCTCGAAGGCTCCGGCGAAGGTCGCGGCACCGAGCAGCGTCGCCCAGAGTGCGAGCCGTTCCAGGCTCACCGCCGCGGCCGCAACGCAGGCCGCGACGACGAGCGCCGTGAACACGGCGCGGCCACCGTCGGTGTCGGGCAGCAGCGCGGCGCGCACGAGGTAGCCGACCAGTGCCACGACGACGCCCACCGCGAAGCCGGCCAGTCGGCGACCCGCGCCGGCGTGCGGAACGAGGGCGACGACGGCGCCCGCACCAACCCCGAGGAGTGCGGTGGAGTCGAGGTCGAGGTCGAGCAACGACCCCAGCACGACCGTGAAAAAGGCTGCTGCGACAAGCAGCAGCCCGGTAACCAGCGTTCTACGCATACGAAGTGCGAGTCCCTCCCAGAGCACGGCCCTCCCCGGACCGTGGACCACACAACCGCTGCGCAGTCCGGAGGAGTTTACCCTGTGGTAACCCCCAGGAATGCCGTGTTCGCAAACACAGTTCCCGGCGCTCCGGAGCCGCGCTGGCCGCCATGACCTCGTCGCCGACTACCCTCGGCCGGGTGACCTCGTCCGGGACCGTTCGCGGCCTGCTGCGCAGCGGAGCCGGGATCGCGGTCGCGATGGCGGTCCAGAACGTCGCGACGTACGCCTTCACGATCGTCGCCGCTCGTCGCCTGGGCCCGGCCGAGTACAGCGCGGTCGCCTCGTTGATGGGGCTGCTCCTGGTCGTGGTGGTGCTCTCGCTCGGGCTGCAGGCCACCGGCGCCCGCAAGATCGCGGCCGCCCCGGCGCGCCGCGCCGAGATCGAGGCCGCGCTGATGTCGGCCACCTACCGGTCCGCGTTCGCGCTGGGAGGGCTCTGCCTGCTCCTCACCCCGCTGATCACGTGGGGTCTCGACCTCGACGGCTGGCAGCCGGCGCTGATGATCGGGCTCAGCGCGGTCCCGCTCACCATCATGGGCGGCCAGTCCGGCGTCCTCCAGGGAGAGCACCGCTGGGGACCGCTGGGCTCGATCTACCTCGCCGTCGGCGTCGGCCGGTTCGCGATCGGTGGCGTCGCGATGCTGATCAGCCCCACCGCGCTCTCGGCGATGATCGGGGTGGCCGTCGCCGCCTGGGTACCGGCCCTCGTCGGCGCCCTGGCGCTGGGACACGTCGGCCCGGGCGCCGCGTCGCGGGCCACCGTCGAGCGCGGCGAGGCGCTGCTGCGTGAGGTCTTCGGCAACTCCCACGCGCTGCTGGCGTTCTTCGCCGTCTCCAACGCCGACGTGGTCGTCGCGCGCGTGGTGTTCGACGACCACGTCGCCGGGTTGTACGCCGGCGGGCTGATCCTCACCAAGGCGGTGCTGTTCCTGCCGCAGTTCGTGGTCGTGATCGTCTTCCCCTCGATGGCCTCGGCCGCGGGTCGGCGCGAGGTCTACCTCAAGGGTCTGGTCGTGGTCGCCGTCATCGGCGTGGTCGCGACCCTGGGCGCCCTGCTCCTGAGCGACCTCGCCATCACCTTCGTCGGCGGCCCCGCCTACCAGGAGATCGAGCCGCTGGTCGGGTGGTTCGCCCTGCTCGGCACGCTGCTGGCGATGATCCAGCTGATGGTCTACGAGGTCGTGGCGCGGCAGCAGCGGGCGTCGGTCTGGCTGCTGTGGGCCGGGCTGGCGGTGGTGGCCGGGTCGGCGGCGTACGTCGTCACCGCGGGCCAGCTGCTGCTGACCGTGCTCGTGGTCGACGCGGTGCTGCTGGTCGCGCTGCTCGCGATCGCGCTCGCCCTGCCGACGCGACCACAGCCCGCCACCTGAGCGCCGCCGGTCAGTGGGCGGCTTCGTGCCAGCTGCGGCCGGTGCCGACGGAGACGTCGAGCGGCACGGCCAGCTCGGCGGCCGAACCCATCTGCTCGCGCACCAGGGCATCGAGCTGCTCGCGCTCACCCTCGGCCACCTCGAACACGAGCTCGTCGTGGACCTGCAGCAGCATCCGGGAGCGCAGCCCCGCCGCGGTGATGGCGCGGTCGACGTTGAGCATGGCCACCTTGATCAGGTCGGCGGCGGACCCCTGGATCGGTGCGTTGAGCGCCATCCGCTCGGCCATCTCGCGCCGCTGCCGGTTGTCGCTGGTGAGGTCGGGCAGGTAGCGGCGGCGGCCCCAGATGGTCTCGGTGAAGCCGGCTCGACGCGCCTCGTCGACGACGCCGGCGAGGTAGTCACGGATCCCGCCGAACGTCTCGAAGTACTCGTCCATCAGCCCGCGGGCCTCGGCCGGGTCGATCCGCAGCTGCTGGCCCAGACCGAACGCGGACAGGCCGTAGGCCAGCCCGTAGTTCATCGCCTTGATCTTGGCCCGCATCGCGGGTGTGACCTCGGTCGGCTCGACGTCGAAGACCCGGGCCGCGGTGACGGCATGGAAGTCGCGGCCCGACCTGAACGCCTCGATCAGCAGCGCGTCCTCGGACAGGTGGGCCATGATCCGCATCTCGATCTGGCTGTAGTCGGCGGTCATCAGGCACTCGAAGCCCGACCCGACCACGAAGGCCTCGCGGATCCGACGGCCCTCCTCGGTGCGGATCGGGATGTTCTGCAGGTTGGGGTCGGTGCTCGAGAGCCTGCCGGTCGCGGCGATGGTCTGGTTGAAGGTGGTGTGGATCCGGCCGTCGGGGGCGACGGTCTTGAGGAGCCCCTCGATGGTCTGCCGCAGCCGGGACACGTCGCGGTGCCGCAGCAGCGCGGTCAGGAACGGGTGCTCGGTCTTCTCGTAGAGGGACTGGAGCGCATCGGCGTCGGTGGTCCAGCCGGTCTTGGTGCGCTTGGTCTTCGGCATGTCGAGCTCCTCGAAGAGCACCACCTGGAGCTGCTTGGGCGAGCCGAGGTTGATCTCCTTGCCGATCACGGCATAGGCGTCCTCGGCGGCCTGCTTCACCTCGGCGGCGAAGTGGGACTCCAGGGACTCGAGGTGGTCGAGGTCGACGGCGATGCCGGTCTGCTCGAGCTGGGCGAGCAGGTCGACCAGCGGCAGCTCCATCTCGGCGAGCAGCCGGGCCCCGCCGTGCTCCTCGATGGCGACGTCGAGCGCCTCGGCGAGGTCGAGCACGGCGCGGGCGTGGAGCATCGCGGTCTGGTCGGCGCCGCCGGCGCCGCTGGACGCATCGGTCTCGTCACCGAAGACCAGCTCCCCCTGGCCGGTGTCGGCGGCCTCGGTGCGCAGCTCGCGCTTGAGGTAGCGCAGCGTGAGGTCGGCCAGGTCGTAGGAGCGCTGGTCGGGACGGACGAGGTAGGCGGCGAGCGCGGTGTCGCTGACCAGCCCCCGCAGGATCCAGCCGCGCGCGGCCAGCGCCAGCATCGGCCCCTTGGCGTCGTGGAGCACCTTGGTCCGTGACGTGTCGGCGAACCAGGCGACCAGGGCCGCGTCGTCCTCGGGCGTCACCTCGGCCGCGTCGAACCAGGCGGCCGAGCCGTCGGCGGCGGCGAGCGCCACCGACCACACCTCGCCGGTCCCGCCCCGCCAGCTGCCCTGCACCGTCACGCCGGTGCGGCCCGCCCCGGAGGCGTGGGTCGTGAGCCAGTCGGCCACCTCGCCGGGCGCGAGCCGGGCGCCCGCGAGCACGAAGCCGGAGTCGTCGATCTCCTCCTCGGACTCCAGGGTCTCGAACAGCCGGTCACGCAGCACCCGGAACTCGAGGCCGTCGAAGAGGGTGTGCACCTCCTGGCGGTCCCACGGCCGCAGCGCCAGGTCGGCCGGCGTGAGGTCGAGGTCGAGGTCGGTGACCAGCGCGTTGAGGCGCCGGTTGCGCATCACGTCGGCCAGGTGGGCGCGCAGCGCCTCCCCCTTCTTGCCGGTGATCTCGTCCGCGCGCGTGATGACGTTGTCGAGCCCGTCGTAGGTGTTGAGCCACTTCGCCGCGAACCCCTGCCCGACGCCGGGGACCCCGGGAAGGTTGTCGGAGGTCTCCCCCACCAGCGCGGCCAGCTCGGGATAGCGGGCCGGCGGCACGCCGTACTTGGCCTCGACGGCGGCGGGCGTCATCCGCGCCAGCTCGGACACGCCCCGCATCGGGTAGAGGACGGTGCAGGTCTCGGTCACCAGCTGGAGCGAGTCGCGGTCACCGGTGAGGATCAGCACGTCGAGGCCGTCGCGGGCCGCGTCGGTCGCCAGCGTCGCGATGATGTCGTCGGCCTCGTAGCCCTCCAGCTCCAGGTGGGGGATGCGCAGCGCGTCGAGGACCTCCTGGATCAGCGGCAGCTGGGAGGAGAACTCGGTCGGGGTCTTGTTGCGGCCCGCCTTGTACTCGGCGTACTCCTGGAGGCGGAACGTCTGGCGTGACTTGTCGAAGGCGACGCCGACGTGGGTCGGCTGCTCGTCGCGCAGCACGTTGATGAGCATCGAGGTGAAGCCGTAGACCGCGTTGGTGTGCTGCCCGGTCGTCGTCGAGAAGTTCTCGACGGGGAGCGCGAAGAACGCGCGGTAGGCCAGCGAGTGACCGTCGAGCAGCAGCAGGCGTGGGCGGGTCTCGGGCACGGCGCGACTCTAACCGCAGGTGGTGACAGGTTCAGTGGGCGGAGGGCTGGTGTCCGAGGGCAGTCTCCGGCGCGAGCCCGCGAGCGTCAGAGCCGTGGGGTCGGGGAGCTCGAGGGATCGGGAGAGACCTGAGCTTCCGAGGGGCTGTCCTCCGATCGTCTCGGATCCCGGCGAGCCGACCGCCGCGCCGCGAGCACCTTCGGCAGGTGCCGTCCCGCACCGCGCACGAACACCGGGCGCTGGGCCTGCAGCCGCCCCTTGACCACGCTCGTGGGCGCGACGCGCAGCGTGGCAGCTGGGCCGAGCGCGAGCCGGGCCATGAAGCGGTTGGAGTCGCGCGCACCGGCGTGGACAGCGGTGCCGACGTGGGCGATGCCGAGCTCCTCGGCGAACGCGACGGCGGCCTCCACCAGCGAGGTCCCGACACCGTGGCGGCGGAACTCGGGCAGCACGTGCGGGGAGATCGCCTGGACGACGGGCTCGAGGTTGATCGGGCTGAAGGTCGTGGCCCTGAGGTGCACCGCACCGACCACCTGGCCCTCGAGCTCGGCGACCACGATCCGCTCCTCGTGCATCGCGGACACCCGGTCGATGACTCGCAGCACGTCGTCGATCATCTGCTCCGTGTCGCCACGGCGCAGGACGTCCTCCCACAGGCTCACCAGGGCCGCCGCATCCGCGTCCGACGCCTGGCGCATCAGCACCTGAGCACGCATGTCGTCCTCTCCCACGGCCAGGTCACCTGTCCCCCGAACCCGGCACTCCCGACCCGAGACTACGCTCGGGTCTCCCGTCCTGACAGAGGAGTCCCTTGTTCCCCGGTATCGGCACCGTCGTCAACGTGGCCGCGGTGCTCGTCGGCGCCAGCCTGGGCGTGCTGCTCGGCCACCGACTGTCGCAGCGGACCCGCGACGTCGTGACGGACGGTCTGGGCCTGGTCACGCTCCTCATCGCCATCCTGTCGGCGCTCGCCGTCACCGACCCCGCCCTGGTCTCCGCCATCGGCTCCAGCGCGCCGATGCTGGTGGTCCTGGGGTCGTTGCTGGTCGGTGGCATCGTCGGGTCCCTGCTGCGGCTCGAGGAGCGCGTCGAGTCGCTCGGGGGCTGGCTGCAGGGAAGGCTGACGCGCGGAGGAGGGGTCGGCCGAGCGGCGCCGTTTCGTCGAGGGGTTCGTCGTCGCGTCCCTGCTGTTCTGCACCGGACCGCTCACGATCCTGGGCTCGCTCAACGACGGCCTGGGGCGCGGCGCCGACGAGCTGTTCCTCAAGGCGGCGCTGGACGGGTTCGCCGCCATGGCCTTCGCGGCCTCGTTCGGCTGGGGCGTCGCGGCCAGCGTCGCTGACCGTGGTCGTGGTGCAGGGCGGGCTCACCGTGGTCGGCGTACTGCTCGGCGACGTGCTGCCCGACTCGCACGTCGCGGCCCTCACCGCTGTCGGCGGGCTGCTGCTGGTGGGCATCGCGCTGCGGCTGCTGCGGGTGCGCGAGATCCCCGTCGCGGACCTGCTTCCGGCGCTGGTCGTCGCCCCGTTCCTGGTCGCGATCGCCGCGACGCTCGGGTAACGCCTGCGTAACGCCGGAGCGTGGCCGACGCGCGGCCCCGTTATCTCGGTATTGTCCTGCCACCACCACGCCACTCGGGCGTCGGAACGGAGGACCATTGCTTACTCCACGACCACGGCTGGCCGCGATCGGAGCGGGAGCACTGATCGTCGGACTGCTCGCCATCTTCGCCCCCCCGGTCCCGGCGCAGGCGGTCTCACCGCAGCAGCCGATGACCTCGACGAAGGCGTGCCAGTTCGAGAAGAACGACGACGAGGAGATCCACGTCCGTGGCTGTCTGCGCGACGAGCGGAACGACCCGCCGACCGCCGTCCCCGGCGTCAAGGTCACGGTCGAGGACTCCGCCGGCGAGGTGGTCGGTGAGGACGAGTCCGACGAGACCGGCGTCTTCGACATCACCATCCCCGGCGCCGGTGCGACCAACCTCGGCAAGGAGTTCACCGTCAAGATCGACGAGGAGAGCCTGCCCGAGGACGCGGCCCTGCGGAACCCGGACCAGGTCGAGCTGACGATCCGCTTCACCACCGACTCCGACCAGAGCGTGGTCTTCCCGATCAGCGATCCGCTCGAGAGCGGCTCCGGCAAGGCCGTCGAGGCCCTGCAGCTGGCCGTCGGCGGCCTGGTGTTCTCGGCGCTCCTCGCCATGGCCGCCCTGGGCCTCTCGATGATCTTCGGCACGACGGGCCTGACCAACTTCGCCCACGGCGAGCTGATCACCTTCGGTGCGATCATCGCCTTCGCCTTCGACCAGCTGCCCGGGAGCGTCAGCGTCGGTGGCCTGAACATCACCGTGGTCGTCGGCGTGGTCGTCGCCTTCATCGTCTCGGCGGCGTTCGGCTGGCTCAACGACGCCGCGCTCTGGCGACCACTGCGTCACCGCGGGACCGGCGTGATCGCGATGATGATCGTCAGCATCGGTCTCTCGATCTTCCTGCGCAGCATCTACCAGTACTTCGCCGGCGCGCAGAGCCGCAACTACTCGCAGTACGCCGCGGTCGAGCCCTACGAGATCGGCCCGCTGCTGATCACGCCCAAGGAGATCATCGTCTTCGTCGTGGCGATGCTGGCGCTGTTCGCGACCACCGCGCTGCTGCAGTACACCCGGATCGGCAAGGCGACCCGCGCGGTCGCCGACAACCCGGCCCTCTCGGCCTCCACCGGCATCAACGTGGAGCGGGTCATCTCGATCGTGTGGATCGGGGGGGCGGCGCTGGCCGGCCTCTCCGGCGCCCTGCTCGGGCTCACCCAGGGCTTCGACTACCAGATCGGGTTCAAGATCCTGCTGCTCGTGTTCGCCGCGGTCGTCCTCGGCGGCCTCGGCACGATCTGGGGTGCCATCGTCGGCGCCTTCATCATCGGCCTCTTCACCGAGCTCACCACGCTCTTCGTGCCGGCCGAGTTCAAGTTCGTGGGCGCACTCGTGGTGTTGATCGTGGTGCTGCTCATCCGACCGCAGGGCCTGCTCGGCAAGCCCCAACGGGTCGGCTGAGGGAAGGAAGACGATCATGGACTTCGCGACCATCCTGAGAGACTCGCTCCAGTCGGCTCTCGGCCCGACGGCGATCATCTACTGCCTCGCCGCGATCGGGCTCAACGTGCACTTCGGCTACACCGGACTGCTCAACTTCGGCCAGGCCGGCTTCATGATGGTGGCCGGCTACGCCATCGCCTCGGCGGTGACGGTCTTCTCCACCTCTCTCTGGTTCGGCGTGATCGTCGGCCTGATCCTCACCGTGGTCCTGGCGCTGCTGCTCGGTGTCCCGACGCTGCGGCTGCGAGCGGACTACCTCGCGATCGTCACCATCGCGGCCGCCGAGATCATCCGGCAGACCATCGGCGCCGCGAAGTTCTCGGACACGTTCGGCGGCCAGGACGGCGTCACCGACTTCATCAGCGGCTTCCGCGCCGCCAACCCCTACTCCTCCTCCTTCGACCTGGGGATCGTGGAGTGGAGCGCCTACGACGCGTGGGTGATGACCGTCGGCTGGACCATGGTGGCGGTCTCGTGCCTGGTCGTGTGGCTGCTCATGCGCAGCCCCTGGGGCCGGGTGCTCAAGTCGATCCGTGAGGACGAGGACGCCGTGCGCTCGCTGGGCAAGAACGTCTACGCCTACAAGATGCAGTCGCTGATCATCGGTGGTCTGTTCGGCGCCCTGGCCGGATTCGCGGTCGCGCTCCGGTCGGCGGCCGTCGGGCCGTCGTTCTTCGCGACCGACGTGACCTTCTTCGCCTACACGGTGCTGCTGATCGGCGGCGCGGCCCGGGTCCTCGGCCCGGTCGCGGGCAGCATCATCTTCTGGTTCCTCATCACCGGGCTCGGCACGTTCTTCAGCCAGGCCACCAGGGGCGCCGACCCGCTCATCCCCGCCTCGATCATGGACTCCCAGCAGGCCAGCCTGATGCGCTTCATCTTCCTCGGGCTCGGGTTGATGCTGTTGATGATCTTCCGACCACAAGGGATCTTCGGAGACCGAAGGGAGCTGGCCCTCGATGCCCGCTGACACCACCACGCCCGAGTCCACCTCCGGCACCGCCACCGGCGTCGACATCTCGGCGGCCCGGTCGGCGCTGAAGGACGTCGAGCGCGTGCCCGGCGCCGCCAAGCCCGACCCGATCCTGGTCGCCGACAACATCGTGCGGCAGTTCGGCGGCCTCACCGCCGTCGACGTGCAGCACGTCGAGATCCAGCGCGGTGTGATCACCGCGCTGATCGGCCCCAACGGCGCCGGCAAGACGACCTTCTTCAACCTGCTGACCGGCTTCGACCGGCCCAACGAGGGGACCTGGTCGTTCAACGGCACCGGGCTCAACAAGGTGGCGGCGTACAAGGTCTCCCGGATGGGGATGGTCCGGACGTTCCAGCTCACCAAGGTGCTGTCGAAGATGACGGTCATCCAGAACATGCTGGTCGGCGCCACCGGCCAACGCGGCGAGGGACTGTTCTCGGCGATGTTCGCGTTCCTGTGGCGCGGCGAGGAGGACGCCAACACCGAGCGCGCCGACGACCTGCTCGAGCGCTTCCTGCTCATCAAGAAGCGCGAGGACTTCGCGGGCTCGCTCTCCGGGGGCCAGCGCAAGCTGCTCGAGATGGCGCGGGCGCTGATGGCGAACCCCGAGCTGGTCATGCTCGACGAGCCGATGGCGGGCGTGAACCCCGCCCTCAAGCAGTCGCTGCTCGGTCACGTGAAGTCGCTGCGCGACGAGGGCCGCACCGTGCTGTTCGTGGAGCACGACATGGACATGGTGCGTGACATCTCCGACTGGGTGATCGTGATGGCGCAGGGCCAGATCGTCGCCGAGGGGCCGCCCGATGCGGTCATGAGCGACCAGGCCGTGATCGACGCCTACCTGGGCTCGCACCACGACACCGATCTCAGCGAGGAGATGGAGGCGCAGATCCTCGCCGAGGCCCAGGCCGAGATCGAGGCCGAGCGCGAGGATCAGGGCGAGGACGAGTCGCAGGCGCCCAAGGAGGAGGAGAACCGTGGCTGAGACCGAGACCCCCACCGCCGACCGGACCGCCCACGTCGGCGCCGCCGAGGGCGCCGTGCTGAGGGCGGACGAGCTGATCGCGGGCTACCTGCCGGGCGTCAACATCCTCAACGGCGCCGACCTCTACTGCCAGGAGGGCGAGCTGGTCGGCATCATCGGCCCCAACGGCGCCGGCAAGTCGACCCTGCTCAAGGCGCTGTTCGGCCTGGTGAAGGTGAAGACCGGCACCGTGAAGCTCAAGGGCGAGGACATCACCAACGAGCGCGCGGACCAGCTGGTCAGCAAGGGGATCGGCTTCGTGCCCCAGAGCAACAACGTGTTCCCCTCGCTCACCATCCAGGAGAACCTGGAGATGGGTGCCTACCAGCGCCCCAGCTCGTTCAAGAAGCGTTTCGAGTTCGTCGGCGAGCTGTTCCCGGCCCTGCACGACCGCCGCAGCCAGCGGGCAGGTTCGCTGTCGGGCGGGGAGCGGCAGATGGTCGCGATGGGCCGGGCGCTGATGATGGAGCCCTCCGTGCTGCTGCTCGACGAGCCGTCCGCCGGCCTCTCCCCCGTCATGCAGGACGAGGTGTTCGTGCAGACTCGTCGGATCAACCGGGCCGGCGTCTCGGTGATCATGGTCGAGCAGAACGCCGCCCGCTGCCTCCAGATCAGCGACCGCGGCTACGTGCTCGACCAGGGCCGCAACGCCTACACCGGCACCGGCAAGGACCTCGCCAAGGACCCCAAGGTGATCGAGCTCTACCTGGGGACCCTCGGCAAGAACTGACGCTCGCGTCGGGGGGTGCGGAATCCCCGGTGAAGTGGCAAAGCATCCGCTTCTCGGGTGACGCAGCGCCCGAGAAGCACCAGTTTCGCTCGACCAGTCCGCGCGCTGGGGCGAGTGGCTCGTCAGCTCTCCACGCGTCGCAGCACCACCGCGGTGCTGCCGGTGTACGGGTGCTTCGTCATCGACGCGTAGCGCGACCGCACGCGCTCGATCGTCGTGTGCTGCGCCTGCAGCAGGTGCCGGACCACGGCAACCGACGCCTCGACACTCGCCACGGTGGTGACGTCGATGGCGGTGCGGGTCGGGCTGGTCACCACCACGTCGCGGACCACGACCACGTCGTCGGCGCGCAGCACACCCTGGTGCTGGCGTACGCCCGCCTCGGCCCGGCCCGCCCGCTGGTCGAGCCGGGTCTCATGCACCACGTCGAGGGCCAGCTGCTCCACCGGCCCGCCGTACTCCGGGACGGCCGAGACATGGCTCAGCACCACGTCGGTCTGCGCCTGTCGGACGACGGCGCGCGCCAGGAGCATGTGGCGCCCTGCCGGGTCGAGGCCGCGCCACAGGGCTCCGTCGCAGTAGGCGCCGTGGCGGATACGGTGCCACTCGCCGGCACGGACGAGCCTGGCGATGTCACGGTCGGTGAGGCCGGCTGAGATGGCCTCCCTGCGGAGGGTGACCGCACTCAGTGATGGCCGATCGGGCGGTTGGGTCATGCCTGCGTGATGCCCGCGGGACCGGGCCGGTAACCCAGGCTCCGGGCGCCTGTGGACAACGGCCGTCCGAGCTGCGCTGGTCACGCCGGGCGCACGGGTAACACTGGTGGGGGCAAACTGGTGGTTCTCGGGCGTTGCAACACCCGAGAACTGACCACTTCCCCACTTCACCGGGGATCCCGACAACACTCACCGACACGACCCCACCACGCGCAGGAGCCCCCGGCCGTGAGGCCGGGGGCTCCTGTCAGGTGGTGCGGAGAGCGGGTCAGGTCACTCGACGAGGCCGGAGACCGTGTCGACCTGCTCGTACTTGTTGCCGTCGTACAGGTTGATGCCGATGGTGCCGGACGCCGGGCTACCGGTGTCGTTCATGTCGGTCGGACCGCTGGCACCTTCGTAGTCGATGTCCTCGCCCTCCTCGATGAGCGCAGCGCACTCCTCGAAGGTCGAGCACGCGGTGCCGTCCTTGGTGACGTTGATGATCTCGGCGCCGATGGCCTCACCGGAGTCGTCGCCGGCCTGCAGGGCAGCGAGGGCGATGATCATCGCGGCGTCGTAGGACTGCGGACCGTAGCTGAAGTCCTTCAGCTTGGGGTCGATCCCGAGCAGCTTGTCGTTGAAGCCCGGGTCGGGGTCACCGGACACCGGGAGGGTGCCCTTGACGCCGGTCAGGTCGAAGCTCTCGTCCGAGTAGTCGGCCAGGTTGCCGTCCACGAAGTAGATCTGGATGTCCTGCGGGCCGATCCCCTTGGCGATCAGCTGCGGGATGATCTTGGTGGTCTCCTCGAAGGCGACCAGCACGAGCGCGTCGGGCTTGGCCGCCGCGATCTTGTTGACCTCCGCCGTGTAGTTCTGGGCGTCCGCGGAGTACAGGACGTACTCGGCGACGTTGGCGCCCTTCTCCTGCAGCGTGGTCTGCACCTGCTCGGCGAGGCCCTCACCGTAGAAGTCCTGGCGAGCCATGACCGCGACGTTGGAGAAGCCGTCGTCGACGGCGAGGTTGGCGAGCACCTGGCCCTGCAGCCGGTCCGAAGGAGCCGTCCGGAAGTAGAGACCGTTGTCGTCGTAGGTGTCGAAGCCCGCGGCCGTGTTGGCCGGCGAGAAGTGGACGACGCCTGCGCCGGTGATCTTGTCGATCACGCTGACGGACACGCCGGACGCCGCGGCACCGATGATGGCGTCGACGTCCTGGTTGAAGAGCTTGTCGACCTCGGAACCGGCGATGTCGGGCGTGCCGTCGCCGGAGTCGGCGTCGATGTTGACGACGTCCTGGCCGAGGACGCCACCAGCGGCGTTGATCTCCTCGACGGCGAGCTTGACGCCCGCGAACTCCGGAGGACCGAGGAACGCGAGGTCACCGGTCTGCGGCAGCAGGTTGCCGATGGTCAGGGTGCCGTCGCCGGTCGGGGCGGCGTCGGACGTCTCCTCGCCGTCACCAGTCGGGGTGGCGACGGGGTCCTCGTCGCCGCCACCGCACGCGGTGAGGACGAGCGCGGCTGCGGCGAGTGCTGCACCGACGCGGGCGGCACGGGTTGTGCGGATCATGGGGCCTCCGGCTCACTAGACAAAAGACTCCGGGCTCGGGCCCGGAACATGGGTGCTGCGGCCTGAAGGTATCGTTCGCCGGATCACGATTGGAACCTACTTCCACGTAACGGTCGGGGTCGTTGCCGATTCGTGACCTTTGCCCCGAGGATCCGGACGGTACGCCGCCGGGTGTCCGATCAGGCGCCGAGGCCGGGCCCGTGGTCCACGACGCCCTGGGCGACCTCGCGCATCGACAGCCGCAGGTCCATCGCGGTCTTCTGGATCCAGCGGAACGCGTCCGGCTCGCTCAGCCCGAGCTGGCCCTGGAGCACCGACTTGGCCCGGTCGACCGTCTTGCGGGTCTCGAGCCGCTCCTGGAGGTCGGCGACCTCCTGCTCGAGGGCGTGGACCTCCGCGAACCGGCTGACGGCCATCTCGATGGCCGGCACCAGGTCACCGGCGGAGAACGGCTTGACGAGGTAGGCCATCGCCCCGGCGTCGCGGGCACGCTCGACCAGCTCGCGCTGGGAGAAGGCGGTGAGGATGACGACCGGGGCGATCCGCTGCGCGGCGATCCGCTCGGCCGCGGCGATGCCGTCGAGCACCGGCATCTTCACGTCGAGGATGACCAGGTCGGGCCGGTGCTGCTCGGCGAGCTCCACGGCCCGGGCGCCGTCGCCGGCCTCCCCCACGACCTCGTAGCCCTGCTCGGCCAGCATCTCCGCCAGGTCCATCCGGATCAGCGCCTCGTCCTCGGCGATCACCACGCGCCGTACGGTCGGCGCTGGCTGGGCGGGGTCGGTCACGCCGTCAGGTTAGCGAGTGGCGGCGGCGCTCCTCACATCGGCGACCGTCCGTGGCACCCCCGGGCCGTACGCTGCCGCAGGAACAGCTCGACCTCCTCGCGCTCCACCCGGAGCCGGCTGAGGCTGGTCGTCGCGGCGCGGGCGTTGGCCACGGCCCGTGCGTTGCTGCGCTCTCCCCAGTGCCACATCCAGCGCACGACAACCTCCCCGGATCTAAAGTCGTGTGTTTCACTAGACTTTATCCTCTTTGGCGAAGAATGCAAGGGCCAACTAGCGTGTGCCCCGCTCGCCCCGGTAGCCCAACGGCAGAGGCAGTGGTCTCAAACACCATCCAGTGTGAGTTCGAATCTCACCCGGGGCACCCTGTCAGTCCTCGCTGCGCGCCGACCTGGCCAGAGCACCGGAGCGACTCAGCGGGGCGAGCGGTACGCCGGTGCCACCTCGTTGATCGCGTCGCCCATCCGGTGGATGCGCAGCGCGTTGGTGGAGCCGGGGATGCCCGGCGGGCTGCCCGCGATGATGACCACGAGGTCGCCCTCCTCGACCCGGCCGATCTTGAGCAGCTGCTCGTCGACCTGGCGGACCATCTCGTCGGTGTGCTCGACGGCCTCGGTCTTGAACGTCTCCACGCCCCAGGTCAGCGCCAGCTGGCAGCGGACCTTGTCCGCCGGGGTGAACGCGAGCACGGGGACCGCGCCGCGATAGCGCGCGAGTCGCCGGGCGGAGTCGCCGGACTGGGTGAAGGCCACGAGGTACTTGGCGCCGATCCGCTCGGCGACCTCGGCCGCCGCCTTGGCGATGACGCCGCCGCGGGTGCGGGGCTGCCAGTCGATGGCGGCCATCCGGTGGCGGGTCCCACTCCTCGACCTCACGGGCGATCCGGCCCATGGTGCGCGACGCGTCTCGATCGGGTAGTCCCCCACGCTGGTCTCGCCCGACAACATCACGGCGTCGGCCCCGTCGAGGACGGCGTTGGCGACGTCGGAGGCCTCGGCGCGGGTCGGCGCCGGGTTGCTGATCATCGACTCCAGCATCTGGGTGGCGACGATGACCGGCTTGGCGTTGCGGCGGGCCTTCTCGACCACCCGCTTCTGGAGCAGGGGCACCTTCTCGAGCGGGCACTCCACGCCCAGGTCGCCGCGGGCGACCATGAAGGCGTCGAACGCCTTGATGATCTCGTCGAGGTTCTCGATCGCCTGCGGCTTCTCGATCTTGGCGATCACGGGCAGCCTCAGCCCCTCCTCGTCCATGATCTCGCGCACGCGGTCGACGTCGGAGGCGGCGCGGACGAAGGACAGCGCGATGAAGTCGACGGAGGTCCGCAGCGCCCAGCGCAGGTCCTCCTCGTCCTTCTCGGACAGCGCGGGGACGCTCACCGCGACACCGGGCAGGTTGATGCCCTTGTGGTCGCTGACCGGGCCGCCGACGACCACCTCGGTGTGGACGTCGTCGCCGTCGACCTCGACGACCCTCAGCCGGATCTTGCCGTCGTCGATGAGGATCTGGTCGCCGGCTGCCACGTCACCGGGCAGGCCGGCGTACGTCGTGCCGCACTCCTGCGCCGTGCCCTCCACCTCGCGCGTCGTGATCGTGAAGCGCGGCACCCGTTCTCGAGCTCGACCGGGACCGTCGGCGAACGTCTCCAGCCGGATCTTGGGGCCCTGGAGGTCGGCGAAGATCGCGACGCCGTGACCGGTGTCGTCGGCGGCCCGGCGAACGTTGCGGTAGCTCTGCTCGTGGTCGGCGTGGGTGCCGTGGCTCATGTTGAGCCTCGCCACGTCCATGCCGGCCTCGATCAGCTCCCGGATGGTCTCCTGGCTGCTGGTCGCGGGTCCGAGGGTGCACACGATCTTCGACTTGGCCACGGCGCCACCCTAGCGAGCATTTGATCGATCAAACAACGCGCCCCACGCGGCTCGTCAGGCCGTGACGGGGCGCTCCGTCGGCGGGATCGGCGCGGGCAGGTTGGTCGAGCCGGTGAGGTGACGGTCGACCGCGGCGGCCGCCGCCCGCCCCTCGGCGATGGCCCAGACGATCAGCGACTGCCCGCGACCGGCGTCACCGGCCACGAAGACACCCGGCACCGTGCTGGCGTAGGAGTCGTCGCGCACGATGTTGCCGCGGTCGTCGAGCTCGACCCCGAGCTGGTCGACGAGGCCGTCGCGCTCGGGCCCGGTGAAGCCCATCGCCAGCAGCACCAGCTCGGCCGGGATCTCCCGCTCGGTGCCCTCGACCGGCTGGAACTCGGCGTCCACCTCGACCAGCCTGAGCGCCCGCACCCGCCCCTCGTCGTCGCCGAGGAACTCCTGGGTGGAGACCGAGAAGACGCGGTCGCCACCCTCCTCGTGGGCCGAGGAGACCCGGAAGATCATGGGGTACGTCGGCCACGGCTGCCCGTCCGGGCGGGTCTCGCCGGGCTGGGGCATGATCTCGAGCTGCGTGATCGAGGCGGCACCCTGCCGGATCGCGGTGCCGAGGCAGTCGGCGCCGGTGTCGCCGCCGCCGATGATGACGACGTGCTTGCCGTCCGCGCGGATCTGGTCGGGCACCTCCTCCCCCGAGCGAGACCCGGTTCGACTGCGGCAGGTACTCCATCGCCTGGTGGATGCCGTCGAGCTCGCGCCCGGGCATCGGCAGGTCGCGACCGATCGTCGAGCCCATGGCGAGCACCACGGCGTCGTACCGGTCCAGGAGCCGCTCGGCGGTCAGGTCGTCGGAGCCGACGTCGACCCCGGCGCGGAAGACCGTGCCCTCGCGCCGCATCTGGTCCAGACGACGGTCGAGGTGCTTCTTCTCCATCTTGAACTCGGGGATGCCGTAGCGCAGCAGGCCACCGATCTTGTCGGCGCGCTCGTAGACGGCGACCGTGTGGCCGGCCCGGGTGAGCTGCTGGGCGGCGGCGAGCCCGGCGGGCCCGGAGCCGATCACGGCGACGGTGCGGCCCGAGAGCCACTCGGGGGGCTGCGGCCGCACGGCCCGCGACTCCCACGCCCGGTCGATGATCGAGACCTCGACGTTCTTGATGGTGACCGGGTCCTGGTTGATGCCGAGCACGCAGGACGTCTCGCACGGGGCCGGGCAGAGTCGGCCGGTGAACTCCGGGAAGTTGTTGGTCGCGTGGAGACGCTCGATGGCGCCGTCCCAGTCGTCACGCCAGACCAGGTCGTTCCACTCCGGGATGATGTTGCCCAGCGGGCAGCCCTGGTGGCAGAACGGGATGCCGCAGTCCATGCAGCGGCCGGCCTGGGTGGAGATGATCGGCAGCAGGGCGCGGCCGACGCCGTCCGGGTAGACCTCGTTCCAGTCCTGCACCCGCTCCTCGACGGGGCGCCGGCTCGCGACCTCGCGCCCGTTCTTCAGGAATCCCTTGGGGTCAGCCATGAAGCACCTCCATGATCCGCGCGTTGGTCTGGTCCTCGTCGAGGCCCTCGGCCTCGGCGTCGGCCCGGACGTCGAGCACCCGCTTGAAGTCGCGCGGCATCACGAGCGTGAACCGCTGCGCCGCGGCCGGCCAGTCGGCCAGCAGGTCCGCGGCCACCTCCGACCCGGTCTCCTCGGCGAACCGCTGCACCACGTCCTGCAGCTCCGCGGACTTCTCGTCGTCGAGGCCGAGCATCTCGACCAGCTCCGGGTTGACCCGGTAGTCCTTGAGGTCGAGCACGAAGGCGTAGCCGCCGGACATGCCGGCGGCGAAGTTGCGGCCGGTCTTGCCGAGCACGACCACGCGGCCACCCGTCATGTACTCGCAGCCGTGGTCGCCCACGCCCTCGGTCACCACGGTCGCGCCGCTGTTGCGCACGCAGCACCGCTCCCCCACGCCACCGCGCAGGAAGACCTCGCCCGACGTGGCGCCGTAGGCGATGGTGTTGCCGGCGATGATCTGCTCGTCCGAGCGGTACGGCGCCGCACGGTCGGGCCGCACCACGATCCGGCCACCGGAGAGTCCCTTGCCGACGTAGTCGTTGGCGTCGCCCTCCAGCCGCAGCGTCACGCCCGGCGGCAGGAACGCGCCGAACGACTGGCCGGCCGAACCGGTCAGCGTCAGGTCGATGGTGCCGTCGGGCAGGCCCTCGCCCCGGTAGCGCTTGGTCACCTCGTGGCCGAGCATCGTGCCGACCGTGCGGTTGACGTTGCGCACCTCGAGCTGGGCGCGCACCGGCTCGCCGGACTCCAGCGCCGGCGCGGCGAGCGCGATCAGCTCGTTGTCGAGCGCCTTGTCGAGACCGTGGTCCTGCTGGCCGGTGCAGCGCAGGTCCTGGCCCTCGAACTGGCCGAACTCACCGTGCGCCGAGGCCTGGTGGAGGATCGGCGACAGGTCGAGGCCGGCGGCCTTCCAGTGGTCGACCGCGGCCTCCACGTCGAGCGTGTCGACGTGGCCGATCGCCTCGTCGAGGGTCCGGAAGCCGAGCTCGGCGAGCAGCTCGCGCACCTCCTCGGCGACGTACTCGAAGAAGGTGACCACGAACTCCGGCTTGCCGCTGTAGCGCTCGCGCAGCACCGGGTTCTGGGTGGCGACGCCGACCGGGCAGGTGTCGAGGTGGCAGACCCGCATCATGATGCAGCCCGACACCACCAGCGGGGCGGTGGCGAAGCCGAACTCCTCGGCGCCCAGCAGCGCGGCGATGACCACGTCACGGCCGGTCTTGAGCTGGCCGTCGGTCTGCACCACGATCCGGTCGCGCAGGCCGTTGAGCAGCAGCGTCTGCTGGGTCTCGGCCAGGCCGAGCTCCCACGGTCCGCCCGCGTGCTTGAGCGAGGTGAGCGGCGAGGCACCGGTGCCGCCGTCGTGGCCCGAGATCAGCACCACGTCGGCGTGCGCCTTCGAGACACCCGCGGCGACGGTGCCGACCCCCACCTCGGAGACCAGCTTCACGTGGATGCGGGCCGCGGGGTTGGCGTTCTTCAGGTCGTGGATCAGCTGGGCGAGGTCCTCGATGGAGTAGATGTCGTGGTGGGGCGGCGGGCTGATCAGGCCGACGCCGGGCGTGGAGTGACGGGTCTTGGCCACCCACGGGTAGACCTTGTTGCCGGGCAGCTGGCCGCCCTCGCCGGGCTTGGCGCCCTGCGCCATCTTGATCTGGATGTCGTCGGCGTTGGTGAGGTACTCCGACGTCACGCCGAACCGGCCGGACGCGACCTGCTTGATCGAGCTGCGTCGCTCGGGGTCGTGCAGGCGGTCGGGGTCCTCGCCACCCTCGCCGGTGTTGGACTTCGCGCCGAGCCGGTTCATGGCGATCGCCAGCGTCTCGTGCGCCTCCCGGCTGATCGAGCCGTAGGACATCGCGCCGGTCGAGAAGCGCTTGACGATCTCGGAGACCGGCTCGACCTCGTCGATCGGGACCGGCTGCCGGCCGGTGGCCCCGCCGTCCTTGAACCGGAACAGGCCGCGCAGCGTCATCAGTCGCGACGACTGCTCGTCGACGCGGCTCGTGTACTGCTTGAAGACGTCGTACTTGCCGGCCCGCGTGGCGTGCTGCAGCCGGAAGACCGTCTCGGGGTCGAAGAGGTGGGGCTCGCCCTCGCGGCGCCACTGGTACTCGCCGCCGATGGCCAGCGACCGGTGGGCCGGCGCGATGCCGGACGTCGGGTAGGCGACGGCGTGGCGACGGGCGACCTCCTCGGCGATGGTGTCGAGCCCGACCCCGCCGAGCTTGGAGGTGGTGCCGGTGAAGTACTTGTCGACGAGCGCCTGGGAGAGGCCGACCGCCTCGAAGATCTGGGCTCCGGTGTACGACGCGACGGTGGAGACGCCCATCTTGGACATCACCTTCAGCACGCCCTTGCCGAGACCCTTGATCAGGTTGGCGACCGCCTGCTCGGGCTCGGCCTTCACGTAGAAGGCGTCGCGGGCGAGGTCCTCGACCGTCTCCATGGCGAGGTAGGGGTTGACCGCGGCGGCGCCGTACCCGATGAGGAGCGCGACGTGGTGGACCTCGCGGACGTCACCGGCCTCGACCAGCAGCCCGACCTGGGTGCGGGTCTTCTCGCGGACCAGGTGGTGGTGGACCGCGCCGGTGAGCAGCAGCGACGGGATCGGCGCCAGCTCCTGGGTGGAGTGGCGGTCCGAGAGCACGATGACGCGGGCGCCGTCGGCGATCGCCTCCGAGACCTCGGCGCAGAGCTCGTCGATCCGCTCGGCCATCGCGCGGCCGCCGCCCTCGACGTCGTAGAGGCCGCGGGCGACGTGGGTGATGAATCCCGGCATGTCGCCGTCGCGGTTGATGTGGCGGATCTTGGCGAGGTCGTCGTTGGAGATGACCGGGAACGGCAGCACGACCTGCCGGCACGACGCGGGCGCCGGCTCGAGCAGGTTGGCCTCCGGGCCGATGGTGCCCGCGAGCGACGTCACGAGCTCCTCGCGGATCGCGTCGAGCGGCGGGTTGGTGACCTGGGCGAACAGCTGGCTGAAGTAGTCGAACAGCATCCGCGGCTTCTGGCTGAGCGCCGCGATGGGGGTGTCGGTGCCCATCGAGCCGAGCGGTTCGCCCCCGGTGTTGGCCATCGGGGTCAGCAGGACGCGCAGCTCCTCCTCGGTGTAGCCGAAGATCTGCTGGCGACGGGTGACCGAGGCGTGGGTGTGGATGATGTGCTCGCGCTCGGGCACGTCGTCGAGGTGGATCAGCCCGGCGTGCAGCCACTCGTCGTAGGGGTGCTCGGCGGCCAGCTCGGACTTGATCTCCTCGTCCTCGATGATCCGGTGCTCGTCGGTGTCGACGAGGAACATCCGGCCCGGCTGCAGCCGGCCCTTGCGGACCACGCGGGCCGGGTCGAGGTCGAGCACGCCGACCTCCGAGGCCAGCACGACCAGGCCGTCGTCGGTGACCCAGTAGCGCGAGGGTCGCAGCCCGTTGCGGTCGAGGACCGCGCCGATCTGGGTGCCGTCGGTGAACACCACGCACGCGGGGCCGTCCCACGGCTCCATCAGCGCGGAGTGGAACTCGTAGAAGGCGCGGCGCTGGTCGTCCATCTCGCCGTGGTTCTCCCAGGCCTCCGGGATCATCATCAGCACCGAGTGGGGCAGCGAGCGGCCGCCCATGTGGAGCAGCTCCAGCACCTCGTCGAACGAGGCCGAGTCGGAGGCGCCCGGCGTGCAGATCGGGTAGAGCCGCTCGAGCTCGCCCGGGACCAGGTCGGACTCCAGCAGCGCCTCGCGGGCCCGCATCCAGTTGCGGTTGCCCATGACGGTGTTGATCTCGCCGTTGTGGGCGATGAACCGGAACGGGTGGGCCAGCGGCCAGCTCGGGAAGGTGTTGGTCGAGAACCGCGAGTGGACGACGGCGAGCGCGGAGGCGATCCGCTCGTCGACCAGGTCGGGGTAGAAGTGGTCGAGCTGGTCGGTGGTGAGCATCCCCTTGTAGCCGAGGGTGCGGGTCGAGAGCGACGGGAAGTAGACGTCGGTCTCCTTCTCCGCCCGCTTGCGCAGGCAGAAGGCCTGCCGCTCCAGGGCCATCCCGGCGACGCGGGCGCCGGCGCCGGCGACGAAGAGCTGGCTGAACGTCGGCATCACGCTGCGCGCGGTCGCGCCGAGCACGTCGGGGCTGGTGGGCACGTCGCGCCAGCCGAGGACGGCGAGGCCCTCCTCGGCGGCGAGCTCCTCGATCCGGCTGCGGGACTTGGCGACGTTCTCGTCGTCACCGGGCAGGAAGGCCGTGCCGACGGCGTACGAACCGAGCGGCGGGAGCTCGAAGTCGACGACCTCGCGGAGGAAGCCGTCGGGGACCTGCATCAGGATGCCGGCGCCGTCGCCCGAGTTGACCTCGGCGCCGGCGGCACCGCGGTGGTCGAGGTTGCGCAGCGCGGTCAGCGCCTTGGCGACGATGTCGTGGCTCGGCTCACCCGTCAGCGTGGCCACGAAGGCCACCCCGCAGGCGTCGTGCTCGAAGCGCGGGTCGTACAAGCCCTGGGGCGGCGGGAATGCGTGCGTCGACACCGGTCATTCTCCCGTCGTCATCGGCCCGCCAGCAGGCGGAGCGTGCGTGCAGTGGAAGCGTGCAGGGGACGACGTTGGCCCGAGCGGCTGGCCAACGCTATCACTCGGTGGCGGAGGGCTCCTGCTCGTCTCTCGCCCCTTGGTCGCCGTCCCGATCGGTGGTGCGGACCACCGTCTCGCGGCCCGGGCGGAGCCGCGCAGACACGACGAAGTACGCCGCCGCCAGCACGAAGAGCACCATCGAGGTCCAGACGTTGAGCCGCAGCCCGAGGACGTCGGACATCTGCACGTCGTCGATGCGCAGCATCTCGATCCAGCCCCGCCCGAGCGTGTAGGCCATGACGTAGAGGGCCACCACCCGGCCGTGTCCGAGCCGGAACCGGCGGTCGGCCCACACCACCAACGCGAAGGCGAGCAGGTTCCAGACGAACTCGTAGAGGAAGGTGGGGTGGAAGGTGGCGACGTCGAGGTAGCCGGCGGGCCGGTGGTCGAGATCGATCTCCAGCCCCCACGGCAGGTCGGTCGGACCGCCGAACAGCTCCTGGTTGAACCAGTTGCCCCACCGGCCGATCGCCTGTGCGACCAGGACCCCGGGGGCGAGCGCGTCGAGGACCGGGAGCACCTTGAGGCCCTTGACCTTGGCGCCGACCACGATGCCGAGCGCGCCGAACGCGATCGCGCCCCAGACCCCGAGGCCACCGCGCCAGACGTAGAGCGCGGTGATCGGGTTGCGGTCCTCGCCGAAGTAGAGCTGGTAGTCGGTGGCCACGTGGTAGAGCCGGCCGCCGACCAGGCCGAACGGCACCGCCCACAGCGCCAGGTCGGAGATCTCGCCCTGCCGCCCGCCGCGGGCGATCCAGCGGCGCTCGCCGATCCAGATCGCGGCCACGATGCCGAGGATGATCGCGAGCGCGTAGCCGCGCAGCGGGAGCGGGCCGAGCTGGATCTCGCCCTGCGACGGGCTCGGGATGCTCAGCAGGGTGGTCATCACGCCTGTCATCAGACTGGTCATCAGGCATCACCGGTCAGCAGCAGGTGGACGTCGTCGGCGAACTCGGCGGCGGAGGTGTCCTGGAGCCAGACGATCGGTGCCCGGTCGTCGGCGTCGACACCGATCACCTGGGTGCCGTGGGTCGACCTCGTAGCCGCCGCTCGGCAGCTTCTCACCCTTCTCGACGGCCACGCCGAGCGTGTTGCCGAGGTCGGTGATGGTGCCGAGGTCGCCGGTGAGCCCGAGGAAGGCCGGGTCGAACCGGTCGAGGTAGGTGCGCAGCGTCTGCTCGTCGTCGCGGGCCGGGTCGGTCGTCACGAAGACGACGTCGACCTGCTCACGCTCGGCGTCGTCGAGCCGGGTCAGCCCGGCGGCGACGTTGGCCATCACGGTCTGGCAGATGTCGGGGCAGTGGGTGTAGCCGAAGAACACCAGGGTCAACCGCTTGTCGGTGTCGGCGGCCAGCGAGAACGGCTGGCCGTCGGTGTCGGTCAGCTCGGTGTCGGGGACGGCGTAGGGCTCGGTCAGCAGCGCGCCGTGGACGTCGCCCTCCTCCGGCGTGTCCGAGCCGCAGCCGACCAGCAGCACGGCGAGCACCAGGGCACCCGCCGTCGCGGAGGAACCGCTCAGGCACGGCGCACGCCCGCGGCCAGGTCCTCGGTCAGCGCCTGCAGCGCCGCGCGCCCGGCGGCCCGGTCGTCGGGGTGGTCGAGCAGCGCCCGGACGAACGCGGAGCCGACGATCACGCCATCGGCGTACGACGCCACCTCGGCGGCCTGGTCGCCGTTGCTCACGCCGAGGCCGACCGCCACCGGCAGGTCGGTGGCGGCGCGGGCTCGGGCGACCAGCGGGCCGGCAAGGTCGCTGGTCGAGGCGCGGGCGCCGGTGACGCCCATGACCGCGGTGGCGTAGACGAAGCCGCGGCAGGCTGCCGTCGTCATCGCGATCCGCGCGTCGGTGGAGCTCGGCGCGACCAGGAAGATCTTGTCGAGGTCGTGGTGGTCGGCGGCGGCGATCCACTCCTCGGCGCTGTCGGGGGTGAGGTCGGGGGTGATCAGGCCGGATCCGCCGGCGGCCGCGAGGTCCTGGGCGAAGCGGGCCACGCCGTAGCGGTCGACCGGGTTCCAGTAGGACATGACGACCGCGGGGGTGCCGGTGGCGGCGACCGCCTCGACGGTGCGCAGCACGTCGCGGGTGCGGACGCCCCGCTCGAGCGCCTGCTGGGCGGCGGCCTGGATGGTGGGGCCGTCCATCACCGGGTCGCTGTAGGGCATGCCGACCTCGATCACGTCGCAGCCGGCGTCGACCATGACCCGCAGTGCCTCGATCGAACCCTCGACGTCGGGGAAGCCGGCCGGCAGGTAGCCCACGAGCGCGGCCCTGCCCTCGCTGCGCGCCGAGTCGAAGGCGGTGCGGACGGTCACTGGTCGCCCCGGTCCCGGCCGCCGAGCCCGAACCACTCCATCGCGGTCTCCATGTCCTTGTCGCCGCGACCCGACAGGTTGACCAGGACCAGGCCGTCGGGGCCGAGCTCGCGGGCGACGTCGTAGGCGCCGGCCAGCGCATGCGCCGACTCGACGGCGGCGATGATGCCCTCCTTGCGGGCGAGCAGCTCGAGGGCGTCCATGGCCTGCCGGTCGGTGATCGGCAGGTAGTCGGCGCGGCCGGACTTGGCGAGGTGGGCGTGCTGGGGACCGACGCCGGGGTAGTCCAGGCCGGCCGAGATCGAGTGGGACTCGACGGTCTGGCCGTCCTCGTCCTGCAGCACGAAGGTGCGCGCGCCGTGCAGCACACCGCTCTCCCCCGCCGCGATGGTCGCGGCGTGGCGACCGGACTCGAACCCCTCGCCACCGGCCTCGAAGCCGTAGATGGCGACCTCGCGGTCGTCGAGGAACGCGGTGAACAGCCCGATCGCGTTGGAGCCGCCGCCGACGCACGCGGCGATCGCGTCGGGGAGCCGGCCGGTGAGCTCGAGGCACTGGGCCCGCGCCTCGTCACCGATGCCGCGCGTGAAGTCGCGGACCATGCTGGGGAACGGGTGGGGTCCCGCCGCCGTACCGAAGAGGTAGGCGGTGTGGTCGACGCTGGCGACCCAGTCGCGCAGCGCCTCGTTGATCGCGTCCTTGAGGGTCGCGCTGCCGGACTCGACGGGGACGACCGTGGCGCCGAGCAGCTGCATCCGCGCCACGTTGAGGGCCTGCCGCTTGATGTCGACGGCACCCATGTAGACGGTGCACTCCAGGCCGAAGTAGGCCGCCGCGGTGGCCGAGGCGACACCGTGCTGACCGGCACCGGTCTCCGCGATCACGCGCTGCTTGCCCATCCGCCGCGTCAGCAGCGCCTGGCCGAGCACGTTGCGGATCTTGTGGGCGCCGGTGTGGTTGAGGTCCTCGCGCTTGAGCAGGATCCGCGCGCCGCCCAGGTGGTCGCTGAGGCGCTGCGCCTCGTAGAGCGGGCTCGGGACGTTGGCGTACTCGCGCAGGATCTGGTCGAACTCGGCGCGGAACGCGTCGTCGGCCCACGCGCCCTGCCAGGCGACGGTGAGCTCGTCGAGCGCCGCGATCAGGGCCTCGGGCATGTAGCGGCCTCCGAAGTCGCCGAACCAGCCCCGGTCGTCGGCGTCCCAGCTCGTGCCGGTCGGCCCCGCTGCCTCACTCACCGCGTCACTCCTGTCATCGCGCGTACGGCGGTCTCGGGATCGCCGTCCCTGACCAGAGCCTCTCCCACGAGGACAACCCGGGCGCCCTCACCGACGTAGCGGGCGACGTCGGCGGGCCGGGAGATCCCGGACTCGGCCACCAGCACCCGGTCGTCGGGCACGAGCGGGGCCAGCCGGCCGAACGTCGCGTCATCGACCGCGAGGGTCTTCAGGTTGCGGGCGTTGACGCCGACGAGCTCGGCACCGAGGGCGACGGCGCGCTCCGTCTCGGCCTCGTCGTGGACCTCGACCAGCACGGTCAGGCCCAGCTCGCGGGCGTCGTCGTGGAGGCGTCGCAGGGTGTCGTCGTCGAGCGCGGCCACGATCAGCAGCACCAGGTCGGCGCCCGCCGCGCGGGCCTCGAGCAGCTGGTAGGGCTCGACCATGAAGTCCTTGCGCAGCAGCGGGGTGTCGACCGCCGCGCGGACCGCGCGCAGGTCGTCGAGGCTGCCTCCGAAGCGGCGCTCCTCGGTGAGCACGCTGATCGCGGCGGCGCCGCCGGCGGCGTAGGCCCGGGCGAGCGCGGCCGGATCCGGGATGTCGGCCAGGTCGCCCTTGCTGGGGCTGCGTCGCTTGACCTCGGCGATGACGCTGGAGCCGGGGCTGCGGAAGTGGGGCATCGGGTCGCGAGGTGCGTCGACGTCGGCCAGGGCCGCCCGGAGGTCGGCAGCCGGTGTCACCGCGCGGCGGCGGTCGAGGTCGAGCCGTACCCCGGCGACGATCTCGTCGAGCACGGACACGGCGGGGCGATCAGTGGTGGGAACTGTTCATGCCCATCTTGGCCATCACCGCGAACACGACCAGCGCGGCCACGCCCAGCGCGCAGCCCACCCAGAAGAGGGTCATGTTGACCGGGTCGAGCATGAGGCCGGCACCGCCGACGACGAAGCCGAGCATCGCCACCGCGACGCCGGTCCACGCGGCCGGGGTGTTGCCGTGGTTGTCAGACATGGGCGGGCTCCTCGAAGCGGGCGGGCGGTGCGCGGCTCAGTGTAGTGAAGGCGTCACGCGGTGGGGTCGTGCCCCTCGTCCATGGCCTTCCACAGGTCGAGGTTGCTGCGCTGCTCCGGTGCGACCTCCGCCGGGTCGGCGCCGGGGGCGTCGTACCGGCGTCCCATCTCGGGCCAGGCGGGCGACCAGGCGACCGCGAGCGCAGCCGCCACCAGCGAGGCGACGGCGGACAGCGCCGCGGCGAGGAACCAGGTCGTGAACTCGGCGGCGACCACGTCGGAGCCGGGCCCGCGCTCGAGGATCGCCGCGGTGACCCGCTCCTCGAGGGTGAGCAGGCCGACCACGACGGTCGCCACCAGCCCTGCCGACGCGAGCAGGCCGACCCCGGCCACGACCCGGCGGAGCCGACCGCGGCTCACGAGCACCACGCCCCAGGCAGCCAGCGTCACCAGGCTCAGCGCCAGTGCGAGCGGCATCTCGCCGGCCGCGGCCACCGGGTCGGCGACCGCGATGCCGGGGACCGGGTCGGCTGCCGTCGCGGCGGCGTCGACGACCCACGGGTTGCTGGCGGCCACCGCGCCGAGCGCCCCCGCGGCGATCCCGAGCAGGGCGACCGGACCGAACGTGCGCCGGCGGTCGGGGGCGTCGGTCACCTGTCGACCGCGGGGTGCACCACGTCGGCGTCGAAGCAGGTCCGCGCGCCGGTGTGACAGGCGACGCCGTCCTGGTCGACCTTGACCAGCAACGTGTCACCGTCGCAGTCGAGCCGGATCTCGGTGACGTGCTGGAGGTGGCCCGAGGTCTCCCCCTTGACCCAGTAGTCCTGCCGGGAGCGCGACCAGTACGTCGCCCGGCCGGTCTCGAGGGTGCGGGCCAGCGACTCGGTCGTCCATCCACGCCAGCATCAGCACCTCGCCGGTGTCGTGCTGCTGCACCACGGCCGGCACCAGGCCCTCGGCGTTCCAGTGGATCCGCTCATTCAGGTCGGGGTCCAAGGTGGTCACGTTTCCATTGTCACCCACGTGATTTCGAGACGGCTCGCGCACCGCTCCGCGCTGCGCCGAGCCTCCTCAATCTGCGCCCCTGATCCTGGCCGGAGCTCGCTAGCTCGCTCCGCCCAGGGGGGCTTGCGCGACCCAGGAGGAGTGGAGGCCGGCGTAGACGGAGTCGGCCTGGGTGACCAGCTCGGCATGGGGGCCGCGCTGCACGATCCGGCCCTGGTCGACCACGACGACCTCGTCGGCGCTCTCGGCGGTGGAGAGCCGGTGGGCGATGGTGACCGACGTGCGGCCGGACATCAGCCGCTCGAGGGCGCGCCCGATCCGCATCTCCAGCTGGGGGTCGACCGCGCTGGTGGCCTCGTCGAGGACCAGCAGGTCGGGGTCGGCGAGGTGGGCGCGCAGCAGGGCCACCAGCTGCCGCTCCCCCGCGGACAACGACTCGCCGCGCTGACCGACCTTGGTGTGCGAGCCCGCGGGGCAGGCCGGCGATCCAGTCGGCGAGGCCGAGCTCCTCGGCGCTGGCCAGGATGTCGGCCTCGGTCGCGTCGAGCTTGCCGTAGCGGACGTTGGCGGTGATGGTGTCGTCGAAGAGGAACCCCTCCTGCGGCACCAGCACCACGCTCCTGCCGGAGGCTGACGGCCGCGATGTCGCGGACGTCGATGCCGTCGAGCAGCACCCGGCCGCGGGTCGGGTCCATGAGCCGGGTCAGCAGCTTGGCGAAGGTCGACTTGCCGGAGCCGGTCTCGCCCACGATGGCGATGCGGGTCCCGGAGTCGATGCTCAGGGACACGTCGCGCAGCACCGGCGGGCCGCCGGGGTAGGCGAAGGTGACGTCGTCGAAGGTGACGTCGATCGGGCCGCGCGGCAGCGTGTCGCCGTCGGCGCCGGGGTCGATCAGGTCGGCCGGGGTCTCGAGGATGCCGATGACCCGGCGCCAGCTCGCGATCGCGTTCTGGGCGTCGGTCAGGATCTGGGTGCCCATCTGGACCGGGCCGACGAACAGCGTCACCAGGAACGCGAACGCGAGCACGGTGCCGGCGGTGATGTCGCCGGCGAAACCGAGCAGCACGCCGGCGATGAGCACGCCCGCGTTGGCGAGACCGGCCGAGATGCCGCCGAGCGAGAACGAGACGACGGTGTACTGCTGGGCCTTCACGCTCGCCTTCTGGTAGTCGACGATGGCGGTGTCGATGCGGGCCTGGGTGCGGTCCTCGACGGCGTAGGCGCGGACGACCTCGGCGCCCACGACCGGCTCGGAGATCGCCGAGAGCAGCACGCCCACCTGGCGCCGGACCACGGCGTACGCGGCCGAGAGTCGTCGCTGGAACCAGCGGATGGACAGGAACAGCGGCGCGAAGGCGATCCACACGACCAGCGCCAGCTGCCAGCTGTAGATGAACATGATGATGCTGGCCACGATCATCTGGCCGACGCTGACGATGAAGATCAGGCCGCCGAAGACGAGGAACTGGCTGACCTGGTCGACGTCGGTGGTGACCCGCGAGACCAGGGCGCCGCGGCGCTCGGTGTTCTGGGTGAGCAGCGGAAGGTCGTGGACGTGGCGGAACGCCTTGATCCGCAGCGTGGCGAGGCCGCGCTCGGAGGTCCGGAACAGCCGGCTGGTCATGAAGTAGGAGGCCAGGCTGGTGATGCCGATGCCGAGCGGCCGCCGCGAGCCCCATCAGCACGACGAACGACACGTCCGGACCGTCGGGGCCGTTGAGGCCGCGGTCGAGCGTCTGCTGGACGGCGATCGGCACGATGACCTGCCCGAACGACGCGACGACGGCGAAGAACAGGGTGAGGCCGATGCCCTCGCGCAGCTCGGGGCTGATCGCGACGCCCCGACGGATCGTCTCCATCGCGGCGATGTCGTCGCCGGTGTCGAGGACGGTGCCGGACATGTTCTTGTCGGCGGTGTTGGTGGTCATCGTCGCTCCCCCGCGGTCTCTTCGTGGGGCGCGTGCTCGTAGGCGTTGACGAGTCGGTCGTACGCCGGGTTGCGGGCCAGCAGCTCGTCGTGGGTGCCGCGGTCGGCGATCCGGCCGCCGTCGAGGTAGATGACCTCGTCGGCGAGGGCGATGGTCGCCTTGCGGTAGGCGACGACGACGAGGGTGCTGCCGCCGGTGGCAGCTTCGCAGGGTGGCGAGGATCCGGGCCTCCACCTCGGGGTCGACCGCGGAGGTGGCGTCGTCGAGGATCAGCAGCCGCGGCCGCCGGACCAGCGCGCGGGCCAGCGAGATCCGCTGCCGCTGGCCGCCGGACAGCGACGTCCCCCGCTCGCCGAGCGTGGTGTCGATCCCGTGGGCCAGGGCGGCGACGAAGCCGTCGGCCTCGGCTGCGCGGAGCGCCGCCCAGACCTCCTCGTCGGGCACGTCGGCGCCGAGCGTGACGTTGCCGCGGACGGTGTCGTCGAACAGGAACGCGGTCTGGCCGACGACCGAGACCGAGCCGGCGAGCTCGCCGTGGGCCAGCTCGCGCAGGTCGACGCCGTCGACCCGGACGCTGCCCCGCTGCGGGATCGAACAGCCGGGTGAGCAGGTAGGTCAACGTGCTCTTGCCGGACGCGGTCGCGCCGACCAGCGCCACGGTGCGCCCGGGGGCGACGTCGAAGGTCAGGTCGTCGAGCAGCGGCACGTCCGACTCGTAGGCGTAGCCGAGCGAGTCGACCTCGAGCCGGGCACCGCCCTCGGGGGCGGGCAGCGTCGGCGTCGCCGTACGCCATCGCCCCGGTGGCCTCGATGACCTTGCGGGTGCGGTGGTAGCCGACGACGCTGCGCGGGAACTCGCCCAGCAGCCAGCCGATGGAGCGGATCGGGAAGGAGACGATCGTGAGGAGGTAGGCGACCGTGACGACGTCGCCCGCGTCGGTGGCCCCGGACAGCACCCGCTGGACGCCGACCGCGAGCACGACCAGGACGCCGACGTTGGGCAGCGAGGCCAGGGTCGGGTCGAAGGCGGCCCGGATCCGGCCGGCGCGGACGTTGACGTCACGCAGCTCGTGGGCCTTCGCGGTGAACCGGTCGGTCTCCTCGCCCTCGCGGCCGAGCGTCTTGACGACCATCGCGCCGTCGAACGACTCGTGGGCGATCTCGCTGACCTCGGCCCGCAGCCCCTGCGCCCGGGTCATCAGCGGCGAGGCGAGCCGCTGGTAGAGCAGGTTGGCGACGACGACGGCCGGGAAGACCAGCAGCCCGACGACGGCCATGCACGACGTCGGCCAGCAGCATCTGCACGATGGCGATCACCATCATCACGACCGTGCCGACGCGCCATCGGCAGCGGCGCGATCGGCCCCCAGGCGGCCTCGACGTCGGAGTAGGCGTTGGAGAGCAGCTGGCCGGTCGGGTGGCGCTGGTGCCACTCCATGGGGAGCGAGAGGTACTGCCGGGTGACGGCGCGGCGGCTGTGGGCCTGCATCCGGTACTGCATGACGCCGGCGCCGAGCCGGCGGGCGACGATGCCGACCGCGCGCAGGATCGCGACGCCGAGGAACAGGCCGAGCACCGCCCACAGCAGGCCGGTGCCGATCTCGCCGGTCTCGAAGGCGGGGATCACGACGTGGTCGGTGGCCCAGCCGAGCACCCAGGCGTCGGCGACGGTCAGCGCGCCGAAGAGGACGCTGCCGACGGTCGAGAGGGCGAAGATGCCGGGCTCACGCCGGATGGCGACGCCGAGTACGGCGAAGCCCTCACGTGTCGTCGACCCGCGATGCTCGCCCCACTCGTCTGCCACTGGCTCCCCGTCTCCCCTCGTCACGGTCCGCAACCGGACCGCAGGTCAGGCTATTCCTCACCGCCGACAAGAAACGAATCGTTCCTGCTCAGCCGCGGACCGGGTGGCCGGCCCCGGCCAGCGCCTGCTTGACCTCGCCGATGCGGAGGCTGCCGAAGTGGAAGACGGTGGCCGCCAGCACGGCGTCGGCGCCGGCGTCGACGGCCGGCGCGAAGTGGTCGAGGCGGCCGGCGCCGCCCGAGGCGATGACCGGGACGCTCACCTCACGGCGTACGGCGGCGATCAGCTCGAGGTCGAAGCCGTCGGTCGTGCCGTCGGCGTCCATGGCGTTGAGCAGGATCTCCCCGGCGCCGAGCCCGGCGGCCCGCGCCGCCCACGCGACCGCGTCGAGGCCGGCCGGCTTCCGGCCGCCGTGGGTGGTGACCTCGAAGCCCGAGTCGGTGCCGGACTCCGCGCGCCGGGCGTCGACCGAGAGAACCAGGACCTGGCTGCCGAACCGGTCGGCGATCTCGGCGACCAGCTCGGGCCGGTGGATGGCCGCCGTGTTGACCGCGATCTTGTCGGCGCCCGCCCGCAGCAGCCGGTCGACGTCCTCGACGCTGCCGATCCCGCCGCCGACCGTGAGCGGGATGAACACCTCCTCGGCGCAGCGGGAGACGACCTCCATCGTGGTCGCCCGGCCCTCGTGGGAGGCGGAGATGTCGAGGAACGTGAGCTCGTCGGCGCCCTCCGCGTCGTAGGTGCGGGCGAGCTCGACCGGGTCGCCGGCGTCGCGCAGCTCGCTGAAGTTGACGCCCTTGACGACGCGGCCGGCGTCGACGTCGAGGCACGGGATGACCCGGATCGCCAGGGTCATGGCCGGGTCAGCTCCAGCGCGTCCTCGAGGGTGAACCGCCCCTCGTAGAGCGCGGTGCCGATGATCGCGCCCTCGACGCCGTCGTCCACCAGACCCTGGAGCGCGCGGAGGTCGTCGAGCTCGGTGATGCCGCCGCTGGCGACGACCGGGCGGTCGGTGGCGGCGCAGACGTCGCGGAGCAGGTCGAGGTTGGGGCCCTGGAGCATGCCGTCCTTGTTGACGTCGGTGACGACGTAGCGGGCACAGCCCTCGGCGTCGAGCCGGGTCAGCACGTCGTAGAGGTCGCCGCCGTCGCGGGTCCAGCCGCGGGCGGCGAGCGTGCGGCCCCGGACGTCGAGGCCGACGGCCACCCGGTCGCCGTACGTCGCGATCGCGGCGGCGCACCACTCCGGCTGCTCGAGGGCGGCGGTGCCGATGTTGACCCGACGGCAGCCGGCGTCCATCGCGGCGCGCAGCGACTCGTCGTCGCGGATCCCGCCGCTCATCTCGACGTCGATGTCGAGCGTGCCCACGATCCGGGCCTGGAGCTCGCGGTTGTGGCCGCGGCCGAAGGCCGCGTCGAGGTCGACGAGGTGGATCCACTCCGCCCCGGCCTCCTGCCAGCGCAGCGCCGCCTCGACCGGGTCGCCGAAGCGCTTCTCCGACCCCGCCACCCCCTGCACCAGCTGCACGGCCTGGCCGTCCGCGATGTCGACGGCGGGCAGCAGCTCGAGGTAGTCGCTCACGGGATCGCAGCCTAGTTGCGGGCTGGACCGGGTTGAGTTGGGCGTCGCACGGTTGAGTCGGGCCGGTAGTTGAGTTGGGCCTCCGTCTCGGTTGACTTCGTGGCCACTCCCTCTCGGCGAGGGAGGACCAACTCAACGTGCCGCTCGCTGGGTGCGCGCACCTCGGCCCGCACAGACTGCCGCAGGTCCTCGCTCAGCGCTCAGGGAGTCGACCCAGTTGCGCAGCAGCCGGGCGCCGGCGTCGCCGGACTTCTCGGGGTGGAACTGGGTGGCGGTGAGGGGGCCGTTCTCGACCGCGGCGACGAACCGGTCACCGCCGTGCTCGGCCCAGGTGACCAGCGGCGCGCGGGTGCGGCCGTAGGTCTCGAGGGTCCACTCGCGCACGCCGTAGGAGTGCACGAAGTAGAACCGCTCCCCGGTGACCCCCTCGAACAGCGTCGAGCCGTCCGGGACCTCGACGGTGTTCCACCCCATGTGGGGTACGACGGGCGCCTGGATGCGTTCGACCACGCCCGGCCACTCGCCGCAGCCGGCGGTCTCGACCCCGTGCTCGACGCCGCGCTCGAACAGCACCTGCATGCCGACGCAGATGCCGAGCACCGGCCGGCCGCCCGCGAGCCGACGCCCGATCAGCCGGTCGCCCCGGACCGCGCGGAGGCCGGCCATGCACGCGGCGTACGCCCCCACGCCGGGGACCACCAACCCGTCGGCGGCCAGCCCGGCCTCGACGTCGGCGGTCAGCGTGACCTCGGCGCCGGCGCGCTCGAGCGCCCGGACCGCGGAGCGGAGGTTGCCCGACCCGTAGTCGAGGACGACGACCGAGGCGCTCAGAGCGTGCCCTTGGTGGAGGGCACGCCGGTCTCGCGCGGGTCGATCGCGACCGCGTCGCGGAACGCACGGGCGAGCGCCTTGAACTGCGCCTCGACCAGGTGGTGCGGGTCGCGGCCGGACAGCACCCGGACGTGGAGCGCGAGGTGGGCGTGGAAGGACAGCGTCTCGAGGACGTGGCGGGTCAGCGACCCGGGGAAGCCGGGGCCGCTGTCGCCGCCGATGACGACGTAGGCCTGGCCCTCGGGCTCGCCGGTGTGGACGCAGTAGGGACGCCCGGAGACGTCGACCACGGCCTGCACGAGCGCCTCGTCGAGCGGCACGGTGGCGTCGCCGAACCGGCGGATGCCCTGCTTGTCGCCGAGCGCCTCGCGGATCGCCTGGCCGAGCACGATCGCGGTGTCCTCGACGGTGTGGTGGGCGTCGATGTGGGTGTCGCCGGCGGTGTGGACGACCAGGTCGACCAGCGCGTGGCGGGCGAAGGCGGTGAGCATGTGGTCGTAGAACCCGACGCCGGTCGAGACGTCGTGGCGCCCGGTCCCGTCGAGGTCGATCTCGACGTGGACCTTCGACTCGGACGTCTCGCGGTCGATCGTGGCGGTGCGGCTCATCGCTGTCGTTGCTCCCAGTGCTTCGGTGAGGGCCGTGCGGAATTGTCCCATCTCCTCGGGGGTGCCGATGGACACGCGCAACCATCCGGACGGTCCGGTCTCGCGGATCAGCACCCCCCGGTCGAGCACGGCCTGCCAGACGGCGTGCCGGTCCTCGAACGTCCCGAACAGCGCGAAGTTGGCGTCGCTGTCGGCGACGGTCAGCCCGAGCGAGCGCAGCCAGTCGACGGTGCGGTCCCGCTCGGCACGCAGGTCGTCGACCCGGGCGAGCAGCTCGTCGGCGTGCCGCAGCGCGGCCAGCGCGGTGGCCTGGGTGACCGTGGAGAGGTGGTAGGGCAGCCGCACGACCCGGATCGCGTCGGCGATCGCGGGGTCGGCGGCGAGGTAGCCGAGCCGGCCGCCGGCCAGCGCGAACGCCTTGCTCATGGTGCGGGTGACGACCAGGTTGCGGTGGCACGGCAGCAGCTCGAGCGCGCTCGGCGTGCCGGACCGGCGGAACTCGCCGTACGCCTCGTCGACGACGACCAGCCCGTGCCCCACGGCGCGCCTCGCAGAGCACCCCGATCGCCTCGGGCGGCAGCGCGGTGCCGGTCGGGTTGTTCGGGCTCGGCAGCAGCACGACCGACGGTCGCCGCTCCTCGATCAGCTCCCGGGCGTGGTCGAGGTCGAGCGCGAAGTCCTCCTCGCGGTGGCCGGCCACCCACTCGGTGACGGTGTCGCGGGCGTACTCCGGATACATCGAGTAGGTCGGCGCGAAGCTCAGCGCGCAGCGGCCCGGACCGCCGAACGCCTGCAGCAGCTGCAGCATGACCTCGTTGGAGCCGTTGGCCGCCCACACCATGTCGGGCGTGATGCCGGCGCCGCCGGAGCGGTTGAGGTACGCCGCCAGCTCGGTGCGCAGCTCGACGAACTCGCGGTCGGGGTACCGGTTGAGGGTGGTCGCGGCCTGGCCGACGGCGCTGGCGATGTCGGCCGCGCAGGCCAGGCTCGGCGCCGTAGGGGTTCTCGTTGACGTTGAGCTGGACCGGCACGTCCAGCTGGGGGGCGCCGTACGGCTCGAGGCCACGCAGCTCCTCCCGCAGCGGGGGAGGCCAGCTCATCGCTGCTCGTCCAGCCGCACCGTGACGGCCTGGCCGTGCCCGGGCAGGTCCTCGGCCTCCGCGAGCGTCACCACGTGGCCGGCGACCTCGGCGAGCGCCTCGCGGGTGTAGTCGACGACGTGCATCGACCGCAGGAACGCGCGCACGCTCAGCCCCGAGGAGTGGCAGGCGCAGCCCGCCGGTGGGCAGCACGTGGTTGGAGCCGGCGACGTAGTCGCCGAGGCTGACCGGCGCCCAGGGGCCGATGAAGACGGCGCCCGCGTTGCGGACCCGCGCGGCGACCTCGCGCGGCGTCGCGGGTGTGGATCTCGAGGTGCTCGGCGGCGTAGGCGTTGACCACGTCGAGCCCCTGCGCGACGTCGTCGACGAGCACGATCCCGGACTGGGGCCCGCCCAGGGCGGTGAGGATGCGCTCGGTGTGACGGGTCGCGTGGACCTGCTTGCCCAGCTCGGCGACGACGTCGTCGGCCAGCCGCTCGGAGTCGGTGACCAGCACGCTGGCGGCCGCCGGGTCGTGCTCGGCCTGGCTGACCAGGTCGGCGGCGACGTACGCCGGATCGGCGCTGTCGTCGGCCAGGATCGCGATCTCGGTGGTGCCCGCCTCGGAGTCGATGCCGACCACCCCGCGCAGCAGCCGCTTCGCGGCGGCGACGTAGACGTTGCCCGGCCCGGTCACCAGGTCGACCGGCCGGCACGGGCCGGCGCCGTGGCCGAACATGGCGATCGCCTGGGCGCCGCCGACGGCGTAGACCTCGTCGACGCCCAGCAGCGCGCAGGCGGCCATGATCGTGGGCTCGGGCAGCCCGCCGTGCGCCCGCTGCGGAGGGCTGGCGAGGGCGATCGAGCCGACGCCCGCGACCTGCGCGGGGACCACGTTCATCACCACGCTCGACACCAGCGGGGCCAGCCCGCCCGGCACGTAGAGCCCGACCCGGTCCATCGGGACCTTGCGGTGGGTCACCACGGCGCCGGCGGCCACCTCCGTGGTCACGTCGTGCTCGAGCTCGGCCTCGCAGGTCGCCCGCAGCCGGCGGATCGACTCCTCCAGCGCGCGGCGCACGGCGGGGTCGAGCTCGTCGAGCGCGCGCGTCAGCGCCTCCGGCGGGACGGCGATGTCGTCGAGCAGCACCCCGTCGAACTGCTCGGTGTACTCGACGATCGCCTCGACGCCGCGGGTGCGGACCGCGTCGACCACGGGGCGCACCAGCTGGGCCGCCGCCTCCACGTCGAGCTCCGCGCGCGGCACGGCGGCGCGGTAGTCGACGGAGCCGGCGGCTCCGCGGAGGTCGATGCGGCGGATGATCACGGGCCCGAGTCTAGTTTCGGCGCTCGCTCGCCGCCGCGGGTGCGTCACCCGCTGGACGGCGGGGCCTACATTGGCGAGGTGACCGAGCCGTTGCCGATGTTCCCGCTGAACACCGTGCTGTTCCCCGGGGTGAGCGTGCCGCTGAAGGTCTTCGAGGACCGCTACCGGGCGCTGGTCCACCACCTGCTGCGCGTCGAGAACCCCACCGACCGGGTCTTCGGCTCGGTCGCGATCCGGGAGGGCTACGAGGTGGGCGACCACGGCGCCCAGTCGCTCTACCGGGTCGGGCTGCCGGGTCCGGATGACCGACGTCGAGTCGCACCCCGACGGCACCTTCGACATGGTCGCGGTGGGGCTGGACCGGATCCAGCTCGACCGGCTCGACGCCAGCGGCACCTTCCCGCTCGGGCACGTCACCCCGCTGCCGGACGACACCCCGCCCGTGCCCGCCGAGATCACCGAGCGGGCGCGCGCCATGTTCACCGCCTACCGGGTGGCGCTCACCGAGATCCGCGGCGACCCCTACCCGGCCGAGCTCCCCTCGGACCCGACGTACCTCTCCTGGACGCTGTCGGCCCTCGCGCCGCTGCCGATGCCGGACCGGCAGTCGCTGCTCGAGGCCGAGGACGCCGGACTGCGGCTGACCCTCGTCACCGACCTGCTGCGCAGCGAGCTGCGCGCCATGAACGTGATCCCGTCCCTGCCCGCGACCGAGGTCGCGCGGACCCGCTGGTCCCCCAACTGACGCGACGCGCCATGGCGAAGAAGGGCAGGCAGGGCGGCACGCCGGCGACGGTCGCGCTCGACCGGGCCGGCGTGGCCTACACGCTGCTCCCCTACGACCACGACCCGCGCGCGGTCTCCTACGGGCTGGAGGCGGCCGACGCGCTCGGCGTCGACCCGGCCCGGGTGTTCAAGACGCTGCTGGCGACCCTCGACGGCGAGCTGGTGGTCGGCATCGTGCCGGTCTCGGGCCAGCTCGACCTCAAGGCGCTCGCCCGCGCGCTCGGCGGCAGCAGGGCCGCGATGGCCGACGTCGCCGCCGCCGAGCGGGCCACCGGGTACGTCGCCGGCGGCATCTCCCCGATCGGCCAGAAGCGGCCGCACCGGACCGTGCTCGACGCCTCCGCGCTCGACCAGCCCACGATCCTGGTGTCGGCCGGCCGCCGCGGGCTCGACCTCGAGATCAGCCCGGCCGACCTGGTCGCGATCACCGGGGCGATCACGGGCCGGATCGGCCGGGGCTGACCCGGAACCAGCTGACGCGGCGCGTCAGTCGTTCGTGGTCAGCCGGAACACGGCGTGCGAGGTGTCGTCGTCGCTCCAGCTGCTGAACCCGAGGCCCTGGAGCGGCTCGAGGTTGTCGGCCATCTCCTGGTCGCCCTCGGCGAGGCTGGTGAGCCAGTCCCCCGCGTCGAAGTTGACGAACAGGATCGCGTTGGCGTCGCCGGACTCGCGCACGACGTTCTGGTAGACGTCGGAGTCACCGAGACCGCCGTCCTCGAGCAGCTGCCCGCGGTAGTCGGGGTTCGGGCCGATGGCCACCATGTCGCCCTCGGCGTCGTTGCCCGACGACGCCTCGGCGCCCAAGCGTCTCGGCGAGCGTGGCCAGCACGTCCTGGATGCCGGCCGCGTCCCCCTGCACCTTGGCGCCGACCGGGATGTCGCTGCCGTCGGAGGAGTTGAAGAAGGTCTCCGCGTCGAAGTCGCTGCCCAGCGAGAGCGCGGCCGACTCGCCGGCCAGGGTCTCGAGGTCGGCGACGGTCAGACCGGTCGATGCCTCGAGCTCGGCCTCCATGTCCTCGACGGTCATCTCGCCGTCGGTCGCGTTGGCGACCTGCTCCAGCGCGGTCGTCAGCCAGCCGTCGGCGAAGCCGAAGCCGAGCGCGGCCGCGGTGTCCTCCGGCAGCGTGGTGATGACGTCGTCGCCGCGGTCGGTGGCGAACATCTGCATCTGGTCCTCGGTGCCCGCCGCGCCGGCGACCTCGAACTCGAGGGCGCCGTCGTCGAAGCGCAGCGTCGCCGCCATGCCCTGGAAGTCCTCGAGCGCCTCGGTCATCTCCTCGGGGACGGCCGGGGTGTCGGTGTCGGCCGTGGGATCCATCATCGGGTCCATCGGCATCCCGGGCAGCATGCCGCCGCCGCCGAAGGTGCCGACCAGCTCGGCGAGGAACTGCCCGGCCTCGGGGGCGGCGTACATGCTCATGACGCCGGGGTCACCGACCTCGTCGGTCCAGTCCTGGTAGGTCTCGTCGTCGGCGAGCGTGCCGTCCGCGGCCGCGTCGACGACCTCCTGGGCGATGCCCTCGGTCTCGGCGACGATCGCCCAGTCGCCCTCGACGACCCAGCCGCCGAGCGTCCTCGCCGGCGCACTCGGCGAGCTTGTCGAGCCCGGTCTCGGCCGCCGCCGGCGTCGGTGACCTGGACCACGCCGACCGGCGCCGGCAGGTCGTCGCCGAGGTCGACCGCAGCGACGGCGAAGCGGTAGCCGAGCCACGGCTTGACGTCGTCCTCGTAGGTCAGGTCGCACTCCTCCTCGAGGTCCTCGAAGGCCTTGGCGAGGAGGTCGTCGTCGGCGTCGAGGCCGTCGAGCTCCTTCTCGATCGCCGGGAACTTCTGGATCATCCGGAAGGCCTCGATCTTCTGGCCACCGCTCGGGTCGAGGTCGATGCTCGCGTAGCCGATCGTCCCCGCGGGCAGCGCCTCGGCGGGCTGGGCGCCGGTCGAGAAGAACGACATCGCGGCCCACACGCCACCACCGACCAGCGCGAGACCGACGACGGCGCCCCCGGCGACCAGCGCCGTACGACGGCCGCCGCCGCCGGAGCCGGAACCGGACTCGGCGGCTCCGACCGGGTCACCGCCGCTCTGGTCGAGGTACTCGGGCCCGCCGGGGTCGGCCGGCGGCGGGGTGGTGCTGGACATCGTGTCTCCCTGGTCGTGGTGAGGCTGGTGGGACGGGGCACGACGAACGCCGGTTCCCCCGCCCGCGACGATACCCGCCGGAGCGGCGTCTAACCCTGCGATTCGGCGGGTCGGTGTCGAGACCGATGAAGACGACCGTGATGCCGGTCATCGCCCCCGCCGGGAACGCCACGAAGGCGCCGTCGCCCTCGACCTCGAGGGTGCCGGGCAGCTCGGTGTAGTCGGGGGCCGTGCTGGCCGGCCGCGCCGGGTCGGGAGGCGCCAGCGCGGTGCCGACCTCGAACATCAGCCACGCCGCGAGCACCGAACCGGCGGCCACCGCCGCCAGCGTCACCAGCTCGACCCGGTCGAAGAGCCAGGCGCACGCTGGCTCCCAGCAGCACGCCGCCGCGCGAGCCCGATCACGACGTAGAGGCCGGTGCCGGAGAACAGCTGCGCGCACACCGTCGACGTCGGGGTACCAGACGTGGTCGAGCACCAGCCCGGTCGGCGGAGTCCACCACAGCTCCCACACCACGCCGCAGGCGACCCCGAGCAGGGCCGCGCGCGACCACGACGAGGGCGACGTCGCGCAGCACCCACCAGCGTCGAGGCGTGGTGGTGTCTGCGTCGTCGGGGTCAGCTCTGCAGACATCCCGGCCCCAGCAGCTGCTTCAGGTCGGCGAACAGGGCCGGGGTCGGAGGTGACGCGGAGCCCGTCGGCGAGCCGGAGCACCTTGGTCGAGTCGCGCGAGAGCAGCTTGAGCTGCACCTCGGTCACGCCCGGGTGGGTGCGGAGCACGTCCTTGAGCTGCTCGACCACCGGGCCGGTGCAGCGCGTCGACGGCAGGCTGATCACCACCGGACCGGACGGGCCCGTCGGTCAGGTCGGGGACGGTGACCTCCTGGCCGTGGATCTCCGGCTGGTCCTTGCTGCGCGAGAGCCGGCCGCGGACCGTGATGATCGCGTCCTCGGTGAGCAGGGTGCTGGCCAGCTGGTAGGCGCTCGGGAACAGCAGCACGTCGATCGCGCCGTCGAGGTCCTCGAGGGTCACCATCGCCCAGGTGTCGCCCCGCTTGGTCACCTTGCGCTGCACCGACGTGACCAGGCCGCTGATCGTGATCGGCGAGCCGTCGGCGCGCTCCTCGTCGAGCATCAGCTGGCCGATGCTGCAGTCGGTGCCGCGCGAGAGCAGGTGCTCGAGCCCGAGCAGCGGGTGGTCGGAGACGTAGAGCCCGAGCATCTCCCGCTCGTGGCCGAGCAGCGTCATCTTGTCCCACTCCTCGACCTCGGGGATCGCGACCGAGATGCCGAAGCCCGGGCCGCCGTCGTCGGTCCGAGGCCGTCGAAGAGGGAGTCCTGGCCGATCGCCTCGTTGCGCTTGATGTCGACGTACTGGTCGACCGCCGTCTCGTGCACCTGGACCAGCGCCCGGCGGTGGTGCTTCATGTCGTCGAAGGCGCCGGCCTTGACCAGGGACTCGATGACCCGCTTGTTGCAGACCAGGGCCGGGACCTTGGCCATGAAGTCGTTGAAGTCGACGTAGCGGCCCTCCTGCTGCCGGGCCTCGACCACGGCGGAGACCACGTTGGACGCCGACGTTGCGGATCGCGGTGAGCCCGAACCGGATGTCGTGGCCGACCGGGGTGAACGTCGCCTGCGACTCGTTGACGTCGGGCGGCAGCACCTGGATCTTCATCCGGCGACACTCGTTGAGGTAGATCGCCATCTTGTCCTTGTCGTCCTTGACCGACGTCAGGAGCGCTGCCATGTACTTCGGCGGGGTAGTTGGCCTTGAGGTAGGCGGTCCAGTAGGAGACCAGGCCGTACGCCGCGGAGTGGGCCTTGTTGAAGGCGTAGTCGGAGAACGGCAGCAGGATGTCCCACAGCGTCTTGACCGCGGCCATGGAGTAGCCGCGCTCGGCCATGCCGGCCGGAGAAGCCGGCGAACTGCTTGTCGAGCTCCTCCTTCTTCTTCTTGCCCATCGCCCGGCGCAGGATGTCGGCCTGTCCCAGGCGTGTAGCCCGCGAGCTTCTGGGCGATCGCCATGACCTGCTCCTGGTAGACGATCAGGCCGTAGGTCTCGCCCAGGATGTCCGCGAGCGGCTCCGCCAGCTCGGGGTGGATCGCCTCGACCGGTTCGCGGCCGGTCTTGCGGCGTGCGTACTTGTTGTGGGAGTCGGCGCCCATCGGCCCGGGCCGGTAGAGCGCACCGACCGCGGAGATGTCCTCGAAGGTGTCGGGCCGCATCGAGCGCAGCAGCGCCCGCATCGGGCCGCCGTCGAGCTGGAAGACGCCGAGCGTGTCGCCGCGCGCGAGCAGCGTGTAGGTCGCCGGGTCGTCGAGCGTCAGGTCCTCGAGCACCACGGTCTCGCCGCGGTTGGCCTCGATGTTGCGCACCGCGTCGTCGAGGACGGTGAGGTTGCGCAGCCCGAGGAAGTCCATCTTGATCAGCCCGAGGGCCTCGCAGGTGGGGTAGTCGAACTGCGTGATCATCGCGCCGTCGGCGGGGCGCTTGAGCAGCGGGATCACGTCGATCAGCGGCTCGCTGGACATGATCACGCCGGCGGCGTGGACGCCCCACTGCCGCTTGAGGCCCTCGATCCCGATGGCGGTGTCGACGACGCGCTTGACGTCGTTGTCGCCGTCGTAGAGGGCGCGGAACTCGCCGCCCTCGCCGAACCGCTTGTGGCCGGTGTCGAAGATCTCCTTGAGCGGGACGTCCTTGCCCATGACCGACGCCGGCATCGCCTTGGTGATCCGGTCGCCCATGGCGAACGGGTAGCCGAGGATCCGGGAGGAGTCCTTGACCGCCTGCTTGGCCTTGATGGTGCCGTAGGTGACGATCATCGAGACCCGGTCCTCGCCGTACTTCTCGGTGACGTAGCGGATCACCTCACCGCGCCGACGCTCGTCGAAGTCGATGTCGAAGTCGGGCATGGAGACCCGGTCGGGGTTGAGGAACCGCTCGAAGATCAGGCCGTGCTGGAGCGGGTCGAGGTCGGTGATCCGCATCGCGTAGGCGACCATCGAGCCGGCACCGGAGCCGCGGCCCGGGCCGACCCGGATGCCGTTGTCCTTGGCCCAGTTGATGAAGTCGGCGACCACGAGGAAGTAGCCCGGGAAGCCCATCTGGGTGATGACGCCGACCTCGAAGTCGGCCTGCTTGCGGACCTCGTCGGAGATGCCGCTGGGGGTAGCGGAAGCGGAGCCCCTTCTCGACCTCCTTGACCAGCCAGGAGGTCTCGTCCTCCCCCGGCGGGCAGGGGAAGCGCGGCATGTAGGTGCCGTTGCCCTCGGTGAACTCGACGTCGCACCGCTCGGCGATGAGCAGGGTGTTGTCGCAGGCCTCGGGGAAGTCGCGCCAGAGCTCGCGCATCTCGGCGGCGCTCTTGAGGTAGTAGCCGTCGCCGCTGAACGCGAACCGCTGCCCCGGCCCGTCGCCGGCGGGGATGTCCATCGTCGAGCCGGAGTTGATGCAGAGCAGGTGCTCCTGGGACGGCGCGTCCTCCCGCATCACGTAGTGGGAGTCGTTGGTCGCCAGCAGCGGGATCGAGAGGTCCTGGGCGAGGCGGAGCAGGCCGTCGCGGACCCGCCGCTCGATGTCGAGCCCGTGGTCCATCAGCTCGAGGAAGTAGTTGTCGCGGCCGAGGATGTCCTGGAAGTCGCCGGCCGCCTTGCGGGCCGCGTCGTAGTTGCCGTGGCGCAGGTGGACCTGGACCTCGCCCGAGGGGCAGCCGGTGGTGCCGATGATGCCGCGGCCGTGCTGGGACAGCAGGTCGCGGTCCATCCGGGGGTGCTTGAAGAAGCCGTCGCGCCAGGCGCCGGTGGAGAGCCGGAACAGGTTGTGCATGCCCTCGGTGGTCTCCGAGAGCAGCGTCATGTGGGTGTAGGCACCGCGCGCCGAGACGTCGTCGGGGCCGCCGCCGTAGAAGTTGACGCCCTTCTTCTCGAAGCGGGAGATGTTGGGGGCGAGGTAGGCCTCGATGCCGATGATCGGCTTGACCCCGGCCGCCTTCGCCTTGCGGTAGAACTCGTAGGCACCGAACACGTTGCCGTGGTCGGTCATGGCCACGGCCGGCATGCCGAGCTCGGCGGCCCGCTCCGTCAGTGCGCCGAGTCGCGCCGCCCCGTCGAGCATGGAGTACTCGGTGTGGACGTGGAGGTGGGCGAAGGAGTCGCCGGGAGGTCCAGCCATCGGTGGTCGAGCCACTCCCCTCATTGGTTGGCCTCAGGGTCGGGACGGGCGTGCTGCGGCGATGGCTACGGCTGCGCCGGGGTGGTGCTTGGGGGAAGGATCCGAACATTACGGCAGCCCTTCGGGTCATCGTGACAGGACGCACCGACAGGGCGTTGACGGGGCCGTCCCGGGCGGAGTTGGCTGTGGGAGTGCGGCGTGGCGCCGTACGCCGACGAGGGGAGACACCATGTCCGGAAAAGTCGTGCACTTCGAGATCCCGTTCGACGACGGGGACCGAGCCCGCGCCTTCTACGGCGACGCGTTCGGCTGGCAGCTCATGCCGATGCCGGAGATGAGCTACACCATCGTGATGACCGGCCCCACCGACCAGGAGTCCGGCCCCACCGAGCCGGGCTTCATCAACGGGGGCATGTTCGAGCGCAGCGACGAGTTCCCCGGCAAGGGGCCGACCGTCGTGATCGACGTCCCGAGCATCGACGAGGCCCTGCAGAAGATCAGCGGCGCCGGCGGCAAGGTCGCGGCGGAGAAGATCGCGGTCGGTGACATGGGCTTCGCGGCGTACTTCCACGACACCGAGGGCAACCTGATGGGCCTGTGGGAGACCAAGCAGTCCTGACCGGGTTACGGTCGACCCATGCCCGACGACCTGCCTCCCGAGCTCCGCGGGGTCTCTCCCGACCCCACCCGGACGCCGAGCACGCCTGTGTGGACGCGGATCGTGGCCCTGGTGCTCATCGTGGCGCTGGTCGGCTACTTCGTGATCTCGGCCCTGGTCTGAGAGCCGACCCGCGGGTCACGTCTCGCTGGGCGTGCCTGACGGCGTCGAGTGCGTCCACGCGACTCCTCACCTCGCGGAGGTCACGTCCGCGGCGGTCAGGTGGCCGCGTCGAGGCTCTCGGTGATGATCGCGTGGACGATGCGGGCCAGGCGCTCCTCCCCCAGCTCCGGGGCGCGGGCGGCCAGCCGGGCGGCGACCTCGCGCTCCCGGTCGGGGTCACGGGCCGGGTCGGTCTTGTGGGGCTGGATGGCGCGGGTCAGCGCGGCGCGACGCGCGAGCAGCTCGCCGAGCTGGTCGTCGACGTCGTCGATGCAGCGGCGGAAGAACGCCAGCGGCTGCTCCCCCGGCCACGCCATCCGGACGTCCGGTGCCCGTTCCTGCGTTGCCGGAGCCGTCGGTCGCCTCCAGCGTCGATCAGGCCGTGCCGCTCGTAGAAGCGGCGTGCGCCGTGGTTGGACTCGAAGACCCAGAGCAGGAAGCCGCCGGGACGCTCGGCCTTGACGACGTCCAGCAGGGCCGCGCCGACGCCGTGGCCGGTCTCGCCGGGCGCCAGGAACAGGTCGTCGAGCCAGTCGTCGGTGAGCACGAGGTAGCCCACGAGGGCGCCGTCGCGCTCGGCCACCCAGCCCGTGCTGGACCCCTCCAGCCGGCCGGTCATCCAGCGGTGCGTGGTCTCCCGGGTGTGGACCATGGCCGGCATGCTGCCGACGTTGGCCTCACGGCAGTCGACGTGGACGTCGGCCATGGCCGGCGCGTCCGCAGGAGTGGCCGGACGCAGCAGCACCTCGTCAGTCGGCATCACGGATCACGTCGAGCGCGCGCTGGAGGTCGTCGGGGTACGTCGACTCGAACTGGACGTGGTCGCCGGTGTCGGGGTGCTCGAAGCCGAGTCGCACGGCCTGCAGCCACTGCCGCTTCAGCCCGCACCGTTCGGCCAGCGTCGGGTCGGCGCCGTAGGTCAGGTCGCCGACGCAGGGGTGCTTGAGCGCCTGCATGTGGACCCGGATCTGGTGCGTCCGCCCGGTCTCGAGCTCGATCTCGAGCAGGCTCGCGAACCGGTGGGCCTCGAGGGTCTCGTAGTGGGTGACGCTGTGGCGGCCGTCGGCCATCACCGCGAACTTGTAGTCGTGCTTGGGGTGGCGGCCGATCGGCGCGTCCACCGTGCCCTGCCAGCGGGTCGGGGTGCCCCTGGACCAGGGCGTGGTAGGTCTTGTCGACGGTGCGGTGGCGGAACGCGTTCTTGAGCACCGAGTAGGCGTGCTCGGACTTGCAGATCACCATCACGCCGGACGTGCCGACGTCGAGCCGCTGCACGATCCCCTGCCGCTCGCTGGCACCGCTGGTCGAGATCCGGAACCCGGCCCCGGCCAGGTGTCCGACCACGGTCGGACCGTTCCAGCCGGGCGAGGGGTGGACCGCGACGCCGACCGGCTTGTCGATCACGACGATCGCGTCGTCGTCGTGGATGATCTTGATCCCCTCGACGATCTCCGGCACGACCTCGAGCGGGTCGGTCCGCGACGGGATCGCGACCTCGAGCAGGGTCCCGGGCTCGACCCGGTGGCTCTTGGCCACCGAGTCACCGTCGACCTTCACGTGGCCCTCGGCGATGAGGTCGGCGGCACGGGTGCGCGAGAGTCCGAACAGTCGCGCCATCGCGGCGTCGACGCGCTCGCCGTCGAGACCGTCGGGGACCCGGAGTGCGCGGTGGTCGACCTCGTTCACGCCTTCTTCACCCCGTCACGACGGCCGTCGAGGCTGATGCCGCGGAAGGTCTGCAGCAGGATCAGTCCGGCCGCGACGTTGATGCAGATGTCGGCGATGTTGAAGACCGGCCAGTTCGGGAGCATGAACAGGTCGATGACGTGGCCGCGCATCGGACCGGGCTCGCGGAAGATCCGGTCGGTGAGGTTGCCGGCGACCCCGCCGAGCAGCAGGCCGAGCGCGACGGCCCACCAGCGGTCGCCGAGCCGGCGGGAGAACCACAGCACCACCAGCACCGCGGCGACGGCCAGGCAGCTCAGCGCGACGGTGTACTCGGTGCCGGTGCTGAAGGCGGCGCCCGGGTTGCGGGTCAGGTGCAGCACGAACCAGTCCCCCGACCACCGCGATGTCACCGTCGGCGAGCCGGGTCACCGCGAGGTGCTTGGTGACGAGGTCGACGGTGTACGCCGTGAGGGCGACCGCCGCGAAGACGAGCTTCAGCCGGGTCGATCCTCGGGGGCGGGTGGGGCGCCGGGCGCCCTGGGTCTCGTCGTCGCTCAGCGACGCTCCTCGCGCTGCTTGCATGTCAGGCACAGTGTCGCACGGGGAAATGCCATGACCCGCATCTTGCCGATGGGGTTGCCGCAGGACTCACAGGTGCCGTAGGTGCCGTCGGCGATCCGGGCGAGCGCCCGGTCGATCTGGGCGAGCTTCTCGCGCTCGTTGTTGACGACGGTCAGCTCGTGGTCGCGCTCGAAGCTGGTCGCACCCATGTCGGCCTGGTCGTGGCCGGCCCCGTCACCGGCGTCGCGCATCAGGCCGGCGAGGTCGGCCTCCTGCGCGGCGAGGGTGCGCGGCGACCTTGTCGCGGATCTGGGTCAGCTCCGTGCGGACCTCCTTGATCTCGGCCTTGGTCCAGGCGCTCTCGCCCTCCTTGACCTGCAACGCGCTGACCTTCTTGGCCGGCTCCTTCTTGGCCACGGTCTTCTTGGTCGGGCTGCCTGCTTCGCGGCCACGGTCTTCTTGGCGGCGCCTTCTTGACGGGCGCCGTCTTCTTGGCCGCGGTCTTCTTCGCGGGCGCGGCCTTCTTCGCGGGCGCGGCCTTCTTGGCCGCGGCCTTCTTCGCCGGCGCCGCCTTCTTCGCGGGCGCGGCCTTCTTGGCCGCCGCCTTCTTCGCGGGCGCAGCCTTCTTCGCCGGCGCGCCTTCTTCGCGGGCGCGGCCTTCTTGGCCGGCCGCCTTCTTCGCGGCGGCCTTCTTCGCCAGCCTTCTTCGCGGGCGCCGCCTTCTTCGCGGGAGCGGCCTTCTTCGCCGGGCGCCGTCGTCTTCGCCGTCGGCCTTCTCGGCAGGCTTGCGGCCGATGGCCTTGCGGGCGGCCGAGACCGCCGACGTGGCGATCGACTTCCTGGTGGTGCGAGCCATGACAGGGGCCTCCCTCGTGCCGAGCAGACGCGTGGCGGCCGCCACAGTGTCGGCGGAAGGTTAGCCCGGCCACCCGGGCGCTTCAAGCGCGGCGCGCGACGCTGGACGCCCGGGCATGCCCGACCGGCCCTCGGGCACCGGGAACGAACGAGGCCCGGCTCACCCCGAGGGGTGAGCCGGGCCCGTGACAGGTCCGTGGTCCGGGTCAGCTGTCCTCGTCGCCGAGGATGGAGCGCAGCCGCTTCGGCGCGGGATCGCCCTGCGAGCCCTGCGACGGGCTGTCCGAGGGCGACTCGAGCGCCTCGAGCTGCTGGCTGAAGTAGGACTTGAGACGGGCGCGGTACTCGCGCTCGAACGAGCGGAGGTTCTCCACCTCGCTGTTGAGCTTGTCCCGCTCCTTCTCGAGGTCCCCGAACATCTGCTGACGGCGCTCGGCGGTCTCGCCGTCGAGCATCTCGGCCCGGCGCCGGGCGTCGGCCTCGAGCCGGTCGGCCTTGCCCTTGGACTCGGCGTCCATCCGCTCGGCCTTGGTGCGGGCCTCGCCGACGATCTTGTCGGCCTCGTTCTTGGCTTCCTCGACGAGCTCGTCGGCGTTCCGCGTGGCGATCTCGAGCAGCCGCGCGGCGGCGCTCGAGGCCTGGGGCACCGTCTCCACCCGCAGCGTCTCGACCGAGGACGCGGCCGCAGCAGCGACCGGCTCGGGCGTCGGCGCGGGAGTCGGCACCGGAGTCGGCTCGGGAGCCCGCTCCTCGACCTTCGGCTCGGCCGGTCGCTCCTGGGGGACCGGTGAACCCGACTGCGCCGCGGAGAGCTTCGAGCGCAGGTCGTCGTTCTCCTTGGTGAGGCGGGCCAGCTCGGCCTCCACCTCGTCCAGGAACTGGTCGACCTCGCCCATGTCGTACCCCTCGCGGAGCCGGACGGGCGTAAAGCGCTTGTTGCTCACGTCCTCAGGCGTCAGCGGCATGACCTCACCCAATTCATTGGTCGTGTAACGAAAGATCTGTCGTTCGGAACAATAGCGCCTGCTGCCGGGCCGGTCAGCGCGACCGTCGACCCGCGCGGTCGGCGAGTCGTGCCTAGAAGAACACCTGCTCGACCACCTGCAGCAGCAGGTAGGCCGCGACCAGCACGAGGATGAAGCTCAGGTCGATGGCCACCGGCCCCAGCCGCAGCGGCGGGATCACCCGGCGCAGCGCCTTGATCGGCGGATCGGTCACGGAGTAGACGACCTCGAGCAGCACCAGCAACGGCCCGCTCGGGGACCACGAGCGCGCGAAGACCTGGACCCAGTCGACGATGAACCGGATCCACAGCAGGGCGATGAAGGCCCAGAGCAGTCCGTGGAGGATCTGCCCGACAACGGACAACCCGCCCTCAGCTCTGGTTGAAGAAGCCGCCCTCGGCCAAGCGCTGCTTGTCCTCGGCAGCGACGGTCACGTTGGGCGGCGAGAGCAGGAACACCTTGTTGGTCACGCGCTCGATGCTGCCACGCGTCGCAAACACCAGGCCCGCGGCGAAGTCGACCAGGCGCTTGGCGTCGGTGTCGTCCATCTCGGAGAGGTTCATGATCACGGGCACACCCTCGCGGAAGTTCTCGCCGACGGTGCGGGCCTCGTTGTAGGTGCGCGGGTGCAGGGTGGTGATGCGGGACATCTCGGCGACGACTCCAGTGGGGCCGGCCGCCGGACGACGGCGCTCGGCAAGATCGGACACGGGGGCAGGGCGGGAGTCCCGGGAGGAAGACCGGCCAGAAGTAGTGGCGACCACCGGCGTGTCGGCGGTCTCGTAGTCGTTGTCGTAGTCGTCGTACCGGCCGGTGTCCTCGAGCAGGCCGAGGTACTCGCCGATCCTGCGCATCGCGCCGCTCATGACGTTGCTGTCCTCCGGTGTCCCAGCGCCCGGAAGGGCGCTTCTGGTGTATGTGACATTACTTGTCCCGCGGTCTCGGACCGAGGATTGCGGACCCGACGCGCACGTGTGTCGCGCCGACCTGCAGCGCCGCCTCGAGGTCGCCGGACATGCCGGCGGACAGCGAGGTGGCGTCGGGGTGGGTCGACAGGAAGGTCGACCGGATCCGGGCGAGCCGGCCGAAGGCGGTCGCCGGGTCCTCCCCCAGCGGCGCGACCGCCATCAGCCCGGTCAGCCGCAGCGCGCCCAGGCCGGCGACCTCGTCGGCCAGCGCCTGCGAGCTGGTCGGGGTCGACCCCGGCCCGTCCGCTGGTGCCGGGCGGGTCGAGGCTGACCTGGAGCATCACGTCGAGGTCGCGACCGCGCTCGTGGGCGCCGCGCTGGAGCCCCCTGGCCACCTTGGCGCGGTCGAGGGACTCCACCACGTCGGCGTACGCCGCCACCGCGGCCGCCTTGTTGCTCTGGAGGCCACCGACGTAGTGCCAGGTGAGCGCCAGGTCGGCGCACTCCTGCGCCTTGACCACGGCCTCCTGGTGGCGGTTCTCGCCGACGTGGCGGACCCCGAGGTCGGCCAGGATCCGGACGTCGGAGGGCGGGAAGAACTTGGTGACCACCACCAGCGTGACCTCGCCGGGGTCGCGGCCGGCCTCGGCGCAGGCCGCCTCGATGCGGGCGCGGACGCCGGCGAGGCCGGCGCGGATCTCGTCGGCCCGGGTCATCGCTCGGGTCCCCGGGATCGTGCATCCAGATCAGGCCGGCGAACCGGGTCGCGGCGTCGCCGTCGCGGCGGTGGGAGGGCCAGGCGTGGTCCTCGCGGGTGCACGCCCCGACCTCGTGGACGGTGTCGACGCCGGCGTGCGCCAGCTGGGCCAGGACCCCGGCGCCGAGGTCGAGGGACGGCGTGCCCCAGCTGGTCGTGGCGCGGGCCTCCGGGACCACCGCCGCCACCGCCTCGCGCATCTCCGCGGGCACTTCGTAGCAGGCACCGCACACGTGGGGACCGACCCAGGCGGTGAGCTCGCGCGCTCCCAGCCCGCGCATCCGCTCGACGGCGGCCGGCACCACGCCGGCGGCCAGCCCCGGCCGCCCGGAGTGCACCGCGGCGACCACGCCGGCGACGGGGTCGGCGAGCAGCACCGGCACGCAGTCGGCGGCTCGCGCGAGCAGCGCGACGCCCGGCGTGGTGGTGACCAGCGCGTCGCAGGTCGGGGGCGCGTCGGTCGCGTCGTCAGCGACGACGACGTCGGCCCCGTGGACCTGTCGCATGAGCACCGGTCGTGCCCCGGTCTCCGCGCCGACGGCGGCCAGGGCGGCCTCACGCACCTCGTCGGTCGGCCCGGTCGCCCGAGGTCGAGGGAGGAGTCGGTGAAGGCGACCTCGATGACGAGGTCGCCTTCGATCCGGTCTCGCAGTCGCAGGGTCACTTCAGGAAGTCGGGCACGTCCAGGTCGTCGTCGTCGAACTGCACCTGGCGCGGCTGCGGCTTCGCCGCGGCCGGCGCGGGCTCGCGCTCCGACGAGGTCGGCCGGTCCGGCTGCGACGAGCGGAAGGTGGGCTGCTGCTCGACCGTCTGGCTCGGCCGGGGTCGGGCCGGGGCCTGGGTGGCCAGCGCCTGCGCGGCCGCCCGGGTCTCGGCCTGGGTCTGCTGGGGCGCGGGGAGGCCGGCGCGGAGCCCGCTGGCGTCCTGGCGTCGCTTCGGCATGCCGCCGTCGAAGCCCGCCGCGATCACGGTGACCCGCACCTCGTCGCCGAGGGCGTCGTCGATGGTGGCGCCGAAGATGATGTTGGCCTCGTTGTGGGCGGACTCGGACACCAGCGCCGCAGCCTCGTTGATCTCGAACAGGCCGAGGTCGGAGCCACCGGCGATCGAGAGCAGGACGCCGTGGGCGCCCTCGATGCTCGCCTCGAGCAGCGGCGAGGAGACGGCCATCTCGGCGGCGGCCACGGCGCGGTCCTCGCCGCGGGCCGAGCCGATGCCCATGAGGGCGGAGCCGGCGTTGGCCATGACCGACTTCACGTCGGCGAAGTCGAGGTTGATCAGGCCGGGGGTGGTGATCAGGTCGGTGATGCCCGAGACACCCTGCAGCAGCACCTGGTCGGCCTGCTTGAAGGCGTCGAGCACCGAGACGTTGCGGTCGCTGATGGACAGCAGCCGGTCGTTCGGGATCACGATGAGGGTGTCGACCTCCTCGCGCAGCTGGGCGATCCCCTCCTCCGCGGAGTTGGCGCGACGGCGGCCCTCGAACGAGAACGGGCGGGTCACGACGCCGATGGTCAGCGCGCCCAGCGAGCGGGCGATCCGGGCCACGACCGGCGCGCCGCCGGTGCCGGTGCCGCCGCCCTCGCCGGCGGTCACGAACACCATGTCGGCGCCCTTGATGACCTCTTCGATCTCGTCGGCGTGGTCCTCGGCCGCGCGCGCCCCGACGTCCGGGTTGGCGCCGGCGCCGAGGCCGCGGGTGAGCTCGCGGCCGATGTCGAGCTTGACGTCGGCGTCGCTCATCAGCAGCGCCTGCGCGTCGGTGTTGATCGCGATGAACTCGACGCCCTTGAGCCCGACCTCGATCATCCGGTTGACGGCGTTGACGCCACCGCCGCCGATGCCGACGACCTTGATGATCGCCAGGTAGTTCTGTGCTGCCGCCATGGCGCTGTGCCTCTCGCTTGCAGGTCTGGTGGGTCCCGACTGGTGTGGTCTGTCCGGCTCGGCCGCGAACCGTAACCCTGAACCTGAGGGTTATAGTTATGTCAACCTCGCGTTGCCGATGAAGGTAGGCGCTGGGTCGCAGGAACCGCCGCAGACACGCCGCGTGTCGGGAGAACTTCGAGCGCGGCAGCGTCAGGGCTGGACGGTGGGCTGGCCCGGCACGCTGACGTCGTACGCCGACCCCGGCCTGGCCAGCAGCCCGGCCGAGCACCTCGGCCTTGACGTCGGACTCCTCCGCGCTCCCCCACACCACGACCCGCTCGTCGCGCAGCACCAGCGAGATCTGGTCGACCGTGGCGACCTCGACGTGGTCGACCCTCGCGGCGAGGTCCTCGGGGAGGGCCGACACCACGGCCGCCGCCTCCCGCAGCGCCTCGCGTCCTGCATCGGCCGAGGTCTCGACCCGCGGCAGGCCGTCGGGCGGCTCGGCGTACTCGTCGAAGACGACGCCCTCGAGGTCGAGCCCGCGCAGCTGGCCGCCGATCTCCACGGTCGCGATCGCCACCCGCTCCTCGACCTCGATGAGGACCGTGTCGGGCCACTGCCGGCTGACCTCGGCGCTGCGCACCAGCGCCAGCGCCTGCGACCCGGGTCGCGGACGTCGTCGAGGTCGACCCGGGCCAGCGGCTGGCCCCGGTCGAGCCCGGCCACGGCCCGCACCTCGGCCGGCTTGAGCTCCTCGGTGCCCTGCACGTCGACCTGCTGCACGGCGAGCACGCTGGAGAACAGGAACAGCCAGATCGCGCCGACCACCAGCCCGACCAGCAGGAGGGCGGCGACGACGTACTTCCAGGTCAGCCAGCGCCGGGCCCACTGCCGGCGGGCGAACGCGCGGCGGCTGCGCCGGGTCGGTCGGGTCCGCGCCGGGGCGCTCGGGCCGTGCGGCTAGGCATCGGCGCGGCCTCCGAGCAGGGCGAGCACCTCGGGTGCCGAGGTCGGTGATGTCGCCGGCGCCGAGGGTCAGCACCAGGTCGCCGGGCCGGGCGCGCGCGACGACCGCCGCGGGGACGTCGGCCAGCACCGGCACGAACGCCACGCGGTCGTCGGGCAGCGGGACGGCGTCGGCGACCAGGGCGCCGGTCACGTCGGGGTCGGGGTCCTCGCGGGCGAGGTAGACGTCGGTGACGACCACCTCGTCGGCCGCGCCCAGGGCCGCGCCCATCGCCGCGCCGTAGCCGCGGGTGCGCGAGACCAGGTGGGGCTGGAAGGCGACGACGACCCGGCCGTCGCCGGCGACCCCGCGGGCCGCTGCGAGGTCGGCGGCGATCTCCTGGGGCATGTGGGCGTAGGAGTCGACGACGCGCACTCCCCCGGCCTCGCCCTTGGGCTCCATCCGCCGGCCGCTGCCGGTGAACGCCGCCAGCCCGCGGACCAGGCCGTCGGTGTCGAACCCGAGCCGGTGGCCCAGCGCGAAGGCCGCCAGCGCGTCGACGCACGTAGTGGCGGCCGGGGATCTGGAGGGTGATCGAGGTCAGCGCGGCACCGTCGTGCTCGACGGTGAACCGCGACGTGGTGCCCTCGAAGGCGAGGTCGGTGGCGCGGTAGTCGACCTGGTCGTCGGTGCCGACCAGGACCACGTCGAGACCGCGGGCGCGGGCCGGCGCGGCCAGCGCCGCGGCTCCGTCGTCGTCGGCGCAGAGCACGAGCAGTCCCCCGGCGCGGATCCGGTCGAGGAAGGTCAGGAAGGCGGCGCGGTAGGCCTCCTCCGTGCCCCACTGGTCGAGGTGGTCGGCCTCGACGTTGGTGACGATCGCGGCGTGCGGGGAGTAGACGAGGAACGCCCCGTCGGACTCGTCGGCCTCGGCCACGAACCAGTCGCTCGCGCCCGCGTCGGCGTTGCGGCCGGTCGCGCGCAGCACTCCCCCGACGGCGTACGTCGGGTCGGCGCCCGCCTCGATGAGGGCGACCGTCAGCAGCGCGGTGGTCGTGGTCTTGCCGTGGGTGCCGGCGACCGCGAGCACGTCGCGGCCGTCCATGACCGCGGCCAGGCCGGCCGAGCGCGGCAGGATCCGCAGTCCGCGCCGCTGCCCCTCGACGACCTCGGGGTTGTCCTCGCGCGCGGCCGTGGTCACGACCAGGGTGTCGGCGTCGCCGACGTGGGCGGCGTCGTAGCCGATGGTGATCGGCACGCCGAGCTCGCGCAGCGGGGCCAGGAACGGGGTCTCGTTGTTGTCGCTGCCGGTGACCGGCACACCGAGCCGCGCCATGACCCGGGCGATGCCGGACAGGGCGGCGCCGCCGATGCCGACGAAGTGGACCCGGCCGAGCCGGTCGGCGGGCAGCAGCTCGTCGGGGACCGGGATCCTCACCGGCTCGCCCCCTGCGCCGTCTCCAGCACGATCCGGGCCAGCTTCTCGTCGGCGTCGAGCGGGATGACGTCGGCGGCCGCAGCGCCCATCGCCGCGAGCCGGGCCCGGTCGGTGAGCAGCTCGGGAAGGGTGGCGGAGACCCACTCGGGGGTGAGCGCCCCGTCGGCGACCAGCAGGCCTCCCCCGGCGTCGACGACGGGACGGGCGTTGAGCGCCTGCTCGCCGTTGCCGATCGGCAGCGGCACGTAGACGGCCGGCAGCCCGACGCCCGACACCTCGGTGACGGTGTTGCTGCCCGCCCGGCACAGCACGGCGTCGGCGGCGGCGTAGGCGAGGTCCATCCGGTCGACGTACTGCTCGACGACGTAGGTGCCGGCACCGTCGGGAACCTCGAGGGTGTGCGTGCGGCCCGACGACGTGCAGCACCTGGATCCCCGCGGCGGCGAGCGACGGGGCGGCCCCGGAGACGGCGGCGTTGATGCGGGCGGCGCCCTGGGAGCCGCCGGTGACCAGCAGCGTCGGCCGGTCGGCCGCGAGCCCGAAGCGGGCGAGGGCCTCGGCGCGCAGGGCAGCGCGGTCGAGGGTGGAGATCATCCGCCGGATCGGGAGCCCGATGTAGGTCGCGTGCGGCAGCGCGGTGTCGGGGAAGCTCGTGGCGACGTGGCGGGTGAGGCGGGCGCCGAGCTTGTTGGCGATGCCGGCGATCGCGTTGCCCTCGTGGACGACGAGCGGGATCCTGCGCGACCGGGCGGCGAGGTAGGCCGGCACGGAGACGTAGCCGCCGAAGCCGACGACGACGTCGGGTCGCACGCGGTCGACGACCTCCACCGCGGCCCGGCGGGCGGCAGCGAGGCGACCCGGCACGCGGAGCAGGTCGGCGCCGGGACGCGCGCGGCAGCGGGACCCGCGGGACGAGCTCCAGCGGCAGGCCGGCCTCCGGGACCAGCCGGGCCTCCAGTCCCTCCCGGGTGCCCAGGCAGGTGATCTCGGTGTCGGGGGCCGAGCCGACGGAGCGCGTCGGCGGTGGCGAGCAGGGGCGAGGTGTGTCCGGCGGAGCCACCGCCGGCGAGGAGGACGCGCATCGGTCGCCAGCCTAGGACGACTGCCGGCGGCCCGCGCCACTGGCGGCCAGCCCCGTGGAGCGCTGCCGGCGGCGCTGCTGCAGGGCGCGGGCGGCCTCGGGCTCGCGGCGGGCGAACCCGATCAGCAGCCCGAGCGCGACCAGGGTCGGCAGCAGCGACGAGCCGCCGTAGGAGATCAGGGGCAGCGGGATGCCGATCACGGGGAGCAGCGCGAGCACCATGCCGACGTTGACCATCATCTGGCCGATCAGCCAGGCCACGATGCCGAAGGACATGTAGCGGACGAACGGGTCGTCGGTCTGGCTGGCGACCTTGATGGCGGCGTAGGCGATGGTGAGGAACAGCACGACCACCAGCAGCGTGCCGACGAGGCCGAGCTCCTCGCCGAGCACGGCGAAGATGAAGTCGGTGTGCGCCTCGGGCAGGTCGCCCCACTTCTGGGTGCTGGCGCCGATGCCCTCGCCGAAGACCCCGCCGGAGGACAGGGCGAAGAGTCCGTGGGCCGGCTGCCAGCCCGCGTCGTGGTAGTCCTTGAACGGGTCGACGAAGTTGGTCAGCCGCTCGCGCCGTTCGGAGCTGGTGGTCGCCAGCCAGACGGCGGCGACGCCGATCACCGACAGCGCGAGGGTGAAGATCCGGGCCGGCGCGCCCACCACCCACAGCAGGGCGAGCAGGATCGCGAACAGCACCAGCGCGGTGCCGAGGTCCTTGCCGACGATGACCAGCAGCGTGATGCCGAGCAGCACCGGGACGACCGGCACCATCACCTGGTGGAGGCTGCCGAGCCGGCGCTCCTTCTGGGCGTAGACGTGGGCGGCCCACAGCACGATCGCGAGCTTGGCGATCTCCGACGGCTGGATCTGGAACGGGCCGACGGCGAGCCAGTTCTTGTTGCCGTTGACGATCACGCCCATCTTCGCGGTCAGCGCGAGCAGCACCACCGAGACGATGATCGCGACCCAGGAGATCTGGCGGATCGCCCGGTAGGGCAGGCGCGACGCGATCCACGCGCACGGCAACCCGATCGCGACCCACAGCAGCTGCCGCTTGACGATCGCGTAGGAGTCGCCGTCGTGCTGCTCGTAGGAGTAGACGCTCGAGGCGGACAGCACCATGATCAGGCCGATGGTGAGCAGCAGCGCGGAGGCGCCGAGCAGCAGGTAGTACGACGTCAGCGGCCGTGACAGCGCGTCGCGGAGGGCGGCGTACCAGCCCGCGTCGGGCTGAGCGCGGCGGCCCTGCTCGGGGTTGGCGGTCGTCACCGTCGCGCTCCCCCTCCCGGTCCGGTCCTCAGCCGCTGTCGGCGGCCCTGCGTCGCACCTCGGCGGCGAAGGCGTCACCGCGTTCGGCGTAGTTGGTGAACATGTCCATCGACGCACACCCGGGGGCGAGGAGCACCGTGTCGCCGGGCCGAGCCAGGTCGGCCGCGGCGGCCACGACCCGCGCCATCGGGCCACGTCCGGGCTCAGTCTCCCCGTCCGTCCACGGTGATGACGGGCACATCGGGCGCGTGTCGCGAAAGGGCCTCCGCGATGACGTGGCGGTCGCGACCGAGCAGCACCACGCCGCGCAGCCGGCGACCGCACCGCCTGCACCAGCTCGTCGAACCGGGCGCCCTTGGCCAGGCCGCCGGCGACCCACACCACCGGGTCGTACGCCGACAGCGAGGACTGGGCCGCGTGGGGGTTGGTGGCCTTCGAGTCGTCGACCCAGGTGACGCCGTCGACCTCGGCGACGCTCGGCGATCCGGTGGCCGTCGGGCCGGAAGCCGCGCAGCCCGTCGCGGACCGCGACCGGCGGCACGCCGTGCGCGCGGGCCAGGGCGGCGGCGGCCAGCGCGTTGGCGACGTAGTGGGGCGCCGGGCGAGGCGAGGTCGCCGATCGTGCACAGCTCGGCGGCGCTGGTGTGCCGCTCCTCGACGAACGCACGGTCGGCGAGGATGTCCTCGACCACGCCGACCATCCCGATCGCCGGCATGCCGAGGGTGAAGCCGACGGCCCGGGCGCCCTCGAGCACGTCGGCCTCGCGGACCAGCGCCTCGGTGGCCGGGTCGGCGGCGTTGTAGACGCAGGCGGTGCTGGACCCGCTCGTAGATCCGGCCCTTGTCGGCGGCGTACTCGCGCCATCGAGTCGTACCAGTCGAGGTGGTCCTCGGCGACGTTGAGCACGGCGGCGGCCTCGCAGCTCATGCGAGTGGGTGTAGTGCAGCTGGAAGCTGGAGAGCTCGACCGCGAACACGTCGTACGGCGCGGGGTCCATCACCGCCTCCACGACCGGACGGCCGACGTTGCCGACCGCGGCGCTGCGCGAGGCCGGCGGCGCGCAGGATCGCGTCGAGCATCTGCACGGTCGTCGTCTTGCCGTTGGTGCCGGTGACCGCCAGCCACGGCACCGGCCGCTCGGGGTCGCGCAGCCGCCACGCCAGCTCGACCTCGCCCCAGACCGGGATGCCGCGGGCCGCCGGCCTCGCGCAGCAGCGCGTGGTCGGGACGCCAGCCGGGGCTGACGACGAGCAGGTCGGTCTCGTCGGGCAGCGCGCCGGTCGCGCCCTCCCCGAGCCGGACCGTCGCGCCGAGCACCTCGAGCAGCTGGCCCTGCTCGGCCTTGGTCTCGCTGGTGCTGCTCGTCGAGCGCGGTGACGGACGCGCCGAGGTGGGTGAGGTTGTCGGCGGCGGCGAAGCCGCTGACGCCGAAGCCGGCGACGGTGGCCCGGACCCGCGACCAGTCGCTGGTCGCGGTGCGTAGGCCGAGAGGTCGAGCCATCAGTAGCCGGCGACCCACTCGGCGTAGAAGATGCCGAGGCCGGCGGCGACGCAGAGCCCGGTGATGATCCAGAACCGGATCACGATGGTGACCTGTCCCAGCCGAGCATCTCGAAGTGGTGCTGGAGCGGGCGCCATCCGGAAGACCCGCTGGCCGGTCCCGGTCGAGGCGCCGGGTGACCTTGAAGCAGCTCACCTGCAGCATCACCGACAGCGTGATCGCCACGAACAGGCCGCCGAGGATGGCCATCAGGAGCTCGGTGCGGGTGAGGATCGCGAAGCCCGCGAGCGCGCCACCCAGCGCGAGCGAGCCGGTGTCGCCCATGAAGATCGCGGCCGGCGAGGCGTTCCACCAGAGGAACCCGAAGCAGGCGCCGGTGATCGCGGCGGCGATCACCGCGAGGTCGAGCGGGTCGCGCACCTCGTAGCAGGTGCGGCCGCCGGTGAGGGCGCACGACTGGTTGTTCTGCCAGATGTTGACCAGCATGTAGGCGCCGAACACCATCACCGAGGCGCCGGTGGCCAGGCCGTCGAGGCCGTCGGTGAGGTTCACGCGCGTTGCTGGTGCCGGCGACGATCAGCCAGATCAGCAGCACCACCACGACCGCGGGCAGCGTGAACGACTCGAAGTCGCGGATGAAGGAGAGGTGGCGGCTGGCCGGGGTCAGCTCGCGGCTCGTCCTCGAGCGCCGGCAGCAGCGAGACGATCCCGAAGGTGAGGGCGACGACGGTGAGGCCGATCATCTTCGCCTTGCTCCGCAGGCCGAGGCTGCGCTGCTTGACGATCTTGATGAAGTCGTCGAGGAAGCCGACCATGCCGCAGCCGACGAACAGGAAGAGCAGCAGCAGCGCGGAGGCGGACGGGCGCGTCGAGGGTGATCAGCTTGGCGAGGAAGTAGCCGAGCACCGTGGCCAGCACGATGACGACGCCGCCCATGGTGGGGGTGCCGCGCTTGGTGTGGTGGCTGGTCGGTCCGTCGTCGCGGATCTCCTGGCCGTAGCCGAGGTTGGTGAACGCCCGGATCGCCACCCGGGTCCCGAGCAGCGAGAAGAGCAGCGCCAGGCCACCGCCCGAGCAGGATCGCTCTCACCGGCTCCGTTCCCCTTCCTTCAGCAGTCCGTCGGCCACGAGCTCCAGGGCGGCGCCCCGCGATGCCTTGACCAGCACGACGTCGTCGGCCGCGACATTCTCGCGCACCCACGTCAGCGCCTCGTCACGCCCCGCCGTGCGACCGACCTCACCCCGCCAGCCGGCGTACGGCGCGGCGCCCTCGGCCAGCCCGGCGCGCGCTCTCCCCGACGACGACGAGCAGGTCGACGCCCGGCCTCGGCGGCGTGGCGGCCGACGTCGCGGTGGGCCTCGCCGGCGCCGTCGCCGAGCTCGAGCATCTCGCCCAGCACCGCGACGGTGCGGCCGGGGCGGTGGGCGCCGATCTGGACCAGCGCGTCGATCGCGGCGGTCATCGAGGCGGGGTTGGCGTTGTAGGCGTCGTTGACGACCACCAGGCCGTCGCCGCGGTGGTGGACCTCCATCCGCCAGCGGCTGGCGGGCTCGGCGGTCGACAGCCGCTGCGGCGACCGTGGCCGGGCTCGACCCCGGCGGCGATCGCGAGCGCGGCGGCCGCGGCGGCGTTGGCGACCTGGTGCGCACCCGACTGGGTGAGCGTCACCGGGTGCCACTCGCCGGCGTGGCCGAGGTCGAAGGACGGTCGCCCGAGCTCGTCGAGCCGACGCCGCGCCAGGTGACGTCGCCCGCCGCGCCGAAGGTCAGCACCCGGGCCGACGGTGCGGGTGGCCATGGCGGCCACCAGCTCGTCGTCGGCGTTGAGCACCGCGACGCCGTCGGCGGGCAGCGCCTCGACGATCTCGCCCTTGGCCAGCGCGATCTGCTCGCGGCTGCCGAACTCGCTCAGGTGGGCGGTGCCGACGTTGAGGACCGCCGCGACCCGCGGCGGCGCGAGGGTGCACAGGTAGCCGATGTGGCCGACGCCGCGGGCGCCCATCTCGACCACCAGGTGGCGGGTGTCGCGGTCGGCCTCGAGCACGGTGATCGGGACGCCGAGCTCGTTGTTGTGGTTGCCCCGGGTCGCGACGGTCGCCCCGTGCGCCGGCCAGCACGTGCGCGAGGTAGTCCTTGGTGCCGGTCTTGCCCTGCGAGCCGGTCAGCGCGACCACGCCGGCCCCGGACGCGTCGGCGACGTGCCGCGACAGCCGCCCGAGCGCGGCCACCGGGTCGTCGACCACGACCGTCGGCGCGGCGGTCGGTCGGCTGCCGAGCACGGCGTGGGCACCGGCCGCGAACTCGTGCCCGTCGGCGTGCTCGCCCACGACCGCGACGAACAGCCCGCCGGGCACCGGGCTCCTGGTGTCGACGTACGCCGTTCCGGTGACCTCGGTCGCGGCGTCGCCGTCGACCCGTGCCGCCGACGACGTCGGCGATCTCGGCGAGGGTCATCGGGATCATCGGCGCGCCAGCTCCTCGCGCACGACGTCGCGGTCGTCGAACGGGTGGACGGTGCCGGCGACCTCCTGGCCGGTCTCGTGGCCCTTGCCCGCGACCAGCACGACGTCGCCGGTGCCGGCGCGGCGCAGCGCCTCGCGGATCGCCGCGCGCCGGTCGCCCACCTCGACGACCTCGGCGGTCGCGTCGCGGGTGCCGTCGAGGATCGCGGCGCGGATCGCGCGCGGGGTCCTCGCTGCGGGGGTTGTCGTCGGTGACGACGAGGACGTCGGCGAGCCGGCCGGCGATCTCGCCCATCAGCGGCCGCTTGCCCGGGTCGCGGTCGCCGCCGGCCCCGATGACCACGATCAGCTGGCCCGTCGGTCAGCGGCCGCAGCGTGCCGCAGCGCGGACTCGACGGCGTCGGGCTTGTGGGCGTAGTCGACGACCACGACGAAGTCCTGCCCGGCCTCGATCCGCTCGAGCCGCCCGGGTACGCCGGGGCCGGCGGCGATGCCGGCCGCGACCCGCTCCGCGTCGTACCCCACCTCGGCGCAGGCGGCGATCGCGGCGAGCGCGTTGGCGACGTTGAAGTCGCCGGGCAGCGGCACCGCCGCGGCGAACCGGAGTCCGCCGGGGCCGACGACGGTGAAGGTGCTGCCGGTGGCGGCCAGCACGACGTCGTCGACCGACCAGTCGGCGTCGGCACCGCCGGCCGACCAGGTGCGCACCGGGAGCGTCGTCTCGGAGACCAGCCGGCGGCCGTGCTCGTCGTCGATGTTGACCAGCGCCAGCCGCGCCCGCTCGGGGGTGAACAGCGAGGCCTTGGCGCGGTAGTAGTCCTCGACGTCGGCGTGGAAGTCGAGGTGGTCGCGACCGAGGTTGGTGAAGACGGCGACGTCGAAGACGACCCCGTCGACGCGGCCCATCACCAGCGCGTGGCTGGACACCTCCATGGCGCACGCCTCCACGCCGCGCTCGCGCATCATGGCGAACAGGCCGTGGAGGTCCGGCGCCTCCGGGGTGGTGAGGTCGGTCTTGACGTCCTCCCCCGCCACCCGGGTGCCGACCGTGCCGACGACGGCGGCGGGGACGCCGGCGGCCTGCGAGCCCGCCCTCGGCGAGCCGGGTGGTCGTGGTCTTGCCCTGGGTGCCGGTCACGCCGATCAGCCGGAGCGCGGCCGCGGGCTCGCCGTAGAGGCGGGCGGCCAGGCTGGCCGAGCACGGCCCGGGGCCGCTCGACGACCAGCACCGGTACGCCGGACAGGCCGGCCGCCCCGGCCGGGTCGGTGAGGACCGCGACCGCCCCGGCGGCCACCGCGTCGTCGAGGTAGTCGATGCCGTGGGCGCGGGCGCCGGGCAGTGCGGCGTAGAGGTCACCGGGCCGGATCCGCCGCGAGCTGAGCGACAGCCCGGTCACGCGGGTGCCGAGGTCGCCCTGGCTCTCGACCAGGCTCCCGCTCCAGGTGGTCGGCGAGGTCGGCCAGCGGGGTGGGCGTCGGTCGCTCCGGGCGGGTCCGTGCCAGCAGGTCGTCGCTCACCACGTCGCGAGGCTATCGCCCGCCGGCGGGCGGGCCTCGATCACCACTCGAGCGGGAGGTTGGACGGCTTGGTGCCGGTCGGCGGGACCGCGTAGCGGCGCAGGGCGTAGCTCATGATCTTGGAGAACGCCGGGCCGGCGACCGAGCCGCCACCGCCGTCGTTGCGCGGGTTCTGGACCACGACGTAGATCGTGAAGCGCGGGTCGTCCGCGGGCGCGAACCCGGCGAACGAGACGGTGAAGGTGCCGTCGTAGCAGCCGCACTCGGCGCCGACCCGCTGGGCGGTGCCGGTCTTGCCGGCCACCCGGTAGCCCGGGACCGCCGCGGCGGGCGCGGTGCCCTCCTCGAGGTCGGTGACCCGCTCCATCATCAGCATCGTCTGCCGGGCGGCCTGCTCGCTGATGACCCGACGGGTGTCGGCCACGTCGGTGCCGACGACGGTGCCGTCGTCGGTGGTGGCGCTGCCCGGTGATCAGCGACGGGTCGACCCGCACGCCGCCGTTGGCGATCGTGTTCACGGCGGCGGCCATCTGCACGGCGTTGACCGACAGCGACTGGCCGAAGGCGACCCGGTCACCGATCAGCCGGTTCCAGATGGCGTTGGACGGCAGGATGCCCGGCGACTCGCCGCGGACCCCGATGTCGGTGGCGTCGCCCAGGCCGAAGCGGGTGAGGTAGCGGCGCAGCTCACCGCGGTCGAACTCGTCGGCGGCGCGGACGGTGCCGATGTTGGAGGACTTGGCGATGACGCCGGCCAGGGTGAGCCGGATGTCGCCGTGCGGGAACCAGTCGTTGATGACGCGGCCGTCGCGGCGCAGCTCGGGGCCGACCCGGAGCCGGGTGCGCGGGGTGACCTTGCCGGCGTCGAGCAGGCCGGCGACGGTCAGCACCTTCTCCACCGAGCCGGGCTCGTAGACGTCGCTCATGGCGCGGGAGCCGAGGTCCTCCTTGTCGGCGACCAGCGGGTCGCTGGCGTCGAAGGTCGGGTGGTCGGCCAGCGTCAGCACCTCGCCGGTCTGGGTGTCCATGACGACCGCGAAGCCCGAGTCGGCGCTCGCGTCCTCGACGGTCTGGCGCAGCACCCGCTGCGCGTACCACTGGAGGTCCATGTCGAGCGTGGTGTGGAGGTCCTGGCCGTCGACCGGTTCGACGACCGTGCTCTCGCCGAGCGGGATCTTGTTGCCGCCGCCGACCTGGTAGCGGGCCGAGCCGTCGGTGCCGGCGAGCAGCGCGTCGAAGGTGCGCTCGAACCCCGCGAGCGGGTCGTCGGTCCCCATGAAACCGACGAGGTTGGCGGCGACGTCCTCGGCCGGGTAGTCCCGCACCGGGTCGCGCCGGGTGTCGAGGCCCTCGAAGCCGAGCTCCGCGGCCTCGTCGAGCGACCTGCGTGGCGATCGTGGAGGGGACCCGCCGGGCGAGGTACTCGAACCGGCTCCCCTCCTCGCGCAGCCGCGGCAGGATCGTGAAGTAGTCGACGTCGAGCCGGTTGGCGAGGAACTTGGCCATCTCCGGCGCCTGGTCGGCGGTGAGCAGCGGGTCGGCGACGCACCATCACGCCCCTCGACCGACCGCGCCAGCGGCTCGCCGTTGCGGTCCAGGATGTCGCCGCGCTCGGCCGGCAGCGACACCTCCTCCATGCCCTCGGCGGCCGCCATCTCGGCGTACGCCTTGGGGTCGATGCCCTGCAGCTGGACCAGCCGCACGCCGAAGACCGACAGCACCATCGCGATGGCGACGAAGCCGAACCGCAGCCGGAACAGCGGCGAGCCGCGCAGGCTCCCGCGGGGCCGGCGCGGGCGGGCGGAACGCCGCCGGTCGGAGCTGGGCACGGTCGGTCTCGCTCTCAGTCGCGGGTGCGGTCGATGACGGGGCGGCCCCCGGGGCGGCGGCCGGTGTCGACGAGCGCCTGACCGAGGGACTGCGCGGTCGGACCGGCTCCCACCACCTGGCGGACGATCGGGTCGGGGTCGAGGATCTCGGGCTTCACCGGCGGGCCGGGCCTACGAGCCGGATGCTGTTCTCCGCGGTGGCGGGGGTCGGCTCGCCGAGCACCTTGCCGCCCGGGAGCTGGAGGTACGCCGGGGTGCCGCCCGGGACCATGCCCATCGACTGCGCCCGCTCGGCGACCCGCTGGGGGTTGCGGAGCACGTCGAGCTCCATCTCGAGGGTCTGCTGCCGGGCGGCCAGCGTGCCTGCCTGCGACTCGAGCGCGGTGGTCGCGAACGCGGACTGCTGCATCGAGGTGTTGAAGAGGAGCAGCCCGATCACGCCGCCGAGCAGCACCAGGCTGACCAGCGCCACGAACGGCACCCGGGTGTGCTTGGGCGCGCGCCGCGGGCACGACCCGCAGCCGCGCCTTCTCCACCGCCGCTCCCCCGATGTACGGGGCGATCCGCGGCATGCGCGAGCGGAGCTGGACGGCCGGACTGCTCATCGACGGGTGAGCGACTCCTCTGACTCGTTCGACGGCGCGCAGGCGGACGGAGGCCGCGCGCGGGTTGTCCTGGATCTCCGCGGCCGTGGCCTGCTCGGCACCCCGGGTGACCAGCCGCAGCGCGGGCTCCATGCCCTCGGGCACGAACGGCATGTCGGGCGGCACCTCGCTGCGGGTGACCGCGGAGAACGCCTGCTTCACCAGCCGGTCCTCGAGCGAGTGGTAGGACTCCACGACGACCCGGCCGCCGACACTGATCGCGTCGACCGCGGCCGGCAGCGCCCGGCGCAGCACGGCGAGCTCGTCGTTGACCTCCATCCGCAGCGCCTGGAAGGTGCGCTTGGCCGGGTGGCCGCCGGTACGTCGGGCGGGGGCCGGGATCTCGGCGTACAGCAGCTCGACGAGCCGGGCCGACGTCGTGAACGGCTCCCGCTCCCGCTCGCGCACCACGGCGGCGGCGATCTTGCGGGCGAACTTCTCCTCGCCGTACTCCCGCAGGATCCGGGTGAGCTCGGCGTCGGGATAGGTGTTGAGCACGTCGGCGGCGGTCGGGCCGGTGCCGGCGTCCATCCGCATGTCGAGCGGGGCGTCCTCGCGGTAGGCGAAGCCGCGGTCGGTGACGTCGAGCTGCATCGAGGAGACGCCGAGGTCGAAGAGCACGGCGTCGACCGAGGCGAGGCCCTGGTCGGCCAGCACGTCGGGGAGCTCGTCGTAGACGGCGTGGACGCCGGTGAAGCGGTCGCCGTACGGCGCGAGGCGCTCGCCGGCCATCGCCAGCGCCGCTCGGGTCGCGGTCGATGCCGATGACCCGGGCGAGCTCGCAGCGGGCGAGCACGGCCTCGGTGTGGCCGCCGAGCCCGAGCGTGGCGTCGACCATGACGGCGCCGTCGTGGTCGAGCGCGGGCGCGAGGAGGGCGACGACCCGGTCGAGCAGCACCGGGACGTGGGAGGGGGTGGTCATGGTCAGCCCCGACGGCCCAGGGCCGTGAGGAGCAGGAGGCACCCGGCGAAGGCGGTCGACGACGCCGCCGAGAACGCCATCAGCACCATGGCCTCGCGGGCCAGGTGGCGCACCCGCGGCTGCGGGTCGCCGGCGCTCGGCACGTCGGGCGACCCGACGTCGGCGGCGGTGATGATGCTCATGGTCTCGACCCCACTGATGAGTGCTGCTGGCTGCTTCGGGCGGGTGGTGCTGGTACGTCGGATCGCCCGACCAGGTCCCTGCCCGCTCCCGGGTGGGAAAGGTCGACGTCTGGTGCCGGGGAAGGTGCCCCAGATGTCAGGGAGCGGGCCCGAGACCTCGCCGTGCGATCCGTTTCTTCTGTTGGTCGTGCTGGTGCGGTGCTGCGGTCGTGCGGCCTGCGGTCAGTCGCCGCGGGAAGACCTCTTCGCCCAGGTCGGAGAAGGACTCCTCGTGGGTGTCGGAGTACGCCTGCCACCGGGCGGCGTCCCAGATCTCGAGCCGGTTCACGACACCGATCACGACCACGTCCTTGGAGAGGGACGCGTACTCGCGGAGCATCGGCGGGATCGACGAGCCGGCCCTGCTTGTCGGGCTGGTCGTCGGAGGCGCCGGCGAACAGCAGCCGGGTGTAGTCGCGCACCGCCCGGTCGGTCACCGGAGCCTCCTGTGCCTGGCGGGCCACCTGCTCGAAGGACGGGCGCGGCCAGACGGTGAGACACCGTTCCTGTCCTCTTGTGACCACGAGCCCCTCCGACAGCTGGTCCCTGAACTTCGCCGGGAGGAAGAGCCGGCCCTTGTCATCGAGCCGCGGGGTGTAGGTACCCATCAACATCGGGCACCTCCCTCCCCGGGAACCCGACTTCACCGGGCTCATCCTCCACTGCGCTCCACCATACGCCACTTCCCTCCACCGTCAACCATCTTTCGCACCATTTCCTCCCGCGTGTCTCCCCCGTGCCCGGCCGCGGCCCGGCGCCGGCAGTTCACGGAGACGATGACTGGGAACCTGCGCCCGCTGGGAGCCGCTGTGCCGCGTGGACCGCCGACTCGCACGCGGCCGGAGCGCGGGGTGGAGGAGGGTGGAGCGTGCGGGTGGAGGACGGGTGGAGGCCATCGGCGGCGTCAGCCGGTGGACGGCGATCGCAACCAATTCGTGACACCGGGAGTCTGAACGAGCCGGGAGCGACGTCATAGGTTCTGGGGCAGCGCCTAGGGTTGGTCCAGAATGGGGTCGATCAACGAGGGGGACCGGTGGAGGGACGAACGGGTGGAGACGCACGAAGCGGACACGAGGTCGAGCCGCGCCGAGCACACGACGGCGGCACGGCGGACCTGGAGACGCTGGGCAACGTCGTGGGCAGGGTCCGCGCGAACGTCGAGCGGGTCATCGAGGGCAAGCCCGACGTGGTGTCCTCGGCCGCTCGTGGTGCTGCTCGCCGAGGGGCACCTGCTGATCGAGGACGTGCCCGGGCGTCGGCAAGACCATGCTCAGCAAGGCGCTGGCCCGGAGCATCGACTGCTCGGTGCGCCGGATCCAGTTCACGCCCGACCTGCTGCCCTCCGACGTCACCGGCGTCTCGGTGTTCAACCAGAACACCCGTGAGTTCGAGTTCCGCCCCGGCGGCGATCTTCGCCAACATCGTGGTCGGCGACGAGATCAACCGCGCCTCCCCCAAGACGCAGTCCGCGCTCCTGGAGTGCATGGAGGAGCACCAGGTCACGGTCGACAACACGACCTACCACCTCGAGTCGCCGTTCATGGTCATCGCGACCCAGAACCCGATCGAGATGGAGGGCACCTACGCCCTGCCCGAGGCCCAGCGCGACCGCTTCATGGCGCGGGTGTCGGTCGGCTACCCCGTCGAGGCCGCCGAGATCGCGATGCTCAACTCGCACACCCGGTCCAACCCGCTCGACGACCTCGAGCCGGTCACCGACGCCGCCGAGATCCGCAAGCTGTCCGGCATCGTCAGCCAGGTCTACGTCTCCGAGGCCGTGCAGAAGTACGCCGTCGCGCTGACGTCGGCCACCCGGCAGCTCGAGCGACCTGACGCTCGGCGCCTCGCCCCGCGCCACGCTCCACCTGGTGCGCGCCGCCAAGGCCCGGGCCGCGATGGCCGGTCGCGACTACGTGCTGCCCGACGACCTCCGCTCGCTGGCGCAGCCGGTGCTCTCCCACCGGCTGCTGCCCAGCGTCGAGGCCGCCATGAGCGGCCGCTCGACCACCGACATCCTCGACGGCCATCGTCGCCGCGGTGCCGGTGCCGGGTGGCGCTCCCCTGTCGTGAACCAGCGGCCGTGACCGCGGCCGACCGAAGGAGGTCCACGGTGCGTGAGGCACTCGCCGGACTCACCGTGCGCGGCCGCGCGTTCCTCGCCGCCGGCATCACCGCGATCGTGTGCGCGGTCGTCATGGGCCAGCAGCAGCTGACCCGGGTCGGCGTGCTGGTCGCGGTGCTGCCGCTGCTGGCCGCGCGCACTGATCGGCCGCAGCCGCTACCGGCTCTCGCTGGTCCGGACGGTCACCCCGCAGCTGGTGACGGCCGGCTCGCCGGCCCGGGTCACCCTGGCGCTCACCAACGAGGGTCGTACGCCGAGCGGCGTGCTCATGCTCGAGGACCACGTGCCCTACGTGCTCGGCACCCGCCCCCGCTTCGTCCTCGAGGGGATCGGCAACGGCTGGCGCCGCGAGGTGACCTACCAGATCCGCTCCGACGTCCGCGGGCAGTTCGACATCGGCCCGATGACGGTGCGGGTGAGCGACCCGTTCGGCCTGGTCGAGCTCGGCCGCTCCTTCCGCACCACCGTCCCGATCACCGTCATCCCCCGCACCGTCCCCCTCCCCCAGGTCCCGCTCGGCGGCGCCTGGACGGGCTCGGGTGACAACCGGCCCCGCGCCTTCGCGAGCGGCAGCGCCGAGGACGTCACGGTGCGCGAGTACCGCCACGGCGACGACCTGCGCCGGGTCCACTGGCGCAGCTCGGCCCGGACCGGCGAGCTGATGGTGCGGCGCGAGGAGCAGCCGTGGCAGAGCCGGGCGACGCTGTTCCTCGACAACCGCATCGCGCGCCCACCGCGGCCAGGGCATCGCCTCGTCGCTGGAGGCGGCGGTCTCGGCCACCGCCTCGATCGCCGTCCACCTCAGTCAGCGCGGCTTCACGGTCCGGCTGGTCACCGCGACCGGCGACGACCCGACCACCGCGTGGCACTACCGGGACGCCGAGCTCAACACCGGTCCGCTGCTGGAGTCGCTCGCCGTGGTCGACGCCGTCGACCAGTCGTGGCTGGACACGAACTGGCTGGCCGACCCGCACCCAGGGCGGCCTGCTCGTCGCCGTCACCGGCGCGATCGGCGACCTCGACGCCCCGGTCTTCCGCCGGATGCTCCACCACTCGATGCCCGCCCTGGCCGTGTGCCTCGACGTCGAGGCCTGGGGCGGACGGCCCGGGTCCGGACCCGCGACGCCCGGTGCTGACCGCGCAGGGATGGCGGGCCGTGTCGCTCGGTCCGCGCGACCGGCTGGCGACGGCGTGGCAGGACCTCGCCATGAGCAACGCCCAGGCCGCGCGCGGCCCGGGCGACCCGCGCGTCCAGGTCGTCCGATGAGCAGCCGGCGCCGGGCCCTGGTCGACACGGCCGCGCTGAGCCTGGCGGCCGCCGCGACCGGCTGGTTCGCCACCACGGCCTGGCGCGGCTTCACCGACGCCCCGGGCCGCTACCTCCTGCCGCTGCTGCTGCTCGCGCTGCTGGTCGCCGGCATCGGCATCGGACTGCGCCACCTGCGCGCCCCCGGCTCGCTGGTGCTCCTGGTGCAGCTCGTCGTCGGGTGGTCTCGTCGCGACCAGCCTCGTCGCCGGCACCTTCGTCGCCACCGGCGAGGGCTGGCTCCGGATGGGCAGCGAGCTCTCGGCCGCGGTCGACACCGCCCAGGCGCTACCAGGCGCCCGTGCCCGACGACGCGCCCGGCATCGAGCCGCTGCTGATCCTCGGCGGCTGGTTCTGCCTGGTCGCTCATCGACCTCTGCGTCGGCGGGCTGCGCCGGGTGTCGCTGGCCGGGCTGCCGCTGCTGACGATCTACAGCATCCCGGTCAGCATGCTCGGCGGCGGCGTGCCGTGGTGGAGCTTCGCGCTCACCGCGGGCGGCTTCATGCTGATGCTCTTCCTGCAGCACCGCGAGCAGACCAGCCGCTGGGGCCGCGGGATCGGCGAGGCCGGCCGCGAGCCGGGGACCTCGATCGCGGTCAGCTCCCAGCGCCATCCGGACGTCGGCGGGCATCGCTCGGCGCGGTCGCCGCTCCTGCTGGCGGTGATGATCCCGCAGTTCGTGCCGACCCTGTCGTTCAGCGTGTTCGGCTTCGGCCCGGGCAACGGCAACGGGCGGCGACCTCACGCTCGACAACCCGATGGTCGACCTGCGACGCGACCTGCTGCGCGGCGAGGACCGGCCGCTGCTGCCGGTGCGTGACCGACAACCCCGACCCGTCGTACCTCCGCATCGCCGCGCTCAACCGCTTCTCCGACAACGAGTGGAGCACCGGCAACCGCGAGATCCCCGGACGACCAGCGCGCCCAGGGCACGCTGCCCGACCGAGGACATCGACCCGTCGGTGCCGCGCACCCGCTACGAGACCGACGTCTCGGCGATGATCGGCTTCGAGTCCGAGCTGGCTGCCGACGGCCTACCCGATCGAGCGGATCTTCGCGCCCGGCGACTGGCGCTACGACGTCGACCACCTTCGACTTCCTGCGCCGGCGACCCCGACCTCGACACGGCCGGGATCACCTACGAGATGACCGAGCTCGACCTCGACCTCGACGCGGCGACTGCTCGCGCGACGCGCCGTCGTGGTCGGGCAAGGTGAGCCGCGACTTCATCGAGCTGCCCGACGACTTCCCGTCCTTCGTGCGCACCCTCGCTCAGGAGGTCACCCGCGACGTCCCGAGCCGCTACGAGAAGGCGGTCGCCCTGCAGGACTGGTTCCGGGAGGACGGCGGATTCGAGTACTCCCTCGAGCAGGTCGACCCCGGCAACGGCGCCGACGAGCTGGTCGCGTTCCTGACCGAGGGCGACGGAGGGCGGGTCGGCTACTGCGAGCAGTTCGCGGCGTCGATGGCCGTGATGGCCCGTTCGCTCGGCATCCCGGCCCGGGTCGCGGTCGGGTTCCTCGAGCCGGAGCGAGATCGGTCCCGGGACGTTCGAGTACTCCAGCAACGACATGCACGCCTGGCCGGAGCTCTACTTCGCGGGCGCCGGCTGGGTGAAGTTCGAGCCGACCCCCGGTGAGCGGGCCGAGGACGTCCCGTCGTACACCGAGCAGGACCTCCCCCTCGTCGAGCCGTCCCAGGACCCGACCCAGACGCAGAACACCCAGGACCCCGACCAGAACCTCGGCCCGGACCAGCAGCCCGACCCCGGCGTCCTCCCCGAGGACGAGTCCGGGCAGCAGGGCGGTGGCGGCATCGCCTGGCGACAGGTGATCGGCGTGCTGGTCCTGCTGTCCCTGGCTGCGCTGCTGGCGCTGACGCCGCGCCTGGTCCGCCGGGCCAGGTCACGCGCCCGGCTGAGCGGTGCGATCGAACCGGGGTGGGCCGAGATCCGCGCCACCGCGCTCGACCTGGGCGTGCCCTGGCCCGAGCACCGTTCGCCCCGCGAGACCCGTCACCACCTCGGCTCCTACCTCGGGGTCCCCGTCTCGGCGGACTCCCCCGAGCGCCCGCCGCGCGGGCCGCGCGTGGCACCGGAGGCGAACGAGGCCCTGGACCGGCTGGTCCGCACCCTCGAGCTCGAGCGCTACGCCCGCCCCGCGGCCGACGCGACGCGGCGCCGCCGATCCCCAGGTCGTCACGGACGTCGAGACGGTGGTGGCGTCGCTGCGCGGCGGCGCCACGACCCGCGCCGTGCGGCGGGCGACCTGGTGGCCCGCGTCGGTGCTGCCGTGGCGGCGGGGCCGGGGCGACGGCTCCGCCATGCCGCTGCTGGCCGGCCACGGCGGCGTCGTCGACCACGTCGGCTGAGACGACGCCTTCGGCGTCCACCCAACGCAGAACCCCGGCGCCGAGGGCCCGGGGTTCTGTTGTTGTCCGATGCAGCTAGTGGAAGCCGCCGCCACTCTCGCGTCGACGGCGCCACCGCTGCTCCATGCGCTCCATGAAGGAGACGTGGCTGCGCTGACGCTGCTGACGACGCTCGCGACGGCCACCCTGCAGCAGGGTGAGTCCCGCGTCTGCTGAGGCCGGGGCCGCGGCGGGAGCGTGAGCCGCTGGACCGCTGGCCGCGCAACGCGGTCAGGCCGATGGTGGCGGAGGCCAGCATGATGAGGAAGCCGACGATCCCGACCGGGATCATCTGGGCGATCACACCGGTCATCATCACCGCGACGCCGATGACGAACACGACGCCGGCGATGATCGCCCGGCGGCGGGCGATGCTCCGCAGCGACGTGCCGCGGAGGGTGGAGGCGAACTTGGGATCCTCCTCGACGAGGGCGCGCTCCATCTGCTCGAGCAGTCGCAGCTCCTCTTCGGAGAGGGGCACGGGTTCCTCCAAGGTCCGATGCGGAACAGGGTGCTTCCAGCATAGGCAGCCTGTGGTGAGGTGGATACTCCTTCCCCCGACAATTTCCCGGCGGCGGAGGTCGGGCGCCCGCGCGTCTCGAGACCCAGAGCCTCTCAACCCAGCAGGCTGGCGGGTCTCACCGCCGCCGACCCGAACCGGTGGACCGCCCGGTCGACGGCCCGGTCGGCCTCGTGCCAGCCGTGCTCCGGCTCGCCCAGCACGAGCTGGCGGTGGACGCGTTCGCGAGGCAGCAGACCCTCGACCCGGACGCCGACCAGCCGGACCCGGGCCCGCTGCAGCCCCAGCGCGTCGTAGAGCCGGGTCACCGCGCGGTGGATCTCGACGGTGACGTCGGTGGCCTCGGGCAGCGTGCGGGAGCGGGTGAGGGTGGTGAAGTCGGCGAACCGGACGGTGAGCGTGACGGTCCGGCCGGCGACCCCGGCGACCCGCATCCGCCGGCCGACCTTCGAGGCGAGCCGCAGCAGCTCGCGGACCACGACCTCCCGGTCGTCGGTGTCGCGACCGAACGTCTCCTGCGCGCCCATCGACTTGTCGGGGTCGGCTGCGGTGAGCGAGCCGAAGGCACCACCGAACGCGGGGGCGTTGCGGGCGGTGATCGCGCGCCGGTCGGCGCCCCAGGCGAGCTCGTGGAGGTGGGCGCCGAGGTGGTGGCCGACGGCCCGTTGCAGGGTGCGCGCGGGGGTGTGGGCGACGTCGCCGACGGTGACCAGCCCGAGCCGGTGGAGCAGCGCCCGGGTCTTCTCCCCCACGCCGTAGAGCTCGCCCACGTCGAGCGGGTGGAGGAACGTCCGTCACCTGCTCGGGCGGCACGACCAGCACGCCGTCGGGCTTGGCGCGGCGGCTGGCGAGCTTGGCGACCGACGGCGCGGCGGCCACGCCCACCGAGCAGGTGACGCCCTGCTCGTCGTGGACGACCGCGCGCAGCTGCTCGGCGATCTCCAGCGGCGAGCCGAGCCGCCGGGTGGAGCCGCGGACGTCGAGGAACGCCTCGTCGAGCGAGAGCACCTCGACCAGCGGGGTCACCCGGCGGAAGGTCGCGATGACCGAGGTCGAGACCGAGGAGAAGGTGTCGAAGTCGGGGGCGACCACCACCGCCCGCGGGGCAGAGCCGGCGGGCCCGGGTCATCGGCATGGCCGAGCGCACGCCGTAGTCACGGGCGAGGTAGTTGGCCGAGAGCACCACGCCCCGGCTGCCCCCGCCGACCACGACCGGGACGTCGGCCAGGTCGGGCCGCTCGCGGGTGGCGACGGAGGCGTAGAAGGCGTCCATGTCGACGTGGAGCACCGGGCAGTCCCAGGACGGGTCAGCCACGTGACCACCCCCGCCGGCCTCTCGCGGGGGTCGCGTCAGCGGGTGGCGACGAGGTGGAGCTGTGCGGCGAGCGGGGCGTACTCGGGGCGCTCGGAGACCGCCTGCTCCAGCTCGAGCAGCGCGGCGGTGGCACCGGGCTCGAGGTCGAGCAGGTTGCCGGGCACCAGGTCGCTGAAGACCCGGACCGCGTGGACCGAGGTGACGGTGAACCCGGCCGCCGGCAGCAGCGACTCGAGCTCGGCGGCGGTGAACCGGCGTCCCGAGCGGCCGGACGGTCCGGTGGCGTCGAGCATCGCCCGCGCCTGCTCGAAGTGGCCGGCCATGGCCCGGGCGACGACGGCGGCGTGGCGCTGGGCGACCAGCAGGCTGAGCACCCCGCCGGGCCGGAGCACCTCGCCGATCGTGGCCAGTGCGGCGGCCGGGTCGTCGACGACCTCGAGCACGCCGTGGCAGAGCACCACGTCGGCGCTGCCGGGCTCGGCGACGTCGAGCAGGCGTCGACAGGTCGCCCTGCTGGCCGGTGACCCCGACCCCGCTCTCCCGTGCCCGCCGGTCGAGGGCGGCGAGGGCGTCGGGGCTGGGATCGACCACGTGGACCCGGTGGCCCAGCTCGGCCACGCGCACCGCGAACCCGCCGGTGCCGCCGCCGATGTCGAGCACGTCCTGGCCCGGGGCGCGGTCGAGGACCGGGCGCAGCCCTGCCCACACCACGGCCGTCCGGGCCGCGCTGCGGCGCTCGCTCGCGGATCCGCTGCTGGGCATGGGGGACAGAGTACCCGCGACCTCGGGGTCCCCGCGGAGTGCGAGCGCAGCGAGCAGTCTCGTGGGTGATGTCATCCCGGGCTTCCCGGGCTGCGGTGCCAGAGCTTGCGGGCGACGTCCTTGGCGGCGTCGCCGGCCGGCTTGATGTCGGCGTACGGCGACATCTGGAAGCCGCTGGAGTGGACCAGGACCCGCCGCTGCTCGGGGGCGGCGAAGCCCTCCGGCACGGTCGCGATCGCCTCGTGGACCGCGGCCAGGCCCTCCCGCTCCCACAGGTCGTGGAGCGCGGGCAGCTCCCAGGCGCCGGTGGCGCGCAGCGAGACACCGCGGTAGCCGGTGCGGCGCAGCTCGCCGCGGACCACCAGCAGCCAGGAGCCGAACACGGTGGCGGCGTAGGGACCCTGGGCGTCCTCGAAGAAGGTCGCGTCGACCGGGCCGGTGGCGTCGTCGAGGGTCAGGAAGACGACCCGGCGCCCGGACCGGACCGGCGGGGTCTGGGTGGCGACCTTGACGCCGGCCACCAGCAGCTCCGAGCGGCTGCGGCAGGAGAGCAGGTCGCGGCTGCGGGTGGTGCCGAGCTCGTCGAGGAACGCGGCGTAGCGGTCGACGACGTGGCTGCTGACGTCGAGGCCGAGGATCTCCAGCTCGGCCCGCATCCGCTCGTCGGCGTTCATCTCGGGCAGCCCGCTGACCTCGCCCTCCCCCGGCCGGTCGCCGAGGTCGAGGGTGAGCTGCACCGACTCGACCGGCGTCGGGTCGGGCGTGGCCCGGGACTGGGCGCTCGCCCGCGCCCAGACCCCGCCGTCGGCCAGGGCGTGGCGCTCGGTGCGCGGCGCGGCCTCGCGGTCGAGCGGGTCGGTGCTGTTGCGGGCGGCCGGCCCGGTCGACCGGTTCCTGCCGGGCCGGCGTGCGTACGCGCGCCGCGAGCCCAGGCCGCGACCGCGCGAGGCCCGGTCGAGGGAGCGGGCGTAGCGGTCGAGCTCCATCACCTGCAGCAGCAGGTCGCGGCGGGTGGTCCGCCCTCGGGCGACCGGTCGCTCCCCGATGTCGTAGAGCCGGTCGAAGCCGCCGGTGAGGACCAGCCGCTCGACCACCGGCCGGGAGACCCGGGCGCGGTGCCAGAAGTCGGTCAGCGAGTGGAACGGGCGGGCGGCCAGCACCCGCGTCCACCTCGGCGTCGTTGATGCCCTTGAGCTCCGCGAGCGCCAGCCGGATGCCGTAGCCCAGCGGGCTGTCGACCCGCTCGACGGCGTAGTGACGGTCGCTGCGGTCGACGTCGAGGCCGAGCACGGTGACGCCGCACTGGCGGGCGTCGTCGAGGATCAGCCGCTTGGGGTACATGCCGGGGTCGTGGGTGAGGACGCCGGCCAGGAAGTGGGCCGGCCAGTGGGCCTTGAGCCAGGCGGACTGGTAGGTCGGCAGCGCGAACGCGGCGGCGTGGGCCTTGCAGAAGCCGAAGCTGGCGAACGCGGCCAGCACCTCCCAGACCCGCTCGACCACCGGCAGCGGGTAGCCGCGGCCGAGCGCCCGCGGGAAGAACCACAGCTTCGTCTCGGCCATCCCCTCGACGTCACCGAGCGCACGCCGCTTCTCGTCGGCCTCGGCGTTCGAGATGCCGGCGAACTGGGCGATCATCTCGATCACCTGCTCGTGGAAGACGACCACGCCGTGGGTGGGACCGAGGATCGGCCGCAGGTCGTCGTGGAGGTAGCGCGGCTCCTTCCAGCCCTGCTTGACCTCGAGGTAGGGGGTGATCATGTCGCTCTTGACCGGGCCGGGCCGGAACAGCGAGATGTCGGTGATGATGTCGTCGAAGCTCCCGATCCCGGACTTGCCGACCAGCTCGCGCTGGCCCGGCGACTCGATCTGGAAGACGCCGAGCGTCTTGGCGGCGCTGATCATGGCGTAGGTGTCGGGGTCGTCGAAGGGCACCTGGGCCTCGTCGTCGAGGTCGATCTCGACCCCGTCGACCCGGCTCGACCTCAGCCACCGCGTGCGCCATCGCCGACTGCATCCGGATGCCGAGCACGTCGAGCTTGAGCAGGCCGAGGTCCTCGACGTCGTCCTTGTCGAACTGGCTCATCGGGAAGCCGGCGTACGACGCCTCGACGGGGGTGCGGTCGAGCAGGGTCGCGTCGGAGAGCAGCACCCCGCAGGGATGCATCGCGACGTGGCGCGGCAGCCCGTCGAGCCGCTCGACGAGGCCGAAGAACAGGTCGAGCCGCGCGTCGGTGAGGCCGCTGGCCGCCAGCTCGGGCAGGTCGCGCAGCGCCATCCGGGCGTCGCGGGCCCGGATGTGGGGGAAGGCCTTGGCGATCGCGTCGATCTCGCCCGGTGGCATCCCGAGCGCGCCGCCGACGTCACGCACCGCGTGGCGGACCCGGTAGGTGTCCATCATCGAGACGCAGACGCAGCGCTCGCCGCCGTAGCGGTCGAGGATCGCCTCGTAGACCTCCAGCCGGCGGGCGGACTCCACGTCGAGGTCGATGTCGGGCAGCGAGTGGCGCAGCGGCGAGAGGAAGCGCTCCATCAGCAGCTCGTGGCGGATCGGGTCGACCCCGGAGATGCCGAGCAGGTAGTTGACCAGGCTGCCGGCGCCCGAGCCGCGGGCGGCGCACCGGACCCCGAGGTCACGGACCAGGTCGGTGATGTCGCCGACGGTGAGGAAGTACGACGCGTAGCCCAGCACCCGGATCGTCTCGAGCTCGTCGTCGAGCCGCTTCCAGATCCGCTGCCGCGGGGCCGAGCCGTAACGACGCCCGATGCCGGCCTCGCAGCGCGCGCGGAGCAGCCGGTCGGCGGCGCCCACGGAGCGGTCGGCCCCGGCACCGGTCGCGAACCCGAGCTCGGGCAGGTGGACCTCGCCGAGGCCGAGGTCGGCCCGCGGGTCGAGGGCGCACCGGTCGGCGACCGCGCGGGTCCCGGCCAGCAGCCGCGTCGCCTCCCGGGCGGGGTCGGCGAGGCCGCTCTGCCGGCAGACCTCCTCGGCGAGCTCGGCCATCTGCTTGCCGGACTTGAGGAACCCCTCGGCGTTGCCCCGGTCGAGATGACGGCGGTCGAGCGCCACCAGCCGGCGGGCGGCGTCGAGGACGTCGACGGTCGGGGCGTCGCGCCGGTCGGCGTAGCGCACCGCGTTGGTGAGCACCGCGCCGAGCCCCGCCCGGCGGGCCACCGCCGCGGTGCGGGCGGCGTGGACGGTGGTGCCGGGGCCCCAGCCGCCCTGCTGCCCCGGCAGCCGGTGGGTGACCAGCTCGAGCAGGAGGTTCTCGGCGGGGACGACGTCGCGCCACGGCGCGAGCGCGGCCAGCGCCTCGTCGTCGCGGCGGCGGGTGATCGCGGCGCCGACCGGGGAGGTCGGGCCGAGCAGCACCACCACGTCTCCCCCGGCCAGGAAGGGGGCGAGCAGGTCGAGGGTGGCCACCGGGCGGCCGCGCTCGCCGGCCAGGTGGACCTCCGAGACCAGCCGGCAGATCGCCGCCCACCCGCCGCGGCCGCCGCCGGGACCACCGGCGTGGGCCAGCAGCGTCACCCGGGACGCGCCGCCCCGGTCGGCGGGCAGGTCGCGGAACGCGCCGCCGCGGACCGGGGTCCGGGACCTCGCCGGAGGCCGGCCGCGACGGACCCGCTCCGTCGCGCCAGCGCCAGGTCGACACCCAGCACCGGCCGGATCCCGGCCCGCTGGCAGGCCTTGGCGAACTTGACCGCGCCGTAGGTGCCGTCGCGGTCGGTGAGGGCGAGGGTGTCCATCTCCTGCTCGGCGGCCCGCTCCACCAGCGTGTGGGGGTGGGACGCGCCGTACTGGAGGGAGTAGCCGGAGGCGACGTGGAGATGGACGAACGGGTCAGGCGACACCGCTGGGGACCGCGATCCGACCGCCGAGCGCGGGATGGTGCACCAGCCCGAGCGACTGCTCGACCACGCCGAGGAAGCGGTCGGCGTCGCGGACCAGGTCGTCGGCCTCGCGGGCGCTGACCGCACGGGTGGAGCCCGCCTCGGCCGCGGCGCGCTTGGCGGCGCCCGCGGCGAAGAACCGGGCCCACTCCTCCAGCTCGGGCGCGACCTCGGCCAGCAGCACCCAGGCGTTGCGCTGCTGTCGTCGGCGGGTGGTCGCCGGACGGGCGCGCGCGGCGAGCAGCGCGGCCGCCGCCCGCAGCGCGGCGACGTGGGCGCACGCGTAGCGGGTGGGGACGTCGGCGGCGGTGATCGCCTCCTGGAGCGACTCCGCAGCACGGGCGAGGTAGGAGTGGGTGGTCGCGGGCAAGGAGTGGGGACTGGTCATCGTCGTCGTCTCCTCAGTCCACGCAGCCGACGAGCTGCCAGCTGCCGGCCGTCCAGTCGAAGGACAGGTCGAAGACCCCGTGCCCGTCGCCGTGCCCGTCGCCGGGATCGGGAGCCGGGACGCCACCGCGGCCTGCCTCGACCCGCCAGAGCTCACGCTCGACCAGCAGGTCGGCCACCGGCGCGGGCCGGGACTGGCTGGGCCTGGTCGGGGACCGGCTCGTCGGAGCCGATCACCGCCCGGACACCGGCGGCCTGCCACCAGGGCCCGGTCTCCACCCAGTGGGCGAGCACCGCGCGCACCTTCCACAGCCGGCCGCGCCACAGGAACTGCTCGGGGCCCTCCACCCGATCGCCGGGCCGCGATGGCCCGGGCCCTCCACCCAGCCGCGGCGCACCTCCACGGGGTCGTCGTACCGCCTCATGTCCTGCTCCTTCGGCGTCATCGACCCCTCGACCCGCACAGGAGGCGGACGCGGCGACCGAGGAGGGTCGGGGCGTCCGGGTCCGGCGGAGGCGGGGGTCGAGGTCGCGCCCCGCCGGACCTGATCGAACACGTGTTCGAACAAGATCCACGGTACACCTCACCCCCGACAGGACGTCAAGGGACCGGATCGTGCTCGCGCTCCTCGGCGAGTCCGGCGCCCCGCACCCACTGGCCGCTGTCGGGCTGGAGGAGGAACCAGATCAGCGCCAGGTCGAGCACGGCCGCGACCGCGCCGACGACCAGGAACGCCGTCGGCGGATCGGTGCGGTAGATGACGTAGACCGTGAACAGGAAGCCGGCCGCCAGCGCCAGCAGCGACCAGCGCGCCCAGCGGTGGCCCTCCCTGAACAGCACGGCGATGACCCAGGCCAGCGAGGCGTAGACGATGAAGCTGACCAGGGCGACCGGGACGAAGGCGGGGGTGGCGATCCCGCTCTGCTCGACGGCGTCGAGTCCACCGCGCGACCGCGCCCAGTTCTCCAGCAGGTCGTCGCGCAGCAGCACCGTCACCAGGGTGCCGATCGCGCTCACGGCCACCAGGGCCCACTGCGTCCGCAACGCGTTGGTCACCGACCTCGGGCGCTGCCGCCCCATCCCGTCCCCGTTCTCTCGTAGGCTCGCAGTATGTCGACCGAACATGCCGGAATCATCCGATTTCGCGAGGAGCACGCCCGACGCGGCGGGACCGGCGAGATCGTCACCCTGCCCGCCTCGGTCCACACCGCCGCCCTGGCGGCCGAGGCACTCGGCTGCGAGGTCGGCGCGATCGCCAACAGTCTGGTCTTCGACGACCACGGTAGCCCGGTGCTGATCCTGACGTCCGGCGCCCACCGCGTCGACGTCGCCGCCACCGCCGACCGGATCGGTGCCGGGACCCTCGCGCGCGCCGACGCCGACTTCGTCCGCACCCACACCGGGCAGGTCATCGGCGGGGTCTCCCCCATCGGCCATCCCGCCCCGGTCCCGACCTACCTCGACTCCTGGCTGCGGAAGTACGACGTCGTGTGGGCCGCCGCCGGCCACCCGGCGGCCGTCTTCTCCACGTCGTACGACGAGCTGCTGGCCATGACCGGTGCGACCGAGATCGACGTGGACTGAAGGCGCGGACCGACGTGGAAGCACTCCCCCTCGCGTTCACCAGCGGCTGGGCCAGCGGCGTCAACGCCTACCTGGTCGTGCTGGTGCTCGGCATCGCCGACCGGACCGGCGACCTCGCGCAGGTGCCCGGACGCGCTGGGCCGGTGGGACGTGCTGGCCGCGGCCGGGTTCCTCTACGCGATGGAGTTCGTCGCCGACAAGATCCCCTACATCGACTCCACCTGGGACGCGATCTCGACCGCGATCCGGCCGACCGCCGGTGCCGTCATCGGTGTCCTGCTCGCCGGCGACGCGTCGTCGCTCGACCAGGCGGTGCTGGCCGTGGTCGGCGGCGGGACGGCGCTGCTCTCCCACCTGGTGAAGGCGAGCAGCCGGCTCGCGATCAACTCCTCGCCCGAGCCGATCTCCAACATCGCGGCCAGCGTCGCCGAGGACTTCGTGGTGCTCGGCCTGGTCTGGTTCGCGATCGAGAACCCGCGGGCGGCGGCCGCCATCGCCGGCGTGCTGCTGGCGGTCGGTCTGGTCGTGGTCTACCTGGTCGCCCGGCTGGTCCGGCGCGGCTGGCGCCGGTGGAAGCGCCGCGACGCCGTACCCGCATGAGCGGGCCGGGGTGTGGTCAGGAGTTGTCGGAATCCCCGGCTGAAGTGGGCAACCGCTCACCTCTCGGGCGTTGCAACACCCGAGAAGCAACAGTTTCCCCACTTCACCGGGGAATCCTGCAGCGGGCGCCCAGCATGACCGACCTCGCCGACCACGACGTCCGTGACGCGGTCGCGGCCCGGCTCGGCGCCCCGCTGGCGGGTCGGCCGGTGATCCTGGGGCCGGGGCTGCTCGCCGGGGTCACCAGACCGGTCCGCTGGCTCGCCGCCCTCGGCTGCCGGGTGCTGGTGCTGGCCACCGGCCGTGGTGCCGGGCCGGTGCCCGAGCCGGGCGAGTACGCACTGACCCGGATCGCGCTGCCCCCGTCCGCGTCGATCACCGACGAGTTCCGGCGGTTCGACCGGATGGTGCGCGAGCTCCCGCCGGGAGCGGTCGCCGACATCGAGGCGTTCGACCCGGACCGCGAGGGCGTGTGGTGGGCCGGCCCCTTCGTCACCAACGACGCACCGATCCTCGGCCGCCGGGTCCTGGGCGGCCGGCCGCAGGCCTTCATCGACCTGGAGGACAAGCTGCTGGCCGAGGAGATCTGGGCCGCCGCCGGCGTACCCGCCGCTCCCCACCGGGTCGTCCCGGTCGAGGCCGGGGCGCTCGCCGCCGCCAGCGACGCGCTCGCCACCGACCTGGGCGTGGTGTGGTCCGGCGACGCCCGCGACGGCTTCAACGGCGGCGGCAACTACGTCCGCTGGATCCTCGACGACGACGACCGGGCTGCCGCCCGCGGCTTCTTCCTGCCCCGCTGCGACCGGGTCCGGGTGATGCCGTTCCTCGAGGGGGTGCCGTGCTCGATCCACGGCTTCGTGCTGCCCGACGGCACCGCGGTGCTGCGCCCGGTCGAGATCGCGACGTTGCGCAACGTCGAGGAGCGGCGGCTGGTGTACGGCGGCCTGTCGAGCTGGTGGGACCCGGCGCCCGCCGACCGCGAGGAGATGCGCGACGTCGCCCGCCGCGTCGGCGAGCACCTGCGCGCGGCGTACTCCTACCGCGGTGCGTTCGGTATCGACGGGGTGCTGACCGCGGACGGCTTCCGGCCGACCGAGCTCAACCCGCGCCTGCCGGCCGGCCTCAACGTCGCGGGCGGTGTCGACCTGCGGCTGCTGACGCTGCTGCAGGCCAACCTGCTCGCCGGCATCGACACCGGGCTGACCGTCGCCGACGTGGAGTCGCTGCTGCCGTTGCTGGACGACCACCGCGAGGGAAGCCCGCTCGCCGTCGTGGAGGGCCGCACCCTCGGCGGCCACGACGACTTCCCGGTCACGGTGACGCTGGACGCCGACGGCACCGGTGGCCGGGTCGAGCGCGCCGACGCCGACACCGGCAGCCGGCTGGTCCTCGCCGACACCTCGCTCGGCTTCTTCGCCATGCTCGACCCCGTGCGCCGCGCTGGTGCCCGGCGCCCGGCTCGCGCCGGTCAACGTCGCGCTGATGGAGTTCCTCGACCGGGAGTACGACGCCGGCTTCGGCACCCTCTCCGCCGCGCCCGCCGTCCGGGGCTGAAGCCGGTGCCGGCCGCCCCTGGTAGCGCCGGGCCGGCTAGATTCCTCGGCATGCGCGTGGTGGTGGTCGGCGGGGGGCTCGGCGGGCTGGCGAGCGCGGCGCGGCTGGCCAAGCTCGGCCACGACGTGACCCTGGTCGAGCGGACGGGGGCGCTGGGCGGTGCGCTGACGTTCGAGACCGAGGACGGCTTCGCCTGGGACCGCGGCGCCCACGGCACGTTGCTGCCGGCGGTGCTGCGCGACCTGTTCCGCAAGTCCGGTCGGCCGCTGGAGAAGGAGCTGGAGCTCGAGCCGGTCGACGTGATCCGCCACCACCGCTTCGAGGACGGCACCGAGGTCCGGCTGCCCGGTGGCTCGCGCGGCCGCCAGGTCGAGGCGTTCGACCATCTCGGCGCCGGGCTCGGCCAGGAGTGGGTCGACCACGTGGCGTCGTACGCCGACGTGTGGGAGACGCTGCGCCGCCACTACCTCGAGGTGCCGTGGGCGCCCGAGTCGCTGCCGCCCGACACCGTGCGCGCGGTGAGGCGGCTGGTCGACGGGCGGGACACGCTGCACAAGCGGCTCCGCCGGGACTTCCGGGACGAGCGGCTCCGGCTGGTCGCCGGTCACCGGTTCGTCGCCGAGGGCCACGACCTGCGCAACGTCCCGGCCTGGCTGGGGCTGCTACTCCTACCTCGAGCAGCGGTTCGGCGCCTGGACCGTGCCCGGCGGCTTCGCCCGGCTGTCCGAGGTCCTCACCGCGCGGCTCGCGACCCGGGGCGTGACCGTGCTGACCGAGCACCCCGGTCACCGACCTCGTGGTCCGCGACGGCCGCTGCGTCGCCGTCGCCACCACCACCGGCACCCTCGACGCCGACGCCGTCGTCGTGCGCCGTCGACCCGCGGCGGATCCCCGCGCTGGCGTCGTACGTCGCCCGCAGCATGCCGGCGATCCCGCCGGTCGTCACCCACCTCGGCCTGGCCGGTGACGTGCCCGACGTCGGGCACGAGCTGGTGCTCCACGGCGAGCCGATGCTGGTGATCCGGGGCGGCGGCCGGGCCCCGGCCGGCCACACCGCCTGGACGATGCACGGCCGCGGCAAGATCGCCGAGGACATGCTGGTGGCGCTGGCCCGGCACGGCATCGACGTCCGCGACCGGGTCGCGGTGCGGGTCGACCGCTCGCCCCTGGCGCAGGTCGAGGAGACCGGGTCGGCGATGGGCGTGCTGTGGCAGGGCCGCGGCACGGTGCGGCAGCGGCTCGGACCCACCACCCCGATCGCGGGCGTCTACGCCGCCGGCGCGCACGCGGCCCCGGGCAGCCAGGTGCCGTTCGTCGGTCTGTCGGCGGCGCTGGTCGCGCAGGCGATCGGCCCGGCATAGGGGCGGCGGTGGATGCTGCACCCTCGCTTGGCGCGATTCGGTGCGAGTCTCACCGCCGCGGCGTCGCAGCGGAGGTCAGCGGTGTGTCCTGCACCGTTCCGACGACCAAGACGGTGCAGGACGCACCGCTGGAAACGGGTCCGTGACTCCGGGCCAGCGGCCCAGCCCTACCCGCCCAGCGCGAAGGTGACGGTGACGGTGGTCGCGACCGACTGCTGACCACCCTCGAAGGAGACGTCGAGGCTCGACCGGAGGGCCGTGGTGCCACTGCTCTCGGCGTGGACCGACGGTACGCCGCCCTCCGACAGCGCCTGCACGGGACCCAGCAGGTCGTCGGCCAGCCCGGCCAGGTGGGCGCCGCGTCGCCGGGCGTCGGCGAACGCCGCCGCGCGCGCCTCGTCCTGCGCCGCCTCCGGGTCGGACACCACCAGCGAGACGCCCTCGACGACCAGCCGGTCACCGACCCGCTCCGCGAGCGCCGAGACCAGTCCCCCGGCCGCGGTGAGGTCGGGGCAGCGGATCGCGAGCGAGTGGCGCGCCTCGAAGCCGACGGCCTGTCCCTGGTGGTCGTGGTGGGGCCACACCGACAGCCCGGCCGAGGAGACGTGGCTGCCGTCGGTGAACTCGCGGGCGGTCGCGCCGGCGAGCCGGACCGCGGCGTCGACGCCGGCGACCGCGTCGGTCACGGAGGCGGCGCGCTGCACGGCGGCGACCCGGACGTCCGCAGCGTCGGGCTCGACCTGGACGGTGCCGTGGCCGGTGACGGTGAGGGTGCGCATGGCGCAGTTCTACACCCGCCGGTCACACCGTGATCTGCAGCGCCTCGAAGATCTCCAGCGTCGCCCGCGACCGGTTCAGCGTGTAGAAGTGAAGTCCCGGCGCGCCGCCGTCGAGCAGCTCCTGGCAGAGCTCGGTGGCGATCGCGATGCCCTCGGCGCGCATCCGCGCCGGCTCGCCCTCGTGGGCCCGGATCCGTTCCACCACGGCGTCGGGGACGTCGGCGCCGATCAGCTCGCCCTGGCGGCTGATCGCGGCCAGGTTCAGGATCGGCATGATCCCGGGCAGGATCGGGATGTCGACGCCGTGCGCCCGGACCCGCTCGACGAGGGCGAAGTAGTCGGCCGCGGTGAAGAACATCTGGGTGATCGCGAACTCGGCGCCGGCGCGCGCCTTGCCGACCAGCACCTCGGCGTCGTGGTCGAGGGACGGCGACATCGGGTGCTTGTCGGGGAAGGCCGCCACCCCGATCCGGAAGTCGCGCTGCGCAGCCAGCTCGACCAGCTGGTCCGCGTACTCGAGCCCGCCCTCGGTCGGTGTCCAGTCGGCCCGCGGTCCGCCCTCGGGGTCGCCCCGGAGCGCCATCACGTGGTGGACGCCGCCGTCGGCGTACTCGGTCAGGATCCGGTCCAGCTCGGCACGGGTGTGGCCCACGCAGGTGAGGTGGGCGATCGGGAGCAGGCTGGTCTCGCGGGCGATCCGTGAGGTGATCCGGACCGTGGTGTCGCGGTTGGTTCCGCCGGCGCCGTAGGTGACCGAGACGAACGTCGGCCGGTAGGGCTCCAGCGCCCGCAGCGCCGCCCACAGCTGCTCCTCGCCGGCCTCGTCGCGCGGCGGGAAGAACTCGAAGGAGAACGACCGACCGCCCTCGGCGATCAGCTCGGCCATGCTCCGTCCACGGTCGGTGCTCATCCGACGATCGTACGGAGGGGTGGACGTGCGGAGGGTCGGCGTCCACTGGTTAGTCTCGCGGCGTGACGAGCTGGGACGGGACCGCCTTCCGGGAGCGCATCCAGGCCGTGCTGGACGAGTTCCTCGACGAGATGGCCGGGCGGCTGGCGCCGCTCGGCCCCGACGCCGTCCGGCTGCTGGACGAGGCGCGGGCCAGCGTCGGCGGCGGCAAGCGGTTCCGGGCCGCCTTCTGCTACTGGGGGTTCCGTGCCCTCGAACCGGCCCCCGAGGACGACCGGGCCCTGCTGCGCGCCTGCGCCGCGCTGGAGCTGCTGCACGCCAGCGCCCTGGTCCACGACGACCTGATGGACGCCTCCGACACCCGGCGCGGCCGGCCGGCGACCCACCGGGGGTTCGAGTCCGAGCACCGGGCCGACGGCTGGCGGGGCGACCCCGAGCAGTACGGCGCCGCGGCGGCCATCCTGCTCGGCGACCTCCTGCTGAGCTGGTCCGAGGAGCTGCTGCGCCGCTGCGGGCTGCCGCTGGAACGGGTCGCCGCGGCGATGGGCCTGTTCGACCTCTGCCGGTCCGAGGTGATCACCGGCCAGTTCCTCGACGTGTCGGTGCAGGCCCGCGGGGCCGCCGACGTCGAGGCGGCGATGACCGTGCTGCGCTACAAGTCCGCCAAGTACTCGATCGAGCGGCCCCTCCACATCGGAGCCGCGCTGGCCGGGGCCGACGACGCCGCACTGGCCGGGCTGTCGGCGTACGGACTCCCGCTGGGCGAGGCCTTCCAGCTCCGCGACGACCTGCTGGGGGTCTTCGGCGACGCCGAGCGGACCGGCAAGCCCGCCGGGGACGACCTGGTCGAGGGCAAGCGGACCGTGCTGGTCGCGCTGGCCCTCGACAGCGCACCGTCGGCCGACGCGGCGCTGCTCGACCGCAGCCTCGGCACGCCACTGGACGACGACCTGCTGGCCCGGCTGCAGCAGATCATCGACGCCTCCGGGGCGCACGCCCAGGTGGAGTCGGTCATCAGCGACCTGGTCGAGCTGTCGCTCGGCGCCCTCGACCGCGCCCCGGTGCGAGACGACGCGCGCGGCGTGCTGCGACAGCTGGCCGCCGCCGCCACCGACCGCGTCGTCTGAGCGCCGCCGGGGGTTTCGAGGCTCGGGCCCGAGGGGCCCTCGCACCTCAACCACCGGCCATGGAGTCAGTCCAGCGACGTGACGCCAGGCGCGTCGGGGCCGTCACCGCGGAGGAGGACGGCGAACGGGCCGCCCCGGTCGGCGTTGACGCGGGTGCCGAGCACGCTCAGGGCGACCGAGAACGCCCGCGGCTCCTGGCGGGCCAGGGTCCCCCAGCCGTCCCACAGCAGCACGGTGCCGTCCCCGTCGTCGACGTCGGTGAGGCAGTCGGCGAGGGCGTCGAAGTTCTGGCCGTACCAGTCGGGGAAGTCCAGCGCCTCCCCGATCTGGCGCAGGAACTCCGACTTGGTCTGCGCATGCAGGCCGTCGACGTACCCGAAGGTCCAGCCGGCGTGGTCCACGGCGTGGCGCACGTCGGCGACCTCGAAGCCGCTGTGCCACCGGTAGAGGCCGGGCGGGGTCCGTCCGGCCAGGAGTGCGGCAAGTCCGCTCATCGGGTCACCTCTCGATCCTCGCGAACGAGGCGTAGTGGTCGTCGGTCCAGTAGAGCTCTCCACCGTTGCCGGCCACGATCCTCCGTGCCCCGCGGTCGTCGGACCCCGGGGTCGTCACGGTGTACTCGCGGTAGTAGCCCGTCCGGCCGGTCCGGGAGGATCTCCTCCCGGTTCTGGAACACCCCGTCGTCCTGGTCGTGGGGGTAGGGGCCGCCCGCGTCGATCAGGTCGACGGTCTGCGCCGCCTCCGGCGGCAGGTCGGCCAGCGCGACCACGGAGAGCCCGTCCGGGTCGGGGCCGGTGTCGGGTGCCGGGTCGGCGGTGCCCTGCACCCACCAGAGGAGTACGGCGAGCACGACCGCGGCCGCCAGGGCGAGCCAGGAGCGCTTCGCAGTCACGCCGGTCACCTCAGAAGGCCATGGCCTGGGCCCGGCGCTTCACCTCCGAGCCGCGGTTCTCCCGCAGCGCGTCGATGGGGCGGCCGGGCAGGTCGGCGTCGAGGAAGATCCAGGCGATCGACTCGCGGTCGTCGAAGCCGGCGTCGTGGAGCAGGGTGAGCAGCCCGGGCAGCCCCTTGACGAGCTGGTCGCCGTCGAAGAAGTCCGCCGGGACCCGGGGGCCACCGCCGGGGACCGGCACCGCCGCGGCGAGCTCGTGGTCGCGGATCATGGTGCGCACCTTGGCCGGGGTGACCCCCAGCCGGGCGCCTGCCTGGGTCCAGTCGAGCCACTCGGGGACCAGGGTGGCGAGGTCGATCTCCGCCAGTCGTTCGTGGTGCATGCCGGTCATGAGTCCACTCTGTCACTTCGGGGCGGCCCCTCGGAATCCCGGCCGCGCCACGCCGGGGACCGGGCAACCGGTGGCCGCCCCGGCGGCGTCCGTACGATTGAGCACCGGATCCTTCCCCGTCCGGCACCCAGGAGGGTCGACGTGCAGTCCGATGAGCGCGCCCAGCAGGGCTAGCCCGGCGCTGCTGGCGACCCCTTCGTCGGGAGCCTGCTGGAGGGTCGCTACCGGATCGGGCCGCGGATCGCGCGCGGCGGCATGGCCAGCGTCCACGAGGCCACCGACCTGCGGCTCGACCGCACCGTCGCGGTCAAGGTCATGCACCCCGGGCTCGGCGACGACGACGACTTCGCCGCCCGCTTCGTGCGCGAGGCCCGGGCCGCCGCCCGGCTCAGCCACCCCAACGTGGTGGGCGTCTTCGACCAGGGCGACGAGAACGGCACCGTCTTCCTGGTGATGGAGCTGGTCGCCGGCCACACCCTGCGCGACGTCATCCGCAAGGAGTCGCCGATGTCGCCGGCCAAGGCGCTGGCGCTGCTCGACCCGGTCCTCTCCGCGCTCGCGCACGCCCACCGGGCCGGGCTGATCCACCGCGACATCAAGCCCGAGAACGTCCTCATCGCCGACGATGGCCGGGTCAAGGTCGCCGACTTCGGGCTGGCCAAGGCGGTCAGCGCCGACACCCAGCACACCGCCACCGGCGGCGTCCTCATCGGCACCGTCTCCTACCTCGCCCCCGAGCTGGTGGTCGACGGCAGCGCCGACGCCCGCGCCGACGTCTACGCGGCCGGCGTCGTGCTCTACGAGCTGCTCACCGGCGAGAAGCCGCACGAGGGCGAGTCGCCGATCCAGGTCGCCTACAAGCACGTCCACGAGGACGTCCCGCCGCCCTCCCGGCTGGTGCCCGCCCTCCCGGCGTACGTCGACGCCCTGGTCGCCCGGGCCACCGCGCGGGACCGCGACCAGCGTCCGGCCGACGCCGGGGTGCTGCTCCACCAGGTCCACCGGGTCGCGCAGGCGCTGGCGGCCGGGGTCGGCGAGGACGCCGACCTCACCGCCGACCTGCTGCCGCGCTCCCCGGTCTCGACGGACACCGAGCCCGACCCGTTCGACGCCGACGAGTTCGCGACCCTGGTGGCCCCCGCCGAGGCGGTCGCCGCCACCCACCTCCCCCGTGAGCACACCACCAGCATCGAGCGCCGCCCCACCGCCGCTCCCCCGGTCCGGCCGCCCTCGTCGCCGACCCCGACCCGGCCGCGTCGCTCCCGGCGCGGCCCCCTGGTGCTGCTCCTGGCGCTGCTGCTCGCGGTCGGCCTCGGCGTGGGGGCCTGGTGGTTCGGCTGGGCGCGGTGGACCCAGACCCCCAGCGTGCTCGGCCTGAACGAGTCGTCCGCGGTGCAGAAGCTGGAGGACGCCGGGCTGGAGCCGGAGACCGGCGATCCGGCGTACTCCGAGACGGTGGCGGCGGGCAAGGTCCTCAGCACCGACCCCGCACCCGGTGAGCGGGTGCTCGACGGCGGCGCGGTCACGGTCGTGCTGTCGCTCGGCAAGGAGCGCTACGAGGTGCCCAAGGTCCGCGGCATGAGCGAGGACGACGCGCAGGACGCGCTGGCCGAGCGGGACCTCGAGTTCGGCGACTCGATCGGGCGCTTCTCCGAGACGGTGCCGGAGGGCACCGTGCTCGGCAGCGACCCGAGCGCCGGGACGTCGCTGCGAGCCCGGCACCATCGTCGACCTGTACGTCAGTGAGGGGCCGAAGCCGATCACGCTGCGCGACTGGACCGGCCGCGACGCCGACCGTGCGCAGGCCTGGTTCGAGGAGCGCGAGCTGGTCGTCGAGCGCGGCGAGCCCGAGTTCTCCGACACCGTGCCCGAGGGCCACGTGATCGGCCAGACCCCCGCCAGCGGCACCCTGTTCCGCGGCGAGACGGTGACCCTCGTGGTGAGCCAGGGCCCGGAGCTGGTCGAGGTCCCCGGCGGCCTGATCGCCTCCGGCGTCGACAGCGCCACCGCCGAGCTCGAGGCCCTGGGCTTCGTGGTCGACGTCCAGGAGGCCGACGAGTACATCGGCCTGCGCTTCGTCTTCCGGGTCGATCCCCCGTCCGGGTCGATGGTGCCCCGGGGCTCCACGATCACGCTCTACCTCATCTGAGATGGCGGCCACCTCCACCGAGCGGCGTACGGCGCTGCTCGCAGCACTCGCCCTGCTCGCGGTCACCGCGATCTGGGGCAGCACGTTCTTCCTGATCCGCGACCTGCTCGAACGGGTGCCGACGCTCGACTTCCTGGCGGTCCGGTTCGCGATCGCGGCGGCGCTGCTGGCCCTGATCGCTCCGCGCTCCCTGGCGAGGCTCTCGGCCGAGTCCCGCAAGCGGGCCGTGGTGCTGGGGGCGCTCTACGGCGTCGCGCAGATCCTGCAGACCGCCGGGCTCGCCCACACCGCGGCGAGCGTCTCCGGCTTCATCACCGGCATGTACGTCGTCGCCACCCCGCTCTTCGCAGCCCTCCTGCTCCACACCCGGATCGGGGCGCTGACGTGGTCGGCGGTCGCGCTCGCCGCCGCGGGTCTCGGGGTGCTGACCCTCGAGGGCTTCTCGATCGGGTACGGCGAGGCGATCACCCTCGTCGCCGCGCTGATCTACGCGCTGCACATCGTGGGGCTCGGCGCCTGGTCGAAGCCCGCCGAGGCGATGGGCATGTCGATCCTGCAGCTGGTCGTGATCGCGGTGATCTGCCTGGTCGCCACCGCGCCCGACGGGATCGTGCTGCCCGACAACACCCGGGACTGGCTGTCGGTCCTCTACATGGCGGTCTTCGCCGGCGCGCTCGCGCTGGTCGCCCAGACCTGGGCGCAGGCCCACCTGCCGCCGACCCGCACCGCGATCATCATGAGCATGGAGCCGGTCTTCGCCGCCCTGTTCGCGGTCTGGCTCGGTGGGGAGTCGGCCGGCCCCCGGATGGTGCTCGGTGGCGCGATGGTGCTGACCGCGATGCTGCTGGTCGAGCTGGGTCCCCGGCGCAAGATCGAGGGGGAGGTCCCCCACCTGGCGGTCTAGCCACCCCGACCCGGGGTGCAGCGCGTACGGCAGCGCTGATCGCGCTCTCCCTCTACGCTGGCCGGCGGAGGAACCTGACATGGACCTGTGCACCCAGTGCGGCGCCGAGCTCGGCATCGGCCGGTTCTGCACGAACTGCGGCCACCCGGTGTCCGGTCCCCGCGACCTCCGAGACGTGGCGCACCGACACCGCGGAGCGGCCGCTGGTCACCGTGCCGCCGCCGGTCCCGTCCGTGCCCGCACCCACCCGCTTCCCGCTCTACGCCGACGAGCCGGAGACCCGGGTCACCGAGGAACCGACGGCCCTCCTGGCTCCGGTCCCCGCCACCCGGACCGCCACCGAGCCGCCGCGCCACCGGGGGGACGAGCCCCCGGGCGGTGCCGGCTGGCTGCCCTGGGTCGCCGGCTTCGCGGTCATGGCGCTGGTCGCACTGGCCGGGGGCTGGCTGCTGTTCACGCGGCGACGACCCGGAGCCGGCGTCCGCGCAGCAGGAGCCGTCGCAGTCCGGTGACCGCACCCCCGGTCGAGACCGATCCCCCGAGCCCGAGCCGACACCCGCCGAGGAGACGCCGGACGGTTCCGGCCGGGCGGTCGACCTCACGTCCTCCGCCGGCGTCGAGGCCCCGGCCCCGGCGCCGCCCAGCCAGGACTCCAGCGGCAACACCGTGCGCTACGTCGCGACCCACATGCTCGACGGCCGCGCGGAGACCACGTGGCGGATGCCGGGCGACGGCACCGGCGAGACGATCACCTTCCGGCTCGACTCCCCCGCCGTGCTGACGGAGGTCGGGCTGATCAACGGCTACGCCAAGGTCGGCCAGGACTCCGGTGGGCTGCTCGACTGGTACGCCGGCAACCGCCGCATCTTCGAGGTCGAGTGGACCTTCGACGACGGCACCGTGATGACCCAGACCCTGCGCGAGACGGCCGACATGCAGACCCTCGCGCTCGACGACGTCGAGACCGGGACGGTGACGCTGCGACTGCTCGAGGTCAGCGACCCCGGCACCGGCCGCGCCGCCCGTGACTTCACCGCGATCAGCGACATCAGCCTGGTCGGGGTCGCCACCTCCTGACGGGAGGCCGCTCGACGCGTTATCGTCCGCCGTCGGCGACAACCCCTCCCTGAAGGAACTCCCCATGCCCCTCTGCGCCCAGTGCGGCCACGAGACTCCTGGCTCCACCCGGTTCTGCCCTCACTGTGGACAGCCCCGCGAGCTGGAGCCGGCACACCAGACCGTGCCACTGGCGGCGGCGACCCCGCCTCCGGCCGAGTCGTCCTCACCCGTCCCCTCCTCGTCGCGGACGCTGCCGCCCCCGGCCACCGGCACGGACCGACCCGGTGTCCCGAGTCTCGACCTGAGCCGGATCCTCGTCGGCAACTGGCTCGGCGCCGGTCTGGTCGCCGCGAGCGCCTTGCTCGCCAGCGGCCTGCTCGCCCTCGCGCTCGCCCTGCTGGGCAAGCCCACCGACTTCGGCCTGGACAACTCGCTCACCTTCGTGGCGACGCTCATGACCAGCGCGTTCGGCGCCGACCTGTCGGCCGAGTTCGCGGTGTCGGGCTTCGAGGCGGACGCGACCATCGGCGCCTTCCCCCTCACGATCACCATCGCGGCCCTCGCGGTGGCGCTGCTCGTCTTCCGTCGGGTGACCGTCGGTTACACGCGCGGGATCGACGCGGTGGCGGACGCGGCCCGCAGCTCCCTGATCTTCGGCCTCGCGTTGATGGTGATCGCGCTGGTGTTCCGGTCTGACACCCGGGAGTTCGGACGCGGGTGGGGCGCGGAGCTCTCGCGCTCGTTCGACGCCAGGATCGCGTACGGCGCCGACGCCGCGGGCGCTTTCTTCCTCGGCTTCCTGATCCTGTTCGTCACCCTGGCCGGAGCCTGCTTCGTCCGCGGCGGCTGGTGGTCGCCGCGCGTCGACCGGGCGCGCGACTGGTTGGCGGCTCCGCTCTACGGTGTCGGCGTGTTCGGGGCGTTGCTGCCCGTGGCCGGCGTGATCGGACTCGTGCTGCTCCTGGTGAGCGGTGACGCGTTCGACGAGGCGACCGACCCGACCGGCGAGGACCTCCGGATCACGATCGCGCTCGTCGTCGGCACCCTCGCCAGTGGCGGCATGTGGCTGCTCGGCCTCGGCGCGGGCGGGGCCTTCGGGACCCGGTCCGGCGGCACCGACGGCGACGCCAGCGACACCCACCACCTGGCCCACTTCACCGACGAGTCCCCCGCGCTCTGGGCCGCACCGGTGGTGGTCGTCGGCGTCCTGGTCGCCACCTGCCTGATGGTCGCGCGCCGCGCGGCGCGCGACCGGGTGCTCCCCAACCTGCTGGTGTGGGTCGGCCTGGTGCTCGTCACGACCCCCGTCTTCGTCCGGCTCTCCGGGCTGCACGCGTCGATGGACCTGAGCGGCAGGGGCGAGGAGTACGAGGGCTGGGGCTCGATCGGCCTCGTCGGCTGGCAGGCCACGGTGCTGCTCACGCTGGTGGCGCTCGCGTGCGCCCTCGTCGTGGCGTGGCGGACCGGGTCGCTCGACGTCGATCGGGTGCGGGCGCAGGCCAAGGACCTCGGCCGGCGGGTGCAGAGCAACCCCGGCCGTCCCACGGCACCGCCGCCGCAGTAACCACGGCCCGGCTCAGAGCGACGCGAGCACCGCCGCGGCACGGTCGGCGGCGGCGCGGTCGACGTCGAGGTGGGTCACGAGGCGGACGGTCCGGGGGCCGACGGCGCCGACCCGCACCCCCGCCTCGGCGGCCCGGGCCACGAACCCGGCCGCGTCGTCGTGCGGCACCACGACGATGTTGGTGTCGACGCCCGCCGGGTCGACGCCGCACGCCTCGGCCAGCAGCCGCGCGTGCGCGTGGTCGTCGGCCAGCCGCTCGAGGTGGTGGTCGAGGGCGTGCAGCCCGGCTGCGGCGAGCACGCCGACCTGCCGCATCCCGCCGCCGAGCCGCTTGCGCCACACCCGCGCCTCGGCGACGGCGTCGGCCGAGCCGACCATCAGCGAGCCGACCGGGGCACCGAGCCCCTTGGACAGGCAGACGGCCAGCACGTCGGCGACCGCGCCGTACTCCTCGAGCGGGCAGCCGGTCGCGACGTGCGCGTTCCAGAGCCGGGCGCCGTCGAGGTGGATCCGGGTGCCGGTCGTGTCGGCCCAGGTCCTGAGACCGCGCAGCTCGTCGATCGGTACGACGGCGCCGCCGGCGAAGTTGTGGGTGTTCTCGACCGAGACCGCGGCGGTGGGGACGAAGAACGGACCCATGTCGGGAGCGAAGAGCTGCTCGATGACCGCCAGCGGGAGGTGGCCGTCGGGCTGCAGCCAGGTGCGCATCGTGACGCCGCTGACCGCGCCGTGGGCGCCGAGCTCGGCGCGCGCGATGTGGGCACTGGCCTCGCAGAGCACCTCCTGGCCGGGCGCGACCAGGCTGCGGACCGCGAGCACGTTGGCCATGGACCCGGTCGGGGTGAACAGCGCGGCCTCGTGGCCGAGCATGCCGGCGACCCGCTCCTCCAGGGCGCGGACGGTCGGGTCCTCGGCGTACACGTCGTCGCCGACCTCGGCCGTGGCCATGGCGCGCCGCATCGCCTCGGTCGGACGGGTGACGGTGTCGCTGCGCAGATCGATCACCCGGCGATCCTGTCAGGAAACCGGTCGCGCACGTCCGTCGCCCACGGCATCCTCGAACCCATGCCCAGCACCGCGATGCTCGTGTGGTCCTCGATCGAGCCGGTGCTCGCAGGGCACCGCGTTCGAGGACTACCACTGACCGGCCGCCCCGCTGACGACGGCTCCGCCGGCTCGCGGCCCGGGTGCGTGTGGTGCGCGGGGACGCGGGACTTTCTCCGTCGCCACCCGACAGTCACCGCGGCCGTGGACGTCGAGCACCCGGACGGGTGCACCGACCTCGTGGGTCGTACGTCGACGACAGCGGTCGGCTGGACAGCTGCGTTCATGGAGTGTCTCGACCTCGACGACGGTCTGGTCGGCCTGCCGATCGAGCAGGTGATCCCGGTGCTGGCGGAGCGGATCGCCGACGTCCTCGGTTGAGCGGCTCGCCTCAAGCCTGGCGGAGCATGCGAGCGACGAGGAACGCCAGCTCCAGGGACTGCACCCGGTTGAGCCGGGGGTCGCACACCGACTCGTAGCGGTCGCCCAGGCCGGCCTCGCTCAGCAGCTCGCCACCACCGACACACTCCGTCACGTCGTCGCCGGTGAGCTCGACGTGCACGCCGCCCGGCCAGGTGCCGAGCGAGCGGTGGACGTCGAAGAAGCCCTGGACCTCGGCGATGACGTCGTCGAAGTTGCGGGTCTTGTAGCCCGACGACGCCTCGAAGGTGTTGCCGTGCATCGGGTCGCAGACCCAGGCGACCTGGACCCCCGCCGCGCTGACCTTCTCGATCAGCGTGGGGAGCCCGTCGCGGATCCGGCTTGCGCCGAACCGGGTGATGAAGGTGAGCCGGCCGGCCTCGTTGTCGGGGTTGAGCCGCTCGGCCAGCGCCAGGGCGTCGTCCGGGGAGGTGGTCGGACCGAGCTTGACGCCGATCGGGTTGCGGATGTGGCGGAGCAGCTCGACGTGGGCGCCGTCGAGCTGACGGGTGCGCTCGCCGATCCACACGAAGTGGCCGGAGACGTCGTAGGGCAGCTGCGTGCGGGAGTCGATGCGGGTCATCGCGTGCTCGTACTCGAGCACCAGTGCCTCGTGGCTGGAGTGGAAGTCGACCCGGTGGAACTCGTCGGGGTCGGCGCCGATCGCCTGCATGAACGTGAGCGCACGCTCGATGTCGTCGGCCATCGCCTCGTACTGCTGGCCGGCCGCGCTCTCCTTGACGAAGTCGGTGTTCCAGGCGTGGACCTGGCGCAGGTCGGCGTAGCCGCCGGTGACGAAGGCGCGCACCAGGTTGAGCGTCGCGGCCGAGGAGTTGTAGACGTCGACGAGCCGCTGCGGGTCGTGCCGGCGCGCCTCGGGGGTGAACTCGAAGCCGTTGACGGCGTCGCCGCGGTAGGCGGGCAGCGTGACGCTCTGCCCGTCGACGGTGCGGGTCTCGAGGTCGGAGGAGCGTGGCTTGGCGTACTGGCCGGCGATCCGGCCGACCTTCACGACCGGGACCGAGGCGGCGTAGGTGAGCACGACCGCCATCTGGAGCAGCACCCGCAGCTTGTTGCGGACGTTGTCGGCGGTCACGCCGTCGAACGTCTCGGCGCAGTCACCGCCCTGGAGCAGGAACGCCTCGCCCCGGGCGACGGCGCCGATCTTGGCCGTCAGGTCGTCGCACTCGCCGGCGAAGACGAGGGGCGGCTGGGTGCGGAGCCGCGCGACGGCGGCGTCGACCGCCACCGGGTCGGCGTACGTCGGCTGCTGCGCGGGGCTCATCGCGTGCAGCGCGGCGAGATCGGGGACGGTGCTCACCGATCAAGAGTACGTGCCGAAGGCCCGGCACCTCACAGTGCCGGGCCTTCGTGGACAGTCGTCAGCGGATGTCGTCCTCCATGTGGTCGATGTCGCGGAAGCCGGTCTTCTGCGCCCGGCTGCCACGGTTGATCAGCCAGGTGACCACCCAGAGCGCGACGCCGATCAGCAGCAGGACCCCGGCGATCTGGTAGATCAGCGTGTCGCGGTCGACCCACGGGCCGACCAGGAACGCGCAGGCGGCCGCGGCGAGGGCCGGGGTGTAGCCGGGTGACCTGAACCTGCTCTCGCGTCCGTCGACGCCGCAGCGCGAGGCAGGCGACGTTGACGATGGTGAAGACGCCGAGCAGCAGCAGCGCGGTGACGCTGGCCAGGTTGAGCACGATGTCGCTCTCGGCCTGGTTGGCCACGTAGTAGATCAGGCCCAGCGCCAGCAGCGTGGAGAAGACGACCGCGGCGTACGGCGAGCGCGTGTTCCTCGAGACCTTGCCGAGCGCTCCGGGGCAGCACGTCCTGGTTGGCCAGGCCGTAGAGCAGCCGGCTCGCCATCAGCATGTTGATGAGCGCGGTGTTGGCGACCGCGAAGCAGGCCAGGAACGGGAAGATCCGGTCGATCGGGAAGTCCGGGGCGCCCTTGCTGACCACCTCGAGGAGGGTCACGACCCTCGGCCTCGTTGATCTCGGCGAGCTCGCCGGGCGTGAGCACCGCGACGACGGAGACCGCGACCAGCATGTAGATGATGACCGCGATGCCGAGGCCGGTGAGCATCGTGCGCGGGAAGATCTTCTCGGGGTTCTCGGTCTCCTCGACCATGTTGACCGAGTCCTCGAAGCCGACCATCGCGAAGAACGCCACCGACGTGGCCGCGGTGACGGCGAGGAACATGCCCTTGCCCTCGGGCGACTCGAAGACCGTGATCCGGCTCAGGTCACCGTCGCCGGCGGTCATGGCGTAGAAGCCGACGCCGATCACGATGGTGAGGGCGGCGACCTCCACGAGGGTGAGGACGACGTTGAACTTCACGCTCTCCCCCACCCCGCGCAGGTTGATCAGCGCCAGCAGGATCATGAAGGCCATCGCGACGACCGTGGTGGCGCCGGTGCCCGGCGCCTCGTCGATCCAGCCGTTGACCTCGAGGCCGCCGAACAGGTTCTGGGCGAGCACGTTGGCCGACGTGGATGCGCTGGTGATGCCCGAGCAGATCACGGCGAAGGCCACGATGAAGGTGACGAAGTGGACGCCGAACGCCTTGTGGGCGTAGAGCGCGGCACCGGCCGCCTGCGGGTACTTGGTGACCAGCTCGAGGTAGGACAACGCGGTCAGCGTCGCGACGATGAAGGCGACGAGGAACGGCAGCCAGACGACCCCGCCGACGATGCCGGCCATCTGTCCGGTGACGGCGTAGACACCGGCGCCGAGGATGTCACCCACGATGAACAGCAGCAGCAGCTTGGGCCCCATGACCCGCTTGAGGTCGGGTTGCGGACCGTTCACGTCCTGCGTGGCCGGAGCGTTGGCACTCATGGCTTCCCCTTCCTAGGGTGTCGAATGCCGCCATGGTGGCGTAGTTCACCCGGCGGTGCCACCACCGCGCCGGACAGCCGCGTCATGATCTCGAGTCGCGCCGAGCCGTCACTCGTGCAGGCTCGAACCGCGCTGAGCCGTCACTCGTGCAGGGTCGAGTGACGGCTCAGTGGGTGGTGAACCTGCACAACTGACGGGTCACCGAGGGTGGGTCGGCCGCCCGAGCAGGACTAGGCTTCCGAGATGGTCCAACCGGTCGACCCGGCGGAACCGCTGAGCGCCGGGCTCGCCGCCCTCGCCTCCGCCGACTGGGCGGAGGCGGGAGCGCACTTCCGCCGGGCCGTGGCCGTGGCGGACGCGCCGGAGGCGTGGGAGGGCCTCGGCCGCGCGGCCTGGTGGGAAGGGGACCAGGACCTCACCCTCTCGGCCCGCGAGCACGCCTACCGCAGCTACCGCACGGCCGGCGACGCCGTGGGCGCGGCCCGGATGGCGATGTGGCTCGGCTCGGACCACCTCGACTTCCGCGGCGACGATGCGGTGGCCCTGGCCTGGCTCGGGCGGGGACGGGCACTGCTGGAGCACGAGCCCCCCGGGATCGAGCTCGGGTTCATCATGCTGCTCGAGGCGGATGTCGCACTGCTCCACCACGGCGACCTCGACGGCGCCGCCCGCCGCGCGCGGGAGGCCCTGGAGCTCGCGCGGGCCGTCGGCGCGGTGGACGTCGAGACCATCGCGCTGGCCATCCTCGGCAGCGCACTGGTCGCGTCCGGGGCCATCGAGACCGGGTTGCGGTCGCTCGACGAGAGTGCGGGACTCGCGCTCGCCGAGGACTTCGCCGACATCGCCTCCCCCGGGTGGGCGCTGTGCCACACGGTGTCCGGCTGCGCCCAGGCGGGTGAGCTCGACCGGGCCGAGCAGTGGAGCCGCGCACTGCACTCCTGGTCCACCACGTGGCACGCCCGCCACTTCTTCGGCATCTGCCGCACGGCGTACGGCGGAGTCCTGGCCGCGAGGGGAGACTGGCCGCTCGCCGAGCAGGAGCTGTCGACGGCCATCGAGGACATCCGTTCGACCCGGCCCGCTCTCGCGGCGCCGACCGCGGTACGGCTCGGCGACCTGCGGCTCCGGCAGGGCCGGACCGATGCGGCACGGGAGCTCTTCGAGGCGGCGCTCCCCCACCCGCACGCCCTCGTCGGCCTCGGCGAGCTGGACCTGCAGACCGGCGACAGCGCCGGCGCCGCGGACGCCGCCGAGCGGGTGCTGCGGCGGCTGGGCGAGTCGAGCGTGCTCGACCGCCTGCCGGCCCTGGAGCTGCTCGCCCGCGCCCGCGCCGCCGCCGGACAGTTCGAGGACGCCCGCGCGGCACTGGCGCAGCTGCGGGAGATGGACCTGGTCACGCCGTACCTGCGCGGTCGGGTCCTCCTCGCGCACGGGGAGGTCTCGGTCGCCGCCGGTCAGTGCGAGGCCGCACGTCAGGTCCTGGAGGATGCGATCGACCTGTTCGGAGCCTGCGCCGCCCCCTACGAGGGTGCGCGGGCCCGACTGCTGTGGGCGACCTGCCTCGACGCTCTCGGCCGCCCCGAGCGGGCCGCGCTGGAGACACGTGCCGCACGGGAGGTCCTCGACCTGCTCGACGCCGGCGACGGCGTGGGCGGACCCGGTCACGCCGACGGACTCAGTCCGCGCGAGGCGGACATCCTGCGCCTGGTCTCCACGGGCCTGAGCGACTCCGGCATCGCGGAGCGCCTCTTCCTGAGCCCGCACACGGTGCACCGTCACGTCGCCAACATCCGGACCAAGCTGGGGACCCCGTCGCGAGCCGCTGCGGTGGCAGCGGCGACGAAGCGGGGGCTGCTCTAACTGGGCGTGTCCCTATCCAGCGAAAGTGCACTCATCAAGCAGCCGCTGAGCGAACCTGTCGCGTTGCGCGACCTGGTCAAGGCGAGTCTCGGACGGGTCTCGAGCCGGGGGTATCGCTTGTCCGGCCCGCACCGCGTTTGGGGCGTACGGCGTCATCACGACCCTCATGCTGGCCGGACTTGGCGCTCTGGCCTTGGCGTTCGCCGCATTGCCGCCGGGCGGTCGTGGTCGGGCCGCCCGACCCGTCCGGAATGCCTTGACATGCGCGACACGGCGGCGCACGCTCGCACTATCTGGCAACGTCTTGCGAGCGGTCGCTGAGATGACCACCTGCTCGGTCAGGACGGCGACGATCCGCATCGCGGGTCTTGGCGGAGGGGGGACCATGTCGGCGGCGCAGCCCGTTGATCCCTCTCCCGATCAGGAAGTTGATCGGTATGAAGCCGTAAGGCAGTACTCGAAGCTGGAGATCCTTGCGGTGTGGGCCGCCGCAGCCGTCCCCATGGGCCTTCTGGCGTGGGTGGTCGCTCCCTGGCTCGAGGACCAACTCGGGGGCGATGAGCCCCTCACCAAGGCGCTGCTGATCCTGCTCACGGCGGGGCTCGTCTGGCAATTCGTGCTGGTCCTGATCCTTCTCAGGTGGGAACTCGGGTCACTCGACTGGCCGCGGGTGCGCGACGCGCTTTGGCTCCGGCCACCGCGAGATCCGAGGACCGGACGCGTGGGCGGAAAGGTCTGGTGGTGGGCGCTGCTCTTCGTCGTCCTCGGTGCCGTGTGGGCACTGGTGCCCGCGATCCCGGGTCCGTCCGAGCGAGATTTCGCCGACTTCCTCGGCTCCGACCGTGGCGAGACCTTCTTCAGCGGCGCCTGGGGCTGGTTCGCACTCATCGTCGTATTTGTCATCTTCAACACCGTGCTCGGCGAGGAGCTTCTCTTCCGGGGGCTGCTCCTGCCGCGCATGCGAGCCGCCTTCGGCAGGGGCGACTGGATCGCCAACGGCGTGTTGTTCACCATTTATCACCTGCACGTGCCGTGGGTCATCCCCGCCACCTTGGTGGAGGGCATCTTTCTCGAGGCCTATCCGTCGCGGCGCTTCCAGAGCGCATGGATGGGAATCATCGTGCACTCACTTCAGAGCGTCTTTGTGATCGTCTTCGTCCTGGTCCTCGTGCTCAAGTAGTGCGGTAGCGCCAGGTGGGTATCGATCACCACCATCGAGGGTGTCGCCTCCGCGCGGCCATCGGCCTCGCGTGCGGCGGCGTGCAGAACGGTCAGAGCGCGTGCCCAGGTGCCGTTGCCGGACCAGCGGCGGAACTGCGACCGGGCCCGCGTCCACGACGGCGCACTGGTCATCGCTCAGGTCACGTGGGTACGTCATGCCCCGCAGGGTGACGACGCACGGCCTCCACACGATGGGGACACACCAAGTAGAGGCGGCGTACCCCCGCATGGCCCGATCGGGCCATTCGCCGCAGTGGCCGGTCCGGGGGACGCGCCGGGGGCGGCACCCCGCCAAGACTTGCCGGCATGTCATCAACCACAGCAAGCAACGCCGTCACCGAGCTCCGGTTCCGCCTCTCCGGAGGGCTGCACGAGCCCGGGGACGCCGCCTACGAGAAGACCGTCACCCTGTTCAACACCATGATCCAGCGCCGTCCGCGCTACGTCGTCGAGTGCGTCACGGTCGACGACGTCGTCGCGGCGGTGGCCTTCGCGCGCAGCCACGACCTGCCCCTCGCCGTACGCGCGGGCGGGCACTCGGTCGCCGGCCTGTCCCTCTGCGACGACGGAGTGGTGCTCGACCTCCGCGCCATGGCCGACATCGAGGTCGACCCGGTCGACCGGGTCGTCCGGATCGGTGGTGGAGCGATCTGGGCGGACGTGGACCGGGCCACCCAGGAGCACGGGCTGGCCACCACGGGCGGTCGGGTCTCGACCACGGGAGTGGCGGGCCTGACCCTCGGCGGCGGCTCCGGATGGCTCGAGCGCAAGCACGGCCTGGCCTGCGACAACCTGCTGGCCGCCGAGCTCGTGACGGCCGACGGGGAGATCCTGCGGGTCACCGAGCACCAGCACCCCGAGCTGTTGTGGGCGCTCCGAGGCGGAGGCGGCAGCTTCGGCGTGGTCACGTCCGTCGAGATGCGGCTGCACCCGGTGGGGCCGCAGGTCCACGCCGGCGTCGCCGTGTTCGCGATCGAACGCGCGGCCGAGGTCGTGCGCACCTTCCGCGACGTCATGAACGCGGCGCCCGACGAGCTGTCGCTCGCCTGCGCCTTCATCACCGCCCCGGACGACGACCCCGACATCCCCGAGCACCTGCGCGGCGAGCCGGCGGTGGCGATCCTCGGCATGTGGGCGGGTGCCGTGCCCGAGGGCGAGGACGCGCTGGCACCGATCCGGGCGCTCGGCCCGGACGTCGACTTCTTCGGCACGACCTCCTACGCGGACTTCCAGTGCTCGGTGGACGACCCGCCGGGCTACCGGAACTACTGGAACGCCGAGAACGTGGTCGACCTGCCGGACCCCGCGATCGAGGCGCTGGTCACCCGCGCGACCGAGCTGCCGGCAGGGCCGTCGCAGCTGTTCATCGTGGCGTGGGGCGGCGCCGTACGCCGCCAGGATGCCGGGCACTCGCCCCTGGGCGGCCGCGAAGCGCGCTTCATCGTGCACCCGCTGCTGCTCTGGGAGGACCCGGCCGACGACGCCCGGTGCATCAGCCTCGGCCGCGCCATGCGCGACGACATGCGTCCGTACTCGACCGGCGCGACCTACCCGAACTTCCTCGGCGAGGAGGGCGCGTCACGCATGGGCGCCGCCTTCGGAGCCAGTGGCTCACGGCTCGCCGCGATCAAGGACGCCTACGACCCGCACGGCGTCTTCCACACCCACCAGGCGATCCGCGACCTCGCGGTGAGCTGACGACCAGAGAAGGATCGAACGACATGAGCACCACGCACCACCCGACACCCGCCCGCGAGATGGGGCCGGGAGCACCCCACTTCCCGCGCACCGTGGCGGCTCCCGAGATGGAGATCTACGTCGACCAGACGGGCGTCGGGCCTGACGTCCTGCTGATCGGCGGTCTCGGCGACACCGTCGAGTCCTGGCAGTTCCAGCTGGACGGGCTGGCCGACCGCTACCGGATGACGGCCTTCGACAACCGGGGCGCGGGCCGCACCCCCATGCCGAGCTCCCCGGCCACCGTCGAGGCGATGGCCGACGACGCCGCCGCCGTCCTCCGCGGGCTGGACATCCCCGCGACCCACGTCGCCGGCTTCTCGGGCGGCAGCATCATCGCCCAGGAGCTCGCGCTGCGGCACCCGCACCTGGTCCGCAGCCTCGTGCTCCAGAGCACGTGGCCGGCCATGGACCCTTACCTGCGCCGGTGGGCGGGCATGGTCCGCTGGATGGTCGGCGCCGCGCCCACCGAGCGGACGTTCCTGGAGTGGTTCTTCACCTTCATCTACACGCCCCGGGCCACCAACGACGGCCTCGTCGACCAGATCATCGAGGAGGCGATGGCCTTCCCGCACCCCCAGGCCCCCGAGGACACCCAGCGCACGCTGGACGCGTTCGTCGACCACGACACGAGCGCGCGTCTGCCCGAGATCGCCGTCCCGGTCCTCGTGCTGGCCGGTGAGCTCGACATGACGAGCCGGCCGGAGCTCTGCCGCGCCGTCGCCGACCTGGTGCCCGGCGCGCAGTTCGAGGTCCTCGAGGGCGAGTCCCACCAGCCGTTCCAGGAGGTCCCCGACCTCTGGAACGACCGGGTCGCCCGGTTCTGGCGCGAGGTCGACCAGCAGGTCGCGTGACCTCGTGCCACGCCGAGCCGTCACTCGTGCCTGCACGAGTGACGGCTCAGTGGGTGGTGAACCTGCACAACTGACGGGTCACCGAGGGCTCAGCCGAAGAAGACCTCGGCCTCGGCGTACTCCTCGGGGCTGACGAGCTTGAGCTCACCGGTGCCCTCGCGGAGCGGGACCCGGACGATGTCGGTGCCGCGGAGCGCCATCATCGTGCCGAAGTCGCCGGCGGCGACCGCGTCGACGGCCTGCAGGCCGAAGCGGGTGGCGAGCCAGCGGTCGAACGCCGTCGGCGTCCCGCCGCGCTGGACGTGGCCGAGGACCACGGCGCGCGCCTCGGCGCCGGTGCGGGCCTCGATCTCCTGGGCCAGCCGGTCGCCGATGCCGCCGAGCCGGACGTGACCGAAGGCGTCCTTCTCGCCGGAGACCAGGGTCATGTCGCCGCCCTCCTTCGGGACCGCGCCCTCGGCGACGACCAGGATCGGCGAGAACCGGGACTCGAACCGGGACTCGACGAGGCGGCAGACCTCCGCGATGTCGAACGGCTGCTCGGGGATGAGGACGATGTTGGCGCCGCCGGCGATCCCGGAGTGGAGGGCGATCCAGCCGGCGTGACGGCCCATGACCTCGACCACGAGCGCCCGGTGGTGCGACTCGGCGGTCGTGTGCAGCCGGTCGATGGCCTCGGTCGCGATGTTGACCGCGGTGTCGAAGCCGAAGGTGAAGTCGGTGCCGGACAGGTCGTTGTCGATCGTCTTGGGTACGCCGACGACGTTCACGCCGAGGTCGGCCAGCTTGGTGGCGACCCCGAGGGTGTCCTCGCCGCCGATCGCGATCAGCGCGTCGACCCCGTTCGAGGCGAGGTTCTCCTCGATCTGCTCGACGCCCCCGTCGATCTTGAACGGGTTGGTGCGGCTGGAGCCGAGGATGGTGCCGCCGCGCGGCAGGATCCCGCGCACCTCCGGCACCCCGAGGTCCATGGTCAGTCCCTCGAGGGGGCCCTTCCAGCCGTCGCGGTAGCCCACGAACTCGAAGCCGTGGACCTTGACGCCCTTGCGGACCACGGCCCTGATCACGGCGTTCAGTCCGGGGCAGTCCCCGCCACCGGTGAGCACTCCGACGCGCATCGTCACTCCTGGATTGGATCGTTCACATGGACGGGTGACGACGCTAGCGGAGTTCGCCGGGCACGACCAGCGCACCCGACAGGACCACTAAGGTCCCGGCCATGACGTTCTCGATCGTGGCCCGTTCCGCCGACGGCGAGTCGTGGGGAGTGGCCGTCGCCTCGAAGTTCCTCGGCGTCGGCGCGGTCGTGCCGGCCGCGGTCGCCGGTGTCGGCGCCATCGCCACCCAGGCCGACGCCAACGTGGCCTGGAAGGGCCTCGCGCTCGCGCACCTCGACGAGGGGGCGACCGCGGGCATCGCCCTGCAACGGTTGCTGGAGGAGGACGAGGGTCGCGACCACCGGCAGGTCGGGATCGTCGACCTCGAGGGCGAGGCGGTCTCCCACACCGGCACCGCCTGCCTCGACTGGGCCGGCGGGGTGACCGGCGACGGCTACGCGATCCAGGGCAACGTGCTCGCCGGCGAGGAGGTGGTGCTGGCCATGCAGGCGGCCTGGGACACCTCCGACGACGACGCGCCGCTGGCCCGGCGGCTGCTCGCCGCACTGACCGCCGGGGACGACGCGGGCGGGGACCGGCGCGGCCGGCAGAGCGCCGCGCTGCTCGTCGTACGCGACGGGGCGGGGTACGGCGGTCGCGACGACATCGCCGTCGACCTGCGGGTCGACGACCACGTCGACCCGGTCACCGAGCTGGCGCGGCTGCTCGACCTCAGCGACCTCTACCTGACCGCCTCGACCGAGGAGGAGCAGGTGCCGGTGACGCCCGAGATCGAGCGGGAGCTCGAGGACTTCGCGACCGCGCGCGGCCACCGCGACTTCGCGGCGTGGGTCGGGACCGAGAACTACGAGATGCGCGTCGACCCGCAGCTGGCGTGGATCGACGAACAGGTGCTGGAGGTCGTGCGGCGGGAGGGTCGCTCGTGAGCGTGCTGGCCATCGACGCCGGCACCACCGGCGTGACCGCGGTCGTCGTCAGCCCCGACGGCACCATCGTCGCGAAGGGCAACGAGGAGTTCCGCCAGCACTTCCCCCAGCCCGGCTGGGTCGAGCACGCGCCGGAGGAGATCTGGCAGGCGACCATCGAGGCGACCCGGGCCGTGCTCAAGCAGGTCGACGCGAGCGAGCTGCACCGCCATCGGCATCACCAACCAGCGCGAGACCGTCGTGCTCTGGGACCGGGAGACGCTCGGGTCCCCCCGCCGCGCGATCGTCTGGCAGGACCGGCGTACGGCGGACATCTGCGGCCGGCTGCGCGAGGAAGGGCACGAGGACCGCGTCGCGGAGCTGACCGGGCTGCGGCTCGACCCGTACTTCTCGGGCACCAAGCTGGTGTGGCTCGCCGAGCACGAGCCCCACACCTGGACCCACGTCGAGTCCGGCCGCTACGCGGTGGGCACCGTCGACTCCTACCTGATCGCGCGGATGACGCGCGGTGTCCACCACGTCACCGACGTCTCGAACGCCTCGCGCACCCTGCTCTTCGACCTCGACGACCGGCGAGTGGTCCGACGAGCTGTGCGCGCTCTTCGGCGTCCCGCGCGACGCGCTGCCGGAGGTCGTCCCGAGCTGGGGCGAGATCGCGACCAGCGACGCCACGTCGTTCTGCGGGCTGGCGCTGCCGATCGCGGGCATCGCCGGTGACCAGCAGTCGGCGCTGTTCGGGCAGACCTGCTTCGACGAGGGCGACTCCAAGTGCACCTACGGCACCGGGTCGTTCATCCTCACCAACACGGGTACGACGCTGCAGCGCTCCGACGCCGGTCTGCTGTCGACCGCGGCCTGGCGCTCCCCCTCCGGGGAGCTGACCTATGCCCTCGAGGGCGCGATCTTCGTGACCGGCGCGGCCGTGCAGTGGCTGCGCGACGGGCTGCAGATCGTCGGCTCGGCGGCCGAGACCGCGGCGATCGCGGCCACCGTCGACTCCACCGACGGCGTGGTGTTCGTGCCGGCGCTGACCGGGCTCGGCGCGCCGCACTGGGATCCGCACGCCCGGGGGCTCCTCATCGGCCTGACCCGCGGCACCACCCGCGCGCACATCGTGCGGGCCACCCTCGAGGCGATCGCGTTCGAGGTGCGCGACGTGCTCGAGACCTTGCCGAACTGGGGGCCGGGCCTGACCGATTCCCTGCGCGTCGACGGCGGTGCGGCCGCCAACGACCTGCTCTGCCAGATCCAGGCCGACCAGGTCGGCGTACCCGTCGAGCGTCCGGAGATCGTCGAGACCACCGCCCTCGGTGCCGCCTTCCTCGCCGGGCTCGGGACCGGGGTCTGGTCGTCCACCGACGAGCTGCGCGACACGTGGTCGCTCGACCGTCGCTTCGAGCCCGGTGCCGACCGGAGCCGGCCCGACGCCGACCACGCCCGCTGGCTGGAGGCGGTCCGTCGCTCGCAGGGCTGGGCGACCGTCTGAGCGGTTACAGATAGTCCCCGAACCTCTGGTCGTGTCTCGCGCGAAATGACGACCGAAGATTCGGGGACTATCTCTCTCCAGCCCTCAGCCGACCAGGTCCGCCAGCGGCACCGACGGGTCGCGGACCTCGGTCGTGGCCGGCGTCCCGACCACCGCACGCAGCGCCTCGGTCGCGTCCCAGTCGTTGGCGTGCATCCCGGCCACCACCCGGCCGCCCGCCAGCCACAGGGCGGAGAAGACCCGGCCCTCGAGGTCGCCGCGGACGACCACCTCGTCGTAGCCGTCCGGCCCGACGTGCCCGACGTACTCCATGCCCAGGTCGTACTGGTCGGTGAAGAAGTAGGGCTGCCGGTCGTACGCCGCGTCGTCGCCCAGCATCGCGCGGGCGGCGTGCTTTCCCTGCTGGATGGCGTTGTCCCAGTGCTCCACCCGGACCCGGCCGAGCGTCGGGTGGTCGTGGTTGGCGACGTCGCCGGCCGCCCAGACGTCGGGGGCGCTGGTGCGCAGCGCCGGGTCGACCAGGACGCCGTTGTCGGTGGCCAGTCCCGCGGCCGAGGCGAGGCGGTCGTCCGGCCCGGCCCCGATGCCGACCACCACGAGGTCGGGGCTCAGCTCGTGCCCGTCGGAGAGCCGGACGGTGACCCGCTCGCCGTCCCGCGCGACCGAGTCCAGCCCGGTGTCCAGCCGCAGGTCGACGCCGTGCTCGCGGTGCAGGCCGGCGAAGACGGTCGCGATCTCGGGTCCGAGCACGCGGGCCAGGGGCAGCGGCGCGGTCTCGACGACCGTCACCCGACCGCCCGCCTGCCGCGCGGCGGAGGCGACCTCCAGCCCGATCCAGCCGGCGCCGATGACCAGCAGGTCACCCGCGAGCCGCTCCTTGAGTGCGAGCGAGTCCTCCAGGGTGCGCAGGTAGCTGACGTCGGCGCCGGACTCGTCGACCGCGGCCAGCCGCCTCGGCTGGGCCCCGGTGGTCAGCAGCAGCCGGTCCCACGCGATCGACCGGCCCGCCACGGTCACCGTGCGCGCCGCGACGTCCAGCGCCGTGGCCGCGTCGCCGACCAGCAGGTCGACGCCGTGCTCGGCGTACCACCGGGCCTCGTGGACGAACGGCGAGTCGGGCTCGTCGGTGCCGAGCAGCAACCCCTTCGAGAGCGGAGGCCGCTCGTACGGCGTGTGGTGCTCGGCCCCGACCAGGGTGACGTCGCCGTCGTACCCCTGCTCGCGCAGCTCCTCGACCGCCTTCGCGCCGGCCAACCCGGCTCCGACCACGACGATGTTCACGCGTGCCTCCTGGTGAGTGAGAGGAACTCGGCCCGGCTACGAGGATCGTCGCGCACCAGACCGGACAACGTCGAGGTCAGCGTCCGGGTGCCCGGCGCGCGGGCGCCGCGCACGCTCATGCAGGTGTGCTCGGCCTCGATCACGACCCCCACCCCGCGCGGCCGGAGCCGCTCGTGGAGGTCGTCGGCGATCAGCTTGGTCAGCCGTTCCTGGGTCTGCGGCCGGCGCGCGTGGAAGGTGACCATGCGGGCGAACTTGGACAGCCCCAGGATCCGCTCCCCCGGCAGGTAGCCGACGTGGGCGACCCCCATGAACGGCAGCATGTGGTGCTCGCACAACGACTGCACGGGGATGTCGCGGACGAGCACCAGCTCGTCGTACTCCTCGTCGTTGGGGAACGTGGTCAGCGAGAAGTCCGGGACCGTCGTCATCTCGAGCAGCGCGCGGGCCATCCGGCCCGGGGTCTCGGCGAGGTTCTCGTCGGTCAGGTCCAGGCCGAGGGCGACGAGCAGGTCGGCCGCGGCGCGCTCGGCGGCCGCGGGGTCGGTGGCCGGCCACGAGTCGCGGGTGATCCTGGGTCGCCAGTGTCCGACGGTGGTCGGCTCGGTGAGGGCCGTCATCAGGGCTCCGTTCTAAACAAGATGGTGATTGTCTTTAGAAAACCTCGGCCAGTCTCTTGTGTCAAGAGATTTCTGTTTTAGAGTTTCGACATGGACCTCAGCAGCCAGGCGTCCCGGATCGGGGCGCTCGCCGACGAGAACCGGCGGTCGCTCTACGAGTACGTCGTGCACGAGCCGGACCCCGTCGGGCGCGAGCAGGCCGCCACCGCCCTGGGGCTCGCCCTCCACACCGCGAGCTTCCACCTCGACCGGCTGGTCGAGGAGGGCCTGCTCGAGGTGGAGTTCCGGCGGCTCACCGGGAGGAGCGGCCCGGGCGCCGGCCGCCCGAGCAAGCTCTACCGACGGGCCGACCGCGAGTTCACCGTGTCGCTGCCGCCGCGCCGCTACGACCTGGTCGGCGACATCCTCGCGGCCGCGGTGACGCAGGCAGCGGGCGGCGCTCCGCTCGACCGGTCGATCAGCTCCAGCGCCCGGGAGGAGGGTCTCGCCCTCGGCCGGTCCGTGTCGGGAGCCGGCCGTGGCCCGAGCCTGCCGGCGGTTGCCGAGGTGCTCGCGGGTCAGGGCTTCGAGCCGCAGGTGGCGGAGGCGGTCGTGACGCTGCGGAACTGCCCCTTCGACACGCTCGCCCAGAAGCACACCGAGCTCGTCTGCGGCCTCAACCAGGACTTCGTGCAGGGCGTCGTCGACGGGCTGGAGCGGTCCGACGTGCGCGCCTGCCTCGAGCCCGAGCCGGGCTGGTGCTGCGTCAAGGTCCGAGCCCGGGTCTGACGGTTGGGGGGACTACCGCTCAGCCGCCCAGCTTCTCGAGGGCGTCGGTCGCCCGGCGGTGCTCCTGCTCGGCACTGCTGACCGCGTCGGCGGCCTCGGCGCGGGCGTCCTCGGCGTCGGCGAGCTCGTCCTCGACCCCTTCGTACGCCGAGTCGAGCTCGGCCAGCTTGCCCTTGAGCTCGTCGATCTCGGCCTGGAGCTGCATGCTGCGGGCCTCGAGCTCGGCCGCCGCCGCGGTCGCCTCGACCAGGCTGGTGCGCGCGGCGGCCAGGGCCGCGTCCGTCTCCTCGGCCCGCTCCCGGGCCGCGGCGACGGCCTTCTCGTCGGCGTCCGGGTCCGGGACGACGTGGAGCTCGGGCGGCGTCGGCGTGCTCACCGTGGCGGTGAAGCCGAGCGCGTCGGGCGTCGCCACGGCCGCTCCCAGGTCGACGTCGTCGACGCCGGTCGACGACAGCGCCGTGACCAGCAGCCCGCTGCGGACCGCTTCGGCGCACCGGGCGTCGAGCATGGCGGCGGTGAGCGTCGACTCGACCTGGTCGGCGACCGCCTGGGTGACCTTGACGCCCTCCCCCGACGCCAGCGCCCGGGCGCCGGTCGTGACCGCCGCGGTCAGCTGCCGCCGCTGCCGGGTCAGGGCCCGCAGCTCCTCGCCCTGCATCCCGGCCGCGGCCTCGCGGAGGGCCGCCCCGAGCTCGAGCACCTGCGTCGCCTGCTCGGCATCACGGCGTACGAGGAGGTTGACGACCCAGGCGGCCAGCGACGGCTTCTTCAGGGCCTTGACCCGCGGGGCGAGGTCGGTGCCCTTGAGCTCCTTCGCCCGGGCGTCCCGCGCGGGGGTGAACTCGCCGAGCGGGAGCGCGTAGAGCGCGTCGGCGATGCCCAGCAGGTCGTCGGTCACCTTCGAGATCCTAGGATGACCGACCATGGAGGTCTGGACGACAGTGTCCTGCAGCAAGACCCGGGCGGCCCTGGACGGGCTGCAGCGGGCCGGCGAGCGCTACGAGACGCGGTCGTGCCTGGACGAGCCCCCCACGCCCGAGGAGGTCCGCGACGTCCTGGCGCGACTGGGTGCCGAACCCTGGGAGATCGCCCGGGAGCGTGAGAGCGCGGAGGCCGGCTTCGACCACCTGCCCCGCGACGCGGCCCATCGCGACGACTGGGTGGCCGCCCTGGTGGCCCACCCGCGGGCCATCCAGCGACCGATCATCCTGCTCGACGACGGCACCGCCGTCGTGGCCCGCGACGCCGAGACCCTGGACCGCATCCTCGGCACCTGAGCTCACATGTCGGTGCCGAGGAAGATCGGGTCCCCGGCACGCACCCCCGTGCGGCCGATCGGCGTGCAGGCGCCCGTGGCCGGCTCGCAGTCGAAGAACCGGTCGCCGTCGTTGCCGAGCACGGCCACGAGCACCGTGCCGTCGGTGTCGAGGGCCACGAACTCCACACCCTCGATCGGTACGTCGAGGCGGATCGGCGCGCCGTCGTCGGTGCTGCTCAGGGTCGAGCTCCAGGCGAGCTGGTGGCCTCCCGTCGAGGGTGAGCAACGACTCCGCACCCTCTGCCTGGGCGACGCTCCAGCCCGGGCCGAGCGGCTGGTCGCCGCAGCAGTAGCCGGTGCCGAGCATGACCCGGTTGCGGACGTCGGCGACCACGAACCCCGTCAACCGGACCGGGTCTGCCGCGAGGTCGGCCAGGTCGAAGACCTGGGTGTCCTCGGGCCCGCGCACGAACACGCGGCCGCTGTCGATGCCGGCCATCCGCTGCCGTGAGCACTCCTCGCCCTCGCAGGGCACGGTGGTCGAGCCGACCAGCCCGGCGTCGTCGCCGAGTCGGTAGACGGTCAGCACCACCCCCGACGCGTCCCGGGTGAGCCACGCCACGAGCGGCTCCGTGGCGTCGTACTTCACCGTCGGGCCGAAGCCCACCGCGTCCGGCGGGCCGTCGGCGAGGGTGTGGACCGTGCCGTCCTCGGTCAGCAGCCGGACCGCCTGGTCGTCGTCGAAGTAGACGACGCCGTGCGGCGTCGCGGAGGCGCTGGTGTCCATGCCGGTGACGATGCCGAGGTCGAAGACCGCGCCGCCGAGGTGCATCTCGCCGGTGCCGTCGTCGTAGAAGGCCCGGGCTCCCTCGTCGTAGTCGAGCGCGGGCAGCCCGGTCGGCTGCACGGCACGACCGTCGTCGTCACCGACCGACCCGACGAGCGCGACGCCTCCGCTCAGCACCGCCAGCACGGCGAGGGACGCCGCCGCGGTGCCGGCCGCGCGGCGTCGTCGACCGGTACGCCGGACCGCCTCGACGTCGAGCGACGGCACCTCCAGCCGGTCGACGTGGTCCGCGATGCTGCGCCTGATCGTGTCCTCGAAGCTCATACCCGCTCCCCCTCCCGTGTCGTGTGGTCCCAGGCCCGGCGCAGGTTGGCCAGCGCTGCGGCGCTCTGCGACTTCACGGTGCCCGGCCGGATGCCGAGGGTGTCGGCGATCTCGGCCTCGCTCAGCTGCTCGTAGAACCGCAGCACCAGCACCGCCCGCTGCCGGGGCGGGAGCTGTCCGAGCGCGCGCCACATGGCGTCCGACTCGGCGAGCGAGGAGGCCTCCGGTGCCGCGCGGTCGGGGAGGTTGCCGGTCGGCAGCTCCCCCGACGAGGAGCGGCGCCGCCACGAGAGGACCTCGTTGACGACCATCCGGCGCACGTAGGCCTCCGGGTGGTCGGTCCGCACGACCCGGCGCCACCGGGCGTAGGCCTTCCCCAACGCCGCCTGCACCGCATCCTCGGCGTGGTGGTGGTCGCGGACGATGGCGTAGGCCGCGCGGTAGAGCCGCGGCGACACCGCGGTCACGAAGTCCTCGAACTCCGTCTCGAGATCCGGCCTCATCCCCGTCCTTTCCCGCGCGACCCGCCGGTCCCGCTCACTCCTGAGACGCAGTGAAGGGGGTGATCGGTTCGCCCCGGCCGTACTCGATCTCGACCGGGTACGGCGCCCACTCGGCCGTCCGGGTCAGCCCGGTCGCTCGCCAGCCGAGGTGGTCGTAGAGGCCACGCGCCCGGTGGTTGTCGGCCAGGCACCACAGCCGCCGCGCCCCGGCGGCGACGGCGCGGGCGACCGCATCCCGGGCGAGCCCCTGCCCCCACCGTGACGGCCGCACCGCGAGGTGTCGCAGGACGGCGCCGTCGTGCGCGACGAAGGCGTCGAGTCCGCCCGGCCCGTCGATCACCTCCACCGTGACCAGGCGTCGGCGAGCAGTGCGCGCCACCGGGCCAGCACCCCGTCGTACGGGAACGGGTGGACGTCCGGCGGGAACACGTGGGCGAGCGCCACCAGGTTGGCGTCGCGCTCGAGGTCGGCGAGCAGCCCGGCATCGTCGGCGCCGGCCCGCCGCCAGTCACTCATCGTCGTCGTCGAGGCCCCGCTCGATCGCGTAGCGGGTCAGCTGCACCCGGTTGTGCATCTGCAGCTTGCGCAGCGTGTTCTGCACGTGGTTCTGGACGGTCCGGTGGGAGATCACGAGGCGCTCGGCGATCTGCTTGTAGGACATGCCCTTGGCGACCATCTTGAGGATCTCGGTCTCGCGCTCGGTCAGCCCGTCGCCGGCCTCCTCGGCGGGAGCGTCGGCGATCCGCCGGAACTCGCCGAGCACCAGTCCCGCGAGGCCGGGCGTGAAGACGGTGTCCCCGGCCGCCACGCGTCGTACGGCGTCGAGGAGCTCGGGCCGCGAGGCGGACTTGACCAGGTAGCCGGTCGCACCCGCCTTCACCGCGGCCAGCACGTCGGCCTGCTCGCCGGACGCGGACAGGATCAGCACGCGGGCAGCCGGGTCGTGGGCCAGCACGGTGGCGGTGACCTCGACGCCGTTCGGTCCGGGGATCTGGAGGTCGAGCACCACGACCTCCGGCCGGGCCGCGGGGAACCGGGCGATCGCCTGGTGTCCGTCGGCGGCCACGGCGACGACGTCGAACCCGGCCTCCTGGAGGTCGCGCTCGACCGCGTCGCGCCACATCGGGTGGTCGTCGACCACCATCACCCGGATCGGTCGCTCTCCCCCGTGCTCCGTCATGGCGCCGACCCTAGAGGACCCGGACGGACCCAGCGGCCACGTCGGTGCAGCAGCGGCTCGGTGTCGTCGCCGAGCACGATCTCGCCGAGGGTGCAGGTGAACAGTCGCGACCAACCCACGTCGCGGACGTCCTCGACCGCGACCTCGGCCCATCCCTCGGCATCGGCCAGCCGCGGCCCGGCCGGCGTGTCCTCGAAGCTGCCGGTCCGGAACGCGCCTCCCGGGGCGGGCGCGGTGCCGGCGAAGGCCTCGGCCAGGTAGCGGTGCCGCCACCCCAGCAGCGCCACGATCCCGCGGCCGGTGTGCTCGAGCCGCGCCGTCAGGTCGGCGTCCGGGTCCAGCAGCGCCAGCACCCGCCCGGGGTCTCCCCCGGCCACCATCAGCGAGGTGACCGTCAGCCCGGCCCGGTCGTCGGCGTCGCCCGCGGTCCACAGCGTGACGGCGGCACCGAGCCGGCCGCGGAAGCGGCGTACCGGATCGGGGTCGGCCTCGGCGAACGGGTGGCCGGGGTGGATGGTCACCGGTCGAGGGTACGGCGGCGCGGGACGACCAGCTCCCACTCGGTCCCGAACGACCCGCTCTCCACGGCCGCCGTCCCGCCGAGCTCGGCCAGCCTGCCGACGATCGACTGCGAGACCCCGAGCCGGCCCTGGTCCACGGCCTGCGCCAGCCGGTCGGCGGGGATCCCCGGCCCCTCGTCGCGCACGGTGACGGTCACGCGATCGGCGTGCGTCCTCCAGCAGCACCCACGCCGGGCGCGTCCCGGCCGACGTGGGTCGCGACGTTGTCGAGGCAGGCGCGCACGGCGGCGACCAGCTCGGCGGCCACGTCCTCGGGCAGCTCGACCGGGCGGCCCGGCGTCGACACCGTGACCGGGAGCGGGACCACGCGGGTCAGCTCCTCCAGCGCCGCGACCAGGTCGGTCTCACCGCTCGCGCCCCGGCACGTCCTGCTGCCGGATCAGGGACCGCAGCGTGGCCTCCTGCTCACCGGCGAGCCGGCCGAGCTCGGCGAACTCCGGCGACAGCCGCTCGAGCTCGGCGCCGCGTCGCTGCACCAGCGCCAGCACCTGCAGGACGCCGTCGTGGACCGCACGCGCCAGCCGGGCACGCTCCTCGCCGCTCACCGCCTGCCGCACCGCGGCGTCCCGCTCGCGCTCCATCCGCTGCAGCGACTCGCACATGAAGCCGACGATCGGGCCCCCGATCAGCAGCAGGAACACGTTGCCGTAGTTGCCCTGGTTGACCTCGCTGCGCACCGAGAGGTCGGCCGCCGTGAGCACCACCCCGGCCAGCAGGCCGCCGCGCCAGTTCCAGTGGATCGCCGCCGCGAGCAGCGCGCCCATCACCCAGAAGCCCGGGATGGTCGCGCGCAGGTCGTCGCCCTTGACCAGCGGCGAGACCAGGATCAGGCCCACCGCGACGCGCGAGGTCGGCGAGGACCAGCCCCGCGGTCCGGCGCGCCGGATCGGCGTACGCCGCGATCATCACCACCGTCCAGCCCGCCATCACCACGACGCAGACGACGCCGCCCATCGGGATGCTCGAAGTTGTCGGCCCGGTAGGCGTTCAGCGCGACCGCGTTGACCAGCACGACGACCCGGAGGATCGCCAGTGCCCGGAACATCCGGTCCTCGACCGTGAGGTCCGGCCGCGACCAGAGCGGCCGGCGGGACAGCATCCGACGGGGCTGGGGCTCGCTCAGGACGCCCGCATCTCGTCTGCCACCTCGTCGGCCGCGATGCGCTCCGCCTCGACCTCCTTGGCCTCCTTGGCCTCGCGCTCGAGCCGCTTGGACTCCTCCTTGGCGCGGGTGGCGTACTGGTCGACGTACTCCTGGCCGGAGAGCCGCATGATCTCGTACATGATCTCGTCGGTGATCGACCGCAGGATGTAGCGGTCGTTCTCCATGCCCTCGTAGCGGGAGAAGTCGAGCGGCTTGCCGAACCGGACGCCCGGGCGGGTGAAGGTGCCGAACTTCTTGCCCGGCGGCGCCACCACGTCGGTGCCCAGCACGGCGACCGGGATCACGGGCACGCCGGTCTCGAGGGCCAGCCGCGCGACGCCGGTCTTGCCGCGGTAGAGCCTGCCGTCGTGGGAGCGGGTGCCCTCGGGGTAGATGCCGAAGAGGTCACCCTCCTCGAGGATCCGGCGCGCGGAGGAGAGCGCACCCTCCGCGGCGGACGCGCCGCCGCGGTCGATCGGCACCTGGCCGGCGCCGGAGAAGAACTTCTTCTGGAACCAGCCCTTGATGCCCGGGCGTGTTGAAGTACTCGGCCTTGGCCACGAACGTGACCCGGCGCTGCAGCGTCAGCGGCATGAACAGCCAGTCGGCGTACGAGAGGTGGTTGCTCGCGAGGATCGCGGGGCCGGTCTCCGGGACGTTCTCGGCGCCCTCGACGTGGGGGCGGAACACCACCCGCAGCACAGGCCCGATTGCGATCCACTTCAGGAACCAGTAGAACAACGCCCCGCCTCCTCGCCCTCCCCGACGACCCCGGCGGCGTCGACGACCAGCGCCGACCCGAGATCGGGGCCAGCCTAGACCCTCCGGAACGTCTCCGGTGGTGCAGAATCCCGCCATGACCATGCACCCCCTCGCGGAGCCGATGTCGGCCCCTGCCAACCCGGACCTCACGGACGGGCGCGCCGTCGGCGTCCTCCTCGTCCACGGGTTCACCGGCTCGCCCGCCTCGATGCGGCCCTGGGCCGAGGCGCTCACCGCTCGCGGCTACGCCGTGGAGGTGCCGCTGCTGCCGGGTCACGGCACCCGCTGGCAGGACCTCAACACGGTCTCCTGGACGGCCTGGTACGACACGGCCTCGGCGGCCCTGGACCGGCTGCTCGCGACCTGCGAGGCGGTGGTCGTCGCGAGCCTGTCGATGGGTGGCTCGGTGGCGCTGCGGCTGGCCGAGCAGCGCCCGGCCGACGTGGCGGGCATCGTGCTGGTCAACCCGTTCGTGTCCAGCACCCGCAAGGAGCTGCTGGCGCTGCCGGTGCTGCAGCGGGTGGTGCCGTCGCTGGCCGGCGTCGTCAACGACATGAAGAAGCCGGGGCAGGACGAGCACGGCTACCCCCGGCTGCCGCTCAAGGGCCTGTTCCAGGTGACCCGGATGTGGAAGGCGGTCGTCCCCGACCTGCCGAAGGTCACCGCCCCGCTGCTCTACTTCCAGTCGCTGGAGGACCACGTCATCGACCAGTCGTCGAAGGACACCGTGCTCTCGGCGATCTCCTCCCGCGACGTCACCTACCGCCCGCTCGAGGAGAGCTACCACGTCGCGACCCTCGACCACGACGCCGAGACCATCTTCACGGAGACCGCTGACTTCGTGGCCCGCGTGAGCCGCTGACGTACGCTCGATGGCGTGAGCGGGACCAGCAGGGACGACGAGGCCTGGCGGGCCATCGTCGAGAACTACGGTGACCGGGCGCAGGTCGAGGACCTGCCCGCAGCCGTGGTGGACCCCGCGCCGCAACCGGTGCCGGCGACGTACGACGACGTCGACGAGGCGGCGGACGAGCCGGACCGGTTCGTGCCGCCCGTACCGCCGCCGGGACCGCCCCTCGACCTTCCCCACAGCCTGCCGTGGATCGCCGTGTTCGGCGTCCCCGCGGTACTGCTGGTCATGCTGCTCGCCGGCGTCGACCTGCCGACCTGGTTCGGCTACCTCCTGGTGTTCAGCTTCGTGGGCTCGTTCATCTACCTGGTGATCACGATGCAGCGCGGCGGTCGTGACCCGGGGGACGACGGCGCCCGGCTCTGACGTCGGGGGTGCCCGCCGAAGCGGAACACCCCGTTCCACGTCCCGGCCTCCCGTCGACGTCGTTGTGGAACACCCCGTGACAGAACCGTGGAGCGAGCACCCCCGGGAACCGGGACACCCCGTCGCACATGCCGCACGCTCGCTAGGCTCACCGCCGTGAGTGTCAAAGAGACCGTCGAAGTCACCGGCCACCTGATGGACAGCGGCATCCTGAGCCGCATCCTCGACGACATCCGCGAGTACGGCGGCGACTGGGTGATCACCAAGATCGACGTCGGCCACGAGGTCGGCGACACCTCCACCGCGACCATCAACCTCACCACCGAGGACGACGAGTCCCTGCAGCGGCTGCTGATGCGGCTGCAGACCCGTGGCGTCAACCAGGTCCACCCGGGCGAGGCCTCGATGACCCAGGCCGATCGCGACGGCGTCTTCCCCGACGGCTTCTACTCCACCACCAACCTCGCCACCAAGGTGCGGCTCGAGGGCCGGTGGCTCGACGTCGACAACCCCGAGATGGACTGCGGGCTGGTCGTCGACGTCGTCAACGGGACCCCGAGCAGGATCCGCACGCTGCCGATGTCGGACGTGGAGGCCGGCATGTGGGTCGTGACCGGCGCCGCGGGCATCCGCGTCGACATCCCGGTCCTCGACAAGGGCAGCGACTTCGGGTTCATGGAGTCCGACGTGTCCTCGGAGAAGCCGCAGGCGGTGCTGGTGCGCCAGGTCGCCGACGGGATGCGGGAGGCCAAGGCCAACGGAAAGAAGGTGCTGTGGGTCGGCGGACCGGGCGTCGTGCACACCGGTGCCGCCCCGGCCATGGTCGCGATGGTCGAGGCGGGCTTCGTCGACGTCCTCTTCGCCGGCAACGCGCTCGCCACCCACGACATCGAGTCGTCGCTCTACGGCACGTCCCTCGGTGTCGACCTGTCCCACGGCCACGGCGTCGAGCACGGCCACGAGCACCACATCCGCGCCCTCAACACGATCCGCAAGGAGGGCTCGATCCGGGCGGCCGTCGAGAGCGGCGTCCTCACCGGCGGGATCATGCACGCGCTGGTCACCCACGACAAGGAGTTCGTGCTCGTCGGGTCGGTGCGCGACGACGGCCCGCTCCCGGACGTCCACACCGACGTCATCGTCGGCCAGCGCGCGATGCGCGGAGCGCTCACCGACGTCGGGTTCTGCCTGATGGTCGCGACCATGCTGCACTCCGTCGCGACGGGCAACATCCTGCCCGCCTCGATCCCGTTGGTCTGCGTCGACATCAACCCCGCGACGGTGACCAAGCTGGCCGACCGCGGCTCCTCGCAGGCCCGCGGCATCGTCACCGACGTCGGCCTGTTCCTCGAGCAGCTCGCCCGCGAGCTGGTGCCGGACTACCGCCGACCCTGAGTGCCCTCTGGTCGATAGTCCCCGAACCTTTGGTCGTCATTTCGCCCGGCGGACGACCGAAGAATCGGGGACTACCGCGCCCCTGAGGCGTCCCGCGCCAGGCTCGCCGCGCCGATCAGGCCGGCCTCGGGGCCGAGTGCGGCCCGCGCCACCGGCGGTACGACGCGGTGCCCGGCACCCACCAGCGACCGTGCCAACGCGTCGCGGGCCGGGTCGAGCAGCCGGTCACCGGCCTGGGAGACCCCGCCGCCGACCACGAGCAGGGCGGGGTCCAGGGCGGCGACCAGGTTGGCCAGGCCGACGCCGAGCCACTCCCCGATCCGGGTGAACGCGGCCCGCGCGACCAGGTCGCCGTCGGCGGCGGCGTCGGTGACCATCGGACCGGTCAGCCGGTCGGGGTCGCCGTCGCAGAGCTCGGACAGCACGGTCGGCTCGGCGCCCAGCCGCGACCGCGCGTCGCGCACCAGGGCGTTGCCGCTGGAGTACTGCTCCCAGCAGCCGCGCCGGCCGCACTCGCACGGCGCGCCGTCGGGCACCACCTGCATGTGGCCGAACTCGCCGGCCATGCCGCCCGCACCGCGCCACACCCGGCCGTCGAGCACGATCGCGCCGCCGATGCCGGTCCCCAGCGTCACCAGCACCATCGACGAGGCGTCGCGCCCGGCGCCGTACGACGCCTCCGCGTGAGCGGCGCAGGTGGCGTCGTTGTCGAGCAGCACCGGCGCGCCGATCCGCTCCGTCAGGCGGGCGCGGACGTCCTCGCCGCGCCAGGGCAGGTGGGGCGCGAACACGACCCGGGAGCCGGAGGCGTCCACGAAGCCCGCGGCCGCGACTCCCACCGCGGCCACCGGGCGACCGCCGGCCACCCGCGCCACGACGGCGGCCAGCGTCTCCTCGAGGGTCTCGGGCGTGGCCAGCCGGCCGGGCGTGGTGCCGCGCGCCAGGTCGTGGAGCGACCCGTCGGCGGTGACGACCCCGGCGAGCACCTTGGTCCCGCCGACGTCGACGCCGACGACGACGGGGGCGTCAGCGCCGGGCGAGGTCGGCGGCACCGATCATCCCCGCAGCATTGCCGAGCGTGGCCCGGCGGATCTCCGCGAGCGGCCGGTGCTCCCGGCCGGGGAGGTGTCGCCCGAAGGCCTCGCGCAGCGGCTCGAGCAGCAGGTCGCCCGCCTCGCTGACGCCGCCGCCGAGGGCGACCACGGCCGGGTCGAGCACGGTCACGAGCGAGGCGATGCCGGACCCGAGCCAGTGGCCGAGCTCGGCCAGCCGGCCGACGGCGAACGGATCGCCGTCCCGGGCCGCCTCGGTGATCATCGGGCCGTCGATGTCCTCGACCCTGCCGCCGGCCCGGGCCAGCAGGGCGTCGGCCGCCGGGATCCCGTTGGCGGCGATCTGTCGTGCCTCGCGCACCAGGGCGGTGCCGCTGCCGTACTGCTCGAGGCAGCCGTGGTGGCCACAGCCGCAGAGGATCCCGTCGGGGACCACGACGCAGGTGGCCGATCTCGGCGCCCACCCCGAACGCGCCCCGGTAGAGCTCGCCGTCGAGGACCAGCCCTCCCCCGACGCCGGTGCCGACGGTGACCAGCATCAGGTCGTCGACGTCGCTGCCGGCGCCGAACCGGAACTCGCCCCAGGCGGCCGCGTTGGCGTCGTTCTCCACGACGACCGGGACCGTCGACCCGCTCCTCGAGCTCGGCCTTGAGGTTGACGTCGCGCCAGGCGAGGTTCGGCGCGAACAGCACGCGCGCCCGGTCACGGTCGACGTAGCCGGCCGCGCCGACGCCGACCGCGGTGATCTCGTGGCGGGCGCTGAGCTGGCCGACCAGGTCGGCGATGGCGTCCTCGATCGCCTCGACGTCGGTCGCCGGCGACTCGACCCGGAGCGTCTCGAGCACCCGTCCGTCGTCGTCCACGACCCCGCCGGCGATCTTGGTGCCGCCGACGTCGACCCCACACGCCAGGCTCACTGCTCGTCCTCCGGCCACTCGCCCTCGTCGTCCCCGTCGAGGTCGATTCTCTCCATCCCGTCGCCGCGCTTCGGCTCCGACCCGCGGGACGCGGCCGCCAGCACCCCGGCAGCGGCCTGCATCAGCGACGCCGCGGCCACGGCCAGGTGGTCGCGGACCTCGGGGCTGGCCTGCCGGATGACGTGGACGCCGCGGCACACCGGGCACCACTCGCACTCGGGGGCACCGGTGTCGAGGTGCCCGTCGACCTCGCGGGCGGCGTCGGCGGCATGGGCGGCCAGGCCGGAGAGTCCCTGCCCGATCTGGGGGCCGAGCTCGGAGCCGTGGTCGCGTGCCCAGCCCGCGAGCGCGCCGAAGAGCTTCGCCGCCTCCTCGCCGACGCCGCCGACGCCGCCGACGCCGTCGTCGGATCCGTCCGGGTTGTCGCTCACGTGACCTTCTCCTCGAACCTGACCTGCAGCTCACCCTGCTCCACCCGTGCTCCGGCGGTGCGGTACTTCGCGAGCACGGCCGGGAGGGTCAGCAGCCGACGATACGACCCCACGTTCACGACCAGCTCATCGCCGTTGCGGGCGAGATCGACGTCCTCGCGGCTCACGAACGGCAGCGCGAGGTGGAGCACCGCCCCCCGTGCGTTGCGCGCGACGCGGAAGGGACCGTCACCGGTCGGGATCGCCAACGGGTCGCTCGCGCCGTACACCTCGCCCGCCAGGGCGGCCAGCGGCCCCACGCCGATCGGCTCGGCGGGACGGTAGACCGAGCGCCACACGGGGAGCCCGGCGAAGGACTGGTCGACCTGCTCGAGGACCGCGTCCTGCGACATGACCCAGCCGGCGCGCCAGTCGTCGGCGCCCTCGGCGGGGAACACCCGGTTGGCCACCACCCCGTCCACGCGGTAGCCGTAGAGCGAGAGCGTCGTGTAGGAACGCCGGGCCTCGGCGAGCACGACGCTCTCGGGGGTGAGCACCAGCCGCACGCTCGCGTCCGGGCCGCTGAGCAGGGTCCGCACCTCGTCCAGCTCGGCGTGCAGCCGTTCCACGGCGTCGAAGACGGTGTCCTCGGGCATCGGGATGCCGGCGGCCCGGGACAGCACCGGCTTGAGCGTCTTGACGACCCGCCGCTCGATGGGGAGCACCCGCTGCATGTACCAGCCCGAGCGCCTCCGGCAGCGCGAGCAGCCGCAGCGTCTCGGCGGTCGGTGCGCAGTCGACGACGATCACGTCCCACCGGCCGGACCGGGCCTGCAGCCGCAGCTCCAGCAGGGCGAGCACCTCCTCGGCGCCCGGGATGACCGTCAGCTCCTCGGCGGCCACGGGGTCGACCCCGGCGACGTCGAGCACCGCGAGCAGGTAGCCCTGGATCTCCGCCCACGACTGCTCGAACCGCAGCTGGGCGTCCACCTGCTGCACGAACAGCCTCGTCGCCACCTCGGTCGGCTCCGAGCCGACCGGCGCGCCGAAGGCGTCGGACGAGCGAGTGGGCGGCGTCGGTCGAGAGGACGAGCGTGCGGTGGCCGGCCGCGGCGGCGAGTGCCGCCGTCCCGGCCGCGACCGTGGACTTGCCGACCCCACCCTTGCCGGTGAAGAGCAGGACCCTCACGAGAGCTGTTCGACGCGCTTCTTCAGGCCCTTGAGCGCGGTGTCGATGAGGATCTTCTCGCCCTTGCGCTTCAGCATCCCGATCAGCGGGATCGAGACGTCGAGCGCGAGCCGGTAGGTCACCTCGGTCCGCCCGCCCCCGAGGTCGCGCAGCGAGTAGGCACCGTCGAGCGCGCGCAGCATCTTGCCCGAGACCAGGGTCCAGGTGACCTCGTCGTACCCGTCCCACGTGTAGGCGAGCGTGTACTCGTCCTTGATGGGGGCGACGTCGAGCCGGAAGAAGACCTGCTCGGCCCAGCCCTCGGGGCCGTCCTGCGACCACGGTGGCCTCCTGCACGCCCTTCGCCCACTCGGGGTAGGACGGGAAGTCACCGATCACCTCCATCACCGCGGCCGGCTCGGCGTCGATGACGATCGAGGAAGTGGTCTGTTCCGCCATGGCCACGCACCCTAGCGGTAGCGTGCCGCGAGATCACTGGACGACCCGACGAGGAGGACATGGTGCGTGAGTACTCCACGCCGCTCGTGACCGAGATCCCGGCCACCGGGAACCTCACCGACGACGTGGTGACCAACGGCACGCAGTACGCCGACGAGGTCGTGCTCAGCCGGCACGACGGGTCCGACCTGGGTCGACGTCACCGCCGGCCAGTTCCTCGCCGAGGTCCGGGCCGTCGCCAAGGGGCTGGTCGCCGCGGGGGTCGAGGCCGGCGACCGGGTCGCCCTGATCTCCCGCACCCGCTACGAGTGGACGCTGGTCGACTACGCGATCTGGTTCGCCGGCGCCGTGACCGTCCCGGTCTACGAGACCTCGTCCGCGGAGCAGGTCGGCTGGATCCTGCGCGACTCCGGCGCCCGCGCGGTCGTCGCCGAGGGCGCCGCCCACGTCACCCGGATCGCGGAGGTGCGCAGCGGCCTCGAGGAGCTGCGGCACGTCTGGTCCCTCGACGACAACGGCATCGACGTCCTCACCCGGATCGGCGCCGACGTCAGCGACGACGAGCTCGAGGCGCGGCGTACGACCTCCACCCCGCTCGACCTGGCGACCCTGATCTACACGTCGGGCACCACCGGCCGGCCCAAGGGCTGCATGCTGACGCACGGCAACTTCATGTTCGAGCTCGGCGTCGGCACCGAGGAGCTCGACGAGCTGTTCGGCGAGGGCGCGTCGACGCTGCTCTTCCTGCCGCTCGCCCACGTCTTCGCCCGGATCATCCAGATCGGCAGCGTCAAGCGCCGGGTGCGGCTCGGCCACACCAGCGACGTGCTCCACCTCGTCGACCGGCTCGGCGAGTTCCAGCCGTCGTTCATCCTGGCGGTGCCGCGCGTCTTCGAGAAGGTCTTCAACACCGCCTCGCAGCGGGCGACCGCGGACGGTCGCGGCCCGCTGTTCGACCGCGCCGCCAGGACGGCCATGGAGTGGTCCCGCGCGCAGGACCGCGGCCGGGTGCCGGTGACGGTCCGGGTCCAGCACGCCTTCTTCTCCCGCACCGTCTACCCGCGGCTGATGCAGACCCTGGGCGGCCGGTGCCGTTACGCCGTCTCGGGCGGGGCACCGCTCGGCGACCGGCTGGGCCACTTCTACCGGGGCATCGGGCTGACCGTGCTCGAGGGCTACGGCCTCACCGAGACCACCGCCGCGTTGACGGTCAACGTGCCGGACGCCCACAAGGTGGGCACCGTCGGGCGGCCGCTGCCGGGCACGACCGTGCGGGTGGCCGAGGACGGCGAGCTGCTGTTCACCGGCGGTCAGGTGTTCGCCGGGTACTGGGAGAACGAGGGGGCGACGCGGGAGGTGCTCGAGCGCGACGGCTGGTTCCACACCGGGGACGTCGGCGAGGTGGACGACGAGGGGTTCGTCAGGATCACCGGCCGCAAGAAGGAGATCCTGGTGACCGCGGGCGGCAAGAACGTCTCGCCGGCGGTCCTCGAGGACCGGGTGCGGGCACACGCGCTGGTGAGCCAGTGCCTGGTCGTGGGCGACGGCCAGCCGTTCATCGGCGCGCTGGTGACCCTGGACGCCGACGCGCTCACCCCCTGGGCCGAGCAGCACGGGAAGGACACCGACCCCGCGAAGCTGGCCGACGACGCCGACCTGCGCGCGGAGATCCAGACCGCGATCGACGAGGCCAACGGCGCGGTCTCGAAGGCGGAGGCGATCCGCAAGTTCGTGGTGCTCCCCCACGACTGGACCGAGGAGGGTGGCCAGCTCACCCCGAGCCTCAAGCTCAAGCGCAGCGTCGTGCTGCGCGAGGAGCGGGACGAGATCGCCGACCTCTACCTCGGCTGAACGGCGGTGGGTCCTGCACCATCTCCACCCCGCATACGGTGCGCAGCTCACCGCCGTGCGACCAGTGCATGGATCAGCGGTGGGTCGTGCACCGTCCGACGGCGACGAACGGTGCGGCACTCACCGAACGCGCCCTATCCGACTCAGGTTCGAGGCGCCGCCAGCAACACGAAATGAGCAGTTTCGTGAAACAGGTGTGACTCAGGAGGTTTCTCACTACAGTTTTGCGGGCGAGCCGACTGGCCCCCTGGGTCGGCCCTGAGAATCGAGAGGTACCGATGGACCGCAGAAGGATCCTGCTCATCGTGGCCGTGATCGTCGCGTTGCTCGGCACCGCGCTGGTCTTCCTCTACGTCCGAGGCGCCGATGCGCGCGCCAACGAGCGCTTCGACACGGTCAACGTGCTGCAGGCGGTCGCGCCGATCGAGGCCGGCGAGAGCATCGACGACGCCGCCGCCAGCGGCAAGCTCGCGCTGCAGCCCGTGGCCGAGGACTACCTCCTCCCCAACTACCAGACCTCGGTCGAGGCCCTCAGCGGCAGCGTCGCGACGGTCCGGATCCTGCCCGGCGAGCAGATCGTCTCCGACAAGTTCGGCGCCGCCGCCGAGGTGGAGGGCGGCTCGGCCCTCACCATCCCCAAGGGGATGATCGCCATCTCGGTGAGCCTGTCCGACACCGCCCGCGTCGCCGGGTTCATCAACCCCGGCACCAACGTGGCGATCTTCCTCAACGGCACCGATCCCGCTGGTGCGACGTACACCCGCCTGCTCGTGCCGGAGGTGCAGGTGATCGGTGTCGGCTCGACCACCACGACCCAGACGACCACCACCACCCCCGAGGGCACCGCAGACGACCGAGCAGCTGCCGCGGACGTTGATGACGCTGGCGCTCGAGCAGCGAGATGCCGAGAAGGTGCTGTTCGCCCAGACCAGCGGCGAGCTCGTCTTCGCCGTGATCAACGACGACAGCGACGTCAACCCGGGACCCGGCACCAGCACCGGCGACCTCTTCCGGTGATGTGACATGCCCGTCGTCGTCGATCCCAGCATCGACACCCTCGACACCCTGCTCGGCACGGTGCCCGCGGGCGCTCACTCGATCGACCAGGTCGACCGGCTGCAGGCCTGGCTGGAGAACCGGCCGGAGGAGTACGTCGTCGTGCTCGGCCCCCAGGTCAAGATGGTCGACGCGGTCGAGCTGGCCGACGGGATGCGACTGACCCGACCCTCGACCAGCGTCGTCCTGGTGCGCGACGAGGTCGACGCGCAGACGATGCGCGAGGCGATGCACGCGGGCATCCGCGACGTGGTGCCGATCTCCGACGTCGACACGATCAAGGCGGCCGTCGACCGCGCCTACCAGCTCTACGTCGCACTCCGCGGCCCCGGCGGCGCCATGCACCAGGGCCGGATCGTCACCGTCTTCTCCCCCAAGGGAGGCGTCGGCAAGACCACGGTGTCGGTCAACCTGGCGCTGGCGCTGGCCGACCGCGGCGCTCGCAAGGTGTGCCTGGTCGACCTCGACCTCGCCTTCGGCGACGTGGCGATCACGCTGCAGCTCTTCCCCAGCCACACCATCGAGCACGCCATCGGCTCCGAGGACGCCATCGACGCGCCGCTGCTGGAGTCGTTGCTGACCCGCCACGCCGACTCGGTGATGGTGCTCGCCGCACCCAACCACCCCGACGTGCGCGAACGGGTCACGCCGATGCTGGTCTCGCGGGTGCTCAAGGCGCTGCGGGAGTCCTTCGACTACATCGTCGTCGACACCGCGCCCGCCTTCGACGAGCAGACGCTGACCGCGCTCGACGAGACCGACGAGTGCGTCATCCTCGCCACGCTCGACGTGCCCACCCTCAAGAACGTCAAGGTCGCCCTCGAGACCCTGGAGATGCTCGACATCGCCCGTGACCACCGCCACCTGCTGCTCAACCGGGCCGACGACAACGTCGGGCTGGGGGCGGACCGGGTGGAGTCGATCCTCGGCATGCCGGTGGCCAGCATGGTCGAGACCTCGATGGACATCGCGGCCGCCACCAACGCCGGTCAGCCCCTGATGAGCCAGGACCCGAACCACCCGTTCAGCGTGTCCCTGCGTGAGTTCTCCACACGGCTCACCGGCGAGCCCGCGGCACCCACCTCGACGGGCCAGCGTCCCGTCGACGAGCCGGAGAAGTCGGGCCGGCTCTTCCGGAGAAAGAAGTGAGCCATGAGCAGCCTCGGTGACCGACTCTCCGCCGCCCGCAGGGCGACGGACGACGACGATTCCCCCCTCGGCCCCGACGACCTGGCCGGCGAGCCGGGTGCGGCCGACGCGTTCGCAGACCCGGACGCTGCGCTCGGCGAGGACGACACGCCGACCGTCCCGTCGTACTCCGCCAAGCACGCGGGCGCCCCCAAGTCCGCGACCCCCGAGCCGCGTCCGGACCCGCGTCGCGCCCTGGCGACCACGCAGCAGGACCGGATGGACGAGCTCAAGCAGACGGTGCACGCCGAGCTGCTCAAGCAGCTCGGTCCGACCCTCTACGGCGGCGAGATGGACGTCGACGAGCTGGACCGACAGGTCCGGGTCGTCCTCACCGACGTGCTGGCCCGCCAGGACCGGCCGCTGAGCAACAGCGACCGGCTCCAGGTCACCCAGGAGATCAGCGACGACATCCTCGGCTACGGGCCGATCGAGCCGTTCCTGCGCGACTCGGACGTCTCCGAGGTCATGGTCAACGGCCCCGACTCCATCTGGGTGGAGCGCTCGGGCCGGCTGGCTCCCGTCCACGCCCACTTCACGAGCGAGGCGCACCTGCGCCGCACCATCGACAAGATCGTGTCCCGGATCGGCCGCCGCGTCGACGAGTCGAGCCCGATGGTGGACGCCCGCCTCCCCGACGGCAGCCGTGTCAACGCCGTCATCCCGCCGCTGGCGGTGGACGGCTCGTCGCTGACGATCCGCAAGTTCTCCACCGACCCGCTGACGGTCCACGACCTGATCCGGTTCGGCTCGCTGAGCGACGCCACCGCCGAGTTCCTCGACGCCTGCGTCCGCGGCCGGCTCAACGTCATCGTCTCCGGCGGTACCGGCGCCGGCAAGACCACGACGCTCAACGTGCTGTCGTCCTTCATCCCCGACGACGAGCGCATCGTCACCATCGAGGACGCCGCCGAGCTCCAGCTCAAGCAGGAGCACGTGGTGCGCCTCGAGTCGCGCCCGTCCAACATCGAGGGCAAGGGCGAGGTCACGATCCGCGACCTGGTCAAGAACAGCCTGCGCATGCGTCCCGACCGGATCATCGTCGGTGAGGTCCGCGACGCCTCCGCGCTCGACATGCTGCAGGCCATGAACACCGGCCACGACGGCTCCATCTGCACGCTCCACTCCAACGGCCCCCGCGACACCCTCGCCCGCATGGAGACGATGGTGCTGATGGCCGGCATGGACCTGCCGATGCGCGCGATCCGTGAGCAGGTGGCCTCGGCCGTCGACCTGATCGTCCACCAGACCCGCCTCAAGGACGGCACCCGGCGGATCACCCACCTCACCGAGGTGGAGCGGATGGAGGGCGACATCATCACGCTGCAGGACATCTTCGCCTTCGACCACAACGCCGGCTTCGACGCCGAGGGCAAGTCCCGCGGCACGCTGCGCTCCACCGGGCTCCGCCCGAAGTTCCTCGAGAAGATGGCGCACGCCAACGTCACCATCGACCCGCTGACGTTCGCGCCGCCGAGGCAGTGATGAGGCGGGCACTCGCGGCGGCTCTGCTGGGCGTCCTCGGACTCGCGGCCGGGGGGACGGCTCAGGCCGCACTCGGCGGCACCAGCATCTCCTACGTCGAACGCACCGACGAGGGGCTGCAGATCCTGGTCTCGGTGCCGGCCGACGCGACCGTCGACACCGAGAGCGTCGCCGTCACCATCGACGGCACCACGGCAACCGCCACTGCGGTCCCCGCCGACGACACCACCTCGGTGCGCCGGACCGCGGTCCTCGTCATCGACACCAGCAACTCGATGCGGGGGCAGCGGATCGCGGCCGCACAGAGTGCGGCGGAGACGTTCCTCGACACCGTCCCCGACGACGTCTACGTCGGCGTGGTGACCTTCGACAGCGACGTGACGGCCGCACTCGTCCCGACCCTGGACCGCGACGAGGCGCGCGCCGTGGTCACCGATCTCGAGCTCGAGCAGCAGACCAGGCTCTACGACGGGGTGCAGGCCGGGATCGACATGGCCGGCACGGAGGGCCAGCGGCAGCTGCTCGTGCTGTCCGACGGCGCCGACACCAGCGACACCGACCTCGCCGACGTGACCGCGGCCGTGGCCGACGCGGAGCTGCTGGTCAACGTGGTCTCGCTCGAGCAGGACCAGCCGGGCGCCGTCGCGGCGCTCGAGGACCTGGCCGGCGCCGGCGAGGGTCGGGTGATCAGCGCCGACTCCGACGCACTGGCCGAGGCCTTCAGCGCCGAGGCCGACGTGCTGGCCCGGCAGGTGCTCGTCACCGCCCAGGTGCCCTCGTCGGTGACCGCTGCGGAAGCCACGGTGGCAGTGACTCTCGGCTCCGACGTCGGTGACCTCACGGCCGAGGCGTTCACGCCGATCGGGACGGCCGCGGCTGCCTCTCCGGCGGGCCCGGCGTCCACCGATCCCCTGATCCTCGACATCAACTGGTTCTACGGCGGCCTCGCCGCCCTGGGCCTCGGTCTGCTCGTCGTGCTGTTGATGCTCACTCCGCGTCAGGCCGGGCCGCTCACCGGCGCCGACCTCGCCACCGCCTACACCAAGCGGGTGGCGGGCGTCGGTTCGTCGGACAGCGCGTCCGACCCGGCTCTCGTCCAGGCGACGGACGCTGCAGAGCGCCTCCTCACCTCCAGCAAGTCGCTCGAGAGCCGGATCACCGAGCGACTCGAGGGTGCCGGCAACCCGTTCAAGCCGGCGGAGTGGCTGTTGCTCCACGTCGGCATCTTCATCGTCGCCGGGCTGATCGGGTTGCTGCTCGGCGGCGGCAGCCTGGTGCTCGGGTTCATCTTCCTGTTCATCGGCGCGGTGGGTCCGTGGATGTACCTCGGTTTCAAGCGCAACCGTCGCCGCAAGAAGTTCGAGAGCCTCCTGCCCGAGACCCTCCAGCTGATCTCGGGCTCGCTGGCCGCCGGCCTCTCGCTGGCGCAGTCCATCGACACCGTGGTGCGCGAGGGCCAGGAGCCGATCTCGTCGGAGTTCCGGCGGGTCATCGCCGAGACCCGGCTGGGCATCCCCCTCGACGACGCGCTCGAGGGGGTGGCCGACCGGTTCGAGAGCAAGGACTTCGCCTGGGTCGTGATGGCGATCAGGATCCAGCGCCAGGTGGGCGGCAACCTCGCCGAGCTGCTCGACACGGTCGCCGGCACGATGCGCGAGCGGGAGTACATGCGCCGCCAGGTCGCCGCACTCGCCGCCGAGGGCAAGCTCTCCGCCTGGGTGCTGGGTGGGCTGCCGCCGCTGTTCATGGTCTACCTGTTCCTCACCAAGCGCGACTACGTGATGCCGATGTTCACCGAGCCGATGGGCTGGGTGATGCTGGCCGGCGCTGCGACGTTGCTGAGCGTCGGGGTCTTCTGGATGTCCCGGCTCATCAAGGTGGAGGTCTGAGATGGTGCTGCTCTTCGTCATGGGCGTGATGCTCGTCCTCGCCGCGATCGTGCTGGTCGCGATGGCGGTCGGCAGGCCGCAGCCGCAGGGCATGCACCGCTCGCTCGCCGTGCTCGAGGCGATGTCGACCGCCCCGTCCGAGCTCACCGAGGAGCTCAACCGGCCCTTCGCGGAGCGGGTGCTCGCGCCGATGCAGAAGCGGGCGCTCTCCGTCGGCAAGCGGTTCACCGGCACCGACGCCACCACGCGGATCCGGCACAAGCTCGACCTCGCCGGCAACCCTGCCCAAGTGGACGGTCGACCGCGTCATCGCGTTCAAGGTGATGGGCGCCGTGGCCGGCGCGATCGCCGGAGTGCTCCTGACGCAGCTGCTGGGAGCAGGCACCTCGATGCGGATCCTGGGGATCGGCGCTGCGATCGCGGTCGGCTTCTTCGCACCCGGCCTCTACCTCTACCAGGTCGCCCACGACCGCGCCGCCAAGATGCAGCGCGAGCTGCCCGACGCCATCGACCTGATGACGATCAGCGTCGAGAGCGGGCTCGGGTTCGACGCCGCCATCCAGCAGGTGGCCACACAACACCGAGGGCCCGCTGGCCGACGAGTTCGCCCGGGTGCTGCGCGAGATGCAGATCGGCTCGAGCCGGTCCGACTCGCTGCGCAAGCTCGCGGACCGCACGACCGTGCCGGAGATCAGGACGTTCGTCAGCGCCATGGTGCAGGCCGACGCCTTCGGCATCCCGATCGCGTCGGTGCTGCGCGTCCAGTCGAGCGAGATCCGGGTCAAGCGGCGCCAGCGGGCCGAGGAGAAGGCGCAGCAGGTGCCGGTCAAGATCACGGTCCCACTGATCTTCACGATCCTGCCGTGCCTCTTCATCGCCGTGATGGGCCCCGCGGTCATCAGCATCATGGACAACGTGGGCGGATGAGCCAGGCCGGGCGCGGCCTTCACCACCCCCGTCTGGCGATCGGGGCGCGGGTCCTTGCCCTCGCCATCCTGGCCGTCCCGGTGCTGCTGCTCGGCCAGCGTACGGCGCTCGTGGCCGTGCTGGCCCTGGCCGCCATCTGGTGCCTCTCGACCCTGGCCGACCGGCTCTCACCGTCGCGGTTGCTCTACCCGGTCCTGGAGGCCTTCCTGGTGGGCGCGGTCGCGGCCCGCGCGCTCGCCGACGGCGCGACCGTCCTGGGCGCTCTCGCCGTACCCGCCTTCACCGCGGGCCTTCGCAGTGGCGTCCGGGGGTGGCGCTTGCCCTGTCAGCCGAGCTGGCTGCGCTGCTGGCGGTCCACGGGCTGCTCGACGGCGGACTCTCCTCAGGCGAGGCGACCGACACCATCATCTGGGTGCTCACCGGCATCGGCCTGGGCCTGATCGCCAGCTACCTGCGGTCGGAGGAGCTGCGGCTGACCGCCGACCCGCTCACGCCCTACCGCGACGCCCAGAAGCTGATCCGGGAGCTGCTCGACGATCTCCGGCAACCTCGGCTCGGGACTGGACCCGATCACGCTCGGCACCCGGATCGCGGTCGCGGTCCGCAACGAGCTGCCCGTCGTCGCCGTCGCGGTCCACGTCGAGCGCGGCGACCACCTCACGCCGCTGGTCGCCGGCGTCCAGCTCGGCCGCAGTCGACCAGTCCCGGCTCGAACCCCTGGCCGCACGCGCGTGGGCCTCGCAGCACCGTGAGTTCGACGGGCCCGCCTTCGCACTTCCGCTCCGCACCAACGCCGGTCCGGTCGCCGTGGTGTCCGGTGTGCTGCCCACCGCCACCGCGGCTGTCGGGCGCGGCGCTGCAGCGGCCGGCTGGACGACCTGGAGCCGGCCCTGTCCACGCTCGCGGTCCACCTCGACACCGCCATGCTCTTCACCCGGCTCCGCGACGCCGCCACGGCCGACGAGCGGCGCCGGCTCGCCCGCGAGATGCACGACGGCGTCGCCCAGGACATCGCCTCGCTCGGCTACCTCGTCGACGCTCTCGCCGTCGCGCCGGCCTCCGCCGCTCAGGCCGAGTCCCTGCGGCGGCTGCGGGAGCGGATCACGGCCGTCGTGGCCCAGGTCCGGCTGTCCGTGCAGACGCTGCGCACCGACGTCCACGCCAGCGAGAGCCTGGGCGCGGCCGTCAGCGGCCTCGCCCGGCACCTGAGCGAGAGCTCGGGCATCCCGATCCGGGTCACCGTCAACGAGCGCACCGCCCGGCTGCGCCCCGAGATCGAGGCGGAGCTGCTGCGGATCACGCAGGAGGCGATGACCAACGCGGTGCGTCACTCGCACGCGACCGCGATCGACGTCACCTGCCGGGTGGCCGCCCCGTCCGCGGAGATCATGGTCCGCGACGACGGCCGCGGGCTCGGGACCGGGCGACCCGACTCCTACGGGCTGGCGATCATGCGCGAGCGGGCCGGCCTGATCGACGCGGACCTCGCGGTCGAGTCCGTGGAGCCCGAGCGGCACCGTGGTGACGGTCCGGGTGCCGTCCAGACACGCCAGCGCCTCCCGCACCGGCGAGCCGCGTTCTGACAAGGTGTCCGTGCGTGACCACCGTGCTGCTCGTGGACGACCACGAGCTCATCCGCGACGGCCTCACCGGCATCTTCTCCGCCCAGGACGACATGGAGGTGCTCGGCGCCGCCCAGAGCGTCGCCCAGGCCATGGCGATGCTCGACGAGCAGCTGCCCGACGTCGTGGTGACCGACCTCCAGCTCCCCGACGGCACCGGCCTCGACGTCGTGCGCCGGGTGCGCCGCGAGTCCGACAAGGTCGGCCTGGTCGTCCTCACCATGCACGCCGGCGACGACCAGATCTTCGCGGCCATGGAGGCCGGGGCCTCGGCGTTCGTGGGCAAGGACGCGCCCTCCACCGAGGTCGTGAAGGCTGCCCGCCACGCGGCCGTCTCGCCCCGCTCGTTCCTCTGCGCCGGCCTCGCCCAGGCGATGGTGCGGCGCACCACGGGCGCCCTGGCCCGGCTGTCCGAGCGCGAGCACGACGTGCTGCTGCTGCTGGCCGACGGTCTCAGCTCCGCGGAGATCGGTCCCCGGCTCCACCTGTCGGAGTCGACCGTGAAGTCCCACGTGGCCCGGATCTACCAGAAGCTGGGCGCCGCCAACCGCGCGCAGGCCCTGGTCACGGCCATGCGGATCGGGCTGCTCTCCAGCATCAACCCGACGGGGTCCCCCAGCAACTAGCCGAGCCATAGTCCGAAGTGACTACGGGACTCGAGCCGAACTCCCGGTGTGACGGATGGGGCCGCAACCGGCATCGTTGCATGCATGGAGGTCTCGTGCCTCTCGCTCGGAACGCACCCAAGAAACCAGGAGCCCCCCATGTACAGCTACTTCAAGACCATCCTCGACGCCCGCCTCGCCAAGATGGAGGAGCGCGGCGCGTCCGCCGTCGAGTACGGCCTGCTCATCGCCGGCATCGCCGCCCTGATCGTGGTCGCCGTGTTCGCCCTCGGCCCGATCGTCCGCGAAGCCTTCACCGACACCTGCGGCGCGATCGAGGGCAGCGGCAGCACCTGCATCTGCGCCACCTGCTGACTCTCGACTCGATCTGGTGCGGCCCTGGCTCCCGCGCGTTGACCGAGGGCCAGGGCCGACTCCGTCTGACAGGAAGGCGCCATGCAGCTCCTGACTCCCCCGCGACGAGCGCGGCGCCTCCGCCGTCGAGTACGCGCCTGCTGATCGCCGGCATCGCCGCCGTGATCGTGCTCGCCGTCTTCGCGCTGGGCGCGCGTCACCGACGCGATGTTCACCGACACCTGCGACGAGTTCGACGCAGCGATGCCTGGCCAGCGCCACCTGCTGATCCGACGGCTCGAGCCAGCCCGATCCGCTCCAGGGCGGTCGGGTGCGTCCCGAACCAGAGCTGTGACCACGCCGGCGGCGTGGGGTCGGCCAGCGACCGCAGCGCGAGCCGGCGCTGCAGCGCCACGAACGCGTCGGGGTCGCCCGTCGCCGCCAACGCATCGACGTCGGCCCGGGTCTCGATCGTCCGGCTGATCGTCGCCCTGCACCGGGCTCGCGAGCAGCGTGCCGACGGCCACCAGCGCCAGCACCCGCGGGCACCTGGCGCGGATCCGCCACGGTCCTCCCCCGGCCCACCAGCAGGCCGAGCAGCCCCACCCCGACCAGCGCGCCCGCCGCGCCGAGCAGCGACCCGGTCAGCACGTCGTCGTGCCGGGCGTGCGCCAGCTCGTGGGCCACGACCGACAGGGTCTGCGGCTCCGGGGTCGTCCTCGACCAGGTGTCGTAGACGACGACCCGCCGGGTCGACCCGAACCCCGACACGTAGGCGTTGAGGGTCGTCGTACGACGCGACGCGTCGGCCACCAGCACGTCGTCGACCGCCACGCCCTCCCGCTCGGCCAGCGCCAGGATGTCGGTGCGCAGCGGCCCGTCCGGCAGCGGCGTGAACCGGTTGAACAGCGGCTCGACCAGCAGCGGGTAGACGAACGACGCCAGCAGCACGAGACCGGCCAGGCCCACGCCCGCGATCGCCGGCCAGGCGCGACGCCACCGCGCGGCCGTCGCCACCAGCAGCAGCAGCCCGAGCGAGGTCGTCACGATCACCACCGCCTGCGACACGGCGAGGTCCCGCACCCACGCCGGCCACGACTGCGTGGACAGCCCGGCGTCGAGCCGCAGCCGCTGCTGGGCCACCGCGAACGGCAGCGTGACCAGGCGCCCGATCAGCTGGCACGCGGCCACGGCCAGCACCACGACCAGCCAGCGCGGCCCGGGCAACCGGCGCCACCAGCCGCTCGCCGGCCGCGGTGAACCCGAGCCACCCCGCCACCGCGAGCGAGACGACGAGGCTCCCCCAGCCCCACAGCCGCGCCCAGCGGGCGAAGGACTCGGCCCGGGCCACCTCGGCGGCGGTGAACACGTCGTCGACGGCCGCGGGCTCGACGGGTCGACCGACCGGGTCCCACGGCACCAGCCACCACGCGAGCAGCCCGAAGGCGATCGCCCCCACGAGGGCCACGACGACCGACGTACGGCGCTCGGTGAGGGTCACCCCGCCGATTCTGACAGGGCCAGGTCTGACAGGGCAGCCCGCCACTGCTCGGTGAACTCCCGCTCGGTGACGCCGAAGCTGCGCCGGAACAGGCCGGCGAACTCCTCGGACCCGTCCGCCTGCCGGTAGAAGCGCAGCAGCGCGTCCTCACCGGCGCGCTCGCGCGAGCAGCCGGCAGGCGAACCAGGATGCCTCGTACGCCGCGCCGAAGTACTCCGACTCCTCGTCGAAGTCCGCGTCGTCCGGGAGCGCGCGCGGCGGGCCCTCCCGTCGCACCTGCCGCATGATCTGGGCTGGCCGTGGTGGTCAACGGCAGCGGCACGTCCCGCAGCGCGATGTAGTCGGCGAACCCCTCCGAGAGCCACACCGGCAGCGCGCTGGAGGTCGCGTCCAGCGCCACGTGCGCCGCTTCGTGGCTGACGACCACCTGTGCCCCGGCCGGTCGCAGCTCGCGGATCCGGGCGGGGTTGAGGAAGACGTGGACGGGCGCGCCGCTCGACCCGGTGCCGTCGACGGTGGCCGTCACCCCCGCGACGTTGCCGAAGGTGCCCGGGTCGACGCCGAGCGCCGCGTCCAGCGCCGCGGCCGAGGCCGGCACCTCGACGACCAGGCCGCCGGGCCAGTCCGGCAGCACCCGCCGGACCACCGCGCACGGCTCGCCTGGCCAGGGTCGAGTAGGCGTCGGCCCCGTCGCACGGCCACCACCGGCCGTCTCGGCCGTACGCCGCACCTCGACCGGGTCGGTGAACCAGATCGGCGTCGCCGTCGCGGACTCCCCCGACGGTGCCGCCGAGGCCCGAGATCGCGACCGCGTCGTCCGCGTCACGGAAGTCGACCCGGACCTCGGTCGTGGCGAGCCCCGGGTCGCCGGGCCCGAACCGCCAGGTCAGGGTCGCCGTCGCCGGCCACTCCCCGTCGGGGTCGATGCCGCCGAGCTCGCCGAGGTAGCGCAGGGAGACGCCACGCAGGCCGATCTCCTCGGCGTTGGCCACCAGCGTCCGCAGCTGCTCCGCCGCGTCGGCGTCACCGGCCGGCGCCAGAGCGGCCGCGGCGTCCTCGTCCCCGCGCCGCACGGCCCGGGTCAGGTCCTGGAGCAGCGCCGCCGCGGGTGCCGGCTGGACCTGGTGCGACGGCGGCTGCGGGGGGTGGCGCGACGTACGCCTCGTCGCGCAGCACCAGCCAGAGGGTGACCCCGACGACCAGGGCCAGGAACGACGAAAGGCCGGCCACCCACCATCGGGGGCGACCGGCCTCGTCGTGCGGAGCGTCAGCCAGGGCGGACCGCTCCGGTGTAGGGCATGGAGTAGAGCCCGGTCACCTGGACGCCGGTGCTCGGGTTGGCGGCGTGGACGATCATGCCGTCGCCGATGTACATCCCGACGTGGCTGATCGGGTTGTAGTAGAAGACCAGGTCGCCCGGCTGCAGGTCACTGGCGGCGACGTGCGGCCCGGAGCTGTACTGGGCGCTGGAGGAGTGGGGCAGGCTGACGCCGGCGGCGGCCCAGGCGGCCATGGTCAGGCCGGAGCAGTCGAAGGCGTCGGGGCCGGCGGCACCGTAGACGTAGGCGTCACCCACCTGCCCCATCGCGTACTGGACGGCAGCGGCGGCGTTGCCGGAGGCCGCGACCTCGGGCACCCGGGTGGCGGTGCGGGAGACGGTCATCGCCTCGCGCTCCTCGGCCTCGAGCCGGCTGAGCAGCTCCTTGGCCTCGTCGAGCTTGGCCTCGACGGTCGCCTTCTCGTCGGCGAGCCGCTTCTCGGCGGCCGCGATGTCGGCGAGCCGCTGCTGGGTGGCCTCGCGGCGGATGTCGAGCGCCTTGGCCTCGCGGGCGTAGGCGGAGAACATCTGCGACTGGAGGTCGTTGTAGGACGTCATCGTCGACAGCTGGTCGAGGAAGGCGCCGGGGTCGTCGCTGACGAAGACCTGACCGACGGCCGACATGTTCTCGCCCTGGTACTGCCGGATCACGGAGTCGCGGACCTGGGTCCGGGCGGTCTCCATCTGGCGGTCCTGGCGGTCCTGGTCGGCCTCCAGCGAGGTGAGGTCGCGCTCGAGCTCCTCGAGCTCGAGGCTGACGTCGTGGTAGCGCTCCTGCGCCGCCTCGGCCTCGTGGTAGAGGTCGTCGACACGCGACTTGACGTCGCTGATGTCGGGGTCGGCCTGCGCGGCGCCGGGGATGAGTCCCACGGACACGACGAGGGCGAGACCGGACAGGGCACTGATGAGTCGCTTCCGACCGTTGAGCACGAGCGGGAGTTCTCCTTGCGTCGTCGTACGCCTACCGGGTGAGCTGACGGGTTCGGGCACGACCTGCCCTACCCCTGCTCCTCGGCCGCAGCAGCGGCCGCCTTGCAGGTGATTCACCCCAGAAGTGGTGGTTCCCCGGCTCCGTCTGGCCATCCCCCTGGTCCGGACTCGGCGCGGCGCCCGCGCGGATCCGGACTGATCCACGACCACGAGCACCTAGCCGGTGACACTAGTCGCGATCCGCGGCCCCGGCCAACTCTCCACACCGAAATTCTCGGCGTGTGACGCACCAGGAGCGTCGCTCAGCACCCGCCGGTGGTTGAGGTGCGAGCGACAGCGAGCCGGTCCGGTGGTTGAGGTGCGAGCGAAGCGAGCCTCGAAACCCCCGGGCCGCTCACGCCGACTCCACCACCGGCCCCTCAACCGGGTCGACGAGCCGCAGCGGCGGCACCAGACCCCCCTCCGCGAGCACGCCGAGCGCTCGCCTCTCCTCGTCGTCGATGGTCAGCTCCGGCGGTGGGCCGAGCAGCACGGTCACGACACAGTCGTGGCACGCCAGCCCTCGCACCACGCAGGTGTCGCAGTCGATTCGTGTCGCCATGGGGCCAGCATGGAGGCGACCACTGACAGCGACGCGCGGATCGCCGACCGTCGCTGGATCCGACCCGCTGGAGCAGCGTGCCACCTACCCTTGTGACCATGTCGCTCGCGTCGCGCACGCCGCTGGCGAGCGCTCCTCGGCGTCGCCTGCTGCCTTGGCGTCGGTCTACCTCGCATCCATGGCGACGCAACGGCGTCACCAACGACGTCGCAGACCACGTCCTCGATGTCGTGGCGGATCGCCCAGACCGGCTCCCCATGGTTCGACGGCTTCGACTACAGCCAGTGGGAAGGCGCAGGCTTCGGCCTCTGGATCGAGCGAGGCGGCCAACGGGCACATCGTCGGCTTCCGGTCACCCGGTCCGGTCGCGGCTGGCGATCCCGGCGTATGCGTCGCTCGCGGCTCGTCGGCGTCGACGGTCCTACTCGCTCGTCCCGGGCTCGGTCGATCGCCGCCCTGCTGACAGCCGTCGCCCTGCGGCCTGCTCTTCCTGGCGATCCGGCCCCGGACTCGGCGACAGAGGTTGCCGCCGGAGCCGTGCTGGCGCTCGGGCTGACCACGCCGGTGTGGTCGGTGTCCGCCGACGCGCTTGTGGACCCACCCGGTCACCCTGCTCGGCATCGGCGGCATGGCGTGGGCAGCCTCCCGCGACCGGTGGTGGCTGGTCGGCCTGTTCGGCGGCGTCGCCCTCTGGGGCCGGCTCCACACGGCCCTGATCGTCGCGATCCTCGGGCTGGCGGTCGCCGTCGCGCGCCGCCGGCCGCGGATCGCGCTGCAGGCGGGCTCGTGAGCGCCGTCGGCCTCGCACTGGCGACGCCTGTGGGGCAGCTGGATGTACGGCACCTGGAGCCCTGCCGGCGGCTACTCCGTCGCCAGCTACACCGAGCGCGCCACGGACAGCGAGCGAGGCCCGTGCGATCGGGTCGATCAACCACCTCGGGCTCTGGGTCGCGCCGGACCGCGGGATCCTGGTCTGGACGCCGGTCCTGCTACTCCTGCTCCCGCGGTCGTGCGCGCTTGGCGTGAGCTGCCCGACTGGAGCCGCTGGCTGGCCGTGGGCGGTGTCGCCTACACCCTCGTCCAGGGGCAGCTCAACGGCTTCTCCGGCGGCAGCGGCTTCTACGGCTACCGGCTCACCCTCGAGCTGCTGGTGTGCGTCTTCCCGGCGTACGCTCTGTCAGTGCCTCGGCCGGGTCGTGGGCTACGGCGCCTGCTCGGCCCGGTCCTCGGGCTTCAGTTCGCGGCGATTTCGCTCGGCGCCGCCGGCGACGGCGGACATGCTCGAACGAGCACGACGCTCTGGACCGACAACTCCTTTGTCTACGCGGTTCGGATGTTCCCGGCACTTGATCGTCTGGCCGATCCTCATGATGCTCGTCGGGGCCCTGGCCGGATACACAATCCAGCGGCGAGCGGCGGTCCGCGCGGCGACGTCGCCGGGTCCTGACGCCGCCGACGACTCAGACGTCGGCGCGGGCGACCAGCTCGACCGCGTCTGAGCGGCCGCACCACCGGCAGGTCACCGACTCCACCGACTCCTCGCGGAGCTCGGTGTCCTCGACCCGGTGGTCGCCGGCGAGGTCGAAGTGCCAGAACTCCGTCGTACGACGGGCACGACTCACGTCGAAGCGGGTCAGGTTGCCGCAGCCGCCGCAGCGCCAGCGCTCGGTGGGGCCGGGGATCTGGATGCTCACGCGGATCAGCGTAGGGCGCGTCCTCCCGGACCTTGTCGGTGGCGCGATCTAGCGTCCTCGACGTGAGCACGACCGCAGCGACTCCCCGTCCCGGTGGGAGTCCCAGCGCTCCTTCGACGAGCTGGGGCGGCCGCTGCGCGACATCACCTTCTGCGTGGTCGACCTCGAGACCACGGGCGGCTCGGCCGCGGCCGGCTCGATGATCACCGAGGTCGGCGCGGTGAAGGTCCGGGGCGGGGAGGTGCTCGGCGAGTTCCAGACGCTGGTCGACCCGCGCGCCGAGATCCCGGCGTTCATCGCGGTCCTGACCGGCATCACCAACTCCATGGTCGCGGACGCGCCGCCGATCGAGTCGGTGCTGCCGGCGTTCCTCGAGTTCGCCGAGGGCTGCGTGCTGGTGGCCCACAACGCGCCGTTCGACGTCGGCTTCCTGCGCCACTTCGCCGAGCAGCAGCAGCGCCCGTGGCCCCGGTTCGAGGTCGTCGACACCGCCAAGCTGGCGCGCCGCGTGATCACCCGCGACGACGCCCCCAACTGCAAGCTGTCCTCCCTCGCGCGGGTCTTCAACTCCGGCACGACCCCCAACCACCGCGCGCTGGCCGACGCCCGGGCGACCGTCGACGTGCTCCACGGCCTGATGGAGCGGCTGGGCGGGCTCGGCGTCCACACCCTCGAGGAGCTGCAGACCTTCACCGGCCGGGTCTCGGCCGCCACGCGCCGCAAGCGCCACCTCGCCGAGGGGCTGCCCCACTCCCCCGGCGTCTACCTGTTCCGCGACGACCACCACCGGGTCCTCTACGTCGGCACCTCCCGCGACCTGCGCACCCGGGTCCGCTCCTACTTCACCGCCTCCGAGACCCGCACCCGGATGGGCGAGATGGTCAACCTGGCCACGGAGGTCACCGGCATCGAGTGCGCGACCCCGCTCGAGGCCGAGGTCCGCGAGCTGCGCCTGATCGCCGAGCACAAGCCGCGCTACAACCGGCGCTCACGCTTCCCGGAGAAGGTCCACTTCCTCAAGCTGACCCGCGAGCCGTGGCCGCGGCTGTCGCTGGTGCGGCGGGTGCTCGACGACGACGCCGACTACATCGGGCCGTTCTCCTCCAAGCGGACGGCCGAGCGGTGCCTGGCGGCGATCCACGAGACGTTCCCGGTCCGGCAGTGCTCCGACCGGCTCGGCCAGCACGCCAGCCGCGCGCCGTGCGTGCTGGCCGAGATGGGGCGTTGCCTGTCCCCCTGCGACGGCAGCGCCGACCCGGCGACCTACGCCGCCGTCGTACGCCGGCTGCGCGACACCCTGCTCCGCCGTCCGGACGACGTGGTCGCCGCGATCAACCACCGGATGGAGGGGCTCGCTGCCGACGAGCGGTTCGAGGAGGCGAGCGTCCACCGCGACCGGCTGGCCGCCTTCGTGCGCGCCACCGCCCGGACCCAGCGGCTGACCTCGCTGGCCCGCTGCCCCGAGATCGTGGCCGCGCGCCGGGAGCAGGACGGCCGGTGGGCCGTCCACGTCGTGCGCCACGGCCGGCTGGCGGCGGCCGGCGTGATCCCGGCCGGCGCCGACGCCCGGCGTCTTCGTCGACGACCTGCGCCTCGCGGCCGACACCGTCCGTCCGGCCCCGGGGCCGGTCCCGGCGGCGACCGCGGAGGAGTCCGAGCGGATCCTGCGGTGGCTGGAGTCCCCCGAGGTCCGGCTGGTCGGCGTCGAGGGCGAGTGGAGCTGTCCGGTCAGCGGCTCGACCCGCCACCTCGCCCTCCACGACGCCGCCGACGGCGCGCGCGTCTCCCTGGTGCCCTTCGACGAGCGGCGCACCCTGACCCCGGTGCACCAGCCGGCCCGGTAGCCTCGCCCCCATGATCACCGCCATCGTGTTCGTGAAGGCCGACGTGGCCCGGATCCCTCAGGTGGCCGAGCAGATCGCCGCGCTCGACGGCGTCAGCGAGGTCTACTCCGTGACCGGCCAGATCGACCTGATCGCCCTGGTCCGGGTGACCAACCACGACGACGTCGCGTCCGTGGTCGCCGACCGGCTCAACAAGGTCGCCGGCGTGACGGCCACCGAGACCCACATCGCGTTCCGCACCTATTCCCGGCACGACCTCGAGTCCGCGTTTTCGCTGGGACTCGACTGACGCCCTAGCGTTCCTCCGTGACCTGGCTCGCTGACAACTGGCTCGACCTCTTCGGCTGGGCCGGCAGCGCCCTCCTGATCATCTCGCTGCTGCAGACGCGGGTGCTGCGGTTCCGGGTCCTCAACCTCGCGGCCTGCCTGAGCCTGGTGGTCTTCAACGCCCTGGTCGGGGTGTGGCCGATGGTCGGCATGAACATCGCCACCAGCGCCATCAACCTGTGGTTCATCGTCGCAGATGATCCGCACCCGTCACGACGACCACACCTTCGACGTGCTCCAGGTCGCGCCGGACGAGGCCTACCTCCAGCACTTCCTGTCGATCCACGCCGCCGACATCGCCGGTTCCACCCGGCGTACGCCGGCATCGAGGCCGACGACCTGGCGTTCCAGATCCTCAAGGGCGACGAGACCGTGGGCGTGGTGCTGATCCGGCGGGAGGGCGACGTGGCCCGGGTGCAGCTCGACTACGTGACCCCGCGCTTCCGCGACTTCTCCCCCGGCGAGTTCGTGTGGCGCCGCGCGCCCCGGCTGCGCGACCGCGGGTTCCGCCGCGTCGTCACCCCCTCGGGCATGGTCAACCCCTACTACGACCGGCTCGACCAGGGCTTCCGCCGCGAGGGGGCGTCGTACGTGCTGGAGCTGTGAGGTCCGGGGGTTTCGAGGCTCGCTTCGCTCGCACGACGCCGTCGCACCTCAACCGGTGCGACGAGGCTGCGACCCAGCGGGCCAGCGTGGCCTTCGCGGCTCCCGAGTCGACCGCCTCCGCGGCCCGGGCGATCGCCGCGCCCAGCGCCTCGGTCGGCGTCAGTGCCGGCGCGTCGTAGACGGCCAGCGCCGCGCCCGCGTTGAGGAGCACGGCGTCGCGGACCGGGCCGGGCTCACCGTCGAGCAGGCGGCGTACGACGTCGGCGTTGTGGGCCGCGTCGCCACCGCGCAGCGCCTCGGTCGTGGCCCGCGCGATCCCGAGGTCGGCCGGGTCGACGGTGGTCTCGACGACCTCGCCCGCGTGGACCCGCCACACCGTCGAGGTGGTGGTGGTGGTCAGCTCGTCGAGGCCGTCGTCGCCGCGGAAGACCCACGCGTCGACGCCACGGGCCGCGAACACGCCGGCCATCACCGGCGCCATCCGCGGGTCGGCGCAGCCGATCGCCTGCGCGCCGGGCCGGGTCGGGTTGGCCAGCGGGCCGAGCAGGTTGAAGGTGGTCGCGACGCCGAGCTCGCGCCGCGGCACGGCCGTGTGGCGCATGCCGGGGTGGAAGGTGGCGGAGAAGCAGAAGGTGATGCCGGCCTCGTCGGCCAGCGCCGCGACCCGGTCGGCGGGGAGGTCGAGCCGGATCCCGAGCGCCTCGAGCACGTCGGCGGACCCGGACATCGACGACGCCGACCGGTTGCCGTGCTTGACCACGCGGGCGCCCGCGCCGGCCGCCACGATCGCGGCCATGGTGGAGATGTTGACCGACATCGAGCGGTCGCCGCCGGTGCCGACCACGTCGAGCAGCCGACCGTCGACCCGGATCGGGGTCGCGGCGGCGTACATCGCGTCGGTGAGGCCGATCAGCTCCTCGGCGGTCTCGCCCTTGGCCCGCAGCGAGATCGCGAAGCCCGCGACCTGGGCGGGGGTGGCCTCGCCCGCCACGATCTGGCCCATCGCCCAGGCGGTCTGGGCGGAGTCGAGGTCGCGGCCGGCGACCAGCGCGGAGAGCAGCTCCGGCCAGGTGTGGGTCATCGTCAGCGGGCGGCGGGGACCCGGGCACGCAGCAGCGAGACGACCGTCTCGGCGAGCTGCAGCGGGTCGATCGGGTGGGGCACCGCGGCCTCGGCGCGCGACCAGGTCGCCAGCCACGCGTCCTGCACCCGCCCGGTCAGCACCACCACCGGCGGGCACTGGAAGATCTCGTCCTTGAGCTGCTTGGCGATCCCCATGCCACCGGCGGGGACGGCCTCGCCGTCGAGGATCGCGAGCGCGATGCCGCCGGCGTCCATGTTCTGGATGACGACCGGTTCCGTCGCGACCTCGACGTACTGCAGCTCCGGCAGGTCGGGGTGGGGGCGGCGTCCCAGGGCGAGGATCACCTGCTGGCGGGTGTTGATGTCGTCGGAGTAGACGAGCACCTTCAGCGGAGCGTTCTGGTCGGTCACGAGCCGCATGCTACCGGCCCTGTGGACGACGACCGCCGCGTGTCGACGTACTGCGGAATCCTTAGTACGACGGCTGCCGCATCACCGTGTCGTCGGCCAGGGCGACGTCGAACGGCGCGCCTCACGTCCCTTCCCGGTCACGATCGTGCCGGCGAGCCTGCGCGGCTGACCGCGCCTCCAGCAGGTCGAGCCGCCGGTCCTCGCGGACCGCCTCCCGCATCGAGGACCGGACCCACTGCGTGAACAGGACGGCGAAGAACACCAGGCCGATCAGGTCGCCGCTCCCCCACAGGATCCCGCCGGCGAGGTGCTGGTCGTCGAGGGGGTCGGGCAGCCAGGCACCCATCGGACCGTCGTGCAGCCGCGGGTACCAGTCGCCGCCGAGCAGCGTCTGCTGACCCATGATGGTCACGCCCAGGAAGGCGTGGAACGGCAGCGTCAGGACGACGAGCAGCACCCGGAACGGGTGGCTCACCCGGCCGGGCACGGGGTCGACCCCCATCAACGGCCAGAAGAACAGCGCCCCGACCAGCACCAGGTGGACGTGCATCGCCTCGTGGACCCAGACCGACTCCAGGGACGCCCGGTACCAGCCGGAGTAGTAGAGCGCCCACGGCGAGACGATGTAGAGCAGCAGGGTCAGCGGCGGGAACGACAGCACCCGGGCGACCCGTGAGTGCAGGACGTCGAGCAGCCGGCGTCGGGGCCGGCGGGGCAGCGTGCGCAGCGCCAGGGTGACCGGGGCACCCAGCGCGAGCGAGAGCGGCACCACCATCGACAGCACCATGTGCTGGACCATGTGGGCGCTCAGCAGCGTGGTGTCGTACGCCGCCAGGCCGGAGAGCGTGGCGAACGCGAACGCCCCCATGCCGAACAGGAAGGCGACCGTCCGGCCGACCGGCCACCGGTCCCCGCGTCGCCGGAGTACCGACACGCCGGTGACGTAGACGCCGACCGTCCAGACCGTCAGCACGAACGGGACGGGGTCCAGCGACCAGTCGGTCAGGGCGCGTTCGAGGGTGAACGGAGGGAGGTCCGTCACGGTCTGCGCGAGGGTGCCTGCCACGACCTGAACAATATGACGCCACGAAACGGAGGGGTCGGGATGCCCTCGGCCCCGGCTACCGACATAATGAGCCCGTGGCGACTGCAGCAACGATTCCGGCCTCCCGACTCCACGGACACCATGATCGACCGAGCATGGTCTCGGTGGGCACGATCATCTGGCTGTCGAGCGAGCTGATGTTCTTCGCGGCCCTGTTCGCGTCGTACTTCACGATCCGCTCGGTGTCCCCCGACCTGTGGGCCCAGAACACCGGCCTGCTGGACGTGCCGTTCGCCTCGGTGAACACCACGATCCTGGTGCTCTCCTCGCTCACCTGCCAGCTCGGCGTCTTCGCCGCGGAGCGCGGCCAGGTCGGCCGCACCGGTGGCCTGCTCAAGATGAGCGGCTGGGGCCTGCGCGAGTGGTTCATCCTCACCTACTGCATGGGCGCCGTCTTCATCGCCGGCCAGGCCCTGGAGTACGCCACGCTGGTGCAGGAGGGCGTGACCATCCAGGACTCCGCCTACGGCACGATGTTCTACCTCACCACCGGCTTCCACGGCCTCCACGTGACCGGCGGCCTGATCGCGTTCATCTTCGTGCTGGGGCGCACCTACATCGCCCGCAAGTTCACCCACGAGCAGGCCGTCAGCGCCATCGTCGTGTCGTACTACTGGCACTTCGTCGATGTCGTGTGGATCGGGCTGTTCGCGACCATCTATCTCATCAAGTGACCCGCCGACCAAGGACCTGATGTGCGCTTCCTGAACCGCTCCGTCAATGGCTGGGCCGGCCGGATCTCGCGTCACCGCCGTGGGCCGTTGGCCGGCCTCCTCGTGCTCGTGATGGGACTGCTCCTGACCGGCGGCCTCTACACCGTCTTCTCGCCTGCCCAGGCCACCGACAGCGCCTCCAACGAGGAGCTGGTGGCCGAGGGCCGCGAGCTGTTCCTCACCAACTGCGCGTTCTGCCACGGGCAGAACGGCGAGGGCGTCCCCACCATCGACGGCAACCAGCTCGGCCCGTCGCTGGTCGGCGTGGGCGCGGCCGCCGTCGACTTCCAGGTCAGCACCGGCCGGATGCCGCTGGCGAAGCCGGGCCAGCAGGCTCCGCGCAAGGCCCCGACGTTCAGCGACGAGGAGACCGAGGCCATGGCGGCGTACGTCGCCTCGCTGGGCCCCGGCCCGGCGATCCCGGACCCCTCCGACTACAGCCTCGAGGGCATGTCGGACGAGGAGCGTGAGGAAGCCATCGTCCGCGGCGGCCAGATCTTCCTGACCAACTGCACCGCGTGCCACAACTTCACCGGCGCCGGCGGGGCGATGCCGCGGGGCGGCTACGCCCCCAACATCCTCGGGGTCGAGCCGAAGTACGTCTACGAGGCGATGCTGACCGGGCCCCAGTCGATGCCGACCTTCTCCAACGGCAACCTGACCCCGGACGCCAAGCGCGACGTGATCGCCTACCTCCAGTCCATCGAGGACAACCCCGACTACGGCGGCTTCGGCATGGGTGGCCTCGGCCCCGTCTCCGAGGGCCTGTTCGCCTGGGTCCTCGGCATCGGCGGGCTGGTCGGCTTCGCCGTCTGGATCGCCGCCCACGGCGCCCGCTCGACCAAGCAGAAGGTGGAGGCATGAGCCCCGACGACGAGAACGCGGCAGAGGTGCCGGGCGACCGTACGCCGGACACCTCCGAGCCCATCGCCGACCCCGGTCACCCCGCCCACCAGTGGCGGCCGACCGACGTCGACGCGCGGCAGGAGAAGCGAGCCGAGCGCCAGGTCGCGGCCCTCTTCGGGCTGTCCGCCGTGTGCTCGGTGCTGTTCGTGGTCTCCTACTTCGTCTTCGACATCGGCGAGGTGGTCACCACCGTCGGTGGTCTGGGCGCCTCGCACCTCGCGCTCGGCCTGACGCTCAGCGGCGCGCTGCTGTTCGGTGGCATCGGCGCGATCCACTGGGCCCGCAAGCTGATGGCCGACCAGGAGATGGTGGAGGCACGTCACCCCATCGCCTCCCCGCCCGAGGACCGCGAGGTCGCCGTGACCGGGTTCAACACCGGCCTCGAGGAGTCGGGCATCGCTCGCCGGCCGCTGATCCGCAACTCGCTGCTCGGCGCCCTCGGCGTACTGGCCCTGCCGGTGCCGGTCGTGCTGCTGCGCGACCTCGGCCCGCTCCCGGGCGACTCGCTCGAGAGCACCATCTGGCGCGAGGGGATGCGGGTCGTCCGCGACGTCACCGGCACCCCGATCCGACCCGCCGAGCTGCAGGTCGGTGACCTCGTCAACGCCGAGCCGGCGGCCCTGTTCGAGACCGACGAGGAGGGCGAACCCCTCTACGAAGGGGTGCCGCTCCACGTCGAGAAGGCCAAGGGCGCCGTGATCCTGGTCCGGATGGAGCCGGACGACATCACTCCCGGCGAGGGGCGCGAGGACTGGGGTGTCGACGGCATCCTCTGCTACTCGAAGATCTGCACCCACGTCGGCTGCCCGATCTCCCTCTACGAGCGCACCACCCACCACGTGCTGTGCCCCTGCCACCAGTCCACCTTCGACCTCGCCGACTCCGCGCGGGTGGTCTTCGGGCCGGCCGCACGCCCCCTGCCCCAGCTGGCGCTGGCGGTAGACTCCGACGGATACCTGGTCGCACGATCTGACTTCGACGAGCCGGTCGGACCCAGCTATTGGGAGCGTGACTCACGATGAGCATCGACACCAGCAAGGTCGCCACCTCCAACGCGGACACCGCGGCCACGCCCAAGAAGGCCAGCCCGATCGGTGCGATCGCGTCCTGGGCCGACGACCGGCTCGGCCTGGCCACGTCCCAGAAGAAGATGGTGCGCAAGGTCTTCCCCGAGCACTGGTCGTTCATGCTCGGCGAGATCGCGCTGTGGAGCTTCGTCGTACTGCTGCTGACCGGGACGTTCCTGACGCTGTGGTTCAACCCCAGCATGGGCGAGGTGACCTATCAGGGCTCCTACGACCAGCTGCGCGGCATCCACATGTCCGAGGCGTTCGCCTCGACCCTCAACATCTCCTTCGACGTCCGCGGCGGCCTGCTGATGCGGCAGATGCACCACTGGTCGGCGATGCTCTTCATCGCCGCGATGATGGTCCACCTGATGCGCGTCTTCTTCACGGGCGCGCACCGCAAGCCGCGTGAGCTCAACTGGGTGATCGGCTGCCTGCTGCTGATCCTGGGCACGCTCGAAGGCTTCACCGGCTACTCGTTGCCCGACGACCTGCTCTCCGGCACCGGCATCCGGGCCGCCGACGGCTTCCTGAAGTCGCAGCCTGTCGTCGGCACCTACATGTCGTTCTTCCTGTTCGGCGGGGAGTTCCCCGGGGACGACATCATCCCGCGCCTGTACGTCGTCCACATCCTGCTGATCCCCGGCATCCTGCTGGCGCTGATCGCGGCCCACATGCTGCTGCTCGTCTACCACAAGCACACCCAGTGGCCGGGACCTGGCCGGACCGAGCAGAACGTCGTGGGCTACCCGCTCATGCCCGTCTACGCGGCGAAGGCCGGCGGCTTCTTCTTCATCGTCTTCGGCGCGACCGCCCTGATGGGTGCGTTGCTCTCGATCAACCCGGTGTGGAAGTACGGCCCCTACGACCCGTCCAAGGTGACCGCGGGGTCGCAGCCGGACTGGTACATGGGCTGGCCCGACGGCGCGCTGCGGATCATGCCCGGCTGGGAGAGCCACATCGGCCCGTTCACGATGCCGTGGAACGTCTTCCTGCCGATCATCGTGCTCCCCGTGCTGGTGTTCACCATCGTGTTGCTGCTGCCGTTCATCGAGGCGTGGATCACCGGCGACAAGCGCGAGCACCACCTGTTGCAGCGTCCCCGCAACGCCCCGACCCGGACCGCGGTCATGGTGGCGCTGATGACCTTCTACGGGCTGATGTGGGCCGCCGGCGGCAACGACATCCTGGCGACCCAGCTGCACCTGAGCATCAACCAGATCACCTACTTCATGCGGGTGGCGGTGTTCGTCGGGCCGGTCATCGCGTTCTTCATCACCCGGCGCTGGTGCATCTCGCTGCAGCGCTCCGACAACGAGAAGCTGCTCCACGGCTACGAGTCCGGCATCATCATGCGGTCGGCCGAGGGCGGCTACTCCGAGCGGCACCTGCCGATCAACGAGGCCAAGGCCTTCGCGCTCACCTCCCGTGACCGCGACGAGCCCTACACCAGCGATGGGGGGACCGACGCGAACGGCGTCGTCGCTCCCGGCAGCCGGATCGCACAGGTCCGTGCCGGCCTCTCCAACCGCTGGTACCAGCACAACGTCCAGAAGCCCACCCGGGAAGAGCTGGACGAGGGTCACCACCACGCGGAGCACGAGCACGAGCTCCAGACCGGCCTCGACCACCCGGCCGACGGCCACCAGTACGACGGCCACCACCCGGTCGACGAGGACCCGCTCCGCGGCGACCACTGACCGATCGAGGGGCTCCGCTCACGACGAGGGCCCCGGACCTGCTCGGTCCGGGGCCCTCCGTCGTACGACGTGCGGGTCCGACTCAGGAGAGGGCGGAGCCCTCGGACCAGGTCGGGAAGTCGAGGTTCCAGTCGCCGTAGCCGTTGGTGAGGGTCATCGGCCGGTCGGTGCCGACGTACTCGACGACGTCGCCGCGCAGCGTCATGTTGTAGAGGAACGCGGCGTTCGCGGTGCTCATGCCGGTGCAGCCGTGGCTGACGTTGGCGTAGCCCTGGGAGCCCACCGACCACGGGGCGGCGTGGATGAACTCACCGGAGTAGGTGACGCGCATGGCGTACTCGACGTCGCCGATGTTGTAGTACTCCGGGTCGTCGCGGCCGATGCCGACGGTCTCGGAGTTCATCCGCTTCTCGCGGAACTTCTCCATGATGACCTTCACGCCGGAGCGGGTCGTGAACGCCGGCTCCTCCCCCGTCGTGATCGGGATCGTGCGCAGCAGCGCACCGTTGCTCAGGACGCGCATCTGGTGGCTGTCCATGTCGACCTGGTAGACGTGGGCGTCGCCGATCTGGAAGTCGACCTCGCGGTTCTCCTGGCCGTAGATGCCGGCACCGGCGGAGACGCTGTTGATGTCGAGGTCGACCGAGACGTCGGTCCCGGCCTGCCAGTAGGTCTTGGGCCGCCAGTGCGCCTCGGTGTCGCTCAGCCAGCGCCACGAGCCGGTCTGCCGCGGCGTGCTGCTCACCGTCATGTGGCGCTCCATCGAGGCCCGGTCGGTGACCGGCACGTCGAAGGTGACGATGACCGGCATCCCGACGCCGACGGTCTCGCCCTGCGAGCGGCGCCACGGAGGCGTAGGTCTGCTCGTCGAGGGTCAGGTCGTCGGTGGCGAAGGACGTGGTGTCCGACCACCCGCTTGCCGTCGCTGCGCTCCGCGACGGTGCGTACGTCGTAGTCCTGGCCGGGCTCCAGACGGCCGCTGGCCGCCCAGGAGCTGCCGTCGCGGGCGAGCGTGCCGGCCAGCTGGCCGGCGCCGGAGGTGACCTCGACCTGGCGGAGCGTGCCGCCGGCGGCCTTGACCTTCAGCACCTCGTCGACGTCGACGCCGTCGGCCGGTCAGGTTGGTGGTGATGCGCAGCGGGTCGACCTCCGGCCGCCTCCTGCTGGCTGCTCGACGGGTCGGCCTGCGGGTCGTCGCCGGCCGCCTCACCGGTGCAGCCGGCGAGGGCGGTGCAGGTGAGCGCGAGGGCCGCGACTCGCGGCGAGGCTGCTCCGAGGCATGTGGGTGCTCCAGGACGATCGAGGTGGGGTCCCCTTCAGGGTAACCGCGACCACCCACCGGTCCCCAACCCGCGCGCGCGTCGGGTCGGTCACGTCACCGCGACGTACGTCAGTGGGCGTGCTCGCCCCGGTAGTACTCGAAGATCCAGCCCGACGAGCGCCACCGCGCCGAGGCGCGACACCGATGATGAGCAGCCACCACGCACCCAGCGCCGTCGCCGTAGACGATCACGCCGAGGGTGAGGGCGCACCACAGCGGCCACCAGGAGTACGGCGGGAAGAACCCCAGCTCGCCGGCGCCGTCGGCGATCTCGGCGTCCTTGCGGTCCTCGGGCCGCGGCTCCATCTTCGCGGCGTGGAAGCCGAGGTAGAGGGTGACCATCGCCGGCCAGCAGCGTGGTCATGACCAGCGCGGACGTGCCGGTCCAGTCGTAGCTGAGCAGCCAGTAGGCAGGGCTCACGAGCACGAAGAACGCGGTCGTGATGCCGAAGATCCAGGCCTCGGCCTTCATCGGTGGTCTCCCTCGTCGTCGAGCCGCTCGCGCAGCATCTCCTCACGCCCGTCCACCTCGGGGGTGTCCGAGGGCCGGTCCTCGCCCTCGGCCTCGTTCTGGTCGAGCTCCATCAGCGCCACCTCGGGGTGGTGGAGGTCGAAGGCCGGGGACTCGGACCGGATCCGCGGGATGGTCTCGAAGTTGTGGCGCGGCGGCGGGCAGCTGGTCGCCCACTCGAGCGAACGGCCCCAGCCCCACGGGTCGTCGGTCGCGACCAGGGGCCGGTTGCGCGAGACGTAGAGGTTGTAGAGGAACGGCAGCGTGGACACGCTCAGCAGGAACGCGCCGACCGTCGACAGCTGGTTGAGGAACGTGAAGCCGTCCTCGGGCAGGTAGTCGGAGTAGCGGCGCGGCATGCCCTGGACGCCCAGCCAGTGCTGGACCAGGAAGGTGGTGTGGAAGCCGATGAACAGCAACCAGAAGTGGACCTTGCCGAGCCGCTCGTCGAGCATCCGGCCGGTCATCTTGGGCCACCAGTAGTAGAAGCCCGCGAACATCGCGAACACGACCGTGCCGAAGACGACGTAGTGGAAGTGGGCCACCACGAAGTAGGAGTCGGACACCGCGAAGTCGAGCGGCGGGCTGGCCAGGATGATGCCGGTCAGGCCACCGAACAGGAACGTGGTGAGGAAGCCGATCGACCACAGCATCGGGGTGTCGAAGGACAGAGATCCCCCCCACATCGTCCCGATCCAGTTGAAGAACTTCACTCCTGTGGGCACCGCGATGAGGAACGTCATGCCCGAGAAGAAGGGCAGGTCGACGGCACCGGTCACGAACATGTGGTGGGCCCACACGGCGACGGACAGGATCGCGATGCCGAGCGTGGCGCCGACCAGGCCGACGTAGCCGAAGATCGGCTTGCGGCTGAAGACCGGCAGGATCTCGGTGATGATGCCGAAGAACGGCAGCGCGATGATGTAGACCTCGGGGTGGCCGAAGAACCAGAACAGGTGCTGCCACAGGATCGGGCCGCCGTGGGACGGGTCGAACACGTGGGCACCGAGCAGCCGGTCGGCCTCGAGGGAGAGCAGCGCACCGGCCAGGATCGGGAACGCGATCAGCACCAGCAGCGAGGTGACCAGCGTGTTCCAGACGAAGATCGGCATCCGGAACATGGTCATGCCGGGGGCGCGCATGCAGATGATCGTGGTGATGAAGTTGACCGCACCGAGGATCGTGCCGAGACCGGCCATCCAGAGGCCCATGACCCACAGGTCACCGCCGATGCCGGGCGTCCGGACCGAGTCGGAGAGCGGGGTGTAGGCGAACCAGCCGAACGAGGCGGCGCCGCTGGGGGTGAGGAAGCCCGAGGCGGTGATGAGACCGCCGAACAGGAACAGCCAGTAGCTGAACATGTTCAGGCGCGGGAACGCGACGTCCGGGGACCCGATCTGCAGCGGCATGATCACGTTGCCGAAGCCGAAGAACAGCGGCGTCGCGAAGAGCAGCAGCATGATCGTGCCGTGCATCGTGAACAGCTGGTTGTAGACGTCGTCGTTGACGACCTGCATGCCCCGGGTTGGCGAGCTCGGCACGGATCAGCAGCGCCATGACGCCGCCGACGAGGAACCAGGCGAACGACGTCCCGAGGTAGAGCTTGCCGATCAGCTTGTGGTCGGTGGTGGTCATGATGCGCACCAGTTGCTGACCCAGGGGCTTGCGGGTCACCTGGGTGGTGGGCTGTGCTGCTGTGGCGGTCACTCCGCCTCCTCCTCGTCTTCTCCGAGGCCGGCCTGCTCGTTGACGAAGTTGCCACCGAGCAGCGGCTCGTCGGACGTGTTGCCCTGCTGCTCGAGCTCCTGCAAGTAGTTCTCGTACTCCTCGACGCTCACGACCTCGACGTTGAACAGCATCCGCGAGTGGGACGTGCCGCACAGCTCGTAGCACTTGCCGGCGTAGGTGCCCTCGGTCTCGGGGGTGACCTCGTAGTGGTTGACCCGACCGGGGATGACGTCCATCCGCATCAGGAAGCCGGTGATGCCGAACGAGTGGATGACGTCGGACGAGTGCAGGTTGAACTGGGTGGTCTCGCCCACGGGCAGGACCAGCGTCGGGATGTCGCCGCCGGTGCCCGAGGTGTAGACGACCGGCCCCTCCGTCTCGCCGTCGAGGACGTGGTTGAACGTCCAGCTCCACTGGAAGCCGACGACGTCGATGGTCCGGTCCTGCTCGGTGTCGTCGAGGACCAGGTTCTGGACCTCCACCGTGTGGGCGAAGAACACGATCACCATGATGATCGGGGCGATCGTGTAGAAGATCTCGAGCGGCAGGTTGTAGCGCGTCTGCACCGGGATCTCGTCGTCGCTCCGGCGCCGGTAGCGCACGACCACCCAGCCGATCAGGCCCCACACGATCACGCCGGTGACCAGGGCCGCGATCCAGGCGTAGCGCCACAGGTAGTAGATGTGGTCGGCCTGCTCGGTGGCCGGATCCGGCATCGCCAGGTTCTTCCAGTCGTTCTGCGTCTCGGCGGAACATCCGGAGAGGAGTGCGAGAACGCCGATCGTGACGACCAGGGCGGCTCGGCGCGGTGCCTTCGACATGCGGGACTGCGTCGAGCGCCGGTGGAGTTGCTGACCCACGAACGAGCCTTTCGTTCACGAGCGGACAGGACGTCCTCAGACTATCGGATCCTGCGGCCGTAGCCCGCGTGGGGCACGGAGTACGTTGACTCCGTGACGAACGCCCCCGGTGAGCCCGGTCGGGGCCACCGGACCGAGCTCGACACCGCCTCGTCCGAGCCGCTGCACCCGGCCGCGAGGGACGCGCTGCTCGCCGCGCTCGAGCAGGGGTACGCCGATCCGCGGCGGCTCCACCGGCCCGGCCGCACCGCTCGGCTGCTGCTCGACAACGCGCGCGCCGTGGTCGCGGAGAGCCTCGGCGTGCGGCCCGACGAGGTCAGCTTCACCGGCTCCGGGACCGAGGCGGTCCACCGCGGCCTGCTCGGGCTGGTCCGCGGCTCGCGACGCGGGACCCGCGTCGTCCACTCCGCCGTCGAGCACGCCGCCGTGCGCCACGCCGTCGCGTGGGGCGGGCAGACGGTCGAGATTCCGTGTGACGAGCTCGGGCGTGTCGACGCCGCCGAGCTCGCCCGGCGAGGCCGACGACCCCGACGTGGGGGTCGTCGCGCTGCAGAGCGCCAACCACGAGGTGGGCACGGTCCAGCCGGTGGGCGACCTCGAGCTCCCGGACGGCGTACCGCTCTTCATCGACGCGTGCGCCTCGATGGGACGGCTGCCGCTGCCGGTCGGCTGGTCGGCCGCCGCCGGGTCGGCCCACAAGTGGGGCGGTCCGGCCGGGGTCGGCGTGCTGCTCGTCCGGAAGGGTGCCCGCTGGCGCAACCCCTTCCCCGGTGACGACCGGGTCGACGAGCGGGTGGCCGGCTTCGAGAACGTGCCGGGCGCGCTGGCCGCCGCCGCCGCGCTGCAGGCGGTGGTGGCCGAGCGCGACGCCGTCAACGCCCGGCAGCACGCGCTGGTCGACCGGATCCGGTCGGCGGTGGGCGCGATCCCCGAGACCCAGGTCGTGGGCGACCCGGTCGACCGGCTCCCCCACCTGGTCACGTTCTCCTTCCTCTACCTCGACGGCGAGTCGCTGGTCCACGCCCTGGACCGGCACGGGTTCGGCGTCGCGAGCGGCTCGGCCTGCGCGGCGTCCACCCTGGAGCCGAGCGCCGTGCTCGCCGCGATGGGGGCGCTGACCCACGGCAACGTCCGGCTCTCCCTCACCCGCGAGACGACCGAGGCGGAGGTCGAACGGCTGCTCGGTGTCCTGCCCGGCGTCGTGGCCGCGCTGCGGGCGGAGGTGGGGATGTGAGCGTCGACCTCGAGCTCGACTGCCGGGAGATGCGCTGCCCGATGCCGGTCATCGAGCTGGCCCGACACCTCGAGGACGTCGCGGTCGGCGGCACCATCGGCGTCGCCACGACCGACGTGGCCGCGCGGGTGGACGTGCCGGCGTGGTGCCGGATGCGGCAGCAGGAGTACGTCGGCGAGCGGGTCGCCGACGACGGCGTCCCGGTCTTCGTGGTGCGGCGCTCGTCCTAGGCTCTAGGGCCGGAACGTCTGGAGGTGCTCGCCGATCTCGGCTGCCGCCTCCTCGCCGTACGCCGCCGTGCAGCGTGCCAGGAAGCCGGAGCGGGTCAGCGAGTACTCCTGGGTGCCGACCTGCTCGACGACGTAGACGGCCAGCAGGCAGCCGAGCTGGGCCGAGCGGGCCAGGTCGAGGCCCCAGGTGAGCCCGGCCAGGAGGCCGGCGCGGAAGGCGTCGCCGACGCCGGTGGGCTCGGCCTTGACGACCTCGGGCACCGCGGCCACCTCGACCGGCTGCTCGCCCTTCTGCTCGATGCGGACGCCGCGCGGGCCGAGGGTGATGACCCAGGTGCCGACGCGGTCGAGGACCTCCTCGTGGCTCCACCCGGTCTTCTGCACGATCAGCGACGACTCGTACTCGTTGCTGACGAGGATGTGGGCGCCGTCGACCAGCGGCCGGATCATGTCGCCGTCACCGAAGGCGAGCTGCTGGCTCGGGTCGGCCACGAACGGGTAGCCGCGCTGGCGGCACTCCTCGGTGTGGCGCAGCATCGCCTCGGGGTCGTCGGGGCCGACCAGGACGAAGTCGGGGGCACCGACCCGGTCGACGATCGGCTTCAGCTCGATCTCGCGGGCCTCGCTCATCGCCCCGGGGTAGAAGCTGGCGATCTGGGCGTCGGCGGAGTCGGTGGTGCAGACGAACCGGGCGGTGTGGCGGGTCTCCGAGACGTGGACGGAGTCGCAGTCGACGCGGTGTCGCTCCAGCCACGACCGGTACTCACCGAAGTCCTCCCCGACCGCGCCGACCAGCACCGGCTCGAGGCCGAGGTTGCCGAGGCCGAAGCAGATGTTCGCGGCGCAGCCGCCCCGGCGTACGTCGAGGTCGTCGACGAGGAACGAGACGGAGAGCTTGTCGAGCTGCTCGACCACGAGGGAGTCGGCGAACAGGCCCTTGAAGCTCATCAGGTGGTCGGTGGCGATGGAGCCGGCGATCAGCAGGGACACGACACGGAACACTACCCAGCGGTACGACTTCGGATACCCCGCGGTAGCCAATAGCGTCGACGCCATGACCAACCCCCGGCCGACGACGCGCCCCGCCTACGACGACTTCGCGACGCCGCAGCAGATGCACGCCGACTGCGTCGAGGTGGGCCACAACCTGCGGCTCGAGCGGGCCGCGGTGAAGGCGCTGGCCGCCGACGCGCCCAGCCTCCACTTCGAGGACTACCCGCGCGAGGTCCGCAAGCGCGACATCGCCGTCAGCGACGCCGCCGCCCGGCTCGCGAACGCGCTGCACCTGCACCTCGGACTGATCCCGCGCGCACGACAGCCCCCGCCCGGAGGCGGGGGCTTCGTGACAGCTGGGTGCCAGCCACCAGGTTCGACACGCTCGTCGCGTGCCTCGCGCGGTCGCTGCTCAACCACCACGATCGCCCGCTGACGCAGTCGCGATCAGTGGAACGAGTCTCCGCACGCGCAGGAACCCGTGGCGTTGGGGTTGTCGATCGTGAAGCCCTGCTTCTCGATGCTGTCGACGAAGTCGATCATCGCGCCGTTGAGGTAGGGGACGCTCATCCGGTCGACCACGACGGTCACGCCGTCGAAGTCGGTGGTCACGTCGCCGTCGAGCGTGCGCTCGTCGAAGAACAGCTGGTAGCGCAGTCCGGAGCAGCCACCGGGCTGCACGGAGATCCGCAGCTGGAGGTCGTCGCGACCCTCCTGCTCGAGGAGGCTCTTCACCTTGCCGGCCGCCACCGCGCTCAGGTTGATCTGGTCGGTGCGGCGCTCGGTCTCGACCTGCTCGGTCATGTCTCTGGCTCCCTGGGACTGGCGGGCTGGTTCTGGGTCAATGGTCGCACACCGGCGGATATTCCCCGCCTCTCGCCGGTCCGGCGGCCGGTGTTGTCGGGTAACGGGTCGTTGGTGGCGCTCCCGCCCCGCCACAACGACCCGGGAGCGCCATCAAGATCCAGTTAGCCGACCAGGGTGACGCGAGTGACGAGGCGAACGCCGGTCAGCGCGACCAGGTGCGCGCCACCCGGGCGGCGAGGTCCGCCAGCGCACCCGCCGGGTCGGCGAAGGCGCGCTCCTCCCCCACCCGCTCGACGAGCGAGTACGCCGACTCGATGCCGAGCGCCCGCATCTCGCGGGAGCCGACCAGCACCTGCCCGGCCAGCGCCACGCACGGCCGGATCGCGTCGGCCGCGACGGCGGCGACGCCGTAGGGCACCTTCCCGGCCCGGCTGGAGAAGTCGAAGGCGCCCTCCCCGGTGACGACCAGGTCGGCGAGCCGGGCCCGGGCCGGGAGGTCGGTCGCCTCGGCGACCAGCTCGATCCCGGGGCGGCGGGTCGCGCCGAGCAGCAGCAGCGCGTAGCCGAGACCGCCGGCGGCGCCGGCGCCCTTCTCGAGCGCGGTCCGGGCGCCGGCCGCCTTCGCCAGCTCCTCCAGCAATCCGTCCACGGCCGGGCAACCGCTCCTCGGGGATGCCCTTCTGGGGTCCGAAGGTCTTGGTGGCGCCGAACAGGCCGGTGAGCTGGCTGTCGACGTCGCTCGCGGCCACCAGCGTGACGCCGGGGTCGGGGAGGTCGACCCGGGTGATGCCGGCCAGGCCGGCCGCACCTGCGTCGAGCGGTCGGTCGGCGGTCGCGCCGAGCGCGGCCAGCAGACCCGCCCCGCCGTCGTTGGTGCCGCTGCCGCCGAGCCCGACCACCACGGTGCGGGCGCCGGACTCGCGGGCGGCGAGCACGAGCTCACCGACGCCGTACGTCGACGCGCGCTCGGCGTCCCGGCCTCCGGTCAGGTGGAGTCCGCAGGCCTGCGCCGACTCGACGTACGCCGTGTCGCCCACCACCAGCACCTCGGCCGGCACCGGGTCGCCGAGCGGACCGCGCACCACGACCGGCTCGAGCGTGCCGCCCAGCGCGGCGGCGAGGACGTCCACGAAGCCGGGACCGCCGTCGGACATCGGCAGCAGGTCGAGCTCGTCGCCGGGCGACTGCCGGCGCCAGCCGTCCGCGATCGCCTCGGCCGCCTCGACCGCGGTGAGGGTGCCGGCGAACTTGTCGGGGGCCACCAGAACTCGCATGACCCCATCATCGGGGAGACCGTAGGTTGGCGAGCAATGACCGCCCACCAGAGTGCCGACGCCCGGATCCGACCGATGCGGCCCGAGGACGTCGCGGCATGCGAGCAGGTCAGCTCCCGGGCGTTCTACGAGCTCGACCTGCGCACCCACCAGCGCGACTGGCCCGAGCCGAGCCCCCGCCCGCCGCACCGGGCCGAGGCGTGGCGGACCCGCACCCGGCACCTGCTCGACACCGACCCGGGTGGCTGCTGGGTGGCCGAGGCCGACGGCGAGGTCGTCGGGTTCGCCACGTCGCTGGTCCGCGAGCTGATGTGGATCCTGGCGTCGTACGCCGTGCGGCCGGGCCTGCAGGGTCGCGGCCTCGGCCGCGGGCTGCTCGAGGCCGCGCTCCACCACGGCCGGGGCTGCCTGCGCGGCATGCTCAACGCGTCGGACGACCCGCAGGCGCTGCGCCGCTACGCCCTGGCCGGGTTCCGGCTGCAGCCGCAGCTGCTCCTCGTCGGCCGGGTCGACCGGGCGGTGCTGCCGGTCGTGCGCCACGTCCGCGAGGGCACGCCCGGCGACCGCGACCTGCTCGACTCCCTCGACCGCCGCACCCGCGGCGCCGCCCACGGCCCCGACCACGACGTGATCGGCCGCGAGCTGCGGCTGCTGGTGACCGACCGGCCGGCCGGGTCCGGCTACGCCTACGTCAACCCGTCCGGCGTCCCGGTGCTGCTGGCGGCCAGCAACCGGAAGGCCGCGACCGCGCTGACGTGGGAGGCGCTGGCGGCCTCCGACCCGGACGTGCCGGTCGAGATCGGCCACGTCTCGCCCGCCAACGACTGGGCGGTCGACCTGGCCATGGCGGCGCGGCTGGCGGTCTGGTCGCGCGGCTTCCTGGCGCTGCGCCGGATGAAGGAGCCGGCGCCGTACATCCCGCACCCGACCCTGCTGTGAGCCGACCTAGGATGACGGCATGACCACCGTCGACCTGCCCCTGCTCCCCCTCGGCCGCGGCCGGGACCTGGAGACCGAGCGGGGCGTGGAGTGCCCGGGCGACCTGCCGGAGGCCTCCGACCCGGACCTGGTGGCGCGCGCCACCGCGGCCAAGGCGGCGCTCGGCGACCGGGTCTTCATCCTCGGCCACCACTACCAGCGCGACGAGGTCATCCAGTTCGCCGACGTCACCGGCGACTCCTTCAAGCTCGCCCGCGACGCGGCGGCCCGGCCCGAGGCCGAGTTCATCGTCTTCTGCGGCGTCCACTTCATGGCCGAGTCGGCCGACATCCTCACCGCCGAGCACCAGCGGGTGGTGCTGCCCGACCTCGCCGCCGGCTGCTCGATGGCCGACATGGCCCGGCTCCCGCAGGTCGAGGACGCGTGGGACGCGCTGACCGAGGCGGGGGTCGCCGACAGCGTCGTACCGGTCACCTACATGAACTCCAGCGCCGACATCAAGGGCTTCGTCGGACGCCACGACGGCGTCGTCTGTACGTCGAGCAACGCCGAGACCGCCCTGGAGTGGGCCTTCGACCAGAAGCCGGACGCGAAGGTGCTGTTCTTCCCCGACCAGCACCTCGGCCGCAACACCGCCGTCCTGAAGATGGGGATGACCCTCGACGACTGCGTCGTGTGGAACCCGCTCCTCCCCGGCGGCGGGCTCACCCGCGAGCAGCTGCGCGACGCCCGGATGATCCTGTGGCGCGGGCACTGCTCGGTGCACGGACGGTTCTCCCCGGACGTGGTCGACGAGCTGCGCCGCACCATCCCCGACGTGCAGATCCTGGTCCACCCCGAGTGCGTGCACGAGGTGGTGCTCAAGGCCGACCTGGTCGGCTCGACCGAGTTCATCATCAAGACCATCGAGGCGGCGCCGGCCGGGTCGAGCTGGGCGATCGGCACCGAGCTCAACCTGGTGAAGCGGCTCGCGGCCGCCCACCCCGACAAGACGATCGCGTTCCTCGACAAGAACGTCTGCTACTGCTCGACGATGAACCGGATCGACCTCCCCCACCTCGTGTGGGCGCTGGAGTCGTTGGTCGCGGGGCAGGCCGTCAACGTGATCGACGTCGACCCCGAGACCGAGCGGTGGGCGAAGCTCGCCCTGCAGCGGATGCTCGACCTCCCCGGCCGGTCGCACCGCGACTGAGCCGTCACTTGTGCTCGCTCCGGCACCGCTGAGCCGTCACTTGTGCTCGCGCCCGTACCGCCGAGCCGTCACTTGTGCTCGCGCCCGACGGCTACCGCCGCAGCCTGCACAACTGACGGGTCAGCACCCCGCCAGCCTGCACAACTGACGGGTCAGCACCCCGCCAGGCTGCACAACTGACGGGTCAGTCGGGCAGCTCGAACCACAGCGACGCGCCGCCGTCGGGGTTCTCGGCGACGCCGATCCGGCCGCCGTGGGCCTCGACGATCCGGCGGCAGGTGGCGAGGCCGATGCCGGTGCCCGGCACCCGCGTGTCCAGCCGCACCATCGGTTCGAACACCCGATCCCGGTGCTCCTCGGGCACCCCCGGCCCCTGGTCGGTCACGCTGATCCGCCATCCGGTGTCCAGGCTGGTCGCGGAGACCGTCACCGGTGTACCGGGCGGCGAGAACTTCACCGCGTTCGCCAGCAGGTTCCTGAACAGCACCCGCAGCTGGGCGGCGTCGCCCCGCACCGAGGGCAGGCACCCCCGTTCGGACCTGGTCGGCACCGGCCGCGTCCCCCAGCTTGACCAGCACCTCGTGCACGACCTGGCCGAGGTCGACGACGGTCGGCTCCCGGATCGCGCCGATCCGGGCGAAGGTGATCAGGTCGCCGATCATGTCGTCCATCCGCCGGATGCCGCGCTCGGCGCGCTCGATCAGGTCGAGCCAGCGCCGGCTCGTCGTTCGCGCCGAGCTCGTCGCGCACCAGCTCCAGCGACATCCGCACCGCCGCCAGCGGGTTGCGGAGGTCGTGGCTGACGTGCCCGGCGAACGCCACGAGCCGCTCGTCGGCGGCCGCGAGCCGCCGCGAGGTCAGCTCGAGCTGCTCGCGGAGCTCTTCCTCCCGCGTGGTCACAGTCCCGGAGCATCCCATATCGCGAGCCACCGGTTGAGGTCCTTCTCCATCGGCAGCTCGTCGGCGAGGGCGTCGCGGACCGAGATCTCGGTCAGGTTGTCCCGCTGCTGCGGACCGGTCGGCGCGAACGGGTAGAACGTGCCCTGCTTGTAGAGGTAGACCAGGCCCACGCGCCGGCCGGTGCCGTCGGCGAACGGCACCAGCGTGCAGAGCAGTCCCGGGCCGAAGCCACCCGCCTCCAGCGAGGTGTTGACGGCATGCAGGTCGGTGCACAGACCGGCGGTGTCGTCGGGGCTCCCGGTCACCGACAGCCAGGTGAAGCCGAAGGAGTCGGACTGGAGCCGCACCGGCGGCGCTGCGGGGTCGGCCTCGAGCAGGGCGACGACGTCGCGCTGGGTCGCGTCGAAGGCGGCGCCGGCGGCGGCGCGGTAGCAGACGCTCGCCTCGCCGGTCGGCGTGAGTCCGAGAGCGGTCTGCAGCGTGATGGCGGCACTGGGCACCTCGAAGAGCGCGTCGAGGTTCGCGGGCGGCGTACGGCGGCGCCCGGTGACCGCGTCCCAGAGGCCCATCAGGCCTCGGGCCGGCCGAGCTCGGCCTGGATCCGGGCCAGCTGCTCGAGCCGCTGCTCCAGCGAGGGGTGGGTCGAGGTGAGCGTCTTCAGGGTCGCGCCGCTGATCGCCGGGGCGATGAAGAACGCGTTCATCGCCTTGGTGGCGCGCAGGTCGTGCTGCGGGATCGTGGCCATCTCGCCGCTGATCTTCTGCAGCGCGGAGGCCAGCGCGGCCGGCTTCATGGTGAGGTAGGCACCGGCCCGGTCCGCGCACAGCTCCCGGTAGCGACTCAGCAGCCGGAGCAGGAAGAAGCTGATCGCGTAGATGACGAGGCTGATCACCAGGGCGCCCACCACCCCGATGGCGCCCTCCTTGCTCCGCGAGCGGCCGGACAGCGCGCCGAACTGCGCACCGCGCGCCAGCATGCCGGCCACGATTCCCGCGGAAGCGGCCACGGTCATGACCAGGACGTCGCGGTGGGCGACGTGGGAGAGCTCGTGCGCGAGCACCGCCTCGAGCTCCTCCGGCGTCAGCTTGCCCATGATCCCGGTGGTGACACAGACGACGGCACGGTCGGGCGACCGGCCGGTGGCGAAGGCGTTCGGGATGTCCAGCTCGGCGATGCCCACGCGCGGCTTGGGCATGTCGGCCAGCGCGCACAGCCGGTCGATCATGCCGTGGAGCTCGGGTGCCTCCTGCGGGCTGACCTCACGGGCCCGCATCGCGCGCATCGCCGCCTTGTCGCTGTTCCACCACTGGTAGACCGCGATCCCGATGCCACCCAGCCCGATGAACAGGGCGTAGTTCGGCAGCGCGTACATCAGCACCACGATCAGGCCGACGAAGAGCCCGCCGAGCAGGAACATGACCGTGGTCATCCGGACCGTCAGCCCGGTGTCCTTGATGAAGCGTGAGGACGGCATCCGCTCAGCCCGGGATCAGGCCATCGTCGCTGAGCAGGTCGCGGACCTCCTCCAGCGTGGCGTCGGCCGGGGGCAGGATCAGGTCGGAGGTGTCGAGCGAACCCTCCTCGTGGGGTACGGCGCTGGCGCGCACCCCCGCGAGCAGCGACGCGAGGGCGGTGGTGAACGCCGCCTCGTCGCCGGACTCGACGCTGGACTCGACGGCCGCGTCGAGGTCGTTGAGCCCGGCCACCGCATCGTCGGGGACGTCGAACTGTCCCTCGCCGAGGATCCGGATGATCACGCTCGGTCCTCGTCGTTGGTGGTCTGCTGCTGCGGCTCGGCGGCGAGGATGTCGCCCTCCTCCGCCGGCTCGATGGCCTCCGGCTGCGAGCCCGCCTTGAGCCGGGCCAGCTCGGCCTCCACGTCGGTGCCGGAGCTGAGGGCGTCGAGCTCGCGGGCGATGTCGTCGCCGCCGCCGGGCTGGGTGACGTCGTCGAGCGCGCCGGAGGCGAGCAGCTCGTCGATGGCACCGGCGCGGGCCTGCATCTGCGCGGTCTTGTCCTCGGCGCGCTGGATCGCCATGCCGACGTCGCCCATCTCCTCGCCGATGCCGGACATCGCCTCGTTGATCTTGGTCTGCGCCTCGGCGGCCGTGTAGGTCGCCTTGATCGTCTCCTTGCGGGTCCGGAACGCCTCGACCTTCGCCTGCAGCCGCTGCTGGGCGAGGGTGAGCTTCTCCTCCTCGCCCTGGAGCTGGGCGTGCTGGGTCTTCAGGTCCGCGATCTGCTGGGCCAGCCCGGACTTGCGCGTGAGCGCCTCCCGGGCGAGGTCCTCGCGACCCACCGAGATCGCCTTCTCGGCCTGCCCCTGGAGCTTGGTCGCCTGCTGCTCGAGCTGGTTGACCTGCAGCTCGACCCGCTTGCGGCTGGTGGCGACGTCGGCCACCCCGCGGCGTACCTTGACCAGCAGGTCCTGCTGGCGCTGGTAGCTGTAGTCGAGGGTCTCGCGGGGATCCTCGGCACGGTCGAGGGCCTTGTTGGCCTTCGACCGGAAGATCAGGCTGATGCGCTTCATGAGGCTCATGGCCCAACCCTAGGTCCAAACGCAAGACGTGCGAAGGCTCTCCGGCAGGCCGGTAGGGTTGACCCGTCCACTCCTCATCCTCGTCCGAAGGCCACGTGTTGTTCCGCCGTTCCAAGACCGAGACCTCCGCCGCCGACCCTCACGCCCGAACCGGGCGACACCCCGCAGGGCGGCAAGGGCCGGCCGACCCCGACGCGCAAGGAGGCGGAGGCCGCGGCGAAGGCCCGGGCGAAGGCGCCCCGCAACCGGCGCGAGATGGCCGCCTACCAGCGCCAGCACCGCGTCGAGTCGAGCCGCAAGGTACGGCAGGCGATGAAGGACGGCGACGAGCGCTACTTCCTGGCGCGCGACAAGGGGCCGGTGCGCCGGTTCATCCGCGACTACGTCGACAGCCGGTTCTCGTTCCTCGAGATCATGATCCCGGTCATGATCGTGACGCTGGTGCTGGGCTACTCCGGCAACCCGCGGCTGGCCGAGGCGGGCAACTTCGTGCTGATCGGCATGTTCCTGCTGATCATCCTCGACATGGTCACGCTCCGGTTCCGGCTGCGCCGCGAGCTGGCAAGGCGGTTCCCCGACGAGTCGACCAAGGGCACCACCTACTACGCGATCACGCGCGCGATGCAGATGAAGTTCATGCGGATGCCCAAGTCGAAGGTGCGCATCGGCGAACGACTTCCCGAGCGCTACCGCTGACCACCGGCCGTTCGCTGAGCGGCCGACCGCGCGTCACGCCGGCGGTCCGGCGACGCGGCCGACCGAGCCACTGCTCAGCGTCGTAGTCGACGACGACCGTCGGCGAGGTCGGGTGGGACTGGCAGGTGAGCACGTAGCCGCGCTCGACCTCCTCGGGCTCCAGCGCGTAGTTGGCGTCCATCTGCACCGTGCCCTCGACCAGCCGGGCGCGGCAGGTGCCGCAGACGCCGCCCTTGCAGGCGAACGGCAGGTCGGAGCGTACGGCGAGCGCCGCCTCGAGCACCGGCGGGCCGTCGGGCCGCAGCGGGAAGTCGCTGGCCCGGCCGTCGAGCCGGATCGTCACCCGGGCGGCGCCGTCGGCCGCGTCGGCCAGCGCGGCCACGGGTGCCCGCGGCGTCGGGTCGGCGTGGAACAGCTCGGTGTGCACCCGGCCCGCGCCCAGGTCGATGAGCACCGCCCGCAGCTCGGTCACGAGCTGCTGCGGCCCGCACAGGAACCAGTCGTCGGCGTCGCCGAGCCCGAAGGCCTCGACCACGTTGCGGAAACGGTCGGCGTCGAGCCGGCCGGACAGCAGCTCGACGTCCTGCTGCTCGCGCGACAGGACGTGGATGATCTGGAACCGCGCGGGGAACCGGTCCTTGAGGTCGTGGACCTCGTCGAGGAACATCACCGAGCGGCTGGTGCGGTTGGCGTAGACGAGGGTGACCTCCGCGGCCGGCTCGCCCTCGAGCAGCGCGGCGACGATGGACAGCACCGGCGTGATGCCGGACCCGGCCGCGACCGCGACGTACCGCTTCGCGGCGGTCGGGTCGAGGTCGGTGGTGAACCGGCCCGCCGGCGTCATCACCTCGAGCTCGTCGCCGACCCGCAGCGACTCGATCACCCCGTCGGAGAAGGCGCCGCCGGGGAGCCGCTTCACGCCGATCCGGAGCACGCCCGAGGACGGTGGGGTACAGATCGAGAAGCTGCGGCGGACGTCGTCGCCGCCGCGGATCGAGAGGTGCTGGCCGTGCCGGAACGCGTAGGCCTCGCGCAGGTCGTCGGGCACGTCGAAGGTGATCGCGACCGAGTCGTCGGTGAGCTCGTCGATGGCCGCCACCCGCAGCGGGTGGAGTGCGGCGTGTCCCGTCACAGTGACCCGCTCACAGGCGTGCTTGAAGTGGTCGAAGGGCTCGCGGCACGACTGGCACACCCAGAGCGCCTTGCAGGCCGTGGAGCCGAACCGGCTCGACTCGCGGGTGTCGAGGCTGCCGCACTGGGGGCAGCGCACGCTCAGCGTGAGCGGGACGGGACCGTCGGCGACCCGGGCGGCGGGCGGCGCCACGCCGTACGCCGCCAGCTTGGCCCGGGCCTCGTCGGTGAGCCAGTCGGTGGTCCACGCCGGGGAGAGCACGAACTCGACCGCGACCTGCTGGTAGCCGGCCGCCCGAGAGCACCTCGACCAGGTCGTGGCGGATCGTCTCCATCGCCGGGCAGCCGGAGTAGGTCGGGGTGATCTGGACGTGCACGCGACCCTGGTCGTCCTCGGTCACGTCGCGCAGGATCCCGAGGTCCTCGATCGTGACGACCGGCAGCTCGGGGTCGAGCACGGAGGCGGCGACCTCCCACGCGCGGGTCCGGGTCGGTGGTCACCATGTCGCCCCCGGGTGGGAACGGGTGAGGTGCTGCATCTCGGCGAGCAGGTAGCCCATCTGCTCGGTGTGGATCCCCCGGCGACCGCCACCGGTCGCGGGCGCGACCTCGGGGACGGCCAGGGTCGCCTCCCGGACCACCGGCTCGATCCGGGCCAGCACCGCGTCGCGGAGGGTGGCGGGGTCGACGGCCACGCCGGCGGTCACCAGGTCACCGTCGAGCCAGTCGTGGTCGAACAGCTCGGCGAGGTGGCGCCACTCGGCGTCGAGGGCCGCCTGCATGCGGACGTGGGACTCCTCGGTGCCGTCGCCGAGCCGCAGCACCCACTGCCGCGCGTGGTCGACGTGGTAGGCGACCTCCTTGACGGCCTTGCCGGCCACCCCGGCCAGGGTCGGGTCGGTGCTGGCGCGGAGGGCGCCGTAGAGCTCGGCCTGCCAGCTGCTGAAGAGCAGCAGCCGCGCCATCGCGACCCCGAAGTCGGACTGGTCGCGCTCGACGAGGTGGACGTTGCGGAAGTCGCGCTCGTCGCGCAGGTAGGCGAGGTCGTCCTCGCCGCGGCCGGCGCCCTCGACCTGCCCGGCGTACGCCAGCAGGGTCCGGGCCTGGCCGAGCTGGTCGAGGCCGATGTTGGCCAGCGCCACGTCCTCCTCGAGCTGCGGCGCGCGGCTGATCCACCAGCCCATCCGCTGCGCCGAGATCAGCGCGTCGTCGGCGAGGGCGAGCGTGTAGTCGAACAGGGCGGTCACAGGTGCTCGACCCCTTCGGGGACGTCGTAGAACGTCGGGTGGCGGTAGATCTTGTCGGCCGCCGGGTCGAAGAAGGAGTCGCGCTCGTCGGGGGTGCTGGCCTCGATGACGGCGGAGGGGACCACCCAGATCGAGACGCCCTCCTGGCGGCGGGTGTAGAGGTCGCGGGCGTTGCGGAGCGCCATCTCGGCGTCCGGCGCGTGCAGCGAGCCGGCGTGGACGTGCGAGAGGCCGCGCCGCGAGCGCACGAAGACCTCCCAGAGCGGCCACTCGGTGCGGCTCATGCCGCGCCCGCCGTCCGGGCCGCGCGCTTGGCGGCGTACGCCGACGCCGCCTCGCGGGCCCAGGCCCCGTCCTCGTGGGCGGCGACCCGGTGGGCCATCCGCTCCTCGTTGCAGGGGCCGTTGCCCTTGATGACCTCGAACAGCTCGGTGAAGTCGACGTCGCCGAAGTCGTAGTGGCCGCGCTCCTCGTTCCACCGGATCTCCGGGTCGGGCAGCGTCAGGCCGAGCGCCTCGGCCTGCGGGACGGTCATGTCGACGAACCGCTGGCGCAGGTCGTCGTTGCTGAACCGCTTGATGCCCCAGGCCATCGACTGCGCGGAGTTGGGCGAGTCGTCGTCGGGCGGGCCGAACATCATCAGCGAGGGCCACCAGTAGCGGTCGACGGCGTCCTGCGCCATCGCCTTCTGCGCCGGCGTGCCGTGGGCGAGGTGGTGCAGGATCTCGAAGCCCTGCCGCTGGTGGAAGGACTCCTCCTTGCAGACCCGGACCATGGCGCGGGCGTAGGGGCCGTAGGAGCAGCGGCACAGCGGCACCTGGTTGACGATCGCGGCACCGTCGACCAGCCAGCCGATCGCGCCGACGTCGGCCCAGGTGAGGGTCGGGTAGTTGAAGATCGAGGAGTACTTCTGGCGGCCGTCGTGGAGCTTGTCGAGCAGGTCGGCCCGGTCGGCGCCGAGGGTCTCCGCGGCGGCGTAGAGGTAGAGGCCGTGGCCGGCCTCGTCCTGGACCTTGGCCATCAGGATCGCCTTGCGCCGCAGGCTGGGCGCCCGGCTGATCCAGTTGCCCTCCGGCTGCATGCCGATGATCTCGGAGTGGGCGTGCTGGGCGATCTGGCGGACCAGCGTCTTGCGGTAGGCCTCCGGCATCTCGTCGCGGGGCTCGACGCGACCGTCGTCGGCGAGCAGCGTCACGAAGGAGGCGGGTTCGTCCGCGGGCCTCGTGGAGCCCGCGGGAGGCTGCTGGCCGGGTGCGCTGAAGTCGTTGCCGTACACACCTCGACGATAACACCGTTTGTTACAGATTTCAGCATCGGCGCCGGCATCCTGTAACACATCTCGCGGGTGTCAGGATGGCCCGCATGAGCAGCCCCTCCGCCGACGTCTCCTGCCGGGTCGCCTGGGCCGACGACGCCCCGGCGATCGCTCGGCTCCAGCTGCGCGTCCGCGAGCAGGACCTGGGTGCGCTGCTGCCGGCCGACGCGCTGGCGGTCGACCCGGAGGCGGCCGAGGCGGCGTGGCGACAGGCGCTCACCCGCCCCGCCGACGCGCGGATCCGGGTCCTGGTCGCCCTCGAGCGCAACCGGGTCGTCGGCTTCGCGATCACCTCCCCCGCCACCGACCCCGACACCGACCCGGTGGTCGACGCCGAGCTCATGGAGTTCACGGTCGACCCGGGCGAGCGTCGGCTCGGCCACGGCTCCCGGCTGCTGCAGGCGGCGGTCGACACCATGACCGCCGACCGGTTCCGGCGGGCCGTGCTGTGGGCGATGGCCACCGACGACGCGATGCGCGGCTTCCTCACCAGCGCCGGCTGGGCCCCCGACACCGCCCACCGCGAGCTCGACCTCGACGGCACCGGCACCACCACGGTCAAGCAGGTCCGGCTCCACACCGACATCGGGGCTTGATTTCTGCCGGTCCCACGCCACCATGGTGGACATGGGTCCGCTGCCTGCGCTCTACCGACTGCTGATCGCAGGCCTGGTCCTGCTGCTGGGCCTGGCGTTCGGGATCTGGCTCGCGCAGAGCCATGACCTGCCGCTGGGCGGCCTCGGGGTCGGCATCGGCGCCGGCAGCCTGCTCGCCTTCCTGCTCGTCCACGACTTCCGGCGTACCCGACCCCACGTGTGACCCGTAGGGTCGCCGGGTGGCGACCCCGACCCCCGACCGGTCCGCGGTCATCCGCGACAGCCTCGGCGTCGGCCTCGCCACCGGCCTCTACGGCACGTCCTTCGGAGCCGTCTCGGTCGCCTCCGGGCTCTCCGTCGCGCAGACCTGCGTGCTGTCGCTGGTGATGTTCACCGGCGCCAGCCAGTTCGCGCTGGTCGGCGTCCTCGCCGCCGGGGGTACGCCGCTGGCCGCGGGCCTCACGGCGCTGCTGCTCGGCTCGCGCAACACCCTCTACGGGCTGCGGGTCGGACCGATGCTCGGCTGGACCGGCACCCGGCGCGCCGCGGCCGTCGCAGCTCCTGATCGACGAGTCGACCGCGATGGCGGTCACCCGACCCACCCGTGAGCTGGCCCGGGTCGGGTTCCTGACGACCGGCCTGGCGATCTTCGTGCTCTGGAACCTGTTCACCCTGCTCGGCGCGGTCGCCGGCGAGGCGCTCGGTGACCCGCGCACCTACGGGCTCGACGCCGCGGTCGGCGCCGCCTTCCTGGCGCTGGCGTGGCCACGGCTCTCCGACCGGCGCAACCGGGTGGTCGCCGTGCTGGCCGCCGCGGTCGCGCTCGGCCTGGTGCCGGTCACCGCGGCCGGCGTACCGGTGCTGGCCGCGGGCGGCGTCGCCCTGCTCGCCGGCCTGCTCTCGCACCGGCCCGACCCCACCGAGATCCCGGAGCCGCCGCGATGAGCGTCTGGCTGGTCGTGGTCGCCGCCGGCCTCGGCTGCTACCTGCTGAAGCTGGCCGGGCTCTCGGTCCCCGCCCGCTTCGTCGAGCACCCGGTCATCGAGCGGATCGCCGACTTCATCCCGGTCGCGCTGCTGGCGGCGCTGGTCGCGGTGCAGGTCTTCGCATCGGGCCAGTCGCTGGTCGTCGACGCCCGCCTCGCCGGCCTGGCGGTCGCGTTCGTGCTGCTGCTGCTCCGCGCGCCGTTCCTGGTCGTGGTCTTCGGCGCGGCCCTGGTCACCGCCCTGGTCCGGCTCTGGACCTGAGCCTCCGCGAGGTTCTTGAGCGAGTCGTGAGGTTCTCGACCGATCCAGCAGGGCGAAATGCACTGGTTCCCCGGATATCCGGGGAACCAGCAGCAAGCAACCCACCTACCCCTGCTGCTCGAACGCCGAGTCGAACGACGCGGACGGCGGGCGGGAAGTCGAAGCGGCGCAGGAACTCCAGCGCCTCCTGGGCGCCGTGGAGGCGGTCCATGGACGCGTCCTCCCACTCCACCGAGATCGGGCCGTCGTAGCCGATGGCGCGCAGCGCGCGGAAGCAGTCCTCCCACGGCACGTCGCCGCGGCCGGCGCTGACGAAGTCCCAGCCGCGGTGCTGGTCGCCCCAGGGCAGGTGGGAGGAGAGGACGCCGTTGCGGCCGCCGCCCATCCGCATCCGGGTGTCCTTGCAGTCGACGTGGTAGATCCGGTCGGCGAAGTCGGTGATGAACGCGACGGTGTCGAGGCCCTGCCAGACCATGTGGGACGGGGTCCCAGTTGAGGCCGAAGGCCGGCCGGTTGCCGACGGCGTCGAGGGCGCGGCGGGTCGACCAGTAGTCGTAGGCGATCTCCGAGGGGTGCACCTCGTGGGCGAACCGCACGCCGCACTCGTCGAAGACGTCGAGGATGGGGTTCCACCGGTCGGCGAAGTCCTGGTAGCCGGCGTCGATCATCGCGCCGGGCACCGGCGGGAACATCGCGACGTACTGCCAGATCGACGACCCGGTGAAGCCGACCACGGTGTCGACGCCGAGCCGCTGGGCCAGCCGCGCGGTGTGCTGCATCTCCTCGGCCGCCCGCTGCCGGACACCCGCGGGGTCGCCGTCACCCCAGACCCGCGACCCGACGATCGCCTGGTGGCGGAAGTCGATCGGGTCGTCGCAGACCGCCTGCCCGGTCAGGTGGTTGGAGATCGCCCAGACCTTCAGCCCGTGCCGCTCGAGGATCTCGAGGCGACCGGCGACGTAGTCGTCGTCGTCCCAGCGCCACGCGTCGAGGTGCTCGCCGGAGACCGCGATCTCGAGCCCGTCGTAGCCCCAGCCCGCGGCGTGGGCCGCGACCTCCTCCAGCGTGAGGTCGACCCACTGGCCGGTGAAGAGGGTGAAGCGCGTGCCCATCGTCGTGCTCCTTCGGGTCGACGGGTACGCCGGAGCCTGCCGCACTCTGCTCGATCGCCGCCAGCACCCGCTGCACCGCGAGCCCGTCGGCGAACGACGGCGTGGGCGCCCGGCCCTCGCCGAGGCACCGCAGCAGGTCGGCCGCCTGCGAGGTGAACGTGTGGTCCCAGCCGAGGACGTGGCCGGGCGGCCACCACGCCTCGACGTAGGGGTGGCCGGGGTCGGTGACCAGCTCCGCGGGTCCACGGACGTCGCGCCGTCGAGGCAGACGTGGAGCTCGTTGAGCGCCTCGAGGTCGAACCGGATCGCGCCGCGCGAGCCGTAGACCTCGACGAGCAGGGAGTTCTGGCGGCCGGTCGCCATCCGGGTCACCTCGACCGACGCCACCGCTCCCCCGTCGGTGTGGAGCGTGGCCCAGGCCGCGTCGTCGACGGTGACGTCCTCGGGGCCCTGCTCGCCGTCGCGCCGGGTGACGAAGGTCCGCAGGTCGCCGTTGACGCGGACGATCTCCTGGCCGAGCAGGGAGCGGACCTGGTCGACCGCGTGCGAGGCGAGGTCGCCGAGCGCGCCCGAGCCGGCGGTCTCCTTGCGCATCCGCCAGGTCATGGGGGCCGTCGTCGTCGGCGAGCCAGTCCTGGAGGTAGGCCGACCCGCGCCTGGCGCACCTGACCGATCCGGCCGTCCTCGATGTAGCGACGGGCCAGCGCCAGCGCCGGGATCCGGCGGTAGTTGAAGCCGACCATGGCGTGGACGCCGCGGTCGGCGGCGACCGCGGCGGCGTCGACCATCGCCTCGGCCTCGGCGACGGTGTTGGCGAGCGGCTTCTCGACCAGCACGTGCTTGCCGGCCGCGAGCGCCTCGACCGCCATCGTCGCGTGGAGGTGCCCGGGGATGCACAGGTCGACGATGTCGACGTCGGTCGTCGGCGAGGACGGCCTGCCAGTCGGTGGACACCGACTCCCAGCCCAGGGTGGCTCGCGGCCGTCTCGAGCGACGGCCCGGTCGCGGCCGACCAGCACCTGCTGCCGGACGCGGGGCACGTCGGGGTAGAAGGCGCCGACGTTGCGCCAGGCGTTGGAGTGGGCCTTGCCCATGAAGGCGTGGCCGACGACGGCGACGCCGTAGGTGCGGGCGGTCATGTGAGGCTCCTCAGGTGGGCGAGGCCGTCGGCGGCGAGCGCGTCGGGCGAGCTCGCCAGCGGCCGCCAGATCGAGGCGGCGCGGGCGATGGCGTCGTTGTCGGGGGTGAAGCTCTCGATGTCGAGCGGGCCGTCGTAGCCGACCTCGTCGAGCGCGGCCAGCAGCGCCGGCCAGTCGATCTGGTCGCCGCCGGGCGCGCCGCGGTCGCTGCCGCTCACCTGGACGTGGACCAGGTGGCGCGCCGGCGGCGCGCACGGCGTCGGCGCTCGACCGCTCCTCGATGTTGAGGTGGTAGGTGTCCAGCGCCAGCCCGAGGGACGTCGCCGAGCAGGCCGTCCGAGCCCGGTCAGCGCCTGGTCGACGGTGTTGACCAGCGACGTCTCGTAGCGGTTGAGCGGCTCGATGCCGATCGCGACCCCGGCAGCTGCCGCGTGGTCGACGACGGGTGCGAGGTGGTCGCGCCACTCGGCGTACGCCGCCCGCGCGCTCGGTGTCGTCCATCCGCCAGACCCGGCCGGTCTCGGCGTAGAACGGGCCGCAGACGCTGCGGCGCGCCGATCCCGGCGGCGAGGTCGACGCAGGCCCGCAGGTAGTCCTGCGTGGCGCCGACCTCGGCCGCGGGCGCGGCGACCAGGTTGCGGCCGGGCGCCATCGCGCCCACGACGTACGGCGCCAGGCCGGTGTCGTCGAGCACGGCCCGGACCGCGGCGACCGTGAGGTCGCCGGCGTTCTCGAGCGGCAGCTCGATCGCGTCGAAGCCCAGGTCGGCGATCCGGCGGGCGAGCGCGGGCAGCGTGGCGTCGGTCAGCGGCGAGGTCCACACCCAGGTGTTGACGCCGATGGCTCTCACGGGTCACTCCTGTCGGTCGAAGGGCGGGACGAGGACGGGGCGAGGCAGGGCGGACCGGCCGCCGGCGCGGGACCCGGATCGGGAGCGCCGGCCGGCGACCGGTCACGCGGATGACGCGGTCCTGCCACACCTCGCGGGTAGCCCGGCAGGTCCTCGCCACCGAACTTGGCGTAGTGGCCGTCGGGCATGCCCTCGTTGGCCGCCAGGAAGTCGGCGCGCTCGTCCTCGGTGATCGGCTCCTGCGGGAGCACCCACTCGGCGGGCACCTCCTCGCCGGCGAAGATCATCTCGAGCGCCAGCAGCGGGGTGCGCCACTGGAAGTTCGAGTAGACCGGGGCCAGGCCGTTCAGGCCGGTCTCCTCCCACTTGCGCAGGAAGCTCATCTCGTCCTCGCCGGTCATGACGGGGTAGTCGACGCCGGCGTCCTCGAACGCCTCGATGGCCGCGACGGCACCGTCGCCGGCGTCCATCCAGACGCCCTGGACCTCGCCCTCGGCGAGCTCGTCGGTGATGATCTTCTTGATCTCGGCCGGGTCGGCGCCGGTGAAGTAGTCGACCGCCTCGATGCCGTTCTCCTCGAAGATCTTCTCGGCGGCGGCCCAGCGGGTCTCGAGCACGTCGACGCCCGGCAGGATCCGCAGCGCGACGACCTTGTCGCCCTCCTCCAGGTTGTCGACCAGGAAGTTCGCGGTCGCGATGCCCCAGGCGTAGCCACCGATCGGGTGGATGAACGTCGTCGGGCAGTCGGTCTCGACACCACGGTCGAACACGACGACCGGCTTGCCGGTCTCACAGGCCCGCTCGACGGCCGGCGTCATGCGCGGCCGTGGAGTTGGGCGAGATGATGAAGGCGTCGCAGTTGCCCTCGCTGATGAAGTAGTCGATGTCGTCGATCTGGGTGTTGTCGTCGTCCTGCGCGTCGCGGGTCTCCATCTCGGAGATCACGCCGGCGTCCACGAGCACCTCGAGCTGCTGGTTCATGGTGATCCAGCCGGTCTGGCGCCAGGGGTTGCGAGATCGAGGCGTTGGCGAAGCAGACCTTCTTGCCACCGGCGCCGGAGGCGAACTCCGAGGTGTCGGTCATCTCGCCGTCGATGTACTGGAGCCACGGCTCGGCCGGGTCGCCCTCGAAGGTGGCGTCCATCTGCTCCATCTGCTCGTCGTAGTCCGCCTGGACGAACCACTCCTCGCTCGAGGTCGTCTCGCCGTCGTCGGGGGCCGCCTCGGAGCCGTCCTCCAGCGAGCTGTCGGTGCTGCACGCCGTGAGCAGCGCCAGCACCGCGGCGGACGCCACGGCGGCGCCCCTGATCTTCCGACTGCGCATCAGTTGTTCTCCCTCTGGTTGGTGCCCGGTGCGGGCGTGGTGGTGGAGCGTTCCGAGAGCTCGGGGGATCGGCGCGTGCCGCGCGGGCGGCGGCCGACCTGCCACGCGCGACCGGCGGCCGCGACGGCGAGGATGATGATCAGGCCCTGCACGGTGTCGCGCCACGTGGAGGCGACCTCGTAGGTGGTGAGCAGCGTGAAGAGCAGCTCGAGGGCGAAGGCGCCGGCGGCGGCGGAGAGGACCCAGCCCCGCCCGCCGCCGAGGAGCACGCCGCCCAGGACCACCGCCGTGATCGCGGTGAACTCGTAGCCCTGGCCGACCGAGGGGTGCACCCCGGCGTACCCGACCAGGATGATGCCGGCGACCGTGGCCGAGAGCGACGAGAGCATGAAGGCGCGGGTCTTGAGCCACCACACCGAGGTGCCGGACACGTGGGCGGCTCGGGGTTGTCGCCGGCGGCGATCAGGCTGCGGCCGAAGGGGCGGCGCATCAGCCAGCTGGCCGCGGTCGCCAGCACCACGAGGATGATCAGCGGGTAGGGGATCACGTCGACGACGGGGACGTCCTCGATCGCGCCGCGGCCGATCTGGCGGAACTCGTCGACCGGGTTGCCGGTCGCGGCGCCGCCGGTGAGGTAGCTGACCAGGCCGCCGAGCGCCAGCATCATGCCGAGCGTCACGATGAAGCTCGGCACCTTCAGCAGCGTGGTGGCCAGTCCGTTGAGGAGGCCGATCAGGGCACCGATGGCGAGCATCAGGCACATCACGGGGAGGATCCGGCCGCTGTCCTGGCCGATCAGGTTGCCGGCCATCACGACCTGGGCGCTGACCACGGCGGCCATCGACAGGTCGAACTCGCCGGACACGATGACGAAGTACTGGCCCATCGCCGCGATCGCGATCGGCGCCGTACGGCCCGATGAAGCGGATCAGCACGCCGGGGTCGGCGAAGTTCTCGTTGCGCGCGGTGATCAGGACCACCAGCACCAGGACGAGCACGAAGACCGCGCCGCCCGGGGTGGCGATCGCCGCCAGGAGCCGCGAGCCCGGCGCTTCCGGCGTGGACGGGCAGCGGCGGCCGTGAGTCGCTTGGTCAGGTGGCTGACGACGTCGGTCATGGCGCCGTCACCTCGCTTCCTGGAGGGCCGCGTCGAGGGCCGACGGTCGCTCGAACGGGGCGGGTCGGCGGTCGATCTCGCGGCGGGCGTAGACCGCGACCGCGGCCACGATCACCAGGCCGCGGATCACGTCGCGGAGGAACGGGTTGACCTCCATCACGCCCATGACGTTGTCCATCACCGCGAAGATCGCGACGCCGGCCATGGTGCCGACGACGTTGCCCTTGCCGCCGGAGAGCAGCGTGCCGCCGAGCACGACGGCCGCGATCGACATCAGGTCGTAGCCGCCCTGCGAGCCGATGGTCGGGCTGCCGACGCCGAGCCGGGCGAGCAGCAGCAGCCCGGCGAGCCCGGTCAGCACCGAGCACAGGACGTGGGCCGCGACGACGGGCACCCAGGTGCGGATGCCGGACATCCGTGCCACGTCGGCGTTGCCGCCGACGGCGTAGAGGTGGTGGCCGAGCCGGGTCCGGCGCAGCATCCAGATCGCGGCCAGCGCGCAGCCGAGCAGGATCAGGGTGGAGACCGGGACCGGGCCGACCTGGGTGGCGCCGATGAGCCGGAAGGAGCGCGGCGCCGAGCCGGAGCTGCCCTGGTAGTTGGTGGCGAGGTAGCCGCTGATGATGAGGCCGACGCCGAGCGTGGCGATGAAGCCGTGCACGTCGAGTCCGCTGACGATGAGGCCGTTGGCCAGCCCGATCACGGCGGCGACGCCGAGCGCCGATGAGCACGCCCTGCGGCGACGTTGCCGGTCGCCGGCCATGGCGCCGCGCGGCGAGCACGCTGGTGAGGCTGGCGACGTAGGGCACCGAGAGGTCGAGGCTGCCGACCAGGATGACCAGCGTCTGGCCGATCGCGATGAAGCCGAGGATGCTCGTCAGGGTCAGGATCGAGCGGATGTTGCCGACGCTGAAGAAGTTGCGGCCCTCGAGCGGCGGTGAGGACGGCGCCGACGCACGATGACCACCACCAGGACGCCGAACACGATGCCGGTCGAGGTGACGTGGCGGGAGCGGTCCCGCGAGCCCGCCGAGCGCGCTCATGCCGCGCCCCCGCTCGCCTCGGTGACGCCGGTCGCGAGCTGCGAGCACCTGCTCCTCGGTCGCACCGGCGGGCAGCTCGCCGGCGAGCCGGCCGTCGCGCATCACGAGGATCCGGTCGGACATGCCGATCACCTCGGGCAGCTCGCTGGAGACCATCAGGATGCTGACGCCGTCGGCGGCGAGGGTGCGCATCAGCTCGTAGATGCCGTGCTTGGCGCCGACGTCGATGCCGCGGGTGGGCTCGTCCATCAGCACGACCTGCGGCGGCGTGGCGAGCCACCGGGCGAGCACGACCTTCTGCTGGTTGCCGCCGGAGAGGAACTGGACCTCCTGGTCGAGCGCGCGGGCGGACACCTCCAGCGAGGAGAGCAGCCCGGGCATCTCGCGGCGCGCGGCGCCGACGTACGCCGCGGGAACACGGCGCGGACGACGCCGAGCGCGTTGTCGAGGATGCGACTGGTTGAGCGCCAGGCCGGTGGCCTTGCGGTCCTCGGTGACCATGGCGAGCCCGCTGCGCACGGCCTGCCGCGGGGACGCCGGGCGGACGCTCGTGCCGGCCACGACCATCTCGCCGCGGGTGAACGGGCGGACGCCGAAGACCGCCTCGAGCAGCTCGGTGCGGCCGGAGCCCTGGAGCCCGGCGACGCCCACGATCTCGCCGGCGCGCAGGGTCAGGTCGACGCCGTCGACGTAGCCGTTGCCGGCGCCGCGCAGCTCGAGCCGGGGCTCGCCGACCTCGGTGCCCTCGACCGGGTCGGGGAAGAACGAGGAGATCGAGCGACCGACCATCAGCCGGACCAGCGCGGCGTCGTCGAGGTCGGCGGCCGGCTGGGTCGCGACCTGCTGGCCGTCCTTGAGGACGGTGATCGTGTCGCAGAGGTCGAAGATCTCCTTGAGCCGGTGGGAGACGTAGAGGATGGCGACGCCGCGCTCGGCGAGGCCGCGGATGATGGCGTAGAGGAGCTCGACCTCGTGGTCGGCCAGCGCGGCGGTCGGCTCGTCCATCTGGATGATCCGGGCGTCGAAGCTGACCGCCTTGGCGATCTCGACGATCTGCTGCTCGGCGACCGACAGCGAGCGGACCCGCTGGCCGGGGCGGATGCCGGTGACGCCGAGGCCGCGCGAGCAGCTCCTGGGTGTCGCGCTGCATCCTGGCGGTGTCGACCGAGCCGCGCCGGCGGGGCTCGCGACCGAGGTAGATGTTCTCGGCGACCGACCGCTCCGGCAGCAGGTTGAACTCCTGGAAGACCGTGGAGATGCCGGCGTGCTGGGCCTGGAGCGGGTGGCTGAAGGTGACCTGCTCGCCCCGCGACCTCGACGGTGCCCGCGTCGGGGTGGTGGACGCCGGCGAGCAGCTTCATCAGCGTGGACTTGCCGGCACCGTTCTCGCCGACCAGCCCGAGCACCTGGCCGGCGCGCAGCTCCAGCTCGGCGTCCGCGAGGACGGTGTGGCCCGCGAAGCGACTTGGTCAGTCCCCGCGCCCGCAGCACCACCTCGCCGTGGTGGGCGTCGGGGGCCGGCAGGGCGGCGGCGTCGACGTGCGGGGTCGTGCTCACGCGCGCCACTGTGGCATGCGTCACGCACTTTTGTCGAGAGTTCGGCAGAAGTTGTTTGCTGGACGTAACGAAGTCCGCGGTGCTTGACTGTGCCGCGTGCGGACCAGCGACGTCTTCGACCTCCTCCGGGACGGGCAGCCCCGGACCCGCGCCCAGCTCGCGGAGACCAGCGGGCTGGCCCGCTCCACGATCACCTCGCGCATCGACACGCTGCTCCGGCTCGGCCTGGTGGTGCCGATCGGCGACGCCGCCTCGACCGGCGGCCGGCCGCCGTCGCTGCTCGCGTTCAACCCCGCGGCCCGGGTGGTGGCCGGCATCGACCTCGGCGCCACCCACGCCACGGCGGCGATCGCCGACCTCTCCGGGACCGTCCTCGCCGAGCGGCGTACGGACCTCGACATCGCCGAGGGACCCGAGCGCGTGCTGGGCTGGGTCGACCGACGTGTCGCTCGAGCTGCTCGAGGAGGCCGGGCGCCAGCGCGCCGACCTGGTCGCCATCGGGATGGGGCTGCCCGGGCCGGTCGAGCACTCCACCGGCCGGGCGATCAACCCGCCGATCATGCCCGGCTGGGACCGCTACGACGTGCCCGGGCCACGTGCAGCGGGCGATCGACGTCCCGGTCCTGGTCGACAACGACGTGAACATCATGGCGCTGGGCGAGCGGCACGTCCACCTGCCGGACGTGAGCGACCTGGTCTTCGTCAAGGTCGGCACCGGCATCGGCGCCGGCATCATCTCGGGCGGCACCCTGCAGCGCGGCGCCCAGGGCACCGCCGGCGACCTCGGCCACGTCCGGATCCCGCGCGCCGACGGCATCTGGTGCCGGTGCGGCAACGAGGGCTGCCTCGAGGCGATCGCCTCGGGTGCCGCCGTGGCGACCGCGCTCCGCGAGGCGGGGCTGGCCGCGGCCGACGGTGGCGACGTGGTCCGGCTGACGCGCAGCGGCGACGTGCAGGCGATCCAGGCGGTGCGGCAGGCGGGCCGCGACCTCGGCGAGGTGCTCGCCATGCTGGTCAACCTGGTCAACCCGTCGGTGGTCGTGATCGGCGGATCGCTCGCCGCTGGCCGGGGAGCACCTGATCGCCGGCATCCGCGAGGTGGTCTACCAGCGCTCGCTGCCGCTGGCGACCGAGCAGCTCCAGCTGGTCTCGTCGATGGCCGGCGAGCGCGCCGGCGTGCTCGGGGCGGCCGCGCTGGCCATCGGCCACGCCCTCTCCCCCGACTCCATCGAGGCCGCGACGCTCGCGGCCAGCGGCTGAGGTCGGTCCGGCCCGAGGGGTCAGTCCAGGCCCAGGACGTGCTCCAGGCCCGACCGTGAGGCCCGGGGCGGTCACCGATCGCGCGCAGCCCGGTCAGCACGCCGGGGGTGAACGAGGCGCGGTCCATCGAGTCGTGGCGGATCGTCAGCGTCTCGCCCAGACCCGCCGAGGAGCACCTCCTGGTGGGCGACCAGGCCGCGGGACCGCACCGAGTGGACCCGGATCCCGTCGACGTCGGCGCCGCGGGCGCCGTCGAGCGACGGTCGAGGTCGCGTCCGGCACCGGCCCCGTGGCCGCCTCCGCCCGCGCGGCCGCCACCAGCTCCGCCGTACGCCGTGCGGTCCCGGAGGGTGCGTCCGCCTTGTCGGGGTGGTGGAGCTCGACGATCTCGACCGACTCGTAGAACGGGGCCGCCTCGGCGGCGAAGCGCATCATCAGCACCGCGCCGATGGAGAAGTTGGGGGCGACCAGGACGCCGACCTCGGGGGCCTCGGCCAGCCAGCCGCGCAGGGTCGCGAGCCGGTCGTCGTCGAAGCCGGTGGTGCCGACGACGGCGTGGATCCCGTGCTCGATGCAGAAGCGCAGGTGGTCCATCACCACGTCGGGATGGGTGAAGTCGACGACGGCGCGCGCCCCGGAGGACACCAGCTCGTCGAGGGAGTCGCCGGCGTCGATCCGGGCGACCAGCTCGGTGTCGGGTGCCTCCTCGAGCGCACGGCAGACCTCGGAACCGACCTTGCCGAGCGCGCCGAGCACCCCGACCTTCAACGTCTCGCTCACGGGCTCCAACCTAGCGGCGCCGGCACTGTTCGGGGGGTCACTGACTCCGGAGCCCCGGTAGTGGCAGTCTTGCCCCCATGGCCATGCAGCAGATCCCCGCTCGGATCAGGTGGGCGGTCGAGCTCCTCGACGTGCAGCCGAACGACAACGTCCTGGAGATCGGGTGCGGTCCTGGGTACGCCGCGGAGCTCATCTGCCAGCGGCTGGAGACCGGCAAGCTGTTCGCCATCGACCGTTCGGAGTCGGGCGTCGACCGCACCAAGCGGCGCTGCGCGCCGCACGTCGAGTCCGGCCGGCTGACCGTGCGGCAGATCGACCTCGCCACCCTGCGGGTCCCGGTCAAGCGACTCACCAAGGTCTTCGCCTTCAACGTGAACCTGTTCTGGGTGCGCGAGTGCCGCGACGAGCTGGCCCTGCTGCACGAGCGGCTGGTCCCCGGCGGCGCCTTCTACCTGTGCTTCGATGCCAAGCAGCCGGAGCTGGTCCCGACCATCGTCAAGAAGGCCTCCGACTCCCTCACCCGTGCCGGCTTCCGGGTCTCCGTCGTCGAGCAGAAGGCACCCCCGGTCATCGCCCTGGTCGCCAAGCGTTAGACGATAACCGGGCATCTAGCCTGATAAGGTTATTTCCTGCCACATGACCAGGTAAGGGAATCTCCGACATGTCCGAGGACGTCACGCCGCAGTTGCTGGTGGTGCTCACCGTCGACCAGCGCGACAGTCGCACCGGCGTCGACCTGGTCCCCCGGGCGCAGCGCACCCTGCGCGACCTGACGCTGCTGCGACCGGTCGAACGCACTGCGGGCGACGAGTTCCAGGCCGTGATGGCCGATCCCGAGGTGCTGCTCGAGGCCGTCGAACGACTCCTCCGACTGGGGCGGTGGAACATCGGCATCGGCATCGGCGCCGTCGAGCAACCCCTCCCCCGCAGCACCCGGGCCGGGCGCGGCGAGGCCTTCGTGATGGCGCGCGAGGCGGTGACCTCCGCCAAGGCCACCCCCGCCCACATCCGGGTCGTCGGCAGCGATCCCGCCGTACGCTGGCTCGAGACGGTGCTGTGGCTGTGGGCCACGGTGCTGCAACGTCGGACCCGAGGGGGGTGGGAGGTGGCCGAGCGCCTCGGACGCGGGCTGACGCAGGAGCAGGTGGCCGCGGATCTGGAGATCTCGCGGTCCGCGGTGTCCCAGAGGGCCCAGGCAGCCGGCGTCAGCGAGGCGCTGCGGGCCCGGGAGCTGGCCGTGCACCTGACGCGCGAGCTCCTGGAGCCGGGCTCGTGACGCCTGACCTCGCCGGCCAGCTGATCGCCGCGCTGCTGCTGGCGACCGCGGCCTTCTCCGCCATGGCCTGGAACGAGCTCGGCCGACCGGCGTTCGTCGGGCTCGCGGTCTCCACACTGGTCGGCGCTGGCGGGGTGGCCTGGATGGCGACGACGATCGCGTCGCCGTGGCAGCAGTGGGACGTCGTGGTCGTCGTCGCGGCGGGCGCTGCGGCCACCCTCGGCGGTGGACCCGTGACCAGCCAGCTGTTCGAGCTCATCGACGGCGGCCGGGACGCCGTCGACCACCCCTTGGAGAGTGCCGGGCAGATCCTGCGTGGCGGCGCCTGGATCGGCGCGTTCGAGCGGGTCGCCGTCTTCGGCGCCATGGTGCTCCACGCACCCGAGGCCATCGCCGTGGTGCTCGCCCTCAAGGGCGTGGGCCGCTACCAGGAGCTGCGTGAGTCGGCCAGCCACGCCGCCGCCGAACGCTTCATCATCGGCACCTTCGCCAGCGTGCTGTGGGCCATCGCCTGCAGCCTGGTGGCACTCGAGGCGACTCGCGGCGGATGAGGGCGACGACCTCCGCCGCTCAGGTGTGAGGGCCGGCGACGGCGAGGATCTCGGGCTGGGCGAAGAGCTGGGCCGCGACGGTGCGGACGTCGTCGGCGGTGACGGCGTCGATCCGGGCGAGGACCTCGTCGAGCGGGATCAGCTCGTCGTAGACGAGGTCGGCCTTGCCGATGCGCGACATCCGGGCACCGGAGTCCTCGAGGCCGAGCACGAGACCGCCGCGGAGCTGGCCCTTGCCCCGCTCGAGCTCGACGTCGCTGATCCCCTCGGCCGCGACCCGCGCGAGCTCGCCCCGGACGGTCGCGAGGACCTCGTCGAGGCGGTGGGGCAGGCAGCCGACCGAGACGCCGACCAGGCCGGCGTCGTGGTGGTGGGAGGCGAAGCTGAAGACGCTGTAGGCGAGACCGCGGCGTTCGCGGACCTCCTGGAACAGCCGCGACGACGTCCCGCCGCCGAGGGCGGTGTTGAGGACACCCAGTGCGTAGCGGCGCTCGTCGTGGCGGGTGTACCCGTTGACGCCGAGCACCAGGTTGACCTGCTCGAACGGCCGGGCGACGTTGCTGGCGCCGGGGTGGACCTTGCGCGCCTGGCTGCTCGTCCGGGTGACGACGGGCGCCTCGTCGCGCGCCAGGAAGCCGTTGCGGCCGAACGCCTTGCGGACCAGCCGCACGACGGTGGTGTGGTCGAGGTTGCCCGCCGCGGCGACGACCATGTTGGCCGGCCGGTAGTGGCGCCTGTGGAAGCGCGCGACCTGGTCCCGCGACAGCGACGTGATCGAGGCGGCGGTGCCCGCGATCGGGCGGCCCAGCGGGCTGTCGCCCCACGCCTGGGCGGCGAACAGGTTGTGGACCACGTCGTCGGGGTCGTCGTCGTGCATCGCGATCTCGTCGAGGATCACGTCGCGCTCGGCCTCGACGTCGTCGGGGTGGAGCAGCGAGTCGGTGACCATGTCGCCGAGCACGTCGACCGCCAGCGGCAGGTCGTCGTCGAGCACCCGCGCGTGGAAGCAGGTGTACTCCTTCGCGGTGAACGCGTTGAACTCGCCGCCGACGGCGTCGAGCGCGACCGAGATGTCCATCGCGGTGCGCGAGCGGGTGCCCTTGAAGAGCAGGTGCTCGAGGAAGTGGGAGCAGCCGTGGAGCGTGGGCGTCTCGTCGCGCGAGCCGACCCCGACCCACACGCCGACGCTCGCGGAGCGGACGCCGGCGAGCTGCTCGGTGATGACCCGCAGCCCGCCGGGCAGGACCGTACGCCGGACGCGCGAGGTGACCTGGCCGTCGGCCGAGCGCACCGTCTCGAGCGTGCGCGTGCCACCGATCCGCTGGTCAACGGACAACCGGCCCACAGCGTTCTGCTGTGAGCCGGTCGTCCGCGTGGAGCGAGAGGTCACTCGGACTCGTCCGAGCCTTCCTCGTCGGTGCCCTCGGCGCCGTCCTCGACGACCGGGACCAGCGACAGCTTGCCGCGGTCGTCGATCTCGCCGATCTGGACCTGGATCTTCTGGCCGACGGAGACGACGTCCTCGACCGCGTCGACCCGCTTGCCGCCGGCGAGGGCGCGCAGCTTGCTGATGTGCAGCAGGCCGTCCTTGCCGGGCATCAGCGAGACGAACGCACCGAAGTTCGTCGTCTTCACGACCGTGCCGAGGTAGCGCTCGCCGACCTCGGGCATGGTCGGGTTGGCGATCGCGTTGACGGCGTTCTTGGCCGCCTCGGCCGCCTCGCCGTTGGTCGCGCCGATGTAGACCGTGCCGTCGTCCTCGATCGACAGGGTCGCGCCCGTGTCGTCCTGGATCTGGTTGATGATCTTGCCCTTGGGGCCGATGACCTCGCCGATCTTGTCGACCGGCACCTGGATCGTGATGATCCGCGGGGCGTAGGTCGACATCTCCTCGGGAGCGTCGATCGCCTCGCCCATGACCTCGAGGATCGCGAGGCGGGCGTCCTTGGCCTGGGTCAGCGCGGAGGCGAGGACCTCGGCCGGGATGCCGTCGAGCTTGGTGTCGAGCTGCAGCGCGGTGACGAACTCCTTGGTGCCGGCGACCTTGAAGTCCATGTCGCCGAACGCGTCCTCGGCGCCGAGGATGTCGGTCAGCGCGACGTACTGCGTCTCGCCGTCGACCTCGCCGGAGATCAGGCCCATGGCGATACCGGCCACGGCCGCCCGCAGCGGCACACCGGCCTGCAGCAGCGACATCGTCGAGGCGCAGACCGAGCCCATCGAGGTGGAGCCGTTGGAGCCCATCGCCTCGGAGAGCTGGCGGATCGCGTAGGGGAACTCCTCGCGGGAGGGCAGCACCGGCAGCAGCGCGCGGCGCGCCAGCGCACCGTGGCCGACCTCGCGACGCTTCGGCGAGCCGACCCGGCCGGTCTCACCCGTGGAGAACGGCGGGAAGACGTACTTGTGCATGTAGCGGCGCTTCTTCTCCGGGGAGAGGGTGTCGAGCTGCTGCTCCATCTTCAGCATGTCGAGCGTGGTGACACCCAGGATCTGGGTCTCGCCGCGCTCGAACAGCGCCGAGCCGTGGACGCGCGGGATGACGCCGACCTCGGCGTGCAGCGGCCGGATGTCGGCCAGGCCGCGGCCGTCGATGCGGACCTTGTCGCGCAGCACGCGCTCGCGGACGAGCTCCTTGTTGAGCGAGCGGAACGCCGCGCCGATCTCCTTCTCGCGACCCTCGAACTCACCGGCCAGCTTGTCGAGCACGGCCGCCTTGATCTCGTCGGTGCGGGCCTCGCGCTCCTGCTTGTCGGCGATGGTCATCGCGCTGGACAGGTCGCCCTTGGCGGCAGCCTCGACGGCGGCGTAGACGTCGTCCTCGTAGTCGAGGAAGACCGGGAACTCCTGGACCGGCTTGGCGGCCACGTTGGCGAGCTCGACCTGGGCCTCGACGAGCTGCTTGATGAAGGGCTTGGCGGCGTCGAGGCCGCTGGCCACGATCTCCTCGGTCGGCGCCTGGACGCCGCCCTGGATGAGGTTCCACGCCTGCTCGGGCGCCTCGGCCTCGACCATCATGATCGCGACGTCACCGGTCTCGGTCACGCGACCGGCGACGACCATGTCGAAGACGGCGTTCTCGAGCTGGCTGTGGGTCGGGAACGCGACCCACTGGCCGTCGATGAGGGCGACGCGGACGCCGCCGACCGGGCCGGAGAACGGCAGGCCGGACAGCTGGGTCGAGAGCGACGCGGCGTTGATCGCGAGCACGTCGTACGGCGCGTCGGGGTCGAGCGCCATCACCGTGATGACGACCTGGACCTCGTTGCGCAGACCCTTCTTGAAGGTCGGGCGCAGCGGGCGGTCGATCAGGCGGCAGGTGAGGATCGCGTCCTCACCGGGACGACCCTCGGACCGGAAGAACGAGCCCGGGATCTGGCCCGCGGCGTACATCCGCTCCTCGACGTCGATCGTGAGGGGGAAGAAGTCGAAGTGGTCCTTCGGGTGCTTGCCGGCGGTGGTCGCCGAGAGCAGCATCGTGTCGTCGTCGAGGTAGGCGGTCACCGAACCGGCGGCCTGGCGGGCGAGGAGCCCGGTCTCGAACTTGATCGTGCGGGTGCCGAACTTGCCGTTGTCGAGAACCGTCTCGACGGCGGAAATGGTGGGTTCCACGAAGTGTGGTCCCTTCTGTTCGCGGAGCGATCCCGCGAAAGACCCGCGGCCCAGATGGGTGCTGGGCGGCCGGTCTTCGATCGAGGCCCGCAGCGGCGCCGTGACGGCGTCCTGAGAGCCACTACCGAGGACCGGGCCGTCGTAGCGGATCGCTCCTTGGATGGAATGTGTCTTCAGTTGTCGAATCTAGCGGTTGGGCATGGTGCGCCGACTGTGCGAGCCCCTGAATGCGAGAGGAGGGCCCGCGAGACGGACCCTCCTTCGTGTTCAGCGGCGCAGACCGAGGCGCTCGACCAGCGAGCGGTAGCGCTCGATGTCGGTGTCGCGCAGGTAGTTCAGCAGCCGACGGCGCTGGCCGACGAGCAGCAGCAGGCCGCGGCGGCTGTGGTGGTCGTGCTTGTGGGTCTTGAGGTGCTCGGTGAGGTGGCTGATGCGGTGGCTCAGGAGAGCGACCTGCACCTCGGGGGAACCGGTGTCGCCCTCGTTCGTGGCGTACTCGGCGATGATCTTCTTCTTGGTCTCCGCGTCGGTACCGATCGACATGGGGGCTCCTTCGGTTCTCTCGTTGCGCGGCGCGCCGGGGCCTGTTCACCCGGGCACTCTGGATCCGCGGCCGTCAGACGGCAACCTGAGGAGATTATCAGCGGCGCGACCTGCGCCCCAAAACGGCGTCGAGCCACGTTCCCCCGCGCCGGAGAGCGGTGCAGACTCCCCGGCACGGAGGGCCGGTGGTCAGACAGCCGGGGGCGGGTCCTGGTGCTCGGTGGTGCGCTGCTGGGTGGTCTGGGTGCCGTCCGCGTGGGTCGTGGTGGCGACCGTGCTGTGCGCGCGCTTGCTGTTGTTCTGCACGATCGCGAGCACGAGCAGCACGACGCCGCCCAGGGTCAGGATCCAGCCGATCATGCCCACGTTGACCGGACCGATCTGCTCCTCGTTCACCGCGAGCGCCAGGATCAGCCCGATCACGATGAGGCCGATGCCTCCTCCGTATCCCATGTCTTGCCCCTTTCGGTCGGCCGGCCGCGGTGGCCGACTCCCCGGGCAGGCTAGACCCCGCACCGTCCGGACCGCACGCGCCCCACGCGGGCGTTCACCCGGACGGGTGGTCCTCCCCCGCCCGCCGGCTCGTGCGACGATGCGAGACGTGACGGAGACCAGGCTCGGTGTCTGCAACATCTGCGAGGCGATCTGTGGGCTCGAGCTCACCCTCGAGGGCGACCGCGTGACCGGCGGTCCGCGGCAACTCCGCCGACCCGCTCTCCCGCGGCCACATCTGCCCGAAAGGCGTCTCGATCGGCGACCTCCACGACGACCCCGACCGGCTCCGCCGACCCGTACGCCGCGACCGCGCGACCGGCGAGTGGACCGAGATCGGGTGGGACGAGGCGCTCGACCTGGTCGCCGACGGCATCGCCGGCGCGATGAACCGGCACGGCCGGGACGCGGTCGGTGTCTACCTCGGCAACCCGAACGCCCACTCGCTCGGCTTCGCCACCCACGGCATCGCCATGGTCAAGTCGCTCCGCACGCGCAACCGGTTCAGCGCCAGCTCGGTCGACCAGGTCCCCCACCAGTTCGTGGCGTCCCTGCTGTTCGGCCACCAGCTGATGATCCCCATCAGCGACATCGACCGGACCAGCTACTTCCTGGTCTTCGGCGCCAACCCGATGGCCTCCAACGGCTCGCTGATGACGGTGCCCGACTTCCCGCAGCGGTTGCGCGCCCTGAAGGCGCGCGGCGGCCGGATGGTCGTGGTCGACCCGCGCCGCACCGAGACCGCACGGGTCGCCGACGAGCACGTCTTCGTCCGGCCCGGCACGGACGCCGTGGTGCTGCTGGCGATGCTGCACGCACTGTTCGAGATCGACGGCGCGGTCCGCCCGGCGGCGTACGTCGACGGGGTCGACCGGATCCGCGAGGCGGTCGCCGACATCACGCCGGAGCACGCCGCCCGCGTCAGCGGCATCCCGGCCGAGACGATCCGCCGCCTCACCCGTGAGCTGGCCGAGGCCGACGGCGCCGCGGCGTACGGCCGGCTGGGGCTGTCGACCCAGGGCTTCGGGTCGGTCTGCCAGTGGGCGGTCGTCTGCCTCAACGCGCTGACCGGCAACCTCGACCGCGAGGGCGGGGTGCTGTTCACCGAGCCCGCGATCGACTTCGTGCAGACCGGCCTGATCGGGCGTGGCCACTTCGACCTCTACCGCAGCCGCGTGCGCGACGCCCCGGAGTACGGCGGGGAGCTGCCCGTGTCGGTGTTCGCGGAGGAGATCGAGACCCCCGGCGAGGGCCAGGTCCGCGCGGTCCTCACCGTCGCGGGCAACCCGGTGCTGTCGACGCCGGACGGCAAGCGGCTCGCGGCCGCGTTCGACTCGCTCGACTTCATGGCGGCCGTCGACATCTACGTCAACGAGACGACCCGCCACGCCGACGTGATCCTGCCGCCGACCACGATCCTCGAGCGGGACCACTACGACATCGTCTTCCACGGGCTGGCGGTGCGGAACACCGCGCGCTTCACCCCGGCCGTCTTCGACAAGCCTCGCGGCGCCCGCCACGACTGGGAGATCTTCCGCGACCTGACCCTGCGCATCTCCTCACGGCTCGACCTCAAGCCCTCCCGACGCGCCCGGCTGAAGCAGCGGCTGCGGCTGACGCCCAGCCCCACCGTGATGATCAGGACGCTGCTGCGTCGTGGCGGGAGGACCACCCTGGGCGAGCTGCGGCGCCACCCCGAGGGGATCGACCTCGGACCGCTGCGGCCGACCCTCCCCGACCGGCTGCGCACCCCGACCGGGCGGATCGACCTGGCGCAGGAGGTCATCCTGGCCGACCTCGACCGGGTGCGGGCCGAGCTCCTGTCGGACGGAGGGCCGGACGCCGGGCTGCTGCTGATCGGGCGACGCCACCAGCGCGACAACAACTCGTGGATGCACAACGTCGGTCGGCTCACCCGCGGCCGCCCGCGCCACCAGCTGCTCATGCACCCCGACGACCTCGCCGAGCGCGGCATCGCCGACGGCGACCGGGTGCGGGTCGCCTCGCGGGTCGGCGAGGTCGAGGTCGAGGTCGCCGCGACCGACGACATGATGCCCGGCGTGGTGTCGCTCCCCCACGGCTACGGCCACCAGCTGCCCGGCACCCGGATGGCCGGCGCGGCCGCGGTGGCGGGCGTGTCCATCAACGACCTCACCGACCCCGAGCGGCTGGACCTCTCCGGCAACGCGGCCCTCAACGGCGTACCGGTCACCGTCGAGCCGGTCTGAGCCACGCGCGAGACGACGACCGGACCGGCTTGTAACGCCGGGTTACCTACTGTTCCCCCAGGTTGCAGCACCGTGGGGACAGTAGGTAACCCGGCGTTACATCTGCCCTGCCGGCTTGATCAGCCTCCGTGCAGCACCATGCGGACGGCCTCGCGGGCGGCCATCGGGTCGCTCGCGGCCAGCGCCGCCTCGGCGGCGTCCTCGCACTGCTCGAAGCTGACGGCGGCGAGCTGGGCACCGACCGGGCGTACGGCGGCCGCGGCCATCGACAGCGACGTGATGCCCATGCCGACCAGCGCGCAGGCCAGCAGCGGGTCGGCCGCGGCCTCGCCGCACACGCCGACCGACTTGTCGGCCCGCCGGCCCGCCTCGGCGGTGATCGCGATCAGCTGCAGCACGGCCGGCTGCCAGGCGTCGGTGAGGTGGGCGAGGTCGGTGGCCATCCGGTCGGCGGCCATCGTGTACTGGGTCAGGTCGTTGGTGCCGATGGAGAGGAAGTCGACGACCTCGAGCATGCGGTGGGCCAGCAGCGCCGCACTCGGCACCTCCACCATCACGCCGGCCTTGAGCCCGCGGCGGCGTACCTGGTCGGCGAAGTCGGCGGCCTCGGCGACGGTGGCGACCATCGGCGCCATCACCCAGGTCTCGGTCCCGGTCTGCTGCGCCGCCTGCGCGATCGCGTCGAGCTGGCGGTCCATGAGCCCGGGGTTGTCGAAGGAGAGCCGGAGGCCGCGGACGCCGAGCGCGGGGTTCTCCTCCCCGGTCATGTTCGCGAAGGCGAGCGGCTTGTCAGAGCCCGCGTCGAGGGTGCGGACGACGACGTAGCGCTCCCGGCCACCGGGGCCGGGGCCGCCGAACGCGGTCAGCACCTCGCCGTAGATCTCGGCCTGCTCCGTCACCGTCGGCTCGTCCTTGCGGTTGAGGAAGCTCAGCTCGGTGCGGAAGAGCCCCACCCCCTCGACCGGCGACGACTCGACCGCCGCGCGCGCGGACTCGCCGTCGGCGATGTTGGCCAGGATCCGGACCGGCTTGCCGTCCGAGGTGGTGCCGGGACCCGCCCACGTCGCCAGCGCCTCACGCTGCTCGCGGTCCGCGGCGACCCTGCGGTCCGCCTCGCCGCTGTCGGGATCGAGCTCCACGACACCGGTGGTGCCGTCGACCAGGACGTTCGTCCCGGTGGCGATGTCGAGCGCACCGGTCGTGCCGACCACGCAGGGGATGCCGAGCTGGCGGGCGATGATCGCGGTGTGGCTGGTCGGCCCGCCGCGCTCGGTCACCAGCGCGAGCACGACCCGCGGGTCGAGGCCGGCCGTGTCGGCGGGGGCGAGGTCCGCGGCCACGAGCACGCACGGCTGGTCGGGGACGGGTACGCCGGGCTCGGGCTCGCCGACGATCCGGGCGACCATCCGGCGCTCGATGTCGCGCAGGTCGGTGACGCGCTCGGCCATCAGCCCGCCCATCCCGGTGAAGACGGTGACGAAGGAGTCCACCGCGGCCCGCACGGCGGCCAGCAGGTGGTCGCCGGAGCGCAGCTGCTTCACCACGCCGGAGCGCAGCCCCTTGTCGCGGGCGAGGCCGGCGCTGGCGGTCAGCACCTCGGCCGCGGCGCCGGACGCCTGCCCGGCCTTGGCGGCGAACCCCTCGGCGACCGCGGCCGCCACCTCGTCGTACCGCGCGAGCGCCGACTCCTCGTCAGGGAAGGCCGACCCGTCGAAGCGGTCGAGGGCGTCGGCGGACACGTCGGTGCGCGTGATCAGGGCGGGTCCGTGGGCGATCCCGGGGACGACGGGGGTGCCGGTCAAGGTGGCCATGGTCACAAGTTAACCCCGGCATCCCCTTGACAGTCAACACATTCGGGCGTAAAACAACATATACAAAGATTCACCACGGGAGGTGGAATGTACGCGGAAGAGCGTCAGCAGGCGATGGCCAGGTCCATCACCCAGGACGGCCGGCTGTCGGTCGCCCAGCTCGCCGAGAGCTTCGACGTCACCACCGAGACGGTCCGCCGCGACCTCTCCTCGCTGGAGCGCATCGGTCTGGTGCGCCGCGTGCACGGAGGTGCGGTGCCGGCGAGCTCGCTGTCGGTCATCGAGTCCGGGATAGGTGAGCGCGACCAGGCCAACACCGCCGCCAAGGACGCGATCGCCGAGGCCGCCCTCCAGCAGCTGCCACCGCCGGGCTCGGTCGTCATCCTCGATGCCGGGTCGACCACCGCCCGGTTGGCGGCGATCCTCCCCCGCGACCACCGGCTGACCGTCGTCACCCACGCGGTGCCGGTCGCGGCCCGGCTCGCCGGCCTGCCACACATCGAGCTCCACCTGCTGCCGGGGCGGGTCCGGCCCACGACCCACGCCGCGGTCGGCCCCGACACCGTCGCCGCGCTCCAGGACCTGCGCGCCGACCTGGCGTTCCTGGCCACCAACGGCATCAGCGCCGAGCTTCGGGCTCACCACCCCCGACCGCGACGAGGCCGCCACCAAGCGGGCGATCGCGGGCGCCGCCCGGCGTACGGTCGTGCTCGCCGACTCCTCCAAGATCGGGGTCGAGACCTCGCGGCGGTTCGCGGCGATCGGCGACGTCGACGTCCTCGTCACCGACAGCGGATCGACGACGACGACCGCCGCGCCCTCGAGAAGGCCGGGCTGGAGGTCGTCGTCGCATGATCATCACGCTCACCGCCAACCCCAGCCACGACCGCACGGTCGCGCTGCCCGAGCCGCTGCAGCGCGGCGCGGTCCAGCGCGCGACGTCGGTCATCTCGCAGGCCGGCGGCAAGGGGGTCAACATCTCCCGCGCCTCGGTGTCGGCCGGCGTGCCCACGCTGGCGGTGCTGCCGGCGCCGAAGGACGACCCGTTCGTCCTCGAGCTGCTCTCGGCCGGCATCGACTGCCGCCCGGTCACCCAGGAGGGCGACCTGCGGGTCAACGTCACCATCAGCGAGCCCGACGGCACGACCACCAAGCTCAACAGCCCGGGCCCGGAGATGACCCACCAGACCCGGCTCGCGCTCACCGAGACGCTGCGGCTGCGCGCGGGCGAGGGCGACTGGGTGGTGCTCGCGGGCTCGCTGCCGCCGGGCGCCCCGGCGGAGTGGTACGCCGACCTGGTGGGCGCGCTGGCCGACACCGGCGCCCGGGTCGCCGTCGACACCAGCGACGCGCCGCTCCGGGCCCTGGTCGACCGGCTGGACGTCGCCGCGCCTCACCTGATGAAGCCGAACGGCCACGAGCTCGCCTCGTTCACCGGCCACGACGGCGACGCCCTCGAGGACGACCCGGTCGCCGCCGCCCTCGCTGCCCGCGACCTGGTCGCGCGGGGCGTCGAGACCGTGCTGGTCACCCTCGGCGGCCGCGGCGCCGTCCTCGTCGACCGCCGACGGCGCCTGGCACGCCTCGCCCCCGCCCACCACCGTCGTCAGCACCGTCGGGGCCGGTGACTCCAGCCTCTTCGGCTACCTCCTCGCGGCGATCGAGGGCCGGACACCCGCCGAACGACTCGCCCTCGCCGTGGCCTACGGCAGCGCCGCCGCCGGCCTCCCCGGCACCACCATCCCCGAGCCCCATCACGTGGATCCCACCCTGGTCACGGTCACCGACCTCGGCCTCACACAAGGAGATTGAAGCCATGTCCCTCATCACCACCGCCCTGGTGCGGCTCGGACGCCGCCCTCGGCGACACCAAGCAGGACGTCATCCGGTCCATGGCCGGCCTGGTCGACGCGGCCGGACGGGCCACCGACGTCGACCAGCTCGTGGCCGACGCGTTCGCCCGCGAGGAGACCTCGGCCACCGGCCTGCCCGGTGGCATCGCCATCCCCCACTGCCGCACCACCGGCGTGGCGGAGCCGACGCTGGCCTTCGCCCGCCTCGAGCCCGGCGTCGACTTCGGCGCCAAGGACGGCGCGGCCGACCTGGTGTTCCTCATCGCCGCCCCCGCCGGCGGCGACGCCGACCACCTCCAGATCCTCACCCAGCTCGCACGGGCGCTGGTGAAGCCGGCGTTCACCGACGCCCTGCGCGACGCCAGCACCGACGAGGAAGTCGTCGACCTGGTCCACCGCGAGCTCGGCCTCGTCGACACGCGCCGCCGCGGCCGCGACCGCCGGGGCGCCGGCGCCGGCGCCGCTGCCGCGCCGCCCTCGCCCGCCGCCCGCCGCAGCCTGGTCGCGGTCACCGCGTGCCCGACCGGGATCGCCCACACCTACATGGCAGCCGAGGCGCTCGAGGCCGCCGCCGAGCGGGCCGGGGTCGACATCCACGTCGAGACCCAGGGCTCGGCCGGCTCCACGCCGTTGTCCCACGAGACCATCGCGAGCGCCGCCGCCGTGATCTTCGCGGTCGACGTGGGGGTCCGCGACCGGGGCCGCTTCGCCGGCAAGCCGGTCGTCTCCTCGGGCGTCAAGCGCCCCATCGGCGACGGCGACGCGATGATCGCCGAGGCGCTGCGCTACGCCGACGACCCGAACGCCCCGCGCGTCGAGGGCGAGGCCGTCTGCCGGTGGCGGCGCGGCCTCGGCCCAGGAGAGCTGGGGCGGCCGCACCCGCCGGGTGCTGATGACCGGCGTGTCCTACATGATCCCGTTCGTCGCGGCGGGCGGCCTGATGATCGCCCTCGCCTTCCTGTTCGGTGGCTACGAGATCGTGGGCCCGGCGCAGGAGATCCTGCTCGAGAACTCGTTCACGGACCTGCCCGACGTCGCGGCACTCGGCCTCGACCACGCGCTGTTCGGCTCGGCGTTCTTCGCCTACATCGGCGCCCTGCTGCTGATCATCGGCCAGACGGCCTTCGCGTTCTTCATCCCGGCACTCGCCGGCTACATCGCCTACGCGATCGCCGACCGGCCCGGGATCGCACCCGGCTTCGTGATGGGAGGCCTCGCTTCCAACGTCATCAAGGTGTCCGGCGACTCCGACTACCCCGCCACCGGCTTCATCGGCGCGATCATCGGTGGCGTGCTCGCCGGCCTGATCGCGCACTGGATCGCCAGCTGGAAGGTCCCTGCCTGGGCGCGCGGCCTGATGCCGGTGCTGGTCATCCCGCTGCTGACCAGCGTGATCGCCGGCTTCCTGATGCTCGTGGTGCTCGGACGGCCGATCTCGTGGCTGATGGGTCAGCTCGAGGACGGCCTGAGCTCGATGAGCGGCGGCAGCGCGATCCTGCTCGGGGTGATCCTGGGCCTGATGATGGCCTTCGACATGGGCGGCCCGCTCAACAAGGTCGCCTACAGCTTCGCCGCCGCCGGTGTCGGCGGCGCCGCCCTCGCCAGCGACGCCCCCGAGCTGCGGATCATGGCCGCGGTCATGCTCGCCGGCATGGTGCCGCCGATCGCGCTGGCCCTCGCCACCGTCCTCCGGCCCGGCCTGTTCTCGATCCCCGAGCGGGAGAACGGCAAGGCCGGCTGGGCGCTCGGAGCGTCCTTCATCACCGAGGGCGCGATCCCGTTCGCGGCGGCCGACCCGCTGCGGATCATCCCCGGGATCATGCTGGGCAGCGCAGTCACCGGCGGGCTCGCGATGGGGCTGGACGTCGCGGTCCGCGCCCCGCACGGCGGCATCTTCGTGCTGTTCGCCGTCGACGGCATCGTCGGATACCTCGTGGCGCTGGCCGCCGGTGTCGTCGTCGGCGCCGCCGCGGTGATCGCCCTCAAGTCCGTCGGGCAGTCGCGACACGGACCTCGCTACCGTCTGACAGCACCCGCACACCTCACCCCCACCGGAAAGGCACACCATGCCCAGCAAGTCCGTCGTCGTCGGCTCGGCCGTCGGCCTGCACGCCCGCCCCGCCGCGATCATCGCCGAGAAGGCCGGCGAGCTCGGCTCGGACGTGACCATCAACGGGGTCGACGCCAGCTCGTCGCTGATGATCATGACCCTGGGCGCGAAGAACGGTGACACCGTCGAGGTGGAGAGCGACGACCACGCCGCGCTCGACGCGATCGCGGTCCTCGTCGAGCAGGACCTCGACGCGGACTAGGACGTCGTACGACCTCGCGACGCCAGGTAGACGGTGCGCATGCCGACGGCACGCTCGAGCTCGGACTCGACCACCGAGAAGAACTGACGGCGATAGGTGTCGTCCGTGACCGCCGAGACGGTGAAGTAGAGCCCCGAGAAGGACGCCAGGAACAGCGAGACCTTCATCAACGACACCGACACGTTGCTGACCACGGGCGCGTTGCGCAGCTGTTCGGGCTCGAGACCGGTCCACGACAGCTGGGTCTCGGTCTGCATCACCAGCGACCCGAACAGCAGGAAGAACACGAAGACCGCCGAGGAGAGGATCAGGACCTGGACGGTCTGGATCACGAGCAGCACCAGGATCAGGTTCCACCGCTCGAAGCCCGTCACCTGGGCGAACGCGGCCGGGTCGCGCTCGGGGTCGTCCGCCAGCGCCCGCGCGTCCTGCTCCAGCGGCGTCCCCGCGCAGGCGCGCACCACGAACGCGTCGTCGACCGCGTCGTCGACCCGGTCGACCTCCTCGGGCAGCCGCACCAGGAGGAACAGGACGGCCAGGCGCGAGCATGAGCAGGACCGTGAGCCACAGCAGCCCGAAGGGCAGTCGCGTGGTCATCTCCCACGCCTCGGCGTTGATGAACAGGAAGGTCACGAACACCAGCAGCAGCGGCAGCGCCCGGGAGACCATGGGCAGCAGGTACCGCACGCTGCCCAGGGTCCGGGACAACGCGAACCCGAGGATCGGCCGCGCGTGCAGCGCCGTGGCGCCGTACCAGAGCAGGCCGGCGACGGTCAGGGACAGCCACAGCGCCGGGCCGGCGCTGTACTGGTCGGAGAACCAGCCGAGCAGGCCGCCCGCGGCCGCCGCGACCAGGAGCAGCACCGCCACCAGCGGCACCAGCCGCGCGAGGCCTGAGCCCGGCCCGGGCGGCGGACCCGCTCCTCGGCGACGAAGTAGGGCAGGCCGTGGGCGAGGAACCACGCCTCGGGCTGCGCCGTCGTCCCTTCACGGCACCAGGACCTCGCGGGTGCGGCGTACGTCGTCGGCCATCGTCTCCAGCAGCGGCTCGATGCCGTCGAACCGGACCATGCCGCGCAGCCGCTCGACGAAGGCGACCTCGACCTCGACGCCGTAGAGCTCGAGGTCGTCGCGGTCGAGTGCGTAGGCCTCGACGCGGCGCTCCCGGTCACCGGCGAAGGTCGGGTTGGTGCCGACGCTGATCGCGGCCGGGAACCGCTCGCCGGTGTCGACCCGGGTCAGCCAGCCGGCGTACACACCGTCGGCGGGGGCGGCCATGCCGGCGCCGATCGGCACGTTGGCGGTCGGGTAGCCGAGCTCGCGGCCACGCCGGTCGCCCACGACGACCACGCCGCGGACGGTGAACGGTCGGCCCAGCGCCTCGGCGGCGCCGGCGACGTCACCGGCGGTGAGGCAGGTGCGCACGTAGGTCGACGACCAGACCTGCGGCCCGCCGTCGAGGGCGACGCCCTCGGCCGCGAACCCGCGCGACTCGCCGGCCTCGCGGAGCGTGCCGAGGTCACCGCTGGCCCGGCTGCCGAAGCGGAAGTTGGCGCCGACGACCACGGCCGCGGCGCGCAGCCCCTCGACCAGGACCCGGTCGACGAACTCCTCCGGCGACCAGGCGGCGATCTCGCGGGAGAACGGCAGCGCGAACACGTGGTCGACCCCCGCCTCGGCCAGCAGCCCGGCCCGGACGTCGAGCGTGGTGAGGGCCGACGGGGCGTGCTCCGGCCGCAGCACCGCCATCGGGTGCGGGTCGAAGGTCACCGCCACCAGCGCGTGCCCGGTCGCGGTCCGCCACCTCCCGGGCACGGCGGATCACCGAACGGTGGCCGAGGTGGACGCCGTCGAAGTTGCCGATGACGACGACGCTGGGCCCGAACTCGGCCGGCACGTCGTCGAGGGCACGCCAGATCTGCACGGCTGAACCCTACTGACGGTGTCGTCGTGGCGCGGTCAGCCGGTGAAGACGGCCACCGCGCGGGCCCGCTCCCCCGCCTGCTCGTAGAGCGCGAGGAACTCCCCGTCGGGCGCGAAGAGCGCGACCGGGCCGGCCGTGGGCAGCGTCGTGGCCAGCGCGCGGCCGTAGCGGACGTCGGTCGCCTGCGTCTCGTCGAGCTCGTACGCCGGGAAGGCCGACCGGGCCGCCGCCGCGATCGGGGTCATCGCGAACTCCTCGGTCAGCTCGTCGAGCGTGCGGGCGGCGGCCAGGTCGAACGGCCCGACCGCCGTACGCCGCAGGGCGGTGAGGTGGCCGCCGACGCCGAGCCGCTGGCCGGCGTCGCGGGCGATGGCCCGGATGTAGGTGCCGCTGGAGCAGCGGACCGTCAGGTCGACCTCGTCCGCCGCGCGCACGGCGTGGACGGTCAGCTCGTGGACGCGTGACCCGGCGGGCGGCGAGCTCGACCTGCTCGCCGTCGCGCACCCGCTGGTAGGCGCGCTTGCCGTCGACCTTGATCGCCGAGACCGCGCTGGGGACCTGCTCGATCTCGCCGACGAACCCGGCGAACGCCTCGCGGACGGCCGCCTCGTCGAGGCCGTCGGTCGGCGCGGTCGCGACGACCTCACCCTCGGCGTCGTCGGTGGTGGTGGTGACCCCGAGCCGGACCGTGGCGTCGTACGGTCTTCTCGGTCAGCATCAGGTGGCCGAGCAGCCGGGTCGCCCGGTTGACCCCGAGCACCAGCACACCGGTCGCCATCGGGTCGAGGGTGCCGGCGTGACCGACCTTGCGGGTGCCGGCCAGCCGGCGCACGCGCGCCGACGACGGCGTGGGAGGTCAGGCCGCCCGGCTTGTCGACGATGACCAGGCCCGGACGACATCAGTCCTCGGGGTCCTCGTCGGTCTCGTCGAGCTCGCGGGGCTTCTTGTAGGGGTCGGGCTCGCCGGCGTACGCCGCACCGCGCGCCGCCTCGAGCGCCTCGTCCTGGGCCTTCGCCCGCGCCAGCACCTCGTCGAGGTGCCGGGCGTTCTCGGGCAGCGCGTCGGGCACGAAGGTCAGCGACGGCGCGTGGCGCATGCCGAGCTGCTTGGCGACCTCCGAGCGGAGGACGCCCTTGGCCGACTCCAGCGCCGCGCCGGTGCTCACCAGGTCGCGCGTCCTCGCCGAGCACGGTGTAGAACACGGTCGCCTGCTGGGTGTCGCCGGTGACCCGGACGTCGGTCACCGTGACGAACCCGAGCCGCGGGTCCTTGATCCGGCGCTCGAGCATCTCGGCGACGATCACCTGGATCCGGTCGGCGATCTTCCTGACCCGCGGGTTGGTGCTGGCTCATCTGACTTCTCCGTTGAGTTGGGCTGTCGGTTACCCGCGTCGAGTCTGGGCTTGCGGTCATCCGCTCGAGGCGTGGTTCCACTGCGGAAGCCCAACTCGGAACGCGGTCAGGCGCGCGGGATCTCGCGCATCTCGAACGCCTCGACGACATCGTCGATCTTGATGTCCTGGTAGTTGCGCAGCACCAGACCACACTCGAAGCCCTCGCGGACCTCGGAGGCGTCGTCCTTCTCGCGGCGCAGCGAGGCGAGGTCGAGGTTGTCCGCGACGACGTTGTTGTCGCGCAGCAGCCGCACCTTCGCGTTGCGACGGATCACGCCGCTGGTGACCATGCAGCCCGCGATGTTGCCGGTCTTGGACGACTTGAAGATCTCGCGGATCTGGGCCTGACCCAGCACCGACTCCTCGAACTCGGGCTTGAGCATGCCCTTGAGCGCGGCCTCGATCTCCTCGATCGCCTGGTAGATCACGGTGTAGTACCGGATCTCCACGCCCTCCTTGTCGGCCATCTCGGTCGCCTTGCCCTGCGGGCGGACGTTGAAGCCGATGATGATGGCGTCGGAGGCGGCGGCGAGGTCGACGTTGGTCTCGGTGATCGCACCGACACCGCGGTCGATGACCCGCAGGTTGACGTCGTCGCCGACGTCGATCGCCGACAGGGCGTCCTCGAGGGCCTCGACCGAACCGGACACGTCGCCCTTGAGGATGAGGTTGAGCTCCTGGCTCTCGCCCTTCTCCATGGAGGCCATGAAGTCCTCGAGCGTACGGCGGACGCGACGCTTGGCCTGCATGGCCGCACGCTCGCGCGCCTCGCGCTTCTCGGCGATCTGGCGTGCCATCCGGTCGTCGTCGACCACGATGAAGTTCTGACCGGCGCCCGGGGCGGCGTTCAGACCCAGCACCATGGCGGGGCGCGACGGGTCGGCCTGCTCGATGGTGTCGCCGTGCTCGTCGAGCATGGCGCGCACCCGGCCGTACGCCGGACCGGCGACGATCGAGTCGCCGACGCGGAGCGTTCCGCGCTGGACCAGCACCGTCGCGACCGGGCCGCGGCCGCGGTCGAGGTGTGCCTCGACCACGAGGCCCTGGGCGTCCTGCTCGGGGTTGGCCCGCAGGTCGAGCGAGGCGTCCGCGGTCAGGATCACGGCCTCGAGCAGCCCGTCGAGGTTGGTCCCGGCCTTGGCGGAGACGTCGACGAACATCGCGTCGCCGCCGTACTCCTCGGGCACCAGGCCGTACTCGCTGAGCTGGCCGCGGACCTTGGTCGCGTCGGCGTCGGGCTTGTCGATCTTGTTGACCGCGACCACGATCGGCACACCGGCGGCCTTGGCGTGGTTGAGCGCCTCGACCGTCTGCGGCATCACGCCGTCGTCGGCCGCGACCACCAGGATCGCGATGTCGGTCGCCTGCGCACCACGCGCACGCATGGCGGTGAACGCCTCGTGACCCGGGGTGTCGATGAAGGTGATCCGACGGTCGTTGCCGTCGACCTCGGTCATGACCTGGTAGGCACCGATGTGCTGGGTGATGCCACCGGCCTCCTTGTCGACCACGTTGGCGTCACGCAGCGCGTCGAGGAGCTTGGTCTTTCCGTGGTCGACGTGGCCCATGACCGTGACGACCGGCGGCCGGATGACCAGGTCGGACTCCTCGCCGGTGTCGGCGCCGAACTCGAGGTCGAACGACTCGAGCAGCTCGCGGTCCTCGTCCTCGGGCGAGACGACCTCGACGACGTAGTTGAGCTCCTCGGCGAGCAGCTCGAACGTCTCGTCGTTGACCGACTCGGTCGCGGTCACCATCTCGCCGAGCGAGAACAGCATCTGCACGAGCGCGGCCGCGTCGACGTTGATCTTCTCCGCGAAGTCGGTCAGCGAGGAGCCACGGGCGAGACGCACGGTCTCACCGTCGCCCTTGCGGACGCGCACGCCACCCAGCGTCGGGGCCTCCATGGCCTCGAACTCCTGGCGACGGGCCCGCTTCGACTTGCGACCACGGCGCGACGGGCCGCCGGGGCGACCGAAGGCACCCTGGGTCTGTCCGCGCTGGCCGGGACGGGGACGTCCGGCGAAGCCGCCGGGACGGCCGGGAGCGCCACCCGGAGCGCCGGCACCGGCACCGCCCGGGGCACCACGGCCACGGCTCGGAGCACCGCCACCGCGACCGGGGCCGCCGGGAGCGCCGCGACCGGCACCGGGGCCACCACGGGGCGCGCCGGGACCGCTGCCGAAGGCAGCCGGGGACTTGGGCATCATCGCCGGGTTGGGGCGCGGCATGCCGGGGCGACCAGCGCCACCCGCGGGCGGGCGGGGCGGACGGGTGTCGTCCTGGTCGCCGGTGCGCGGGGCGGGTGCCGGTCGGCGACCCATGCCCTGGCTGGAGGCGAACGGGTTGTTGCCCGGACGCGGCGTGCCGCTGGGCTTGCCGACGGGGCGCGGGCTGGGTGCGCCCGGCTTGGGGGCCGGGCGGTGCGCCGGGGGCGTCGGCCTCGGCGGCGGGCGCCTCGGGCTCGGCGGGCGGCTCCTCGACGGCCGGCTCGGCCTTCTTCGGCGGGGCCGGGCTTCGGGGGCGGCCTTCGCGGGCGCCTCGTCGGCCGGCCGGGGCGGCGGCCTCGGCGCGCGGGCTCCTCGGCGGGGGCGGGCTCGGCCGGCGGCGGCCGGCGCTTCGCGGCGCGGCCTTGGCGTGCGGGCTTGGGGGCCGGCTTCTCCGCCGGCTTCTCGGCCGGGGCGGCAGCCTTCAGCTGCTCGCCGTACTCCTTGCGGAACCGCATCTCGGCGGGCAGCTCGACGGTCGAGCTCGCCGACTTGACGAACTCACCCATCTCCTTGAACTTCTCGAGAACGAACTTGCTCTCGACTCCGAACTCCTTGGCGAGTTCGTGGACTCGGGTCTTGGCCACGATTCTCCTTCTGGCCTGAGACCCGGTTCGGGGTGACTCTCAGACCGTTGGTGGAGTGCTTCGGTCGAACTGGCTCATCGCGAAGTACTCATCGAGTGCTCATGAGCTGCTGCTCCAGTTTCTGTCGGTCGGTTCGGTCGGACGTGAGGCGAGGTAGTCCCCCACCGGTTCGCAGGCCAGCCCCTCCCCGGCCCTCAGGGCCCGGGGGAACGCTCGCCTGCGCACCGCGAGGTCGAAGCACGCGGTCGTGGGGTGCAGGTGCGCCCCACGGCCGGGAGCCGTGCCCTCCGGATCGGGCAGGACGGCCGGTCGGCCGTCGTGGTCCGTTCCGAGGACGACTCGCAACAACTCACGCTTGGCGGCCCGCACCCGGCACCCGACGCACGTACGGACCGGGGTCCGGACAGGCGTCGGGCGGAGTGATGGTCACCGCCGGCAACCTTAGCGTGGCAGGCCTCCCGATGACGAACCGCCGCGCCGCTCGGGCCTCAGCCGTCGCCGCCCCGCTCGTCCTCGTCGGAGCGGATGTCGATCCGCCAGCCGGTGAGCCGGGCGGCGAGCCGGGCGTTCTGGCCCTCCTTGCCGATGGCGAGGGAGAGCTGGAAGTCGGGTACGACGACGCGGGCCGACCGGTCGGCCTCCGAGATCACCTCGACCGCGTTGACGCGGGCCGGGGAGAGCGCGTTGGCGACGAACTGGGAGGGCACGTCGGACCAGTCGACGATGTCGATCTTCTCCCCGTGCAGCTCCGACATCACGTTGCGCACCCGCTGGCCCATCGGACCGATGCAGGCCCCCTTGGGGTTGATGCCGGACACGGTCGACCGGACCGCGATCTTGGTGCGGTGGCCGGCCTCGCGGGCGATGGCGACGATCTCGACCGAGCCGTCGGCGATCTCGGGCACCTCGAGGGCGAACAGCTTCTTCACCAGGTTGGGGTGGGTCCGCGACAGCGTGATCTGCGGGCCGCGCATGCCCTTGCGGACCGAGACGACGATGCACTTGATCCGGGTGCCGTGGTCGTAGTCCTCGCCGGGGACCCGCTCCCCCGCCGGCAGCAGCGCCTCCAGCCGGCCCAGGTCGACCATGACGTCGTCGGGGTTGCGGCCCTGCTGGATCACGCCGGAGATGATGTCGCCCTCCTTGCCGGAGAACTCACCGAACTTGATGTCGTCCTCGGCGTCGCGCAGCCGCTGCAGCATGATCTGCTTCGCGGTGGTCGCGGCGATCCGGCCGAAGCCGTCCGGGGTGTCGTCGAACTCCCCGACCTTGTTGCCCTCCTCGTCGAGCTCCGCCGCGTGCACCGTCACGTGACCGGTCTTGCGGTCCAGCTCGACGCGGGCCTGCTCCCGGGCGCCGGGGGTCTTGAGGTAGGCGGTGTGCAGCGCCTGCTCGATCGCCTCCACGAGCACCTCGAAGGAGATCTCCTTCTCGCGCTCCAGGGTCCGCAGGATGTTGAGGTCGATGTCCATGGTTCAGGCCTCCTGCTCGGGCGACGTGGCGCCGGGACGGTTGAACTCGATCTGCACGAGCGCCTTGCTGACGTCGGCGTAGGCCACCTGCCGGCGGGTCGCCGCCGACGTCGACCTGCGCGGAGGCGTCGTCGCACCCGACGATCCGGCCGGTGAGCTCCTCCCCGTCGGTGAGGGTCACCTTGACCAGGCGGTCGGTGTTGCGGCGCCAGTGCCGGGCCAGCGTGAGCGGCCGGTCGACGCCGCGGGAGGTCACCTCGAGGGTGTAGGGCATCTCGCCCATCACGTCGGAGTCGTCGAGCACGGACGACACCTCGCGGGTCGCCTCGGCGACGTCGTCGAGCGTCACCCCGCCGTCCTTGTCGACGGCCACGCGCAGGATCCGGCGCTTGCCGGCGGGGGTGATCTCGACGGCCTCGACGTCGAGGCCGAGGGCGTCCAAGGGATCGACCAGCTCCGCCTCGATGCGGTCCCGGGTGGCGTCGTGCCTGGCGCTGTTCACGGGTGGCGACCTCCTTGTGAAGTTGAAATACCCACAGTAGCCGCTGCCCCGCACGGGACCGGGAGGGCCTCCCGCTAAGGTCGGCGCCGTGACCGCCGCCCCGCTCCGCACGACCCGGCGGGGCGCGCTGGTCGGCAGCCTGGCGGTGCTCGCGACCACCGGCTGCGACGCTCTCTCCCCCGCGCCGCCGGACGCATCCGGACCCCGGACCACTCCGTCGTCGTCGACGCCGGAGCCCGCCGGCGACCCGGACGAGGCACTGGTCGCCGACGTCCGCGCCGACCTGGCCCGGGCCTCGCTGCTGGTCACCTCCGCGGTGGCCGCCCGGCCCGGCCTGCGCGCCGAGCTCGCGCCCTTCGAGACGCTCCACGTCCGTCACCTGCGAGCGCTCGACGGCGACTCGACCGCGCGGTCGGAGGCCGGTGCCGGGCAGCGCCGCCGAGGTCCGCGCCACCGTCGTGGCCCGCGAGGCGCGGCTCGAGACGTCGCTGGCGTCGGCGGCGCTGGCGGCGCAGAGCGGACCGCTGGCGGCGCTGCTCGCCAGCATGTCCGCGGCGGTCGCCCAGCAGCTGGCGGCGACGGCATGAGCCCCGTCGACGCGCTCCAGACGGCGCTCGCGGCCGAGCACGCGGCGCTCCACGTCTTCGGCACCCTGGGCGCCCGCACCTCCGCCTCGGCACGCCCACGCTCTACGCGGACATCAGGGCGGCGTACGACGCCCACCGCACCAGCCGCGACCTGCTCACCTCGCGGGTGCGCGACCACGGTGCCGATCCGGTGGCCGCCGAGCCGGCCTACGAGCTGCCCGACCGGCTCGACACCCCCGAGGACGTCACTCGCGCCGCGCTCGACCTCGAGCGTCGCTGCGAGGCGACGTACGCGTGGCTGGTGGAGCAGACCAGCGGAGCGGACCGACGGCTCGCGATCACGTCGCTGCGCAATGCAGCGGTCCGCGCACTGGCCTTCCGAGGAAGTCCCGAGATCTTCCCCGGAGTGGCCGAGTACGCGGACCGCTGAGGCCGGAGCCCACTCCGGCTTGGAGACCCGATTCCGCCCGGTGTGGGGACCTGCGGAGCGCCTCGTGCACAATCCTGCAGCCTCCGGGCCCGAACGTGGCAGGTGATTGGTTCCTCACCTTTTCGCATTGCAAGTTTCTGCAGTTCGTGCGGCCGACCGCTCAGAGCCAGCGGCGGACGATGTCCGGGATCTCCGACAGCCGGTGCGCGACCGCGTCCGGCTCTCCCACGCTGTGGCCGTGCTGCTCGGCCGGGATGGTGCTGTGCGGCACGTGGACGGCCCGCATCCCCGCCTGCTGGGCGCCCCAGATGTCGTCGAAGAGCCGGTCGCCGACGTAGACGCAGCGCGCCGGGTCGGTGGCACCGACCGCCGCCGCCGCGGCACCGAACGCCTGCGCCGAGGGCTTCGTCCAGGGCACCTCGCTCGTGTAGACGTCACCGTCGACCAGGTCGAGCACCCCGTCGCGGCGGAAGAAGCCCTCGTGCCACTCCCGCGGCCAGACGGTGTTGGAGAGCACGCCCACGCGAGCCCCATCGCCTTCAGCTCCTCCCACATCGGCCGCACCTCGGGGTCGGTCGCGGTGTGGGGCTCCCAGAACTCGTAGTACGCCGCCAGCAGGTCGGGGTCGTGCTCGAGACCGGCCTCGGTGAACAGGTCGGCGATGGTCGCGCTCTGCTGGTGGTCGCGGCTGCGGCCCCACACCACGCGACCCGGCGCCAGCAGCCGCGCGTCGACGACCTCGTCCGGTCGTGGTCGGCGTCGACGACCGCCTGGCGCGAGCGCCAGCGACTCCGCGTGGAAGTCGACGTCGTGCCAGCGGGTGAGCGTGCCGCCCCAGTCGAAGACGACGGCCTCGATCGCTTCAGCCACGGCACGACCGCCGCACGATGTGCTCGACCGCCTCGTCGACCGGGACCTCCTGCCGCTCGCCGGTGCGCGCGGTCGCGCACCTCGATCGTGCCGTCGGCCAGCCCGCGCCCGACGGTGACGATCGTCGGGACGCCGATCAGCTCGGCGTCCTTGAACTTCACGCCGGGGCTGACCTTGCCGGCCCGGTCGTCGTAGAGCACGTCGACGCCCGCGGCCGACGAGCTCGTCGGCGATCCGGGCGGCGGTCTCGAAGATCGCGCCGTCCTTGCCGGCCGCGACCAGGTGGACGTCGGCGGGCGCGACCTCGCGCGGCCAGCACAGGCCGATGCTCGTCGAGGGTGTTCTCCGCGATCGCGGCGACGGCCCGCGAGGGGCCGATGCCGTAGGAGCCCATGGTGACGGTGACCAGCTTGCCGTTCTCGTCGAGCACCTGGAGGTCCGAGCGCCTCGGCGTACTTGCGGCCGAGCTGGAAGATGTGGCCCATCTCGATGCCGCGCGCGGTCTCCAGCGACGCCGTCGCCGCAGTTCGGGCAGGAGTCGCCGTCGCGGACCTCGGCCGCCTCGATCGTGCCGTCGGCGCGTGAAGTCGCGGCCGGCGACGAGGTCGATCACGTGGCAGCCGTCCACGTCGGCGCCGGTCACCCAGCGGGTGCCCTCGACGACGCGCGGGTCGACGAGGTAGCGGATCCCGGAGGCGCTCTTCTCCCCCAGCGCGCCCGGGCCGATGTAGCCCTTGACCAGCGTCGGGTGCGTCGGCGAAGTCCGTCCTCGTCCGAACGGCTCGACCTCGGCCGGCTCGACTGGCGCCTCGAGCCGCTTCGAGGTCGACCTCGCGGTCGCCGGGCACGCCGATGGCGAGCGGCTCGCGGGTGCCGTCGGGGTGGCTCAGCATCACCAGCACGTTCTTCAGCGTGTCGGCGGCGGTCCACGGCCGGTCGTCGCGCGGGAACGCCGCGTTGAGGTGGTCGACCAGGGTCTCGATGGTCGGGGTGTCCGGGCGTGTCCTCGGCGTGCGCGGCCGGCACGTCGTCGTACGGCACGGGCGCGCGGCGCCGGCACCTGGACGGCCTCGACGTTGGCGGCGTAGTCGCAGTTCGTGCAGCGGACGTAGGTGTCCTCGCCGACGTCGGCCTTGGCGAGGAACTCCTCGGACTTCGAGCCGCCCATGGCGCCGGACGTCGCCTAGACGATGACGTAGTCGAAGCCGAGCCGGTCGAAGATCCGGATGTAGGCCTCGCGGTGGGCCTGGTAGGACGCGCTCGAGCCCGGCGTCGTCGACGTCGAAGGAGTAGGAGTCCTTCATCGATGAACTCGCGGCCGCGCAGCAGGCCGGCGCGGGGCCGCGCCTCGTCGCGGTACTTGGTCTGGATCTGGTAGATCGAGAGCGGCAGGTCCTTGTAGGACGAGTACAGGTCCTTCACCACGAGCGTGAACATCTCCTCGTGGGTCGGCCCGAGCAGGTAGTCGGCGCCCTTGCGGTCCTGGAGCCGGAAGATGTTGTCGCCGTACTCGGTCCAGCGGCCGCTGGCCTCGTAGGGCTCCGCGGCAGCAGCGCCGGGAAGCGACAGCTCCTGGGCGCCGATCGCGTCCATCTCCTCGCGGATGATCTGCTCGATGTTGCGCAGCACCCTGCAGCCCGAGCGGCAGCCAGGTGTAGATGCCCGGGCGCGGCGCGGCGGATGTAGCCGGCCCGGACCAGCAGCCGGTGGCTCGGCACCTCGGCGTCGCCGGGTCGTCCCGGAGCGTGCGCACGAAGAGCTGGACATCCGCAGGATCATGGGCCGAAGGCTAGCCGCCGTCGCTGGCCCGTCCTCGACCCAGTTACGTCGCATCGACCCGGCGGCCGGGGACGCCCTCAGAACATGACGGTGGCGAAGGTGGCGGTCTGGCGGAACCCGACCCGCTCGTAGATCCGGCGGGCCGGCGACGTTGTAGTCGTTGACGTAGAGCGACACGACCGGCGCCAGGTCGCGACGACCAGGTCGACCACGGCCGCCATCCCGGCGACGCCGAGACCCTGACCGCGCAGGTCGGGCGCGACCCACACGCCCTGCACCTGGGCGGCGGCCGGGGACAGGCAGGCCACCTCGGCCTTGAACACGACCTCGCCGTCCTGGATCCGGGCGAAGGACCAGCCGCGGGAGATCAGGTGGCGGACCCGGGTGCGGTAGAAGTCGGCGCCGCCGAACAGCTCGGGGCTGACGCCCACCTCCTCGGTGTACATCGCGACGCAGGCCGGGTAGAGCAGGTCGAGGTCCGTGGCGTCGTACGCCGGACGTCGGGGTCGGGCGCTCACCTGCGGGCGCGTCGCCGATCTCGAGGTGGGGCTGGTCCCAGCGCTGCTCGCGCGGGCGTGCCCCACGCCTCGGCGACGGTCTCCCAGAAGGCGCGCACCGGCGCCTGCGGCCCGACGATGGTGGAGACGGTGCGGGCGCGCGTCAGCGCCCGCTCGCCGAACGACCCGGGCGTCGTCCTCGGGTGGCCTGCACCGGCACCAGGTTGGCGCCCGACGTGGCAGGCCGCGCGCAGCCGCCCGTCGTCGAACCGGCCCCACATCTCCCCGCCCAGCCAGCGCGGCTCGAGGTTGGTCACGCGGGCGCGGTGGGATCGCGAACACGTTGACCACCGGGTCCTCGGCCGCCAGATCCTGGAAGGCTCCCAGGTCGGCCGCGCCCAGCACCCGGACACCGTGGCGGGTCGTGAGCACGCCGTGAGCCTACGGCCACGGCGGGGCCGCGACGCAAGCATGATCAAGCCGGGAGGCCGTCGGGCGTGGTTGCCTGACGTCATGACCCCGCACCCCGACTCCCCCTCGCACGGCCGGGTCGCCCTCGTGGCGGGCGCGACCCGCGGCGCCGGGCGCGCGATCGCGGTCGAGCTGGCGCGGGCGGGGGCCCACGTCTACGCCACCGGGCGCAGCAGCCGGGTCGCGGTCGCTCCGAGATCGACCGGCCCGAGACCATCGAGGAGACCGGCGACCTGATCGCCGCAGCCGGCGGGACCGGCACCGCCCTGGTGGTCGACCACGAGGACCCGACGCCGTCGCGGCCCTCGTGGCGCGCATCGACGCGGGAGCAGGGGCGACTCGACGTGCTCGTCAACGACATCTTCGGCGGCGACCGCTACGCGCAGTTCGACAAGCCGGTGTGGGAGCACGACCTGGCCGGGGGCCTGAGGATGCTGCGGATGGGCGTCGACACGCACCTCGTCACGGCCCACCACGCGCTGCCGCTCATGCTCCGCAGCGCCACCGCGGCGCACCCGGCCTGCTCGTGGAGATGACCGACGGCACGTTCGAGGCCAACCGGGAGTTCCGGCAGGGCGTCGGGCTCTACTACGACCTGGTGAAGGCCAACGTGCAGCGCCTGGTCGTGGCGCTGACCCACGAGCTGCGGGACCACCCGGTCACGGCGCTCGGCGGTCACTCCGGGCTGGATCCGCTCCGAGGCGATGCTCGAGCACTTCGGGGTCACCGAGGACACCTGGCGTGACGCCCTCGACCGGGTGCCGGGTTTCGCGATCAGCGAGACGCCGACCTACGTCGCCCGCGGGGTCGCGGCCCTCGCCGCCGACCCTGCCACGGCCGGCACGCGGGCACGTGCCTGTCCTCGCACGACCTCGCGGCGGCGTACGGCGTCACCGACGTCGACGGTTCGCGGCCCGACTGCTGGCGGCTGATCGCCGACCACGGGTTCGACGACACGCGCAGATGGACGTGACCGGCTACCGCTGAATCTGGCGCCCGGGGGCCCCTCACACGAAGGCGAGGATCGCGACCGCCACCGCAACGGCACCCACCGTCACCGCGAGGATCACGTGGGCGCGGGACTGGGGCATCGGACGGTCGTGGGCGATGGCGTCCTCCACCCTCCGCCAGCGAGCCCACGCCAGGAAGGCGGAGATGCCGGCCACGACCGCAAGCGACGGCGGCCAGCCCTGCACGGCGAGCTCGGGCCAGGACAGGTCGATGGCGAGAAGTCCGGCTGCCGCCGCGAGCAGGCCCAGGGAGGTGCGGATCCAGGCCAGGAAGGTCCGCTCGTTCGCCAGGGAGTAGCGCGGGTCGACGCCGTTGCCGGTCACACCGGAAGTGTGGCACTGCTCGTTCAGCAGGTGCTCCTGATGGCATCCGTCAGGCCCGACAGGGAGATGCCCAGCGACCCGAGGGCTGTGCCGACGTCGGTGATCGCTCGCGACGAGGGCGACGTGATGGCCGTCTCGAGGCTGGTGCGGACCGTGGTGAAGGCCTGGTCGACGGCGGCGATCTCGGAGGCGAACTCGTCGCGCGGCGTCGTCCTTGACCTGGCCCAGGTCGGACTGCACCTCGCTGAGGTTGTCCTGCGAGCTCCGCCAGCGTGCCCTGGCCGAGGTCCACGGTCGTGACGGCCGCCGATGGACGCCGCGAGTGCGTCGACGGAGGAACAGACCGCAGCGGAGTCGTCCCCGCCGTCGTCCCCGCCGCACCCCGCGACGGTGAGCGAGGCGAGCACGAGGGCGGCTGCGGTCAGGTACGGCTGGCGGGACGAGGACGCGTCATGGCCCCACGGTCCCCCGGCGACGGCGAGGGCGGGCATCATCCGTCGTGGGTGATCCGGCGAGCGCTGGGTCCGCGGCCATCCGACGGAAGGAGAGGCGATGCTCGACGAGTAGGCCCCTGTCCCGGCCGGGCTGCAGCACGAGCGGTTCGTCGCGACGCCGCTGACCGCCGCCTGGGCTGCGCTGGACTTCGCGTCGTACTCGGCGAGCCCGGACGTCATCCGCGTGCACAGCGACGGCCGGTGGCCGGTCACCGGGTTCACCCTGGCGGACAACCTGGATCTGGTCGCGAAGCACGAGGACGACCACCGGCACCGTCGCTCGTTCACGTTCGTGCTGCTCGGCCCGTCGAGGACCGAGGCGCTGGGCTGCCTGTACCTGAATCCGCTGCGCGACTACCTGCTGCGTGCCGGGGCAGATCGACAGCTCGTCGACGAGACACCCGTCGCGGCGGCCATGGTCACCTTCTGGCTCCGCCAGGACCACCAGGACACCGGCCTGGCGGAGGTGGTGGTCGGAGACCGTGAACGAGTGGCTCCTCGACCAGTGGCCGTTCCCCACGCACGTCTTCCGGGTCCTGCCCGGCGAGCGGTCCTCCCGGCGGGCGCTCGACCGACTGGACCTGCGGACGTTCGGCCGGCGCTGCCCCGCGACGGGCGGCCCTACATCTGGTACCAGCGGTAGGGGTCGAGTACCTACGACACCGAGACGCTCGCCTGGCCGCCCTCGACCGGCTCCATGCCCTCGGCGATCCGCATCGCCTCCTCGATCAGGGTCTCCACGATCTGGCTCTCGGGCACGGTCTTGATGACCTCGCCCTTGACGAAGATCTGGCCCTTGCCGTTGCCGGAGGCGACACCGAGGTCGGCCTCGCGGGCCTCCCCCGGCCCGTTGACGACGCAGCCCATGACCGCGACGCGGAGCGGGACCTCGAGGCCCTCGAGGCCGGCGGTCACCTCGTCGGCCAGCTTGTAGACGTCGACCTGGGCGCGGCCGCACGACGGGCACGAGACGATCTCGAGCCGGCGCGGCTTGAGGTTGAGGCTCTCGAGGATCTGGAGGCCGACCTTGACCTCCTCGACCGGCGGGGCGGAGAGGCTGACCCGGATGGTGTCGCCGATGCCCTGGCTGAGCAGGTGGCCGAAGGCGACCGACGACTTGATCGTGCCCTGGAAGGCGGGGCCGGCCTCGGTGACGCCGAGGTGGAGCGGCCAGTCGCCGGCCTCGGCGAGCAGCTCGTAGGCACGGACCATCACGACCGGGTCGTTGTGCTTGACCGAGATCTTGAAGTCGTGGAAGTCGTGCTCCTCGAACAGGCTCGCCTCCCAGACCGCCGACTCGACCAGCGCCTCGGGCGTCGCCTTGCCGTACTTGTCCATGATCCGCTTGTCGAGGCTGCCGGCGTTGACGCCGATCCGGATCGAGGTGCCGTGGTCCTTGGCGGCCGCGGCGATCTCCTTGACCTGGTCGTCGAACTTGCGGATGTTGCCCGGGTTGACGCGCACCGCGGCGCAGCCGGCCTCGATCGCCGCGTAGACGTACTTCGGCTGGAAGTGGATGTCGGCGATGACCGGGATCTGCGACTTCTGCGCGATCGCCGGCAGCGCGTCGGCGTCGTCCTGGCTGGGGCACGCGACGCGGACGATGTCGCAGCCGGACGCGGTCAGCTCGGCGATCTGCTGGAGCGTGGCGTTGACGTCGGAGGTCAGCGTCGTGGTCATCGACTGGACCGAGATCGGGTGGTCGCTGCCGACCCCCACCTTGCCCACCTGGATCTGGCGGGTCTTGCGGCGTGGGGCGAGCACGGGCGGCGGCGCCTCGGGCATGCCCAGGTTGATCGCGGTCATGCTCCAGAGGCTACCGGCGAGACCGGCTCGGACGTCAGGACTCCAGGTGGACCGGTACGACGAGGTCGCCGACGATCAGCACCAGCCCGAGCACCAGCAGCACCGACGCCATCACGTAGGCGACCGGGAGCAGCTTGGCCACGTCGACGTACCCGGGGTCGGGTCGACGGCGGAGCCGGGCGAGCCCGCGGCGTACCGCTTCGTAGAGGGCGCCCGCGATGTGGCCGCCGTCGAGCGGGAGCAGCGGGATGAAGTTGAACATGCCGATGAAGAAGTTGAAGCCCGCGATCAGCATCAGCAGGAAGATCGTCTTCTCCAGCACCGGGAACGTCCTGGTGCGACACGGTCTCGCCCGCCAGCCGGCCACCGCCGACGATGCTGACCGGGCCGTCGCGGTCACGCTCCTCCACGCCGACGATCGCCTGCGCGACGTTCCAGACCTTGGCCGGCAGCGTGGCCATCGCCTGCACCGTGTCGACGGTCATCCCGCCCATCTGCTCCAGCGTGTAGACGGGACCGCCGGTGCCGAGCTCGGCCACGGGCACGACGCCGAGGAAGCCGACCTGGACGAGGGTGTCGTCGGTCATGCTGGTCGGCCGCAGCTCGACCGTGGTGTTGGTGGTGAGGGTCAGCAGCTCGCCGTCGCGCTCGACGACCATCACCGCCTCGCCGTCGTCGTTGGCGCGGATCGCCTGCTGCAGCTGCTCCCAGCTGGTGACGTCGTCGCCGTTGAACGAGACGAACCGGTCACCGGGCTCGAGGCCGGCCTGGCTCGCGGGCGTCGGTGCCTCGCGCAGCTCCTCGGGGGTGCAGGCGCGGCCGTCCTCCGCGGCGGGGACGATGCACGGCGCGACCTCGTCGACCGTGGACTGGATCCGGACGTCGGTCGGGTTGCCGTAGAGGGCGAAGACCGGCAGGAAGATCAGGAACGCGATCAGCAGGTTCACCGTCGGCCCGCCGGCCATCACGATGACCTTCTTCCACCACGCCATCTTGTAGAAGAGCCGGTCCTCGTCGCCCGGCTTGACGTGCTCCCACTCCGCCGCGCGGGCGTCGGAGATCAGCTGGGTGAACATGCCGGTGTTGGACTTGCGGACCCGGACGACCCGCTCGCCGTTCTCGTCGTAGACGGGGTGGGCACGGTCCTCGTCGAGCTGGTCGGCGCCCGGCGGCAGCATCCCGACGATCTTCACGTAGCCGCCGAGCGGGATCGCCTTGACGCCGTACTCGGTCTCGCCCGACCTGCTTGCTCCACACGGTGGGCCCGAAGCCGATGAACCACTGCGTGACCTTCCCGCCGAACTTCTTCGCGGGGATCATGTGACCGAACTCGTGGAGCCCGATCGAGGCCAGGATGGCGACCACGAAGATCACCACGCCCAGCAGGTAGTAGACGGCGGTCATGCAGTTCCCTCGATCATGGCGGTGGCGGCGGTGCGGGCCCACGCGTCGGCGGCGAGCACGTCGTCGACGGTGAGCGTCTCCCCCGAGGGTACGTCGTGCGCGGCGAGCACCGCGGCCACCGTGGGCACGATCTCGACGAAGGCCAGCCGGCCCTGCCGGAACGCCTCGACGCACACCTCGTTCGCGGCGTTGTAGACCGCCGGCGCGGTACCGCCCGCGGTCCCGGCCCGCCGGGCGAGCGCGACCGCCGGGAAGGCGTCGTCGTCGAGCGGGTGGAACTCCCAGGTCTCGGCCCGCGTCCAGTCGACCGGCGGCGCGGTGTCGGGCACCCGGTCCGGCCACGCCAGGCCGAGCGCGATCGGGATCAGCATCGTCGGCGGGCTCGCCTGCACCAGCGTCGAGCCGTCGACGAACTCGACCATCGAGTGGACGACGCTGGTCGGGTGGACCACCACCTCGATCCGGTCGAACGGGATGCCGAACAGCAGGTGCGCCTCGATCACCTCGAGGCCCTTGTTGACCAGCGTCGCGGAGTTGATGGTGACCACCGGCCCCATGTCCCACGTCGGGTGGGCCAGCGCCTCCTCCACGGTGACGTCGGCGAGCTGGTCGCGGGTCCGGCCGCGGAACGGGCCGCCGCTCGCGGTGAGCACGAGGCGGCGTACCTCCTCCGGTGAGCCGGCGCGCAGGCACTGCGCGAGCGCCGAGTGCTCGCTGTCGACCGGCACGATCTGGCCCGGCGCCGCGCGCCCGGTGACGACCGGTCCGCCGATGATGAGGCTCTCCTTGTTGGCGAGCGCCAGCGTGGTGCCGGCGTCGAGCGCCGCCAGCGTCGGTCGCAGCCCGACCGCGCCGGTGATCCCGTTGAGGACGACGTCGGCCGCCATCCCGGCCGCCTCGACGCTGGCGTCCTCACCGAGTCCGGCGTACGCCGGGGAGAACTCGGCCACCTGCGCGTCGAACAGCTCCTGGTTCGACCCCCCGGCGGTCAGCCCGACCACCCGGAACCGGTCGGGGTTGGCCCGCACGATGTCGAGCGCCTGGGTGCCGATCGACCCGGTCGAACCGAGGATGACCACGTCGCGCCTGCTCATCCGGCCATCCTCGCAGGCACGTTGAGTTGGGCGCGCTCAACTCAACCTCTCAGGCGGTGGCGGCGAAGGCCTCGCGCCACCACGTCGAAGCGCCTCGTGCAGCAGCTCGTCGCCGATCGAGAGCGGGGGCAGGAAGCGGAACACGTTGCCCCACGTGCCGCAGGTGAGCGTCACGACGCCGGCGCGGTGGCAGGCAGCGCTGACGGCGGCGGCGCGGGCGGCGTCGGGCTCGGTCGAGCCCGGCGCGCAGAGCTCGATCGCCATCATCGCGCCGCGACCGCGGACGTCGGCGATGATCGGGTGCTCGGCGCGCAGCTTCTCCAGCCGCTCCCGCATCGTCGCGCCGATGGCGCGGGCCCGGCCGACCAGGTCGTGCTGACGCATCTCCTCGATCGCGCCGAGCGCGGCCGCGCAGGCGACCGGGTTGCCGCCGTAGGTGCCGCCGAGGCCGCCGGTGTGGACGCTGTCCATCAGCTCGGCGCGTCCGGTGACGGCCGCCAGCGGCAGCCCGCCGGCGATGCCCTTCGCGGTGGTCACCAGGTCGGGGACGACGCCCTCGTCGTCACACGCGAACCAGTCGCCGGTCCGGCAGAAGCCGGACTGGATCTCGTCGGCGACGAAGACGATGCCGTGGTCGCGGCACCACTCGCGCCAGGGCCGGCAGGAAGCCGGGAGCGGGTACGACGAAGCCACCTTCACCGAGGATCGGCTCGATCGCCAGGCAGGCCAGGTTGTCGGCGCCGACCTGCTTGTCGAGGTGGTCGATGGCGCGGGCCGCTGCCTGCTCGCCGGACAGGCCGTCGCGCAGCGGGTAGGACATCGGCGCGCGGTAGACCTCGCCGGCGAACGGTCCGAACCCCTGCTTGTAGGGCATGTTCTTGGCGGTCATCGCCATCGTGAGGTTGGTGCGGCCGTGGTAGGCGTGGTCGAAGACGGCGACCGCGTCGCGACCGGTCGCCACGCGGGCGATCTTGACGGCGTTCTCGACCGCCTCCGCGCCGGAGTTGAACAGCGCCGACTTCTTCGGGTGGTCACCGGGCGTCAGGGCGGCGAGCTCCTCGCACACGTCGACGTAGCCGTCGTACGGCGTGATCATGAAGCAGGTGTGCGTGAACGCCTCGACCTGGGTCTGCACGTTGCGCACCACGGCGGGTGCACTGTTGCCGACCGTGGTGACCGCGATGCCGGAGCCGAGGTCGATCAGCGAGTTGCCGTCGACGTCGAGCAGGACTCCGCCCCCGGCCGCGGTGACGAAGACCGGGAGCATGGTGCCGACACCGTCGGCGACGTGGGCCTTCTTGCGGTCGAGCCGGGCGCGGGACTCCGGACCGGGGATCTCGGTGACCAGCTCTCGCTTCTGCTCGATCACGGTGTCATCTCCTTGACCCCCCACGGGCGAGCCGTACTCGGTGAGCAGGTCGAGGAAGGGCTGCGCGTCGAACGCCTCCGGGCCGAGGACCCCTGCGCCCGACCAGGTGCCGTTCGCCAGCAGCTCCAGCGCCACGACCGGGTTGATGGCGGTCTGCCAGACCACGCACTGGTGGCCGTACTCCTGCATCGTCCACTCGTTGTCGACGACGTGGTAGAGGTACGTCGATCGCGGCTGGCCGTCCTTCCCGGTGCCGGTCACCCACAGACCGGCGCAGGTCTTGCCCTTCATCCGCGGCCCGACCGTGGCCGGGTCGGGCAGCACCGCCGCGACCACGTCGCGCGGGCTGACCTCGACGCCCTTCACCCGCACCGTCTCGGTGCGGTCGAGGCCGAGGGTGTGGAGCACCTTGAGGATGTTGATGAACTCGTCGCCGAGGCCGTACTTGAACGTGGCCCGCTTGCAGTCGACCCAGCGGGGCATGAGGAGCACCTCCTCGTGCTCGACGTTGACGCACTCGACCGGGCCGATCCCCTCGGGGAAGTCGAAGACCTCGGGCTCGCTGAACGGCTCGGTGGTGAACCAGCCGCCGTCGACGTCGGCGCTCGCCCGCTCCCAGATCACCGGCGGGTTGAGGCACTCCTCGATGGTGGTCCACATCGAGAACGACGGCGCGAAGATCTCGTTGCCGTCGTCGTCGGTCACGACCAGGTTGGCGCCGTCGCGGGTGCCGAGCTCGTCGATGTCGGAGAACAGGTGGTCGGCGGCGTAGCGCGCGAAGACGTCGGAGAGGCCGGGCTCGACGCCCATGCCGACCAGCGCGAGCCGGCCGGACTGCTGCCACTCCCCCGCCCGGGCGAACTGCTCGTCGCCCAGCTTCACCCCGCACTTGGCGTACGGCGTGTCGGGGTGCGGCCTGCTCAGCGACATCGCCATGTCGACGTAGTCGGCGCCGGCGGCGAACGCGCCCTCGAAGATCGGCATGTTGAAGACCGGGTCGACGGCGTTCATCACGTGCGTGATCCGGTGCTCGCGGCACAGCGCGGTGACCGAGTCGGCGTCCGAGGCGTCGACCTGCGCGGCGACGTAGCGGTCGTCGGTCGGCCGCCGCCTTCTCGGCGCGCGCCGGGTCGTAGTCGGCGACCACCATCGCCTCGAAGAACCCGCGCCGGGCGGCGATCGCGGTGAACGCGCCGCCCACGCCGCCGGCGCCGACCAGGAGGATCCGTCATCCGGCGTCTCGACCTCACCGATGTAGCTCATGACGTGCTTGATCCGGGTGTAGTCCTCGAGGCTGTACATCGAGAGGTCCTTGCCGTAGCCCGAGTGCTTGAAGCCGCCGTGCGGCATCTCGGAGATGAACGGGATGTGGGTGTTGATCCACACCACGCCGAAGTCGAGCTTGCGGGACATCCGCATCGCCCGGCCGTGGTCCTTGGTCCAGACGCTGGAGGAGAGGCCGTACTCGACACCGTTGGCCCACGCCAGCGCCTGCGCCTCGTCGGAGAACTGCTGGACGGTGATGACCGGCCCGAAGATCTCCTGCTGGATCTGCTCGTCGTCCTGCTTCAGGCCGGAGACCACGGTCGGCTCGTAGAAGTAGCCGGTCTCGCCCTGCCGCCGGCCACCGGTGTGGAGCTCGGCGTGGTCGGGCAGCCGGTCGACCATGCCGGTCACCCGGGCCAGCTGGTTCTCGTTGTTGAGGGCGCCGTAGAGGACGTCCTCGTCGTCCGGCATGCCGGTCCGGATGCCCTTCGCTGCCTCGGTGAGGGCGGCGACGAAGTCGCCGTGGACGCCGGGGCCGGCGAGCACCCGGGTGGCGGCGGTGCAGTCCTGGCCGGCGTTGAAGTAGCCGGCCTCCGCGATGGCCGCCGCAGCCGCCTCGACGTCGGCGTCGTCGAAGAGGATGACCGGGGCCTTGCCGCCGAGCTCGAGGTGGACCCGCTTGAGGTCGCCGGCGGCGGAGCCGGCGACCTCCATGCCGGCGCGCACCGATCCGGTGATGGAGACCATCTGCGGCGTCTTGTGCTCGACGAGCGCGCGGCCGGTGTCGCGGTCGCCGCAGACGACGTTGAGGACGCCGGGCGGCAGGAACTCCTGGCAGATCTCGGCGAGCAGCGTGGAGCTGGCCGGCGTCGTGTCGCTGGGCTTGAGGACGACCGTGTTGCCGGCGGCCAGCGCCGGCGCGATCTTCCAGATCATCATCATCAGCGGGTAGTTCCACGGCGTCACCTGGCCGATGACCCCGACCGGCTCGCGGCGGATCCAGGAGGTGTGGTCGGCCAGGTACTCGCCGGCCGATCGACCCTCGAGCACCCGGGCGGCTCCGGCGAAGAACCGGAAGTGGTCCGAGCTGGGCGGCAGCTCCTCGCTCGCGGTCAGGCCGATCGGCTTGCCGGTGTCCTTCACCTCGACCTGCACGATCTCGTCGGCGCGCGCGTCGATGGCGTCGGCGATCTTGAGCAGCGCCGTGGCCCGCTCCTGCGGGGTGGTGCTGCCCCAGGACTCGAACGCGGCGTCGGCGGCGGCGTACGCCCGGTCGACGTCCTCGGCCCGCGACATCGGCGCCTGGGCGTACACCTCCCCGGTGGAGGGGTCGATGACGTCGTAGGTCTCGCCGGCGGCCGCGGCCACGCGCTCGCCGTTGACGATGTTGTGGAAGGTCAGGTCAGCCATGCCGCCGACCCTACTGACCGACCTACGGATTCGGTAGAGCAAATGGAGTTTGGGAACGGAATCAGTTGTCGGCGCTGGGGCAGAGGCCGTCTGGAAGACTGGGCCGGTGAAGCGCACCACGGTCATCGCCCTCGTCGCCGTCCCCTTCGCCATCGGCGGCCTGTACTGGCTGATGCTGCACGGCTTCCTCGAGCTCAGCGTCTGGCTGCTGGCGCTGGCGGTGGTCGGCATGCTGGCCGGCGCCGGCTGGGAGTGGCGTCACGGGCACCGCCGGTGGTCGGCGGTGCTGGTCGCGGGCGCGGTGCTCACCACGGCCAGCGTCGGGTGGTACGCGTGGAACCTCAACGCCAAGCTCGGCAACATCCCGCGCGTCAACGACGACGTGCTGAACACTGGCGATCGGCCACCGCCGCCGGAGGAGCCCACCGAGGCCCTCAACATCCTGCTCATGGGCGCGGACAACCCCACCCAGCTCGTGGAGAAGCCGACCATCGCCGAGCTGCTCGCCGAGGGTGACTGGACGCCCGGCGCCTACCGCAGCGACACGGTGATCGTCGTCCACGTCCCGGCCGACCGCTCCGGCGCCTACCTGGTGTCGATCCCGCGCGACTCCTACGTCCGGATCCACGACGCCGAGGGCAATCCCCACGAGAAGAACAAGATCAACGAGGCGTTCGCCGCCTACGGCCCCTTCGGCACCTGGCGCACGGTGGAGAACCTGACCGGCCTCCGCCTCGACCACATGGGGATCATCGACTTCGCCGGGTTCCGTGACCTCACCTCCGCCATCGGCGGCGTCGACGTCTACATCCCCGAGGACGTCTACGACTCCAAGCAGGACCAGCAGTGGAACGAGGGCACGGTCCACCTCGAGGACGAGCTCGCCCTCAAGTACGTCCGGATGCGCTACGGCCTGCTCGAGGGGGACTTCGACCGGGTCGCGCGGCAGCAGAACTTCCTGCGTGCGGTGATGCGCAAGGTGCTCGCGGACGACACGGTGGGGAACCCGCTGAAGTTCACCGACACCGTCGAGGCGATCACCCGCAACCTGACCATCGACGAGAGCTGGAGCAACGGCGAGCTGCGCAGCCTGGCGCTCTCGATGCGCGGTCTCCAGGGCAACGAGGGCGAGCAAGAAGGTGCGGTTCGTGACGCTCCCCTTCGACCGCTACGACGAGGTCGACGGCCTGTCGGTGAACATCATCGACGCGCAGCGTGCGCGCGAGCTGTGGCAGGCGATCACCGACGACCGGCTCGACGCCTACCTGGAGGAGCACCCGGAGGACGAGCTGGCCGAGCCGCGCCAGGTCAGCTGACCGCCCTCACCCGACGGGCCGGCCGTCGACCCACGTCGACACCACCCGGGTCGCGCCGATCTCCTCGACCGGGCCGGTGAACGGGTCTCGGTCGAGCACGACCAGGTCGGCCACTGCGCCCGGCGCCAGCACGCCGGCGTCGTCGCGGTGGTTCACCCGGGCGCTGCCCGAGGTGTACGCCGCGAACGCGGTCGCGAGGTCCAGCGACTGCTCGGGCAGGAACGGCTCGGTCCCGACCCGGCCGGCCTCGCCGTACGACGTGCGGGTGACGGCGGTGTGGATGGCGGCCAGCGGGTCGGGGGAGCTCACCGGCCAGTCGCTGCCCATCGCCAGGGCGGCGCCGGCCCGGTGGAGGGCACCGAACGGGTACTGCCAGCGCGAGCGCTCCTCCCCCAGGAACGGCAGCGTCAGCTCCACCATCTGGTCGTCCAGGCAGGCCCAGAGCGCCTGCAGGTTGGCGGCCACCCCGAGCTCCGCGAAGCGCGGCAGGTCGTCGGGGTCGACCACCTGGAGGTGAGCGACGTGGTGCCGCAGGTCGTCCGCCTGCCGGTCGAGGCCGCCGAAGGCGTCCAGCGCCTCACGGACGCCACGGTCGCCGATGGCGTGGACGTGGACCTGGAAGCCTGCCTCGGCCAGCGCCGGGACCACCTCGCGCAACCTCGACTCGGGCAGGAACGAGTGGCCGCGGTTTCCGGTCGGGTGCCCGCAGCGGTCGAGGTAGGGCGTCGACATCGCCGCGGTGAAGTTCTCCGCGACCCCGTCCTGCATGATCTTCACGCTCGTGGCCCGGAACCGGCCGTGGCTGTAGGCCTCCCGTCGCTCGACCAGCTCCGGGACCTGCTCGAGCCCGCGCTCGCGGTCCCACCAGAGCGCGCCCACCACCCAGCCGGTGAGCGTGCCGCGCTCGGCCGCACGCCGGTAGGCCGGGCCCGGGTCGTCCATCCCGGCGTACGCCCCGACGATCGCGTCCTGCCAACCGGTGACGCCGAGCGAGTGGAGGTGGGACTGCCCGGCGAGCAGCGCCGCGTCGTAGTCCCGCTCCGACGTCGCCGGCACCAGCCGGCCGACCAGCGCCATCGCACCCTCGTGCAGGGTGCCGGTCGGACGCCCGTCCGGGTCCCGCTCGATCCGGCCGTCGGCCGGGTCCGGGGTGTGCCGGTCGATGCCGGCGAGCTCGAGCGCCCGGGAGCTGACCCAGGCGCCGTGGTGGTCGCGGTTGGGGAGGAACACCGGCCGTCCGGGGGCGACGGCGTCGAGGTCGGCGGCGGTCGGGATCCCGCCCGGGAACGCCGCCAGCGCCCAGCCGCCGCCCAGCACCCACTCCCGCTCGGGGTGGTGCGGCGGCGTAGCGGCCGACCTCGGCGACGTACTCCTCACGGGTGCCCAGCCCGGAGAGGTCGCAGCGGGTGCGTTCGAGCCCGCCCTGCACGGTGTGGACGTGGGCGTCGACGAAGCCGGGCGACACCAGGCCACCGGCCAGGTCCACCACCTCGGCGCCGGCCGTGTCCTCGCGGTCGAGGGCGCCACCGACCGCCAGCACCCGGCCGTCCTCCACCAGCACCCGCCCGGACGCGTGATGGCGGCGACCGTCGAACAGGCCGCCGCCGGTGAACAGGATCCGCCCCACGCGCCGCTCCTATCAGTGGGCTGCGATCAACCTACCTACGGAATCCGAACGGTATCGCGACTACTGCCACGGATTCGCTTGTCAAGCGTGCGACCGCGCGTGATGATGGCCGCATGCCCCGAGACTACGACCAGCTGCAGAAGTCCGCCCGGGACCACCTGTGGATGCACTTCGCCCGCCACTCGACCTTCGACCACGCCGACATCCCGGTGATCGTCCGCGGTGAGGGCCCCTACATCTGGGACGCCAAGGGCAAGCGCTACCTCGATGCACTGTCGGGCCTGTTCGTCAGCCAGCTCGGCCACGGACGCACCGAGCTCGCCGAGGCGGCGGCCGCGCAGGCCCGCGAGCTGGCCTTCATGCCGCTGTGGTCCTACGCCCACCCCTCGGCCATCGAGCTGGCCGAGAAGGTGGCGTCCTACGCGCCGGGCGACCTCAACCGCGTCTTCTTCACCAGCGGTGGCGGGGAGGCCGTCGAGACCGCGTGGAAGCTGGCCAAGAACTACTTCAAGCTCGTCGGCAAGCCGATGAAGCACAAGGTGATCAGCCGCGCGATCGCCTACCACGGCACCACGCAGGGAGCGCTGTCGATCACCGGGCTGCCGCTGCTCAAGCAGCAGTTCGAGCCGCTGGTGCCGTCGACGTTCCGAGTGCCCAACACCAACTTCTACCGCGCCACGGGTGGGTCGACGGGGGGCAGCTGGCGAGCCGGGTCCGCGACCGACATCCACTCCGGGCCGGATCACCCCGAGTCCGTGGAGGCCTTCGGTCGCTGGGCCGCCGACCAGATCGCGGTGGCGATCGAGAACGAGGGTCCCGACACCGTGGCGGCCGTGTTCCTCGAGCCGGTGCAGAACGCCGGTGGCTGCTTCCCGCCGCCGCCGGGCTACTTCCAGCGGGTCCGCGAGATCTGCGACGACTACGACGTGCTCCTGGTCAGCGACGAGGTGATCTGCGCCTTCGGCCGGCTCGGCCACATGTTCGGCGCCGATCGGTTCGGCTACCAGCCCGACATCATCACCGTCGCCAAGGGCATCACCTCCGGCTACGCCCCGCTCGGCGCGATGATCGCCAGCGACCGGCTGATGGCGCCGTTCCTCGAGCCGGGGGCGATGTTCGCCCACGGCTACACCTTCGGCGGCCACCCGGTCTCGACGGCCGTGGGCCTGAAGAACCTCGAGATCTTCGAGGAGGAGCGCGTCCTCGAGAACGTCCTCGACAACGAGGACGCCTTCCGGGCGACGCTCGAGCGGCTGCGCGACCTGCCGATCGTCGGCGACGTGCGCGGCGAGGGCTACTTCTACGGCATCGAGCTGGTCAAGGACCAGGCCACGCGGGAGACCTTCTCCGACGAGGAGTGCGAGCGGATCCTCTACGGCTTCGTGTCCAAGTCGCTCTACGCGGAGGGCCTCTACTGCCGGGCCGACGATCGCGGCGACCCGGTGGTCCAGCTGGCCCCACCGCTGATCTGCACGCAGGAGCACTTCGACGAGATCGAGCAGATCCTCCGGGTCGTCCTCGACAAGGCGCACTCACTGCTCTGAACGAGTTCACGCACGAGCACCCTTGAGGGAGGGGAGGGACCACCGCGGTGGAGGGCGCGGTGAGCCCACGGAAGGCGCAGGGTCCGGATCATGTCCGCTGCCAAGGTCCCGCGACCCTGCGCCTTCTCCGTCTCAGTCGTGGCGGGGGAAGCCGAGGTCGACGCCGGTGCGCCGCGCCGGGTCCGGCCAGCGCGAGGTGATGACCTTGCCCCGGGTGAAGAAGTGGATCCCCTCCAGGCCGTGGGCGTGGGTGTCACCGAACAGCGACGCCTTCCACCCGCCGAACGAGTAGTAGGCCATCGGCACCGGGATCGGCACGTTGATGCCGATCATGCCGACCTGCACGTCGCGCTGGAAGCGGCGGGCCGCGCCGCCGTCGGCGGTGAAGATCGCGGTGCCGTTGCCGTACGGCGAGGAGTTGACCAGCTCGAGCGCCGCGTCGTACGACGCCACCCGGACCACGGAGAGCACGGGGCCGAAGATCTCGTCGTCGTAGACCGACATCCCCGGCTCGACCTGGTCGAACAGGGTCGGGCCCAGCCAGAAGCCGCCCGCGTCACCCTTCGGCTCGACGGTGCGGCCGTCGACGACGAGCCGGGCGCCGTCGGCGACGCCCGCGTCGAGGTAGCCGGTGACCTTGTCGCGGTGGGCGCCGGTGACCAGCGGCCCCATGTCGCAGCCGGTGCGGCCGTCGCCGGTGGTGAGCGAGCCCATCCGCGAGGCGATGGCGTCGACCAGGCCGTCACCGACCGGGTCGACCGCGACCACGACCGAGATCGCCATGCACCGCTCCCCCGCCGACCCGAAGCCTGCCGACACCGCGGCGTCGGCGGCAGTGTCGAGGTCGGCGTCGGGCAGCACGACCATGTGGTTCTTGGCGCCGCCGAGCGCCTGGACCCGCTTGCCGTGGGCGGTCCCGGTCTCGTAGACGTAGCGGGCGATCGGCGTCGACCCCACGAACGAGACCGAGGCGATGTCCGGGTGGTGGAGCAGCGCGTCGACGGCGACCTTGTCGCCCTGGACCACGTTGAAGACCCCGGCGGGCAGCCCGGCCTCCGCCCAGCACTCGGCGATCAGCAGCGACGCCGACGGGTCCTTCTCCGACGGCTTGAGCACCACGGCGTTGCCGGCGGCGATCGCGATCGGCACGAACCACAGCGGCACCATGGCGGGGAAGTTGAACGGGGAGATCACGGCGACCACGCCGAGTGGCTGCCGGATCGAGTAGACGTCGACGCCGCCGGAGACGCCGTCACTGAAGGAGCCCTTGAGGAGGTGGGGTGCGCCGCAGGCGAACTCCGCGACCTCGAGGCCGCGCTGCACCTCGCCGAGCGCGTCGTCGAGCACCTTGCCGTGCTCGGCGGTGATCGCGGCCGCGACGTCCTCACGCCGCCGTGAGAGTGCCTCGCGGAACGCGAACATCACCGCCGTACGCCGGGTCAGCGACTCGGCCGCCCACGCCCGGCCCGCCTCGACCGCCGACGTGACGACCTCGTCGACCTCCGGACCGGTGGCGAAGGCCACGTGGGCGCTCACCCGGCCGGTGGCGGGGTCGTAGACGTCGCCGTGGCGCTCGCCTCCGCCGGGCCAGCGGGCGCCGCCCTTCCAGTGACCGATCGTCGCGGTCATCGCAGTCTCCTCATCGGAGGGACGCCGCTCGGCGCCGGCGCCACACCTCGGCGATGATGACGAACACGAAGGAGACGAGGAACATCAGCGAGCCGACCACGAACAGCTGCGGCGGGAAGTCCTTGAGCTTGCTGCCGTAGATGAAGAGCGGGAACGTCACCGACTGGCCGGCGGTGAAGTTGCTGACGATGAAGTCGTCGAAGGACAACGAGAAGGCCAGCATCGCGGCGGCGACGATGCCGGGCATGGCCAGCGGCAGCGTCACCAGCCGGAAGGTCTGCCACTCGTTGGCGTAGAGGTCCATCGCGGCCTGTTCCAGACGGTTGTCCATGCCAGCGAGCCTGGCCTTCACCGTCACCACGACGAAGGAGAGGCAGAACAGGGTGTGGGAGATGACCAGCGTGACGAAGCCCAGGACACCGTCGACGCCCAGCGACACGAACATCGCCAGCAGCGAGGCCCCCATCACGACCTCGGGAGTCGCCATGGGCAGGAAGATCACCATGTTGGACACCGAGCGGCCGCGGAACGAGTGCCGCACCAGCGCGAAGGCCATCAGCGTGCCCAGGATGGTCGCGAGGAGCGTGGCCGTGAGGCTGACGGTCACGCTGACGCGGAGCGACTCGCACAGGCCGTCGGGCTCGCAGATCGAGGTCCAGTTGCTCCACGTGAAGCCCTCGAACGAGCCGGTGGCCGATCGGGTCGTGGGGTCGTTGAAGGACAGCGCGAAGATGTAACCGATCGGGATGAAGGTGTAGACCAGCACCAGGATGCCGATGATCAGCACGACATGGTCGGCCAGCCACCGGACGGCCGAGCGGCGCGGGGCCGAGGGCGGCGTCGCCGTCTGCTCACGGCGCTCGCTGGCACGGTGCGCGGTCGCCGTCACAGCAGGTCCTCGGTCCCGGTCCGGCGGATGTAGAACACGACCATGACCACCACGATGGCCATCAGGATCAGCGACAGGCTCGCCGCCAGCGGGTAGTTGTGCTCGGTCAGGAAGGCCGACTGGATCCGGTTGCCGATCATGTACTGCTGGGGGGTGCCGAGGAGCTCGGCATTGATGTAGTCGCCGGAGGCGGGGATGAACGTCAGCAGCGTGCCTGACACGACCCCCGGCATCGAGAGCGGGAGGGTCACCTTGCGGAAGCCCCTGAACGGGCTGGCGTAGAGGTCGCCCGCGGCCTCGATCAGCCGGGGGTCCACCTTGTCGAGGGACGCGTAGAGCGGGAGCGTCATGAACGGCAGGAAGTTGTAGACCAGGCCCGCGATCACGGCGATCGGCGTGGCCAGCAGCCGGCCGTCGTCCGCCAGGACCCCGATCGCCTGCAGCACGTCGGTGACCGGTCCCTGGTCGGCGAGGATGGTCCGCCACGCCAGCGTGCGCAGCAGGAAGCTGGTGAAGAACGGCGCGATGACGAGCACCAGCATGACGTTCTTCCAGCGCCCGGACTTGAAGGCGATCGCGTAGGCCAACGGGTAGCCCAGCGCCAGGCAGATCAGGGTCGCGATGCCGGCGTAGACGAACGACCGGGCGAAGAGGTTCCACGTGTCCCGGATGGCGTCGACGTAGTTGGCGAAGTGCCAGGTCATCGAGTAGCCGGTCTCGAAGGAGCCACTCGGGTCGTAGAGCGAGGTGAAGAAGAGCTGGACCGTCGGGAACAGGAAGAAGGCGGCCAGCCACAGCATGCCGGGGACCAGCAGCAGCCAACCGAGACCGCGGCGCTTCGAGGTCTCGCCGTCCACGACGGGGCCGGCGGGACCGGTGGCGGTGGCGGGTCCTGCCGTCACTCGGCGTCCTCCGGTGTCATCAGGCCGGCCGTCGCGTCCTGGTGGGCGTCCAGCAGGAAGGCGTGGGTGGGCGACCAGCCCAGGTCCACCTCGGAGCCGTTGGCCAGCGGCGGCCGCTGGCCGGTGTTCTGCTCGAACACCATCAGCTCCTGCTGCCACGGCATCGCCACGAGGTACTGGGTGCTGACGCCGACGAAGCTCACGTCGGTGACCCGGCCACCGGTGAGCCGGTTCTGGCCATTGTGTTCACCACCCGCGGCCGCACCGGGCTCGGTCGCGAAGATCTTCTCCGGCCTGATCCCCAGCCAGGCGGAGCGACCGTCCACGTGCGAGCGACTGGCGTCCACCGAGACCTTCTGCCCGCTGCAGTCGACGGTGACCGCACCGCCGGAGGACTCCACGACCTCGGTCCGGATCAGGTTGGACTGGCCGAGGAAGTTGGCCACGAACGTGGTGGCGGGGTTCTCGTAGAGCTCGCCCGGCGTGCCCATCTGCTCGATCCTGCCCTGGTTCATCACCGCGATGGTGTCGGCCATCGTCATGGCCTCCTCCTGGTCGTGCGTGACGTGGACGAAGGTGATGCCGACCTCGGTCTGGATCCGCTTCAGCTCGATCTGCATCTGCCGGCGCAGCTTGAGGTCGAGGGCGCCCAGGGGCTCGTCGAGCAGGAGCACGCCCGGCTCGTTGATCAGCGCGCGACCGAGCGCCACCCGCTGCTGCTGGCCGCCCGAGAGCTGGCTCGGCTTGCGGTCGGCGTACGGACCCAGCTGCACCAGCTCGATCATGTCCCGGGTCAGCTGCTGGTAGTCCTTGACGCCGCGGCGTCGCAGTCCGAACGCGACGTTCTCGAAGATCGTCAGGTGCGGGAACAGGGCGTAGGACTGGAAGACCGTGTTGACCGGTCGCTTGTAGGGCCGCAGCCCGGTGACGTCCTCGTCGCCGATCAGCACCCGGCCGAGGCTGGGGTCCTCGAGACCGGCCACCATCCGCAGGGTGGTGGTCTTGCCGCAGCCGGAGGGTCCGAGCAGCGCGAAGAACGACCCCTGCGGCACGGTCAGCGTCAGGTCGTCGACGGCCACGAAGCTGCCGAACCGCTTGGTCACACCCTCCAGCCGGAGGTCCTTGCCCTCAGCCACTGATCACCTCGTTGAACTGGCGCTGGTAGTCGCGTCTGCTGGTCGGTGGTGAGGGGCATGAACTGGAAGCCGGTCTCGAGGATCTCGTCGTCGAGGAAGATGTAGTCGCTGCCCACCGCGGACTTGTCGAACTGGCCGATCTCCTCCTCGACGCCGTCGACCGGGCACAGGTAGTAGTTCCAGGCCGACAGCTTCGCGGCGTTCACCGGGTCGTAGTAGAAGTTCATCATCGTCTCGACGTTCGTCTTGTGCTCCGCCTTGTTGGGGACCACCATGTTGTCGGTCCACAGGGAGAAGCCCTCCTCCGGCGGGACCCACTTGTACGGGTCGCCGCCGAGCAGGTTGATGACGTCGCCGCTCCACGCCTGGCAGGCCACGATGTCGCCGGACTTCATGTCGTCGACGTAGTCGTTGCCGGAGAAGCGGCGGATGTGCGCCGCTGGCGACGTAACCCTCCAGCCGGTCGATGGCCGCGGCGTACTCGTCGTCGGTGAAGTCCTCGGGGTCGCTGCCCTCCATGAGCAGCATGAAGCCGCATCGTGTCCCGCATCTCGGTGAGTGAGCTCGATCCTGCCCTTGAGGTCCGGCCGCGTCATCAGCTCCTCGTAGCTGGTCACCGGGTCGGTGAGCTCGGAGTTGTAGCAGATGCCGGTCATGCCGCTCTGCCACGGAACGCTGTACTCCCGCTTCGGGTCCCACGTCGGGCGCCTTCAGGAACGGCGATGAGGTTCGGCGTCACGTTGGGCATGTTGGAGTGGTCGAGCTTCTGGATCCAGCCGAGCTCGATCATCCGCGCCGCCATCCAGTCCGTCAGCACGAACACGTCGCGACCGGTGGACTGGCACGCCTGGAGCTGCGGCGAGACCTTGGCGAAGAACGTCTCGTTGTCGTTGACGTCACCGTTGTGGTAGTCGACGTAGATGCCGGTCTCCTGCTGGAACTTCTCCAGCGTCGGAGGTGTCCTCCTTCTTCACCGGGTCGACGTAGCCGATCCAGTTCGAGAAGACGATCTCCTTCTCCTCGTCGCTGACGTCGGTGCTCACGCAGTCGCCCGCCTCGATCTTCGCGCCCTCGGTGCCGCAGGCGACGAGCAGGCCGCTCGAGGTGACGGCCATGCCCGCGGCGCCGGCCCCGCGCAGGAGCGAGCGGCGCGACAGCCCGCCCGCACCGACCTGCTGGACGAACTGTGCCATCAAGCGATCCGTGGAGCTGTCGCCGAAAGGTCCGCCTCGAGTGCGGTGGGTCATGGTGGGTGCCTCCTCGCCATGGATGTTGCCGTTCGGATCGTGTCATGACGCCCCGGCCGAGACAAGGGATTCCGTTGATTGCGCTCGCGGAAACTGCGGAATCAATCGCCAACTGGTGGCCGACCTGCGATGCGTGTGGAACCATGACCCACCATGACCAAGAGGCAGGAGCGCGGCGGGAACACCCTCGACGACGTCGCCAAGGCCATCATCGAGCAGCTGCAGCAGGACGGTCGACGCTCCTACGCGGCGATCGGCAAGGAGGTCGGCCTCTCCGAGGCCGCCGTCCGGCAGCGCGTGCAGCGGCTCATCGAGAGCGGCGTGATGCAGGTCGTCGCCGTCACCGACCCCCTCCAGCTCGGGTTCGCACGGCAGGCGATGGTGGGGATCGAGGTGTCCGGGCCGCTCGAGCCGGTCGCCGAGGCGCTGGCCGCCATGGACGAGGTCGACTACGTCGTCATCACCGCCGGCACCTACGACGTCCTGGCCGAGGTCGTCTGCGAGAGCGACGAGCGGCTGCTCGAGCTGATCTCGGAGCAAGATCCGGCGGATCGAGGGGGTCGCCCGCACCGAGACCTTCATGTACCTCAAGCTCCGCAAGCAGACCTACTCGTGGGGCGTCCGCTGAGCGGGTCGCCGCTCCGTCTGGGCCGACACCGCACCCGAGGCGCCGCCCAGGCCGCCGCTCGCCGGTGACGTCACCGTCGACGTCGCGGTGGTCGGCGCCGGGTTCACCGGGCTGTGGACCGCCCACTACCTCGCCGAGGCCGATCCCTCGCTGCGGATCGCGGTGCTCGAGGCCGAGACCGTGGGGTACGGCGCCTCCGGCCGCAACGGCGGCTGGTGCTCGGCCCTGTTCCCCGCCTCCCTCGACTCGCTGGCCGCGCTCTCCGACCGGGAGGGAGCACTCGCCCAGCACGCCGCGATGCGGGAGTCGGTCGCCGAGCTGGCCCGGGCCGCCGACGGGCTCGGCATCGACGCCCACGTCAGCCGCGGGCGGCACCGTCGCCCTGGTCCGCTCCCCCGCGCAGCTGGCCCGTGCCCGCGCCGAGGTCGACCACGCCCGCAGCTGGGGCATCGGCGAGGACGAGCTGCGGCTGCTCGACGAGCCGGCCGCCCGGGCGCTGCTCGACGCCAGCGGCACCATCGGTGCGACGTACACCCCCGACTGCGCCGCGATCCACCCGCTCCGGCTGGCCCGCGGCCTGGCCGACTCGCTGGTCGGGCGCGGGGTCGCCGTCCACGAGCACACCCGGGCCACGGCCGTGTCGAGCCCGGCCGGGTGGAGACCGCGTCGGGGCGGGTCACCGCGGGGACCGTGGTCCGTGCCACGGAGGGTTGGACCAGCCGGCTGCCCGGGCACCGTCGCGACGTGGTGCCGGTCTACTCGCTGGTGATCGCCACCGAACCGCTGCCGGCCGCGACCTGGGAACGGATCGGGCTGGCCCGGCGGGAGACGTTCACCGACCACCGCCACCTGATCATCTACGGCCAGCGCACCGCCGACGACCGGCTGGTCTTCGGCGGCCGCGGCGCGCCGTACCACTTCGGCTCCCGGGTCGAGCCCGCGGTTCGACCGCGACGACCGGGTCTTCGCCGCGCTGCGGGCGACGCTGGTCGAGCTGTTCCCGGTGCTGCGCGACGTCCGGGTCACCCACGCCTGGGGCGGGCCGCTCGGCGTCGCCCGCGACTGGTGCGCGTCGGTCGGCCTGGACCCGGCGACGCGGATCGGCTGGGCGGGCGGGTACGTCGGGGACGGGGTCAGCACGACCAACCTGGCCGGCCGCACCCTGCGCGACCTGGTGCTCGAGCCGCGACACCGACCTGACCCGGCTGCCGTGGGTCGGCCACCGGTCACCGCGCTGGGAGCCGGAGCCGCTGCGCTGGCTGGGGATCAACGCCGGGCTGCGCGCCATGACCTGGGCCGACACCGAGGAACGCCTCACCGGCCGCCCGAGCCTGCTGGCGCGCGCCGATCGCCCCCTGCTCGGCTGACGCGGGGCTCGGCTCGAGGCCTCAGCCGAGGCCGTTGGCGGCGACGTCGGCGGGCTTGCGCCCGACGTCGAGCCAGGCCCGGAAGAACTCGTCGCAGGTCCTCGCCGCTGACCTCCTCGGCCAGCTCCTCGAACGCCCCGCGGGTGCCGAGGCCGTCGCGGTTCTCGCCGACCCAGGTCTGCAGCAGCGTCCAGAAGTCCGCGCTCGCCGATCCGGTTGCGCAGCGCCTGGAACGTCATCCCGCCCGCGCGTGTAGACCGGTCCGGCGAAGATGTGGTCGGCGCCGGGGTCGCCGATCTCGAGGTCCCAGAACGCGCTCTCGGCCGAGCCGGCTCGTCGTAGGCGGAGCGGAGCCACTCGGCGCCCGACCGCCCGCCGTGGGTCTCGTCCCAGCGGACCTCCATGAACGTGGCGGCGCCCTCGTTGAGCCAGATGTCCTTCCACCGGCGCAGCCCCACCGAGTCGCCGAACCACTGGTGCGCCAGCTCGTGCACGACCAGCCAGGTGTAGCCGGCGGCCGGTCACCGGGTAGGTCGGGAGCGTCTGGTTCTCGAGCGCGAAGTAGACGTCGAGCCCGGTGACCAGGCCGCCGACCTGCTGAACGGGTAGTCGCCGAGGTCCTCCTCGAGGCCCGTCGACCACCGCGGGGGTCTGCCGCATCAGCGCCATGTTGTCCTGGCGCGCGTCGCGCGACATCTGCTTGGAGACGATCGCGCGCCACGGCAGGCCGTTGCGGACGCCGGAGTCGACCTGGAAGTCGCCGGCGGCGAACACCGCGAGGTAGGTCGACATCGGCTCGTCGGCGACGCCAGCGGTGGGTCGCGAGCCCGCCCGACCGCTGATCGAGACCCGGTCGCCGTTGGCGAAGACCTGCTTGCCGCGCGGCACGGTGATGGAGATGTCCATCAGCGCCTTGTCGCTGGGGTGGTCGTTGGACGGGGAACCACCACGTCGCCATGTGGGGCTGGTTCATCGCCACGACCTCGTGGCGGTTGGCGAGCCAGTTCTTCTCCCCGAGGTAGCCGATCGCGGCCGGGGCGACCGGCGTACGACACCGAGACCGTGAAGGTGTCGCCGTTCGCGATCGGCGTCTTCGGCGTGATCACGACCTCGTGCCGGTGGGGCTTGTCGTGGCCCGCGCGCACGCCGTCGACCGTGACCCCGCGGACCGGCAGCAGGAAGTCGAGGTTGAACGACGAGAGGTCCTGGGTCGCCTCGACGGTCAGCACGGTCCGGCCGCTCAGCCGCCTGGTCGGGAACCGGTAGCGGTCCTGGATGCGGTAGCGCAGCACGTCGATGCCGCCGTTGCCGTCGAGCGGGAAGTAGGCGTCGCCGATGCCGTCGGCGCCCGGGCATCGGCCGCGCCTGCGCGGGCCGGCGGCGACGAGCACGGCGGCGAGCATCGCGCCCGCGAGACCGGTGGCGAGCGGGGCACGAGCCCCGGGGACGGCGTCGGGGCGAGGTGACCATGGCCACGAACCTATCCGACACGCCGCGGTCGGGGTGGACCTATCCGACCCGCGTGCGGTAAAACTGTAGTAATTCAGTTGTCTTTAAGACTGATTGAGGAGCGCGCATGGACGTCATCACCCTCCCGGTCCCCCAGCTCGGCAACCGGTGCCACCTCGTCCACGACCGCGGGCGGGGCCTGGTCGTCGACCCGCCGCGCGACCACACCGCTCGTGGAGCAGGCGGCCGCCGAGGCGGGGGTGCGAGATCGTGGCCGTCGCCGACACCCACGTGCACAACGACTACGTCTCGGGCGCCCCGCTGCTGGCCCGCCGGCACGGCGCCGACTACCTCGTCGCGGCCGAGGAGTCGGTGAGCACGCCCCACGTCGGCGTGCGCGGCGGTGACGTGCTCGCCGTCGGGACGCTCCGGGTCGAGGTGCATCGACTCCCCCGGCCACACCGACCACCACCAGGCGTTCCTCGTGGGCGTCGGGCACGGCCCGTCCGCGCTGCTGTCCGGGGGGAGCCTGCTGCACGGCACCGTCGGGCGCACCGACCTCATCTCGCCCGAGCGCACCCTGGGGCTCGCGCGCGCGCAGTGGGCCTCGGCCCGCGCCCTCGCCGCCCTGCCGCCCTCGACGCTGCTGCTCCCGACGCACGGGTTCGGCAGCTTCTGCGCGGGCACGCGACCACCGCGGTGAGGGCGACGGGCCCGGTGACCCTGGGCCACCAGCTCGTCACCAACCCCGCCCTGACGACCAGCCGCGAGAACTTCGTCGCCCAGCTGGTCGCCGGCTACGGCCGGTGCCCACCTACTACGCCCACATGCGCGGCCTCAACCGCGCCGGCGCCGGCGCGCGTGCCCCCGGCCCGGCGCGGCCGGTCACCGCCGAGCAGGTCACCGACGCGATCCTGTCCGGCCAGTGGGTCATCGACGTGCGCGACCGGGTCCGGTTCGCCGAGGGCCACCTCGCCGGCACCGTCAGCCTCGAGCACTCCGACCAGTTCGCGACGTACGTCGGGTGGCTGGTGCCGTGGCAGGACGACATCGTGCTGCTCGCCGACGACCCCGACCGACCTCGACGCGGCGGTGCGCGACCTGGCGGCGATCGGCATCGAGGGCGTCGCCACCCACGCCCTGCCGACGACCCGGAGCTGCCGGCCACCTACCGCCGGGCCCGCTGGGAGGACCTGCGCGCCCTCGCCCGCCCGCCGGTGGTGCTCGACGTCCGCCGGGTCGACGAGTTCGACGACGGGCACCTGCGCGGGCGCGGTCAACATCCCGCTCCACGAGCTCGACCAGCGGCTGGCTCGACCTCCCGGCCGGCGAGGTGTGGGTCTACTGCCGCTCCGGCTTCCGGGCCGGTGCCGCCGCCAGCATCCTCCAGCGCGCGCGGCCGCGCCGTCGTCCACCTCGACGACGAGTGGACCCGGGTCCCGGAGGTCCCGCTGCCCGTCAGCGGCGCCCTGGCCGCCTGACGCCGCTTCCTAAATCAGTTGCACCCCGCGACGCTGCTCCCCTCACCATGGGGGCAGCGCGCGGCGCATCCCAGCCGTGCCCGGGACCGAGAGGAGGCGTGACATGACGACGACTGTCACTGGCCTGTCCGCAGACCGCACCCCTTCTCTCTCCTGGAGCACCGTTGTCCACGTACCACACCACCCCGCAGCTGACACGACTCCGACCCCTCTCGAGGGCATCGACCCGCGCTTCGTCTTCGACTTCCGCAGCTACGACGAGCCCGACGACGACCGGCAGCGCTGGTCGACCTGGCTGAGCGTCGAGCCGCTGTGCCGCGGCCCCGAGCCCCGGCCCGACTGGGTCGTCACCTCCCAGGCCGCGGTCGACACCGAGCTCGGCATCCTCAAGACCGGCAAGGAGGCCGACGTCTTCCTGCTGGAGCGCGCCGTCCCCGGCTCCGAGGCCGTCGGCGAGTCGGTCGTGATGGCCGCCAAGCGCTACCGCGGCGAGGACCACCGCGACTTCCACCGGTCGGCAGCTACACCGACGGCCGCCGGATCCGCAACACCCGCGACACCCGCGCGATGGCCAGAAGTCGGCCTACGGCCGGGCCGTGGCGGCCGGCCAGTGGGCCTGGGCCGAGTGGGAGTCGCTCAAGCGGCTCTGGGCGCTCGGTCTGCCGGTCCCCTACCCCGTCCAGATCGACGGCACCGAGCTGCTGATGGAGTGGATCACCGACGACGGCGAGACCGCGCCGCGGCTGGCGCAGACCCGACCGGCCGCCGGACCTGCTGGCGTCGTACTTCGAGCAGGTGCGCGACTTCCTCGCCGAGATGGCGCGCCACGGGATGGTCCACGGCGACCTGTCGGCCTACAACATCCTGGCCGCCGGTGAGCGGCTGGTCGTGATCGACCTGCCCCAGGTGATCGACCTGGTCGGCAACCCGGCCGGGATGGACTTCCTGCTGCGCGACTGCACCAACATGTGCCGGTGGTTCCGGGCGCGCGGGCTCGAGGTCGACGAGCACGAGCTGTTCGGCGAGCTGCTGGCCCACGCGTTCTAGGACGGGGTCCCGCTCCGACGCGCCCGGAGCAGCAGCCAGCCGAGCAGGACGTCCAGCACCAGGAAGGTGACGCCCTCCGGCTCGCCGTAGAGCGGCATCTTGAGCAGGGTCACGACGATGCCGATGCCGACCGCGAGCAACCCGATCCGGATCCGCCGGCTCGCGCTCAGGCTCGGCACGAACGCAGTCGTCAGCTTCAGCGCGACTCCGGTCAGCAGCAGGGTGATGATCGGGTAGTCGATCCAGGGACCGCGAGTAGACCACCTTGTTGTCCGGCAGGATCAGCATGAAGAAGGTGAAGCCCGCGAGCTGCAGCCCGCCGATCACGGCTGCGGTGACGCGCGCGGAGGTCAGCGCGGCGTTGCGGGTGGGGGCGGATGAGAGGGTCGGGACGACGGTCGTGGACATCGGAAGTGCCTTTCGTGGTGGTGATGGCGTACGCCGACGACGCTAGGTCCGGCGACCAACCGCCACATCGTGCCGCGGGCTGGACCTCGGCTGGGCCCACGGGTTGAGGACGCCGACCGTACGCGAGCCTTACGCTCGGCGCGTGTCGAGTCGCTCCGCCATCACCGACGGCGTCCGGCAGTCCGACGTGGTCCTCACGGCCGTCCTGCTGGCGCTGAGCCTGGTCCAGGTGCTGTGGGTCCAGCCCCTCGGGAGCCTGCCGGTCAGCCTGCTCGTGACAGACGGTCGCCGTGTTACCGCTGGCGTGGCGGCGGGCACGGCCCGTGCTCGCGGCCGGCGTGGGGACGGCGGCGTGGCTGGTTCCCACCGACGCGTTCCTGTTCGTCGGCTTCGTGGTCGCGATCCTGCTGTTCTTCTCGGTGGGCCGCTGGGCCGCCAGCTGGCAGGCCGGGGCCCTGGTGTGTGCGTGGGGGCTCGCGGTGGGCACGGTGGGCACGCTCCAGGGCCCGGAGGAGCCGGTCGCAGGTCTGCTCAGCACCTGGCTCGCCGTACTCGCGCCGTACGTCGTCGGCCGGGTCATGCGCGCGCAGGAGCGCGAGTCGGAGGAACGTCTCGAGGTCGAGCGCGAGGCCACCCGGCGTGCGCGCGGTCGAGGAGGAGCGCGCCCGGATCGTGAGCGGGCTCCACGACGTCCTCGGGCACGAGGTCACCCTGATCGCCCTCCAGTCCGAGGCGGCGTGCCAGGCGCTGGAGCTCGCCCCGGAGCGGGCGGCCGACCCGGTGGCGGCGGTCCGGGAGACCGCGCAGCGCGCCAGCCGGGAGCTGCGGGCGATCCTCGGGCTGCTCGGCCACGGCGAGCTGCCGGTCGCGACGGACGAACGCGGCCTGACGGAGCTGACCGACCGGGCGACCCGGCTGGGCATCCCGACCGAGCTGACCCAGACCGGCACACCGTGGCCCGACGCTCCTCAGCACTGGCTGGCGGTAAACCGGATCGTCCAGGAGTGCCTGACCAACGCGGGCAAGCACGCCCCCGGGGAGCAGGTGGAGGTGGCCGTCGACTGGCGGGACGAGGGCGTGCGGGTCAGGGTCACGAACCCGGCACCGGGGCCGGGAGGCTCCGACTCCGGCCTGGGACTGCCCGGCATGACCGAGCGGGCGCGGTCCCTCGGCGGCACGCTCGAGGCGCGCCACGACGGCGCCGCTTCATCGGTCGCCGCGTGGCTGCCGGCCGGGACGGAGCTGCCGTCATGACCAGGTGCTGCTGGCCGACGACCAGGCCATGGTGCGCAGCGGGCTGCGCATGATCCTGGAGCTGCGCGGCGTCGACGTGGTCGGCGAGGCCGCCGACGGGGCCGAGGCGGTGACCCTCGCCGCCGAGCTCGAGCCCGACGTCGTCCTGATGGACATCCGGATGCCCGGGACGGACGGGATCGAGGCCACCCGACGGATCGTGGCGGCCGGCCTCCCCTGCCGCGTCGTCGTGCTCACCACGTTCGACCTGGACCAGCACGTGTACGACGCACTCCACGCCGGTGCGGCCGGCTTCCTGCTCAAGGACGCCTCCGCCGAGCAGCTGGTCGGCGCGGTCGAGCGGGCGGCGGCCGGCGAGGTCCCGATGGCACCGCAGGTTACCGCTCGGCTGGTCGACCGGTTCCTCAAGCGCGAGCCCGGGACCGGGGAGGTGCCGCCGGAGGTCGCGTCGCTGAGCCCGCGCGAGCGGGAGGTGCTGTCCCTGGTGGCGCAGGGCCTGACCAACCCCGAGATCGCCGAGCGGCTGGTGCTCTCACTCGCGACGGTCAAGACCCACGTGCGCAGCATCCTGTCCAAGCTGGGGGCCCGTGACCGGGTCCACGCCGTGCTGCTCGCGCACCGGCACGGCCTGGTCACCGACGCCTGACCCCCGTAGGCTTCGCGGCGTGAGACGCAGCCACGGACGGGTCGTCGAGGTCGAGTCGCGGGCGGACGCCCGAGAGCGCCGGCTGGAGTCCGGCGCCCGTGACCTCGGCGGCTGGCGGGTGCGCTCGGTCGACCTGACCGGGGGGCTCTCCCTCACCGACCGCCGGGTCGCGGGGTCGATGTTCCTCGGCTGCCGCTTCGAAACGAGGGGGTCGCCGCGGAGCTGCAGGGTCGTGGCGCCCTGGTCTTCCCCGAGCTGCCGCACAGCCCGCTCGACGTCTACCGCAGGGGCTCTACACCGCCGGGGAGCTCTACGACGCCGGGCGTTACCCCGACAGCCTCGACGCCCGCGCCTACGCGTGGACCGCCGGCGAGCACGCGGGCGGGACGCGCTGCTCGCCCGGCGCTGCACGACCACGCCATCGACGAGGCCCTGGACGAGTGGGTGGCCGGCCGCGCCACTGGTCGGGGGTCATGGGTGGTCACGCGGTGCGGCGCGGCGAGCCGGCGTACGCCGACGCGGCCCGGCTCGGCCGGCTGCTGGGCGCGGCCTCGTCGTCGCCACCGGTGGTGGCCGGCGCCATGGAGGCGGCGAACCTCGGCGCCCCTGCCGGCCGCGACCCGCCTCGACGACGCGCTGGCGCGGCTGGCCGCCGTGCCACTACCGACCCGACGTCGACGCCTGGGCCGGCGCGGCTTCGAGGTCCTGGAGCGCTCCCCGACGCGCCCCGAACGCTCGGCATCCCGACCTGGCACTACGGCCACGAGCCGCCGAACGTGTTCGCCACGGCGATCGCGAAGTACGTCCGCAACGCCACGCGCGAGGCGATCCTGCTCGAGATCTGCGACGCCGGGATCGTGTTCCTGCCCGGGCCGGCGGCACCGTCCAGGAGGTCTTCCAGGACGCCTGCGAGAACTACTACGCCGACGAGCGTCGGTCGCGCCGATGGTGCTCGTCGGGCGCGACTACTGGACCGAGACGGTGCCGGCCTGGCCGCTGCTGCAGTCGCTCGCCGCGGGCGGCGGATGGCGCCGCACGTGCACCTCGTCGACTCCGTCGAGGAAGCCGCTGTGAACGTCATCGGAACGTCACCCCGCGGGGGCATCGTCGGCCTAGGGTTGGCGGCATGGAGATCACTCGTCGCGACCTGTTCCGTCCGCCGCTGCCGCCGGTGGGGCCACCGCCGCTCGGTGGGCGCCGCCGGCGTCGACCGGCCTCGCCGCCGGGCCGTCGCCGGGACCACCCTCACCACGCTCGACCGGAAGCTCGCTCAGCGGCAAGCCGGACGCCGGGGCTGGCGGCCGGTCGTCGCGCGGCCCGGCGAGCACCACCTCGTGCGCGCCGGCCTCGGCGCGCCGGCGCAGGCGGGCCGCGCCAGCCGTCGTAGGCGCTGCTGGCCTTCGCCCAGCTCAGCGACGTCCACGTCGTCGACGCCCAGTCCCCGATGCGCCTCGAGGGCCGGCGAGCGTCTCCACCTCGGCCTACCGGCCGCAGGAGATGCTCAGCGCCCACGTCGCCGAGGCGATGGTGCGCGCAGATCAACCGGATCGGCGCCGGCCCGGTCACCGGCGCGCCGCTGGCCTTCGCGCATCCAGACCGGCGACAACTCCGACAACGGCCAGTACAACGAGATGCGCTGGAACATCGACCTGCTCGACGGCGGCGAGGTCCGTCCCGACTCCGGCGACCTACGCGGTACGAGGGCGTCATGGACGGCGACCCGACTACTACGACACCGACTTCTGGCACCCGCGACGGCACGCCCGGCGGGCAAGCGAGACGGACATCCCGCGCACGCAGTACGGCTTCCCCAGGTCCCGGGCCTGCTCGACGCCTGCCGGCGCCCGTTCCAGGCCACCGGCCTGGCGATGCCGTGGTACGCCGCGCTCGGCAACCACGACGAGCTGGTGCAGGGCAACTTCCCGCACACGGCCGCGTTCACAACCGCGGCGATCGGCGACCACGAAGGCCACCACGCAAGGGCGCCGCGGACCGTCACCGCCGACCCGGACCGCCGGCTGCTCCGCCGCGCCGAGACGGTCGAGGAGCACTTCACCACCACCGGCGCTGCCCGGTCGGCCACGGCTTCACCGAGGAGAACCGGACCGACGGACGGCGTACTACGCCTTCGACCAGGGCGCCGTCCGGTTCGTCGTCCTGGACACCGTCAACGACAACGGCGGCGCGGACGGGTCGCATGGACCAGGGGCAGTTCGCCTGGCTCAAGGACCAGCTGGCCGCCGCCGCGACAGGCTCGTCGTCGTCTTCAGCCACCACACCTCGTGGACGATGGACAACGCCGCTCGGCCGGCGCACGAGCCGCGGTGCTCGGCGCCGGCTGGTCGCGGAGCTGCTCGCCCACCCCAACGTCATCGCCTGGGTCAACGGCCACACCCACAACAACCAGATCCGGCGCCCACGCGGCCGGGCAGGCCGGCGGCTTCTGGGAGATCAACACCGCCTCCCACATCGACTGGCCCCAGCAGTCCCGCCTCATCGAGATCGCTGGACAACCGCGACGGCACGCTGTCGATCTTCACCACGATGGTCGACCACGCCGGCCCGCCGACGTCCGGCGACCTGACGAGCCGTCACCCAGCTGGCCGGGCTGTCCCGGCTGCTCGCCGCCAACGACTGGCAGGAGCTGCGACAGGAGCGCCGCGGCGAGCGCAAGGCCCGCAACGTCGAGCTGCTGCTGCCGGCGCCGGCGTTCCTGGCGGTAGCCTGAGCCGGCGGTCAGGCACTCGGTCGCGGCCAGCTGGCCGCAGGCGCCGTCGATCTCGCGGCCGCGGGTGTCGCGGACGGTCGTCGGGATGCCCTTGGCCTCGAGCCGGCGCACGAACTCGCGCTCGTCGGCCGGGTCGGAGGCGGTCCACTTCGAGCCCGGGCGTCGGGTTGAGCGGGATCAGGTTGACGTGCACCCAGCCCCAGTCGCCGTAGGAGCTGAGCACGTCGCCGAGCAGGTCGGCGCGCCAGCCCTGGTCGTTGATGCCGCGCATCATGGCGTACTCGATCGAGACCCGGCGCTTGGTGCCTGGGCGTAGTTCCAGGCCGCCTCGACGGTCTCGGCGACGGAGAAGCGGGTGTTGATCGGGACCAGCTCGTTGCGCAGCTCGTCGTCGGGCGCGTGCAGGCTCAGCGCCAGGGTGACCGGGATGCCCTCCTCGGCGAGCTGGCGGATCCGCGGCACCAGGCCGACGGTCGAGACGGTGACGCCGCGCGCGCGACATGCCGAGCCCGTCGGGCGTCGGGTCGGTGAGGCGGCGTACGGCGCCGATGACGGCCTTGTAGTTGGCCAGCGGCTCCCCCATGCCCATGAAGACCACGTTGGAGACCCGGCCCGGGCCGCCGGGGACCTCGCCGCGGGCCAGCGACCGGGCACCGGCGACGACCTGCTCGACGATCTCGGCGGTCGACATGTTGCGCTGCAGGCCGCCCTGGCCGGTGGCGCAGAACGGGCAGGCCATGCCGCAGCCGGCCTGGCTGGAGACGCACATCGTGGCGCGGTCGGGGTAGCGCATCAGCACCGACTCGACGAGCGCGCCGTCGAAGAGCTTCCACAGCGTCTTGCGGGTGGTGCCCCGGTCGGCCTCCATGGTGCGCAGCGGCGTCATCAGGTGCGGCAGCAGGGCGGCGACCAGCTCGTCGCGCTGGGCGGCCGGCAGGTCGGTCATCTCCGCCGGGTCGTCGACCAGCCGGGCGAAGTAGTGGGTCGAGAGCTGCTTGGCGCGGAAGCCCGGCAGGCCCGGCTCCTCGAGCAGCGCCGTGCGCTCGGCGGCGCGTCGAGGTCGGCGAGGTGGCGCGGCGGCTTCTTGCGGCCGCGCGGCTCGTCGAAGACCAGGGGCAGCTGCTTGCCATGTGCGCGCGTCGTCGGACCTCGCCCCGAGTCTCCCCGCCGCGCGCGGCGGGCCGATCTGCCCACGCGCGGGCTCAGCCGTCGTACCGCACCATGAAGTAGAGGACCAGCGAGGCGACGCGGAGCTACGACCAGGGCCGTGATGATCATGCCGAGGAGAGGTGGAGGCCGAAGCGGCGGGTGGCGGCCTGTCCACAGCGCGATCGGGATCGAGGAGCGTGATCCAGCCAGGGGGAACAGCTCGCGAGGCCCGGTCGTAGGTGAAGAGCAGGCGCAGAGGGCCGCGAAGGCGCCGGGGACCAACGTGACGGAGAGCATGCCGGAGAAGAACCCGGTCAGGGAGGTGAAGGTCGGGTGGTCGCGATGCCGCCAGTCCGGCGGCGGGCCGGGCGTCTCCTCGACCGTGCTCGCCGGTCGGACGCCCTCGGTCTGTGGCGTGGTCATGCCTCCACCGTACGACGGGCCGCGGGCCGCAGCGGCAGGCGCCACGGTCGGCGGCGCCCGACGCTCCCAGCGCCGCCGGTGGGTCTACCGTGACGCCATGTCCGACCTCGTCATCCGGGGACCCGCCCTCGAGCGCGCCGAGGAGATCCTCACCGACGACGCGTTGGCCTTCCTGGCCGACCTCCAGCGACGCTTCGGCCCGCGCCGCGACGAGCTGCTCGCGGCCCGTGCCGGCGGCGCGCCGAGATCGCGGCCGGGCACCTGGACTTCCTGCCCGAGACCGCCCAGGTCCGCGAGTCCGACTGGCGCGTCGCGCCGCCGCCCGCCGGGCTGGAGGACCGGCGGGTCGAGATCACCGGACCGACCGACCGCAAGATGGCGATCAACGCCCTCAACTCCGGCGCGAAGGTGTGGCTCGCTGACCTCGAGGACGCCAACACCCCGCACTGGGCCAACGTCGTCGGCGGCCAGGTCACGCTGCGCGATGCCGTGCGCGGCACCATCGCGTTCACCGCGCCCGAGGGCAAGGAGTACGCCCTCCGCGACCCGGCGGACACCCGGTCATCGTGCCGCGTCCGCGCGGGTGGCACCTCGACGAGGCGCACCTGCTCCTCGACGGCCGGCCGCTCGTCGGGGCCCTCGTCGACTTCGGGCTCTTCGCCTTCCACAACGCCCGCGAGCTCGCCGGTCGTGGGCGCGGCCCCTACTTCTACCTGCCCAAGACCGAGTCGCACCTCGAGGCCCGGCTGTGGGACGACGTCTTCAGCCACACCGAGCAGGTGCTCGGGCTCGACCACGGGACGATCCGCGCGACGGTCCTCATCGAGACCATCACCGCGGCGTTCGAGATGGACGAGATCCTCTGGGAGCTGCGCGACCACGCGGCCGGGCTCAACGCCGGCCGCTGGGACTACCTCTTCTCCATCATCAAGGTCTTCCGGGACGCGGGACCGGCCTTCACCCTGCCGGACCGCAACGACGTGACGATGCGGGCCCCGATGATGCAGGCCTACAGCGACCTGCTCGTCGCGACCTGCCACCGCCGAGGGGCCATGGCGATCGGCGGGATGGCCGCCTTCATCCCGAGCCGGCGCGACGTCGAGGCCAACGAGCGGGCGTTCGCCAAGGTGCGCGAGGACAAGACGCGCGAGGCCGCCGCCGGGTTCGACGGGTCGTGGGTCGCCCACCCCGACCTCGTGCCCCTGTGCGCCGAGATCTTCACCGAGACGCTCGGCGACCGGCCGAACCAGCTCGACCGGTTGCGCGACGACGTGTCGGTGCACGGCCTCCGATCTGCTCGACGTCGCGTCGACCCCCGGCGACGCGGACCCTCCAGGGCCTGCGCGCCAACGTCTCCATCGGCATCCAGTACCTCCGGGCGTGGCTGTGCGGCAACGGTGCTGCCGGGATCGACAACCTGATGGAGGACGCCGCGACCGCCGAGATCTCGCGGTCGCAGGTGTGGCAGTGGATCCACAACGACGTGACGCTCGAGTCGGGCGACCGGGTCACGCGTGACCTCGTGGCAGCGTCGTCGAGGACGAGGTCCGCCGGCCTGCGCGAGGCGCGTCGGTGCCGAGAGCTTCGACACCGACCCGACGTGGGCCACGGCGCGCCGGCTCTTCGCGACTCGGCGCTCGGGGACGAGTTCCCCGACTTCCTCACCCTGCCGGCCTACGAGGCCGTGCTCGCCGCCGAAGGGCGTGACCTGCCCAGCAGCGCTGACGCCGGCCCGGACGGCGTCAGCCCTTGACCCGGTCGCCGCCGACCCACACGCCGGCGACGTCGGGTCGGCGTGCCCAGCGCGAAGTCTTGGCGAGCGCGTCCTCGGCGTCGAGGCGGCGTGGCGCAGGCCCGACGTCGAGCGGGTCGCCGGCGCAGCGGCCGCACCCAGACCGCGTCGAACTGCCTGCCGACCGACAGGTCGCCGACCTCGTCGCCGAGGCCCAGCGCCAGGGCGCCGGCGCGGGTCGCGAGGTGGAGCAGGTCGGGCGAGGCGAGCGGGAGCCCGCCGGGCCCGAGCAGCTGCTGCATGAAGTAGGCCTGCAGGCCCTCCTTGATGAGCGAGAAGCCCGTGCCCGCGCCGACGTCGGAGCCGAGCGCGACGCGTACGCCGTGCTCGACGTGGCTCGCGCAGCGGGAAGAGGCCGCTGCCCAGGGCGGAGTTGCTCGTCGGGCAGTGCGCGACCGACGCGCCCCGCGGCGGCGAGGAGGGCCAGCTCGCGCGTCGGTGGCGTGGACGTTGTGCGCGAGCACCGTGCTCGGGCCGACCAGCCCGTGCCGGTCGTAGGTGTCGACGTAGTGCTCGGCGTCGGCGAAGAGCGCGGCCACCTCGGCGATCTCGGCCGGGTTCTCGTTGACGTGCGAGGTGAACCACGTGCCCGGGACGTCCTTGAGCACGGACGCGCAGGCGTCGAGCAGGTCGTCGCTCGGCGGAGTACGAGAAGCGCGGCGTCACGGCATACCTCGTGCGGCCGCGGCCGTGCCAGCGGCGCGGCGAGCGCCACGCGCCTCGTCGTAGGTGCGCTCCGGCGTGGTGAGCAGCGGCTCGGGCAGCGAGCGGTCGCTGACGACGAGGCCGGACGTGACGCGCAGGCCGACCCGGTCGACCTCCTCGAAGAGCAGCGTCGACCGCGCGGCGCGAAGTGCGAGCCGAAGACGAGCGCCGTCGTCGTGCCGGCCGCCGACGAGGCCGCCGACGAACTCCGTGGCCACCGTCGCGGGCGTACGCCGGGTCGGCGAGGCGCGCCTCCTCGGGCAGCGCGCAGCGGTCGAGCCACTCGAGCAGCGGCATGCCCGAGGGCGCCGATGACGCGCACCTGCGGGAAGTGGACGTGCGTGTCGACGAGGCCCGGGCAGCAGGAGGCCGCCGCGCAGGTCGACGACCGTCGTCGTCGGGGTGGCGCGGCGCGCACGTCGGCGAAGGCGCCGCGCTCCGTGATGACGCCGTCGACGACGAGCAGCCCGGCGTCGTCGTCGGCGCGCAGCCGCCGCCGGCGAACGGGTCGTCGGGCGTGTCGAGGAAGGTGCCCGGTAGAGCGTCACGAGCGTCCGCCGTGCCGGCGACGCGGTCGGCCTGCGAGCGAGCCGGACGCAGCGCGGCGGCGACGCTGACCGCGATGGTGGCGGGGTCCTTGCCGGCGAGGCCGGGCAGCCGATCGGCGACGTGATCCGGCGCGATGGGCGCCGTCGTCGTGTCCCTCGACGCGCAGCGCGTCTCGAACCGCGCCACTTCGCCGACGAGCCGATGAGCCCGATGCGAGCCGAGGTGCGCGCAGCGCAGCGCGGCGTCGCAGAGCGCGGCGTCCTCGGCGTGGTCGTGGGTCATGACGAGCACGTGCGTGCCGCGCGGGCACCTGAGCCGAGCACGAGCTCGGGCACCGGGGCGTGGTGCACGTGGATGCGCGCGACGGCGTCGGCGAGGCACGGCCAGCCGCGCGGCGTCGAGCTGGTCGGCGCGCGAGTCGACGAGGTGCAGCTCGAGGTCGTGGCGGGCCAGGATGCGGGCGAGCTCGAGCCCGACGTGGCCGAGCCCGAAGATCGCCACGGCGGGCACCACCGGCAGCGGCTCGAGCAGCAGCGTGACCTCGCCGCCGCAGCACTGCCGGCCGTGCTCGGTCGGCGCCTTGTCGCTGAGCGACGATGGTCAGCGTCTCGGGCGCGCCGGCGCCGCGCGTCGAGCAGCGCCCGGGCCCGGGCGACGCGGTGGCCTCGAGGTTGCCGCCGCCGATCGTGTCCCACGCGGCGTCGGCGGAGACGACCATCTTGGCGCCGGCGTCGCGCGGGGCGTGCCCGCGCACGGCGACGACGGTGACGAGCACGCCGGCCGGCGCTCGCGCGCAGCGCTCGACGGCGCCAGCCAGTTCACGGCCAGCTCCGCCGCGCCGCGGCCAGCTGCTCGGACCGCGGGTGCAGCGGCTCGGCGTCGGCGGTCGGCTGGTCGGGCACGAGCTCCGGGCAGGCCCGCTCGGCGACGTGGCCGTGCGCGCTCGCCGCCGGCGCGCCGCTCGAGCGCCCAGTAGACCGCCTCCGGCGTGGCCGGCGACGGCGAGGTCGACGCTGGTCGCCGGGCGGCCCGAACGCCGCGGCCGCCTGCGCGCAGCGCCTCGCGCACCGAGAACGCCAGCATCAGCGGCGGCTCGCCGACCGCCTTGGAGCCGTAGACGGCGCCGTCCTCGTGCGCGCTGCTCGAGCAGCGCGACGTTGAACTCCTCGGGCATCTCGGAGAAGCTGGGCAGCTTGTAGGTGCTCGCCGCCTGGGTCGCGAGCCGGCCGCGGCCGGGCCCGTCGGAGTCGTCCCAGCGCAGGTCCTCCAGCGTCAGCCAGCCGGCGCCCTGCACGAACCCGCCCTCGATCTGGCCGAGGTCGACGAGCGGCGACAGGCTGTCGCCGACGTCGTGGACGATGTCGACGCGGCGGGTGCGGTAGGCGCCGGTGAAGCCGTCGACCTCGACCTCGGCCGCGGCCACGCCGTACGCGAAGTACTTGAACGGGTGGCCCTGCATCACCGTGGAGTCCCAGTGCAGTCCCTCGGTGCGGTAGAAGCCGGCCGCCCACAGCTGGACCCGCTGAAGTAGGCCTCGCGGACGAGCTCCTCCCACGGCAGGTCGCGGCCGGCGTCGACGCTCGGCCAGCCGGCGCGAGGATCTGCTCGCAGGCGTTCTTGACCGCGCCGCCGTTGAGGTCGGCGCCCGAGCTCGCGGCGGTGGCGGAGGTGTTGGGCACCTTGTCGGTGCGGGTCGGCGCGAGCCGGACCCGCGCGAGCGGCACGCCGAGCGCGGTGGCCGCGACCTGGAGCATCTTGGTGTGCAGGCCCTGGCCCATCTCGGTGCCGCCGTGGTTGATCAGCACCGAGCCGTCCTTGTAGACGTGCACGAGCGCGCCGGCCTGGTTGAAGGCGGTGAAGTTGAACGAGATCCCGAACTTCACCGGCGTGATCGCCAGCGCCGCGCTTGGTGTGCGCGGTGCGCGGCGTTGAACTCCGCGACCTCCGCCCGCCGCGCGCGCGACGTCGCCGCGTCGGCGAGCACCTGGTCCCAGGCGGCGGCCAGCCGCTCGGGGTGGCGCACCGGCTGGCCGTACGGCGTGGCCTGGCCCGTCGACGTAGAAGTTGCGGCGGCGCAGCTCGATCGGGTCGATGCCGAGCAGCGGCGCGCACCGGCCGAGGATGTCCTCGATGACCAGCATCCCCTGCGGGCCGCCGAAGCCGCGGAAGGCGGTCTGCGAGGTCTTGTTGGTCCGCGCGATCCGGCCGTTGACGCGCACGTGGGGGATCCAGTAGGCGTTGTCGACGTGGCAGAGCGCCCGCGCCAGCACCGGCTCGGACAGGTCGAGGCTCCAGCCGCCGTCGGAGGTCAGCGTGGCGTCGAGCGCCTGCAGGCGGCCGTCGTCGTCGAAGCCGACCCGCCACTGGGCGTGGAAGCCGTGCCGCTTGCCGGTCATCGTCATGTCCTGGGTGCGGGTGAGCCGCAGCCGGACCGGGCGGCCGGTGAGGGTCGCGCCGAGCGCCGCGATCGCGGCGAACCCGTGCGGCTGCATCTCCTTGCCGCCGAACCCGCCGCCCATCCGCAGGCACTGCACGGTGACCTCGTGGCTGGCGACGGCCGAGCACGTGGGCGACGATCTCCTGCGTCTCGGTCGGGTGCTGGGTGCTGCACTGCACGAACACCTGCCCGCCCTCGTCGACGAGGGCGAGCGAGCAGTGGGTCTCGAGGTAGAAGTGCTCCTGGCCGGCCATCTCGGTGCTCGCCGCTGAAGACGTGGGCCGACGCCGCGAGGCCCGCCTCGACGTCGCCGCGCTCGCACGGTCGGCTGGCCGCCCTGGAAGCTGCCGGCCGCGATCGCCTCGGGGACCGTCGACCAGCGCGGGCAGCGGCTCGTAGTCGACCTCGACGGCGGCGGCACCGAGCCGGGCGGCCTCGAGCGTCTCGCCGAGCACCCAGCAGACGGCGTGGCCGTGGTACATCACCTCGGTCGGGAACAGCGGCTCGTCGTGCTTGACGCCGGCGTCGTTGACGCCGGGCACGTCGTCGGCGGTCAGCACGCGGACCACGCCCGGCACGTCGTACGCCGGCGTCGACGCGCAGCCGGTGACGCGCGCGTGGGCGTGGGGCGCCTGGACCGGCTGGGCGTGCAGGACGCCGGGCGTCGCGGCGACCAGGTCGTCGGTGTAGAGCGCGTGGCCGGTGACGTGCAGCGCGGCGCTCTCGTGCGGGATGGTCTCGCCGACGACGGCGCCGTCGGGGCGTCGCGACAGGTCGCTCATGCGCGCCGACCTCCGGCCGTCTCGGCCCAAGAGCTTGCGCAGCGACGTTGCCGAGCATCGCCGAGCGGTAGGCCGCGCTGGCCCGGTGGTCGTCGATCGGCGTGCCCTCGCCGGCCAGCACCGCGGCGGCCGCCTCGACGGTCTCGGCCGTCCACGGCCGGCCCTCCAGCGCCGCCTCGGTCGCGAGCGCCCGGATCGGGGTGGCGGCGACGCCGCCGAGCCCGATCCGGGCCCGCGGTCACGACGCCGTCGACCGACGTCGAGCGCGAACCCGACCGCGACGCTGGAGATGTCGTCGTAGCGCCGCTTGGCGATCTTGTGGAACGCCGTCAGCGCCGGCCAGCGGCAGCGGGATCCGGACCGCCCGGATCAGCTCGCCGGGCCGCAGCGCGGTCTCGCGGTAGCCGGTGAAGTAGTCGGCGAGCGGCACCTCCCGCTCGCCGTCGCGCCGAGGCCAGGACGACGCGTCGCGTCGAGGGCGAGCAGCGCCGGCGGGAGGTCGCCGATCGGCGAGGCGGTGCCGAGGTTGCCGCCGATGGTGGCGCCGTTGCGGATCAGCCGGGACGCGAACTGCGGCAACACCTCGTCGAGCAGCGGCACCGCGCCGGCCGAGCGCCGGCCTCGACCTCGGTGAGCGTCAGCGCCGCGCCGATCTCGATCGCGTCGTCGCCGATCGACGAGCTCGCGCAGCTCGGGCAGCCGGTCGACCGCCACGACGTACGGCGGCCGCGGCGCCGCGCAGGTTGACCTCGACGCCCGAGGTCGGTGGCGCCGGCGAGCGACGGTCGGCGTCCGGGTGCTCGGCGAGCAGCGCGAGCGCCTCGGCGAGGTCGGCCGGCCGGGCGAACGCGCCGTCGCCGTCGAGCGGGTCGGCGACGGCGGCGGGCGCCGGCTGCGTCGCGCCGCGCGGCGAGCGGGTCGTCGGCGGTCGGGCGCCCGAGCGCGTACGGCCGCGTCGCGGATCGGCCGGTAGCCGGTGCAGCGGCACAGGTTGCCGCTCAGCGCGTGCAGGTCGAAGCCGTTGGGCCGTGCTCGTGGTCGGCGGTGCCGGTCGCCGGTCGCGGCCGGTAGTACTCGGCGGCCATGCTGCACACGAAGCCCGGGCGTGCAGTAGCCGCACTGCGAGCCGCCGCGCTCGGCCAGCTCGCGCTGCACCGGGTGCAGGTCGTCGGGCGTGCCGAGGCCCTCGGCGGTCACGACCTCCTGGCCGTCGAGCGCCGCGGCCGGGACCAGGCAGGCGTTGATCGCGGTCCACGCGGCTGCCCGGCGCCGTCGGGCGCGGGCGACGAGCACGGAGCAGGCGCCGCACTCGCCCTCGGCGCAGCCCTCCTTGGCGCCGGTGAGGCCGTGGCCGCGCAGGAAGTCGAGCGCGGTGGTGTGGACGGGACGCCGTCGAGCGGGCGCGGCGTCCCGTTGACGGTGACCGTCGGGTCGGACATCTCGAACTCCCGTCGCAGGCTGACCGGCCGCATGGTTTCGAGGACACCAGCCGCTGGTTGTCCATGCCGAACGACGGGCCGCTATCCAGCTAGGCTCAGGCGGCGGCCCAGCTGCCAGCATCAGAGCCGGAGCCGCGGGTGCCGGTTGACGTCCTTGTAGAGCAGGTAGCGGAACCGGCCCGGGCCGCCGGCGTAGCAGGCCTGCGGGCAGAAGGCGCGCAGCCACATGAAGTCGCCGGCCTGGACCTCGACCCAGTCCTTGTTGAGCAGGTAGACCGCCTTGCCCTCGAGCACGTAGAGCCCGTGCTCCATCACGTGGGTCTCCGGGAACGGGATCGACGCCGCCGGGCTCGAAGGTGACGATGTTGACGTGCATGTCGTGGCGGACGTCGTCGGGGTCGACGAACCGCTGGGTCGACCAGGCGCCGTCGGTGCCGGGCATCGGCTCGGCGGCGACGTCGTCCTCGTGGGTCACGAACGCCGTCGGGACGTCGATGCCGTCGACCGCGCTCGTAGGCCTTGCGGATCCAGTGGAACGTCGCCGGTCGGCGCCGGTGTCGTTGCGCAGCGTCCAGCCGCGCCCGGGCGGCAGGTAGGCGTAGCCGCCCGGCCGCAGCTCGTGGTGCGGTCGCCGTCGATCGGTCGAGCGCGAGCGGCGCCGTCGACCACGAACAGCACCCCCTCGGCGCCGGGGTCGCGGCTCGGGGCGGTCGCTGCCGCCGCCGGGCGCGACCTCGACGACGTACTGGGAGAACGTCTCGGCGAAGCCGCGACAGCGGCCGGGCGATGACCCACAGCCGGGTGTCGTCCCAGTGGGGCAGCCGGCTGGTGACGATGTCGCGCATCGTGCCGCGCGGGAGCACGGCGTACGCCTCGGTGAAGACGGCCCGGTCGGTGGTCAGCTCGGTCTGCGGCGGCAGCCCACCGCGCGGCACGTGGTAGCGTCATGCATGCCCCTCCTCGAGCAGCCGGCCGCGCGGGGCTGCCGTCGAGGTCGATCGGTGTGCCGCGCAGCCAGGTCTGCCGGACCGTGCCGGTGAGCGTACGCCCGGCGTACGCCGAGACCGGGTTCTTGTGGTGCAGCCGCGGCGACGTCGACGACGAACGCCTCGTCGGGCGCGAACACGCACGAGGTCGGCGTCGCGCGCCGACCGCGATCCGGCCCTTGCCGGCGCAGGCCCGACCCGGTCGGCCGGGCGCGGTGGCCATCCAGCGCGACGACGTCGGCCAGCCCGTGCCGCGCTCGCGGGCCGCGGTCCACACGACGGGCAGGCCGAGCTGGAGCGAGGCGATGCCGCCCCAGGCCTCGCCGAAGTCGCCGGTGTCGCGGCGCTTGAGCTCGGCGGTGCACGGCGAGTGGTCGGTGACGACGAGGTCGATGTCGCCGTCGGCGAGCGCCTGCCCACAGCGCGTCGCGGTTGGCGGCGTCGCGGATCGGCGGGCAGCACTTGAACTCGGTGGCGCCGTCGGGGATCCTCGGCGGCGCGAGCGTCAGGTAGTGCGGGCAGGTCTCGACCGAGACGTCGACGCCCGCCGCGCGGGCGGCTCGCAGCGCCGGGAGCGCGCCGGCGGCGCTCAGGTGCACGACGTGCGCCCGGCCGCCGGTCTGGCGCGCGGTGCGTCGACGACCAGCCCGATCGCCCGGTCCTCGGCCGCCGGTCGGCCGCGACGCGAGGAACCCGGCGTACGCCGGGCCGTGGGCGCAGGACTCGTCGATCAGCGTCGGCGTCCTCGGCGTGCACGATCATCAGCGCGCCGAGCCGCGCGGTCTCGGTCATGGCGGCCGCGGAAGCCGCGCGGGCGTCGAGGTGCGGGAACTCCTCGACGCCCGAGTCGCAGCAGGAAGCACTTGAAGCCGAAGACGCCCGCGTCGTGCAGCGGCGCCAGGTCGGCCGAGGTTGCCCGGGCACGGCCCCGCCCCAGAAGCCGACGTCGACCCACACCTGGTCGCGGGCGACGGCCTGCTTCTGCTCGAGCGCCGCCACCGTGGTGGTCGGCGGGATGCTGTTGAGCGGCATGTCGACGATCGTCGTCACGCCGCCGGCCGCGGCGGCCCTGCGTGGCGCTGGCGAACCCCTCCCACTCGGTGCGGCCGGGCTCGTTGACGTGCACGTGGGTGTCGACGAGGCCCGGGCAGCAGCACCTCGTCGTCGGCGAGCTCCACGACGGTCGGCCGCGCCGCGGGGCGTCGTACGGCGTCGAGGGCGGTGATCCGGCCGTCGCGGATGCCGGACCGCGACCGGCGCGCTCGCGCCCGTCGACGACCGCGCGGCGGCCCGCGACGGAGTCGAGGTCAGCTGCCACGGTAGGTCGAGTAGCCGTACGGGCTGAGCAGCAGCGGGACGTGGAAGTGCTCGTCGCCGTCGACGACGAACGTGACCACGACCTCGGGGTAGAAGCGGTGCCCGGCGCGTGAAGTAGGCGCCGGTGTCGAAGCGCAGGCGGTAGTCGCCCGCGCGCGAGCCGCTCCGGCCCGATCGACGCGCGACCCGGCCGTCGGCGTCGGTGACGCCCTCGCCGAGGTCCGCGCCCGACGCGGACTCGAGCGCGACCCGGAGCCCGGCGGCCGGCCGGCCCGCGGCGGTGTCGAGCACGTGGGTGCACAGGGTGGCCATCAGCACCACCTGCTCCAGTCGCAGCAGCGCGATCTCGCGCAGCTGGTCGATCGGTCTCCTCGCGCTCGGTCGCGTCATCGTTGCCGAGCCGGCGCTCCAGCTCGGCCAGGATCTCGGGCGCGTCGCGGCCGGCCGCCCGGATCAGGAAGACCCGGTCGAACCGCTCCTCGTAGGCGCGGTTGCCGGCGGCCAGGCGAGCGGCGACGTCGGCGTCGTCGCGGTCGACGGCGGACTGCTCGGCCGAGGAGAACGTCCGGTCGTGACCGGCGCCGGCGCGCTCGCCGATCCGGGGGTGCCCGGCCAGGGCTGCCTCGAGCTCGGCCCCGTCGAGGACCGCGGCGTTGCCGGCCACCGCCCGGAGCGCGCCCACGTCGGCGTACGGCCGGCCGGCGAGCACCGTGTCGATCCAGCGCGGGACGTCGAGACAGCGGGCCAGGCGCTCGCGGGCCTCGGCCTCCGGCAAGGAGTTGAACTCTGCCAACCGGTTCATGCGCCCTCCCTCGTCACGGTCGCCTCGATCAGGCCGTACGGGCGGTCCGCCGCGATGAACACCTCGCCCGGGTTGTCGAGCCCGAACGGCGCCAGGTCGACCAGGTGGTGGTGCCTGTTGGGCGCTGCGAACGAGATCTCCTCGATCTCGTCGTGCGCCTCGAGGACGGCCCGGCCCATGGCGTAGAGCGTCTCCTGCAGGGCCCGGCTGTACGTCGTGGCGAAGGTGGCGAGCAGCAGCGCGCGGACGTCGTCGTACGTCTGGTTCCAGTCGACCCCGCCGCCGTCGGCGTAGCGCCAGGTGGCGGTCAGCGAGGTGGCGAGGATCCGGTCGTCGGCCTCGGCGAGCGTCGTGTACCGGTCGCGGAGGAAACCCCTGAACTCCGATCCGGTCGACTTGAGCACCACCAGGTCGGTCAGGCCGGACCGGACGACGGCGCCGTGCTCGGTCGCGTCGACGGTCGTGGTGCGGATCTCGCCACCCCGCCTGACGAAGGCGTGGTCGTGGCCGCTGCCGTCGACCTCGATCCGCTCCCAGCCGTACTCCTCGACGCGCGACCCGGGCACCGGTCGCGGCGGGGGTGGCCTCCAGCAGCCGGACGTGCCAGGGCGAGGGCGTAGTCCTCCGGCGACGCGACCCCGCGTTCCTTGGCGTAGGCGAAGGCGGTGTTCTTCTGGGTGTCGGTCGGCAGCACCGCCGACTGGTCGCCGTCGACGTGCGCGCTCGCGAAGTCTCCGCGCAGGCTGGTGCTGACGTTCAGGTCGCGGATCGTCGTGACGGGGGGTGTCGCGCACGATGCGGACCACGCGGTTCTCGGCCTTGCCGTACTGGTTGGCACCGAGGACGATTCCCATCCCGCGACCCTAGTCCGTGACCGGCCGGGCGAGCCGGGCCACAGCGCGTCGAGGTCGTACCCCGTGCTGTCGGTGACCTCGCTCGGGGGTGAACGCGCCACAGTCGACGCCACGCACCAGGAAGCCCGCCAACGCCTTCACGGTCGCCGGTTCGTCGGCCACGGCGCCCGACTGGTGTGCGCGCCAGGCACTCAGCCGCGTCACCGCGTCGTCCAGCCCGTCGCGGAAGAACGCGAACGTGGCGGCGTACCGGGTGGGCAGCTGGTGCGGGTGCAGGTCCCAGCCCTGGTAGAAGCCCCGCTCCAGCGATCTCCCGACCAGGCGCAGGTGCGTCTCCCACCCGCGTCGCACGTCGGACTCGTCGCCCACCGGGAGGATGTTGGTGGAGCCGTCGGCCAGGCGTACGCCGGTGCCGGCCGCCGCGGCCTGCATCACCGTCTTGGCGTAGTCGGCGCCGGGTGGTCGAGGCTCTGGTGGGCGGCGGAGATCCCGATCGAGGCGCTGTAGTCGTAGGTGCCGTAGTGGAGGCCGGTGCAGCGGCCCTCCGCGGCGTGGATCATCGGCGCCACCAGCGCGGTGCCGCCCGGCCCGACGATGGCCTGGGGCGTCTCGACCTGGAGCTCGAACTCCACGCTGCGGTCCGGCAGCCCGAGGTCGCGCTCGGCCTCGTCACAGATCCGTGCCATCGCCTCGACCTGGGCGACCGAGGTGACCTTGGGCAGGGTCACCACGAGGCCGGGCGGCAGCGCGCCGTCGGTCGCGATGCCCTCGAGGAACCGGACCAGCGTCCGGACCCCGCGCTCGCGGGTCGGTCGCTCGAGGCTCTTGAACCGGATCCCGAACGACGGCGGCGCCACGCCTGCGTCGAGGTCCTCGCGCAGCGACGCGGCCGCCGCCGCGGTCGCCTCGTCCTCGGCGTCGTCACCGCGGTCGCCGTACCCGTCCTCGAAGTCGATCCGCAGGTCCTCGACCGGTTCGTGGTCCAGCTTCGCCAGCACCCGACCCAGGAGGTCCTCGTCGTCACCGATCAGGCTGAGGAACAGCGGCCGGTGCTGGGACAGGACCAGCCGCGCGGCACTGCCGTAGCGGGAGGCCAGCCCGGCGCCGTACTGGTCCGCCGGGACGTAGACGGTGTGCACCGGCTGCCGTCCCGCAGCCGCGCCCGGGTAGAGCGCGGCAAGCTCGGCGTCGGCGTCGGCCAGCTGCTCGTCGAGACGGCCCACCAGCCCGGCAAGGTCCATGGCCGAACCCTAGTGGGCGTCAGGGCCGGAACACGGTGTAGTGCAGCAGCATCCAGATCGGGGCGATGGTGGCGAGCAGCGAGTCGAGCCGGTCCATCAGTCCACCGTGGCCGGGGATGACCTGGCTCATGTCCTTGACGCCGAGGTCGCGCTTGATGACGGACTCGCAGAGGTCGCCCAGGGTGGCCATCACCACCGCGATCAGCCCGAGCGCGACGCCGACCCACCAGTCACCGTCGAGGAGGTGGACGACCAGCACCCAGCCGGTCGCCACGCAGAAGACCAGCGAACCGGCGAAGCCCTCCCACGACTTCTTCGGGGAGATCACGGGGGCCATCGGGTGTCGCCCGAACAGCACGCCGGCGACGTACCCGCCGATGTCGGAGGCGATGGTCACCAGGATGAACACGGTGATCCCGCGGGCGCCGTCGTCCCACCGGTCGAAGCCGGTCGCGTCACCCTCGGCGAGCAGCAGCGCCACGAACGATCCCAGGAACGGCACGTAGACGAGGGTGAACACCGACGCCGTGGCGTTCTGGACGTAGCCGTCGACGCCGCGGCGCAGCAACCACAACATCACGACCAGCGCCGTGACGGCGGTCGCGGTGACCAACGCCGGCGCGCCGTAGAAGTAGGCGACGACGACCATCACGACGCCGCCGACCATGAGCGGCTGCTCGGGCAGGTCGATGCCCTTGTGCAGCAGGCCCTGCCGCAGCTCCCAGATCGCCACCACGACGGCGGCGGCGACGATGCCCAGGAAGGCGATCTTCCAGAAGGCGAGGCTCGCCGCGATCGCGGCCAGCAGGACCACGCCGGACGCGACGGCAGCAGGGAGGTTGCGGCCGGCGCGGCCGTGGTCCTTCGCCGGGAGGGGGGTGGTGGTCATGGTCGGTCAGACTTCGAGGAGCTCGGCTTCCTTGTGCTTGAGCAGGTCGTCGATCGCGTCGGTGTGGCTCTTGGTGATGCCGTCGAGCCGCTTCTCGGCCCCGGTCACGTCGTCCTTGCCGACCTCGCCGTCCTTCTCCATCTTCTCCAGGCCCTGCTTGGCGGTCCGGCGCAGGTTGCGGACCGCGACCCGTCCCTCCTCGGCCTTGGTGCGGGCCAGCTTGATGTACTCCTTGCGCCGCTCCTCGGTCAGCTCGGGGAACATGCAGCGGATGGTCTTGCCGTCGTTGGCCGGGTTGACGCCGAGGTCGGAGTCACGGATCGCCCGCTCGATGTTGGGCAGCGCCCCCATGTCGAACGGCGCCACGATGATGGTGCGCGCGTCCTGGCTGGTGAAGGACGCCAGCTGCTGCAGCGGCGTCTGGGTGCCGTAGTAGTCGGCGGTCAGCTTGGCGAACATCGCCGGGTTGGCGCGCCCCGCGCGGATCGTCGAGAAGTCCTCGCGGGTCGCCTCGACCGACTTGTCCATCTTCTGGTCGGCTTCTTTGAGGATGTCGTTGATCACGGCGCGCTCCTGTGGCTGCTGGTGGGTCCGGGGTCGTGCGGGGTCAGCCCGCGCTGACCAGTGTGCCGATCTTCTCACCCGCGACGATGCGGGCGATGGCTCCCTGCTCCTCGGCGCCGAAGACGATCATCGGCATCTTGTTCTCCATGCAGAGGGCGAACGCGGTGGCGTCGGCGATCCGCAGCCCCTGCTGGAGGGCCTCCTGGTAGGTGATGTTGTCGAGCTTGGTGGCCGTGGGGTCCTTGCGCGGGTCGGCGGTGTAGACGCCGTCGACCCCCTGCTTGGCCATCAGGACCACCTCGCACCGGGTCTCGAGCGCGCGCTGGGCGGCCACGGTGTCGGTGGAGAAGAACGGCATCCCGGCGCCGGCGCCGAAGATCACGACGCGCCCCTTCTCGAGGTGGCGCATGGCGCGGCGAGGGATGTAGGGCTCGGCGACCTGGCCCATCGTGATCGCGGTCTGGACCCGGGTCTCGATGCCCTCCTTCTCCAGGAAGTCCTGGAGGGCGAGGCAGTTCATGACGGTGCCGAGCATGCCCATGTAGTCGGCCCGCGCCCGGTCCATGCCGCGCTGCTGCATCTCGGCGCCGCGGAAGAAGTTGCCGCCCCCGACCACGATGGAGACCCCGACCCCCATCCGGACGACCGACGCGATCTCACGAGCCACCGCGGAGACGACGTCGGGGTCGACACCGACGCGACCGCCGCCGAAGACCTCACCCGAGAGCTTGAGCAGGACCCGCTTGTACGCCGTCACTGGTGCGCCTTTCGGTGGGTGGTGACGCGCAAGGAGGCCGGTTCGATGGTCATCTGCTGCTCCATCGAACCGGCCTCCTTCGCGACGTCTGTCGGGTGTCTGAACCCTAGTCGGTTATGCGCCGACCTCGAACCTCACGAACCGCGTCACCGTCGTGCCGGCCTCGTCGAGGACCGCCTTCACCGTCTTCTTGTTCTCGGTCACCGACGGCTGCTCGAGGAGGACGACCTCCTTGAAGAACCCGTTGAGGCGACCCTCGGTGATCTTGGCGATCGCCTGCTCGGGCTTGCCCTCCTCGCGGGAGGTGGCCTCGGCGATGGAGCGCTCCTTGTCGACCAGGTCCGCGGGGACCTCGTCGCGGGTCAGGTACTTCGGGCGCATCGCGGCGATCTGCATCGCGACGCCCCGGGCACCCTGCTCGTCCCCGTCGTACTCGACCAGCACGCCCACGGCGGGGGGCAGGTCGGCGGCACGCTTGTGCATGTAGGAGACGACGTCGCCGTCGAAGTAGGCGACCTTGCCGAGCTCGATCTTCTCGCCGATGGTCATGGCGAGGTTGTCGACGACCTCGGCGACCGTCCGGTCACCGAGCTGCACGGTCTTGAGCGTGTCGGCGTCGGTGGCCTTGGCCTCCGACGCGGCGTCGGCGATCTGCTGCGCGGCGGCGACGAACTCGTCGCCCTTGGCCACGAAGTCGGTCTCGCAGTTCAGCTCGACCAGGGCGCCACCGGAGGTGACGACCAGCCCGGCCGAGGCCTCGCGCTCGGCGCCACGCTCGGCCATCTTCTTGCCCAGCTTGACGCGGATCAGCTCGGCGGCCTTGTCGAAGTCGCCGTCGGCCTCGTCGAGCGCCTTCTTGCAGTCCATCATGCCCGCGCCGGTGAGCTCGCGGAGCTTCTTGACGTCAGCAGCGGAGATAGCCATGTTCCCTCTTCCTCAAGTCTCGTCGGTGGTGGTGCGCAGCCCGGGGCCCGGACGTACCGGGCCCACGTGGCTGCTGCCGTGGATCAGGCCTCGGACTTCTCGTCCGCCTTCTCCTCGGCCTTGGCCTCGGCGTTGACGAAACCGGCCTTCTCGGCGGCCTCGGCGGTGCGGAACCAGACCTCGGCGTTGGTGCGGTCGTACCAGGGGCTCGACGGCGCGTGGAACTTCTTCGAGGTCTTGTTGCCCTTGATGTCGAAGCCCTCGGGGGCCTCGCCGCTCTCCAGCGGGGCGGCGGAGTCGGCGCCGAACTCGCCCTCGGCGGACGCGGTCTCGGTCTCGGTCTTCGCCTCGACCTTCTCGTCAGCCTTGGTCTCGGTCTTCGCCTCGGCCTCGGCCGCGGCCGGCTCGTCGGTCGCTGCCTCGGCAGCGGCGTCGGCGGCGGGCGCCTCGGTGGAGGCACCGGTCGCCTCGGCGGCCGGTGCGTCGGTCGCGGTGTCGCCACCGGTCGCGGCCACGGCGGCCTGGTCGGCGTCGCCGCCGAGCAGCTCGCGCTCCCACTCGGCCAGCGGCTCCTCGGCACCCGGGGTCGCCGTGCCGCCCTCGGCGGTCTTGGCGCCGGAGCGGGCGATGAGGCCCTCGGCCACGGCGTCCGCGATCACGCGGGTCAGCAGGCCGACGGCGCGGATCGCGTCGTCGTTGCCCGGGATCGGGAAGTCGACCAGGTCAGGGTCGCAGTTGGAGTCCAGGATGCCGATGATCGGGATGCGCAGCTTGCGCGCCTCCTCGACGGCGAGGTGCTCCTTGTTGGTGTCGACGATCCACACGGCGGCCGGCGGGCGGCTCATCTCGCGGATACCGCCGAGCGACTTGTTGAGCTTGTCGCGCTCGCGGCGCATCTGCAGCAGCTCCTTCTTGGTGCGGCTGCTGCCCGCCACGTCGTCGAAGTCGATCTCGTCGAGCTCCTTGAGGCGGTTGATGCGCTGGTGCACGGTCTGGAAGTTGGTGAGCATGCCGCCCAGCCAGCGCTGGTTGACGTAGGGCATGCCGACGCGGGTCGCCTGCTCGGCGATGGCCTCCTGCGCCTGCTTCTTGGTGCCGACGAACATCACGGTGCCGCCCTTGGCGACGGTCTCCTTGATGAAGGCGTAGGACCGGTCGATGTAGGCCAGCGACTGCTGCAGGTCGATGATGTAGATGCCGTTGCGCTCGGTCATGATGAAGCGCTTCATCTTCGGGTTCCAGCGACGGGTCTGGTGACCGAAGTGGACGCCGCTCTCGAGAAGCTGGCGCATGGTGACGACTGCCATGAAGGATCTCCTGTTGTCGAGTGGCGCTCACCGTCGTGCGCGACCTTCGACCACCCGGAGATCCGGGTGGCAGGCCGGGCCGGCGTGCGCCCTCTGTGGTTGTTTTCAGTTGCGTGCCCCCGGCGGGTGCCGGCGGCCCTGACGCTCACGCGCGATCCGACCCGACCGGGATCGGGACCGAGGATCGACGCCCACGGGTGGTCGCCGGCCCAGGGATGCAGCCGGCGTCGCGGTCAGCGAACGTGCGAAGTCAACCCACACGGGTGGGTTGCTCCGCTCAGGGTAGTCGACGCTCGCGCGCTCCCGCCAATCGTCGGGGGGCGGGGCCGGAAGCCGTCCACAGGGTGGCTCCGGAGCGCTCTCTCCCCAGCCCGGAGGAGCCCCTGGCCCACCGCGCCCTCGGGGCCGCAGAGTCGGGGGCATGTCCATCCTCCCCCGCCTGCTCCCGGCCCTCCTCGTGCTGCTGCTGACTGCCGCCCCGGCCCACAGCGAGGTCGACCCGGTCGGCGAGTGGCCGCTGCACCCGGCGCCTGAGGTCGTCGCCGGCTTCGACCCGCCCGGCCAGCACCTGGGGCGCCGGTCACCGGGGTGTCGACCTGCTCGGGCGGCCCGGCCAGCAGGTGCACGCGGCACTGCCGGGCACGGTGTCGTTCGTCGGGCAGCATCGCCGGCCGGGGAGTCATCGCGGTCGACCACGGCGACACCCGCACGACCTACGAGCCGGTCGCACCGACGGTGGCCGTCGGCGATCGGGTCGGCGCCGGAGACCAGATCGGCACGCTGACCCTGCCGGGGTCCCACTGCTTCCCCCGCGCCTGTCTCCACTGGGGATGGCTGCGCGGCGAGACCTACCTCGACCCGCTCCGCCTGCTCGGCGCCGCGCCGGTCCGGCTGCTGCCGCTCGACGGGCTCCCCGCCGCTGCTCCGTGGCCGGGGCGTCCGCTCCCGACGCCGTACGCCGACTGGCAGCCGTTGCTACGATTGCTACGGCCGGGGATCCAGCCATGAGGAGGGACGTCGTGGAACGCATCGCCCATCGGGATCTGCGCAACCGCAGCGCCGAGATCCTGCGCGCCGTGGCGGACGGCGAGAGCTTCGAGATCACCAACCACGGCGAGGTGGTGGCCGTCTTGTCACCACCGAATGAACTGGCGCGGCTGAACATCGTCAAGCGCGCCACCATCCATGGCCGTTGGGACGAGATCAAGCCAGTGCCGTATGACGGACCGAGCACACAGGAGATCCTCGACGAACTTCGCGAGGACCGCATATGAGGGTGTACGTGGACGCGTCCGCGGCTGCCAAGCTGTTCGTGGATGAGCCGGAGTCCCAGCCGCTACGCGGTTACCTCTCGAATCTCGATGGCGCCTCCTTGGTCTCCTCGGTACTCCTCGAGACCGAGCTCCGAAGAATTGCCGCACGCAAGGGGGCGCCGCAGTCTGAGGTCACCCCGATCTTGCAACGGATCCACCTGATCGGAGCTCCCCGATCCCTCTTCCAGGAGGCCGGCCTGCTACCCGGTCCGGACCTGCGCTCCCTTGATTCGATCCACGTTGCGACCGCACTCAGGGTGTCGAGCGATGCCGTGCTCGCCTACGACCGGCGTTTGCTCGACGCGGCGCTGGCTTGCGGATTCCCCACGGTGTCGCCGGGCTGACTTCAGGCTCGCGGGTGCGCCTGCTGGTAGGCCTTGCGCAGCCGGTCGGTGGTGACGTGCGTGTAGAGCTGGGTCGTGGCCAGCGACGCGTGGCCGAGCAGCTCCTGGACGGACCGCAGGTCGGCTCCCCCTTCGAGCAGGTGGGTGGCCGCGGTGTGGCGCAGCCCGTGCGGGCCGAGGTCGGGGGCTCCGGGGACGTCGGCGATCCGGCGGTGCACGAGCTCGCGCACCGCGCGCTGGTCGATCCGCCCGCCGCGGGCGCCGAGGAACAGGGCGGCTCCGGAGCCGGGAGCAGCCAGCTGCGGTCGGCCCTGCTCGACCCAGCGGGCGAGCGCCCGCGCCGCCGGGTGTCCGTAGGGCACGGAGCGCTCCTTGCGTCCCTTGCCGAACACCCGCACGACCTGCCGGTCGCCGTCGAGGTCGTCCACGTCGAGGCCGACCAGCTCCCCGACCCGGACCCCGGTCGCGTAGAGCAGCTCCAGCATCGCCACGTCCCGCAGCCCGATCGGGCTGCCGTCGTCGGCCAGCTCCGCGGCGGCCTCCAGCAGCGTCCGGGCCTCGTCGGCGCGCAGCACCGCCGGGAGCGGCTTGTGCGCCCGCGGCGACCCGAGGCTGGCGCCGGGATCGGTCGGGGTCCGGCCGGTGCGGGCCAGCCAGGCGGTGAACACCCGGGCGGCGGTCGCGCGGCGCGCCACCGTGGTGCGGGACCGGCCCCGCGTCTGCTGGTTGGCCAGCCAGCTCCGCAGGCTGCGCAGGTCGAGCTCGTCGAGTCGTTCGATGCCGAGCCGCTGGGCGTGGTCGAGCAGGGACGCCAGGTCGCCCAGGTAGGCGCGCACGGTGTGCGCGGACAGGTTGCGCTCCGAGACCAGGTGGCGTTCGTACTCCCCCAGCACCTGCGCGAACGCCTCGGGCAGCGCATCGCCTGTCGGCTCCGGTTCGGACATGCTCCCGAGGCTAGGGCGGGTGGGGGTCGCTCGGCGGGATGTCGCGGGCGGACTCTCCGAGTCGCCATCCGGCCTCGGTGCGCTCGGCGAGGCCGCGCTGCTGGAGATGGCGCAGGGCCGACTGGGTGTCGACGAGGTCGATGCCGGCAGTGGCAGCGATGGACGCCAGTGCCGCCGGTCGCCGCAGCGGCACGGCCTCGAGCACCTGTCGGTGCCGGCTGCTCAACCGGTCGCGAGGTCGCGGGGCCTCGCGGGGCTCCTCGCGGGTGTGTCGCCGGCCTCGCCGACCACCTCGAGCACGTCCTCCGGGCCGGTGACCAGGGTGGCCGCCCCCGACCTGATCCAGTGGTGGACACCTTGGCACTGGGCACTGGTGACGGGACCCGGCACGTCCCATCAGCGGCCGCGACAGGCTCTCCGTCCAGGCGGCGGTGTTGAGCGCGCCGCTGCGGATCGCGGCCTCGACCAGGACGGTGCCGCACGCCGAGGGCGGCGATCAGCCGGTTGCGGGCCAGGAACCGCATCCGCATGGGGGCGCAGCCCGGCGGCAGCTCCGAGACGACGGCGCCGTGTGCCGCCAGGTGCTCGATGAGGTCGCGGTGGCTGGCCGGGTAGGCGCGGTCGACCCCGCACGCCAGCACCGCGATCGAGGGGCCGTCCAGCGCGAGGGCACCGCGATGGGCGGCCTGGTCGATGCCGAACGCGGCGCCCGACACCACCGCGCGTCCGTCACGGGCCAGCCCGGCAGCGATCTCGCGGGCGGCCGCCTCGCCGTAGGTCGTGGAGGAGCGGGAGCCGACGACCGCGACGGACCGAGTCAGCTCGTCCAGGCGCAGCCGGACCGCGGACCCACAGCCCGAACGGCGCGCCCCACCATCTGGTTGACCGCCCGGCGATCGGGCGAGGTCGTCGAGCTGCGTCGGCCACTCGGCATCGGCGGGGATCACGAAGCGGATGCCGCGTCGCGCCGCCTGCTCGAGCTCGCGCGCGGGATCGACCGTGGCGAGCGCGGCCCGCGGCGTCGCCCGTCAGCCCACGCTCGGCCGCGCCTGCGCCAGGACCTCGTCGTAGAGGCGACCGGCACCGGCTTGGCGACACGGCGTCGGTGACCCGGGGGTCGGCGGGCTCGGCCAGCCGGCTGAGGCCGGCCCGGGCCACCCGGTCGTCGGTCATGAGGCTGCCCTCCGCAGGGCCGCGGACCCGAGCGGGTGCCCCTGCCGCAGCTGCAGCGCGGTCTCGACGTCGGCGACCGAGGGACCGTCGGCGCCCCGCAGGTCGGCCAGGGTCCAGGCGAGCCGGTGGACCCGGGTCGCGCCGCGCCGGCTCAGCCGGCCGCCGTACATCTCGTCGTCGACCTTGCGCTGTCCCTGCGCCGAGAGCGGCCATCTCGTTCTGCAGCACCTGCCCGGGCACCTGGCCGTTGAGCCGCCAGCTGCGGCCGTCGTAGCGGGAGGCCTGCCGCTCCCGGGCGGCGGCCACCCGCTGCGCGGACCGTCGCCGACGGCTCCGGGCGCGACCAGCGTGTCGCGCTGGTCGTGCGGTCGCGCCGGTTCGAGGTGGCGGGTGATGTCGATCCGGTCGGAGATCGGCCCCCGCACCCGGCTGAGGTAGTCGCGACGCTGCACCTCCCGGCAGGTGCAGCGGTTGTCGCGCGCGTCGGCGCGGTAGTCGCCGCAGGGGCAGGGGTTGGCGGCGAGGACGACCATGCCCCGGGCCGGGAAGGTCACCGACTCGTCACCGCGGGCGATCGTGACCTCCCCGCTCTCCAGCGGCTGCCGCAGGGCGTCGATCACGTCGGTGCGCAGCAACGGGAACTCGTCGAGCAGGAGCACTCCGCAGTGGGCTCGGCTGAGCTCGCCCGGCCGGACCCGGCCGGTGCCGCCGCCGAGGATGCTGGCCTTGCTCGCGTCGTGGTGGGGCGCGGAGAACGGTGGTCGCCGCAGCAGGGCGTCGCCCTCCTCCAGCGCGCCGGCGAGCGAGTGGAGGGCCGTGAGCTCGAGCGCCTCCTGGGTGGTCAGGTCGGGAAGGATCGTGGGGATCCGCTCGGCGAGCGTGGTCTTGCCGCATCCCTTGGGGCCGGACAGCAGCAGGTGGTGCCCGCCGGCGGCGGCGACCTCGACGGCGAAGCGGGCGTCGTGGATGCCCGAAGACGTCGGCCATGTCGACCTCGTCGAGCCGCTGCTCGCCGCGCCAGGCCAGCAGCCGGCTGCCCGACATCGGTGCGACCGGAGGCGCCTGCGGGACCTCCTCGCCGCAGAGCTCGGCGACCACCTGGCCGAGCGAGCGCACGCCGAGCACCTCGACGTCGGGCACCAGCGCCGCCTCGTGGGCCTGGGGCTCGGGGACGAAGACCCGGCGGATGCCCCGGTGGGACGGCCGCCAGCACCATCGGCAGCACCCCGGGCACGGCCCGCAGGCCCCCGGTCAGGGTGAGCTCGCCGATGAAGACCGAGCCGGTCACGTCGGCGCGAGCCGAGCTGGCCGTCGCCTTGAGCACGGCCAGCGCGATCGCGAGGTCGAAGTGGGTGCCGCGCTTGGGCAGGTCGCTCGGGCGAGAACAGGATCGTGATCCGCTTGGTCGCCGGCCAGTGCAGTCGGGTGTTGTGGATGGCCATCCGGCACCGGTGCGGCGCCTCGTTGATGGACAGCGTCGAGCCGCCCCACCAGGGTCAGGCCGGCCTGGCCCGGCGAGACGTCGGCCTGGACGTCGACGAGGTGGCCGATGGCGCCGTCGAGCGCGATGGTCGGGCGTCGCGGAGACCGGCATCAGCCGATCCCCCGCACGTGCTCGACCAGCGCGCGGCCCTTGCCGGGCTGCAGCACCGCCACCAGGTCGACCCGGATCTCCGGCGGGGTCACCCCATGGGCCTCGGCCCACCGCGACGCCGAGCCGCTGCAGTCGCGCCAGCTTGGCGTCGGTGATCGCCTCGTGGGGTGAGCCGTGCTCCAGGCTGGTCCGGGTCTTGACCTCGCAGACGACCAGCGCCGGCCCGTCCCGCAGCACCAGGTCGATCTCACCCTCGTCGCAGCGCCAGTTGCGGTCGAGCAGCACCATCCCCCGCGCCAGCAGGTGGTCGGTCGGCCACCCGCTCGCCGTAGCTCCCGAGCGCCTGGTTGCGCGTCCGTGTCTCCGTCATCGCTGTCCTCCTCGAGAACAGCGTCGAGGGAGGTGCCCACAAGGCGGGCCGTCGCCGGTCGCAGGCTGTGGAGAACCAGCCTCAGCCGTCGGCTGTGGACGGCAGGTGGCTCAGTTGACGAGCATCGGCTGCTTGACGCCGGTACCTGTATAGGGGATGTAGTTGCCGTCCGGGTCCAGCGGCGGGTTGGGCAGGCGCCTGGTTGAGGAAGACGATGTTGACGCAGTTGAACGGCTGCTTGGTTGTACCGACCCGTTGAGCCCGTTGCGCGTCGCTAGGGCAGGACGCCCTTGATCCGAGTGGCGTTGACGGGCTGCTCGGTGATGAACCCGGGCGGAAGTCGACGATCTGGTACTTGCAGCAGCTGCCGCTGGCGGGCAGGACGCCCAGCACCGGCACGTTGACGAAGCGGGAGACTCGTAGATCGACTGGTCGATGACGAGGCCCCGGATAGTGTCGGCTGACTGACGTCGCTCACGGTCATGGCGTCGTTGCGTGAAGTAGCAGGTGAGCGTGTCGTTGTTGATGGATCGATCTGTGAACGAGCGCCGTGTGGGTAGTGCCGGTGGGGTAGTCGAACGGGCAGAACCGGTCAGCTGTGGTGTCTCCAGCAGGCCGGGCTCGTACTGCCGACGCCGGTCAGAAATCCCCACTCGCGGCGTTGCTCGACAGCCCGGGTCGGTGTCGACACAGTTGGTCCCCGTCCTGCGGCCCACGTCTTGTCGTTGGCGGCGGCGTGGCGGTCCGCGCACTGCTTGTCGGGCGTGTCGGAAGGCCTTGTAGCGCGCCAGGCCGTGCTGAGCCCCTCGATGATGTTGTAGGCACGGTTTCCGTATTGCCGTTGATGCCCGCAGGCGTAGGGGTGGGCGGAGGTCGAGCGTGCCGAAGTTGCCGTTGCTGGAGCCCTGGCCGCAGGTCAGGGACAGGTTGCCGACCGTGAGCGGCAGCGCCCTCAGGATCGGTGTTGCCGTTGTCCGGTGAACACCGCCGACCAGTTGGCCTGCGATCTTGACCCGGACGTACCAGATCGCCTTGCACGGACGTCACCGCTGCGGGATGTGGGGCATGGTGATCGTGGTCCCCGAGACCGTGAACTGTGCGGGCGCCGATTGTCACGGGCGCGGGGCCGGTGCGGTGGCCGCCGGACAGGAAGAACCCGACGTCGGTGACGTCGCGTCAGTGGCCGGTCCGACGTGATCACCAGGGAGTCGTCGGGGCGGGACGTTCAGCTGCACCTGAGCCGGCGTGGTCGCGGGGATGGTGGTCAGGTGTTGAGCTCGGCGGAGTTCGATCTGGCTTGCTCGCTGCGAAGGTTGATCGCGTCCGCGGCATGGCCGTTGGTCGGCTGCATGATCGTCTGCGACCGTAGTCGCACGGCTGGAACGCATAGAGCGGCAGCGTCTTCTACAGCGGCGACTTGATCTCGACCGTCGCCTGGCCGCGGACGTCGACGTCGTCGAAGCCGAGCACCTGGGCGAGGCCGAACTCGACGGTCCGCGGCTGGCTGACGACGGTCAGCTGGTTGGGGTTCGCGGTCAGGCAGTAGCCGCCGGGACAGGCGGCCGGCGGCGAACGTGCCGTAGCCGGCCTCGCCGTCGGTCAGGTCGCAGTCGACGAGATCGTCGGGACGATGTCGGAGCCGCCCGGCTGCTCGCTGAGATAGGCCGCGACATCGATGATCGCCTGGTCGGTCGCGCGGCCGGCGCGCCCGTAGTTGCAGACGACGCCGGCGGCGGTCATCGGGAGGTCGTCACCGAACGAGCCAGCCAGCGCGGCGAAGTCGGCCCGCTTCTGGATGGCCTGCTTCTGGGCGAAGGCGTAGCCGAGGTCGACGGCCAGCGCAGAGATCGCGACCAGCACCAGGGCCAGCATGGCCACGATGAGGGCGACCGCTCCGTCCTCGCCCCGTGCTGCGACGCTCCACGAGCTCGACATCAGCGACACCCGTTCGCAGTGGTCCACGTCTCTCGATCCGGCCGAAGACCTCCGGGTCACCTTGCCATCGTCGGGGAGCGGGATGAAGGGGAAGTTGAGGTCGATAGCGTCGAACGTCACCGTGAGAGTGACGCTGCCGCCGACTCCGGGACTCGACGGTTGACCCGCCGTCGGCATCCCTGTAGACCGGGGTCGCGCCGATCGATCCCGGCCGCAGTCGGGGACGCGCTCCGATGCCGGTCCTTCAGGAATGGCTGGAGCTCGTGCCGCCGTCTCGCAGTCACCGACCGTGATTCGGCGTACAGCGTCCGACGTGGCCGAGGTACCCGCCTGCATGCCCCAGAAGTACAGGCCGTACTGGATGATCCCGAAGACCAGGTAGAGCAGCGGCAGCATCACCAGGGCGAACTCCACCGCGGACGCGCCACGCTCAGGCCGTCGTACCAATCGAGCCAACGCGGTCACCTCCTCGGGGGGTCAAGGCCCACGATCCACCCCGAAGAGTAGGACGCGTTCGTCGCCGCTGTCCCGGAAACGCCTAGATGGTCTGGTCAGGCCTTGGGGAGGTCGATGTCCTGGGGTGAGAGCTCCTCGACGTTGACGTCCTTGAACGTCAGCACCTTCACGTTCTTGGCGAAGCGGGCGGGGCGGTACATGTCCCAGACCCAGGCGTCGCTCATCGAGACCTCGAAGAAGACGTCGCCGGACTCGGTGCGGGCCTTCACGTCCACCTGGTTGCAGAGGTAGAAGCGGCGGTCGGTCTCGACGACGTACTTGAAGATGCCCACCACGTCGCGGTACTCGCGGTAGAGGGTGAGCTCCATCTCGGTCTCGTACTTCTCGAGATCCTCGGCGCTCATCGTGTCTCCTCCATCGTCTCGTCCACCAGGTCATTGCTGCACCTCAACCGCCGGCGAGCCTCGTCAAGACCGCGACGCTCGCCCCACCATTCTGACGTCGAGCGGCGGTTCGATCCCCGCGGCCCGCCGGACGTTCACGAACCGCATCCGGTGCTCGGGGCACGGGCCGTGCTCGGTCAGGGCGGCGGAGTGCTCGTCGGTGATGTAGCCCTTGTGGGTGGCGAAGTCGTAGGCCGGGAAGTCGTCGTGCAGCGGGTCATGATCCGGTCGCGGGTGACCTTCGCGATCACGCTCGCCGCGGAGATGCAGGCGGCGACCCGGTCGCCCTTCCACATCGCGAGCCCGGGGGCGCCGAGGCCGTCGACGGGGAACCCGTCGGTCAGGACGTACGCCGGAGGCACCTCGAGCAGCGCCACCGCCCGACGCAGCGCCTCGACGTTGGCGACGTGCATGCCCAGCCGGTCGCACTCGGTCGACGGCAGCACCACGACCGACCAGGCGACGGCACGCCGCACGATCTGCTCGTAGCAGCGCTCCCGCGCCTTCTCGGTCAGCAGCTTGGAGTCGGCCAGCCCCGGGACGATGCCGGCCCGGCCCGGGGGCAGGATCGCGGCGCCCGCCACCAGCGGACCGGCGCAGGCGCCGCGGCCGGCCTCGTCGACGCCGGCGATCGGGTCGATGCCGACCCGGCGCAGCGCACGCTCGTACCCGTAGAGCCCGGCATCGCGCCGGACCGTGAGGCCGCGGGGCAGGTGGGACATGGGCGGACCTCAGGACGCGTCGGGCACGTCCGCGAACGAGTCGGGGCTGCCGATCCAGTCGAAGCGGGAGGCGGGCCAGAGCAGCACGAAGACCTTGCCGACCACGAGGTCGACGGGGACGAACTCGTCACCGGGGACACAGTCGGTCTCGCTGGGGAGGCACATGTGGGCGGTGGAGTCGGCGGACGCGCCGCGGTTGTCGCCCATCACGAAGATGGTGTCCTCCGGGACCGGCCCGACCGACCAGTCGCAGGTCGGAGAGGCGCGCGGCCCGTTGCACTGGAGCCCCTGCTCGCGGATGTAGGGATCCTCGTCGAGCGGCTCGCCGTTGACCGAGATCCGGCCCTCCTTGTCGCAGCAGACGATGGTGTCGCCGGCGACACCGACGACACGCTTCACGAGGTGGCCACCCTGCGGGTAGAGGCCGATCTTGGCCATCGCCTTCGCCACCGGGTTGGTGGGTCCGGCCGCCTCGGCGCCCTTGAGCCAGCCGCCCGGGTCCTTGAAGACCACGACGTCGCCGCGCTCGGGCTCACCACCGAACCAGTAGGAGACCTTCTGCACCAGGATCCGGTCGTTCTTGATCAGGCCCGGCTCCATCGACTCCGACGGGATGTAGAACGCCTGGACGAACAGCGCCTTGATCACGACCGCGAGCACGAGTGCGAGACCGAGCAGCAGGATCGTCTCCTGCCAGAGCGGGAGGTGCTTCTTCGACTTCCTCGTCCCGGCGTGCGACGACCGCGGCTCCTGCTCGTCGTCGGTGACGCTGGAGGAGGAACCGCGGTCGTCGGAAGTCACGCGTGAAGGGTAGCCAGCGAGTGTCTGATCCGGCGGATCAGAACTCGCGGCGCTCCTTGATCTTCGCCTTCTTGCCGCGCAGGTTGCGCAGGTAGTAGAGCTTCGCGCGGCGGACGTCACCGCGGGTCACGACCTCGATCTTGTCGAAGATCGGGGAGTGCAGCGGGAAGGTCCGCTCGACACCGACGCCGAAGGAGACCTTCCGGACGGTGAAGGTGCGGCCGATGCCGGAGCCCTGGACGCGGATGACGACGCCCTGGAACTGCTGGACGCGGGAGCGGTTGCCCTCGACGACCTTCACGTGGACGTTGACGGTGTCGCCGGCGCGGAAGTCGGGGACGTCGTCGCGCTTGATGGCATTGCCGAGCTCGGTGATGACGTTGGTCATGTCTCTCCTCACGAGTGCCACAGGTCAGCCGCGGTTTCGAGTGATCACGCTGGTGGTCCAGTGGGGTGGCCGGCGGCGCCGGTCTCCCCCTGTGGCAGGAGACCTGCGCAGACCTCCTGCCGGGCATGCCCTCGGGAGGTCCTGGTTTGGCCGACTGGGCCGAGGAGCAAGTCTGCCAGAGCCAGCGGGTCAGCGCGAAATCCGCTTGGTCAGCCTGACCGCGCCCGGGACGTCGGGCTCCGCGCCCCGCAGCCGGTAGCCGGCGCGCTTGTAGAACCGGATGTTGTCCACGCTCCCGGCGCCGGTGAACAGGACGAAGGTCGTCGTGGTGGCGGGGGCGGCGGCCTCGACGGCCTCGAGCAGCACCCGGCCGAGGCCCTGGCCCTGCAGGTCGGGCGCGACCATCAGCCGCCCCACGTCCCAGAGCTCACCCTCCGCCCGGGCTCGCGCGGCCCCGACCAGCCGGTCGCCGCGGCGCACGGTCAGCACCGTCCACTCCGCCAGCCAGCGCCGTACGTCGTCGAGGGACTCGTGGAGCGCGGGGATGTGGACACCCGGGTTGGCCTGCTGCTCCTGCACCCAGCAGGCCCGCTGCAGGGTCAGGAGCTCGCCGGCGTCGGCGGGGACCGCGGGCGCGATCACCTCGCCGCCCGGCAGCGACGTGGGCGGCAGCAGGTCCGGCCGCCGCTGCGCCGTACGCCGGAGGGCCTGGTCGTGCCGCCACGCCGCGATCGCACCGTGGTCGCCGCTCAGCAGCACCGGCGGGACGTCGTGGCCACGCCAGCTCGCGGGCTTGGTGTGGACGGGGTACTCGAGCAGGCCGTCCTCGTGCGACTCCTCGGCGAGCGACTCGGCGTTGCCCATGAAGCCCGGCAGCAGTCGCGCCACCGCCTCGACCACGACCAGGGCGGCGACCTCGCCGCCGTTGAGGACGTAGTCGCCGATCGACACCTCCCGGACCTCGACCCGCTCGGCGTAGTGGTCGACGACCCGCTGGTCGATGCCTTCGTAGCGGCCGCAGGCGAAGACGAGGTGGTCGCGGGTCGCGAGGTCGCGGGCCAGCGCCTGGTCGAACGGCTCCCCCGACGGCGTGGGTACGACGAGGGTCGAGCCGTCGGCCAGCACCGCGTCCAGCGCCTCTCCCCAGGGCTCGGGCTTCATCACCATCCCGGCGCCGCCGCCGTAGGGGGTGTCGTCCACGGTGCGGTGCCGGTCGTGGGTCCAGTCGCGCAGGTCGTGCACGGAGATGTCGAGCAGCCCGGCCGCACGCGCCCTGCCCGCCAGCGACAGCTCGAGCGGCGCGAGATAGTCGGGGAAGATCGAGACCACGTCGATCCTCATGGTCGCTCCCCCACCGTCAGCTCAGCTCCAGGCGGTCGACGGTCCGGACGTCGCGCAACGGGTTGAGCGCACAGCCGCCGATCGAGTAGATGAAGCCGTCGAGCACCACGAAGCCCATGCCGTGCCGGGACAGCGTCAGCGCGTTGGCCTCCTCCCACGAGGACGGGTCGGCGGCGTCCGCGACGTACGCCGACTCGTGGAGCGAGATCCACAGCTTCCCCCGGGCGTAGGCCAGGCCCGCCCGGGACATCGGCTCGGGGAGGTCGGGGAGCCTGGTCCACCGGCCCGACGCCGGGTCGAAGAAGTCCACCAGCGAGCTGTCGACGAAGTCCTTCTGGCCCCCGGCGACGTAGATCCCGTCGGGCGTCGCCACCGCCTTGTGGGAGTCACGGGCCCGCGACATCGGCCGGTCGAGCGTGGTCCAGCCCCCGGTGTCGGGGTCGAAGACGTCGACCTCGGCGACCTCTCCGTCGAGGTCCCGTCCGCCGACGACGTAGAAGAGTCCGTCGAACGCGGTCACGGTGTGGGCGTAGCGCGGGTGCGGCAGCGGCGGCAGCGTGCGCCACCGGCCGGTCCGGGTGTCGAGCACGGAGGAGAAGTCGGTCGCCTGGCTCTCGGCGTCGAAGCCGCCGAAGGCGTAGATCATCGGCCCCTGCGCGACCACCTCGAACGAGGCGACGCCGATCGGCATCTCGATGTCGCTCGTGGTCCAGGTGCTCGTGGTCGTGTCGAGGACCTCGACCGACAGGAGCCGGTTGCCCCGCTCGCCCGTCATCCCCCCGAGCACCCAGATGTCGGTGCCGATGACCGCGGTGCCGAAGTCGTCGCGCGGCGTCTCGAGCCCGTCGATGGCCGACCACGTGGGGTACCGGTCGGACTGCGTGGTGATGCCGTCGGAGTCCGTCGGGGCCACGGTGCCGGTCGGCTCCGCGAGGGTCGGGGTCGGATCGGGGACGGGGTCGTCGCCCCCGGTGGCGCAGCCGGTCACGAGCAGCGTGAACGTGCACGCCAGTGCTGCGAGACTGCGCCCCCGGAGAAGGTGGGCCGGTGCCACCGTCAGGCGTCCTGCCCTTCGGGTGCGTCCGCGGCGGCGCCGATCACGTCGCGCGGCTGGGCGAAGTGGCAGGCCGACGGGTGGTCGGACGCGTCGCGGATCTGGAGCAGGGGCTCCTCCTCGGCGCAGATGTCCTCCGCCTTCCAGCAGCGGGTCCGGAACCGGCACCCCGACGGGGGGTTGGCGGGGCTCGGGACGTCGCCCTGCAGCACGATGTGGTCGCGCCTGCCCTTGAGCCGCGGGTCCGGCACCGGCACCGCGGAGAGCAGCGCCTGGGTGTAGGGGTGCGTCGGCCTGCTGTAGATCTGGTCCTCGTCGCCGATCTCGACCGCCTTGCCGAGGTACATGACCATGACCCGGTCGGAGATGTGGCGCACCACCGACAGGTCGTGGGCGATGAAGACGTAGGACAGCCCGAACTCGTCCTGCAGCCGCTCGAACAGGTTGACCACCTGCGCCTGGACGGACACGTCGAGCGCGGAGACCGGCTCGTCGCAGACCAGGACCTTCGGGTTCAGGGTGAGCGCCCGGGCGATGCCGATGCGCTGGCGCTGACCGCCGGAGAACTGGTGGGGGTAGCGGTTGATGTGGTCGGGGTTGAGCCCGACCACCTCGATCATCTCCTGGATCTTCGTACGACGCTGCGTCCCCTTCAACGCGTCGGGGTGGATGTCGAAGGGCTCGCCGACGATGTCGCCGACGGTCATCCGCGGGTCGAGCGAGGAGTACGGGTCCTGCAGCACGATCTGGATGTCGCGCCGCATCCGGCGCAGGTCGCCGGCCTTGATCCCGGTCATCTCGCGACCCAGCAGCTTGATCGATCCCTCGGTCGGCTTCTCCAGGCCCAGCAGCATCCGGCCGAGCGTGGTCTTGCCACAGCCGGACTCGCCCACCACGCCCAGGGTCTCGCCCTTGTGGAGCTTGAAGGAGACGCCGTCGACGGCCTTGACGTGGCCGATGGTCTTCCGGAAGACGATTCCCTGCGTGAGCGGGAAGTACTTCTTGGCGTCGGTGACCTCGAGCACGACGTCGGAGTCGTTGCCCGTGGTCACCGGCTCGGTGTTCGGTGCGGTTTCGGTCGTCACTTGCCCATGACCTCCTCCCAGTAGTGGCATGCGCTGAAGCGACCGCCGGGGACGGTGTAGAGCTCCGGCTTGTCGGTCTTGCACCTGTCGGTGGCAAAGGTGCACCGCGGGTGGAAGGAGCACCCCGGCGGCGGGTTGACCAGCGCGGGGGGCAGACCCTTGATGACGGTCAGCTGCTGCCCCTTCTGGTCCACGCGCGGGATCGACTCCAGCAGTGCCTTCGTGTAGGGGTGGGCCGGCTTCTCGTAGATCTGGTAGACGTCGGCCTGCTCGACGGCGTTGCCGGCGTACATGACACAGATCTTGTCGGCGACGTCGGCGACCACGCCCATGTCGTGGGTGATCAGGATCAGGCCGAGCTTCATCTCCTGCTGCAGGTCGGCGAGCAGCTGCATCACCTGCGCCTGGACGGTCACGTCGAGTGCCGTGGTCGGCTCGTCCGCGATGATCACGTCGGGCTTGAGCGACAGCGCCATGGCGATCATCACGCGCTGGCGCATGCCGCCGGAGAACTGGTGCGGGAAGTCGTTCACCCGCGACGCGGCCGCCGGGATGCCCACCAGCTCGAGCATCTCGATGGCCTTCGTCTTGGCCTCCTTGCGGCTGGCGCCCTGGTGCATGCGGAAGAGCTCACCGAGCTGCCACCCGACGGTGAAGACGGGGTTCAGCGAGGAGAGCGCATCCTGGAAGATCATCGCGATCTTGTTGGCGCGCACGTGTCGTCGGGTCGACTCCTCCATGGCGAGCAGGTCGACGCCGCGGTAGCGCACCTGGCCACCGGCCACACGGGCGGGCGGGGTGTCGAGGATGCCCATGATGGCCTGGGCCGTCACGGACTTGCCACAGCCGGACTCGCCCAGGATGCCCAGGGTCTCGCCCTCCCCCACCGCGAAGCTCACGCCGTTGACGGCCTTGGCGATGCCGTCGCGGGTGTGGAACTCCACGCGGAGGTCCTCGACCTCCAGCAACGGTGCGGACGGGTCGAACGAGACGCCGCTCAGCGGCGACTTCCGTGGTCCGGTGGACACATCGGTCTTGGTGTCAGACATGGCTACCTCAGCGGCTTCGCGGGTCGAGGGCGTCACGCAGCACGTCACCCAGCAGGATGAACGCGAGCACGGTGATCACGATGAAGGATGCGGGGTAGACGAGCAGGTGCCAGAAGCCGGCCAGCGCGACCGTCTGCCCCTCGTTCACCAGCAGCCCCCACGAGACCGTGGGTCGCTGGTAGCCCACCCCGAGGAACGTCAGGGTGGCCTCCGCACTGATGGTCGCGCCCAACCCGATCGTCGCGAGCACGATGACCGGCGCGATGCTGTTGGCCAGGACGTGCTTGCGGATGATGAAGGAATCGGTGGCGCCCAGCGCCCGCGCCGCGTCGATGAAGTCCTTCTGCTTCGTGGCGATCACGCTGCCCCGCATCACGCGGGTCAGTGACGTCCACCCGAAGACGATCAGCACGATCGAGATCGTGTAGATGTTGCGGGTCGGGAAGATCGCGAGGAACACCAGCGCGCCCAGGATGAAGGGCAGCCCGAAGAACACGTCGGTGATGCGGCTGATGATGGTGTCGGTCAGCCCCCGAACCAGCCGGCCGCGGTGCCGAAGGTGACACCGAGGATCACCGTCCCGCCCGTCACCAGGATGGCGACGATGACCGACTTCCCGGTGCCGTAGACCAGGGAGGACCACATGTCGCAGCCGGCGCTGGTGTAGCCGAACGGCTTGTCCCAGGTCGGCTTGACGCGGGCGTTCACGAGGTCGCAGGCGCCCCGGGCGTTGGGCGAGGTCTCCGCGAACAGCTGCGGGAAGAACGCCATCACCAAGATGACGAACACGAGGACGGCCGAGAACCAGAAGACCGGGTTGCGGACCAGCTCGTAGCGGACGTCACCCCACAGGGTGCGGTTGCTGCCCGGGGTGCCCTCCGGCATGCCTGCGGGCTCGGCGGTGGTCGCGGCCTGTGCCGCGCTGATGTCACTCATAGCGGATCCTCGGGTCAAGTGCGGCGTACAGGATGTCGACGATCAGGTTGGCCACCAGGAACACCAGGGTGAGGATCGTGACGACTCCGATGATGACCGGGGTGTCGTTGGACTGGATGGACTGGAACACCAGCTGACCGACGCCGGGAACGTTGAAGATGCCCTCGGTCACCAGCGCTCCACCGAGCAGCAGCCCGATGTCGATGCCGATGTAGGTGACGACCGGGATCAGCGAGTTGCGCAGCGTGTGGATGCCGACGGTCCGACGGGTGGTGAGGCCCTTCGCACGTGCCGTACGGACGTAGTCCGACCGCAGGTTCTCGATCAGGCTGGTGCGCGTGAGGCGCGCGATCGCCGCCAGTGAGAAGGCGCCCAGGACCAGGGCGGGCAACGTCAGGCTCAGCCACGGATAATCGGGGTTGTAGCCGATGTTGATCATCTGCCCCAGCCACTCTGGCGCCCAGTCGCTCTCCCTCACGGCGAGGCCGAGCTTGAGACCGACCACCAGCAGCGTGAGCGAACCGAACACGAACACCGGGAACGCGATGAGCAGGACCGTGGAGAAGCGGACGAAGTTGTCGATGAACTTGTCCTTGCGGAGACCGGCGAGGACACCCAGGAAGATGCCGACGATGGTCTCGAAGAGAATGGCGATGGTGGTCAGCCGGATGGTCACGCCGATGCGCTCCATGAAGAGCTCGGTGACCGGGCGGCCGCGGAAGTTCACGCCGAAGTCGCCCTGGGCGTACTGACCGAGGCGCTCGACGAACAGGCCGAGGCACGGGTTGCCCGTCTGCTCGAGACACGGGTCGTCGAGGTTGTACTGGACCTGGAGCTGCTGGATGACCTCAGCCGGCGGCGCGTTCTCGCCGAACAGGGCACGGACCGGGTCTCCGACGATCTGGATCGTCAGGACGCTCAACAGGTGGAGAAGGAACAGCGTCCCCAGGATCACGGGGAGGAACTGGATCAGTCGTCGGGCTACGTAACGCCCCATGCGCATACCTTTCCTCAAGCAGTGCAGACAGCGAGAGTGCGGGGACCGAGCCTCGGCCCGGCCCCCGCACTAGGTCGCCTGTAGCAAGTTACCTTAGGCGATGATCACTGGTTGACGGTGATGTCCTTGAAGGCAATCTCCGCTGCGTTGAGGTCGTAGCTCACGTCGCCGACTGCGTCGGAGTAGGCGATCGCGGTCTTGCCGCTCCACATCGGGATGATCGGCATGTCCTCCAGCGCGACGTCGCCGGCCTGCTGGTAGGAGGCAATGCCCTCTTCCAGCGTCGGGGCCTCGTCACCGGCGACGAGCAGCTCGTCGACCTCGGGGTTGGAGTAACCCGTGTAGTTCGAGTCACCACCGGTGCCCACGATCGGGCGCAGGTAGTTCTCCGGGGACGGGTAGTCCTGGCCCCAGCCGAGGCGGAACGGACCGGTGAAGTCCTGCGCGTCGAGGAGCTCGAGGTACTGAGCCCACTCGGTCGACTGCAGCTTGTAGTCCACGCCCAGGTTCTCCTGGACCTGACGGGCGGCAGCCTCGACCCACGCGTCGTGACCGGCGTCGGCGTTGAAGTAGAACTGGATGGTCTCGCCCTCCAGGTCAACACCGGCGTCCGCGAGCAGCTGCTTGGCTGCCTCGGGGTCGTAGACGCAGTAGGCGCAGGCGTCGTCACGCGAGCCGGGGATCGGCGGGGTGACGATGTCGGTCGACGGGTAGGCCAGGCCGTTGAGGACCTGGTCCACGATCAGCTGGCGGTCGATGGACATCGAGATCGCCTGGCGGACCTGCGGGTTGTCGAACGGAGCCTGCGTGGTCGGGTAGCCGACGTAGGTCAGGCTCGAGGTCGGCTCCTCGATGATGGCGTCGCCGAGGGTGCCCTTGGCCTCGAGGTAGACCTCGGGGGCCAGGCTGATCACGTCGAGACCACCGTTCTGGAAGTCACGGTAGGCAGCGGTCGGGTTGGTGAACATCTGGAAGACCACCGTGTCGGCGTTGCCCGAGATGTCACCGGCGTAGTCGGACCACTTGGTGACGGTGATCGACTCGTCGTGCTTCCACGGGCCGTCCATCATGTAGGGGCCGGTGCCGATGGGCTCCTCGTTGCACGCCTTGATGTCGTCGAGGCACTCCTGCGCGATCGGCGAGAAGGCCGGGGCGTAGGACATCTGCTGGCCGAACTGCGAGAACGGGCCGTTCAGGGTGACCTCGAAGGTGGTCTCGTCGACGACCTTGAACCCGGACATCTCCTTGCCGTCGCCGGCGCCCTCGATGCGGGACAGGAAGCCGGCCGTGGCCTGCGCGTTCTTCGGGTCCTGGGAGTAGTTCCAGGCGCGGGCGAACGACTCGGCGTCCACCGGCTCGCCGTTCTGGAACTCGCGACCGTCCTTCAGGGTCACCGTCCAGACGGTCTGGTCCTCGTTGGGCTCGATGCTCTCGGCAAGACCGTCGAAGACCAGCTCACCGGAGTCGGCGTCGGTCGTGACCAGCGGGTCGTTGATCATGTCGAGGATCGCGGAGCACTCGGACTCGTAGCAGTTCGAGGCGGGGGCGAGGAACGAGGGCTCGGTCACTTCGGCGATGTACTCGCCACCCGGCTCCCCGGTCGGCTCGGGAGCCGTGCCCGGGTCGTCTTCACTGTCGCCGCCACCACAAGCGGCGAGCCCGAGCACGAGCGCCGCTGCCACGGCGGTCGCACGCAGAGGCGTACTGACCTTCATAGGTCCTCCTTGAGAAAAGTGCGCATGAAACGCTTAGCGCCGCTCACCCTGTCCTGTGTCACAACCGAGGGCAAGCACCCTTGTCCGCATCGTTATCAGTCCGTGTCCACGCTCAGCCCAACCGTCACTGACCCGTTACCTGAGGTCGGGCCGAAGGGCCGGCGCGGCGCAGCACACCGGCGCTCCGACGCGTGGTAGGAAGCGCGGTTCAGGCGTCGTCGGGCAGGGGCGAGACGAGCCCCGGGCGGTCCGCGACGACGACCCTCCGGGCGGCGAGATCGACCTCGGGCACGAGCTCCTTGACGAACGGGACGAGGGTGTCGCGCCGGTCCGGGGTCCGGATCTGCAGCAGGTCCTGGGCGCCACCGTGTGCCAGTCCCGTGACCTCCCCCAGCTCGCGGCCGTCGAGGTCGAAGGCGGCCAGGCCCACCAGCTGGTGGTCGTAGAACTCGTCGGGGTCTCCGGGCCGCTCGTCGGCGGCCACCGTCACGTGCAGCACGAGTCCCCGGGCGCCCTCGGCCGCGGTGCGGTCGGCGAGCTGCTCGAAGGTCACCAGCAGCCGACCCTGGTGCCAGCGGGTGGCGGCGACCGTCAGGGAGGCGTGCGGGCTCGCGGAGCCGCGTGGCGGGTCGGCGCGCAGCGTCGTACCCGGGGCGAAGCGGCGGTCCGGCTCGTCGGTGCGGACCTCGACGGTGACCTCGCCGCGGAGTCCGTGGGGCTTCCCGACCCGGCCGACGACGACCTCGATCTGCTCGCTCACCCGAAAAGCCTAGGCCGTGCCCCGGACGCGCGACCGGGCGCCACCCAGCGAGGGGTGACGCCCGGTCGGATGCGGTGCGGGTTCAGCGTCGGCGGTCGACGTCCACGAAGTCGATCCGCGCGCCGCCACGACCGGCGAGGGCCGAGACGACGGTGCGGAACGCCGTGGCGGTGCGACCGTTGCGGCCGATCACCTTGCCGAGGTCGTCCGGGTGGACCCGGACCTCCAGGATCGATCCGCGGCGCAGCTGCTTGTCGCGGACGGAGACGTCGTCGGGGTGGTCGACGACGCCGCGGACGAGGTGCTCGAGAGCATCGGCGAGCACGGCTCAGGCCTCGCTCTTGCCGGCGTCCTCGGCCGTGACCTCTTCGGTCGACTCCGCCTGGTCGGCAGCGCCCTCCGGGGTCTCGGAGGCAGGGACCTCGGCCGGGGTCTCGGCCTTCGGCTCCTCGGCCTTGTCCGCAGACTTGTCCGCAGCCTTGTCCTCGGCGGGAGCGGCCTTCTTCGCGCTCTTCTTGGTCACCGCGTCGCCCTTGGGCGCGCTCGCAGCATCCTTGAGGGCCTCGTTGAAGATCTCGGTCTTGTCGCGCTTCGGCTCGGCCACCTTGAGGGTGCCCTCGGTGCCGGGGAGGCCCTTGAAGGTCTGCCAGTCACCGGTGATCTTCAGGATCGCCGCGACGGCCTCGGACGGCTGCGCGCCGACACCCAGCCAGTACTGCGCCCGGTCGGAGACGACGTCGATGTAGGACGGGTCCTCCTTGGGGTGGTACTTGCCGATCTCCTCGATCACGCGACCGTCGCGCTTCTTGCGCGAGTCGACGACGACGATGCGGTACTGCGGGACCCGGATCTTGCCCAGGCGCTTCAAACGGATCTTGACGGCCACGTCTGTGGAGTCTCCTCGAAATTCGTGTGTGGGTGAGGGCCGGCATCCGAGTGGGGTTACGGGTTCGGTTCCTCGTTGGCGGCACGACCCCCGGATGAGAGGGTCCGGTGGTCGCGCGACTCAGCGCGTCATTCTGCCAGAGACGGGCGGCCCCTCCGAATCGAGCCCCGTCGAATCGGCCCGCTCAGCCGACGACCCGGCCGCGGAGCACGATCCGCGAGGGTCGGCGCAGCACGGAGAGGTCGGCCACCGGGTCCGCGTCGTACACCACGAAGTCGGCGGGGGCGCCTTCCTCCAGGCCGGGGTGGCCCAGCCACTCGCGGGCGCGCCAGCTCGCCGCACCGAGCGCGTCGTGGGCGGGGATGCCGATCCGGTGCAGCGCGGCCACCTCGCCCGCGATGTTGCCGTGCCGGCTGATGCCGCCGCCGTCGGAGCCGGCGTAGACGGGGACGCCGGCCTCGTAGGCCGCCATGACCGTGGCCGGCATCCTGGCGTGGAGGTCGGTCATGGTCGCGGCGTAGTCGGGGAACCGGTCCCGGCCCGCCTCCGCGTGCTCGGGGAACTTGTCGAGCTGCATGATCGTCGGCACCAGCGCCGTGCCCCGCGCGACCATCGCGTCCACCAGGTCCTCCGAGAGCCCGGTGCCGTGCTCGATGCAGTCGATGCCGGCCTCGATCAGGCCCGGCAGCACCCCCGCCCCGAAGCAGTGGGCCGTCACCTTGGCGCCCTCGGCGTGGGCGGCCTCGATGGCGGCGGCGAACGCCTCCGCGGGGAAGGACGGGGCGAGGTCACCCTCGTCACGGGAGATCCAGTCACCCACCAGCTTGATCCACCCGTCCCCGGCGCGGGCCTCCTGCGCGGCGTACGCCGGGAGCTCGTGTGGCTCGACCTCGTGGGCGTAGTTGCGGATGTAGCGCTTGGTCCGACCGATGTGGCGGCCGCACCGGATCAGCCGGGGCAGGTCGTCCCGGTCCTGGATCCACCGGGTGTCGGCGGCGCTGCCGGCGTCCCGGATGAGCAGCGCTCCCCCGTCGCGGTCGTCGATCGCCTGCTGCTCGGTCTCCTCGTCGCTCGTGGCCCCGAAGTCGTCGAGGCCGAGGTGGCAGTGGGCGTCGACCAGCCCGGGCACGATCCAGCCCTCGCCACCGGTGTCTGCGCCCGCCTGCTTCTCGTAGGTGACACGGCCCTCGACGACGTACAGGTCGCGCGCCTCTCCGTCGGGCAGGACCGGGCCGGAGAACCTCAGCGACATGCAGGGGACGCTAGCCGATCCGGTCGAGCAGCAGCACGCTCGCGGCGTGCGGGCCTCGGTGAATGCCCCCCGAAAATGAGTGATGCGCCGCCACCCCGGAAGGAGGAAAGTGACGGTAGACCCACGACCCACAGGGGGAACTGTATGTCTGTCACGACTCGGCGTATCCGTCACTTCGCACTCGTCGCCACCGGCGCGCTGACACTTGCGGCGGCCTTGATGGCCGTCCCGGCCTCGGCCGATCCGCCGCCGTGGGAGGAGGTGGCGACCGGTCTCGACAACCCGCGCCAGCTCACCTTCAGAGAAGGCAGCCTCTACGTCGCCGAGGCCGGCGTCGGCGGCTCCGGACCCTGCGTGGCAGCCGGAGGAGAGGGCGAGGCCTGTTACGGCAGGTCGGGGGCGGTCACCAGGATCCGCCACGGCAACCAGTCGCGGGTGTTGAGCCAGCTACCCTCCCTCGCCCCCGAAGGCGGGGGCGCTGCGCTCGGGCCCGCCGACGTGATCATCAACGGAGACCGGCACTTCGCGGTCACGATGGGCCTCGGCGGTGACCCGGCCATCCGCTCGGACCTGCCGCGGCTCGGTCGGCGGCTGATGGGCACCATCATCACCGGCAAATTCGGAGACCGGATCTGGCGCGGTGCGGACCTCGCGGCACACGAAGCCGCAGGCGACCCCGACGGTCTAGGCCCCGACAGCAACCCGACCGGCCTGACCGGTCGCTGGGGTGAGTACGTCGCGACCGACTCCGGCGGCAACACCCTGCTGTCCGTCAACACCCGCGAGCACACGGTCGGCACCCTCGCGGTGTTCGACTCGCCGGGCACCTTCCCGTCGCCCTTCCCGCCCTTCGAGGACGTCGAGGCGCAGCCGGTCCCGACCTCGGTGGCCGTCGGGCCGGACCATGCCTACTACGTGAGCGAGCTGACGGGCTTCCCGTTCGCCCCCGACGCCGCCCGGATCCATCGGGTGGTGCCAGGGGAGGCACCCACGGTGTACGCCACCGGACTGACCAACGTGACCGACCTGGCCTGGCACGAGGGGGAGCTGTACGTCGTGCAGATCGCCGACAGCGGGCTGCTCAGCGCCCCGGAGGATGAACTGCCGATGGGCTCGGTGCTGCGGGTCGACACCGGCGGCGCCCACGAGACGGTCGCCGGACCGTTCCCCGCGCCGTACGGCCTCGCGATCCGTCACGACGCGGCGTACGTCACGACCTGCAGCGTGTGCCCAGACGGGGGAAGCGTGGTCAAGGTCCCGCTCGACTAACCGATCCGGTCGAGCAGCCACGTGGGCGACAGCACCTGCGCCGGCGCGACGTTGGCCGCCAGGGCACGGTCCGCAGTGACGACCGTGACCTGGTGGCCGGCGTCGGCGGCCAGCTCGGCCTGCCGACGGATCTCGGAGTCGCCGTCCTTGGAGGCGTGCACGACCCGCAGCGAGCGCGGTCCGCCCGCGCGGACGCCCTGCTTGGCCTGGCCCTCTAGCACCAGCACGATCTCCTCGTGCGGGACGTCCGCATGCAGGAGAGCGTCGTGGAGCCGGGCTGCGGCACCCGCCCGGTCCTTCCACCAGCCGTCCGGTCGGGCGCCGACGACGTTGGCACCGTCGACGACGAGCACCGACCGTCGAGCCGGGCTCACCTCAGTTCCGTGCTGCAGGGCGTCACGTCGACGAACGCTATCGGCCCGTCCGACCGTGGGCGTCCTCGAGCTCCACGGTGTTGATGCTTGCCGTGTCCCGGAGTCGGCTGGCGAGCCGATCGCCCTCGAGCTGACGCCCCGGCGCTGACTCACTTCAGGAACTTGGAGAAGTCCTTCGGCAGGTCGAGCGCCGCGGCGGCCGCCTCGTAGTCGACCGGCTCGTCGGCCGGGGTGCCGAAGGGGTTGCCGCCGCCCGCGGCCGCCCTCTCCTGGTCGGCCTTCTTCTGGGCCGCCGCCTTGGCGGGGTTTCCGGAGGTGCGCTTGCCCTTGCCCTTCTTGGCGGGCTGCTTGGCGTTGGCGCGCTTGCCGCCGGCCATGCCGGGCATCCCCGGCATCCCGGGCATGCCTCCACCACGGGCCATCTGCATCATCATCTTCCGGGCCTCGAAGAACCGGTCGACGAGCTGGTTGACGTCGGCGACCTGACGACCGGATCCCTTGGCGATCCGGGCGCGGCGCGAGCCGTCGATGAGCTTGGGGTTGGCCCGCTCGGCCGGGGTCATCGACTGGATGATCGCCTGGATCCGATCGATCTCGCGCTCGTCGAAGTTCTCGAGCTGGTCGCGGAACTGCCCCATCCCGGGCAGCATCCCCATGATCTTGGAGAGCGACCCGAGCTTGCGCACCTGCTGCATCTGCTCGAGGAAGTCGTCGAGGGTGAACTCGCCGTCGCCCTGCCCGGTCAGCTTCTGCGCGGCCTTGAGCGCCTGGTCCTGGTCGAAGGTCTTCTCGGCCTGCTCGATCAGGGTGAGCATGTCGCCCATGTCGAGGATGCGCGACGCCATCCGGTCCGGGTGGAACAGGTCGAAGTCGGTCATCTTCTCGCCGGCGGAGGCGAACATGACCGGCCGGCCGGTGACCTTGGCGATCGACAGCGCGGCACCACCACGGGCGTCACCGTCGAGCTTGGTGAGGACCACGCCGTCGTACCCGACGCCGTCGAGGAAGGCCTGGGCCGTGGTGACGGCGTCCTGGCCGATCATCGCGTCGACGACGAACAGCACCTCATCGGGCTGCACGGCGTCGCGGATGTCGGCGGCCTGCTTCATCATCTCCGCGTCCACGCCGAGACGACCGGCGGTGTCGACGATGACGACGTCGTGGAGCTTGCGCCGGGCCTCCTCGATGGAGGCGCGGGCCACGGCCACGGGGTCCCCGACGCCGTTGCCGGGCTCGGGCGCGAAGACGGGTACGCCGACGCGCTCGCCGTTGACCTGGAGCTGGTTGACCGCGTTGGGCCGCTGGAGGTCGGCGGCCACCAGCATCGGGGCCTTGTCCTGCTCCTTGAGCCACAGCGCGAGCTTGGCGGCGAGCGTGGTCTTGCCGGCGCCCTGCAGGCCGGCCAGCATGATGACGGTCGGGCCGGACTTGGCGTAGCGCAGTCGGCGGGTCTCGCCGCCGAGGATCTCCACCAGCTCGTCGTTGACGATCTTGACGACCTGCTGGGCCGGGTTCAGCGCCTGGCTGACCTCCTCGCCGCGGGCACGCTCCTTGACCGCCGCCACGAATTCCTTGACGACCGGCAGCGCGACGTCCGCCTCGAGCAGCGCGATGCGGATCTCGCGGGCCGTGGCGTCGATGTCGGCCTCGGACAGCTTCCCCTTGCCCCTGAGGTGCTTGAAGGTGTCGGCGAGCCGGTCGGAGAGAGTGGCGAACAAGTCGAACTTCCTGGCGCTGGTGGATGGGTCGTTTCCGAGTGCCAACCCTAGCCGCCGGGCGGCCGTCCACCATCCTCGGCGGCCGTCAGCGCCTGTCGTACGGCGTGGGCCGCCTCGGCCGCACGATGCTCGGACAGCACCCCGGCGCTGGACTCCTGCAGGTAGAAGACGTCGACCGCCTGCGGCCCGAGCGTGTCGACGTGCGCCGAGCGCACGGTGATGTCGAGCGCGGCCAGCGCGGCCAGGGCGAGGTGGAGCACGCCCGGCCGGTCGGCGGCGCGCACCTCGAGCACGGTCGCCTGCCGCGACGCCTCCGGGCGGACCACCACGCTGGGTGCGAGCGCCCCCTCCCGGCCGCGCCGGAGCCGGGCCGTGGGGTCGACGCGCCCCTCGACGACCGCCTCGAACCGCTGCCGCAGCACCGCGGGCTCGACCAGGTCGTCGGCGACGTCCCACACCGAGACCGCGTGCTCCCCCTCGGCCCAGGCGCGGGCCGCCCGGACGGAGGCCCGCTGCAGGGCGAAGACGCCCGCGACGTCCGCGAGCAGCCCGACCCGGTCGTGGGCGACCACGGTGACCCGCGACCCGTCGTCGTCCCGCTCGACGGCGATGTCGACGTCTCCGACGCCGGGGCGCGGCAGCGGCAGGCCCGCGGGCGGCCCGACCTCGGGGGCGGTGTCGTCGAGGGCGGCCAGCACCCGGCGGCCGAGGTCGGTGACCAGTCCGGCGCGCCACGAGGACCAGGCCTTGGGCGAGGCGGCGCGGGCGTCCGCCTCGGTCAGGGCGCGCAGCAGGGTGGCGGTCCCGGCGTCGCCCAGCCGGTCCACGACGAGCGCGACCGTCGCCGGGTCCTCGGGGTCGCGGGTGGTGGCGGTCTCCGCGAGCAGCAGGTGCCAGCGCACCAGGGTGCCGATGGTGGCCACGGCCCCGGGGTCGAAGCCGAACCGGGTCGCGATGGCCCGCGCGATGGGCTCCCCCGCCACGCTGTGCTCGGTCAGCCCGCCCTTGCCGATGTCGTGCAGCAGCGCGGCCACCATGAGGACGTCGGGCCGGCCGACGTGGCGGATCAGCGCGGAGGCCTCGATGCAGGTCTCGACGACGTGGCGGTCGACGGTGAAGCGGTGGATGGGCGACGCGTGCGGCAGCAACCGGATGCGCTCCCACTCCGGCAGGATCCGCTCCAGCGCCCCGGTCTCCTCGAGCGTCTCCCACACCCCCAGCAGTCCCCGGCCCGCAGCGAGCAGCCGCACCAACAGCTGTCGGGCGGCCGTGGGCCACGGGTCCGGGAGCGGTGCTCCCTCACGGACCAGGCGGGCGGCGGTCGCCGGGGCGAGCAGCGCGTCCCGCTCCGCAGCCTCGGCGGCGGCGCGGAGGAGCAGCAGCGGATCCCGGTCGGGCCGGGCCCGCGCATCGAGCACGACCTCCCCCGACGCCAGGGCGAGTCCGGGGGCGATGGCCGTCAGGTCGGGCGTACGGGCGCGGCGTACGGAGGTCGGACGGGCCAGGACCGCGTCCACCCGTCGCCAGGTCAGCCGGGACAGGTGGTTGATCCGGCGGCCGAGCTCGCGCACGTGCACCTGCGCGGCCGCCTCGTCCGCGAGGTCGAGTCCCGCGGCGAGGTCGCTCCACGACTCGGGTGCGACCCGGTCGCTCGCGCGGCCGGCTGAGGCGTGGAGGACGTCTCGGACGTCGAGCAGCGCCAGCCGGTTCCGCTCGAGCTCCACGTGGGGCACGTCGACCAGCCAGGACGCGACCAGGGCCTTGAGCACGGTCGCGTCGCGCAACCCGCCCCCGGCCTCCTTGAGGTCCGGCACCGAGAGGTGGGCGAGCTCACCGACGAGCTCGTGACGGGACCGGACCAGCTCCTGCAGCGCGGGCAGGCGGTCCCGGGCGTCGCGGCGCCACTGGGTGAGCATCGTGGTGCGCAGCCGCATGGTCAGCCCGGTGTCGCCGGCGAGGTGCCGGACGTCGAGCAGGCCGAGGGCGACCTTCAGGTCCGCGTCGGCCGCGGCCACCATCTCCGGCAGCGAGCGCACGGAGTGGTCGAGCCGGGTGCCGCTGTCCCAGAGCGGGTACCAGAGGTCCACGGCGGCCGGGCCGAGGTCGACGCCCTTCTCGTGGACCAGCACCACGTCGAGGTCCGAGTGCGGCGCGAGCTCGCCGCGTCCGTACCCACCGACGGCGACGAGCGAGACCCCGACGACGGGAGCCCCGGTCTTCTCGAACGCGGCGACGCAGAGTGCGTCAGCCGCAGCGGTTCGATCGGACCGGTCGCTCGCCGTCATCGGGGTCCCGTCATGGTTTGGTGTGCCGGGGCGGTCGTCAGAGCGCGGCGTCGTCCTGCTCGCCCGTCCGGACCCGGACGACCGAGTCCACCGGGCTGACCCAGACCTTGCCGTCGCCGATCCGTCCGGTCTGCGCGGTCTTCACGACGATCCCGACGACGTCCTCGGCGTCGGCGTCGTCGACCACGATCTCGATCCGGATCTTCGGGACCAGGGCGATGTCGTACTCCGCGCCCCGGTAGACCTCGGTGTGGCCCTTCTGGCGTCCGTAGCCGCTGACCTCGCTGACCGTCATACCGGTCACGCCGAAGGTCTCCAGCGCCTCGCGGACGTCCTCCCACTTGTGCGGCTTGATGACCGCGGTCACGAGCTTCATGCCTTGACTCCTTCCTTGACCGGAGCGGTCTTCGCGGCGAGGACGCCGGTCGAGGAGCTTCCTCCTCGACCGCTGATGTGCAGGTCGTAGGCACTCTCGCCGTGGGCGACGAAGTCGATGCCCTCGACCTCGTCCTCCTCCGCGATCCGCAGACCGATCGTGTACTTGATCGCGAGCGCGATGACCGTCGTGACCACCGCAGAGAACGCGATCGCCACGAGGGCGCCGAGTGCCTGGTCGCCGAGCGAGCCGAAGCCCCCGCCGTAGAAGAGGCCGTCGATGCCGCCTGCCCCCTCTGAGGTGGAGAAGAGTCCGATGAGGACGGTTCCGATGATGCCACCGACCAGGTGGACACCGACCACGTCGAGCGAGTCGTCGTACCCGAGCTTGAACTTCCACCCGACCGCCCACGCGCAGGCGGCGCCGGCAATGGCACCGATCGCGACCGCACCGCCGATGTCGACCGCGCCCGCGGCCGGGGTGATGGCGACCAGGCCGGCGACGATGCCGGACGCTGCACCCAGCGACGTGGCCTTCTTGTGCAGGAGGTACTCGATCAGCAGCCAGCCGAGGATGGCAGCCATGGCGGCCAGGGTCGTGTTGGCGAAGGTCCGGCCGGTCTCCAGCGGGAACTGGGTCTCGGGGTCGTCCCCGAAGACGATCGAGCCGACGTTGAACCCGTACCAGCCGAGCCACAGCAGTCCTGCGCCGAGCATGGTCAGCGTCAGGTTGTGGGGGCGCATCGTGTCCTTGGGCCAGCCCAGGCGCTTGCCGAGCAGGACCACCAGGACCAGTGCGGCGACACCGGCGTTGATGTGGACAGCGGTCCCGCCCGCGTAGTCCTGGGCGCCGATGCGGCCGCAGATGAGCGAGTCGTCGGTGCAGCTGAACACCATGTGGGCCAGCGGGAAGTAGCACAGCAGCGCCCAGAGCGGGACGAAGACGACCCAGGCCGAGAACTTCATCCGGTCGGCGACGGCGCCGCTGATCAGCGCCGTGGTGATGACCGCGAACGTCATCTGGAACATCACGAAGACGTAGCCGTCGGTGGTGACGCCGTCGAGCCAGAAGAGCTCGAACGGGTTGGCGAAGAACGTGCCGTCACCGCCGAAGCCCATCGACCAGCCGACGGCGACGTACAGGATGCCCACGATCGCTGCCGCGACGTAGGACATCATCATCATGTTGAGCACGGACTTCGATCGGCTCATGCCGCCGTAGAACAGGGCGAGCGCTGGCACGGTCATCATCAGGACCAGTGCCGTCGCGATCAGCATGAACGCGTAATAGCCGTCCACAGGACCTCCATGGAGTGCGGGGAGTAGTCAGGTGGCGTGCCGACGTCGCTGTCGTGTGCGCCCCTGCTTGATTGCCCAGAGCCTCGTGGCGCGGAGGTTTCGCGGTGCGGCGACCCGTGTTGCGGTCGTGCAACGAGTGGGGGGCGCGTGTTACGGCCGTGTGAACAGACGCCTGTTGCGCGCCGGCGGTCAGCCGCCGAGCAGGGCGTCCACGAAGGCGTGGGTGTCGAAGGGAGCCAGGTCGTCCGGCCCCTCCCCGAGGCCGACCAGCTTCACCGGCACGCCGAGCTCGCGCTGGACCGCGACGACGATGCCGCCCTTGGCCGAGCCGTCGAGCTTGGTGAGCACGATGCCGGTGACGTCGACGACCTCCGAGAAGACCCGCGCCTGGATCAGGCCGTTCTGGCCGGTGGTCGCGTCGAGGACCAGCAGCACCTCGGTGACCGGCGCCTGCTTCTCGATGACGCGCTTCACCTTGCCCAGCTCGTCCATCAGCCCGGCCTTGTTCTGCAGCCGGCCGGCGGTGTCGACGATGACGGTGTCGACGCCCTGGTCGACGCCGGACCTCACGGCCTCGAACGCCACGGACGCGGGGTCGCCGTTCTCGGGGCCGCGGACGACCTCGACCCCGACGCGTGCGCCCCAGGTGGCGAGCTGGTCGACGGCCGCCGCACGGAAGGTGTCGGCCGCGCCGAGCACGACCGACTTGTCCTCGGCGACCAGGATGCGGGCGATCTTGCCGACGGTGGTGGTCTTGCCGGAGCCGTTGACGCCGACGACGAGAACCACACCCGGCCGTCCGTCGGCGCCGGTGATCTGGAGCCGGCGGTCCATGGACGGGTCGACGAGGTCGACCAGCTCGTCGCGCAGGACGGTGCGGGGGTCGGGCGCCTGGCCGCCGTCGACGCGCAGCTTGGTGCGGAGGTTGTCGACGACCTGCTGGGTGGGGCCGACGCCCATGTCGGCGGTGAGGAGGGTGTCCTCGATCGCCTCCCAGGTGTCCTCGTCGAGCCGGTCGCGGGAGATCAGCGCGAGCAGGCCGCGGCCGAAGCCGCCCTGCGATCCGGCCAGCCGGGCCCGGAGCCGCTGCAGCCGCGAGGCGGTGCCCTCGGGCTTCTCGAGGGTCGGGGGTCGACGGGGTCTCGACCGGGGCCTCGACCGGTGCTGCGTCGAGGTCCTCGGGCGGCGTCTCGACCGGCGTCGTGACGACGTCGGTCCGCTCCGCCGGCGGGGCGGCCCGGCCGGAGCGCGTGCGCGCGACGAGGCCGACGACCAGCATCACGCCGAGGACGGCGATGCCGATGATCAGGTAGAGCAGGTCACCCATGACGCCATCCAATCAGAGGCGTACGAGGCTCAGAACTGCGCACCCGGCTCCCGGCGGGGCGCGGCGTGCTGGCCGCCGGGGGCCGCCTCGGGAGCGTCGTGGACGGTCTCGTCGGACTCCCCGTCCAGGGTCGGCATGGCGTCCACCGCGTTGGTCATGGCCTCGCCCAGCCAGGGCACCCCCGGCAGCTCCTCACCCCGGTGGGGGAAGGCGACGAACGCCACGACGAGCCCTGCGACGGCGACGATGACGACCATGGTGATCACGATGAAGAGCACACGTCACCGTGCCACAGGTCTGCTCAGTCGTGCAGCAGCGGGGTGACCGCGGCGCGGATCAGGTCGGGCAGCTCGACCACCGGGCGGGCCGGGTCGGTGTTGTCGACGTAGACGTGCACGAAGCGTCCCTCGGCCGCGGCCTCGTCGCCCTCGCCCTGGAACAGGCCGACCCGGTAGACGACCGAGGACCGGCCGACCCGCTCGGCGACCACGCCGACGTCCACGGGCTCGGGATAGCCGACCTCGGCGAAGTAGCGGCAGCCCACCTCGGCGACGACCCCGATCGCGTCGAGCGCGCGGATGTCGACCCCGGTGGCCTCCGCGAGGTGGTTGTTGACGACGGTGTCGATGATCTCGAAGTAGCGGGCGTTGTTCATGTGGCCGTACACGTCGATGTCGGCCCAGCGCGTCGTCACGCGCTCCCAGTGGACGTAGTCGGCGCGGGTGGGGCGGTCGCGGTCGGCCATGGCCGGGACCCTAGCGGGGTGGAGCGCCGCGGGGTCGCTGGGTAACGGGTCGCCGCATCCGCTCCTGCGGTGCTGTAACGGCGCACCAGCGCCACCACCGACCCGTTAGCCGACTCGTTCGATGCCGCCGGTCAGGCGGACTCGGCGTCGCGCAGCCGCTGGCTGATCACCGTCGAGACGCCGTCGCCGCGCATGGTCACGCCGTAGAGCGCGTCGCCGACCTCCATGGTCCGCTTCTGGTGGGTGATGACGAGCAGCTGGGAGTTCTCGCGGAGCTCCTCGTAGATCTGGAGCAGCCGGCCGAGGTTGGTGTCGTCGAGGGCGGCCTCGACCTCGTCGAGGATGTAGAACGGCGACGGCCGGGCCTTGAACAGCGCCACCAGGAACGCGACCGCGACCAGCGAGCGCTCGCCACCCGAGAGCAGCGACAGCCGCTTGACCTTCTTGCCGGCCGGCCGCGCCTCGACCTCGATGCCGGTGTTGAGCATGTCGTCGGGTCGGTGAGGACGAGCCGACCCTCGCCGCCCGGGAACAGCCGCGAGAAGGTGGCGTCGAAGGCCGTGCTGACGTCGGCGTACGCCGCGGTGAAGACCTCCTCGACGCGGGAGTCGACCTCGCGCACGATGTCGAGCAGGTCCTTGCGGGTCTTGCGGAGGTCCTCGAGCTGCTCGGTGAGGAACTTGTGCCGCTCCTCCATGGCCGAGAACTCCTCGAGCGCGAGCGGGTTGACCCGGCCCAGCATCGAGAGCGACCGCTCGGCCGTGCGCAGCCGCTTCTGCTGCTCCTCGCGGACGAACGGCGTGGGCTCGGGCGGCTCCGCGCCCTCCTCGACCTCGCCGGCGAAGGGGACGAGCTGGTCGGGGCCGTACTCGGCGATCAGGCCGTCGGCGTCCAGGCCGAGCTCGTCGAGCGCCCGCTCCTCGAGCTGCTCGATCCGCATCCGCTGCTGGGTGCGGGCCATCTCGTCGCGGTGGACGGAGTTGACCAGCTCGTCGTGCTGGCGGGACAGGTCGCGCAGGGTGCGCGCGGACGGTGAGCAGCTGCTGCTCGCGCTCGCTGCGGCTGGCCTCGACCGCGGTCCGGGCCTCGGCGGCGCGGTGGAGCGAGACCTCGAGCCGCTGGAGCACGACGCCGACGGCGACCCCGACGGCCTCGGCGGCGCGGCCCTCGCGGATCAGCCGCTCCCGGCGCTCGGCGGCGCGGGCGCGGGCCTCGCGCTCGGCCTGGGCGGCGCGGGCGAGCTGGTCGGCGCGGCCGTGCAGCGCGCGGGCGCGCTCCTCGGCGGTCCGCAGCGCCAGCCGGGCGTCCATCTCGCCCTGGCGGGCGACCGCGGGCCGCCTCGGTGAGGCGTTCGCGCTCGGTGGTGTCGGGTTCCTCGTCGGGGGCGTCCTCGGCGGACGCGAGCCGCGCCTCGAGCTCGGCCAGGCCGGCCAGGTCGGCGTCGCGCGCCTCCTGGGCCTTGGCGATGGCCGCGATCGCGCCGCTCGGCCTCGCCGCGGGCGGCCCGCGCCTGGGAGCCGTACTGGCCGAGCTCCTCGGCCACCGCGGCGAGGGTCGCGTCGGACTCGTGCAGCTTGGCGAGCGCGACGTCGACCCGCTGCTGGGCGGCGTGCCGCTCGGCCTCGAGCGCGGGAGATGTCGAACCCGAGCCGCTCGGCGGTGGCGGTCGCCTCCGCGAGCTGGTCGGTCGCCTCGTCGACGGCGGCCTGGACCTCGATCAGGCTCGGCTGGCTGGTGGAGCCGCCGGCCGCGAAGTGGGCGCCGAACACGTCGCCCTCGCGGGTCACCGCGATGACGTCGGGGCACTCGGCGACCAGCGCGCGGGCGGTGGCCAGGTCGTCGACGACGGCGGTCTTGAACAGCAGCCGCGCCAGCGCGCCGGAGAGCTCGGCGGGGGCGTCGACGACGTCGAGGGCGTACGTCGCGCCCGCGGGCAGGCCGGGCCAGTCGCGGTCGGTGACCGGCGCGCCGCCGAGCATCATCCCGGCGCGGCCGAGGTCGTCGGCCTTGAGGTGGTCGAGCGCGCCGACCGCGGCGTCGGCGTCGGTCACGACCACCGCGTCCGCGGCGGAGCCGAGGGCCGCGGCCACCGCGGTCTCGAAGCCGGACGCGGACCGACAGCAGGGCGGCGACCGAGCCGAGCAGGCCGGAGACGCCGTCGGAGGCGGCCAGCAGCGCACCGGCGCCGTCCTTGCGGTTGAGCCCGATCTCGAGCGCGTCCTTGCGCGCCTGGAGCGTGGCGCGGTCGCGGTCGGCCTGCTGCACCTCGTCGCGCAGCTTGGCGAGCCGCTCCTCGAGGTCGTCGAGGACCGTCACGGCGACCTCGTGCTCGGCGTCGAGACCCTCCTCGCCGGCGTCGAGGCCGGCGACCCGGGTCTCCAGGGCGGTGAAGTCCTTCTGCGCGCGGGCGGCGCGGGCCTCGGCCTCCTGGCGCGCCGCGTCGAGCCGGCCGAGCTCGTCGTCGGCTGCGGCGGCGCGCGACTTGAGGGCGTTGACCTGGCCGTGCAGCCGGGCCAGGCCCTCGCGGCGGTCGGCGGCGGCGCGGACCAGGCCGGCCACCCGGCGGTCCTCCTCGGCGGCCGCGTCCTCGGCGCCGCGACGACCGGTCACGGCCTGCTCGAGCGCCGTACGACGCTGCTCGACGTCGGCGGCGATGACCTGTTCCTGCTGGCGGACCTCGTCGGCCTCGGCGTCGAGCGCCTCGGGGTCGCGCCCGGACTCGACCGCCTCCTCGACGCTGCCCGCGTTGCGGACCCGCTCGGCGGCCAGCGACTGGGTGCCGCGCAGCCGCTCCCGCAGGCCGGACAGGGCGAACCAGGTGTCCTGGGCCTTCGACAGCGCGGGCAGGTCCTCGCGCAGCGCCGCCTCGAGCGCCGCCTCGGACTGCTGGGCCTGCGCGATCGCGGCCTCCACCTCGGCACGTCGCTCGACCAGGATCGTCTCGTCGGCGAGCTCCTGCTCCAGCGCGGTGCGGGCGGTCACCAGGTCGTCGGCCACCAGCCGGGCGCGCGCGTCGCGGACCTCGGCCTGGACCCCGGCAGCCTTCCGCGCGACCTCGGCCTGCCGGCCCAGCGGCTTGAGCTGGCGCCGGATCTCGTTGAGCAGGTCGCCGAGCCGGTGGAGGTTGCCCTCGGTCGAGTCGAGCTTGCGGAGCGCCTTCTCCTTGCGCTTGCGGTGCTTGAGGACGCCTGCGGCCTCCTCGATGAAGCCGCGGCGGTCCTCGGGGGTCGCGTGCAGGATCGTGTCGAGCTGGCCCTGGCCGACGATGACGTGCATCTCGCGGCCGATGCCGGAGTCGGAGAGCAGCTCCTGCACGTCGAGCAGCCGGCACGAGGTGCCGTTGATGGCGTACTCGGACCCGCCGGAGCGGAACATGGTGCGGCTGATCGTCACCTCGGCGTACTCGATGGGGAGCGCGCCGTCGGAGTTGTCGATGGTGAGGACGACCTCGGCGCGGCCCAGCGGCGGGCGGCCGGAGGTGCCGGCGAAGATGACGTCCTCCATCTTGCCGCCGCGCAGGCTCTTGGCGCCCTGCTCGCCCATGACCCAGGCGAGCGCGTCGACGACGTTGGACTTGCCCGAGCCGTTCGGCCCCACGATGCAGGTGATCCCCGGCTCGAGCTGCAGGGTCGTGGAGGAGGCGAAGGACTTGAACCCCTTCAGGGTCAGGCTCTTCAGGTACAACGCAGGCTCCCAACGGGTGCAGATCGTGGCGCTGAAGGGCGGGGAAGCTCAGCGGGCCACACCCTACCTGCGCCTCCGCGTCCGGCGTGGGAGGCGGTCAGGCGCGGTCGAGCGCGTCCCGGAGCGCCGCCAGCACCAGCAGCACGGCGTCGGGGCGGGCGTTGTGGCCCATCAGCCCGATCCGCCACACGGTGGCGGCGTACTCCCCCACGCCGGCGCCGATCTCGATGCCGTGGCGGTCGAGGAGGTAGGCGCGGACGGCGGCCGAGTCGGTGCCCTCGGGGACCTTCACGGTGGTGAGGTCGGGGAGCCGGTGACCCTCCGTGGCGAACAGCTCCAGGCCCATCTCCTGCAGCCCCTCGTGGAGCTGTGCGCCCGCGGCGGCGTGCCGCTCCCAGACCGCCTCGAGGCCCTCGTCGAGGATCCGGGTCAGACCGGCGTGGAGGCTCGCGACCATCGCGGTCGGCGCCGTGTGGTGGTAGGTCCGCTTGCCCTGGCTGGCGCTGGCCTCCCCGACGTACCCACCGAGCAGACCGAGGTCGAGGTACCACGACTGCGGCTTCTCGACGCGCCGCTCGAAGGCACGGTCGTTGATGGTGAACGGCGCCAGGCCGGGCGCGACGCCGAGGCACTTCTGGGTGCCGGCGTAGCCCACGTCGATGCCCCAGTCGTCCGCGCGCAGCTCGATGCCGCCGATGCTGGTGACGGCGTCGGTGACCAGCAGCGCGTCGCCCTTGCCGGCGCCGAGCGGCGGCGATGTCGGAACGTACGCCGGTCGAGGTCTCGGCGTGGACCGCGGCGATGATCTGCGGGTGCGGGTGGGCGGCCAGCACCCGCTCGACGTCGACCGGCGTGCCCCACTCGTGCTCGACCGGGACGACCTCGGCGCCGCAGCGGGCCGCGACGTCGCACATCCGCTGCCCGAAGAGGCCGTTGACCGCGACCACGACGACGTCGCCCGGGTGGACGGTGTTGACGAACGCCGCCTCCATCCCGGCGCTGCCGGTCGCGCTCAGCGGCAGGGTGCGGGCGTTCGACGTACCCCAGACCGTGCGGAGCATCTCGCAGGTCTCGTCCATGAGGTCGAGGAAGGCGGGGTCGAGGTGGCCGAGCAGCGGCCGGGCCAGGGCGTTGGTCGCCTCCGGGTAGGGGTTGGAGGGTCCAGGTCCGAAGAGGTGGCGGTCGCGGAGCATGCTGCCGAACCTAGAGGATCGCGCCGGGGTTGAGGATGCCCTGGGGGTCGAGGGCGTCCTTGACCCGACGGCTCAGGGCCATCACGTCATCGCCGACCTGGGCGGGCAGCGCCGACTTCTTGGTGCGGCCGACGCCGTGCTCCCCGGTGATGGTCCCGTCGAGCCCGATCGCCGCGTGCATGATGTCGTCGAACGCCTGCAGCGCGCGGAGGTGTGCCGCCTCGTCGTCCCGCGGCACCACGATCAACGGGTGCGTGTTGCCGTCGCCGGCGTGGGCGACCACGGGGATCAGGAGGTCGTGGCGTTCGGCGATCTCGGCGACGGACCGGAGCAGCTCGGGCAGCCGCGGGACGGGGACTCCGACGTCCTCGAGCATCAGCGCACCCAGGGTCTCCACGGCCGGGATCACCATCCGCCGCGCCCAGACGAACTGCTCGCCCTCGTCGGCGTCGTCGGTGACGAACACCTCCAGCGCGCCCGAGTCGACGCAGGCCTTCTCCATCAGGGCGATCTCGTCGCTGCGCGACGAGCCGGGAGCGTCCGACTGCGCGACGAGCAGCGCGCCCGCGTCGACGTCGAGCCCCATCGACCGGTGACCCTCGACGGCCCGGATCGACGGCTGGTCCATCAGCTCCAGCATCGAGGGCCGCAGCCCGGTCCGGATCGCCACCACCGCCTCGGCGGCGACTTCCGGGGAGGGGAACGTCGCGACCAGGGTCGACCGGGCGGCCTGCGCCGGCACCAGCCGGAGCAGCACCCGGGTCACGATGCCGAGCGTTCCCTCGCTGCCGACGAAGAGCTTGAGCAGGCTGAGCCCGGCGACGTCCTTGATCCGCTTCCCGCCCAGCCGGACCAAGGTGCCGTCGGCGAGCACCACGTCGAGGCCGAGGACGTAGTCGGTCGTCACGCCGTACTTCACGCAGCACAGGCCGCCGGCGTTGGTCGCGACGTTGCCGCCGATCGAGCAGATCTCGTACGACGAGGGGTCCGGCGGGTACCAGAGCCCGTGCTCGGCGGCGGCCGCCTTGACGTCCGCGTTGAACGCGCCGGGCTCGACGACCGCGACCTGGCAGGTCGGGTCGATCTCGATGGCCGCCATCCGCTCCAGGCTCACGACGATGCCGTCGTCGACCGCGCTCGAGCCGCCGGACAGCCCGCTGCCGGCACCACGCGGCACGACCGGGTACCCGGTGGCTGGCTGCCCAGCGGACCGCGGTCTGCACCTGCTCGGCGTCCTCGGCGCGCACCACCGCCAGCGGCGTACCGGTGTGCGGGTCCTGGGAGCGGTCCCACCGGTACTTCTCGACCTGGTCCGGGTCGGTGACGACGACGCCGTCGGGGAGCGCCGACGACCAGCTCGGCGAGGGCGGAGTCAGGGAGGGCCATTCCCCCATCGAACCACTGACGGGTGGCTGCCCGACCTCAGGCGGGGTCGGGGCGCCGGGTGCGGCGACGTACGGCGACCACCAGGGCGAGCGTGCCACCGACCAGGCCGAGGGGCAGCGCGGCCGCCGACATGGCCCCCGCGGCGGTACGCCCACCGGGCGACGTCACCGGGTCGAGGCCGAACTTCTTGCCCGGGAGGTCGACCGAGAAGACGTTGATGCCCTGGGCCAGGTCGATGGAGTAGACGACGTTGGACTTGCCGCCGGTCTGCGTGCCGTCCGCGCCGTACGTCGGCACCCACATCGCGTCCCAGACCTCGGAGGCGCCCATGTAGGCGTAGCCGTAGGACTTGAGGTTCTTCGGGTCGCGGGCGTCGATGAACTGCGTGCCCCCGCCGTAGTAGCCGATCGCGACGATGCCGCTGGGGTGGTAGTCGAACCAGTGCGCGGAGCAGAAGGTGCCCTGCGGCTGCGGCACGGCCGCCTCCTGCTCCTCCTGCAGGTCGGAGAGCTCCACCTTGTCGAGCGGCTTGATCGCCGACCCGGCGCGCGCCTTCAGCTTCGTGACGTGCCAGGTCTGGAACGAGCCGGCCTGCGAGCAGTCGGTCTGCACGTAGTCCTCCTCGGTCACGAGCAGCACGTTGCCCTTGGCGTACGAGGGCGCGGCGCCGGCCTTGAACTTCTGGGCGTTCGGCCGGAACGAGTTGTGGTGGATGAAGTCGTTGTAGCCCTCGGTGCCCGGCTTGTCGGGGTCGAGACCGCCGGGCTTGCCGGTGGTGGTGACCAGCTTCGGCTTGCGCGGGTTGCTGACGTCGAACATCGAGGAGCCGTCGTACCCGGTGTGGATGCCGTAGCCGGCGTTGTCGAAGTTCCACTTGTGCCCGCCGGTCGGCGAGCTGAAGGGCTGGATGCCGTCCTTCTTCGGGTTGCTGTCGATCTCCCGGGGCTTGCCGAGCTTGCGGATCTTGAAGATCGAGAACGAGTCCCGCTCGCCCGAGGAGTAGGCGTAGCGGCAGTTGGTCGACGGGACGCAGGCGACGGTGTGGGTGCCGGTCGTGGACTCCACGGTGCCGCGGATCGACGGGTTGGCGGGGTTGGTGACCTCGACGACCATCAGCTCCTGGCCGCTGCCGTCGTTGGTGTGGCTGATGCCGTTCTGGTCGACCGTCGCGTTGTGGAGGTCGATGCCGATCAGCGCGAACCGGCGCATCCTGACCTTGCTCTTCCTCACCGTGCGCTTCTCACCGCAGGTCATGGCCTCGTTCTCGAAGACCGCGTTGGGGATCTTGCCGGTCTCGACCGGGTTGGCGGGATCGGAGACGTCGAAGACGGTGAGCTGGTCGAGGCCGCTGACCACGAACGTCGGCGCGGTCCGGGTGAAGCAGCCCGAGATCGCGGCCGTGCCGGGGTTGGCGCTCTGGAGGGCGACGTTGCCGCTCATGACCGGGGTGTCGACGCCCGCGGCCTGGAGCTGGGCACGGAGCTCGGCGTTGCGGTCGTTGTCACCGTGGGCGAACGACGGCGCGGTGGCGCCGAGGGAGGTGAGCAGCAGGGTCGCTGCCGCGAGCGAGGGGAGTATGCGCATGCCCGGTCAACGACCGGGTGTGCCCCGGGTCACGCAGCTGTCAGGCAGGCTGCAGGTCGTTCTCGACGGCGAGGACCTCGCCGGCCGCAGCCGCCGCGAGGGCGTCGTTCTCCTGCGCGAGCCTGAGCGTCAGGGCCTCGAGCTCGGACACGCGGGCGCGGAGTCGTGCATTCTCCGATGCGAGTCGAGCCGGGGTCCGGGGGTCGCTGTGCATGTAGCCGATCAGCGCCTTCGCCATGGACGAGCCTTCCGAACTGGTGTTTCGCCCTGGATCCGGGCTGCCTTCAAGAGTCCCACCCCGCCCGCGTCACGGTCAATCCGCGAGGCGAGAACTTCAGCGTGGCTCGGACGCCGGCGCGGTGCGGGCTGGCAGGCGGGGCAGAAGTACGACGACCGGTTGGTGAACGCGATCCGCCGGATCGGGGTCCCGCACCGCTCGCACGGCTCGCCCTCGCGGCCGTAGGCGTGCAGGGAGCGGTCGAAGTAGCCGGACTCGCCGTTGACGTTGACGTAGAGCGCGTCGAACGAGGTGCCGCCCTGGACGAGGGCCGCCGCCATCACGCCGCGCGCCTCGGCGAGCAGCAGCCGCACCTGGGCTCCGGTGAGCCGGTCCCCCGGCCGGTCGCCGTGGATCCGGGACCGCCACAGCGCCTCGTCGGCGTAGATGTTGCCCGACGCCCGAGACCAGGGTCTGGTCGAGCAGCAGCCGCTTGACGCCCGGCCGTACGGCGACGGACGCCGTCGTACGAACGCCTCGTCGTCGAACTCCGGGTCGAGCGGGTCGCGGGCGATGTGGGCGATCTCCGGGCGGCAGCTCGGCCCCGCCCTCGGAGACCGCGAGGCCGCCGAACATCCGCTGGTCGACGAAGCGCAGCTCGAGGTCGTTGTCGAGGGAGAACCGCACCCGCAGGTGGCGCTCGGCGGGAGCCTCCGGCGGCTGCACCAGCATCTGGCCGCTCATCCCGAGGTGGCCGAGCAGCGCGTCGCCGTTGTCCAGCGGGAGCCAGAAGTACTTGCCGCGGCGGCGGGCCGCCTCGATCCGGCGGCCGGTCAGCGCGGTGGCGAAGCCGCCGGGCCCGCGGGGGTCGCGGCGCACGGGGCGCGGGTGGCAGCACCTCGACGGAGGTGACGGTGGCGCCGACGACGTGGCGCTCGAGTCCGGCGCGGACGACCTCGACCTCGGGGAGCTCGGGCACGGCGGTGGCGCGGTCAGTCGCGGGCGTCGGCGGTGGCGATGTCCTCGACGCCGAGCCGGGCGGCGATCTCGCTGTAGGCGGTCTCCGCGGCGGCCTGCTCGGCCTCCTTCTTGGAGCGGCCGAGGCCGTTGCCGTAGAGCCCGTCGCCGACGCGGACCTGCGCGGTGAAGGTCTTCATGTGGTCGGGGCCGTCGTCCTCGATGACGTACTCGGGGACGCCGAGGCCGTGCTCGGCGGAGAGCTCCTGCAGCGAGGTCTTCCAGTCGAGCCCCGCGCCCATGGCGGAGGCCGCCTCGATCAGCGGGTCGAAGAGCCGGTGGACGACGGATCGGCGGAGACCTCGAAGCCGCCGGAGAGGTGGATCGCGCCGAGCACCGCCTCGACGGTGTCGGACAGGATCGACGCCTTGTTGCGGCCGCCGGTCGACTGCTCGCCGCGGCCGAGCTTGATGTGCTGGCCCAGCCCGATGGCCCGGCCGACGCCGGCCAGGGCACGGGCGTTGACGACCGCGGCCCGCAGCTTGGCGAGCCGGCCCTCGGAGAGGTCGGGGTGGGTGAGGTAGAGCGTCTCGGTGACGACGACGCCGAGCACGGCGTCACCGAGGAACTCCAGCCGCTCGTTGGTGGGCAGCCCGCCGTTCTCGTAGGCGAACGAGCGGTGGGTGAGGGCGCGCTCCAGCAGCTCGGGGTCCAGGACCGGATCCCCGAGCGCCGCGCGCAGCTCGGCGTAGTTGCTCAAGCCGCGAGGCGCACTGGGGATGTCAGAGGACCTGACGACGGTCGGCGCGGGCGCCGTACTGGCCGCACTCGCCGCACGCACGGTGGGGCAGGTGCTTGGCACCGCAGGCCGGGTTGGCGCAGGTCACCAGGGTCGGCGCAACGGCCTTCCACTGCGAGCGACGGTGGCGCGTGTTGCTGCGCGACATCTTCCGCTTCGGAACAGCCATGTCGATCTCCTCATACCTCGGCCGGTGACGTCCGGCCCGTTGCGTCCCGGCCGGTTCCCGGTCGGGTCAGTCCTCGTCCTGGCTCGTGCTCCGTGGATCCATCCTGCTGGAGTCCCACCAGCCCGGCCCACCGCGGGTCGATCGCCGCCTCGTGTGCGTGGTCCGGGTCGTCGGCCAGGCGTGCGCCACACTCGACGCACAGCCCGGGACAGTCGTCCTCGCACAGCGGCTGGAACGGCAGTGCAAGCACCACCGCGTCCCGCAGCAGGGGTTCGAGGTCGAGCAGGTCTCCCTCGAGCCGGCTGACTTCGTCGTCCTGCTCGTCGTCGGCCGGAGCGTGTGACGTGGTCGTCGTACACGAACAGCTCCTGGAACGTCACGTCGACCTCGTCGTCGATCGGTTCCAGGCACCGTGCGCATTCGCCCTCGAGCGCGGCCGTGGCCGCGCCCGTGACCAGCACCCCCTCCATGACCGCCTCCAGCCTCAGGTCGAGCTGGACCGGACGAGCCTTCGGGGACGCGCAGGACATCGATGCCCAGCTCTGCCGGAGCCGGAACCGTGCGGGTCACCTCGTGCTGGGACCCCGGGCGGCGGCCGAGCTCGCGGGTGTCGAGCACGAGCGGCGCTCTCGGGTCCAGGTTGCTCAGAGGATCACTTTCCGGGTCCGGGAACGACAGAACTACCGAGAATCGTAACGGTCAGCCCGGTCGCGCCGGACCAAAACCCGGCTAGGCGGACGAACCGCCCGGCCGCGAAGCGGTCGATCAGCGCCTCGTGGACGAAGCCGGGCACCAGGCCGGAGACGTCGCCGCCGAACCGGGCGACCTCCTTGACCAGGCTGGAGGCGAGGAAGGACCACTCCGGGCTGGTGGGCATGAAGACGGTCTCGACGTCGGTGAGCGAGGCGTTCATCTGGGCCATCTGGAGCTCGTAGTCGAAGTCGCTGACCGCCCGCAGCCCCTTGACGATGGCGTCGACGCCCTCGGCGCGCGCAGAAGTCGGTGAGCAGGCCGGTGAAGCCCGCGACCCGCACGTTGTCCCACTCGCCGCACGCCCGGCGCAGCATGTCGAGCCGCTCGTCGGGCGAGAACAGCCGGCTCTTGGACGGGTTGACCCCGACCGCGACGACGACCTCGTCGAAGAGCCGGGCGGCCCGGCCGATGACGTCGAGGTGACCGTGGGTCACCGGGTCGAACGACCCGGGGCAGACGGCTCGGCGCACGGGCTACTCCTCGGCTGCTGGCGGGGTGCTGGGGCGGGCTGCGCTGGGGGCGGCGTGACCGTACCAAAGCGTCGTCTCGCCGTAGCGGCGCTCGCGGAGGTCGGTGAAGCCGTCCGGGAAGTCGGGCGGGTCGCTGCGCGACGAGCGCTCGACGACCACCATCGCGCCGGGCACCAGCCAGTCGTGCTGGTCGAGCAGCCGTGCAGGTCGGCGTCGACCTCCTCCGGCGTCGATCGGGTAGGGCGGGTCGAGGAAGGCCACGTCGTACGGCGCGGCCGGGCTGCGTCGCAGGGTGGTGGCGACGGAGGCGGCGACCACGTCGGCGCCCGCGAAGCCGATGGCGCGGGCGTTGCCGCGGATCAGCGCCGGAGGTGCGCCGGTCCTGCTCGACGAGCGTGACCACCCCGGCCCCGCGGGACCACGCCTCGAGGCCGACCGCGCCGGAGCCGGCGTACAGGTCGAGGAAGCGCAGACCGCTGAGCGAGCCGCACCACGACTCGATGCTGGAGAAGAGCGCCTCGCGCACCCGGTCGCTGGTCGGACGGGTCGGTCGACCCGCGGTGCGTCTGCAGCCGCCGCCCTCCCGCAACTCCCCCGATGATGCGAGTCATCCTGTGGCACGCCCCCCGCAGCTCATGCCTTCTCCATGAAGTCAGACTGCCGTGAATGCTCCAGGTCCGCCACCGCTGCCGCCAGCGCGGGCGCCCCGGCGAGCTCGGGATCGTCGGCCAGCAGCGCCTCGGCCGCCTCGCGCGCGGCCACGATCGTCTTCTCGTCGCGCAGCACGCGCAGGGTGCGCAGGCTGGACCGGAACCCGCTCTGGGAGCGACCGAGCACGTCGCCCTCGCGGCGCTGCTCGAGGTCGACCCGGCTGAGCTCGAAGCCGTCGGTGGTGGCGGCGACCGCGTCGAGCCGGTCGCGGGCGGGCGAGCCGGCCTCGGCGCGCGAGACGAGCAGGCAGAGCCCCGGCAGGCCGCCGCGCCCGACCCGGCCGCGGAGCTGGTGGAGCTGGGAGACGCCGAACCGGTCGGCGTCCATCAGCACCATGGTGGTCGCGTTGGCGACGTCGACGCCGACCTCGATGACGGTGGTGGCGACGAGCACGTCGACCTCGCCGGCGGCGAAGGCCCGCATGGTGCGGTCCTTCTCGTCCGGCGGCAGCCGGCCGTGGAGCATCGCGAGCCGCAGCCCCGCCAGCGGACCGGCCTCGAGGTGGGGCAGCAGCTCCTCGACCGCGGTGAGCGGCGGCCTTCGGCGTCGACCACGTTGTCGTCCTCGTCGAGGTCGAGCTGGTCGATCTCGCCCTGCTCGGGCTCGTCGCCGGTGATCCGCGGGCACACGACGTAGACCTGGTGGCCCGGCCCGACCTCCTCGCGGACCCGCTGCCAGGCCCGGTCGAGCCACTGCGGCTGCTCGGCGAGGGGGACGACGTTGGTCTGGATCGGCGCGCGGCCGGCGGGCAGCTCGGTGAGGACCGACGTCTCGAGGTCGCCGAAGACGGTCATCGCGACCGTGCGCGGGATCGGGGTCGCGGTCATCACCAGCACGTGGGGCGGGCTGCCGGCCTTGTCGGTGAGCGCGGCCCGCTGCTCGACGCCGAAGCGGTGCTGCTCGTCGACCACGACCAGCCCGAGGTCGGCGAACTGGACGTGCTCCTCGAGCAGCGCGTGGGTGCCGATCACGAGCCCGGCCTCGCCGCTGGCGATGCGGAGCAGCGCCTCGCGCTGCTGCGGCTTGGCCATCGACCCGGTGAGCAGCGCCACCGAGGTGGCGTCGGCGGCGCCGCCGAGCATGCCGCCGCCGGCCAGGTCGCCGAGCATGCGCGGTGATCGAGCGGTGGTGCTGCTGCGCGAGCACCTCGGTCGGGCGCGAGCAGCGCGGCCTGCGCGTCGCTGTCGACCACCCGGAGCATCGCCCGCAGCGCGACCAGGGTCTTGCCGGAGCCGACCTCGCCCTGGAGCAGCCGGTTCATCGGGTGGGACTCGGCGAGGTCGCGCTCGAGCTGCGCGCCGATCGTCCGCTGGCCGTCGGTGAGCTCGAACGGCAGCCGCTCGTCGAACGCCGCGAGCAGGCCGCGGTCGCCGCCGGTGCGGGCGCGGGCCGGCTGGCCGCGCAGCCGCGCCCGCCGACGCGCGAGCACGAGCTGGGTGACCAGCGCCTCCTCGAAGCGGAACCGCTTCTGGGCGGCGCCGACCTGCTCGTAGTCGTCGGGACCGTGGATCCACCGCAGCGCGGTGGCCCGGTCGAGCAGGCCGTGCTCACGGCGTACGGCGTCGGGGAGGGGGTCCGGGACCTCCTGCACCAGCTCGAGGGCGGACTGCACGACCTTCTGGACGTCCCAGGAGTAGAGCTTGGCGGTGACCGGGTAGATCGGCAGCAGCCCCTTGAGGCTGGCCGCGAGCCCGCCGTCGCCCTCCTCGTCGAAGATCACGGAGTGGGGCTGGGCGATCTGCCAGGTGTGGCCGAACCGCTTCGCCTTGCCGGTGAACATCCCGAACCGGCCGGGCGCCATCCGGGCCTGCTCGGACTCGGCCTGGCCCTGGTAGGGGATGAAGAACGAGAGCGAGAAGTCGGGGCCGCCGGTGGTGATCCGGACCTCGACGCGGTAGCTCATCCGGTTGGCCCGCCGGTCGCGGAACGGCTTGATCTCGCTGGCCGTGATCCGGCCGACGACCGAGACCGGCTCCCCCTCGACCGGCTCGTCGACGTCGCTCAGCTCGGTGGTCTTGACGTAGCGGCGCGGGAAGTGGAGGAGCAGGTCGCCGACGGTCTCGATGCCGAGGCCCTCGTGCACCAGCTTGCGCTTCTTCGCGGCCTTGCCGAAGACGCTGGCGACCGGCGAGTCGACGGTGATCATTCGACGCCGACGAGCAGGGGGTAGCGGTCCTGCCCGCCCTCGTAGACCACGACGTCGACGGCCGGGTGGTGCTCCTCGACGTACGCCGCGCAGCGCTCGGCCAGGTCGGCCGGGCCGTCCTGCCCGCGGACGATCGTGACCAGCTCGCCGCCGCCGCCGAGCAGCCGCTCGAGCACGTCGGTGGCGACGGCGTAGAGGTCGTCGCCGATCACCGCGAAGTCGCCGGCGACCACGCCGAGCACGTCGCCCGGCTCGCAGGGCCCGGCCATCGTGATCGCCTGCCTGGCGGCGACCGTGACCGCGCCGTGGCGGGCGTGGCGGGCGGTGGCGGTCATCTCCAGCACGTCCTGGTCGAAGCTGCGGCCCGGCTCGTGCACGGCGAGGGCGGCCAGGCCCTGCACCTGCGCCTGGGTCGGGATCACGGTCGCGCGGATCCCGTCGTCGGTCTCGGCGGTGCCGGCGGCGATCTGGGCCACCCGCACCGAGTCGCCGTCGTTGGGGAGGATCACGACCTCGCCCGCGCCCGTGGCGAGGATCGCGTCGAGCACGTCGCGGGTGCTCGGCCGGCGACCCGGTCCGCCCTCGACGACGTGGGCGCCGGACTCGCGGAACAGCGCGGCGAGGCCCGGACCGGCCGCGACCGCCACCACGCCCCGCCCCGACCGCGCGGCGGTGCGCCGCCGGGCATCGGCGACCTGCTCGGCGAAGTGGGTCACGCGGACCCGGTGGGGCCGGCCGGCGACGATGCCGGCCTCGATCGCGGCCCCGACGTCGTCGACGTGGACGTGGACGTTCCAGAGGCCCTCGCCGCCGACGACCACCAGCGAGTCGCCGAGCGGCGCGAGCGCGGCTCGCAGCGCCGGGATCGCCGCGTCGTCGGCGTCGAGCAGGTACATCACCTCGTAGGCAGGGCCGTCAGGGGTCAGGTCGTCCGCGCCGGCTGGGGAGGGCTCTGCGGCACCGGGATCCGGTGGCCGGCCGGGACCGGGTCGGGCCGGCGTCCGGTGAGCACGGTCTCGGCGGCGTCGAGGATCACGCTGACGCCGCGACCGCCGGCGTCGACCACGCCCGCGTCGCGGAGCGCCTTGAGCTGGTCGGGGGTGCGGGCGAGCGCCTCGCGGGCGGCCCGCGCGGCGGCGGTGAACACGTCGCGGGCCCGGACCTCGGGCTCGCCGCGCAGGCGAGCGCGGCGTCGGCGGCGGCCCGGGCGACGGTGAGCATGGTGCCCTCGACCGGCTCCCCCACGGCGGCGTAGCTGGCGTCGGTGGCCTCCCGCAGCGCGTCGGCGACGACGGTGGCGTTGCGCTCGTCGGGCGTCGCGCGGGCGATCCGGCCGGCGATCGCGCCGAGCATCTGGCTCAGGATCACCCCGGAGTTGCCGCGGGCGCCGAGCAGCGCGCCGCGGCCGAGCGCGGCGAGCGCCGTACGGAGGTCGGAGCCGGGGTCGCCGCCGGTGGCCTCGCGGATGGCGTCGCGTGCCGCGGAGACGGTGAGGTACATGTTGGTGCCGGTGTCGCCGTCGGGGACCGGGAAGACGTTGAGCGCGTCGATCTCCTCGCGGGCCTCGGCCAGCGCGTCGGTGGCGATGTCGACGAACCGGAGCACGACGTCGAGCGTGATGGTGCCGCCGTGGGGTGCCTTCATCGCCTGCCTCGTGTCGCTGGGGCCGGATCGCGGCACAGGCTAGTGCGTGCGTACGACGATTCGCTCCCGCGGACCGCGATCGGTTAGTCTCTTCAGGTTGCCCGCTCAGCGGGCCCTGCACGTATTTGACACTCGAGTTTTCCAGGAGTTCCGGTGGCTGCCGTCTGTGACATCTGCGCCAAGAAGCCCGGCTTCGGCAACAACCGTCCGTGGTCGCGCAAGATCACGAAGCGTCGCTTCGACCCCAACATCCAGCGGGTCCGCGCGACGGTGAACGGCACCCCGAAGCGCCTCAACGTCTGCACCGGCTGCCTCAAGGCCGGCAAGGTCACCCGCTGACCTGACCCAGACCAGACGAGCCGCGGTGCCTCCACCCCACCCACGACCGGGCTCTGCTGGTCCATCAGGACGACGTCGTGTCGGTGCTGGGAGCTACCGCCTCCACGTCCGGCTGCGCCGTCAGCGGCCTCGGCGAGCACCTCGACGCCGAAGTCCTCGAGCAGCGTGCGCAGCCCCTGGCGGACACCGGATGGTCGTCGACGACCACGACGCGGAGACGCGGCCACCGGCGCCGCCTCGATCGGCAGGTGTGCGCGCGACGCTGCGTGCCGGGCCGGGTCCGGGCGCGATAGACGCACCAGCCACCCAGCTCGGCGGCTCGTTCCCGCATGGAGAAGAGCCAGACACCCGCCACACTTGCACGTCGGCGATGCCTCGCTCCGTCATCGGTCACCTGCACGTCCATCCCCCTCCGGTCGCGCTCGAGACGCATGTCGATCCGCGACGCCCGGCATGACGCACGGAGATGGTCACGCGCCTCCTGCGCGATTCGGTAGGCCGAGACCTCCAGCAGGCGGGCAGCTCAGTCGAGCCGGCGAAGCCGGAGCGACGTCGCGCGGGAGGTCGAGCAAGGCGTCGTCCCGCGGAGCGGAACGAACCGCCGCGTCGAAACCATTCGACGAAGACCGCCATCCGTTCACGGGTGGCGGGTCCTTTCGTCGGCTGGCTCAGAAGTGGGTCCAGCCGGTGGGGCCGTCGTACTCCCCGCCGTCGACGGTGACGCCGCTGCCTGCGGCGACCGTGCCCACGACCTGCCAGCCGGCCGGGACCGAGCCCTCGGGGAACGTCGCCAGCAGCGCGTGGTCGTCGCCGCCGCCGAGGATGAAGCCGAGCGGGTCGGCGCCGAGCGCGGAGCCGACGGCGACCAGCGGCTCGGCCAGCTCGAACGCGTCACGCCGGACGTCGATGGCGACGCCGGAGGCGTCCGCGAGGTGGCGGGCCTCGGCGAGCAGCCCGTCGGAGATGTCGATCATCGAGGTGGCGCCGGCCTCGGCCGCGACCGGCCCCGCGTCGTACGGCGGCTGCGGCCGGCGGTAGGCCTCGACCAGCACCCGCGGGGAGCGGAAGCCGCGGCCCAGGACCGCCAGCCCGCCCGCGGCCCAGCCCTGGCGGCCGGTGAGGGCGAGCACGTCGCCGACCTCGGCGCCGCTGCGCAGCACCGGGGAGATCGTGCAGCTGCCGAGGACGGTCACCGCGATCATCACCTGGTCGGCGCGGGTCAGGTCTCCCCCGACCACGCTGGCCCCGACCAGCGCGCACTCGTCGGCGAAGCCGCGCGCGAAGTCGAGCGCCCACTGGGCGGGCAGGTCCGCGGGCGCGGCGAGACCGATGGTGAGGGAGGTGGCGCGGCCGCCCATGGCGTTGATGTCGGAGAGGTTCTGCGCGGCGGCCCGGTGGCCCACGTCGTCGGCCTCGGCCCAGTCGCGCCGGAAGTGGCGTCCCTCGACCATCAGGTCGGTCGAGACCACCACGTGGCCGGTGCGGACCCGCAGCACCGCGGCGTCGTCGCCGGGGCCGACCAGGACGTGCTCCCCCTGCTCGAAGAGCGGGGCGAGGGCCTCGATCAGCGCGAACTCCCCGACGTCGGCCACGGTCACGTCGGGCGGGAAGGAGGTGGGAGCGGGCATGCGTCCATCCAACAGGCCCGCGGCCGGCGACCACCTACCGGCACGCGTGCAGGGCGCGGTAGGTTGGCCCGGCACACCCGTTCTCTCCCCCGAGCAGCAAGGAGCCACGATGGTCGTCCAGGCGTACATCCTGATCCAGACCGACGTCGGCAAGGCCGCCGACGTGGCCCGCGCCATCGCCCAGGTGAAGGGTGTCACCCTCGCCGAGGACGTCACCGGTCCCTACGACGTGATCGTGCGCGCCGAGGCCCGCAACGTCGACGAGCTCGGCAAGCTGGTGGTCTCGAAGGTGCAGAACCTCGACGGCATCACCCGCACCCTGACCTGCCCGGTCGTCCACATCTGACCCGACGCGAGTCGTTGCGTCGCCCCGGAACCCCGAGGTTCCGGGGCTTCGTGCTCTCTGCGTTGCTGCTGCCGCTGGCGGCCTGCTCGGGCGACGAGGTCACGCTGCCCGACGTCGACGTCGACCCTGACGAGCGCGCCGCGTGCCGGGCGCTGGTCGACGACGTGCCGGCCGAGCTCGGTGGGCGGGAGCGGGTGCCGGTCACGCCGACGGGAGGACTCGGCGCGGCCTGGGGCGACCCGGCCATCGTGCTGACCTGCGGGGGCGAGCCCCCCGACCTCAGCCGGACCGCCCCGTGCACCGAGGTCAACGGAGTCGGGTGGTACGTCGAGGAGGAGGCGCTCGCGGACGCGACGGTCCCCGCCACGCTGGTCGCCGTGGGCTACCGGCCGATCGTGACCCTGGAGGTGCCGGCCGACCAACGACCCGAGGGCGCGGCCGCGGCGATGGCGGGCCTGGCGGCGGCCGTGCAGGCGAACACCGAGCTGGTCCGACCCTGCCTCTGAGGCGCCGCGCTCAGCGCAGGCCGGTGCCGCGCCGCAGCGCCAGTCCGACCAGCCGGTCGACGAGGGCCGGGTAGTCGAGTCCGGTGGCCTTCCACATCTGCGGGTACATCGACAGCGGGGTGAATCCCGGCATGGTGTTGAGCTCGTTGATGACGAGCTCCCCGCCGGGGAGCAGGAAGAAGTCGACCCGAGCCAGGCCTTCGCACGAGACCGCCTCGAAGGCGCGGGCCGAGAGGTCCCGGATCGCCTCGGTCGTCGCGGCGGGGAGGTCGGCGGGGATGTCGAGCCGGGTGTGCTCCTCCGGCAGGTACTTGGCCTCGAAGTCGTAGAACTCGTGGTCGCCGGTGACGGTGACCTCGGCGGGCACGGACGTCTCGGTGCCGCCGTCGAGGGACTCGAGGACGCCGCACTCCACCTCGCGGGACCCGGCCGGCGCGGCCGCCTCGACCAGCACCTTGGGGTCGTGCTCCTGCGCGAGCGCGATGGCGCGCTCGAGCTCAGCGGCGTCGTGGACCTTGCTGATCCCGAAGCTGGAGCCGCCACGGGCGGGCTTGGCGAAGACCGGGTAGCCGAGCTCGGCGACGCGGCGGCGACACTCGTCGGGGTCGCTGGCCCACTCGCGCGTGGTCACGACCACGCCCGGGAGCACCGGCAGCCCGGCCGCGCGCAGCACGACCTTGAGGTAGGCCTTGTCCATCCCGACCGCCGAGGCGAGCACACCGGCTCCGACGTAGCGCACCCCGGCCATCTCGAGCATCCCCTGGATCGTGCCGTCCTCGCCCCAGGGGCCGTGGAGCAGCGGGAAGACCACGTCGACGGCACCGATGACCTCGGGGACCGAGGACGCGTCCGCGACCACGAGGTCGGTGGCGTCCTGGTCGCGGAGCAGCGCGACGCCGGCGCGGTCGCCGTCCACCGCGGGCAGGGTGGTCCCCGTGATCGCGAGCCGGGAGGTGTCCCCCGACTCCAGCACCCAGCGACCGTCGGTCGCGATCCCGACCGGCACCACGTCGTACTTCTCGCGGTCGATCGCCGCCAGCACGCTCCCCGCGGTCACGCACGAGATGCCGTGCTCACTGGACCGACCGCCGAAGACGACGGCGACTCGGGGCTTGGGAGGCGGGCTCATCGGGCACGACCCTATCCACCTAGGGTGGCGACCATGGCTGACGACCCGCCCCTCCGACCCAGCACCCTCGCGGTCACGGCCGGCCGCCCCGAGAAGACCCCGGACGCGCCGCTCAACCACCCGCTGACGATGGCGTCGACGTACGTCGCCGGGGGTGACCGGGAGTACGGCCGCTACGGCAACCCGACCTGGCAGGCGTTCGAGGAGGTGCTCGGCGGGCTGGAGGGCGGTCGGTGCCTGTCCTTCTCGTCCGGGCTGGCGGCGGTGTCCACCGTCCTCGACCTGGTGGGTCAGGGCGCCAAGGTGGTCGCGCCGCGCCACGCCTACAACGGCAGCGTCATGCAGCTGGCGGACCTGGAGGCCCGCGGCCGGCTGACCGCGGCGCTGGTGGACGTCACCGACACCGCGGCCGTGGTCGCGGCGTGCGAGGACGCCGCGCTGGTGTGGCTGGAGTCGCCCACCAACCCGGCGCTCGAGATCGCCGACATCGAGACCATCACCGTGGCCGCCCACGACGCCGGCGCCTACGTCGTCGTCGACAACACCTTCGCCACCCCGCTGCTCCAGCGGCCGCTCGACCTCGGCGCCGACCTGGTCGTCCACTCGGCGACGAAGTACCTCTCCGGCCACAGCGACGTGCTGCTCGGCGCCGTCGTCACCCGGGACGAGGAGCTGTTCGGCGTCCTCAAGAACCGCCGCGACCTGATCGGCGCCATCCCCGGCACGCTCGAGGCCTGGCTGGCGCTACGTGGGCTGCGCACCCTCCACCTGCGGGTCGAGCGGGCCCAGGCCAACGCGCAGGAGCTGGTCCGACGGCTCGCCGACCACCCGGCCGTCGCCGAGGTCCGCTACCCCGGGTTCGGGGGCATCGTCGCGATCGTGCTGGCGCAGGGCGCGATGGCGGCCGACCTGCTCACCCACAAGACGAAGCTCTGGGTCCACGCCACCTCGCTCGGCGGGGTCGAGTCGACCTTCGAGCGGCGCCGCCGCTGGAAGACCGAGGCCGCCACCATCCCCGAGGCCCTGGTCCGGATGAGCGTCGGCATCGAGGACGTCGAGGACCTCTGGCACGACCTGGTCACCGCGCTCGACGACCTGGTCGTCTGAGGGGCGCGCCAATTCAGTCGGTCTCGGCCTTCGTGTCGCGGGCGATGAACGCCTGCATCATGTCCGAGGCGGTGCTGCGCCCGGCCACGACGGAGTCGACGTGCTCGGCGATCGGCGCGTCGACGCCGGTCTTCTGGGCGAGGGCGAGCAGCGACGAGCACGACTTGGCACCCTCCGCGACCTGCCGGGTCGAGGCATAGATCTCCTCGGTGGTCATGCCCTGGCCGAGCTTCTCGCCGAAGGTGCGGTTGCGGGACAGCGGCGAGGAGCAGGTGGCGACGAGGTCACCGAGGCCGGCGAGGCCCATCAGGGTCAGGGGGTTGGCTCCGAGCGCCATGGCGAGCCGGGCGGTCTCGGCCAGGCCACGGGTGATGACCGAGGCCGTGGTGTTGTCGCCGAACCCGAGACCCACTGCCATCCCGACCGCCAGACCGACGACGTTCTTGTAGGCGCCACCGAGCTCGCAGCCGAGCACGTCGACCGAGGTGTAGGGGCGGAACGCCGTGGAGTGGCACATGTCCTGGAGCTGCCGGGCGACGTCCTCGTCGGCGCAGGCGACCACGGACGCAGCCGGCTCCCGGTTGGCGATCTCGCGCGACAGGTTCGGTCCGCTGACCACCGCGATCCGAGACTCGCTGGCACCGGTGACCTCGGCGATCACCTCGCTCATCCGCTTGAGGCTGCCGAGCTCCACACCCTTCATCAGCGAGACCAGCGGCACCTCCGGGAGCACCGGCGCCCACTCGGCCAGGTTCTCGCGGAAGGACTGGGACGGTACGGCGAAGATGACGGCGTCGGCCCCGTCGACCGCCTCGGCCGGGTCGTGGGTCGCGGTGACGGTCTCGGGCAGCCGGATGTCCGGCAGGTAGTCGGGGTTCTCGTGGCGCTCGGAGATCGCGGCGCACACCTCCTCGCGACGACCCCAGATCGTGACGTCGTTGCCGGCGTCGGCCAGGACGATCGAGAACGCCGTACCCCACGAACCGGCACCGAAGACCGCGACCCTGCTCACGACGACTCCCCCTGCTTGCGCGGATTGCCGATCTGGCGGACCCCTGCCGTGCGCGGGTCGAACAGCTCGGCGGGTGCCGGCTCCCCGCGCAGCTCGGCCACCAGCGCCACGATCGCGGCCATGATCCGCGCAGTCGCCTCGTTGATGGTGGCGGCGCTCCGCGGTCGGGTCAGCAGGTCGGCGAGGTCCACCGGGTCCCCCGCCTTCATCTGGATCCGCTGCCGGGGCAGCAGCCGCAGCTTCGCGGAGTACGGCGGGAGCAGGCCCTGCGCTCCCCACTGGCCGACCGGGATCACCGGGCAGCCGGTCTCGAGGGCGATCCGGGCCGCGCCGGACTTGCCCTGCATCGGCCAGTGGTCGGGGTCGCGGGTGAGCGTGCCCTCCGGGTAGACCACGACGCACTCGCCGTCACGCACCGCCTGCACCGCCGCGTCGAAGGCCCCCACGGCGTTGCGGCTCAACCGTTCGACCGGGATCTGACCGGCCGAGCGGAGGAACCCGGCCAGCACCTTGTTCTTGAACAGTCCGGACTTCGCGAGGTAGCGCGGCAACCGGCCGTGGTCGTAGACGAAGTGTGCGGACAGCAACGGATCGATGTGGGAGATGTGGTTGACCGCGACGATGCACCCGCCGGTGGCGGGGATCTTCTCGCCGTCGATCCAGGTCCGGCTGGCGATCGTCAGCATCGTCGGCTTCACGATCGGCACCGCGATGTTGAACGTCCAGCCGCGCTTCTGCTGCAGCTTGCGAACAGTCACGGCCATCCTTTGTCGGTCGGTGGGTCCGCAGAAGGCTACTCCCTCAGGTGGCAGGATCGGCGTCGATGAAACGCCCGCAGTTCGTCCTCCTGGTTCCCGTCAAGGCACCCGCCCTCGGCAAGTCGCGGCTGCGCGTCCCCGAGCACCTGCGGCCGGGGCTGGCGACGGCCTTCGCGCTGGACGCGCTCCACGCGGCGCGCGCGACCCCGGCGGTCGCCGAGGTCGTGGTGGTGACCTCCGACCCCGGCTTCGGCGACCGCTGCTCGGGGCTCGGGATCGCCACCCTGCCGGACGGTGACGGTCTCAACGCATCGCTGGTCGGGGCGGCCGCCGCGGTCGGGTCCCGGCTCCCGGACGCGATCCCGGTGGCGCTGTGCGCCGACCTGCCGTGCCTGCGGTCCGCGGACCTGGCGGAGGCGCTGGCGCAGGTCGCCACCGGCGGCGCCTGGTGCGTGGCGGACGCGGAAGGAACGGGCACGACGATGTACGCCGCGCCGTACGACGTGTTCGAGCCACGGTTCGGCGCCGGCTCACGCGCCGCCCACACCGCCGCGGGTGCGCGCGAAGTCGTGGGCGACCTGCCGTCGCTGCGTCGCGACGTCGACGACGAGTCGACGCTGACCGAGGCACTGCGGCTCGGTGCGGGCGCCTTCACCCGCGACGCCGTGGCGCTGCTCCCCTGAGCACAGCGACAGGGGCCGCCCTCTCGGGCGACCCCTGTCACGTGGATCGATCAGGACTTCTTGGCGGTCTTCTTCGCCGCTGACTTCTTGGCCGGCGCCTTCTTGGCCGGTGCCTTCTTGGCCGCAGTCTTCTTGGCCGTGGCCGCTTCTTGGCCGCGGTCTTCTTCGCGGGTGCCGACTTCTTGGTCGCGGCCTTCTTGGCCGGGGCCGACTTCTTGGCCGCGGCTTCTTGGCGGGTGCCGACTTCTTGGCCGCGGACTTCGTGGCCGTGGTCTTCTTGGCTGCCGTCTTCTTGGCGGGTGCCGCCTTCTTCGCCGGTGCCGACTTCTTGGCCGTGGACTTCTTGGCGGTCGAACGCGCGGCGGCAGCGGCCTTCTTCGCCGGAGCCGCCGCCTTCTTCGCGGCCGAGCCTCCGGCAGCGACGGCGACCTTCGGCAGCTTCTTGGCGCCGGAGACGACGTTCTTCAGGTCCTGGCCGGCGGTGAACTTCGGGACCGAGGTCTTCTTGGCCTTCATCCGCGCGCCGGTCTGGGGGTTGCGGACCCAACGGGCCTCGCGGACCCGCTTCTCGAACGAGCCGAAACCGGTGATCGCGACCTTCTCGCCCTTCGCGACCTCACGGGTGATCGTGTCGAGCACCGACTCGAGCGCGTGTGCGGCCTGCTTCCGGTTCCCCTCGAACCGCGCTGACAGCGTGTCGATGAGCTGTGACTTGTTCACTGTCTTCCCCTTCAATGAACGATCGGGATCGAGCCTCTGCTCGACTACTCCTAGGAAACCTAGGCATATGTGGCGCGCCCCACAATCACCACGCCGTGTCTACTGAAGGGTTTCTCGGCACGCCGATCGGTCACCGAAGCGTCCCGGAGAGGTGCCGAAATGGAGCGAAACCCCTTACCAGGAAGGGGTTTCGTCGTTCATCACGGTCAGGCAGTGGCCGGCTTCCAGCTCGGCCGCGTCTTCTCGTACGCGTCGATGTCGTCCTCGTGCGACAACGTGATGCCGATGTCGTCGAGTCCTTCGAGCAGCCGCCACCGCGTGTAGTCGTCGATGTCGAAGCTGTCCTCGATGCGGTCCTCACCGTCGCCGGCGCGGACCGTGCGCGACTCGAGGTCGACGGTGATCTCGGTGCCGGGCTCCCGCTCGAGGAGGTCCCACAACCGCTGCACGACCTTGTCGTCCACCTGGGCCGCGAGCAGTCCGGCCTTGCCGGAGTTGCCGCGGAAGATGTCGGCGAAGCGGGGCGACAGCACGACCTTGAAGCCGTAGTTCTGCAACGCCCACACGGCGTGCTCGCGCGACGAGCCGGTGCCGAAGTCCGGGCCGGCGACCAGCACCGAGCCGCCGGCGTACGCGTGGTTGTTGAGCACGAACGCCGGGTCGTTGCGCCAGGCCGCGAACAACCCGTCCTCGAACCCGGTACGGGTCACGCGCTTCAGGTAGGACGCCGGGATGATCTGGTCGGTGTCGACGTTGCTGCGGCGCAGCGGCACGCCGACGCCGGTGTGGCTGGTGAACTGCTCCACGAGTCAGCCCTCCTTCGCGGCTGGCTGCGAGGTCTGCGGGCGAGGAGAGCGTGCCGCGGATCGCCGTAGCGGCCGCTACAGGGACGGACACCAGGTGCGTGCGACCGCCCTTGCCCTGCCGGCCCTCGAAGTTCCGGTTGGACGTCGACGCGCTCCGCTCCTCCGGCGCCAGCTGGTCGGGGTTCATGCCCAGGCACATCGAGCACCCGGCACCACGCCACTCGCCGCCGGCCTCCTTGAAGACGACGTCGAGGCCCTCGTCCTCGGCCTGGAGCCGCACCCGCACCGAGCCGGGTACGACGAGCAGCCGGGTGTCCGGCGCGACGTGGCGACCCTTGACGATCTCCGCGGCGAGGCGCAGGTCCTCGATCCGGCCGTTGGTGCAGGAGCCGACGAAGACGGTGTCGACCTTGATGTCGCGCATCGGCGTGCCGGCCTCGAGACCCATGTAGGTCAGCGCCTTCTCGGCCGAGAGCGCGTCGGAGGGCTCGTCGAAGTCGCTCGGCGACGGGACGGACGCGCTGAGCGGCACGCCCTGCCCGGGGTTGGTGCCCCAGGTGACGAACGGCGCCATCTCGGAGGCGTCGAGCACGATCTCCCGGTCGAAGCGCGCGTCGTCGTCGGTGCGCAGGCTGGTCCAGTGCTCGACGGCGGCGTCCCAGTCGGCACCCTTCGGCGCCTCGGCGCGGCCCTCGATGTAGTCGAACGTCGTCTGGTCGGGGGCGACCAGGCCGGCCTTGGCGCCCCACTCGATCGACATGTTGCAGACCGTCATCCGGCCCTCCATCGAGAGCTCCTCGATGGCCTGGCCGCGGTACTCGACGACGTACCCCTGGCCGCCGCCGGTGCCGGTGTGGGCGATCAGGGTGAGCACCAGGTCCTTGGCGGTGACGCCGTCGGGCAGGGTGCCGTTGACGGTCACGGCCATGGTCTTCGGCTTCGCCTGCATCAGCGTCTGGGTGGCCAGCACGTGCTCGACCTCGGAGGTGCCGATGCCGAAGGCGAGGGCGCCGAACGCGCCGTGGGTGCTGGTGTGGCTGTCGCCGCAGACGATGGTCATGCCCGGCTGGGTCAGGCCCAGCTGCGGGCCGACGACGTGGACGATGCCCTGCTCGATGTCGCCGAGCGGGTGGAGGCGGACGCCGAACTCCTCGCAGTTGCGGCGCAGCGTCTCGACCTGGGTGCGGCTCACCGGGTCGGCGATCGGCTTGTCCCAGTCGACGGTCGGGACGTTGTGGTCCTCGGTCGCGAGGGTGAGGTCGGGGCGGCGTACGCCGCGACCGGCGAGCCGGAGCCCGTCGAAGGCCTGCGGACTGGTGACCTCGTGGATGAGGTGGAGGTCGATGTAGAGGAGGTCGGGCTCCCCCTCGCGCGACCGGACGACGTGCTCGTCCCACACCTTCTCCGCCAGGGTCCTGCCCATGACACTCCTCCTCCGCTCCGTCGTCGGCTGATCACACAGCCTACGCCTTGCCATCCACAATTCGAGACGGCAGTATTGGCATATGGACACGACGAGCGGAGTGGGCGTCCTCGACAAGGCCGCCCTCGTGCTGACCGCCCTCGAATCAGGTCCGGCCACGCTGGCCGGTCTCGTGGCGAGCACCGGACTGGCCCGACCGACCGCCCACCGGCTGGCCGTCGCGCTGGAGCACCACCGGCTGGTCGCCCGCGACCTGCAGGGTCGCTTCGTGCTCGGCCCACGGCTCGCCGAGCTGTCGGCCGCGGCCGGCGAGGACCGGCTGCTCGCCACGGCGGGACCGGTGCTGGCGCGGTTGCGCGACATCACCGGCGAGTCCGCCCAGCTGTGGCGCCGACAGGGTGAGCACCGGATCTGCGTCGCCGCGGCCGAGCGTCCGTCCGGCCTGCGCGACACCATCCCGGTCGGCACCCAGCTCACCATGAACGCCGGATCCGCCGCCCAGGTGCTGCTCGCCTGGGAGGACCCGGACCGGATGCAGCGCGGCCTCCAGAACGCCGCCTTCTCCGCCGCCGCCCTGTCCGGGATCCGCCGTCGTGGCTGGGCCCAGTCCGTGGGCGAGCGCGAGCAGGGGGTCGCCTCGGTGTCCGCGCCGGTCCGCTCCCCCGGCGGCAAGATCATCGCCGCCGTCTCCGTCTCCGGCCCGCTGGAACGGCTCTCGCGTCAGCCGGGCCGGATGCACGCGCCGGCCGTCCTGGCCGCCGCCGAGCGGCTGTCGGAGTCGCTGCGGCGCGCTGCTGCGGCGGAGTGAGCGGGACCTACAGCCACTGCGCCAGGTAGTCCGTGGCCTCGGCCTCGGTGAGGCCGTGGCTGTGGCGCAGCCCGCGCGCCATCGTGGCGAGATAGGCCGGCGCCGGCTCCCCCGGCTCGAGCGCCGTCGGGTCGGTGGCGCTGAACGTGAGGACCGGACGACCGTCGAGCTCGCCGGTCAGGTGGAGCGTCTCGTAGCGACCCGGACCGAGCACCTGCCGACCCTCGTCCACGACCTCGGCCAGGTCGTGGTCGACGACCGGCTCCCGCCGCATCTCCTGCTCGACGACGTCGGAGAAGGTCGCGCGCGGCAGCAGGTAGGCGGTGCTGAGCACCTCGCCGTCGCCGCCCGGGTCGTGGAAGGCGATCGCGCCGCCCCAGGTCGGGCTCTGCCAGGCGAAGAGCAGCCGGCCGGGCATGCTGAACGGTCGGACGTCGAGCGCCGGCTCGCCGGCCCGCGACCCCGGGTAGGTGCGGGTCGCGCCGGGCGGGCGACCACCCAGGAGGTAGCAGGCGAACCGGTCGGGGTCGAGGTTCGAGCCGTAGGCGGCGTACCACAGCGGGGTGCTCAGAACAGTGCCTCCTGCTCGAGCTGGAGCAGGATCTGCTTGCGCTCGAGCCCACCGGCGTAGCCGGTCAGCGTGCCGTTGGCGCCGACGACCCGGTGGCACGGGATCACGATCGGGATCGGGTTGCTGCCGTTGGCCAGGCCGACCGCGCGGGCGGCGGCGTTGGTGCGGCCGAGCCGGTGGGCGATCTGGCCGTACGACGCGGTCTCGCCGTAGCCCACGAGCAGCAGCTGCTCCCACACCTGCTGCTGGAAGACGCTGCCCTGCGGCGCGAGCGGCAGCTCGAACTCCTTGAGCTCGCGCGCGAAGTAGGCGGTCAGCTGCTCGGCGGCCGCGGCCAGCAGCGGGTGAGTCGTCGCGGCGCTCACCGATCGGGCGGCCGGTGGACGGTCGGAACGGCGAGAACTCGATGGCGGTGATCGCGCCGCCGTTCTCCACGAGCCGCAGCTCGCCGACCGGACTGTCGAGGACGGTCCACATGTCAGTTCTCCTTCAGGACGTCGAGGGTGTGCCACAGGTGCAGCAGGGCGTAGGAGCGCCAGGGGCGCCAGTCGTCGGCCAGCTCGGCCGCGCGGGTGGGGTCGTGGCCGAGGCCGCGCAGCGCGTCGCGGACGCCGATGTCGGTCGGCAGGAACACGTCGGGGTGGCCGAGGGCGCGCAGGGCGACGTAGTCGGCGGTCCACGGCCCGATGCCGGGCAGTGCGAGCAGCAGTCGGCGTACGTCGTCGCGGTCGCCGCCGTGGCCGAGGTCGATCTGCTGCCCGGCCAGCGCGGCGGCCAGCCCCACCAGCGCCCGGCCGCGGGCGCGCGGCATCGGCAGCGTGCTGGGATCGACGGCGGCCAGGGTCGACGCGTCGGGGAACACGTGGGTGAGCGCGCCCTCGGGCTCGGGCAACGGCGTGCCGTGGGCCCGGACGATCCGGCCGGTGACGGTGCGGGCACCGGCCACGCTGACCTGCTGGCCGATCACGGTGCGGATCGCGAGCTCGTCGCCGTCCGGGTGGCCGGGGACCCGGAGACCGGGCCGGCCACGGACCAGGCGGCCGATCACGGGATCGCCCGCGAACGCGTCGTCGACGGCGACCGGGTCGCAGTCGGCGTCGAGCATCCGGCGGGTGCGCTCGACGGCGGCACCGGTGTCGCGGAGGTCGGCCAGCCGGAACCTGGCCGGCACCAGGGCGGTGCCGTTGCGGTCGAGGTGGTCGGTCAGCTCGAGGCGGACCGTGCCCGGGCCGTGGGGCAACGAGAGGGTGCGGGCGTACCAGCCGGGGCCGGCATCCTCGACGCCCGGCACCAGGTGCCCGGCCAGGAACGCGTGGAGGGCCCGGCCTGCGAACGGGGTACGGACGGCCAGCCGCATCCGGACCTCTCCGGTGGCGGCCCGGCCACCACGGCTCCCCCGCAGCTGGGTCGGGCTGGCGGCGTACACCTCCCGGACGGTGTCGTTGAACTGCCGCACGCTCGCGAACCCGGCCGCGAAGGCGACGTCGGCGAAGCCGAGGTCGGTGGTCTCGATCAGGATCCGCGCGGTCTGCGCGCGGCGGGCGCGCGCCAGCGCCAGGGGCCCCGCGCCGAGCTCGCCGGTGAGGATCCGGGAGAGGTGGCGAGGGGTGTAGCCGAGCCGGGCCGCCAGCCCGTCGACGCCGTCGCGGTCGACGACACCGTCGGCGATCAGCCGCATCGCCCGGCCCGCCAGGTCGGCGGCGACGTCCCAGTCGGGGCTGCCCGGGGTCGCGTCGGGCAGGCAGCGCTTGCAGGCGCGGTAGCCCGCCCCCTGCGCCGCGGCGGCACTCGGGTGGAAGGTGACGTTGCGGTAGGCCGGCGTGCGCGCCGGGCACGACGGCCGGCAGTAGATGCCGGTGGTGCGGACGGCGGTGAAGAACACCCCGTCGAAGCGGCGGTCGCGGCTCTTCACGGCCCGGTAGCAGGACTCCGGGTCGAGGCGCAGCGTCGGGGACATGCCCCCATCCTGCCGTACGCCGCCACCACGCTCTGGCGGGAATCGGACACGGCCATCGTGGAGTGGGTGCTGGCTCGGGTGCGCTCCCGCCCCGTAACGGGTGGGAGCGTCAAGCCAGTTAGCCAATGAAAAGCCCGATCCTGAGGACCGGGCCTGATTCGTGTACCCCCGACCGGATTCGAACCGGCGCTACCGCCTTGAGAGGGCGGCGTCCTGGGCCGCTAGACGACGGGGGCCGGGACTGCTGTGCAAGCGGTCGAAACCCTAGCGAAGCGGTGGATTCAGACCAAATCCCGGGCTCCCGCAGGGCGGGAGATCCGGGATCTCGCTGGGATACTAGGACTCGAACCTAGACTAACTGGACCAGAACCAGTCGTGCTGCCAATTACACCATATCCCAATGGTGACGGGCCTTCTGCGGCCCGGACCGTGGCCCCAGAGGGCCGGGCGAAACCTTACACGCGCCGCTCGGGGGCGGCCAAAACGGCTGGGTCGGTGCGGGTGGTGAGCCCCAGCTGCCGCGCCACCCACCACGCCAGCGCGAGGTAGGTGAGCGACTGGGTGAGGGTCACCGGGATGCTCCACCAGGTGCCGCCGCTCGGGTTGAGCGCCGAGCCCATGTCGCCGTAGGCGAGTGCGACGCCGAAGGCGAGCCAGTTGTTCAGCACGTGCATGGCGATCCCGGCCTCGAGGCCGCCGGTGATGATCACCAGGGTGCCGGCGACCAGGCCGAAGGCGAACCGGTCGAAGAAGATCGGCGGGTCCTGGGCACCGTGCGCCAGCGCGAACAGCAGCGAGGAGGCGCCGACCGCGAGGTAGGGGCTGCGGAACAGGCCGCCGAACGCCTGGAGGAGGTAGCCGCGGAACGCGTACTCCTCCGCGGCGGCCTGCAGCGGGGTGAGGAACAGGACGACGAGCAGGAAGCTGCGCAACGTCGGGGTGAACTCGTTGAGCCCGCCGCCCACCGAGGTCGCGGCCTGCTGCGGCAGCAGCGCGGACACGGCGACCGTGGCGATCAGCGCGACGAAGGACAGTCCGACGCAGATGAACAGGTAGCCCCAGCGCAGCCGGGGGAAGACCGAGGACACCCAGCGTGGCCGCAGCCCGTGGAGGAACCGCACCAGCAGCCACGTCAGCGGGATGAGACCGGCCAGGGCGAGGTTGAGGTAGGCCAGCCCCGCCGGCGTCGGCTGCGTGAGGTCGACCAGCCGGGTCAGCGAGGAACCGATCTCCTGACCGGTCGCGGCGTAGTAGGCCGCGAACGGCGCGATGACCAGCAGCGGCAGCACGAGCACCATGCCGACGGCCAGCGCGATCAGCCCGACGAACGAGCGCCACTTGCCGGGCCAGCCGCCGCGCAGCACCAGGTGGTAGGGCAGGCCCTCGCGCGGCGGCGCCGGGGCCTCGGGTACGGCGGTCATTTCGGGGTCCCCGTTCAAAGCGGAACGAAGTGAGCATTTGGATGGGGTGATCATGTCAGCGCGCCGCTGAGCCGGGCCAGGCTGCGCTCGCGGCCCAGCAGCTCCAGCGACTCGAACAGCGGGGGCGAGACCTTGCGCCCGGTCGCGGCGATCCGGACCGGCCCGAACGCGAGCCGCGGCTTGAGACCGAGTCCGTCGACGAGCGACGTACGCAGCGCCTCCTCGATCTCGGCGGTCGACCAGTGCGGCAGCGCGGCGAGCGCGTCGTGGGCGGCGCGGACCACGTCGCGGCCGGCGTCGTCGAGCTCGTCGTGCCGCTCGAAGTCGGCCTCGTCGGCGAACAGGAAGGCCAGCATGTCGACGGCCTCGGTCAGCTTGTTCATCCGCTCGGCGACCAGCGGCATCGCGAGCTCGAGCAGCTTCGCGTCGGAGTCGGTGACCGGGTCACCCACCACGCCGGCTTCCTTGAGGTGCGGCAGCACCCGGTGGGTGAGGTCGTCGAGGCTCAGCATCCGCATGTGGTCGGCGTTGATCGCCTCGGCCTTCTTGAGGTCGAAGCGGGCCGGGTTGGGGTTGACGTCACCGATCTCGAACTTCTCGACCATCTCGTCGAGGGTGAAGACGTCGCGGTCCGCCGCGATCGCCCAGCCCAGCAGCGCCAGGTAGTTGAGGACCCCTTCGGGCAGGAACCCGGCGTCGCGGTACATGAACAGGTGGGCCTGGGGGTCGCGCTTCGAGAGCTTCTTGTTGCCCTCGCCCATCACGAGCGGCAGGTGGCCGAACTCGGGGACCGCCGACGACAGCCCCAGGTCGACCAGCGCCCGGTGCAGCGGGATCTGCCGCGGCGTGGAGGAGAGCAGGTCCTCGCCCCGCAGCACGTGGGTGATGCCCATCAGTGCGTCGTCGACGGGGTTGACCAGGGTGTAGAGCGGGTCCCCGTTGGCGCGGCACAGCGCGAAGTCGGGGACGAACTCGGTCTCGAAGGTGACGTCTCCGCGCACCAGGTCGGTCCAGGTGATGCTGCCGTCGGGCATCCGGAAGCGGACGACGGACGACCGCCCCTCGGCCTCGAAGGCTGCCCGCTGCTCGTCGGACAGGTCGCGGCAGAACCCGTCGTACCCCTGCACCTTCGAGCCGGACTCCTTGCGGCGCGCGGTGACCTCGTCGGTGGTGCAGAAGCAGTCGTACGTCGCGGACGAGGCCGCGAGCTTCCCGAGCACGTCCCGGTAGATCTCGGTGCGCTCGGACTGCTTGTAGGGGCCGTGCGGGCCGCCGACCTCGGGGCCCTCGTCCCAGTCGAGGCCGAGCCAGCGCATCGCGCCGAGCATGCCGGCGTAGGACTCCTCGGTGCTGCGCTCCTTGTCGGTGTCCTCGACCCGGAACACGAAGGTGCCGCCGTGGTGGCGGGCGAAGGCCCAGTTGTAGAGCGCCGAGCGCGCGAAGCCCACGTGCGGGGAGCCGGTCGGCGACGGGCAGAACCGGACGCGCACAGGAGTGGTCGTCATCGCTTGTCCACCTTGTTCGTGAGGCTGCCGAGGCCGGCGATCGAGACCTCGACCTCGTCGCCCACCTCCATCGGACCGACACCCTCGGGGGTGCCGGTGAGGATCACGTCGCCCGGCAGCAGCGTCATCACGCTGCTGACGTGGGCGACCAGGGACGGGATGTCGAAGATCATGTCGCGGGTGCTGCCGTCCTGGACGACCTCGCCGTTGAGGTGGGTCTGCACCGAGACGCCGTCCGCGAAGTGCTGAGGGTCGAGGTCGGTCTCGATCCACGGCCCGAGGGGGCAGAACGTGTCGAACCCCTTGGCGCGGGTGAACTGGACGTCGGAGCGCTGCAGGTCGCGGGCCGTCACGTCGTTGGCGATCGTGTAGCCGTGGATGACGTCGGTCGCCTGGGCGGCCGGTACGTCGCGGCAGATCCGGCCGATCACGACCGCGAGCTCGCCCTCGTAGTGGAGCTCCTCGGTCTGCTTCGGGTAGACGATCGCCTCCCCCGGCCCGATGACGCTGGTGTTCGGCTTGAGGAACATCAGCGGCTCCTCGGGCAGGTCATGGCCGAGCTCGGCGGCGTGGGCGGCGTAGTTGCGGCCGATGCCGACGACCTTGCTGCGCGGCAGCACCGGGGCCAGGAGTCGTACGTCGGCGAGCCGGTGCTCCTCCTGGGTCGCCTTCACGCCGACGTAGAGGGGGTCACCGGCGAGCGCGACGATGACGGCGTCCTCGTCGGGCTGGCCGAACTGGTCGAGGTCGCCGCTGATCACGCCGTACTGGGGGTCTTCACCGGTGGTGAACCTTGCGATGCGCACGATCCCGACCCTAGCGAGCCAGGGGTCACCCGGCCGATGCGGCCACCGCCGCCCGGAGCGAGGCGAGCGTCCGCTCGACGTCGTCGGTCGTCGTCGACCAGTTGCTGACCGAGATCCGCAGCACCGCGCGGCCCTGCCACACCGAGCCGCTGGTCCACGCCACGCCCTCGGCCAGCATCCGCTGCACGACGTCGATCGTCCGGGCATCGTCCCCGAAGGCCGCACACACCTGGGTGAACACGACGTCGTTGAGCACCTCTGCCCCGTCGATCGCGGCGATCCCCTCCGCGAAGTGGCCGGCGTGCCGGACCAACCGGTCGACCAGGTCCGCCACCCCGTGACGGCCCAGGGAGCGCAGCACGGCCCAGACCGGGAGCGCCCGACCCCGGCGGCTCAGCTCGGGCACCTTCTCGAACGGGTCGCCTGCCGCGTCGCGGATGAGGTAGGGGCCGGCCATCGACATCGCGGCCCGCAGCGCCGCCGGGTCGCGGACCACGGCGAGGCCGCAGTCGTAGGGGACGTTGAGCGTCTTGTGGGCGTCGGTCGCCCAGGAGTCGGCGGCGTCGTACCCGGCGACCAGGTGCCGGTGGCGGGGCGAGGCGCCGGCGAACAGGCCGAAGGCGCCGTCGACGTGCACCCACGCCCCGTGGTCGTGCGCCAGCGAGATCGCGTCCGCGAACGGGTCGAACGCCCCCGAGTGCACGTTGCCGGCCTGGAGCGCCACCACGGTGGGGCGGTCGTCACCGGAGGTGAGCGCGGTCTCGAGCGCGGAGACGACGAGCCGACCCTGGTCGTCCGCCTCGACCACCTCGGGCTCGCCCAGCCCGAGGTAGCGCAGCACCAGGTCGACCGAGTCGTGCCGCTCCTCCCCCACCAGCACCCGGACGCCCGGCGACCCGACGAGCCCCCGGGACGCCACGTCCCAACCGGCCCGGGCGAGCACGGCGTCGCGCGCCGCGGCCAGGCAGGTGAAGTTCGCCATCGTGCCCCCGGTGACGCACCCGACCGCACTTCCGGCGGGCAGCCCGAGGAGATCGGTCACCCACTCCTCCACGATGTCGTCGACGGCGGTGTGGGCGGGGGTGACGGTGCGCAGTCCGGCGTTCTGGTCCCAGGCACTGGTGAGCCAGTCGGCGCCGAGCGCGGCGGGGTGGGTGCCACCGATCACGAACCCGAAGAACCGGCCCGACGGCATGGCCGTCAGTCCGGGCTCGCACGCCTCGGCCAGCAGGTCGACCACCTCGGCCGCGTCGGTCGGCCCGTCGGGCAGCTCCCGACCGAGCCGCTCGATGATGTCGGCCACCTGCATCTGCGGTGGAACCGGGCGTCCTCCGAGGCTCTCCAACCACGCCAGGGCGTGATGGTGCGCGCGCGAGAGCGGTTCCGCGGAGACAGGGTCCACGTCACTCACCCGACCATCCTCGTACCCTCGACTCGTGCGCGTCGAGACCCTGCCCCCGGCCGAGTGGCGCGAGCGCGCGGCCGCTCACGCGGCCCGGCTGGCGCCGTACGTCGAGCCGCACCTGGCGCGGCGGCAGGCCGGCGAGCCGCACCCGGTCCACGACTTCCTGTTCGACTACTACTCCCAGCGACCGGCGCAGCTGCTGCGCTGGCACCCCGGGTTCGGCGTGCGGCTGGTCGACGCGGCGGCGTACGACGGGCTCAAGGGGTACCGCGACGGGGCGGTCACCGAGGAGTACGTCACCTCGCAGCAACCGCTGCTGGAGGCGACCAGGCGGCTGCTGGTCGCGACCGCCTCCCGGCCCGCCCACACCGGCTGCTTCGGGCTGCACGAGTGGGCGATGGTCTACCGGTCCACAGAGTCGGACGCCGGGACGCGGCACCCGCAGCCGCTGCGGCTCGGCGGGGCCGGCACGGACGCGGTCGTGGAGTCCCACCGGATCGCCTGCTCGCACTTCGACGCGTTCCGCTTCTTCACCGACGACGCCCGGCCGCGCAACACGCTGCAGCCGGGTCGCGACGACCGGCCGGCGTTCGAGCAGCCCGGCTGCCTGCACGCGGGCATGGACCTCTACAAGCACGCCTTCCGGCTGACGCCGATGATCTGCTCGGACCTGGTGGCCGACTGCTTCGAGCTGGCGTGGGACATCCGCGAGCTGGACATGCGAGCGGCGCCGTACGACCTGTCGGCGTTCGGCGTGGTGCCGGTGCGGATCGAGACGCCCGCGGGCAAGCAGGAGTACGCCGCTGCGCAGCGCGGGTTCGCCGAGCGCGGAGCGCCGCTGCGGGCCCGGCTGGCCGAGGAGTGCGCGCGGCTGCTGGGGGTTACGGTGGCGGCATGAGGCTGCTCGGTGCCCTGCTGCTCACACTCGCGCTCACCCTCGGCCCTGCGGCCGCGGCCGGCGATCCGGACTGGGTCTTCTACACCAAGGACAAGACCCGCTACACGTCTCCTTGGTACAAGGGCGCCCACCGGATCATGATCCCGTTCGGCTGCACCCGAGCGCCGTACTACGCACCCCGATCCGCGCTGCCAGAAGGACCACGGCTTCCACCACGGCATCGACATCGCCATGAAGTGCGGGACACCCCTCTATGCACGCAAGCGCGGCTGGGTCGCCTCCAACGACGCGCTCGGGCCGGCGTACGGCGAGAACCCGTTGCGGCTGCGCAACTACGACGAGGAGTGGGACGTCGTGATCGGCCACACCCGCAAGGTGTTCGTCGAGCCGGGCGACCGGATCCGCAAGGGGCAGAAGCTCGCGCTGGCCTCCGACGACGCGGCACCGGACGGCTGCCACCTGCACTTCGAGAAGCGGGCGCTCGACGGCGAGCTGTCCTCGGCGGTCAAGCCGCGGAAGCTCCTGCGACTGAAGCCGAAGCAGTGAGCGACGCGACCCTGGACCGGCACTTCCGCGACGAGGACTGGTACGCCGAGGAGCTCGGCGCCGCCCGTTTCACCGACTGCACCTTCACCGACGTCGACTTCTCCGAGGCCACGACCCGCGGCGCGGTCTTCGAGTCCTGCACGTTCTCCGGCTGCCGGCTCAACGCGTCGACGCACGTCTCCTCGGCGTTCGTCGCGTGCGAGTTCCTGCGCACCAGCTTCTTCGACGCGACCCTCGAGGGCTGCAAGCTCAGCGGCTCGTCGTTCTCGGAGTGCACGCTGCGGCCGCTCAAGGTCGTCGGCGGCCAGTGGGGCGGCGTCACGATGCGCGGCGCGGTGCTGAGCAAGCTCGACCTCAGCGGGCTCGACCTGCGCGAGGCCGACCTGTCGATGGCGAACCTCTCCGGGTCGGTGCTGCGCGACTGCCGGCTCGACGGCGCCAACCTGCGTGCGGCCACCCTCGACGCTGCCGACCTGCGCGGCGCCTCGCTCGACCGGGTCGACCTCTCCGCGGCCCGGCTGGACCGCACCAAGCTCGACCTGTCCGGCGCGGTGCTGCTCGCCGAGCTGCACGGCGCGGACGTCGACGTCTCGGTCTGACGGACCTGTCGGGGTGGACAGTCCCCGAATCTCTGGTCGTTCCGACGGCCGATCGACGACCGGAAGTTCGGGGACTATCCCCTGATCCGGGCAACGAGACCGGTGAGGACGAGGTCGATGCCGGTCGTGACCTCGGAGGTGTGGTCGTGGCAGCGGGTCCGAGCTCCAGGGCGCCGGCGCTGCCGGCCTGGCGCTGCAGCTGCTCGTCCATCGCGTGGCCGAGCACGTAGAGGAGCAGGGTGCGGGCGGCGGTCGCGGCCAGCTCCTCGCCGACGCCTCCCCCGCGCAGCACGGCGACCAGCTCGTCGTACGGCGCCCCGCCGCCGAGCCCGAACGCCCGGGCGGTCGCGACGACCTCGGCACCGTCGCGCCAGGCCAGGCAGGCGTCGCGGAGCGTCGCGCAGGACGCGCGCGCCTGTTCCTCCCAGCCGCCGTCGGGCAGCGGCCGCGCGCCCCGCACCAGGATCTCGTCGGCGACGGCGGCGAGCAGCGACTGCTTGTTGGCGAAGTGGTGGTAGAGCGCGCTGGGCCGGACGCCGAGCTCGGTGCCGAGCCGGCGCATCGTCAGGTCGGCGAGGCCGTGGTCGTCGAGCACGCGCAGGGCTCGGTCCACGACGTCCTCGCGGCGGTAGCGCATCCGCCGATGCTAACCTGAACGCCGTTCAGTTCACCTCACCCGGGGAGCCCATCCTTGAGCACCGACTTCGCCCAGCTCGCCCAGCGGATCCTCGACGGCGGGGAGGCGACACCGACCGACGCGCTGGCGGTGCTGCAGGCCGACGACGCCGACCTGATGTCGCTGGTCGCCGCGGCCGGTCGGCTCCGGCGGGAGCACTTCGGCAACACCGTCAAGGTCAACTACCTCGTCAACCTGAAGTCCGGACTCTGCCAGGAGGACTGCGGCTACTGCTCGCAGGCGCTCGGCGCGACCAGCGACATCCTGCGCTACACGTGGCTGAAGACCGACGAGGCGCTGCAGCAGGCGACGGCGGGGCTCCAGGGTGGGGCGACCCGGGTCTGCATGGTCTCCAGCGGACGCGGCCCGACGGACAAGGACGTGGAGCGGGTCGCGGACATGGTCGGCACGATCAAGTCCGAGCACCCCGGCGTCGAGGTCTGCGCCTGCCTCGGCCTGCTCAAGGACGGCCAGGCCGAGCGGCTGCGCGAGGTCGGCGTGGACGCCTACAACCACAACATCAACACCGCCGAGTCCCACCACGACCAGGTCGTCACCACGCACACGTACGCCGACCGGGTCGACACGGTCGAGAAGGCCAAGAGCGCCGGCCTGTCGCCGTGCTCCGGGCTGATCGCCGGGCTCAAGGAGAGCGACGAGCAGCTCGTGGAGGCGCTGTTCGCGCTCAAGGCGCTGGGCTCCGACTCGATCCCCGTGAACTTCCTGATGCCCTTCGACGGCACCCGGTTCGAGGACACGTGGGAGCTGACGCCCGCGCGCTGCGTGAAGATCCTGGCGGCGGCCCGGTTCGTGTGCCCGGACAAGGAGGTCCGGATCGCCGGCGGTCGGGAGCTCCACCTGCGCTCGCTGCAGGGGCTGGCGCTGCAGGTGGCGAACTCGCTCTTCCTCGGCGACTACCTCACCTCGGAGGGGCAGGAGGCGAAGGCCGATCTCGAGCTGATCCGTGACCACGGCTTCGTCGTGCTCGGGTCCGACGAGCACCTGGCCCAGGAGCATGCCGACCCGGCGATCCGGCGACGCGGCGCCGGCACCCCCGTGCTCCCCAACGCCTGAGGGCTCCGTGCCCGACGCCGTCACCGAGCTGCTCGCGTGGGACCGCGAGCACCTGTGGCACCCCTACACGTCGATGACGGAGCCGACCCCGGTCCGGCTCGTGACCGGCGCCTCCGGGGTGCGGCTGCGGCTCGCCGACGAGACCGGGGAGCGGGAGGTCGTCGACGCCATGTCGTCGTGGTGGTCCGCGATCCACGGCTACGCCCACCCGGCCCTCGACGACGCCGTACGCCGTCGGGTCGACGACTTCGCCCACGTGATGTTCGGCGGCCTCACCCACCGGCCGGCGATCGAGCTCGGCCGGCGGCTCGTGGAGATCACCCCCGACGGCCTGGAGCACGTCTTCCTCGCCGACTCGGGCTCGGTCAGCGTCGAGGTCGCGCTGAAGATGGCGCTGCAGTACCAGCGCGGCGCCGGCCGGCCCGGCCGCACCCGGATGCTGACGGTCCGCGGCGGCTACCACGGCGACACCTGCGGGTGCATGGGTGTGTGCGACCCGGACGGCGGGATGCACGCGCATGTGGCGAGGGTTCCTGCCCGAGCACGTCTTCGCCGACCGCCCCCCGGGTGTCGACGCGGGTGAGGCCGAGGTCGAGGCCTGGGCGGCGTCGTTCGAGGCCCTCGCGCAGCGCCACGCGGACGAGCTGGCGGGGATCGTGGTCGAGCCGCTGCTCCAGGGAGCCGGCGGCATGCACCCCTACCCCGCCGCGTGCCTGCGGGTCATGCGCGAGGTCGCGGACGGCCTCGACCTGGTGCTGGTCCTCGACGAGATCGCGACCGGCTTCGGCCGCACCGGCGCGATGTTCGCGGCCGAGGCCGCCGGCGTCGCCCCGGACGTGATGTGCGTCGGCAAGTCGCTGACCGGCGGCTACCTCACGCTGGCCGCGGTGCTCTGCACCTCCCGTGTCGCCCACGGCCTCTCCCGCTCGGAGGCAGGGGTGCTGATGCACGGCCCCACCTACATGGGCAACCCGCTGGCGTGCTCGGTCGCGCTGGCCAACCTCGACCTGCTCGCCACCGGTGCCTGGCACGACCAGGTCGCCGGGATCGAGGCCGGTCTGGACGAGGGCCTCGCGGAGTGCGCCCGGATGCCCGGCGTCGCGGACGTCCGCACCCTGGGTGCGGTCGGCGTGGTGCAGCTCGACCACCCGGTCGACGTCGCGAGGGCGACCGACGCCGCGCTCGACGAGGGCGTGTGGCTGCGCCCGTTCCGCGACCTCGTCTACACGATGCCGCCGTACGTCTGCACCGAGGACGACGTGGCCCGCATCTGCGCCGGCGTCCGCGCGGCCGTGGAGGTCGGCTGATGACCGCGCGCTGGGAGCAGTGGCTCGCCGACGAGGCCGTACGCCGCGACGCGGCCGGCCTGACCCGGCGGCTGCGGCCGCGGGGGCCCGACGACGACGTGGTCGACCTCGCCGGCAACGACTACCTCGGGCTGGCCCGCCACCCCCAGGTCGTCGAGGCGGCCGCGGCGGCCGCACGCGAGTGGGGTGCCGGCGCCGGCGCGTCCCGCCTCGTCACCGGGACCACCCGGCTCCACGCCGACCTGGAGACCGCCCTGGCCCGGTTCACCGGGCAGCCCGCGGCCCTCGTCATGTCCACGGGCTACCACGCCAACCTGGCCGTGGTGAGCGCGCTCGCGGACCGCGATGCGCTCATCGTGTCCGACGCCCACGTGCACGCCTCGATGATCGACGCCGCCCGGCTGTCACGCGCGGAGATCGCCGTGGTGCCCCACAACGACCCTGCCGCCGTGACGTCGGCGCTGGCGGGTGCGCGGGGTCGCCGGGCGCTGGTGCTGGTGGAGTCGGTCTACTCGGTGCTGGGTGACGCGGCACCGCTGGCGGAGCTCGCCGAGATCTGCCGGGACCGCGACGCGCTCCTGGTCGTCGACGAGGCCCACGGGCTCGGCGTCGCCGGGGCGGGCGGCCACGGGCTGGTGCGTGAGACGGGGCTCGCCGGGCACAGCCACGTCGTCGTCACCGCCACGCTCTCGAAGTCGTTCGGCGCCCAGGGCGGCGCGGTCCTGGGCTCCCCCGCCCTGGTCGAGCACCTGGTGAACACCGCCCGGCCCTTCATCTTCGACACCGGGCTGGCCCCGGCCGCCACGGGAGCGGCGGCCGCCGCCCTGGCGCTGCTGGCCGGGTCACCGGAGCTGCCGGCCCTGGTCCGCGAGCGGGTCACGGCGCTGGCCGGGCGGCTGGCGGTCGACGTACCGGCGGGTGCCGTCGTGTCGGTCCCGATGGCCACCCCCCACGCGGCACTGGCCGCCCAGGCGGCATGTCTCGACCACGGCATCCGGGTCGGCTGCTTCCGGCCACCGTCGGTGCCGGACGGCATCTCGCGGCTGCGCATCACGACCAACGCCGGCGTCGGGCCCGAGGCCTGGCACCGGGCCGGGGAGGTCCTGGTCAAGGTCGTCGAGGCGAGCCGGTGACCGGTCGCGTCGTCGTCGTGACCGGCACCGACACCGGCGTCGGCAAGACGGTGGCGACCGCCGCGCTGGCCGTGCGCGCGGAGCGGACCGGTTCGGTCGTCGTGACCAAGCCGGTGCAGACCGGCGTCGGGCCCGGGCAGGAGCCGGGTGACGCCGAGGTCGTGCACGCCCTGACCGGGTGCGCGGTGCAGGAGTTCACGGCCCTCGCGGACCCGCTCGCCCCCGACACCGCGGCCAGGTTGCGCGGGGTGTCGATCCCGACGGTCGCGGCGCACGCCGACCGGATCCGGCACCTCGCGGAGTCCCACGACACCGTGCTGGTCGAGGGCGCGGGCGGGCTGCTGGTCAGGCTCGACACCGAGGACGGGACGCTGCTCGACCTCGCCTCGGCGCTGGCGCGGGACCTGCCGGTCGACGTGATCGTGGTGACCCGCTCCGGCCTGGGCACGCTCAACCACACCGAGCTGACGGTGACGGCGCTGCGCTCACGCGGCCTCGAGCCGGCGGGGCTGGTGATCGGATCGTGGCCCGCGGTCCCGGACCTCGCCGAGACCTGCAACCGCGACGACCTCCCCCGGGTCACCGGCGTGCCGCTGCTGGCGGTCGTGCCCGAGGGATCGGGCGGCCTGTCCCGCGAGGAGTTCCGGACCTGGGCCAGCGCCTGGTGATCCGCCCGGTCGACGGACTCAGGCGGCGCGCTGCTCCTCGGCGGCGACCAGTGCCTCGAGGGCACCGACCAGCCGGGCGACGACCTCCTCGTCGGCCAGCACGTCACCCTCGACGGCCGACTGGGAGACGACGACGTCGGTCGAGCACGTGGGCACCGGCGACCCCGGCGGAACGGCGGGCGTCGTCGTGCGACCACTTGCCGCCGTACGGGGTGGGGGTGGCGCCGATCGCGGCGAACGGCTTGCCCTTGATGGCGCCGGTGCCGAAGGGGCGGGAGAGCCAGTCGAGGGCGTTGTTGAGCACGGCCGGCATGGTGCCGTTGTACTCCGGCGTCACGGCCAGGACGCGGTCGGCGGCGGCGACCTGGTCGCGCAGGCGGGCGGCGGCCGCGGGGACGGACTCGCCGTCGATCTCCTCGTTGTAGAAGGGGATCTCGTGGAGGCCCTCGGCGATCGTGACGCGGACACCCTCGGGGGCGCGGTCCCGGAGCAGCTCCGCGATCCGGCGGTTCAGGGAGTCGGCACGGAGGCTGCCGAGCAGGACCAGGACATCGGTGTGTGCAGTCATGCCGACCTAAACGGACCATGGTCCGCTTCTATTCCGCTTCGGCGCGGCGAATCCCGACCCTAGGCTGGAGCGGTGCACGAACTGCTGCCGATGGCCGACACGGCGCCACCGGAGCGCGCCGACGCGGCCCGCAACCGGGAGCGCGTGCTCGCCACCGCGGCGCGGCTGGTGGAGGAGATCGGGCCGGACTGCCTGACCATGGACATGCTCGCCGCCGAGGCCGGGGTCGGGAAGGGCACGCTGTTCCGCCGGTTCGACTCCCGGGAGGGCGTGATGGGGGCCCTGCTCAACCGGTCCGAGACGCAGTGGCAGGGCGCGGTCCTCTCCGGCCCGCCGCCGCTCGGCCCCGGCGCCGACCCCTGGCAGCGGCTGCTCGCCTTCGGGCGGAGCCGGCTCGACACGACGCTGCTCCACGCCGACCTGATCCGCAACGCCGGCCGGTCCGGGGCCCGGTCGGTCGCGGCGTACTCCTTCGCGGTGACGCATGTCCGCCACCTGCTCCGGGAGCTCGGCGTCGCCGGCGACGTGCCGCTGCTCGCGGTGGCCCTGATGGCACCCCTGGAGCTGCCGATCCTCGACCAGCAGGTCCGGACGGAGGGGCTGCAGGTGGACCGGGTGTACGACGGGTGGGTGGACCTGGCGCGACGGGTGGTCGGTCGCTGACCGGTCGCCACCGCGCTCAGCGCGCGACGGGCCTGCCCGTCGGCGCGGCGACGACCACGATGTTGTCGCGGTAGCCCCCCGTCGCGGCGTCGTAGGGTCCGCCGCACGTGATCAGGACCAACCGCATCGCGCCGTACGCCGAGAAGGCCTCGGCGTCGTCGCTCAGCATCGCGCGCGGCACGACCCTGGTGCGGCGCACCTGGAACTGTTGCCGGTGCGTCGCCGACACCAGCTCGATCCGGTCGCCGACGCTCAGGCCGCTCGAGCTCCACGAACGGACCCACCCCCTGGGTGAAGGAGTCCACGTGGGCGGCCACGACGAGCGCTCCGAACGGATCGCCCAACCGGGAGCCGCCCTGCCACCACCCCGCCCGCCAGACGTCCTGCGGCAACCGGAGCACCCCGTCCTCGCCGGTCACGGCCACGTCGACCGGCATCCGGGTCCCGCCGGAGAGGCCCAGCTCGATCGGTCTCCCGGCCGTGAGCTGGGTCGGCGCGGGGCGTGCCCGGTGGCCGCGTGCCGGCGCCCCGGCACGGGTCTGCGACGGGACCGTGACCGGGGCGGTCCCGTCCTCCCGCACGGGTCCGCCGGCGACCTGCGGCGAGGCCTCGCACGCCACCAGGAGTCCCAGGACCGCCACCATGGCCAGCGCGCAGCGGACGCTCCGGCCGGCGGCGTCAGCGGCGGGCGTGGCGTCTCCTCAGCACGAAGCCGCCCACGGCCGCGACACCGGCCAGGAGCAGCGCCAGCGCGGCGTACGACGGCAGCCCCGGGTCGGTCGTCGGCTCCACCAGTCCCGCCATGCCCGCGTCGACGGACGGCGCCGGTTGCCCACCCCGCTCCGTGATCGGGAGGACCTGGACGATCGCGTCCATGCCGCCCCGACGCGGCTCACCGATCGCGAACACCCGGGTCAGCGAACCTGCCTCGACCTCGAGGTCGACGGGACCGAACAGCGGCTGATCTCCCCCGGTGGGGACCACGTCCACCGAGTAGACGTCCTCGGGGACCTCCGCGCTGACGAACTCCCCGTTGGCGACGTTGGCGAAGATCACCTCGCCACCCGCCCGGATGTCGGCAGGCGGGACGACAGCGGTGTGGGCCACCACCAGGCGGCCGTGCCCCTCTCGCACCGCCCCCAGGGGGTTGGCGAAGACGGTGATCGCCGGATCGGCCCCCGGATCGGCGGGCAGGTGCACCACGACGTCCTCGCTCGGCTGCCGGACGTCGATCGTGGAGTCGACGGCCCACCCGGCCGACTCGAACCCGATCGTGTGAGAGCCCCGGGCGACGTCGAGCGGACCGATGACGGCCTTCGGACTGACCCCGGACCGCACCAGCTCACCGTCGAGGCGGACGTCGACGTCGGCACCGGGCACACCCTGGAGGATGTAGACCTCGCTGGTCGGCGGGGAACCGGCTGCGGCGGCCGGCGGCACGGCGAGAGCGACGGCCAGCAGGAGCACAGCTGTCAGGCGGCAGCTCAACTGCCTGGGCACGAGTGTCATGGCACCACCTCGGTCACTGCCCCGGACTCTCGAGCGTAACATCGGAACCGGGCCCAGGAGCCACGTCAATTCCGCTTGGGGGGAAGCCGGGAGGGACGAGAAAGGGCAGTGTCGACGCGGTGTTGGCCCCGGGGAGGCGGTTGCACGTGGCCGAGCGTGGCCACGCCGAAGCACCGCGCGCCCGCGCCCGGCACTCGACGCGGCTCCCGCACCTCGACGTGGGTGGCGGCCACCACGGCCGCGCTGGTGCTGGGCGGCTGGTGGACCTGGGGCACGATCGCGGGAACCCTTCCCTGGCGGGACGTGGCGGAGCCGACCCGACCCGTGGCGGACCCCGCCGCCATCGCGGTCCGGGAACACCACGTCAGGACCACGTTCATCGACGACGAACGAGCCCGGGTCACCGAGCGGTTGACGTTCAGCGGTGCCCCTGACCCGCTGGTGCTGTCCAACCCCGTGCGTAGCGGCAGCGCCGCCGGAATGGTCCCGACCGTCATCGACCTGTGGGTGCACGACGGCTCGAGTCGTCGCCAGGTCGAGGAGGTGCCGCCGCCCGGCGGATCGGTGATCGATCGCGCTCCCCACGGCACCCGTCGTGGTCCGGATCGGCTACCTGGTCAGCGGGATCATCGTCCGCAGCGACCCCTCCACCGCCGGCCGCGCGCTCGCCCTGGCCACGCCGCTCCGCGTGACCCCGACCGGTGCCAGCCGGACCGTCGAGGTGCGGGGTGTCGAGATCGACAACCTGGGCTGCCTCGCCGGCACCGGACGGCTGACCGCGTGCGGGTCGCGCTCCGGGTCCGGCTGGTCGGTCACGATCGAGCGCGGGTCCACCGACGTGCTCGCACAGCTGACCCTCACCGTCCCGTGAGGCACCGGGCTACCCGGAGTGCTGGCGGCGCAGGCCGAAGGTCATGCCGTCGACCAGCGCGCCCCACGACGCCTCGATCACGTTGGCCCCGACGCCGACCGTGACCCACGAGGACTCGCCGTCGGTGGTCTCGATCAGCACCCGGGTCACCGCATCGGTGCCGTGGCCCTGGTCGAGGATCCGCACCTTGTAGTCGATCAGCTCGAACTTCGCGACCTCCGGGTAGGCCTGTCCGATCGCCTCGCGCAGCGCCTGGTCCAGGGCGTTGACGGGGCCGTTGCCCTCGCCGGTGACGACGTAGCGGACACCCTCCGACCGCAGCTTGACCGTCGCCTCGGACAGCGCCTCCGCGCCCGGCCGGGTCTCGGTGATGACCCGCCACGACTCGACCTCGAAGTACGACGGGCGGGTGCCCTCGACCTCCTCGATGAGCAGCAGCTCGAAGGAGGCGTCGGCGGCCTCGAAGGTGTAGCCGCCCGACTCCATCGCCTTCACCCGGTCGGTGACCCGGCTGACCAGGTCCCGGTCCCCCGAGAGGTCGAACCCGAGCTCGCGGCCCTTCAGCTCGATCGACGCACGACCGGCCATGTCGGAGACCAGCAGCCTCATGTCGTTGCCGACACCGGTCGGGTCCATGTGCTGGTAGAGGTCCGGGTCGACCTTGATCGCGCTCGCGTGGAGGCCGGCCTTGTGGGTGAACGCGCTGGTGCCGACGTAGGGCTGCCGGCTGGCCGGCGGGAAGTTGGTGACGTCGGCGACGGCGTGCGCGATCCGGGTGGCGTCGGCGAGCAGCCCGGGCGGGAGCACCCGCCGGTCCAGCTTGAGCTCCAGGTTGGCCACCACGCTGACGAGGTCGGCGTTGCCGGTCCGCTCGCCGTAGCCGTTGATGGTGCCCTGCACGTGGGTCGCGCCGGCGTCGACCGCCGAGAGGGTGTTGGCGACCGCGCAGCCGGTGTCGTTGTGGCAGTGGATGCCGACCCGGACCCCGGTCGTGTCGACCACGTCGTGCACCACGTCGGCCACCCAGCCCGGGAGCATGCCGCCGTTGGTGTCGCAGAGCGCGACGACGGAGGCCCCGGCGTCGTACGCCGTGCGCAGCACCTCGAGCGCGTAGTCACGGTTGGCGCGGTAGCCGTCGAAGAAGTGCTCCGCGTCGAGGAACACCTCCTGCCCCTCGGCGCGCAGGTGGCTGACGGTGTCGCGGATCATCGCGAGGTTCTCCTCGAGCGTGGTGCGCAGCGCGAGGTCGACGTGGCGGTCGTGGGACTTGGCGACCAGCGTGACCACGCCGGCGCCCGAGTCGCGCAGGGCCGCGACCATCGGGTCGTCGGCGGCCCGGACGCCCGCGCGGCGGGTGGCGCCGAAGGCGGCGAGCTTCGCGTGCCGCAGGTCGAGCTCGTCGGCGGCCCGCCGGAAGAACTCGGTGTCCTTGGGGTTGGCGCCCGGCCAGCCGCCCTCGATGTAGCCCACGCCGAGCCCGTCGAGGTGGCGTGCGATGGTCAGCTTGTCGGCGACCGAGAGGTTCAGGCCCTCCTGCTGGGCGCCGTCGCGCAGCGTCGTGTCGTAGACGTGGAAGTCCGCGTGCAGGTCCATGTCGCTCTCCGGAGCTCAACTGGTCGGTGGTCGGGCAACAAAAAACCTCCCGTGGGTACAGGAGGTCGGCGCGTCGAGGGTGTCGACGCGCTAGGGAATGATGTCCGTCCGCTTGCTCATGTCAGCCAGTGTGGCACGACCGCCCGCAGCGCCGGACGGCCTTCTCGCCATCCGATCATCCGAGCCGGTCGAGCGGGTTGCCGAACGGCGACCAGTCGGTGCCGCGGTCCTGCGCGACGATGCCGAGCGCGATCGAGCCGCCGACGACGAGCACCCAGAGCGCGAACCAGGTGCCGAGGCCGCGGCAGAGCGGGTTGACCATGCGCGACACCGGGCCGCGGAAGCGGGAGCCGCCGGGGCCCAGCCAGAGCGCCAGCACGGTCGTCACCCCGCTCGCGAACAGCGTCAGCTGCACGCCGGCGGCCAACGCGTAGCAGATCAGCGCACAGGCGAGACCGAGACCGAGGCTCCACAGCAGGAGCAGCACCGCCCCGGGGATCGCCTGCACCAGGTGCCACGGCGAGGCGAGCAACAGCTGCGGGCCGTCGTACCACTTCGCGCCGCGCAGGTTGCGTCGCGCCCCGGCCGCGGTGGCGGCGAGCGAGGCGCCGCGGAACAGCCAGGTCAGCAGGGAGATCAGGACCAGCGCCAGCCAGGGGTACGCCGCCACGGCGGTCGACGCGCCGAGCCCGAGCCCCAGGAGCAGCAGGGCGCGGCGGGACCGTTCGGCCAGGCCGGCCCGCGCCGCCGGGAGGTCCTCGTCGAGCAGCCGGGTGGAGCCGCGCGTCGTCGTCCTCCTCGTCGTCGTCGAAGAAGCTGATCGTCCGCTCGTGCGCGGACGCGGCGAGGGCGAGGGGCACCGTGTAGGGGTCGTCGGGGGCGCTGGTCGGTGCGGGGCTGGCCACCACCGGCATCGCGCCGCCGACCAGCCAGTCACGCAGCGTGTCGAGGGTCGGCCGGCGGGTCGGGTCGGGGTCGAGCGCGGCGTCGACGATCCGGCGCAGGTCGTCGGGGAGCCCCGACAGGTCGTGCTCGCCGCGGCGGACCCGGTCCATGATCGCCATCGACGGGCCGCGACCGAACGGCGGCTGGCCGGTGCCCGCGAACGCCACCGTCGCCGCCCACGAGTGGACGTCGGAGGCGGCCGTCGCGTCGTCGCCGAAGAGGATCTCGGGCGCGAGGTAGCCGGGCGTGCCGAGCAGCCAGCCGGTGTGGGTCAGCTTCGGGTCGTCGGCGACGCGGGCCAGCCCGAAGTCGATGAGGATCGGGGTGCGGCCCTCCATCAGCACGTTGGACGGCTTCACGTCGCGGTGGAGCACGCCGACGGCGTGGACCGTGCCCAGGCCCTCGGCCAGGCACTCGGCGAACCAGCGGAGGTCGTCGCCCCGGATCGGACCCGCCTCGGCGACGTACTCGTGGAGCGAGAGGCCGGGGACGTAGCGGGTGGCGACGTAGGGGATCTCGCCCCACGGGTCGGAGTCGACGATCTCGGCGACCCAGCGGCTGCGGATCCGGGAGAGCGAGCTCACCTCGCGCGCGAGCCGCGCCCGGGCCTCGTCGTCCCCGACGATGTGGGGACGCAGCACCTTCAGCGCGACCCGGTGACCGTCGTCGCGGCGGGCGAGGTGGACCACGCCCATGCCTCCCTCGCCGAGCCGGTTGAGCAGCGTGTAGCCGCCGACCTTCAGCCCGGGCGGGGGCTGCTGCGGGGACGTGGTCACCCCACGAGGTTACAAGCGGAACCGGCGCGCGCGGGCGACCGACGCCGCCGCCGCGCCCCCGACGGCCGGTAGCGTGCCACCACCGCCACCAACCTGAGGGACGTGACATGCCCGGAGAGCACGCGCCGTCTGACACCACGAGGCAATCGCACCCGTGGGGACCGCCCCCGCGTCGGCGCCCGGGGCCGCCGCGGACCGGGCCCAGTACCTCGCGTTCTCGCGCACCTGGGCCGCCCTGGCACGCCACTGCGACGTCCCGCGCCCCGAGCAGCAGCGGCGCCTCGTCGGTTTCTTCCGACGGCTGTGCCGTCGCGCCGATCCGGCCGTGGTGCTGGAGATCGGCGCCCACGAGGCGAGCTTCAGCCGCTGGGCCGCGCAGGCGCTGCCCGGACGCACGGGTGACGCGTTCGAGGCCAACCCCCACGTCCACGCGAAGTACGCCGCCGAGCTCGCCGAGACCCGCGTCGACTACCTCCACCTCGCGGTCGGGCCGGTCACCGGCGAGGTCCAGCTGCAACCTCCCCACCGACGTCGGGGGCCGGGAGCGCGAGCTCGCCAACCGGATGGCCTCGCTCGGGGTCCACCGCGAGACGGTGGACCAGATCGAGGTGACGGTGCCGCGTGCGGCTCGACGAGTTCGTGGTGCTCGGCGAGGGTGAGCGCGCGGTCGCGTGGATCGACGTGGAGGGCGCCAGCGGCGTCGTGCTCGACGGCAGCGCCGAGGTGCTCGACCGGATCGACGCGGTGCACATCGAGGTCGAGCGCGAGACCACGTGGGAGGGCCAGTGGCTCGACACGGACGTGGCGGTGTTCCTCAAGCAGCACGGCCTGGTCCCCGTGGCGCGTGACTCGCGCGCACGTTCCAGTACAACGTGGTGTTCGCCACGCGCAGCGCGACCTGACGTCGCAGCGGCGAGCGATCCGCGCACCACCAAGCACGGCGGCGGCCACTGCTGCGTCCCTGAGGCTGCGTCAGCAGACCTGGTGCATCCAGCCGAAGGTGTCCTCGGCGCGACCGAACTGGATGTCGACCAGCGACGTGCGGATCTTCATGGTGAGGTCGGTGCTCGGCGGGCGCGGGGGCCTCGCCGCCGGCCCACTTGAGGCTGCCGACCGGGGTGACCACCGCGGCGGTGCCGCAGGCGAAGATCTCGACGATCTCGCCCGACTCGACGCCGGTGCGCCACTCCTCGATCGAGAACTTCCGCTCCTCGACCTGGTGGCCGAGCTTGCCGGCGAGCTCGATGATGCTGGCGCGGGTGATGCCCTCGAGGATGGTGCCGGTCGCGGGGGTGACGATGTGTCCGTCGGCGTGGACGAAGTACATGTTCATGCCGCCGAGCTCCTCGACGTACGTGCCCTCCTGGCCGTCGAGGAAGACCACCTGGTCGCAGCCCTGCGCGGTCGCCTCCTGCTGCGCGACCAGCGAGCTCGCGTAGTTGCCGCCGGTCTTGGCCGCCCCCATGCCGCCGCGGCCGGCGCGGGTGTAGTCCTCGCTGAGCCAGAGCGTGACCGGCTTGACGCCGCCCTTGAAGTAGGCGCCGGCCGGGCTGCAGATGACCATGAACGTGACGTGCTGCGCGGGGCGGACGCCGAGGAACGCCTCGGTGGCGATCATGAACGGCCGGATGTAGAGGCTCTTCTCGCCCTCGCTGTCGGGGACCCAGCGCTGGTCCTGCGTCACGAGCGCGTCGACCGCCGCCACGAAGTCCGCCTCGTCCAGCACGGGCAGCGCGAGCCGGTGCGACGAGCGGACCATGCGCCGCGCGTTCTCCTCCGGCCGGAACGTCCACACCGAGCCGTCCGCGTGGCGGTAGGCCTTCATCCCCTCGAAGGTCTCCTGCGCGTAGTGCAGCACCGCCGTCGCCGGGTCGAGCGTCAGCGGTCCGTACGGCGTGATCCGCGCGTCGTGCCAGCCGGCGTCCGGCGTCCACTCGACCGTGAACATGTGGTCGGTGAAGTGGGTGCCGAAACCGGGGTTGGCGAGGATCTCGGCCAACCGGCCGTCGTCGACCGGCTGCGGGTTCTCCGTGGTGCTGATCTGCATGGGGTCAACCTATCGAACGACTACGGGGGTGACGGGCGGCTGTCGGTTTCCCCGGCTAGGCGGTGAAACCTCCGCTTCTCGGGTGTTGCAACACCCGAGAAGCGGAGGTTTCGCCGCTTCACCGGGGATTCCGACACCTCCCGCTCAGAGGCGGGAGGCGATGGCGTCGCCGACGTCGGCGGTACGCCGCGGAGGCGCCGGGTGCCCGGTCGGCGAGGTCGGCCAGGACCGCCTTCTCGACCCGGGCGGCGGCGTCGGCGTACCCGAGGTGGTCGAGCAGCAGGCCGGCGGACAGGATCGCCGCGGTCGGGTCGGCCTTCTGCTGGCCGGCGATGTCGGGCGCCGAGCCGTGGACGGGCTCGAACATCGACGGCGCGGTGCGGTCGGGGTTGATGTTGCCGCTGGCCGCGAGCCCGATGCCACCGGTCACGGCGGCCGCCAGGTCGGTGATGATGTCGCCGAAGAGGTTGTCGGTGACGATCACGTCGAACCGGGCCGGATCGGTGCTGAGGAAGATGGTGGCCGCGTCGACGTGGAGGTAGTCCACCTCGACGTCCGGGAACTCCGGGGCCACCTCCCCCACCACCCGGGTCCACACGGCACCGGCGTGCACCAGCACGTTGGTCTTGTGGACCAGCGTCAGCTTGCGGCGCGGCCGGGCAGCGGCGCGGGCGAACGCGTCACGGACGACGCGCTCCACCCCGAACGCGGTGTTGAGCGAGACCTCGGTCGCGACCTCCTGCGGCGTCCCGACGCGGACCGCTCCCCCGTTGCCGGTGTAGGGGCCCTCGGTCCCCTCGCGGACGACGACGAAGTCGACCTCGCCCCGGGCGAGCACCGCGTCGGAGAGCGGGGTGGTGACGCCGGGGAAGATCCGCGACGGCCGCAGGTTGACGTAGTGGTCGAGCGCGAAGCGCAGCCGCAGCAGCAGGCCGCGCTCGAGGATGCCGGGCGGCAGGTTCGGGTCGCCCGGCTTGCCGCCGACGGCTCCCAGCAGGATCGCGTCGTGCTCGCGGATCTCCGCGAGCACGGCGTCGGGCAGGACCTCGCCGGTGGCGAGGTAGCGCTCGGCGCCGAGGTCGTAGCTGGTCTGCTCGAAGGTCGCGTCGGAGACGGCCTCGAGGACCTTGAGGGCCTCGGCGGTCACCTCGGGACCGATGCCGTCGCCGCCGATGACCGCGATCCGGTGGGAAGTCGTCATGGACGCCGAGGCTAGTTGTCGTCCGGGCGCTCGCCGCCGTTGTCCCGCAGGTCGAGCGACGCCTGCACCGCCTCGCGGCTGCGCGGGTCGTCGGGGTCGTGGTTGGCCGGGCCCCAGTCGGGGTACATCTCGTACATGGTGGTTCTCCTGGTGGATGTCGTGGGCGACTCCGCGGCGGGAACACCCGGGCATCGGTCGCGGGTCACGCGACGACGAGGGGTGTGTCTCCAGGAGAGGTGCGGGTTGCGCGGAACGTGCTGGCGGACCCGCCGCGGAGGCGATGGAGCGATTGAGGATCAAGGGGCCTGCAACGCCGAACTCCGCGACGAGGTGGCCCGCTTGTCAGGCCTCGCCGCGGCGATCGATGAGTACGAACACGCTCCGCATGGTGCGCTCACCGTACGCCGGCATCCGGGCGGCCGCGACCGGATTCCACGAGCTGTTCGGAATGCGAGACAGTCGTACCGGAATGAGAGACTCGCCCCATGAGCGCACCTCCTGAGCTGCCCGACGTCGTCCGCCGTGCGTTCGACGTCTCCCGGCGGGCCGGCTACGTGTCGTTCTGCCGCAACGAGACCGGCCGGCTGCTGGCCACCCTCGCCGCGACCCGCGACGGGGACGCTGGCGGAGTTCGGCACCGGCACCGGCGTCGGCACCGCCTGGCTGCGGTCCGGGGTCCGCGAGGACGCCCGGATCCTCACCGCCGAGCTGGACCCGAAGCTCGCCGGCGCCGCCGCCGAGATCTTCGACGACGACCCGCAGGTCGAGGTCCGCTCCGCCGACTGGGCCACGCTGACCGACGCCGGCCCGTTCTCCCTGCTCTACCTCGACTCCGGCGACCCGGAGTCGGTGCGGGTCGACGCGGTCGCCGACCTGGTCGAGGAGGGCGGCATCGTGGTGCTCGACGACTTCGTGCCCTGCGCGCTGTGGCCGCCGGTCTTCCACGGTCGGGTCGACACGCTCCGCGAGGAGTGGCTCACCGACGACCGCTTCACCACGGTCGAGGTCATGGTCGCCTCCGACGCCTCGACCCTCATCGCGACGCGGCGCTGATCCCGCGCAGCCGCCGCCACCGGCGGCGTACGCGCCACCGCCAGCGGCGCCAGGACCGACCCCACCGGGCGCGCCACCCGGTCGGCATCCGCAGCTCTCGCAGCGTGAGGACGTGGTCGCGGCCGAGCTCCGCGGCCTGCCCGAGGTAGAGCTCGGCGCAGGCGACGGCGTCACCGAGGGCGTCGTGGGGACGCCCCGTCGGCAGGCCGAAGCGCTCGCGCGCGGTCCACAGGCGCAGCGCGCCGGGCGGCCACTCGGCCAGCCGGTCGGCGCGCAGCAGCCGCTTGTGCAGGGTGAGCGTGCACACGACCGGGACGCGCGGCATCCGCTCGCCCACGGAGCGGTAGGCCGCCTGCAGGAACCCGAGGTCGAACGTCGCGTGGTGGGCCAGCAGCGCCCTGCCCTCCAGCGCGCGGCACAGCTCGGCCAGCACCTCGGGCAGCGGGGTGCCGGCGGCCAGGTCGTCGCGGGTCAGGCCGTGGATGTCGGCCGCGGCGCCGGGGTCGTCGCCGCGTACGACGAAGCGCCGGGCGCCCGCGAGGTCGATCCGGTCACCGTCGACCGGCACCCACCCGACCGACACGACCCGGTCGTGGCCGGGGACCAGCCCGGTGGTCTCGACGTCGAGCGCCAGCAGCCGCAGGCCCGACGGCGGCACCGGCGCCGGCCGCACGACGAGCAGCGCGTCGGCGGTGACCACGCGGTCGTCGCCGACCGCCCCGGACCGCACCTGCACGACGTCGTCACCGACGTCGAGCCGGCTGCCGCGCGGCCGGAAGGTCAGGGCGAGTCGCTCCGGCCGCTCGGTGATCCCTTCGACGGCCAGGAACCCACGCAGGTCCGCGAGCTCAGGGTCGAGGGGCATGGGCCCCATCCTGCCCGTCGGGTCAGACAGGGTCGGGACGGTCTCCCACGGGGACGATCCACAGGGGCAGCATCAGCTGGGTCAGCGGCCCGATCACCAGCGCGTAGACGACCGTGCCGACCCCGAGCGCGCCGCCCAGCAGCAGGCCGACCACGACCACGGAGACCTCCAGCCCGGTGCGGATCAGCCGCAGCGACCGACCGGTCCGGCGCGCCAGCCCGGTCATCAGTCCGTCGCGCGGACCGCGGCCGAGCTGGGCGCCGATGTACATCGCGGTCGCCAGCCCGTTGAGCACGACGCCCGCGACCACGAACCCGATCCGCACCGCCATCTGGTCCGGGCGGTCGAGCAGGACCAGGGTCAGGTCGGCGGCGAGACCGACCACGACCGCGTTCGAGAGGGTGCCGAGACCGGGCACCTCGCGCAGCGGGATCCACAGCAGCAGCACCACGAAGCTGAACAGCACGACGGCCTGGCCGAGCGTGATCGGCACGTGCCGGATGAAGCCGGAGTGCAGCACGTCCCACGGCGCGAGCCCGAGGGCCCCGCGCACCATGAGCGCCAGCGAGGCGCCGTACAGCACCAGGCCGGCGTAGAGCTGGGTGAGCCGGCGCGGGAGCCGACCCGCCCGCAGCTGCGCGACCGGACCGAGGTCGGTCAGGGTCCTTCGTGCGACCGACTCCCCCGTGTCCGGGGCGGTCACACCAGGCTGACCGCGCGGACCGCGGTCGCGTCGATCGCGTCCTCGATCTCGGCGAGGGTCTCGACGGCGATCGCGGAGTCGACCGAGAGCGCCACCAGCGCCGAGCCGCCCTTGGCGGCGCGGGACACCTGCATGCCGGCGATGTTGACCGACGCGTCGCCGAGGATGCCGCCGACGGTGCCGACCATGCCCGGGCGGTCCTCGTAGGTGAAGAAGGCGAGGTGGTCGGTGGGCTCGAGGTCCACGTCGAACCCGTTGACCTCGACCAGCCGCTCCCGCTGCGCGATGCCGATCAGCGTGCCGCTGACCGAGATCTGCGCGCCGTCGGCGAGCGTGCCACGGATGGTGATCAGGTTGCGGTGGTCGGGGCTCTCGCTCTCGGTGACCAGGCGTACGGCGGTGCCGCGCTCGGCCGCGAGCAGCGGCGCGTTCACGTAGGAGACCTGGTCCTCGACGATGTCGGAGAAGACGCCCTTGAGGGCGGCCAGCTCGAGCACCTTCACGTCGTACTCGGTGATCTCGCCGCGCACCTCGACGTCGATCTGCTGCGCGACCTCGCCGGCGAGGCCGGTGAAGATCCGGCCCAGCTTCTCGGTGAGGGGGATGCCCGGCCGGACGTCCTCGGCGATGACGCCGCCCTGGACGTTGACCGCGTCGGGGACGAGCTCGCCGGACAGCGCGAGCCGCACCGACTTGGCGACCGCGATGCCGGCCTTCTCCTGCGCCTCGTCGGTGGACGCGCCGAGGTGGGGCGTGGCGACGACGTTCTCGAGCTCGAACAGCGGGCTGTCGGTGCACGGCTCCTGCGCGAACACGTCGAGGCCGGCGGCGGCGATGCGCCCGGTCTTGAGCGCGTCGTGGAGCGCGACCTCGTCGACGATGCCCCCGCGGGCGGCGTTGACGAGCACCAGTGAGGGCTTCGCCTTCGCGAGCTGCTCGGCACCGATCAGGCCGACCGTCTCGGGTGTCTTGGGCAGGTGGACGCTCATGAAGTCGGCCTCGGCCAGCAGGGTGTCGAGGTCGACCAGGCGGACGCCCATCTGGGCGGCGCGGCCGGCCTGGACGTAGGGGTCGTAGGCGATGACGTTCATGCCGAAGGCACTGAGGCGCTGCGCGACGAGGACGCCGATCCGGCCGAGGCCGACGATGCCGACGGTCTTCTCGTAGAGCTCGATGCCGGTGTAGCGCGAGCGCTTCCACTCGCCGTCCTTCAGGGCGGCGTGGGCCGGGCTGACGTGACGGGCGGCGGCGAGCATGAGCGCGACGGCCAGCTCGGCGGCACTGACGATGTTGGAGGTGGGCGCGTTGACGACCATGACACCGGACTGGGTCGCGGCCTTCACGTCGACGTTGTCGAGGCCGACCCCGGCGCGGGCGATCACCTTGAGCCGGGTCGCGGCGGCCAGCGCCTCGGCGTCGACCTTGGTCGCGGAGCGCACCAGGATCGCGTCGACGTCGGCGATGGCCGGCAGCAGCTCGGCGCGGTCGGCGCCGTTGCACTGTCGGATCTCGAAGTCCGGTCCGAGCGCCTCGACGGTGGCGGGGCTGAGCTCTTCGGCGATGAGCACGACGGGCTTGACCTGGTCGGTTGAAGTCACAGCGGGGTCCTCGCGTTGCAGTGGAAATGAGGTCGCACGACGCTGTGCACAATCAGCGTAACTCACCGCCGGCACCGCGCCAGATCGTGGTCAGACGGCGCAGCCGTCCGGGCCGCACGTCTCTCCCGAGGCGAGCACCTGCACCGCCGGGTGCGACTCGCCCCAGGCCCGTTCGAGCACCTGGGTGAACACCTCGGCCGGCTGGGCCCCGGACACGCCGTACTTCTGGTCGACGACGTAGAACGGCACCCCGCTCGCTCCGTAGGCGACCGCCTGCTGCTGGTCCGCGTCCACCGCGTCGGCGTACTCGTCGGAGGCGAGCACCTCGTCGACGCGACGCTCCGGCAGCCCCGCCGCGACGGCGGCCTCGCGCAGCACGCTGTGGTCCGCCGGGTTCTCGGCGCGCACGAAGTAGGACTCGAGCAGCCGCTCCTTGAGGGCGCCCTGGAGGTCGGGCCCGCCCGTGACGAGTGCGAGGTGGAGCAGCCGGTGGGCGTCCACGGTGCTGGCTCGCTGGGCCTGCTCGTAGTCGAAGGCGAGCCCCTCCCCGGCCGCGACCTCCGAGACCCGGGCGATCATCTGCCGGCCTCCGTCGACGCCTCCGCCGTACTTGTGGCCGAGGTGCTCGGCGATGCTCTGGGTCGCCTCGCGGGGCGAGGTCGGGTCGAGCTGGAACGAACGCCACACGACCTCGACCTCGTCGGCGTGCGGGAAGTCGGCCAGGGCGGTCTCCAGCCGGCGCTTCCCGATGTAGCACCACGGGCACACGACGTCGGACCAGATCTCGATGCGCATGCCGGGCCAACAGCCCCGCCCGCAGGTCTGTTCCGGGCATGATCGAGCGCATGGGAGTCCAGGACGACGCGGAGCGTCTCCAGCCCGCGAGCCTCGACGAGTGGTCGGCCTGGCTCGCCGCGCACCACGGCGACACCTCCGGGGTCTGGCTGGTCACCCACAAGCCGTCGACCGGCCTGGCCGCGTTCGACTACGAGGACGCGATCGTGGAGGCGCTGCGGTGGGGCTGGGTGGACTCGACCCAGCGCACGGTCGACGAGCAGCGCACGATGATGTGGTACGCCGCGCGGCGGCCCGGCAGCGTGTGGACCCGCCGCAACAAGCTGCGGGTCGCGGCGCTCGAGGCCGCGGGGCGGATGCGTCCCGCCGGCCAGGCGGCGGTCGACGCCGCGCGTGCCAGCGGCATGTGGACGCTGATGGACGACGTCGAGGACCTGGTCGTCCCCGACGACCTCGCCGCCGCGCTGGCCGCCCGCGCCGGCGCCCGCGCGCAGTGGGACGCGTTCCCGCCGTCGGCGCGCAAGCAGGCGCTCGCGTGGATCGTGCTGGCCAAGAGGGTCGAGACCCGGGCGGCGCGGGTCACCGACGTGGCCGAGTCGAGTGCGCGTGGGGAGCGGCCGCGCGGCTGACCATCCGGGTGCCGGGGTCGACCCTGAGGCGCGTCCGGGGTCGCACCGGGGTGGGCCGGGGGCCTGTCCCCGATGTGCGGGATGCGCCCGCGCCGCGAGGCTTCGGGACATGATCACCGTTGACCACCTGACCAAGAGCTATCGCGGCGTCACCGCCGTCGACGACGTCTCCTTCACCGCCCGACCCGGTCGCGTGACCGGCTTCCTCGGCCCCAACGGCGCCGGCAAGTCGACCACCATGCGGATCATGGTCGGCCTCACCCCGGCCAGCGCCGGCCACGTCGAGGTGCTCGGCGGCCGGTACGCCGACCTGCCGAACCCGGGCCTCGAGATCGGCGTCCTCCTCGACGCCTCCGCCCAGCACGCCGGCCGCACCGGCCGCGAGATCCTCACCGTCGCCGCCCGCACCATGGGGCTGCCCACCAGCCGGGTCGCCGAGATGCTGGCGCGGGTGTCGCTCACCGAGAAGGAGGCCGACCGGCGGGTCCGCAACTACTCCCTCGGCATGCGGCAGCGGCTCGGCATCGCGACCGCCCTGATCGGCGACCCAGCCGTGCTGGTGCTCGACGAGCCGGCCAACGGTCTCGACCCGGCCGGCATCCGGTGGATGCGCGACCTGCTGCGCGACTACGCGGACCAGGGCGGCACCGTGCTCCTGTCGTCGCACCTGCTGCACGAGATCGAGGTCATCGCCGACGACCTGGTGGTGATCGGCCACGGCCGGATCGTCGCGCAGGGCACCAAGCAGGAGCTGCTGGCTGCTGCCGGCACGGTCGTCTCGTCGGCCGACAACGCCCGGCTGGCCGGCGCCCTCGCCGAGGCCGGCATCGGCGCCTCCCTCTCCGGCGGCGGCTCGATCCACACCGAGGCCGACGCCCACCTGGTCGGCCGGATCGCCCTGGCCGCCGGCGTACCCCTGACCGAGCTGCGCTCCGCGGACAGTGCCGGTCTCGAGGAGATGTTCCTCGAGCTCACCTCGGAGTCCCAGCGCGACACCGTCCCCGAAGGAGCAGCAGCATGACCACCCTGACCGCCACCCCGGACCGGGAGATCGTCGCCCCGCGGGCCCGCCGCGAGGTCCGCCCGATCCCGACCAGCCGGATCATCGGCGTCGAGCTGCGCAAGATGTTCGACACCCGCTCCGGGTTCTGGTTGATGGCCAGCATCGGCATCCTCGCCGTGGTCGCCACCGGTGCCACCATCCTGTTCGCGCCGGAGGAGTCCCAGACCTACGAGGCGTTCGCCAGCGCGATCGGCTTCCCGATGGCCGTGGTGCTGCCGATGGTCGCGATCCTGTCGGTGACCAGCGAGTGGAGCCAGCGCAGCGGGCTCACCACGTTCACCCTGGTCCCGAGCCGGGGCCGGGTGATCGCCGCCAAGGCGGCTGGCGCGCTCGTCATCGGCGTGGTGTCGATGTTCGTGGCGCTGGGCATCGGCGCGCTGGGCAACGTCCTCGGCACCGCGATCTCCGGGGCACCCACCGTGTGGGACGTCCGGCCGACGGAGTTCGCCACCATCGTGCTCGCCAACGTGCTCGGCATGACGGTCGGCTTCATGCTCGGCGTCGTCATCCGCAACTCCCCCGGCGCCATCGTGGGCTACTTCGTCTACTCGCTGGTGCTGCCCACCGTCTTCGCGATGCTGGCCGCGTTCCAGGACTGGTTCCGCGACCTGCAGCCCTGGGTCGACTTCAACTACGCCTCGACGCGGCTGTTCGACGAGACGTTGACCGGTGAGATGTGGGCCCAGCTCGGCCTCTCGGGCCTGATCTGGCTGGTCCTCCCGCTGACCGTCGGCCTGGTCCTGCTGCGTCGCTCGGAGGTGAAGTGAGGGCTGCTGGTGGGCGTGGGGTGCTGCCGTGAGCTGGTCAGCCCCCGACGCGGAGCGCGAGGATCGCGAGGTCGTCGCTCGCCGGCTCGTCGGCGAACTCGACGACCAGCCGAAGGAGGCGCTGCGCGACCGCCTGCGCGGGCATCTTCCCGACCTGGGCCAGGTCGGCGGCGACACCCTCGTCGTCGAGCATCCGGGTGCCGGAGCGGCGCTCCAGGACGCCGTCGGTCAGCGCGACCAGCAGCTCCCCGCGTTCGAGGGTGGTGTCCTCGGCGACGTACTCGACCCGCTCCTCCACACCGAGGAGGAGCTGTGGCCTCCCGATCCGTCGGACCACGCCATCGACCCCCACCACGAACGGCGACGGATGCCCGGCGTTGACCAGGCTCAGGTGGAGACGTCCACCCTGCTGCCGAAATGTCCCGCAGACCAGGGTCAGGAACCGCGCGCGCTCGCCCTCGTCCAGGATGGCCGCATTGAGCCGCTCGAGTGTCGGAGCCACCGGGAAGCCCACCCGCATCAGGGACCTGATGGTGTGCCGGGCCAGACCGGTCACGGCCGCCGCCTCCGGACCGGTGCCGCACACGTCGCCCACCACGAAGCACCAGCTCCGGCCGTCGAGGGGGAACACGTCGTAGAAGTCACCACCGGCCAGGGCGCCCTCCCCCGCGGCCTGGTAGATCACACCCACGTCGAGGCCCGGCACGGACGGCAGCACCGACGGGAGCAGGCTCTGCTGCAGGGCGTGCCCGGTCGCGAGGAGATCGCCGTGGGCACGCGCATTGTCGATGGCCAGCGCCGCCCGACGGGCCACGGACTCGGCGACGAGCAGGACATCGTCACGCAGAGGGTCGCCCAGCCGCCGACCGAGCGTCAGGTGTCCGATGCCGCGGCCGCGGGCCACGAGCCGCAGCGTGGTCACCTCGGCTTCTAGACGTGAGTCCCCTGGGTGCGGCACCCCCTTGGGCGCCATCTCCAGCAGCGCAGCCCGCAGCTCCTCGACGGCACGCTCGTCGGCGTGCCACACCTGCCTCAGCAGTGGCCGATGCCGTTCGTCGTCGAGGTAGAGGGCACACCACGTGGCCAGGCGGGGCACCACGATCTGGCCGGTGATCGCCAACGTCATGTCCTGGTCGAGGGAGTGCGCGAGCAGGTCACCGGCCTCCGCCACGAAGGTCAGCCAGCGACGACGATCGCGCTCGGAGGCCTGCAGTCGGGCCCGGTCCGCGGTCAGCGCCAGGGAGTCGGCCGCCCGCTGCAACAGGACGAGCTGGACTTCGCTGAACCCGTCGCGATGTTCAGAGGCGACCGTCAACGCACCGATGACCCGCCCCTCGGCGACCACCGGGACCGTCGCCGACGACCGGGCCTTGGTGCCGCGCAGCGGCTTCACCCGTGCCGACGCCTCGTCCTCGAGGAGCACCGGCAGGTGCGGCGACCGGACGTCGGGTGCTCCGGGGTCTCCGGCGGTGACCTGGGTGCCCCGCACCGAGTCCGGCAGCCCGCTCACCGCCACGACCTGGAACACGTCGTCGACCTCGTGTCCGATGGACAGGTACGCCGCGTCGGCGTCCAGCGCCTCGCGGACCCGCTCCATGGCGAGGGGTAGGTAGTCCTCGACGGCGAGCCGCACCAGGGCGTCGTCGCGCAGCCCCGCCGGGTCGGAGTCGCCTCGCCCTGCGCTGGCAACGATCCTGGGGGTCGGGTGCTCGAGCAGGGCTCGTCGGCTCTCCTCGACGAGCAGCAGGGTCGAGCCGCCCTGGGTCCCGGCGGAGTGGGAGCCGAACACCGGGACCACCTCCCCGTCCTCGGCGAGAATCGAGTAGACCCCCTGCCAGGTCCCACCCGAGGAGGGCAGGTGTTCGGGAGGCCGCCTGCCTGCGGCCGGGTCGACGAGCTGGTGGAACGCCAACCCGACCGCCTGGGCGGGTTGCCATCCGAACAGCCGGGTCGCATCCGGGTTCCACGAGCTCACGATGCCGTCCGCCGCCAGCTCGACGACGGCGACCGCAGCAGCACCATCCACGGCCACCCGCGGGGGTACTGATCTGGTCGAGCCGCCGCCGGTCGGGGCGGGCTCCCGGTCGCAGACCAGCCAGACCCGTTTGGAGGGCGGGGTGTAGTCGACCCCCCACGACGAGGCCAGCGCGGAGGTGATGATGAGGCCGCGGCCGCTCTCCGAGTCCTCTGGTGGGGTGCGCGGTTCGATCGGCAGGTCGAGGCCGGGATGCTGGTCCTCGACCTCGACGCGGAGGCTGTGAAGGTCCAGCCTCAGGTCCACGGTCGTGGTGGTGCCGGTATGGACCACCGCGTTCGTGACGAGCTCGCTCACGGCGAGTGCGGCGGTGTCCTGCAGCTCCGGCGCGCCCCATTCTGCAAGCTGCAGGCGGGTGAATCGCCGAGCTTGGGCAACAGATCGGGCGTCCGCGGGGAAACTACGGCGCGCACGCTGGAGAAGTGCAGGCATACGTCTCCAGAAAGGGTAGGCGGGCAAGCCTCAGTTTGACAGACTCGGGTGCCAAGGGCGTTCGGCCCGGAGGAGATGTCATGCCCAGCACCACACCCAAGGGGGGCGCTGCAGCTCCCCGTCGCGCGGCACCGGTCGAGGAGCTCGGGCTGGAACCGGCGCAGGTGCGGCGACTGCTCGACGGCCTCACCGCCATGCGGGACGGCAACTTCCGCAGACGGATTCCGGTGTCCGGGACCGGGACCGGCGCGGACGTCGCCATCTTGTTCAACGACATCGCGGAACGACAGCAGCACCTGACCGCGGAGCTGACCCGGGTACGCCGGGTGGCCGGCCGGGAGGGCCGGCACTCCGAGAGGCTCGACGCCGGCTTGGGCGAGGGCGGCTGGGCGAAGTCGATCGATGCCGCCAACAACCTGGTCTCCGACCTGGTGCGTCCGACGGGCGAGCTGGCGCGGGTGGTCACCGCGGTCGCCGAGGGAGACCTCACCCAACGCATGGACGTCGAGCTGGACGGACAGCCGCTACGGGGCGAGCCGCTCAAGCTGGCGCGACGGGTGAACGGCCTGGTCGACCGACTCTCCGGGATCTCCCACGAGATCACCCGGGTCACCCGTGAGGTCGGCACCGAGGGCACGCTCGGTGGCCAGGCTCGGCTGCGCAACGCCGACGGCAGCTGGCGCGACCTGATCGACGCGGTCAACGCCATGTCGTCCCGACTGGCCGCACAGGTGCGCGACATCGCGCTGGTCACGACCGCGGTCGCCAACGGCGACCTGTCCAAGACCGTCACCGTCGAGGTGTCCGGCGAGATGGCCCAGCTCAAGGTGACCGTCGATCGGATGGTCGACCAGCTCTCCTCGTTCGCCGACGAGGTCACCCGGGTGGCCCGGGAGGTCGGCACCGAGGGCAGGCTCGGCGGTCAGGCGGCCGTGCGCGGCGTGTCCGGCACGTGGCGGGACCTCACCGACTCCGTCAACATCATGGCGTCCAACCTGACCAGCCAGGTGCGCGGCATCTCCTCAGTCGCGCAGGCGGTGGCTCGCGGCGACCTGAGCCAGCAGATCACCGTCACCGCGCGGGGCGAGGTGGCCGAGCTCGCAGAGACCCTCAACTCGATGACCGCCACGCTGCAGACGTTCGCCGACGAGGTCACCCGGGTGGCCCGTGAGGTGGGCACCGAGGGCATCCTCGGGGGTCAGGCCGACGTGCCGGGGGTGGCTGGCCGGTGGAAGGACCTCACGGAGTCGGTCAACTACATGGCCGACAACCTCACCGCCCAGGTGCGCGACATCGCCCAGGTCACCACCTCGGTGGCCCGAGGCGACCTGAGCCAGAAGATCACCGTCGACGTGAAGGGCGAGCTCGCCGAGCTCAAGAGCACCGTCAACACCATGGTCGACCAGCTCTCCTCGTTCGCCGACCAGGTCACCCGCGTCGCCCGCGAGGTGGGCAGCGACGGCATCCTCGGCGGCCAGGCCGACGTGCCGGGCGTGGCCGGCACCTGGAAGGACCTCACCGACTCCGTGAACTCGATGGCGTCCAACCTGACCAACCAGGTGCGCAACATCGCCCAGGTCACCACCGCGGTCGCCCGCGGCGACCTGAGCCAGAAGATCACCGTCGACGTGAAGGGCGAGCTCGCCGAGCTCAAGACCACGGTCAACACCATGGTCGACCAGCTCTCCTCGTTCGCCGACGAGGTCACCCGGGTCGCCCGCGAGGTGGGCGGGGAGGGCCAGCTCGGCGGGCAGGCCGCCGTTCCGGGTGTGTCCGGAACCTGGCGGGACCTGACCGACTCCGTGAACTTCATGGCGGGCACCCTCACCGCCCAGGTGCGCAACATCGCGGAGGTCACCACCGCGGTCGCCCGCGGCGACCTGAGCCGCAGCATCACCGTCGAGGCCCGGGGCGAGATCCTGGAGCTCAAGAGCACCATCAACACCATGGTGCAACAGCTCTCGTCGTTCGCCGACGAGGTCACCCGCGTCGCCCGCGAGGTCGGCACCGAGGGCCAGCTGGGCGGCCAGGCCGACGTCCACGACGTCTCCGGGACGTGGAAGGACCTCACCGAGAACGTCAACATGATGGCGGCGAACCTGACCGCGCAGGTGCGCAACATCGCCGAGGTCACCACCGCGGTGGCGAGTGGCGACCTGACCAGCAAGATCACGGTCGACGCCCGCGGCGAGATCCTCGAGCTCAAGAGCACCATCAACACCATGGTCGACCAGCTCTCGTCGTTCGCCGACGAGGTCACCCGCGTCGCCCGCGAGGTCGGCACCGAGGGCATCCTCGGCGGCCAGGCCCGGGTTCCCGGTGTTGCCGGCACCTGGCGGGACCTCACCGACTCGGTGAACTCGATGGCCGGCAACCTGACCAACCAGGTGCGCAGCATCGCGGCCGTGTCGACCGGGGTCGCCCGCGGGGACCTGAGCCAGAAGATCGCCATCGAGGCCCGGGGCGAGGTGGCGGCGCTGGCGTCGACCATCAACGCCATGGTCGACACGCTGCGTGCGTTCGCCGACGAGGTCACCCGGGTGGCCCGCGAGGTCGGCACCGAGGGCATCCTCGGCGGCCAGGCGCACGTGCGCGGAGTGGCCGGCACCTGGAAGGACCTCACCGACTCGGTGAACTCGATGGCCGGCAACCTGACCAGCCAGGTGCGCAGCATCGCGCTGGTCACGACCGCGGTGGCTCACGGTGACCTGACCCAGAAGACCTACGTCGACGCGCGGGGCGAGATCCTCGAGCTCAAGACCACCGTCAACCGGATGGTCGACCAGCTCTCCTCGTTCGCCGACGAGGTCACCCGGGTGGCTCGCGAGGTCGGCACCGACGGAAAGCTCGGGGGCCAGGCCCAGGTGGCCGACGTGTCGGGCACCTGGCGGAGGCTGACCGAGAACGTCAACCAGCTCGCGGGCACGCTCACCACCCAGCTCCGGGCCATCGCCGAGGTGTCGACCGCGGTGACCCAGGGAGATCTCAGCCAGCAGATCACGGTCGAGGCCCAGGGCGAGGTGGCCGAGCTCAAGGACAACCTGAACGAGATGATCGACAACCTGCGCGAGACGACCCGCGCCAACCAGGAACAGGACTGGCTGAAGACGAACCTCGCCCGCTTCACCGGCCACATGCAGGGCGGGCGCGACCTGCTCGAGGTCACGAGCCTGATCGTGAGCGAGCTGACCCCGGTGGTCGGCGCCACCCAGGGCTCCTTCTTCCTCACCGAGGCCGGTGAGGAGATCCAATCCCTGCGCCGGATCGCGTCGTACGGCTACCAGAGCCGGAAGAGCGTCCCCGACGTGTTGGCGTTCGGCGAGGGCCTGGTCGGCCAGGCGGCCGTCGCCCGGAAGTCGATCCGGGTCAAGGACGTGCCGCGGGACTACGTGCGCATCGCCTCCGGCCTGGGCGAGGCGCCGCCGAGGGAGATCGTGATCTTGCCGGTGCTGTTCGAGGAGCAGGTCCTCGGAGTGATGGAGCTGGCGTCGTTCACCCCGTTCACGCCGGTGCACGTGCAGTTCCTGGAGCAGCTGATGGAGATCATCGGGGTGTCGCTGAACGCGATCATCGCGAGCTCGCGGACCCAGTCCCTGCTGGTGGAGTCGCAGCGGCTGGCAGCGGAACTGCAGGACAAGTCCGGCGAGCTGCAGACCCAGCAGCGCGAGCTGCAGCAGAGCAACGCCGAGCTCGAGGAGAAGGCGCGCTTGCTGGCGCGGCAGAACCGGGCGATCGAGATCAAGAACCTCGAGATCGAGGACGCCCGGCGGGCCCTGGAGGACCGCGCCGAGCAGCTCGCCGTGTCCTCGCGCTACAAGTCGGAGTTCCTGGCCAACATGTCGCACGAGCTGCGCACGCCACTCAACTCGCTGCTGATCCTGGCCAAGCTGCTCACCGACAACCCCGCCGGCAACCTCGACGACCGGCAGGTCGACTACGCCCAGACCATCCACAGCGCCGGCACCGACCTGCTCCAGCTGATCAACGACATCCTGGACCTGTCGAAGGTCGAGGCCGGCAAGATGGACGTCCACCTCGCCGACGTCGCGATCGCCGGGATCGTGGAGTACGTCGAGGCGACATTCCGCCCGTTGACGGCCGAGAAGGACCTCGAGTTCGAGGTCGAGATCGGCGCCGACGTCCCGCGCTCGCTCTACTCCGACCAGCACCGCCTGCAGCAGGTGCTGCGCAACCTGCTCTCGAACGCGGTCAAGTTCACCTCGGCCGGCCGGGTGACGCTGACGATCCGGCAGGCCGGTGTCGAGCAGTTCATGAACGCTCCGCTCATGTCCGCCGAGCACGTCGTGGGCTTCGAGGTCCGCGACACCGGTATCGGCATCGCGCCCGCGCAGCTGCGCACGATCTTCGAGGCCTTCCAGCAGGCCGACGGCACCATCAGCCGGAAGTTCGGCGGCACCGGACTCGGCCTGTCGATCAGTCGGGAGATCGCCCGGCTGATCGGCGGCGAGATCCACGTCGACAGCGAGCTCGGCAGCGGCAGTGCGTTCACCCTCTACGTCCCCGTCCGTTACGACGGTGACTCCCGGGAGCCACCCCAGGTCGAGGCGACCATCCCGCACCGGGAGCTGCCGGAGCCGGACCGGTCCTCGCTGTCGGAGTTCCTCCACGAGGGCGTCTCCGACGACGAGGCCGACATCGCCGAGGGTGACCGGGTGCTGCTGGTCGCGTTCTCCGAGCCGGATGTCTGCCGGGCGGCGGTGGACGTCGGGCGCGACCACGGGTTCAAGGTGGTGGCCACCCAGCAGGCTGACGACGCGCTGGTGGTGGCGCACCAACGGGCCCCGGTTGCCGTGGTCGCGGGCATGGACATGGTCACCCACGACGGCTCGTCGCTCCTGCACGCGTTGAAGCGGCACCCCGGGTCCCGGGACATCCCGACGACGGTCTCCCACGCGCCCGACGCCGCCGAGGACGCCCACCGGGGTCGGCTGGCCGGCGCGTTCGACGTCGTCGAGGAGCCCCTCAGCCGCTCCTCGCTCGGCGAGCTGCTCGACAGGTTGGACTCGTTCCTGGTGAAGCCGCAGCGGCGGCTGCTGGTCGTCACCGAGCAGGCAGCAGGACACGCCGCGGTCGTCGCCGACCGGGTCGCCGCGCTCGACGGGCTGATGGTGGACGTCGCGGGATCCGCCGACGAAGCCGTGCAGACGCTCGACGACGAGGCCTACGACTGCGTCACGGTCGATCTCGGGATGAGCGGCGGCGGCGGCTTCAACGTGCTCAAGCGGCTCCGCTCGCGCAAGGCACTGAGACGAATCCCCGTCGTGGCGACCGCCGATGCGCCGCTGTCGGCGCGGGAGGAGAGACGGTTGCGGCCGTACGCCGAGGCCCTCACGCTCGTGCTGGCGGGTTCGTCGCACGACGCGCTGGCCGCGGCATCGCTGTTCCTGCACCGGGCCGACGTCCGGCCCCCGGTCGAGTCGGTGCCCGCGCTCGATCAGCGGGGGGAGACCGAGCAGATGTTCATGGGGAGGCGGATCCTCATCGTCGACGACGACGTCCGCAACGTGTTCGCGCTGACGAGTGCCCTCGAGCAGCACGGGCTCGACGTGGTGTATGCCGAGACCGGCGAGGCGGGCCTGGACGCGCTGCGTCGCGAGCCGGAGATCGACCTGGTGCTGATGGACGTGATGATGCCCGGCATGGACGGCTACACCGCGATGCGGGAGATCCGGAAGATGCCCGCACTCCGGGACCTGCCCGTGATCGCGTTGACCGCCAAGGCCATGCCCGGCGACCGCGACAACAGCCTGACCGCCGGCGCGTCGGACTACGTCACGAAGCCCGTCGACGTCGACCAGCTCCTCTCGATCGTCAGGTCGTGGCTGACATGAGCACCCGACTCGACAACGGAGGTCCCGGGTGAGGGAACGGGCACGGATCCTGATGGTCGACGACCGCCCGGAGAACCTGTTGGCGCTGGAGGCCATCCTCACCTCGCTGGACCAGGTCCTGGTGCGTGCGAACTCCGGCGAGGAGGCGCTGCGCCAGCTGCTCCTGGACGACGACTACGCGCTGATCCTGCTCGACGCCCAGATGCCCGGGATGGACGGCTTCGAGACCGCGGCCCGGATCAAGCGTCGGTCCCGGACCCGCGACGTACCGATCATCTTCCTGACCGCGGCCGACAGCCACCAGCAGAACTCCTACCGCGGGTACGCCGCCGGGGGTGCCGACTACATCGCGAAGCCCTTCGATCCGTGGATCCTGCGTGCCAAGGTCAAGGTGTTCATCGACCTGTGGGTGGCGGGTCGGCGGCTGAGGTCGCAGGCGATGCTCCTGGGTCGACAGCTCGAGAACGCGCAGGGCGCCGACGTGCTCGGGGCGCTGCGGGACCGGGTCGCCGAGCTGACCCGGGCCGTGGAGCAGGTCGAGGTGGCGGCCGCGGACGGCGAGCTCCCGGCCATCCGGACCGCCGTACTCCAGATCCGCGGCGACGTCGACGGACTCCGCCACGTCCTCGCGTCGCTCGACCCCGACGACACCGCGGCGCAGGCCGCTCCCGAGCCCGGCTGACCGGGCAGCGCCTCACCGAGCCGGGGAGCTCAGCGGGTGGCGGTGCCCTCGACGTAGTCGGAGTCGTGGGACTTCACCCAGGACATGAGCTTGCGGAGCTCGCGTCCGGTCTGCTCGATCGGGTGGGACTCACCCCGGCTGCGCAGCTCCTTGAACTCCGGTCCGCCGGCGTCCTGGTCGTCGATGAACCGCTTCGCGAACGTGCCGTCCTTGATCTCGGCGAGGATCGTCTGCATGTTCTCCTTCACCTGCGGGGTGATGACCCGCGGGCCGGAGACGTAGTCGCCGTACTCGGCCGTGTCGGAGACCGACCAGCGCTGCTTGGCGATGCCGCCCTCGTACATCAGGTCGACGATCAGCTTCAGCTCGTGGAGGCACTCGAAGTAGGCGACCTCGGGCTGGTAGCCGGCCTCGATCAGGGTCTCGAAGCCGTACATGACCAGCTGGCTGGCGCCACCGCAGAGCACGGCCTGCTCGCCGAACAGGTCGGTCTCGGTCTCCTCGGCGAACGTGGTCCTGATGCCGCCGGCGCGGAGGCCGCCGATCGCCTTCGCGTAGGACAGCGCGAGGTCCCAGGCCTGGCCCGACTCGTCCTTCTCGACGGCCACCAGGACCGGCACCCCGCGGCCGTCGACGTACTCACGCCGCACCAGGTGGCCGGGGCCCTTCGGGGCGACCATGAAGACGTCCACCCCGGCCGGCGGCTCGATGTAGCCGAAGCGGATGTTGAAGCCGTGGCCGAAGACGAGGGTGTCGCCCTCGGTGAGGTGCGGCGCGATCTCCTCGGCGTAGAGCGTGCGCTGCACCTGGTCGGGGGCGAGGATCACGACGAGGTCGGCCTCCTCGACCGCCTCGGCGGGTGTCACGACCCGCAGCCCCTCGGCCTCGGCCTTGGCGCGGGAGCGGCTGCCCTCCTGGAGGCCGACGCGGACGTCGACGCCCGAGTCGCGCAGCGACAGCGCGTGCGCGTGGCCCTGGCTGCCGTAGCCGATGACGGCCACGTTCTTCCCCTGGATCAGGGCGAGGTCGGCATCGTCGTCGTAGAACATCTCAGCCACTGGTGGCTCTCCTTCATGGTGGGTGCGGGTCTTCGGGTCGGTCAGTGTCCCGGAGCGGACCGGGGTGGGGCCGGGACGGGATGCCCGGGTACGGCGGCGGCCGCGCCGACGGCGGGCGGGGCCTGGAGCGGGACCGGGCGCAGGGTGCGCTCGGAGATGGAGCGGGAGCCGCGGCCGATGGCGACCATGCCGGACTGCACGAGCTCGCGGATCCCGAACGGCTCGACCAGCTTGAGGAAGCCGGCCAGCTTGTCGGCGTTCCCGGTGACCTCGACGGTCACGGCGTCGGGAGCGACGTCGACCACGCGAGCCTTGAACAGCTGCACGGCGTCGAGCACCTGGCCGCGGGTCTCGGCGTCGGCACGGACCTTGACCAGCAGCAGCTCGCGGTTGACCGAGCCGCCGGGGTCGAGCTCGACGACCTTGATCACCTCGACCAGCTTGTTGAGCTGCTTGGTGACCTGCTCGAGCGGCGACTCCTCGACGTTGACCACGATGGTCATGCGAGAGACCTCGGGGTGCTCGGTCGGGCCCACGGCGAGCGAGTCGATGTTGAAGCCACGGCGGCTGAAGAGGCCCGCGATCCGGGCCAGCACGCCGGGCTTGTTCTCGACGAGCACGGAGAGGGTGTGGGTCGACGATCAGAGGTCGTCCTCCTCGAAGTCGGGCGCGAGGTCGCGGGCGTACTTGATGTCGTCGTTGCTGGAGCCGGCGGCGACCATCGGCCACACCATCGCGTCGCGGTGGACCCGGAAGTCGACGACCACCGGCACGTCGTCGATCTCCATCGCCTTGGTGATGGTGGCGTCGACGTCGTCGGGGTTGTCGCACGAGAGGCCGACGCAGCCGTAGGCCTCGGCCAGCTTCACGAAGTCGGGGATGCGCCGGTCGGCCCCGGTGTGCAGGTCGGTGTTGCTGTAGCGCTCGCTGTAGAACAGCGTCTGCCACTGCCGCACCATGCCGAGCGACTCGTTGTTGATGATCGCGACCTTGATCGGGATGTCGTTGATCGCGCAGGTGGCGAGCTCCTGGTTGGTCATCTGGAAGCAGCCGTCGCCGTCGATCGCCCACACCGTGGTGTCCGGCCGGCCGACCTTGGCGCCCATCGCCGCGGGCACGGCGTACCCCATGGTGCCGAGACCGCCGGAGTTGATCCAGGAGTTCGGCTTCTCGTAGCCGACGAACTGCGCCGCCCACATCTGGTGCTGGCCGACTCCCGCGGCGTAGACCGCGTCGGGACCGGCGATCGCGCCGAGCCGCTCGATCACGTACTGCGGTGCGAGGCTGCCGTCGACGGGCCGGTCGTAGCCGAGCGCGTACTTCTGCTTCACGCCCGCCAGGAAGCCGACCCAGGCCTCGTAGTCGCCCGTGTGGCCCGCGTCCATCTCGGCCTGGAGCGCGACGACCAGGTCGGCGATGACCTCCCGGGCGTCCCCCACGATCGGGACGTCGGCGTGTCGGTTCTTGCCGATCTCGGCGGGGTCGATGTCGGCGTGGATGACCTGCGCGCCGGGCGCGAAGGTCTCCAGGTTGCCGGTCACGCGGTCGTCGAAGCGGGCGCCGAGGCTGATGATCAGGTCGCTCTTCTGCAACCCGGCCACCGCGGCGACCGTGCCGTGCATGCCGGGCATGCCGAGGTGCTGCGGGTGGCTGTCCGGGAACGCGCCGCGGGCCATCAGGGTGGTGACGACCGGGATGCCGGTGAGTGCCGCGAGCTGGGCCAGCTCGGCGCTGGCCCGGGCCCGGACCACGCCGCCTCCGACGTAGAGCACCGGGCGCCTCGCCTCGAGGATCGCCTTCGTCGCCTCGCGGATCTGCTTGGAGTGCGGCCGGGTCACCGGGCGGTAGCCGGGCAGTCGGAGCTCGGTCGGCCAGGCGTAGGTCGTCATCGCCTGCAGCGCCGACTTCGCGACGTCGACCAGCACCGGGCCGGGGCGGCCGGTGCTGGCGATGTGGAACGCCTCCGCGATGGTGCGCGGGATGTCGGCCGGGTCGGTGACCAGGAAGTTGTGCTTGGTGATCGGCATCGTGATGCCGCGGATGTCGGCCTCCTGGAAGGCGTCGGTGCCGATCGCGGCGGCCCCGACCTGCCCGGTGACGGCGACCAGCGGGACGGAGTCCATGTGGGCGTCGGCCAGCGGGGTGACCAGGTTGGTGGCGCCCGGGCCGCTGGTGGCCATGCAGACGCCGACCCGGTTGGTGGCCGCGGCGTACCCCTGCGCCGCGTGGCCGGCGCCCTGCTCGTGGCGCACCAGGATGTGGCGGATGGAGCTGTCCATGAGGGGGTCGTACGCCGGCAGGATGGCCCCGCCCGGGATGCCGAAGATCGTCTCGGTCCCGGCGGCCTCGAGAGACCGGATCAGGCTCTGCGCGCCTGTCATCTCGCTCATCTGGCTGTGTCCTTCATCGGTGGATCCCACAAAAAAGCCCCTCCGTTGCGGGAGCAACGAGGGGCGACGCGTCGGCTGGTCGGTGGATCAGCCGGCGCGTCCGGTGCGTACAAGGAGGTCGTGCTGCATGCGGTCAGCGTACGCCCCGGCTCCTCGGGCCGTCAGCCGAGTCTGCCACCCGTCCCGGATCGTGGGACGGCGGTCCCACGATCCGGGCTCGACGCCCGTGCGCGGGGTGTCGGGTCAGGTCCCCCACGACTGCGTGATCTCGTGGGTGCCGCCGTCCACGACGACCCGCGCCAGCGCACCGTTGAGCAGCGGCAGGTGGGGCGGCACGTGACCGATCTCGACGTCGAGCACGATCGGGACGTCGAGCATGCCGAGCGCGTCGACCACCGCGTCGCGCTGGCCGAAGCCGCCCTCGCTGCCGGGAGCGTTCGTCCGCCCGACCAGGATCGCCGCCGCGCGGTCGAACCACCCCGCCAGCCGCAGCCCGTGGAGCTGGCGGCAGATGGTGAACGCCTCGTCCTCGGACGCCTCGAGGTAGACGACGAGCGGACCGTGCTCCTCGCCGAACGCACGGACGTCGCCGTACGGCGTCCCGGCGAGCGGTGCCATGGTCTCGACACAGCCGCCGATCAGCCGTCCGGTCACGTCGAGCGCGCCGCCGCCCAGCACCTCCCAGGAGCCGGTGCCCACCGGCTTCCACGCGGTGGCGGACGGGTCCTCCTCGAAGCGCCACCAGTCGGCGACCAGCCCCGAGTCGCGCTGCGTCACCGGCCCGGTCGCCGCGGCCAGGTCGAGCCAGTGGGCCAGCCCGTCGGGGGCGGCGTACGGCGTGTCCGCGAGGTTGTCCCCGTGCAACGTCGCCAGCCCGGCGCGCAGGGTGAGCGGCACCATCCAGGTCGAGGAGTCGGAGAAGCCGACGACCCAGGACGGGTCGGCCGCCGCGATCGCGTCGTAGTCGAGCAGGTCGACGAGGTCGATCGCGGTGACGCCGCCCCACGGGGGCACCACGGCCCGGATGGCCGGGTCGACCAGCATCGCGGTGAGCTCGGCGGCCCGCTGCTCCCGCAAGGCGCTGACGTGGGTGGAGCCGTCCATGCAGTCCCCCACCACGACCTCGAAGCCCCGACGTCGCAGCCAGGCGACCGCGAAGTCGATCCGGACCGCGGCCGCTCCCGCGACACCGGAGGAGGGGGAGGTGACGCCGATCCGGTCACCGGGACGCAGCGGCGGCGGGAAGCGGAGGTCCATGACGCCCCATCCAAGCACCGGCGCCCCGTCCCTGGCAGGAACGGGGCGCCGGTGAGTGGTGGCGATCAGCCGGCGGGCAGCGTCAACGCCTCCGCGGCGCCGGCCGCATTGTCGTAGACGACGACCATGACGCCCAGCGGGCTGGTCGCGTCGTGGCCGGGTCCCGGTGCGACGTCGACCTGCTGGGACCCGCCGGGCGCGACCGTGACGAACCGGCCATCGCTGGCGAACGACGGCGACCACGGGTCGTACGACGCCGAGTCGGTCGTGTCGAGACCACCGTCCCGACCGAACGACGCACCGGCGTACGAGAACGCCGGCGAGGCCTCGGTCATGCCCAGCGAGCTGGCCCGGACCGGCAGCAGCACGGTGCCGCTGTCGGTGGGTGCGCTGGCCAGGAACCCGGCGGCCGACAGCGCGCCGGTCCGCAGGTTGGCGACGAACACCTCCGTCGTGCCGTTGGCCGAGCCGGCCCGCACCGAACCGGAGTCCGCGGAGAGGACCACGAAGTCGTCGGTCCCGTCACCGTTGGCGTCGACGTAGACGTCGTGCTCGTTGGCCGCGGCGTTGCTGTAGCGGTCGTGGGTGTTCACGGCGAACACCACGAGCTTGGTCGACTGGAAGTCGAACGCCTGCGCGCCGATCGCCCGCAGGTCCACGCCGTCGTCGGCGCCCGAGTCACCCGCCGGGTCGTCGACGCCCCAGGTGTAGAAGTCGGCGTCACCGGCGATGGCGCCGCTGTTGGTGAGGGTGGCGGTGTCCCCGTCGACCGTGGCGTCCACCTGCGAGAGCGAACGCGGCACCATCAGGTAGGGAACCCGCAGCACGCCGTCGGCGGCACGTTTCGCCGTCAGCACCACGTTCCCCGAGACCTCGGAGAAGTTGAACTGGTCGGTGCTCGACTGCGAGCCCGGGATGCCGCTCGCGGGGATGCTGAGCCTGACCGTCACCGTCGCCGTCTGGCGCGGGTCGACCGTCACCTGCGACGGCGTGACCGTGACGTCCGCCTGCTCCGACTGCGGCGACGCCACGGCCGAGGTGCGGTAGTTCACGGCCCGCTTGCCCTTGTTGACGACGGTGATGGTGCGGGTCTCGGTGAACGTGCCGGCGCTCTCGTCGAAGCCGAAGCTGAGCGACGGCTGCCGGACCGTGCCGCCCGTGGCCTCGGTCGTGTCGCCGTAGGCGAGCGTCGTGCCGCCGACGACCTGGGCGGTGTCGACGAGCCCCGCTCCGCCGCGCGACACGCTGTATCCGGCCACCTTCGCCGGGTCGGCGGTCGTGACCAGTGCCGAGGAGATCTCCTGGGAGGTCCACCCCGGGTGCGCCTCGACGCCGAGTGCCGCGACTCCCGCGACGTGCGGGGCCGCCATCGACGTGCCGGACTTGATGGTGCCCTCCGAACCGGTGCCGACCGCGGTCGACAGCGTGCTGACGCCCGGTGCCGCGACGTTGGGCTTGGCACCGCTGTCACCACGTCGGGGTCCGCCGGAGCTGAACGAGGCGAAACCGCGGAAGGCGGGGTTGGCGATGGTGGTGGTGCCGAGGGTGACGGACTGACCGTCGGCGGCCAGCAGCTGGTCGCCGTCCTGGGTCGGCGCAGCGCCCACGACGCCGCGCACGCCGAGCAGCGGGATCGTGACGCGGTACTGCTCGCCGGTGTCGGGGTTGCCGGTGATCTCGCCCTCGTAGGGCGGGAAGTCGCTGGTGTTGTTGATCATCACCACTGCGGCCGCGCCCGCCTGCTGGGCGAAGACGCCGCGCGCCGCGCGGGCGCACACGCCGCGCTGCGTCACCGCGAGCTGGTTGCCGCCCGCGACGATGCCGGCCCGGGTGTAGTCGGCCACGGAGCAGCCGAGGGCCTCGTTCGCCGGCGTGGCCGGGTCATCGGTGAGGGCGACGATCTCGAGGCCACCCGACGGCAGCGTGGCGCCGTTGGCGTTGATGGCGTTGATGGTCGTGCCGCCGAAGGTGAGCGTGGCGCCCGGGAAGGACTCGGCCGGGTCGACGGCCGCGACGCTGACGGCCCCGGGCGCCGTACCGGGCGAGCCGGTGATGTACGGCGCGGGGCCGCTGTTGCCGGCCGAGGTGACGACCACGACGCCGGCCGCGACAGCGTTGGTCGAGGCCACGGCGGACGGGTCGTCGGCACTGCCGAACGACGAGCCCAGCGACATGTTGATGACGTCCATGTCGTGGGCGACGGCCCAGTCGATGGCGTCGACCGTCACGTCGGTCGAGCCGGCGCAGCCGAAGACGCGCAGCGCGTAGAGGTCGGCCCGCGGCGCGACGCCGGGGCCGATCTTGAAGTCCTGCCCGAAGGTGTCGGAGTCGTAGTCGCCCTCGTACGTCGACCCGTCGGGGTCGACGCCGCTGCCGCCGACGGTGCCGGCCACGTGGGAGCCGTGTCCCTGGCAGTCCAGGGGGTTCGGGTCGGGCACCGCGACGGAGGTCGGGTCGCCTGCGTCGTAGTCGTCGCCGACGAAGTCGAAGCCGCCCTTGATGCGGGGCGCGTCGGGACCGAACAGGGCCGGGTCGGCGGGCGCTTCGTCGGCCGTGTCGGCCGACTCGTAGGCCTCGACCGTGCCGGGACCACTGAAGTTGGCGTGCGTGTAGTCGATGCCGGTGTCGATCACCGCGACCTTGACGCCCTCACCGGTGAAGCCGGTGCCCTCCCAGACCTGCGGGACGCCGAGGAACGGGACCGACACCTCGTGCTCGAGCTCGTGGATCGGGATGACGTGGACGGCCTTGACGCCGGCGATGCCCTGGATCGCGGGCAGCGCCGAGCGCGACACCGTGGCCCGCATGCCGTTGTAGGCCGACTGGAGGTAGGACTCCACGCGGCCGCCCTCGGCCTCGATTGCCTCGGCGGCGCGGTCCTGCACCGAGCGCAGCGCCCGCTGGACCTGGCGGTCACGGCTGGCGGACAGCTCCTCGCCCCGACGGGCCTCGCGGACCGCGACCGGGGCGCCGTCCATCTCGACCATGACCGACACGCGACGCGAGTCGTCGAGGGCCGCCGGAGTGACGACGGGGTCGACGAGACCGCTGCTGGGGGCGGGGGCGAAGCGGTCCGCCGGACCGTCCTCCGCCCCTGCCGAGCCGGGGACGAACGCCCCCGGGATGACGAGGGCGGCGATGCCTGCCCCCACGACGACACGACGAATCAAGGCGATGACCTCCCGAGAGATGACCCCCACCAGGCCGCGGATGGTGCCGGCGGAGGTGACGTGGACCACGTCACCCTAAGCGGCCGGCCCGCTCCCGACAATGCCCCACGAGCCACGATCTGGCGCCGGTCATGGTGCCAGGGGAAGCGGCACCGCGTGCACCGCCAGGTGGTCGTGGTTGGTGATCCAGAGGGCGCGCGGGGTCGCGACCGCGTCGCCGCTGCCCGCGGGCGGCTCGATCACGTGCGTGACCTCGCGCGTGCGCGGGTCGATCCGCAGCACGCTGTCAGCCGTGTGCAGCCACACTCCCCCGCCACCGGTCGTGATGTCCCCGCCTTGGATGGGGTACAGGCTGGCGGGCAGGAGCTCGGGTTCCAGGGTGCGGGCGTCGATCCGGGTGACCGACCCGTCGCTCTGGTTCATCACCCACACCGCCCCGAACCCGACGTCGAGGAAGCGGGGGTCGGGGCCGGACGCGATGCTGGTCCACTCGCCGCTTGCGAGGTCGTGGCGCTCGACCGTGCCCGCACCCGTCGGCACCCACAGCGCGCCGTACCCGGCACGGACCGCGACCGCGAACTTCGGGGCCGGGATCCGGTCCGTCACACGACCGCGCGCGACGACGAGGATCGTCGGCTGCCTGGCCCGGCCGACGATGACGTACGCCGTCTCCCCGACGACTCCCATGACTCCCTCGGGCAGCGGGTCAGCGGGAAGCCGGACCCGCTCCTGCACCGCGCCGGTCTCGGCGTCCAGCCGTAGCAGCGCCGGATCGGTGGTGGGCAGCCAGATGCTGCCGGCCGACACCTCGAAGGCCTGCTCGACACCGCCGCTCAGCGGCACCCGGGCCGTGATCTCACCGGACTGGTCGTCGTAGCGCACCGCACCGGGGGTCACGCCGGTCACCCAGACGGCGTCACCCGCGGCGACCGCGAAGTCGGGGAAGGGCTCCGCCCGGATGGTGCGGCTGCCGACTGCCTTCAGGCCGAGCGGCTCCGGGAGCTCGACCTCGGGCGCGCTGCTGGTGTCGCTCGGGGTGGACTCCTCGGTGGGGGACTCGTCGGAGGCACCGCCCTGCGGCGACGCTCCCGCCGGCGCCACGCCGGGGTCGTCCCCGGTACACCCGGCCGTCAGCACGAGCGCCGCCACGCACGACACCGCCGCCCGGCGCGGTGCCCCCGCACGTCTCATGCCTCCAGCGTGATCCCGGACCGACGTGGCCGCCACCCCCACCTGCGGGGACGACGGGGTGATGGTCAGCCCAGGGTGCCGAGCACCTCGCGCACTGCCGTCATCCCGGCCTCGACCTCGGCGAAGGACGTGGAGAGGGGCGAGAGCCCGATCCGCAACCCGCCCGGGTCGCGGTAGTCGGGGAGGACGTCGCGCCGCCAGAGTCGCTCCGTGACGGCCCGCATCGCGGGGTGGACCAGCGTGACGTGGCCACCCCGGAGGGCCGGGTCGCGGGGGGAGGCGAGCTCGACGCCGAGTGGCGCGAGCAGCTCGTCGGCCAGCTGCACGGCGTACGACGTGAGGGCGACCGACTTCTCCCGGACCGCGTCCATGCCGACCTCGGCGAGCAGGTCGAGCATGTCGCGCAGCGGCACCAGCCCGAGGATCGGCGGGGTACCGGACTGGAACCGGCGCACGCCCTCGGCGGGGGTGTAGGTCGGTCCCATCAGGAACGGGTCGACGGCTCCCAGCCAGCCCTGGATCGGCTGCGTCAACGTCTCGAGGTGACGACGTGCCGCGTAGAGCCAGGCCGGGGAACCGGGGCCGCCGTTGAGGTACTTGTAGCTGCAGCCGACGGCCAGGTCCACCTGCCACGCGTCGAGCTCGACCGGGACCGAGCCGCCGGAGTGCGAGAGGTCCCAGAGCACCAGCGCCCCGACGTCGTGGGCACGGGAGGTGATCGCCGCAGCGTCGGCGATCCACGCGGAGCGGTAGGCGACGTGGCTGAGCACCACCAGTGCGGTCTGCTCGCCGACCGCGTCCGCCACCTGCTGCTCGGTCACCCCGGCGCTGGGGTCGACGTCGATCCAGCGCAGCGTGAGGCCGCACTCCTCGGCGACGCCCGCGGCGACGTAGCGGTCGGTCGGGAAGTTGTCGCGGTCGAGCACGAGCTCCGTGCGACCGGGCCGCGCCGCCACGGCGGCCCGCATCGCCTTGTAGAGCAGCACGGTCGTGGAGTCGCCGACGACGACCTGTCCCGGCGCGGCGCCGAGCACCGACCGGCCGAGGTCGTCGCCGACCGAGAGCGGCAGCTGCATCCACGACTCGTCCCAGCCCCGGATCAGCCGCCCACCCCATTCGTCGGTGACGAAGCGTGACAACCGGTCGGCAGTGACGCGCAGCGGACGGCCCAGCGAGTTGCCGTCGAAGTAGACGAGGTCGGTGTCGGCATCGACGAAACGGGCGCGGTGGTGGGCCAGCGGGTCGGCGGCATCGAGGTCAGTGGCTCGCGGGAGTGCGGTGAGATCGTCCACGGTGCCACTCTGGCAGACCAGGGCGAGGGAACCTCCCGACCCCGGGCGGTCGCCATGAACTCGCGCGCGGGCCGTCACTCCCCGGCGACTCGGCGCGGATCTCTGGCAGACTCGACCCGATCGTCTCGATGACGTGGCGCGACGGCACGGTGGTCCTCGACCAGTTCGACGGCACGCTCGGCCCGGTAGTTCTCCAAGCAGGTCGGCGGCCTCTCCGTCGCACGCATGGACGTCGCAGGCTCCCCCGGCGCGTGGATCCCCGGCCCCCACGACCTGCTCTACGTCGACCGCGCCGGCGAAGGTCGTGAGCGCCACGGCCCGGCTCGCGGGCCGGACGCTGATCTGGGGCGACAGCGCCGTCACCTACCGGCTGGAGAGTGCACGACCTCACCCGGCGCGAGGCGCTGGCGATCGCACGCTCGCTCGAGGGAACCCCCTGACCCGGGGCGGTGTAGCACGGGCATGAAGCGACTACCTGTCCTGCTGACGACCCTGCTCGCCGTGCTCGCCGCCCCGGTCGTGCTCGCGCCACCGGCCGTGGCGAAGGGGGCCACCGATGTCGTCGTGAACGGTCCGGGGATCGAGGACCGGTCGCTCGGCCACACGAGGCGGATGGACGACGTCGAGTGGCGGCCCTCCACTCGTTGAGTTGGGCGCGGCTCCTGGTCGAGTTGGGCGTGGGTAACAGGTCACGCCTCGCGCGGGCGTAACCGACGCCCAACTCAACGGTTACCGAGGCCCAACTCAACCGACAGGGTCAGCCGCAGACCGCGCCGTGAGCGGCGGACTGGACGACCTTGGCGTACTTGCCGAGGACGCCGCGGGTGTACTTCGGGGGGTTGGGCTCCCAACCCTCCCGTCGGGAGGCGAGCTCCTTCTCACTGACGTCCACGTCGAGCGCGCGGTTCAGCACGTCGAGGGTGATCCGGTCGCCGTCCCGCAGGAACGCGACCGGCCCGCCGTCGGCGGCCTCGGGCGCGAGGTGGCCGACGCACAGCCCCGTCGTACCGCCGGAGAAGCGGCCGTCGGTGATGAGCAGGACGTCCTTGCCCAGCCCCGCGCCCTTGATGGCGCCGGTGATGGCCAGCATCTCCCGCATGCCGGGACCGCCCTTGGGCCCCTCGTAGCGGATCACCACGACGTCGCCGGACGTGATCTGCCCGGCGGCGAGCGCGTCGAGGGCGGCTCGCTCCCCGTCGAAGACGCGGGCCGTGCCGGTGAACGTCGAGTCGTCGAAGCCGGCGCTCTTCACGACCGCGCCCTCCGGCGCGAGCGAGCCCCTGAGGATGGTGAGGCCACCGGTGCGGTGGATCGGCCGGTCCATGGCCCGGATCACCTCGTCGTCGACGGCCGGCGGGGCCAGCGCCTCGAGGTTCTCGCGCATCGTCCGGCCGGTGACCGTCAGGCAGTCGCCGTGGAGAAGGCCGGCGTCGAGCAGCGCCTTCATCACCATCGGGATGCCGCCCACCTTGTCGACGTCGTTCATGACGTACTTGCCGAACGGCTTGAGGTCGCCCAGGTGCGGGACCTTGTCCCCCACCCGGTTGAAGTCGTCGAGGGTCAGGTCGACCTCGGCCTCTCGGGCGATCGCCAGCAGGTGGAGCACGGCATTGGTCGAACCCCCCAGCGCCATGACGACGGTGATGGCGTTCTCGAACGCCTCCTTGGTCATGATCTGGCGGGCGGTGATGCCGCGACGCAACATCTCGACCACCGCCTCGCCGGAGCGGTGGGCGAAGCCGTCGCGGCGGCGGTCGACGGCCGGCGGCGCGGCCGATCCGGGCAGCGACATGCCGAGCGCCTCCGCCACCGAGGCCATCGTGTTCGCGGTGTACATGCCGCCGCAGGCACCCTCCCCGGGACAGATCGCCCGCTCGATGCGGTCGACCTCCTCCCGGGTGATCTTGCCGGCGAGGCAGGCGCCGACCGCCTCGAAGGCGTCGATGATCGTGACGTCCTGGCCGTCGACCTGGCCGGGCATGATCGACCCCGCGTAGAGAAACACCGACGCGAGGTCGAGCCGGGCGGCCGCCATGAGCATCCCCGGCAGCGACTTGTCGCAGCCGGCCAGCAGCACCGACCCGTCGAGCCGCTCGGCCATCATCACGGTCTCGACCGAGTCCGCGATGACCTCACGTGACACCAGCGAGAAGTGCATGCCCTCGTGTCCCATGGAGATGCCGTCGGAGACCGAGATGGTGCCGAACTCGAGCGGATAGCCGCCGGCCGCGTGCACGCCGTTCTTGGTGGCCTTGGCGAGCCGGTCGAGGGAGAGGTTGCAGGGGGTGATCTCGTTCCAGGACGACGCGACGCCGATCTGGGGCTTCACCCAGTCGTCGTCGCCCATGCCGACCGCGCGCAGCATGCCACGGGCGGCGGCCTTCTCCAGCCCGTCGGTGACGTCGCGGGAGCGGGGCTTGATGTCCGGCTGATCGCTCATGCGGGCAAGGCTAGTCATCGACCCCCGAGCGCGGGACCTCGTCTCGGGAGATCGGCCAGCGGGTTGTCACTACACCAGTTTTCGGGGGGCGACAGCGCGAGATCGCACCGGAAGAATGGTGGGTGGACGGCAACCCGCCCGGGCGTTCGAGGGGGATCCCGGCGGGTGGTCGTCCACACGGGGGGTCGAGGGGGATGGTCGAGCAGATCGGCGTACGCGCGCCGGTGACGCTGCACTGGATACCGGGGGCGTCGTTGCGCCGGGCGGTCGGCGTGCTGCTCCTGGTAGCGGCCCTCGGCGCCGGCCTCTGGTACCTGACGCCGACGAGCCTGGGCGGCTCCACGAGCTACCTGGTCACCAAGGGCACCAGCATGCTCCCCACCCACGAGCCGGGCGCCCTGATCGTCACGCGCGCCCAGGACGAGTACGCCGTCGGCGACGTGATCGCCTTCCACCACGAGGGGCTGCACTACCTCGTGATGCACCGGATCGTGGGCATCGACGGGGACCGCTTCATCACCCGCGGCGACAACAACGCCTTCGACGACGCCTTCCGCCCGACCGTGTCCGACGTCGTCGGCACACCCTGGATCCACGTCCCCGGAGGTTCCGAGGTGTTGGACCGGCTCCGGTCACCGCTGACGCAGGGAGTCGTGTTCGGGACGCTGGCGGTCTTCGCCTCCCTGGTCGTGTTGCGGAGGCACAGGTCCGGGTAGGACGGCGGGCAGCGCCGGGTCAGGCGCCGGCCTCCGCGACCGCCTTCAGCTGGGCGAGGCCGCGGTCGAAGTCCTTGCCGACGGCCCTGTCGAAGTAGAGCTTGCCCATCAGGCCCATGACCGCGCCGCGCTCGCCGGTCATCGTCCAGACCACGGCCGTGCCGGCACCCGCAGGAGTGAGGTCGAAGCGGGTGACGTTGGTGGCCTCGAAGGGCTTGAGGAAGCGGAGGTCGACGGCGACCGCGTGAGGAGTCGACTCGATGATCTCCATCGTGCCCTGCCCGGCCTTCCGGTTGCCGCTCCACGCGTAGTGGGCGCCGACCCCGCGCTCGGGGCCGGTGAAGGTGCGCTGGAGATCGGGGTCGAGGCCCTCCCAGGGCGACCACTGCTGCCAGTTGCGGAAGTCGTCGAGGAGGGGGTGGATCCGATCGGGCGGAGCGGCGATCGTCGTGGACCGGGACATCTCGAAGGCAGCCATGGCTCAGATCCTCGCTGCCCGGACGACCAGCACGTCGGGGAGGTCGGCCGCGACCTGCTGCCACGACTCCCCCTCGTCGGGCGAGGCCCACACCACGCCGTTGCGGCCGCCGAAGTAGAGGCCCGCGGGGTCCTGGTCGTCGGCACACATCGCGTCGCGCATCACCGCCGCGTAGTACTCGTCCGGCAGGCTGCCGGCGCCCAGCTCCGACCAGGACGAACCGGCGTCGCTGGTGCACCACACCCGCGCCCGGGCGTCGACCGGCCACCGGGCGCCGGCGTCGGCGATCGGGAAGGTGTAGGCCGTGCCCGACCGGGACGGGTGGGCGACCATCGCGAACCCGAACTCGGACGGCAGACCCGGGGCGATGTCGGTCCAGGACCTGCCGCCGTCGTCGGAGCGGTAGACGCCGCCGTGGTTCTGGAGGAACAGCCGCTCGGGCTCACCGGAGTCGCGCGCCACCTTGTGGACGCACTGGCCGAACTCCGGGTAGAACCGCTCACCCGGCATGAACTCCGCCTTGACCCCGGTGTTGGACGCCTCCCAGGAGTCCCCGCCGTCCTCGGTGCGGTAGACGCCACCCGTCGAGATGGCGGCGAGCACCCGGTCGCCGTCGGTGGGGTGCGGCAGGATCGTGTGGAACGCCTGGCCGCCGAAGCCCTCGTTCCACTCGGTGCGGTGCGGGTGGTCCCACAAGCCGCGCACCAGCTCGAAGGTCTCGCCCCGGTCGGTCGAGCGGAAGATCGCCCCCGGCTCGGTGCCGGCCCACACGACGCCGTCCTCGACGCCGGGCACCAGCTGCCAGACCCGGGCCAGGGCCTGACCGGTGTCCTCCGGGAACCGGATCGCGCCGTTCGGGGTCTCGTCCCAGGTCTCGCCCAGGTCGTCGGACCGGCGCACCTGCGGGCCGAACCAGCTCGACGAGCAGCCGGCCAGCAGACGAGGGGCGTCGCCGCGGCGATCGAGGAGGACGGAGTAGACCTCCTCCATCTGGAAGTGGGGACCGGTGAGCTTCCAGTCACGCCGGTCGTCGGAGGACGCCAGCCAGAGTCCCTTGCGGGTGCCGATCATCAACAACGTGGTCATGGAGTCACCTTTCACTGCTGGGTCCGGTTTCGGAAGACCCGGATCGCGAGCGGAGCGAGCACCGCGGTCATCGCGAAGGTCCAGATCAGCGTGGAGAGGACCGGGTGCTGCAGGGGCAGTGCGGCGTCGGCGGGGGCCGGAGGCGTGTTGCCCCACAGCTCCCGCACGGCCTGGACCAGGGACGAGATCGGGTTCCACTCCGCGATGGTCCGGAGCACGCTGCCCATGGGCTCGGTCGGCGCGAACGCGTTGGAGAGGAAGGTCAGCGGGAAGATCGTGGTGAACATGACCCCCTGCACGGCCTCCACGGAACGCATCTTGGAGCCGACGACGATGCCGATCCAGATCATCGCGAAGCCCCACAGGAGCAGCAGCGCGTAGGCGAGGACCGCGTCGACCAGGGAGCCGCGGATCCGCCAGCCGACGAGCAGGCCGGTCAGCGACATCACCAGGATGCCGATGCTGCTGTGGATCAAGCTGGAGATGCTGCGTCCGACGAGGACTGCCGCCGGGTGGATCGGCAGCGATCGCATCCGGTCGACGATGCCCTTGTCGATGTCGGCGGTGAGCCCCACGGCGACGATGAACGAGGAGAACGCGATGGTCTGGCCCATGATGCCGGCCAGCAACCACTCCCTGTAGCCGGCGGGCGACTCGGTCGCGATGGCACCGCCGAAGACGAACGCGAACAGCAGCACGAACATCACCGGCTGGATCGTGACGTCCATCAGCATCTCGGGCATCCGCCGGATGTGCAGGAGGTTGCGGCGGGTGATCGTGAGCGAGTGGCTCAGCAGCCCGGTGCTGCGGATCTCCGGACGCTCCAACGTCGGGTGGTCTGCCGCTCCGCCGTGAGTCGTGGTGGTCGTGGTGGTCATGCAGGCACCTCTTCCTCGGTGGGGGCGGACTCCTCGGCGCGGTGGCCGGTGAGGTGCAGGAAGACGTCGTCGAGACTGGGCCGCTGGAGACCCAGGTCGTCGAGGTCGATCCCGCTGCCGTCGAACAGCGTGGCGACCCGCGTCACGTCGGCCAGACCCTCGGCCGCGGCGGTCAGCGTCCGGCTCGGCGCGTCCACGTGGACCTCCGGGACCGCCGACCGCAACAGGTCTGCCGCCACGTCGAGGTCGTCTGCCCGGGAGACCGTCACCACCAGGGCCGCGCGTCCGGAGGCGTCCTTGAGCTGCAGCGGCGTCCCCTGCGCGATCACGGTGCCCCGGTCGATGACGACGATGTCGTCGGCGAGCTGGTCGGCCTCCTCCAGGTATTGGGTGGTGAGCAGCAGCGTCGTCCCGTCGCTGACGAGGTCACGCAGCACCTCCCACAGCTCGACCCGGCTGCGCGGGTCGAGGCCGGTCGTCGGCTCGTCCAGGAACAGCACGGGCGGCGTGGCGACCAGGCTCACCGCCAGGTCGAGCCGCCGCCGCATGCCGCCGGAGTAGGTCTTGATGATGCGGTCGGCGGCGTCGGTCAGCGAGAAGCGCTCGAGCAGCTCGTCGGACTGCCGCGTGATGGTGGCCCGGTCGAGCCCGTAGAGGCTGCCGATCAGCCAGAGGTTCTCCCGCCCGGTCAGCAGCTCGTCGACGGTGGCCGACTGCCCGGTGAGCCCCATCGAGCGGCGGACGGCGTCGGGGTCGCGGGTGACGTCGTGACCGGCCACCCGCGCCGTCCCGCTCGTCGGCCGGGTGAGGGTGGTCATCATCCGGACCGTCGTGGTCTTGCCCGCCCCGTTGGGACCCAGCAGGCCGAGCACCGACCCGCGTGGGACGGCGAAGCTCACCCCGTCGACCGCCACCGTCTCCCCGAAGTGCTTGACCAGCTCGTCCGCCTCGATGGCGGGGCTGGAGTCCAGCGATCTCCCCATCCGTCCTCCCACAGTCGTCATCCGCCGAACGCTAGCCCGAGCCACTGACAACGTCTCGCGGGTTTCCCCCGCGGGCCGGGTTTCGCGCCGTCTCTCCTAGATTGACCGGGTGGCGCCCCGTTTCTCACCGGTCTGGCTGGTCCTGATCGGAATTCTTTCCGTCCAGCTCGGGGCGGCGATCGCCAAGGACCTGTTCGACGTGGTGTCGCCGACCGGCATGGTGTGGCTGCGCCTGGTGACCAGCGCGCTGGTGCTCGGCCTGCTCGCTCGCCCGGCCCTGCGCGGCCGCACCCGAGATGACTGGCTGGTCGTCATCGCCTTCGGCGTGACCCTGGGCGTCATGAACTGGGCGATCTACCAGTCGTTCGCCCGGATCCCGCTCGGCATCGCCGTCACCATCGAGTTCGTCGGACCGCTGGCGCTGGCGGTCATCGGGTCGCGGCGCGCCCGGGACCTGGTGTGGGTCGGCCTGGCGGCGCTCGGCGTGCTGCTGCTCGGCGTGCAGCCCGGCGACGTCAACCTGCCCGGCGTGCTGTTCGCGCTGCTGGCCGGTGCCGCGTGGGCGGCGTACATCCTGCTGAGCGCCCGGACCGGGACCCGCTGGCCGGGCCTCGACGGGCTCGCCGTCGCCAGCGTCGTCGCCACGTTGCTGCTCACGCCGCTGGCCCTCTCGGACGCCGGCGACGCCCTGCTCGACCCGAAGATCCTCGCGCTCGGCGCCGCGGTCGGCCTGCTCAGCTCCGTCATCCCCTACAGCTGCGAGCTGACGGCGCTGCGCACGCATCAGGCCCGCCGTGTTCTCGATCCTGATGAGCCTGGAGCCCGCGGCCGCGGCGCTGGCCGCGATCCTCGTGCTCGGCGAGTTCCTCTCGGCGTTCCAGTGGCTGGCCATGGCCTGCGTGGTCGTCGCCTCGGTCGGCGCGACCAGGTCGGGGCGGATGATCGCCGAGCCGGTGCCGGACTAGTCCACGGGACCAGTTCACACGGACTTCACACGGGGTTGACGCGCTCGCAAGCGCTGCCTCCTAGCGTCGTCGACATGTTCCTCATCCACCGCTGGGCCGCGCGCTCCCTGCAGGGATCGCGTCGCAACGCGATGGTCGCCACCACCGAGCTGTCCCGGCGCCGCGTCGAGCGGGACGAGGTCGAGGCCTTCCTCGCCGACCGCGCCGACCGCGCCGACCGCGTCGGGCGTCGTACGGCGGAGCATCGGGAGGTCGTGGGGGCGATCACCGCCAGCCGGTGATCTCCGCGACACCTCCCCGATCGCGGCCGCCCTCTCGGGCAGAATCGCGGCATGGCGACTCCCGCGGCCCGCACGACCGCCCACGCCCGGCTGGCCTTCGACGACATCCTGTCCGACGACGGCACCCGGCTGCGGGTCTGGACCAACGACCCCGACGGCACCCTCGAGGGCCCGACCGTCGTCCTCTGCAACGGGCTCGGCACCAGCCCCTACACCTGGCCGGCGCTGCTCGACCCCGACTGCGGCGTGCGGGTCGTCAGCTGGAACCACCGCGGCACCGGCGGGCTCCGACCGCCCGTCCGACCCGCAGCGGGTGCGGATCGAGGAGTTCGTCGAGGACGGGCTGTCGGTCATGGACCACTTCGGCGTCGACCGCGCCGTCCTCATGGGCTGGTCGATGGGCGTCAACACGATGTTCGAGCTCGCCGTCGCCCATCCGGAGCGCGTGAGCGGCCTGTTCGCGGTCGCGGGCGTCCCCGGCGACACGTTCGCCACGATGCTCGCGCCGTTGCGGATCCTGCCCCGCCCGGTGGCGCGTGCCGTCACGGTCAACCTCTCCCGCGCCCTGAAGTACGGCGGCCGTGCGCTGACGCCGATCACCAGCCGGATTCCCGTGGGGACGACGACGATCGCGGTGCTCGGCCGCACCGGCTTCATGTTCCCTGTCCCCGACCGCGAGCTGGCCGCGACGGCGGTCCGCGAGTTCCTCACCACGCCGGTCGACTGGTACTTCCACCTGGCGCTGAGCACCTCACGCCACGCGCGCGTCCGGCTCAGCCAGGTCAGCGCGCCGGCCTGCTTCGTCGCGGCGTCGTACGACGTGATGGCCGGAGCGCGCGACATGCTGAGCGCCGCCGAGCGGCTCGAGGACGCGACCTACGTGGAGCTGCGCGGCTCCCACTTCATCCAGATGGAACAGCCCGAGCAGGTGCACGAGCTGCTGCTGGAGTTCCTCGAGCGGGTCGGCTAGTGCGGGTCGTCGCGGTCGGTACGGTCCTGGCGCTGCTGGCGCTGGCCGGCTGCGGCGAGGACCCCGACGCCGGACCCGGTCCGCCGACGGTCACCGCCACCACCTCCTCGCCCGCACCGGACGAACCCACCCCTGACCGGGGGGCCGAGGCTCCGCAGGTGGTCGGCGAGGCCGCCACCGGGCTGGCTGTCCCCTGGGGTGTGGCGTTCCTGCCCGACGGCCGGGCCGTGGTCACCGAGCGGGACTCGCGGCGGGTGCTCCTCGTCGACCCCGCGGGCGGTGACCCGGTGGTCGCCGGCGAGATCAGCGAGGCGGTCCCGCAGGGCGAGGGCGGCCTGCTCGGCGTCGCCGTCTCCCCCGACTTCGGCCGCGACCGGTCTCTCTACTTCTACGCCAGCACCGAGACCGACAACCGGATCCTGCGGGCCGAGCTCGGCCGCGACGACTCCCTCGGACCGCGCGAGGTGGTCCTCGACGGCATCCCGGTCGGCGCCATCCACGACGGCGGCCGGCTGGCGTTCGGGCCGGACGGCCAGCTCTACGCCTCGACCGGCGAGACCGGCCTCGGGGAGCTCTCGCAGGACCTCGACTCCCTCGGCGGCAAGATCCTGCGGATCACCCCGGACGGTGCCCCGGCGCCCGGCAACCCCGACCCCGACTCCCCGGTCTGGAGCCACGGCCACCGCAACGTGCAGGGCCTCGCCTTCGACGCGGACGACAACCTCTGGGCCAGCGAGTTCGGCCAGTCGTCGTTCGACGAGCTCAACCTGATCCGGCCCGGCCAGAACTACGGCTGGCCCGAGGTCGAGGGGCGCGGTCCCGACGAGGACTTCGTGAACCCGCGCGTGGTGTGGTCGACCGGCGAGGCCTCCCCCTCGGGCCTGGCCTACGCCGACGGCCACCTCTGGATGGCGGCGCTCGGCGGCGTCCGGCTCTGGCGGGTCGACGTCGCCGACGGCGAGGCCGGCAACCCGGCCGACTTCTTCGTCGGCGAGTACGGCCGGATGCGGACCGTGGTCGCCGCCCCCGACGGCATGCTGTGGGTCACGACCTCCAACCGCGACGGCCGCGGCGCACCCGCCCCCAGCGACGACCGGATCCTGGTCGTCGACCCGGGCACGAGCTGAGCACTCGTTCCTGACTGGTTTGGGTAACGGACCGCTGGTGTCGCTCCTGCGCCGTTGTAACACCGCACCAGTGACACGAAGGGCCCGTTACCCAGCCGGATCGGGCCGCGCCAGGATCGCGCGGCGGGAGGCGCGGCGCAGGGTGGTGAGCACGGCCGGGCCGAGCAGGGCGATCGCGACCGCGTTGGTGACCGCGCGGACGGTGTCCCAGCCGCCGGTCGACGTCAGCAGCGTGTAGAGCAGGAACCGGTGCAGGTTCTCCAGCAGCGGCGCACCGGCCACGTAGGACAGCGAGCCCTCCTCGCCCGGCACGGCGATGCCCGCCACGAACGGCCAGCCGGAGAGGTTCATCAGCAGCCCGAAGCCGTACGCCGCCACGACCCCGTACGTCGCCAGCAGCACGATCTCGGCCCGGCCGGTGAACCGCCGCGGCAGCAGCCCGGCACCCATCCCGACCCACGCCGACACGATCATCTGGAACGGCAGCCACGGCCCGACCCCGGCCGTCAGCAGGGCGGAGGCGAACAGCGACGTGCAGCCGAGGACGAACCCGAACCCGGGTCCGTAGACCCGCCCGGCCAGGATCAGCAGGAAGAACGCGAGCTCGACCCCGGCGAGTCCCGGCGAGAGCGCGCGGAGCACCGCGTTGACCGCGCTCAGCACGCCCAGGATCGCGAGCACCCGCGGGTCGAGCCCGCCCTCGCTGACCTCCGCGAGCACGACCGCGATGATCAGCGGCAGCAGCGCGAGGAACAGGAACGGCGGCGCGATCCGGTCGCCGTCCCCCGCCTGCAGCAGCAGCGGCCAGCACAGCATCATCAGCCCGGTCACCGACGCGACGCCGAGGACCAGGCCCGACCGCAGCGAGAGGTGGACCGGCGCTCACAGGGCGGCCGCCACGTCGGCGACGGTCAGCCACGGCGCCCCGAGCACCTTGGTCACCTGCGGCGCGAAAGCCGGCGACTGGGCCACCACCTCGCGGACCGGGCCGCGCGAGACCAGCTCGCCCTCGGCCATGACCAGCACGTCGTCGGCCACCTGGGCCACGAACTCCACGTCGTGGGTCGCCACGAGCACCGCCATGCCCTCGCCGGCCAGCTCGCGCAGGATCGCGGCGAGCGCCTCCTTGCCGGGGTAGTCGAGGCCGCGGGTCGGCTCGTCGAGCAGCAGCAGGCCGGGCCGGTCGACCAGCACCAGCGCCAGCGCGAGCGCGAGCCGTTGCCCCTCCGAGAGGTCGCGCGGGTGCGTCGTGTCGGGTACGCCGGGCGCGAGCCGGTCGAGCAGCGCCCGGCACCGTCCGGTCTCCCCGTCACCGGCCGCGCACTCCTCGGCCACGGTCTCCAGGTAGAGCAGGTCGGCCGGGGGTCTGCGGCACCAGCCCGGCCAGCTCGCGACGGCCCGCCGGGCCCTCCTCGGCCGGGTCGACGCCCGACACGTCCAGCGAGCCGGCGTACCGCTGCCGGCCGTGGAGCGCCCACAGCAGGCTGGACTTGCCGGAGCCGTTGCGGCCCATGAGGGCGGTGACGCTGTCGCCGGCGAGGTCGAGGTCGACCTCGCGCACCGCGACGGTGGCGCCGTGGCGCACGGTGAGGCCCCGGCCGGCCAGCCGGGTCGACCCGCGGCGGCGCACCGGTGCCGTCGGTGGTGTGAGGGTCAGTCCGCGGGCGGCCCGGCGGGCCTCGCGCACGGCGAGCGGCAGCGGCGACCAGCCGACGACGCGGCCCAGCTCGACGAGCGGGGGTACGACGGGCGAGTCGGCCAGCACGGTCGCCGGGTCGGCGACGCGGATCCCGCCGTCGCCGGTCAGCAGGCAGATCCGGTCGGCGAACGGGACCACCCGCTCGAGCCGGTGCTCGGCGACCAGCACGGTCAGGCCGAGGTCGTGCACGAGCCGGGTCAGCGTGGCCAGCACGTCCTCCGCGGCGGTCGGGTCGAGGGCCGAGGTGGGCTCGTCGAGGACCAGCAGCCGCGGGTGCATCGTCAGCACCGACCCGATCGCGACGCGCTGCTGCTGCCCACCGGAGAGGGTGCGCAGGTCGCGGTCGCGCAGCTCGGCGATGCCGAGCAGGTCGAGGGTCTCCTCGACCCGGCGGCGCATCGTGTCGGGGTCGAGGCCGAGCTGCTCCATGCCGTAGGCGAGCTCCTCCTCGACGGTGTCGGTGACGAACCCGGCGGCCGGGTCCTGGCCGACGTAGCCGACCAGGTCGGCGCGTTCCCGCGGCGGGATCCGGGTCACGTCCCGACCGTCGAGCAGCACCCGGCCGGCCAGGGTGCCGCCGGTGAACCGCGGCACCAGCCCGGTCACGACCCCCAGCAGGGTCGACTTGCCGACGCCGGTGCGGCCGGAGACGACGACCAGCTCGCCCTCCTCGAGGGTCAGGTCGACGTCGTCGAGGACGGTGCGGTCGTCGTAGCGGAAGGTGATTCCGCGCAGCTCGATCACCGCTCGGCCCTCCGGGTCGCGCCGCCCTGGTCGGGGGCGCAGAGGGCGCCGGCCAGGGCGACGGCCAGCGCGGCGAGCGCCACCAGGCTCAGCTGCGGGACCACGTCGGGCGACGGGTAGGCGATCGCCACCTGGTGGCGGTTGATCCACCACGCCGCGACCGCGACCACCAGGCCGCTGGCGAGCACCACGAACTCCGGCCAGCGCCACTGGTCGGGCCGGTAGCGGGTGCGCTGCACCCGGGAGCCGGCGCTGACGAACCCCAGGCCGGCCACGACCAGGCCGGCGGCCAGCATCGGCCCCGCCAGCCACCGTGGCGCGGTCGGGTCGAGCACGGCGTAGGTCCCGACGCAGACGCCGACCAGGCCGAGCAGCATCAACGCGCCCGTACGCCGGCGCTGGGTCGTGCTCACCGAGCCGGCGCGGCCGTAGCCGCGGGCGTCCATGCCGGCCGCCATCGCCAGCGACCGCTCGAGCGCGTCCTCCAGCACCGGCACGAGGAACCGCCGCAGCCGTCGCACGCGGCCGCTGGCACCGCGCCGCAGCGACTGGGCCGCACGGACCCGGCGCACGCTGTCGGCGAACTGCGGCAGCATCGTCACGGCGACGACCAGCGCGGTGCCGATCTCGTAGAGCGCGGGCGGGACCGAGCGCAGCAGCCGTTTCGGGTTCGCGAGGGCGTTGGCCGCGCCGATGCTGATCACGATCGTGGCGAGCCGCAGCCCCTCGTACAACCCCGCGAGCAGCGACTCACGGGTGATCGGGCCCGAGCAGCACGATGCCGGCCGCCCAGCCGGGCAGCACGACCTCGGGCAGGGCGATCAGCACCGTGCCGGGGACGCCGGTCCCGAAGAGCAGCCGGAAGCCGACCCGGACCACCACGATCACGACGCCGAGGATCACGTAGACGCGGAAGGAGTCGGCCCACGGCTGGTCCGAGCGACGCAGCGCGACGACCACCGCCGCCACTCCCACGATGAGGAGCAGCACCACCGGGTTGGTGGTGAACGACGCGGCGACGGCCAGGCCGAGGGCCCAGATCCACCACGCCACGGGGTGCAGGTCCCGTGGCAGCCGCGCCGTTCCCGCCATGCCGACCACGGGGCTCAGGACGCCCGTCGTCGCAGGTACGTCGCCACGCCGGCCACGGCCAGGAGACCGGCCACCGCGGTGGGGCCGACCCACACCGGCAGTGCCGAGTCCTCGGCTCCGACGCCGGCGGCTCGGCGACGGCTCGGTCGTCCGACGGCAGGTCGGGGCGTCCGTCGGAGCTCTCGTCGCCGGTCGTCCGCGTCGTCGCGGTCGCGGTCACCGCTCCGCGGTCGGTCACGGTCGGCTTGTGTCCCGGCCGGTCGGGCGTCGTCGGTCGCGACGCCTCCGGCGGTCGCCGGTCCGGCGAGGCCGTGGGGCCGACGCCGAGGCGCTCGGGCTGGCGGACGGGCTGCCGCTGCCACCCGTGGTGCCACCGCCGGAGGTCGGCGGCTGGCTCGGGCGGGTCGTGGGCTCCTGCGTGGGCTCGGGCTCGCTCGCTCGGCTCCTCCGCCGGTCGTGCTCCGGCGGCGGCGCTCCCGGCGGCGATTGGTCGAGACCCGTTCCAGGCGAAGGCGACCGAGCCGCCCTCGGGGACGTCGAGCGAGGCGGCGCCGGCGCGAGGAGTAGCTCCAGGTGCCCGCTCTCGCCGTCGGACCACCACAGGCCCCAGTAGGCGTCGGCCGGGGGCGTGTTGACGCACGGGTCCTGTCTGCGCGGGAGCGCCGGACACCCGGCAGACGAAGCCCGGCTGCCGCTGCACGTAGTCAGCGGGAGGCCGTTGTCGCCGGGAAGAGGGACTCGCCTGCGGCCGCCCCCCCGGAGTCGCAGACCTGCTGCGAGGCCGCCGCCGAGCTCGCTGGAAGTCCACCACGACGGTCACGCCGGTGGCGCTCGAGCAGGGCTCGGCGTACGCCGGCGCCGGAGCCGGTCAGCCCCGCTGCCGCGACCAGCGCGGTCGCGGCCGGCGAGGCGCAGAGGCCGGTTCACGTCGGCAGCCGGTGAGGACGCTGAGTGCGGGCAGCGGCCTGGGCGGAGGTCCGGCGCCACTGGTCGCGGGTCTGCGGTGGTGATGCCGTCCTGCCTGCCCGGCTTGTAGGCGGCCCGGTCGTAGGCGATCGCGCCCTTCTCGCCGGCGAACGGCGTGCCGGTGAGGTCGCCGACGACCTGCGTCCCGGCACCCACGCGGCCGCCATCCCGCGCCGCGCTGCAGGCGCCCGCCTCGCCGAGCGCCCAGGCGGCGAGGCCGGTGCTGTTGGCGTTGCTCTTCCTCGGTGCTCGGCGCCGCCGCCGAAGGAGCCGTTCCGCTTCTGGGTGCGGACCAGCCAGTCGGTCGCGTTGTCGAGGCGGCGGCGGCCGCACCCGCTTGCCCTGCTTGGGCAGCGCATCCAGCGCGAGCACCGCGAAGGCGGTCACGTCGGTGTCGGGCTGCGGTCGCCTCGGCGGCCGAACGTCGCAGCCCTGCTCGACGCATCGCCTTCGCGGTGAAGTTGAGCCGGAACCAGCCCGCGTCGCACTGCTGGAGCAGCAGGAAGCGCACAGCGGCACCCGGCGCTCGGGCGAGCCGGCGGCCGGCGAGCCCGGCGACCGCGAAGGCCTGGCCGATGGTGTTGGCGTAGTCGGCCGCGCCGTCGTCCTCGATCCGGCCCGACCGTGGGCGACTCGTCGCTGACCCGCGACCTCGAGCCGCGCGACCAGGTCGACGCCGCCGAACGCGCGCGGGTCCTCCCCCGCGGCCTGGGCCAGCACGATCGGCCTTGGCCACCGAGCCGGCGTAGACGTCCTCGGGCATGCCGAAGTCGGTGCCGGTGGTCCAGCTGTCGACGTGGGGGGCGACGGCGTCGGCGATCTCCCGGACGGTCGCGCGGTGGCCGCCCGCCGCGTCCAGGCCGAGGGCGACATCGGCGGTGAGGCCGTAGTCGTCGAAGTCGTACTGGTCGTTGTGCACGATCCCGTCGGTGAGCTGGCGCTCCAGCCAGCGGGCACCGAGGTCGTCGGGCGCCGCCTGGGCGGGCGCGGCTGAGGGTGGTGGCGATGACGGCGCCGGTGGCCAGGACGGCGACCGGTCGCAGCACGCGACGGGTGAGATGACGCATGGTGGTCCTTCCCGCTGCAGACAGCGGGAGGCCGTGGGCCACCCGCTGCTTTCCTCGACAGCGATGGTGAAGACGCAGCGTGGCGGGCGTTCCGGCTCATGGCCCCGGAGGGCCACCTACGGTTGCGGGTCAGCGCCGGATTCGGACCGGCTTCCCCCGACCACGTGCGTGATCGAATGTGAACGGCTCACCCTACCCGCCCCCGCGCCGAGCCGTCACTCGTGCAGGTTCCGCGGACGCCGAGCCGTCACGCGAGCCTGCGGAAGTGACGGCTCACGCCCTTCCCAGCCTGCACAAGTGACGGCTCGCGCCTCAGGTGAGCTTCTCGAGGATCAGCTCGCGGACCCGGGCGGCGTCGGCCTGGCCGCGCATCTCCTTCATCACCGCGCCGATGAGGGCGCCGGCGGCGGCCACCTTGCCGTCACGGATCTTGTCGGCGACGTCGGGGTTGGCGGCGATCGCGGTGTCCACCGCGGCGCCGAGCGCACCCTCGTCCGAGACGATCTCGAGGCCGCGGGCGGACACGATCTCCTCCGGCGTACCCTCCCCGGCGAGCAGGCCGTCGAAGACCTGGCGGGCGAGCTTGTCGTTGATGGTGCCGGCGTCGACCAGCGCCTGTACGGCGGCCACCTGGGCCGGCGTCACGCCGATCGAGGTCACGTCGGTGCCGGTGTCGTTGGCGCGCCGCGCGAGCTCGCCGAGCCACCACTTGCGGGCGGCCTGCGGGGTGGTGCCCGCGGCGACGGTCTCCTCGACCAGCCCGAACGCCCCCGCACCGACGGTGTCGCGCATGTCGAGGTCGGAGAAGCCCCACTCGGCCTGCAGCCGCGCCCGCTTCGCGGTCGGGTTCTCCGGCAGCGTGCCCCGCAGCTCCTCCACCCACTCCCGCGACGGCGCCACCGGCACCAGGTCGGGCTCGGGGAAGTAGCGGTAGTCGTCGGCGTCGGACTTCGCGCGGCCGGACGTGGTGACGCCGGTGTCCTCGTGCCAGTGACGGGTCTCCTGGGTGATCGAGCCGCCGCCGTCGAGGATCGCCGCGTGGCGCTGCATCTCGTAGCGCACGGCGCGCTCGACCGAGCGGAACGAGTTGACGTTCTTGGTCTCGGTGCGGGTGCCGAGCCCACCGGCGCCGCGCGGCGCCAGCGAGAGGTTGACGTCCGCGCGCAGGTTGCCCTGGTCCATCCGCGCCTCGGAGACACCGAGCGCCACGATCAGGTCGCGCAGCTGCTGCACGTAGGCGCGGGCGACGGCCGGCGCCTTCTCCCCCGCGCCCATGATCGGCTTGGTGACGATCTCGATGAGGGGGATCCCGGCCCGGTTGTAGTCGACCAGCGAGTAGTCGGCGCCGTGGATGCGACCGGTCGAGCCGCCGACGTGCAGCGACTTGCCGGTGTCCTCCTCCATGTGGGCGCGCTCGATCTCGACCCGGAAGGACTCGCCGTCGACCTCCACGTCCATCCAGCCCTCGAACGCGATCGGCTCGTCGTACTGGGAGGTCTGGAAGTTCTTCGGCATGTCCGGGTAGAAGTAGTTCTTCCGGGCGAACCGGCACCACTCCGCGATCGAGCAGTTCAGCGCGAGGCCGATCCGGATCGCCGACTCGACCGCCACCCGGTTGACCACCGGCATCGCGCCGGGCAGGCCCAGGCAGGTCGGGCACACCTGGGTGTTGGGCTCGGCGCCGAACGCCCCGGGGCAGCCGCAGAACATCTTGGTCGCGGTGTTGAGCTCGACGTGGACCTCGAGACCGAGCGCCGGGTCGAACTTCTCCAGCACCTCCTCGAAGGAGAGCAGGGTGCCAGCTTCGAGCCCGGTGCTCATGACGGCCTTCCTTCCAGCGACGGAGCGCGGTCGAGCAGGGGACCGCCCCACTCGTTGCGCAGCAGGGTCTCCAGGGCGGCGCCGACCCGGTAGACCCGGTCGTCGGCGAGCGCCGGGGCGAGGATCTGGACGCCGGCCGGCAGCCCGTCCTCGTCGGCCAGGCCGCTCGGCACCGAGATGCCGGGGACGCCGGCGAGGTTGGCCGGGATGGTGGCGAGGTCGTTGAGGTACATCGCCAGCGGGTCGTCGAGCTTCTCGCCCAGCTTGAACGCCGTGGTCGGGGCGGTCGGCGAGACCAGCACGTCGGCCTTCGCGAACGCGGTCGCGAAGTCCCGGGTGATGAGGGTGCGCACCTTCTGCGCCTGCCCGTAGTAGGCGTCGTAGTAGCCGCTGGACAGGGCGTAGGTGCCGAGGATGATCCGGCGCTTCACCTCGTCACCGAAGCCGGCGTCGCGGGTGGCGCGCATGACGTCCTCGGCACTCGGGCTGCCCTCGGGCACGACCCGCATCCCGTAGCGCATCGCGTCGAACTTCGCGAGGTTGCTGGACGCCTCGGCGGGGAGGATCAGGTAGTACGTCGCCAGCGCGTGGACGAAGCTCGGGCAGGAGACCTCGACGACCTCGGCGCCGGCCTTGACCATCAGGTCGACCGACTCCTGGAACCGGGTCAGCACGCCAGCCTGGTAGCCCTCGCCACCGAGCTCGGTGACGACCCCGATCCGGACGCCCGACAGGTCGCCGCCCTCGCCGGCACGCACGGCCCCGACCAGGTCGGGCAGCGGCTGGTCGATGCTGGTGGAGTCGAGCGGGTCGTGACCGCCGATCAGCTCGTGGAGCAGCGCGGCGTCGAGCACGGTGCGGGTGACGGGACCGGCCTGGTCGAGCGAGTTGGCCAGGGCCACGAGGCCGTAGCGCGAGACCCCGCCGTACGTCGGCTTCACGCCGACCGTGCCGGTGACGGCCCCGGGCTGGCGGATCGAACCGCCGGTGTCGGTGCCGATGGCCAGGGGCGCCTCGAAGGCGGCGACGGCGGCGGCCGAGCCACCGCCCGAGCCGCCGGGGATCCGGTCGAGGTCCCACGGGTTGTGCGTGGCGCCGTAGGCGGAGTGCTCGGTGGAGGAGCCCATCGCGAACTCGTCCATGTTGGTCTTGCCGAGGATCGGCAGGCCGGCCGCCCGCAGCCGCGCGACGACGGTGGCGTCGTAGGGCGGCACCCAGCCCTCGAGGATCTTCGAGCCGCAGGTCGTGGGCAGGCCCTTGGTGGTCAGCACGTCCTTGACCGCGATCGGGACGCCGTCGAGACCGGAGGCGGGACTGCCGGACGCACGGCGCCGGTCGGACTCCGCGGCCTGCGCGAGCGCGCCCTCGCGGTCGACGTGGAGGAAGGCGTGGACGTCGGTGTCGACGGCGGCGATCCGGTCGAGGTGGGCCTCGGTCAGCTCGACGGAGGTGGTCTCGCCGGAGGCGAGGGCGTCGGCGAGGTCGGCGGCGGTGCGGCGGGTCAGGTCAATCACTGCTCGTCCCCCAGGATCCGCGGCACGCTGAACCGCTGCTGCTCGGACTCCGGGGCACCGCTGAGCGCCTCCTCGGGGGTCAGCCCGGGCACCACGACGTCCTCGCGGAACACGTTGGTCAGCGGCACCGAGTGGGACGTGGGCGGGACGTCGTCGCCGGCGACGCCCTGGATCGAGTTGATCGACTCCAGGATCACGCTCAGCTGGGGGGCGAGGTGGTCGAGCTCGGCGTCGGACAGGTCGATCCGAGCCAGATCGGCCAGGTGGGCGACCTGCTCCCGGGTGATCTCAGGCATGCCCAGCATCCTAGGTGTCGACCCTCGCCTACGATGCGCCGGTGCCGACCCGACCCGACCCGCAGCGGCCGCGTCCGCGGCGGGTGCTGGTGGCCGGGCTCAGCGGCTCGGGCAAGACCACCCTCGCCGCCCGTCTCGCCGGCGTCCTCGAGATCCCGCACGTCGAGCTCGACTCGCTGCACCACGGCCCGGGGTGGGTGCCCCGGCCGACGTTCCTCGACGACGTCCGGGGCCTGGCCGAAGGCGACGCCTGGGTCACCGAGTGGCAGTACACCCCCGCCCGACCGATCCTCGCGGAGCGCGCGGACACCCTGGTGTGGCTGGACCTGCCGTTCCGGGTGTCCCTGGCCCGGGTGGTCCGCAGGACGCTGCGTCGCCGGATCCGCCGCGAGGTGCTCTACAACGGCAACGTGGAGCCGCCGCTGCGCACCTTCCTCACCGACCGCGAGCACGTGGTGCGCTACATGGTCGCGACGCGCCACAAGTACGACGCGCTGGTCCCGGACGCGCTGGCCGCCCACCCGCGCCTGACCGGCGTCCGGCTGCGCACCAGCGCCGAGGTCGCGGCCTGGGTCGACTCCCTCGGAACACGCTGACCCAACCGATCGAGCACCCGACCGCCATCTACTCGGGTACAACCGTTCTCGAGGAGGCCTTGATGACCCGATCCCCCACCGACGCGGAGTTCACCGAGATGGTGCACGGCTGCTGGGGCTCGCTCTACCGCACGGCGTACCTGCTGGTGGGTGACCACGGCCTGGCCGAGGACCTGGTGCAGACCGCGCTGGCCCGCACCTACGCGGCGTGGTCCAAGGTCCGCAGCGTCGAGGCGGGCCCGGCCTACGCCCGCACCACGCTGGTCAACACCGCCGTCGGAGTGGTTCCGGAAGCGGTCGTGGCGACGCGAGCTGCCCACCGAGCACCTCGGCGACCCCGCCACCGCACCCCACGACCCGAGCCTGCGACCCACCGTGGTCGCGGCCCTGGACCTGCTGGCGCCGCGACAGCGTGCCGTGGTCGTGCTGCGCTACTACGAGGACCTGTCGGTGGCCGAGACCGCGCGGGCCCTCGGCTGCTCCGAGGGGACGGTCAAGTCGCAGACGTTCGACGCGCTCGCCGTCCTCCGCACCCATCTCGGTGAATCCGTCGTCCCCCTGAACTCCGGGAGCTCCTCATGACCGAACGACTCCGCCAGCTCATGCACGACGAGGTCGTGCAGCTCACCCCACCCGCACCCGACGCCGGCGCCGTCCTCGCCGAGGGACGGCGGCTGCGCCGCCGGTCCCGCGTCACCACCGGGGTCGCGGCCCTGGCCGTCGCCGCGGTCGTGGTCGACCACCGCCGGCTTCGTCGCGCTCAACACCGGCGACCCCGACGCGAAGGACCCCGGCCCGGCCGGGTCGGCCGCCGTCGACACCGCGCTGCCGACGTACGGCGTCGGTCATGGCGAGCGGATCCGAGGTCGCGGTCGGCGACGCCGTGGCCACGGTGCCCGGGCACCGTGCACTCGACATGTGTTACACCTCGCGAGGGCGTGCTGGTCCGCAGCAACCCGAACGGCGGCGCCTCCGACGGCTCCGGCCCGGAGTCGCTGACGCTGGTGCGCTCGGACGGGTCCACCGCCGACCTCGGCACGATCCCCGAGGGCGTCGGTCCGGCCACCGACCCCGAGCAGCGCTCTACGTGCTGGCCGAGGCCGACGGCGACGGCTTCGTGGCCGTCGTCCGTGACGCCGAGACCGGCGAGACGGTGGACGAGGTCGCCGCTGCCCGACCTGCCGACGAGCTACTGGGACGTGCCGCCGCTCGCGCTCGACGGCGACACCCTCTACGTCGGCTACCGGAACGAGACCGTGGCCGTCGACCTCGCCACCGGCGAGGAGCACGCCGTCACGGCATGGCCGGCGGGATCCCCGACGTGGTCGGCGGGCGGACCGTCCTGCGGCAGGGCAACGAGGCTGTGTCGGTCCGCGACGTGGCGACCGGCGAGGAGCTGCTCGATCGTGCACAAGGTCGAGGAGTACGCGTGGGGGACGCTGTCGCCGGACTGGTGCGCTTCCTCAAGGTCGTCGTGGACGACATCGAGCCGCAACCGGTCCGAGGTCTACGACATCGCCGCCGGCACTGCTCAGGAGTTCGAGGACCCCTACGGCTGGGGCTGGACCGCCGACGGCGGCATGTTCAAGGTCGAGCAGGACACGCTCACCACGTGCGATGCCGCCACCGGCGCGTGCGAAGAAGTCGGCGCTGTCCCCGGCGCTGCCGAAGAACGCCGACCTGCGCCTCGGCGGCGTGGTCTACGAGACTGACCTCACGACCCAGCCGTTCTTCGTGCTGTACGGCTACCTGGTCACCAGCGTCCTGCTCGAGCGAGATCGAGCGCGACCGGCGGCTCGAGCTCGGCCAGTTCTACGCCCGGCGGGACCGACGACTGCTGACCGGCGGCGGTCGTGGAGATCGTCGAGACGTGAATGGCCGCAACGTGCATCAGGCCGCTCGACCGACGGCTCGACGCTGGTCGACGACGCGCAGAGCGCCGCTGCTCTACTACGCCAACTGGCACTTCATGGACGAAGTGCGGCGACTACTTCGCCACCGACGTGGACACGAGCCCGTTCCTGCACTCTGGTCGCTGACGATCGAGGAGCAGTTGAACGTCGGCTTCCCGGTCCTGCTGCTCAAAACTCAGCTGCTGCGACCGGAGCGTCGCTGGACGCGGGCCGTCGGACGGCGCTGCTGCTCGCCGTCGATAGACTAGCAGCTACTACTGGGCGCAGGACGACACGAACCGCGCCTACTACGGCACCGACGCCCGGCTCTACCAACGGCTGGCCGGTGAGGTGCTGGCCGTGGCGCTGCGCACCAGGGCGGACGCGGCTAAGCGGGTCGACGCGACCACCAAGACGCGCAGCGAAGGCTTAGTGGCCCTCCTGGTACTGAGCAGCGGCCTCGGTCGACGTCGCACCGTACGTGCGCGGCCTGGCCGCCACCATGGACGGCCGTGCGAAGATCGGCGTCCAGATGCTCGGCCCGAGCGCAGCCTGCTCGCGCGGCTACTGTAGCTGCCGGATCCCCGTCTACCTAGGGCAAGATCTCCTACGGCACCTACCTGTGGCACTGGCCGGTGATACTGGCCCTGACCAAGGTGTTCGACAAGAGTACTCTGCGTCATCGCGCCCTGAGCGATCGAGAGTGAGAAACGGCCTAGACGCGCTCTGCTACGAGGTGCTGGAGAAGCCGATCCGGAGGGCGACCTTCCTCGACCGGCAACCGGTGGGCCAAGGACGAGGACGGGGGTCGCGATCAGCGCCCTCGACGACGTCGACACTGGTACCCGAGCACCCTGGAGCTCGACCGCAGGCCGGCCTCCGAGCCGCGGCAGCGGCGCAGAAACGAAGGCCTGAGCGCGGGCGCGGACCGCTCGACGCTCCCGGACGACGTCGACTGGGAGGCCGTCCGCGCCGACCCGGCGAGCAGCCGAGTGAGCAGACGACGAGCCAGAGGGCTGCAACGTGGAAGAAGGGCTAGGGACAGCACGTGCTGCTCGTCGGAGACAGCCAGGCGCAGTCGCATGGTGCCGATGTTCGAGGCGCTCGCCGAGGAGCACGACCTGACGCTCACCCTCAACGTCGACGCCGGGTGCCGGTGGCAGGAGGCCTGCACAACGCAAGACTCGGCCGAGGGAGCTGCGGACGTGCGAGGCGGACCGGGTCGGGTGGTACGACGAGGGCGCTGAGCGCAGCTCGATACGGGACGTCGTCGTGCTGATGGAGCGTCCGCGCGACGACGAGGCGGAGAAGGGCGACAAGCTCGCCCGCCGCGACGGCGTCGAGCAGTCGCTGGAACTGGTGCGTCTGCGAGACCTCGCGCGAGACGCTCCGGAAGCTCGAGCGCGGTCGCGGCCGGGACGGTCGTCACCGAAGGATCGTGATGCCGGAGACGTTCGACCCGACGGACTGCATCGACCTCGCCGGACGACGAACGGGCACTGTGTGGTGCCGGTGCCGAGTCGGTCGTGCACCAGCGACGGGTGCGCGCGACGGAGGCTGCGGACGCGGTCGGCGGCGACGTCAAGCCCGGCGGTCAGCGCTTCGAGAGCTGAGGCTCACAGCCCCTCGGGGCCGGCTTCGAGCAGCTGCTTGAAGCCGGCCTCGTCGAGGATCGGGACGCCGAGCTGCTCGGCCTTGTCGGCCTTGGAGCCGGCGCTCTCCCCCACCACGACGTAGTCGGTCTTCTTCGACACCGACCCGGCCGCCTTGCCGCCGCGGGCCAGGATCGCCTCCTTGGCGGAGTCGCGGCTGAAGTCGTCGAGCGAGCCGGTGACGACCACCGTCAGCCCCTCGAGGGTGCGCGGCACCGACTCGTCGCGCTCGTCCTCCATCCGGACACCGGCGGCCGCCCACTTCTCGACGATCGCGACGTGCCACGGCACCTCGAACCACGCGATGACCGCCTCGGCGATGGTCGGGCCCACGCCCTCGGCCGCGGCGAGCTCGGCCTCGCTGGCGGCCCGGATCCGCTCCATCGAGCCGAACTCCTGGGCCAGCGCCCGCGCCGCGCTCGGTCCGACGTGGCGGATCGAGAGCGCGACCAGCACCCGCCACAGCGGGACGTCCTTGGCGGTCGTCGAGGTTGGCGAGCAGCCGCTGGCCGTTGGCGCTGAGCTGCGGGCCCTCCTCGCCCTTCTTCGGCGCCCGGGTGAACAGCGGGGCCCGGACCAGCTTGTCCTCGTCGAGGTCGAAGACGTCGCCCTCGTTGTCGATCACGCCGGCGTCGAGCAGCGCGGTCGCCGCCTCGTAGCCGAGCCCCTCGATGTCGAAGGCGCTCCGGCCGGCCACGAAGTAGACGCGCTCGCGCACCTGGCCGGGGCACTTCTCGTGGTTGGGGCAGCGCAGGTCCTTGTCGCCCTCCTTCTGCTGCGCCAGCGTGGTGCCGCACGCGGGGCACTTCGTCGGCATCCCCCACGGCCGCAGCCCCTCGGTCGCAGCGCCAGCACCGGGCCGACGATCTCGGGGATCACGTCGCCGGCCTTGCGCAGCACGACCGTGTCGCCGGGCCGGACGTCCTTGCGCTTGACCTCGTGGGCGTTGTGGAGCGTGGCGTTCTCGACGGTCGAGCCGGCGACCCGGGTCGGCTCATCACGCCGTACGGCGTGACCCGGCCGGTGCGGCCGACGTTGACCCGGATCTCGAGGAGCTCGGCGTTGACCTCCTCGGGCGGGTACTTGAACGCGATCGCCCACCGCGGCGCCCGGCTGGTCGAGCCGAGCCGGCGCTGCAGGGCGACGTCGTCGACCTTCACCACGACGCCGTCGATCTCGTAGGCGACGATCGTGTGCCGGTGGTCGCCGGCGTGCTCGATGAAGCCCTCGACGTCCTTCAGCGTCGGCAGCACCCGGACCTGGTCGGAGGTCGGCAGCCCCCAGGCGGCGAGCGCCTCGTAGGCGTGGGACTGCGCCTTCGGCTCGAAGCCGCGCGCGCTCGCCGATGCCGTGGCAGACCATGCCGAGCGCGCGGGTGGCGGTGACCCGGGGGTCCTTCTGGCGCAGCGAGCCGGCGGCGGCGTTGCGGGGGTTGGCGAAGACCGGCTTGCCGGCGTCGGTCATCGACTCGTTGAGCCGCTCGAAGGCCTCGACCGGGCAGGAACACCTCGCCGCGCACCTCGAGCAGCTCGGGCACCGGGAAGCTCCGGCGGAGGCGGTGAGCCGGTGGGGCACCGAGTCGATGGTCTTGACGTTGGGCGTGACGTCCTCGCCGGTGCGGCCGTCGCCGCGGGTCAGCGCGCGCACCAGCCGGCCGCCCTCGTAGAGCAGGTTGATCGCGAGCCCGTCGACCTTGAGCTCGCACAGCAGCGCCGGCTCCTCGACGCCGTCGCGGGCCAGCCGCGCGTACCAGGCCGCGAGCTCGTCGTAGGAGAAGGCGTTGTCGAGGCTCTCCATCCGCTGCAGGTGGTCGACCGCGGTGAACTCGGTCGAGACCGCGCCGCCGACCTTCTGGGTCGGCGAGTCGGGGGTGCGCAGCTCGGGGAGCTACTCCTCGAGCGCCTCGAGCCGCCGCAGCCTCACGTCGAAGTCGGCGTCGGAGAGCGTCGGGTCGTCGAGCACGTAGTAGCGCCAGCGCGCGTCCTCGATCACCTCGACCAGCTGCTGGTGCTCGTCGCGGGCGTCGTCCGGCGCGGCCGTCGGCGTCGTCATGGGCCCATCCTGCCGGACCGCCGACAGTCCGACCGACACCCATCTGACAGCCTGACGGCTCCGAAGCACCTGCTCGTGGAGGCACCTCGTGGACGGACCGAGCACCGTGACCGGACCCGTCGCTGACGCGTACGCCGCGCCCGTCGACGCCGACCGGCGCGATCCTGATGCTGCACGGCGGCAAGGAGCGCGGCCGCCAGGTCGTCGACGGCCGCAGCGCCTCGTGGCGCCGCTCGGCGGCGATGGCCGCGCGCGATCGGCCCCGGCGCCGAGGCGGCCGGGCGCGGCGGTCTGGCTGCTGCGCTACCGCCTGCGCGGCTGGAACGGCGGCGCCGGGCCGGTCGAGGACGCCCGCTGGGCGCTCGCGCAGGTGCGCGCGCGAGCTCGGCGACCTGCCGGTCGTGCTGCTCGGCCACTCGATGGGCGCCCGGACCGCGGTCCACGTCGCCGACGACCCGCGGTGCGCGGCGTGGTCGCCCTCGCCCCGTGGTTCCCCGACGGGCGAGCCGGTCGACGCGCCTGGCCGGCCGGACCCTGCGTCGCCGCCCACGGCCGCCGCGACCAGATCACCTCCGCCCGGGCGACCCGCGCCTACGTCGAGCGGGCGCGGCGCCGCCGGCGCCGACGCGTCGTACGTCGACATGGGCCGGGTCGGCCACTACATGCTCCGCCGGGCCGCCGCCTGGAACGACGCTCGCGCGCCGGGAGTCGCCTGGCACCTGCTCGACCTGCTCGGGCTCGACTGCGACCGGTCTTGCGAAACGAAACCGTTCCGTTCTATCGTGTGAAACGAAACAGTTTCGTTCCGACCTCCAGGAGTGTCGCATGGTCCCCGAGACCGCCAGCCGCCCGCCCCCGCGTCGAGGGTGACCGCGAGCAGGAGATCCTCGACGCGACCCTCACGGTGCTCGCCGAGGCCGGCTACGACCGGCTCACCATGGACGCCGTCGCGGCCGAGGCGCAAGGCGTCCAAGGCCACGCTCTACCGCCGCTGGAGCTCCAAGCCGGAGCTCGTCGTCGACGCGGTCTGCTCGCACAAGGAGCACCCGCCCGCCCCCGACACCGGCACCCTGCGCGGCGACCTGCTCGCGGCGTACTGCGGCATGGGCGGCCTCGGCGACCCGCGCGCCACGGCGGTCCAGGCCGCCGTCGTCACCGCCGATGGCGCGCGACGAGGAGTTCGCCGACGGCCTACCGCCGCGAGTTCATCGGCCCCAAGCAGGCCGCGCCCGCAGCCATCTTCGAGCGCGCCCGCGCCCGCGGCGAGATCCGCGACGACGTCGACCTCGACATCCTCGTGCCCGCCCTCGCCGGGCATCGTCCTGCACCGCGTCTTCCTGCTGGGCGAGCAGCCACACCCGAGCTCGTCGCCCGGGTGATCGACCAGATCATCCTGCCCGCCGTCTCCCACCGCGCCCTGACTCCACACCACCTACACGACAGGAAATCCCATGACCGACACCGACACCGACCCGAGGCCGACGCCCGCGGCCGGCCGCGAGCTGCACCTGGGCTGGGCCCTGGTGCTGATCTCCGTCGCCCAGCTGATGGTCGTGCTCGACGGCACGATCGTGAACATCGCACTCCCCTACATCCAGCAGGACCTCTCGATCGACAGCGCCGACCTCACCTGGGTCGTCACCGGCTACGCCCTCGCGTTCGGCAGCCTGCTGCTGCTCGGCGGCCGGCTCGGCGACCTCTACGGCCGCCGCAAGATCTTCATGATCGGCCTGATCATCTTCGCGATCGCCTCCGGCCTCGGCGGCCTCGCGACCAACGAGGGCACGCTGCTCGCCGCCCGGGGCCTGCAGGGTCTCGGCGCCGCGCTCGCCTCCCCGGCCGCGCTGGCCCTGATCGCCACCACCTTCCCGGCCGGACCGGCCCGCAACCGCGCGTTCGCCGTGTACGCCGCCATGTCCGGTGCCGGCGCGGCGGTCGGCCTGCTGCTCGGCGGCTGGCTCACCGGCCTGGACGGCTTCGCCGGCCTCGACATCGAGGGCTGGCGCCTGACGCTGCTCATCAACACCCCGATCGGCATCGCCGCGGCCGCCCTGGCGCCGCGGTTCCTGCCCGAGTCCGAGTCGCACCCGGGCGAGCTCGACCTGCCCGGCGCCGTCACCGGCACCCTCGGCCTGCTCGGCCTGGTCTACGGCTTCAGCCGCGCCGGCTCCGACGGCTGGACCGACACCTGGACGATCGCCAGCCTGGTCGGCCGGCGTCGTGATGCTGACCGCGTTCATGCTGGTCGAGAGCCGCGCCGAGCACCCGCTGCTGCCGTTCCGGGTCTTCCTGCACCGCACCCGCGCCGCGAGCTTCGTCGCGATGTTCCTGGCGCCGGCGGCGATGTTCGCGATGTTCTACTTCCTCAGCCAGTACATCCAGAACGTCATGGGCTACAGCCCGATCGAGGCCGGCCTGGCGTTCCTGCCGTTCTGCGCCGGCATCGTGGTCGCCGCCGGCCTGACCTCCAACCTGATCAACCGGGTCGACCCGCGCTACCTGGCCGGGGCCGGCACGCTGCTGGCCGCCGTCGCGCTGTTCGGGTTCTCCCGGCTGCCCTACGACACCACGCTTCCCGGCCACCGAGGTCACCGGCAGCTACGTCACCGACCTGCTGCCGTGGATCATCTGCATGTCGCTCGGCATGGGCGCGACGTTCGTCCCGCTCACGCTGACCGCCGTCCACCACCTGCGCAGCGAGGACTCCGGCATCGGCTCGGGCGTCCTCAACACCATGCAGCAGGTCGGCGGCGCGCTCGGCCTGGCCATCCTCGGCACGGCCGCGACCCAGATCGCGACCGACCGGGGCGCGGAGTTCGCGGCCGCGGCCGAGCAGGCCGCCGCGGCGGGTGGCCCGCAGCCCACGCCGGAGCAGGTCGGCGCGCTGCAGGAGATCGCCGGGCTGCAGATCTTCACCGAGGGCGCGACCAACGCGTTCCTGGTCGGCGCCGGGATGATGCTGCTCGCCTCGGTCGTGGTCGTGGATCTTCCTCGGCGTCAAGCACGAGGAGCTCGCCACCGACGGCCCGGAGGGGTCCACGTCGGCTGACGCGGGCTCCGACGCGGGCGGTCGCGCTCTCTCGTCGACGGGCCGCCGTCCGCGTGCGGGAGGGGCCGGCGTCGTCGATCCCGAGGCTCAGCGTGAGTGCAGGCGTCCAGCCGAGCCGCCGACGGTGGCGGGCGGTCGACGGCAGCCAGCGCCGAGCGGCCTGCCGCGCCCAGCGCGGGGTCGGCGCCGGCCAGCCCGCAGGCGCGGGCCGACGACCAGGCCGGGGCCGGGGTCGACGCCGAGCATGTCGAGCCAGCGGTGGACCCGCTCGGCGGCGGTGGCCTCGTCGAGGGTCGAGGTCGTGGGCAGCACGCCCAGCACGACGCTCTCCCCCGCCTCCAGCGCGGTGGCGAGGTGGTCGTGGTCGGCCGGCCCGAGCCGGGCCAGGTCGACGGCGAGCCCGGTCGCGCCGGCGCCGCGGAGCAGGTCGAGCGGCGTGCCCTCGGCACACGAGTGGACCCACGGCTCGGCACCCGCCTCGCGGATCGCGTCGAGCACCCACGCCAGCGCGGCGCTCGCCTCCGGGGGCTCGACCGAGCGGTGGCTGTGGAAGCCGGACGCCGTCGGCACCCGGCCGGCCAGCACCAGGGGCAGCGCCGGCTCGTCGACCTGCACCACCCACCGGTCGACGCCGGGGATCCGGCGGCGCAGGTCGGCGACGTGGCGTCGTACGCCCTCGGCGAGGGCCTGCGCGAGCTCGCGGCGGGCGCCGGGGTCGGCCAGGGTGAGGTCGCCGCGCGGCCGCTCGACGGTCGCCGCCAGCGTCCACGGCCCGGCGACCTGCGTCTTGAACGCCCCCGTCCAGCCCTGCGACTGCTCCTCGACCTGGTCGAGGTCCTGGCCGAGCTGGCTGCGGGCGCGGCGCTGGTCGATGCCCTCGGCGCCGGTGAGCCGCCAGCCGGCGGGCTGCAGGTCGAAGGCGAGGTCGGTGGCGAGCGCGACGGCGCGGCCGGTCATGGTGGCGCCGCGCGCCGCGGCCGGGCAGCTCGGGCACGTAGGCCAGGCCGGTCGGCGGCGGCAGCTCGCCCAGCACGACGCGCACCGCCTCGGCGTAGTCGACGTCGTCGTCGCCGGGGTGGGACCCGATCCCGGTCGCCCGCGTCATGTCGTCCGCGTCATCCGGCGCGCCCGGTGGCGCTGATGGTGGCCGAGCCGACGACGCGGGTGCCGTCGTAGACGACCGCGGCCTGCCCCGGGGCGATGCCGTACGCCGGGTCGAGCAGCTCGATCGCGACCTGCTCACCGTCGACGGTCACCACGGCGCGGTGCTCGTCGCCGTGGGCGCGGAGCTGGACGGTGCCCTCGAGCCGGGTCGGGACGGTGCCGCACCAGCGGGGCCGGATGCCGGTGATCCGGTCGACGGCCAGCTCCTCGCGCGGTCCGACGGTCACGGTGCCGGACACCGGCTCGATGTCGAGCACGAACCGCGGCTTGCCGTCCGGGGCCGGCCGACCGATGCGCAGCCCGCTGCGCTGGCCGATGGTGAAGCCGTAGGTGCCGGAGTGCTCCCCGAGGACCTCGCCGGAGGTGGAGTCGACGATGTCGCCGCCCCAGGAACCGGACGGGTTGGGGGCCCGGTCGCCCAGCTTCTCGGCGAGCCAGCCGGCGTTGTCGCCGTCGGCGACGAAGCAGATGTCGTGGCTGTCCGGCTTGTCGGCGACCAGCAGCCCGCGGCGCGCCGCCTCCTCGCGGATGAGCGGGCTTGGTCGTGTCGCCCAGCGGGAAGAGCGAGTGGCGCAGCTGCTGCTGGTCGAGCACGCCGAGCACGTAGGACTGGTCCTTGCCGTGGTCGACGGCCCGGTGCATCTCGACCAGGCCGTCGTCGCCGGTCCGCAGCTGGGCGTAGTGGCCGGTCGCGACCGCGTCGAAGCCGAGCCCGAGCGCCCGGTCGAGCACCGCGGCGAACTTGATCTTCTCGTTGCACCGCAGGCACGGGTTGGGGGTGCGCCCGGCGGCGTACTCGTCCATGAAGTCCTCGACGACGTCCTCGTGGAACCGGTCGGAGAGGTCCCAGACGTAGAACGGGATGCCGATCACGTCGGCGGCCCGACGCGCGTCGTTCGCGTCCTCGATGGTGCAGCAGCCGCGGGCGCCGGAGCGGTACGACGCCGGGTTGCGCGACAGCGCGAGGTGGATGCCGGTGACGTCGTGACCGGCCTCGGCCGCGCGGGCCGCGGCGACGGCGGAGTCGACGCCGCCCGACATGGCAGCGACGATCCTGCTCATCGGCGCGCTGCCCTGGCCCGTTCGACGACGGGGCCGATCGCCTCGACCACGGCGTCGACGTCGGCGGCGGTCGAGGTGTGGCCGAAGGAGAAGCGCAGCGAGTGGCGCGCCTGCTCCTCGTCGCAGCCCATGGCCAGCAGCACGTGGGACGGCTGCGGGACGCCGGCCGAGCAGGCCGACCCGGTGGAGCACTCGATGCCGTGGGCGTCGAGCAGCATCAGCAGCGAGTCGCCCTCGCAGCCGGGGAAGCCGAGGTGGGCGTTGCCGGGGAGGCGACCGGGTCCGATCGGTGCGCCGTGCAGGTGGGCCTCGGGGACGACCTCTGCGACCCGCCGGACCAGGTCGTCACGGAGCGCGGCGACGCGGGTGGCGTGCTCGTCCTGCACCTTGACGGAGTGCTCGATGGCGGCGGCGAAACCGGCGATGGCGGGGACGTCGAGGGTGCCGCTGCGGATGTCGCGCTCCTGGCCGCCGCCGTGGACCAGCGCGCTGACCGACAGCTCGCGGCGTACGAGCAGCGCGCCCACGCCGTAGGGTCCGCCGACCTTGTGGCCGGTGAAGGTGAGGGCGTCGAGGCCGGAGGCGGCGAAGTCGACGGGGACCGCGCCCACGGCCTGGACCGCGTCGGAGTGGACCGGGATGCCGTGCTCGGCGGCGAGCGCGACGACCTCGTCGAGCGGCTGCAGGGTGCCGACCTCGTTGTTGGCCCACATCACCGAGATCAGCGCGACGGAGCCGGGGTCACGCTCGACGGACTCCCGCATCGCGTCGATCCGGAGCCGGCCACGACCGTCGACCGGAAGCAGCTCGACGTCGGCCCCGTCGGCCTCGCCGAGCCAGACCAGCGGGTCGAGGACGGCGTGGTGCTCGACCGCGGTGGAGAGGATCCGGACGCGGCGCGGGTCCTCGGCCCGGCGCGCCCAGAAGATGCCCTTGAGCGCCAGGTTGTCGGCCTCGGTGCCGCCGGAGGTGAACACGACGTCGCCGGGACGGGCGTTGAGCGCGCGGGCGATGGTCTCGCGCGACTCCTCCACCATCCGGCGGGCACGGCGGCCCGAGGCGTGGAGCGAGCTGGCGTTGCCGACCTCGGCCAGCTCCGCCGTCATCGCCTCGACCGCGACGGGCAGCATCGGCGTCGTCGCGGCGTGGTCGAGGTAGGTGGGGCGGGGGTCGGTCATCTCGCCTCCAGCCTACGGCGTGGGCCGAAGGCGACGGTCATCCTGCCCGCCAGGGGACGACACCTCCGCGAGCAGGGGATCTGGCGCAGGGTGGTCCGGATCCCGGGGCGTCCACCGGGATCGTTGTGTCACGGCCTGTGACACAACGACCTTCCGGGCCACCCCGGGTTCTGGACCGGGCCGTACCGTCAACCCGCGGCGCCCGGCACCCTCCCGCAACCGGTCGGCTGTCAGAGCAGGACCAGGTCGTCGCGGTGCACGACCTCACGCTCGTACGCCGAGCCGAGCTCGCGCTTGAGGTCGTGCGACGACCGGCCGAACAGCGGCGGGATCTCCTCGGCGTCGAAGTTGACCAGGCCGCGGGCCACCGGGGTGCCGGCCGGGTCGGTCAGGTCGACCGGGTCGCCGGCCACGAAGGTGCCGGTCACGCCGGTGATGCCGGCCGCGAGCAGCGAGGCACGCCGCTCGGTGACGGCCCGGACCGCGCCGGCGTCGAGGGTGAGGCTGCCCTTCGGCTCGGTCGCGTGCGCCAGCCACAGCAGCCGCGTCGGGCGGCGCTTGCCTCCCGGGTGGAAGAGCGTGCCGACGTCGTCGCCGGCGAGGGCCGGGGCGGCGTTGTCGGCGGAGGTGAGGACCACCGGGATCCCGGCGCCGCCGGCGATCCGGGCGGCGTCGACCTTGGTCTGCATGCCGCCGCTGCCGAGCCCGACCGCGACCGGTGCTGCCGATCCGCACCCAGGCCAGGTCGTCGTCGGCAGGTACGTCGGAGATGAGGGTGGTGCCGGGGCGGGCCGGGTTGCCGTCGTACAGCCCGTCGACGTCGCTGAGCAGGACCAGCAGGTCGGCGTGGACCAGGTGGGCGACCAGCGCCGCGAGCCGGTCGTTGTCCCCGAACCGGATCTCGCTGGTCGCGACGGTGTCGTTCTCGTTGACGATCGGGAGCACGCCGAGCTCCAGCAGCTTGGCGAAGGTCTGGTAGGCGTTGCGGTAGTGGGAGCGCCGGGTGACGTCGTCGACCGTGAGCAGCACCTGCCCGGTGGTGATCTCGTGGCGGGCCAGCTCCTCGGTGTAGCGGTGGACCAGCAGGCCCTGGCCCACCGACGCCGCGGCCTGCTGCGCGGCCAGCCCCCGCGGCCGCGTGGCCAGCCCGAGCGGCGACAGTCCCGCGGCGATCGCGCCCGACGACACCAGCACGACCTCGGCGCCGCGGGCGCGGGTCGCGGCCAGCACGTCGACGAGGCGGCGTACCCGCTCGGGGTCGATGCCGCCGGCCGCCGTCGTCAGCGACGACGAGCCGATCTTCACCACGACCCGGCGGGCGTCGGTGACGACCTGCCGGGTCACTGTCGCTCGGCGGTCTTCACTGGTCTCCTCGGGGTCCTGCCCGGATCTGCCTCGGCCCAGTCGGGGTCGTCCGGCGAGCCGATCTCGTAGGACTGCGGGCCGAACGACGGCCGGTCGGCCTGGCGCAGCCGGCGGGCGACGTCGGCGCGGGTCTCGCCCTCGGCCCGCTCCTCGAGGCCCTCCTGGATCTCGCGTCGGCGGCGCGCGGCCGGCCGGGACTCGTCGAAGCGGGAGTCCTCGCCGCGGCGGGCGAGGTTCTCGGCGCCGGCGTCCAGCCCGGGCTTGAAGTCGAAGACGACCGCGTCGTCGGGGTGACCGATGAGCACGGTGTCGCCCTCGACCGCGCCCAGCTTGACGAGCCGGGCCTCGACGCCGAGCCGGTCGAGCCGGTCGGCGAGGAAGCCGACGGCCTCGTCGTTGCTGAAGTCGGTCTGCCGGACCCAGCGCTCGGGCTTGGTGCCGCGCACCCGCCAGCCCTCGCCGGTCTCGGTGACGGTGAAGTCCTCGGAGCCGTCGGCGCCCGGGGGACGCAGCACGATCCGGGTCGCCTCGACGAGCGGCCGCGCGGCACGCTCCGCCTCGACGATGCCGGCCATCGCGAAGGTCAGCTCGCGCACCCCCTCGCCCGAGGCCGCCGAGACCGGGAAGACCCGCAGCCCGCGTGCCTGCGAGGTCCTCGATCACGATGTCGGAGAGGTCGCGGCCGTCGGGGACGTCGATCTTGTTCAGCGCCACCAGCCGCGGCCGGTCCTCGAGCCCGCCGTACCGCGCCAGCTCGTTCTCGATGATGTCGAGGTCGTCGGCCGGGTTGCGGCCCGGCTCCATGGTGGCGGTGTCGATCGACGTGGACCAGCGCCGCGCAGCGCTCGATGTGGCGCAGGAAGTCGTGGCCGAGGCCGCGACCCTCGCTGGCGCCCTCGATCAGGCCGGGGACGTCGGCGACGGTGAAGGTGGTGTCGCCCGCCGTGACCACGCCCAGGTTGGGGATCAGGGTGGTGAACGGGTAGTCGGCGATCTTGGGCCGCGCCCGGGAGATCGCGGCGATCAGGCTGGACTTGCCGGCGCTCGGGAAGCCGACCAGGCCGACGTCGGCGACGACCTTGAGCTCGAGCACGATGTCGAGCTCGTCGCCGGGCTCGCCGAGCAGGGCGAAGCCGGGTGCCTTGCGCTTGGACGAGGCGAGGGCGGCGTTGCCGAGGCCGCCGCGGCCGCCGGCCGCGATGACCATCTCGGTGCCGGGACCGACCAGGTCGGCCAGCACCTCACCGGAGGCGGTCGCGACCAGGGTGCCGTCGGGCACCGGGAGGACCAGGTCGGACCCGTGGCCGCCGTTGCGGTGACCACCGGCGCCGTGGCCGCCGTGCTCGGCCCGACGCTGGGGGCTGTGGTGGTACTCGACGAGGGTGGTCACGCTCGGGTCGACGCGCAGGATCACCGAGCCGCCGGGACCGCCGTTACCGCCGTCGGGACCGCCGAGGGGCTTGAACTTCTCGCGGTGGACCGAGGCGACGCCGTTCCCGCCCCGGCCCGCGGCGACGTGCAGCGTCACCCGGTCGACGAAGGTCGGGATGGCCATGGTGTGCCTCGTTCTCAGTGTTGTCGGTGGTGCGGGGAGAAATGCCGAAGGGCGCCCCGGTGCCGGGACGCCCTTCGCAGAAGTCTGGAGGAGTGACGTCAGGTCACTCGCCGGGGACGACGTTCACGACCCGGCGGCCACGGCGGGTGCCGAACTCGACCGCGCCGCCCACGAGGGCGAACAGGGTGTCGTCGCCACCGCGACCCACGCCGGAACCCGGGTGGAAGTGGGTGCCACGCTGGCGGACGATGATCTCGCCGGAGTTGACGACCTGGCCGCCGAAGCGCTTGACGCCGAGCCGCTGGGAGTTGGAGTCCCGACCGTTCTTGGTCGAGGCCGCGCCCTTCTTGTGAGCCATAGCAGTTGTCCTTCGCTGGAGTCCGAGCTGGCAGCTCAGAGGGAGATGTCGGTGACCTTGACCTGGGTGTACTTCTGGCGGTGACCCTGGCGCTTCTTGTAGCCGGTCTTGTTCTTGAACTTCTGGATGATGATCTTCGGACCCTTGGTGGCGCCGAGGACCTCGACCGTGACCGATGCCTTGCCGAGCGCCGAGGCACCGGTGGTGACCGAGTCGCCGTCGACGGTCATGACCACCGGCAGGGTGATCGTGTCACCGACGGCGGTCGAGACCTTGTCGATCTCGATGACGTCGCCGACAGCGACCTTCTGCTGCTTGGCGCCTGCGCGCACGATCGCGTACACCGCGGTCTCCTTCATCTGACGTCTGTGCTGGCTGGTGCTGAGTCTTGTGCTGGTCTTGGCGTTGGGTCTTCGTCTGCGGCACGCCACGACCCCGCTTGAGATCGGGGTGCCGTGCAGCGAAGGCACGCGTGAGCGCACCGAGGGTCAATAGTACGGACCGCGTATCCCTTCCGCAATTCGAGGCCAGGCGCTACGGTCGTGCCCCACTCGATGCCAGGGAGAACGATGAGCGACTACCCGCAGTATCCGATCGACCCGTCCGCCCAGGGCGCTGGGACCGCCGCTGCTCCGCGCGGCCCGCGGCCCGCGTCGATCGACATGGCCGTGAAGCTGATCTGGGCCAACGTGGCCCTCAGCCTGGTCACCACGGTCATCACGTTCCTCATGCTCGACTCGATCGTCGACCAGGCGCTCGAGGACGCCGGTGTGAGCTCGACTCTCGACGCCGACTCGGTCCGGGCGGGCGCCGTCGTCGGTGCCGTGATCGGCATCATCATCAGCGTCGCCGTCGCGGCGCTCCTCGCCCACTTCATCGGCAAGGGCGCCAACTGGGCGCGCATCGTCTACACGGTGCTCGCCGCCCTCGGCATCCTGCTCTCGCTGTTCGGCCTCGGCGGGCAGCCGGTCCTGCTCCTGCTGCTGAGCGTGGTCTCCCTGGTGATCACCGCTGCTGCGGTGTTCTTCCTCTGGAAGCCGGAGTCCAGCGCCTACTTCAGCGCGAGCTGACCGCCGGCCTCACCGCTTGCGGGCGCCGCGCTTCTTGACCGGCACGTGCTCGACCACCGGTCGCGACCCGACCTCGGTGTCGGCGGTGCCGGGCTCGACCGTGCCGTCGGCCGGCGGCTCCCCGATCACGCCCGGCACCGTGGGGGCCGGGTCGGACTGGTCGGGGGATCCGGTGGCGGCGGGCGGACCGGCGGGCCGGCTGGCGCTGCGACCGCGGGTCCGCGTCACCACCTTGGGCGCGACCGGCTCCACCGCAGGTGTGGGCTCGGGCTCGGGTGCGGGCTCGGGCGTCGGGCTGCGGGCTCGGGTGCGGGTTGGGGCTCGGGCTCGGCGGCGGGTGCGTCGACGACCGGCTCGGTCGGAGCTGCCTCGGCGGGCCGGCTCGCGCTGCGACTGCGGCTGCGCGTCCGGGTGACGACCTTGGGAGCCACCGGCTCGGCGGGCTCGACGGCCTGCTCGACCGGCTCCTCGGTGGGCGTGTCGACCACCTCGTCGGAGTCCTCCGGCTTCGGCGTCCGGGCCATGGCGGCCACGTCCTTCGGCGTCGGCGGCTTGCCGTTGCCGTTGCGTCGTGTCCGACTGACCGGACTCCTCGCCCCGGCCACGGCCGCCGCGGGAGCGGCGCGCACCCCGCTTGGAATCCTGGTCGCGCTTCGGCTCGACCGGCTCGTCGGCGATGACCACGCCCCGGCCGTTGCAGTGCTCGCAGGGCTCGGAGAACGCCTCGACCAGGCCGGTGCCGATCCGCTTCCGGGTCATCTGCACCAGCCCCAGCGACGTCACCTCGGCGACCTGGTGACGGGTGCGGTCACGGCCCAGGCACTCGACGAGGCGCCGCAGCACCAGGTCACGGTTGGACTCGAGCACCATGTCGATGAAGTCGATGACGATGATGCCGCCGATGTCGCGCAGCCGGAGCTGGCGCACCATCTCCTCGGCCGCCTCCAGGTTGTTCTTGGTGACGGTCTCCTCGAGGTTGCCGCCGGAGCCGGTGAACTTGCCGGTGTTGACGTCGACGACGGTCATCGCCTCGGTGCGGTCGATGACCAGCGAGCCACCTGAGGGCAGCCAGACCTTGCGGTCGAGACCCTTCTGGATCTGCTCGTCGACCCGGTACGTCGAGAACAGGTCGGCCTTCGAGGCGTCGTACTTCTCCAGCCGCTCCTCCAGGTCGGGCGCGACGTGGGTGACGTAGCCGCGCACGGTGTCCCAGGCGTCGTCGCCCTGGACGACCAGCTTGGCGAAGTCCTCGGTGAACAGGTCGCGGACGACCTTGAGCATCAGGTCCGGCTCGCCGTAGAGGAGCTGGGCGCCGGCCCCCTTGTTGGCGGCCTTCTTGTCGATGTCCTCCCAGCGGGCCTTGAGGCGCTCGACGTCGCTGGTGAGCTCCTCCTCGCTGGCGCCCTCGGCCGCGGTGCGCACGATGACGCCGGCGCCGTCGGGGACGATCTCCTTGAGCAGCGCCTTGAGCCGGGTCCGCTCGGTGTCGGGGAGCTTGCGCGAGATGCCGCTGTTGGTGCCGTCGGGCACGTAGACCAGGAACCGGCCGGCCAGGCTGATCTGGCTGGTGAGGCGGGCGCCCTTGTGGCCGACGGGGTCCTTGGTGACCTGCACCAGGATCGTCTGGCCCGAGGACAGCACCGACTCGATCTTGCGCGGCTGGCCGTCCTTGTGGCCCAGCGCCGACCAGTTGACCTCACCGGCGTAGAGCACCGCGTTGCGGCCCTTGCCGATGTCGATGAAGGCCGCCTCCATGGAGGGCAGCACGTTCTGCACCCGGCCGAGGTAGACATTGCCGATCAGCGAGGTCTGCGACTCGCGGGCGACGTAGTGCTCGACCAGGACCTTGTCCTCGAGGACGGCGATCTGGGTCAGGTCGTCACGCTGACGGATGGCCATGACGCGCTCGACCGACTCACGCCGGGCCAGGAACTCGGCCTCGCTGACGATCGGCGCCCGGCGACGGCCGGCCTCGCGTCCCTCGCGGCGCCGCTGCTTCTTGGCCTCGAGCCGGGTCGAACCGGCCAGCGAGGTGATCTGGTCCTCGGGCGACCGGGTCTTGCGGACCCGGGTGACCGTGTTCTGCGGGTCGTCACCGCCGTCACCACCGTCCTCGCCCGACGCGGCGGCGACGCCTCCGGCGTCGGGAGGACGGCGAGGAGGAGTCACCCTCGTCGCTGCCGTCTCCGTCGTCGGAGCTGCCCTTGCCCTGGCCCGACGACCCCTCGGCCCGGTCGGAGCCGGACTTGTCCTGCGCCTGGTCCTGGCCTTGACCCTGGCCCTGGTCGGCGTCCTGGCCGCCGTCGCCCTCGCCCCCGGGCTTGCGGCGGCGTCGACCGCCGCGACGGCGGCGGCGGCGCGCCCCGTCGCCGGACTCGTCGCCCGGCGTCCTGGTCGTCACCGGCCTCGGGGCCGGTCGAGGACTCCTCGGCGGTCGCCTCGGTCGGCTCCGGCTTCGGCTTCGTCGTCGGCGGCGGCACCGGCGGTGGCGGCCTTCTTGCGCGGCTTGCGGGTGGGTGCGGTCGCGGTCTCGGGGGCCTGGAAGAGCGGGCGGCGACCGCACCGGACACGGTGGCCGGGGCGGTGTCGGCCGGGTCGGGCCGGGGTCTCGTCGGCGGCGGTCTTCTTCGCCGCGGTCTTCCTGGTCGTGGCCTTCTTGGCCGGGCTCTTGGCCGCGGTCTTGGCCGGGGTGGTCCTGGCGGTGGTCTTCTTCGCGGCCGCCTTCTTCGCCGGGGCCGGCTCGGCCGAGGGGGCGTCCGTGGCAGGGGCTCGGCGGCGGGCGGCTCGGCGGCCGGCGGCTCGGCGGCCGGGGCAGCGGTCTTCTTCGCGGCGGCCTTGCGCGTGGTCGTCGTCACCGTCGGCTTCTTCGCAGGCGCCTTCTTGGCTGCCGCGGCCTTGGTCGGCGCCTTCTTGGCGGGCGCCTTCCGGGCGGCGGCCTTCTTCGCCGGTGCTGCCTCGGTGGTCGGCTCGGTGTCGGAACCGGTCGGAGTGTCGTCGAGCATGGATGCTCCCTCTGCCCGCCGTCCTGGACGACGGGGCGTCGGCGCCATGGACCCGAGCGGACAGAGTCCGTGACGCAAAGCCTTCGTTGTGGCGGCGACCCCCTCCGCGGGGTGCGTCGACGCGTGCCCGCTGCCGGCCTGCCGCGGTCGCTGGGCCCCCTGAAGTGCTCAGGTGGCGGAGGTCTGTCACCCACTCCACCGGGCCGCGTCGCGGTCTGGCGACGACGGGCGCTCGTCGTGCCGCCCACTCTCGGGTGGACGGCGAGAACGTCGTCGGGTCGACCCGGGGGTCGACCAAGGCCGAGTATCGCACACCCGCGCCCGATCGACGTGGAAGGGCGCGGCCGCGGGTCAGGCGAAGGGCTCGCGCAGCTCGCCGGTGTCGGGGTCGAGCACGCCCTGCGCCAGCCGGGTGAGCAGCGGTGCCGGACCGGCGTCGAGGCCTCCGGCCAGCCGGAGGCCGGTGAGCACGTCGTCGGGCCGGACCGCGGGCACGGTGTGGAGCAGCACCAGGTCGATCGACGCGCCGTCGGCGGACAGCGAGGTGACGGCGGCCCGGCTGTCGAACTCGCGCAACCCCTTCTTGGTCATCCGCTCGACCGGGACCGCCTCCGCGGCGAGGAACGCGCTGACCGCGGCGGCCAGGGCCGCGGGCTCGGCGGTGGTGTCGAGCCGCCAGCGGCTGGCGGTCAGCAGCTCGGCCAGCGAGCCGCCGGGCGACTCGGCGACCCCGATGACGTCGAGGCCGTCGGGCATCACCGAGTCGAGGGTCTCCCGGACCGACTCGGGGTCGAGCCGTTCGGCGAGCCCGATCTCGAGGTACTCCGCCTCGCTGGCGGACCCGGTCGGAGCCGCGCCGGCGTACGAGATGCGCGGGTGGGGGTGGAAGCCCGACGAGTAGGCCATCGGCACCCGCGCCCGCACCAGCGCGCGCTCGAAGGCGCGGGAGAAGTCGCGGTGGGAGGTGAACCGGAGCCGGCCACGCTTCGCGTAACGGATCCGGAGCCGCTGGACCGGCGGGGCCTGCTGTTCGGGCTGCTCACGCACCCGGACAGAGTAGGACCCCTGCCCGGGTGCGCGAGCATCGAGAGGCGACGGACCTAGCCGGTCGCGAGCGAGGTGTCGTCGATGACGAAGCTCGTCGCCAGGCTGGAGTCCTCGGTGCCGGTGAAGCGCACGGTGACGGTCTTGCCGGTGAACGCCGCCATGTTGAAGCTGCGCTGCACGTAGGAGGCGCCCTTGTTCAGGTTGGAGAAGGTCCCCAGCGTGGTGGTGGTGCCTCCCGACACGACCTGCACGGTGAGCCGGTCGTACGCCGTGGAGGTGGTGGTCTCGGCGCTGCTGACGTAGAGCCAGAAGGACAGCGTGGCGCTGGAGGCGGCGGGGATCGTCACGGTCTGCGACAGCGTGTCGGTGGTCGTCTGGCCGTAGCCGTTCAGCCACGCCTTCCACGAGCCGGTGCGGGAGGGGGCGCCGGTGTCGCTGGTGATGACGCCGCTGGTCGCGCTCCACGAGGTGGCGCCGGACTCGAAGCCCGGGTTGAGGAGCAGGTTGCCCCCGGTCGGCGGCGGAGTGGTCCCACCGCCGGTGAGGGGCGAGTAGAGCAGCCGGTTCGGCGAGCCGGTCTGGGCGCCGGTCACGACACCGGTCGTGGCGGTGCTGGTGATGGCGTTGTTGACCGTGGCCGGCGAGGCGCCCGGGTTGCCCTGGAGGTACAGCGCAGCGACGCCCGCCACGTGCGGCGTGGCCATCGACGTGCCGGAGATCGTGTTGGTCGCCGACGTCGAGGTGTACCACGCCGAGGTGATGTTCGAGCCGGGCGCGAACAGGTCGAGGCACGATCCGTAGTTGGAGAAGCTCGACCGGGCGTCGGTGTTGGTCGTCGAGCCGACGGTCAGGGCCGCGGCGACCCGCGACGGCGAGCCGTTGCACGCGTTGGTGTTCTCGTTGCCGGCCGCGACGGCGTAGGTGACGCCGTCGGCGATCGAGTTGTTGACCGCCGTGTCGAGCGCCGAGGAGACGCCGCCGCCGAGGCTCATGTTGGCGACCGCCGGGGCACCGGCGGCGTGGTTCGAGGTCACCCAGTCGACGCCGGCGATCACGCCGGAGGTCGCGCCGTTGCCGGTGCAGTCGAGCACCCGGACCGGACGGATGGTGACCTGCTTGGCGACGCCGTACGTCGTACCACCCACCGTGCCGGCCACGTGGGTGCCGTGGCCGTGGCAGTCGGTGGTGCCGCGGCCGTCGCTGATCGCGGTGTAGCCCGCGGCCACCCGGCCGGCGAACTCGTTGTGGGTGGCCAGCACGCCGGTGTCGATGACGTACGCCGTGACGCCCTGGCCGGTCGGCGTGTAGGTGTAGGTGTTGTTCAGCGGGAGGTTGCGCTGGTCGATCCGGTCCAGGCCCCAGGTCGCGGGCGACTGCGTCGCGTCGATCGAGACGCGCTGGTCGGCCTCGATGAAGGCGACGTTCGGGTTGTTGCGGAGCGCCTCGACCGCGCGGTCGGAGAGGGTGGCGGAGAAGCCCTCGATCGCGGTGGTGAAGCGGTCCACGTCGGTCGCGCCGTGGTCGCGGGCGAGGTCGGCCGCGGCGGCGCCCTGCGCCTTGGACGCGCGCCCCTCGAGCACGACCACGTAGCGGCCGTCGATGGCCGAGGCGCGCTCGGTGCCGAGCACCGGCGCGGGGCGGTCCTTGGCCGGTGCCGCGTCGGCCGGGCTGAGGCTGAGAGGTACGGCGACCAGGGTGAGGGCGCCGAGCAGTGATCCCGCCGCGGTCGCGGCGAGGCCGCGGCGCGAGCGGGTTGAGAACAAGGACATGGTGTCTCCCGAGATCCTGCAGAAGGGCCCAGCGGTCGCTGGCCCCGAGCGACGGTAGCCACGGACCCGGCTGCCCAGCGAGCACTCCTGAGCCTCATGTTTGTGCAGCGCAGAAATCTGGTGCGACCTCGGGCAGGGCGTTGTCAGGGCAGCCTGGCGCCCGTCATCTGCCGGGACTTGTAGACGCTGGCGATCACCTGCCCGCCGAGCCAGTCGCCGAGGCGGTCCGCCTCTGCGTCGAGCGCCGCCCGCGCCACCCGGCCCGGGTCCCGACGCAGCAGCACCTCGACCCGCCCGGCCTCGTCCTGGACCCAGGCGCCCACGATGCGCCCGTCCCACCACGCGGTGGTGCCACCGTTGCCGGCGGTGTCGAAGAGGTACGGCGCGTCCTCGGCGTCGAGGTAGAAGGACCGTTGCTTCCAGCCCATGGTCGTCGGGTCGAGCACCGGCAGCAGGGCCGCCGCCGGTGCCACGGCCGGCTCCGGCTCGAGGTCGTCGGGCAGCAGCCAGCCGGTGCCGCCCCCGTCGAGCGAGACCTCGACCGCCGCGACGTCGGCCAGCGCCCGGCGTACGGCGCCCCGGGTCGCGCCGAGCCACCAGGCGAGGTCGGTCTCGGTGCCGGGACCGAACCGCGCCAGCCAGCGCCGCACGAGCTCGGCGTACCCGTGGCCCTCCGCCCACGGCTCGGGCGGTTCGCCCAGCCAGGCGGACATCGGCGTCCAGCGCGGGCGAGAGGTGCGCCAGTGACCGCCGTTCGTGCCGCGCACGATCTCGGCGCGGGCACCCAGCCAGGTCAGGACCCGGGGGGCGACCGGGACCGGACCGCCCCACTTCGCGCTGGCGGAGGTCGAGACCTTCTCGTCGACCGGTGGGTACTGCTCCCGGATCTCCCGCGCACCGAGCTCCCCGTGCGTCGCGAGCAGGTCGAGGATGCCGCCGCGGACGGTGCCGAGCCAGGCGTCACCGTCGGCGGCCAGCCCCGCCGCGACCACGTCCTTGCCGAGCTTGCGGCGCTCGGTCTCGGCCACCCGGGCGCCGGCGCTCCCCCACACCGCCGGCAGCAGGTCGCGCGGGAAGGCGAAGAGGGTCCGTCGCATCGCGAGCTGCTTGACCAGGGTGCGCTCGGCGTACAGCGCCCGGTCGACGGCGGCGACGTCGACGCCCGTGGTGCGCGCGGCCAGGGAGAGGTAGACGGTCGCCGGCTCGGTGGCGTGGAGGCACACGACCGCCTCGGTGGCGGCGACCGGGTCGGTCACCCGGTGGTGCGGACCGAGCGCATGACGCCGTACCAGCCGGGAGCGGCGCTCGATGTCCGGTACGTGGCGCACCCGGCCTATCCTGCCGGAACCATGCCCACCTCCCCCGCGCCCGCTGCGAGCCAGCGCCGCCAGCGGATGTTCGTGCTGGTGGGGATGGTGCTGCTGGCCGTCAACCTCCGCCCGGCCGCCGTCAGCGTCGGCCCGGTCCTCGAGGAGGTCACCAGCGATCTGGGGATGTCGCCGACGTCCGCGGGGCTGCTCACGTCGCTGCCGGTGCTGGCGTTCGCGAGCTTCGGCGCGCTGGCCCCGTGGCTGGCGCGCGTCGTCGGGCTGCACCGCACCACGCTGCTCTCCCTGGGTGCCGTGGTCGCGGGGCTCGGCGCCCGGGCCACCGTCGACCACGAGCCGGCGTTCCTCGTCTTCTCGATGCTCGCCCTGGGCGGGATGGCGACCGCCAACGTGTTGCTGCCGTCCCTGGTGAAGCTCCACTTCCCGGACCGGATCGGGTTCGTGACCGCGCTCTACACGACCGCCCTGGCCGTCGGGCTGACCGGCGCCCTGACCTTCACCGTCCCCATCTCCGAGGCGGCCGGCGGTTGGCGGGTGGGGCTGGGGGTCTGGGCGCTGCTCGCGCTGCTCGCGGCACTGCCGTGGCTGCGGCTGGTCCTGCACGACCGGCGCCCCGCCGACCCGACGCGGACCGTCCGCGTGGCCGACGTGATGCGCACCAGGCTGGGGATCGCGATGGCGCTGCTGTTCGGCCTCCAGTCGATGCACGCCTACGTCGCCTTCGGCTGGTTCGCCCAGCTCTGGCGCGACGCCGGTTTCTCGCCGACGGTGGCCGGCGCGCTGGTCGGGCTGGTGGCCGGCGTCAGCATCCCGCTCTCGCTCTGGCTGCCGACGCTGGCCGGTCGACGCGACGACCACCGCACGCTGCTGTGGGGCGTCATCGCCTGCTATCCCGTCGCCTACGTCGGGCTGATCCTGGCGCCCCGGTCCCTGGCCGTGGTCTGGGCGCTGCTGGTCGGCGTCGGCTGCGTCATCTTCCCGCTGGTGCTGACGCTGATCGGGCTCCGGGCGCGGACCGCCGCCGGCACGACCGCCCTGTCGGGCTTCACCCAGTCGGCCGGCTACCTCCTGGCCGCCGTCGGGCCGTTCACCGTCGGCCTGCTCTACGAAGCGACGGACGGCTGGACCGTGCCGTTGGTCCTGATGATCGCCCTGGTGGCGCCGATGCTCGTCCTGGCGTCGTACGTCGGACGACCGATCTACGTCGAGGACCAGCTGCACACCCCGGCGGAGGACCTGCGGTGAGGTGCCGGCTGCTCGCTGCGCTGGTGCTGGTGCTGACGGCGTGCACGTCCCCGGCGCCCCCGGTCGGCACTCCGCCGCCCTCCCCGTCGCCGACGCTGGTCCCGCCGCAGCCGTCGGAGCCCGGGGGGACCTTCGAGCCGTGCCCGCGCGGCGACACCGTCAGGCTCACCGCGCTCACCCTCAACATCCACGGTGGCCGGACCAACGCCGGCGTGCTCGACCTCGAACGCGTCGCGACCGAGCTGCGCGCCTGGGACGCCGACGTCGTGCTGCTGCAGGAGGTCGACCGCGGTCGCGGACGCAGTGGCTCCGTGGCGCAGGCGGCGTGGCTCGGGGACCGGCTCGGCCTCGACTGGGCCTACGGCCCGACCCGCCAGCTGCGGCCAGGCTCCACCGGCAACGCCGTGCTGTCGCGATTCCCGGTCACCGACGTCCGGCCCCGCTCGCTGCCCCGGCTGCCGGGGCTGTTCCGGCGCGGGCTGCTGCAGGTGACCGTCGACGTCGACGGGCGTGCCGTCGACCTGATGTCGACCCACCTCGACCACGTCTCCCCCGCTGCCCGGCGCGCGCAGGCAGCGGCGGTCGCGACCGGCGTACGCCGGACCGGTCGACCGGTGCTGCTCGGCGGCGACCTCAACGCCGAACCCGGCCTGCCCCCGCTCAACGTCCTCGCCCGCGCCGGCCTCCTCGACCCGTGGCCGGTCGTCGGCAAGGGCGACGGGCTGACCGTCCCGGCGGCCGACCCCCGGCGCCGGATCGACTACGTCCTGGCCGACGACGGGTTCGTGCCGCTGCGCAGCGAGGTGCTGATCAGCGCGATCAGCGACCACCGGGCGGTGCGGACGACCTGGGAGCTGCTCCCGGCCGACTGCTGACTCCGGAGGTTGAGGTGCGAGGCCGTTCACGGCCGAGCCTCGAAACCACCGGAGGCGCACGTGAAACCAGGTGGAGAGACGTCGTGACGGGCACTCCCAAGGCCGGAGGCCCCCGGATCGGGTTGTTGGAGCGATCGAACAAGCCGAGCGTTGATCGATCGCTCCAACAACCGACGCGGTGCCCTCAGGTCAGTGACGCCCGCGACGCCGGACCAGTTGCCCACCCGCGACTACTTGCCCATCGAGCTCGTCGGCTCGTGTGACAACAACGCGCAGCGCAGCCGATACGAGCCTCGGTCATCACACGACGCTGAGCGGCAGCAGCTTCTGGCCGGTGGGGCCGATCTGGATCTCGGTGTCCATCTCCGGGCAGACGCCGCAGTCGTAGCAGGGGGTCCAGCGGCAGTCCTCGACGTCGGGCACGCCGTCGGGGTCGGCGGCGGCCGCGAGGGAGTCCTCCCAGTCGGCCCACATCCAGTCCTTGTCGAGGCCCGAGTCGAGGTGGTCCCAGGGCAGGACCTCGTCGTAGTCGCGCTCGCGGGTGGTGTACCAGTCGACGTCGACCCCGGTGCCCTCGAGGGCGCGGGACGCGCACTCCATCCAGCGGTCGTAGGAGAAGTGCTCGCTCCAGCCGTCGAACCGGCCGCCGTCGCGCCACACCTCCTCGATGATCCGGCCCACGCGACGGTCGCCACGGGACAGCAGTCCCTCGACGATGCCGGGCTTGCCGTCGTGGTAGCGGAAGCCGATCGCGCGGCCGAACTTCTTGTCGGCCCGGACGTCCTCGCGGAGCTTGCGCAGCCGCTCGTCCGTGGTGTCGTGGTCGAGCTGCGCGGCCCACTGGAACGGCGTGTGCGGCTTGGGCACGAAGCCGCCGATGGAGACCGTGCAACGGATGTCGTTGCGGCCGGAGACCTCGCGGCCCTTGGCGATGACCTTCTTGGCGAGCGAGGCGATCTCGAGCACGTCCTCGTCGGTCTCGGTCGGCAGTCCGCACATGAAGTAGAGCTTCACCTGGCGCCAGCCGTGGGAGTAGGCCGTGGCGACGGTGCGGATCAGGTCCTCCTCGGTGACCGCCTTGTTGATCACCTTGCGCATCCGCTCCGACCCGCCCTCGGGGGCGAACGTCAGGCCCGACCGCCGGCCGTTGCGGGAGAACTCGTTGGCCAGGGTGATGTTGAACGCGTCCACCCGGGTCGACGGCAGCGACAGCGAGACGTTGGAGCCCTCGTAGCGGTCGGCCAGACCCGTGGCGACGTCGGCGATCTCGGTGTGGTCGGCGCTCGACAGCGAGAGCAGTCCGACCTCCTCGAAGCCGGACTTCCGGATGCCGTTCTCGACCATGTCGCCGATGGTCTTGATCGAGCGCTCGCGGACCGGGCGGGTGATCATGCCCGCCTGGCAGAACCGGCAGCCGCGGGTGCAGCCACGGAAGATCTCCACGCTGTAGCGCTCGTGGACGGTCTCGGCCAACGGCACCAGCGGCTGGGCGGGGTAGGGCCAGGCGTCGAGGTCCATGAGCGTGTGCTTGCGGACCCGGTGGGGAATCCCCGGCCGGTTGGGCACCACGGCCTCGATGGTGGCGTCGGCGGCGTAGGTGACGTCGTAGAAGCGGGGCACGTAGACCGAGCCGCTCACCGCGAGCCGGCGCAGCAGCTCGTCCCGGCCTCCGGGGCGGCCCTCGTCCTTCCACTCGCGCACGACGTCGGAGATCGCGAGCACGACCTCCTCGCCGTCACCGAGCACCGCGGCGTCGACGAAGTCGGCGACCGGCTCGGGGTTGAACGCCGCGTGGCCACCGGCGACCACGATCGGGTCGTCGTCACCACGGTCGGCCGCGTGGAGCGGGATCCCGGCGAGGTCGAGCGCGTTGAGCATGTTGGTGTAGCCGAGCTCGGTCGAGAACGACACCCCGAACACGTCGAACGCGCCGATCGGGCGGTGGCTGTCGACCGTGAACTGCGGGATCGGGCCCTCGGCGTCGCCCTCGCGCATCACGGCCTCGAGGTCGGGCCAGACGGAGTAGGTGCGCTCGGCCATGATCCAGTCACGCTCGTTGAGCACCTCGTAGAGGATCGCCACGCCCTGGTTGGGCAGGCCCACCTCGTAGGCGTCGGGGTACATGAGCGCCCAGCGCACGGACACCGAGTCCCAGTCCTTGACGGTGGAGTTCAGCTCGCCGCCGACGTACTGGATCGGCTTCTGGACCGACGGCAGCCGCGGCTCGAGTCGGGGGAACACCGATGCGACGGACACGACGAAACACCTCGAAGATCTGGTTGGGGAGCGCCAATCGTACGCCGTAACCACGTCTGGACCGATTCTCCACAACCGTGCGCATCGTCTGCGCGAGCAGGCTCCGACCCCCTACGATCCGGGGGATCGAAGGGTGATGATCTGTGGGGATCGTGGGGATCACTGTGGGCACCACCACGAGGCGGCGGCTGCTGCTCGTGGTGGCGCTGACGGTTGCCTTCACGGCGTTCAGCCTGGAGACGATCCCGCCCCCGGAGACCCCCACCGAGATGTGGGGCAGCATCGCCGGCACGTTCGTCTGGACCTCGCTGATCTGGGACGGCCGGAGCCGACCTGGCCGCGAGGTCGGGCTCCACCTGCTGGCGCAGTGGCTGATCTTCGTCGGCTTCGGGCTGGTCTTCGGCTGGGCCCCGCTGGACGTGCTCTGGATGGGCGCCGCCAACGTCGCCGGCGGCCTGCTGATGCTGGTGCTGTTCGCGCGGTTCCACCGCGGCTCCAGCTGGGCGCCGACGACGGCGGCGGCCAACCTGCTGCTGCTCGGCTGCGCGACCGCAGCGTCCACCTTCGTCGCCCTGGTCGGCGGGTTCCCCTACCTGGAGGTCGGCCAGCTCGACCGGCTGACGCTGTGGTGGGTCATCCGCGGCATGGTCTACGCCTACGTCGGCGGCGTGACCTTCCTGAGCTTCTTCCACGGCGCCCGCGACAACGACGCACCGGCGCCGCGCTGGGCGGTGGTCGCCCTGGTCCCGCTCGGCACCGGCTGCGTCTGGGCGACCTACCAGGCCCCCGAGCTGCCGCTCACCTGGGCGCTGCTGCTGCCCGCCCTCGTCGCGGGATCGATCCTCACGCCCCGTGGCGCGGCCATCTACTCGCTCTTCGTCGCCCTGATGAGCGCGCTCGCGACACTGCACCCGATCAACCAGTTCGGCTACGAAGGGTTCCTGCCCGGCTCGGTGATCATCGACCTGCTGATCACCGCGTCGACCTTCATCACCATCCACCTGGCGATCCTCCGGCTCCAGCGCGTCACCGCCACCGCCGAGCTGGACCGCCAGCACCGGACCGCCCAGGAGCAGGCGACGCTGCTCGGCACGGTGTTCGAGAGCATGAACGACGGCCTGATCATCCTCGACCTCGAGCAGCGGGTCGTGCTCCACAACGCCGCGGCGCGGCAGCTGGTGGGCAAGCGGATCCCGGTCGGACAGGACATCGACTGGGTCGGCTACTTCGGCCTCGAGCGCCTCGACGGCGAGCCGATGACGGCCGGCGACCTGCCCGGTGGCGGCGACGAGGACTTCCAGCGCCAGCTCGTGGTGCGCAACGAGGGGGCCGCCCGGGTCCTCGAGGTCGGGGCATGGCCGCTGGCGGGCACCGACGACCGGATGGTCGTGCTGTTCTCCGACGTCACCGCCGAGCGGGAGCGGCTCAGCGAGCTGACCGGCTTCGCCGGGGTCGTGGCCCACGACCTGCGGGGGCCGCTCACCAGCCTCCACGGCTGGCTCGAGCTGGCCGAGGACTCCCTCGACGGCGACGACAACCGGCGCGCCCACGAGTTCCTCTCGCGAGCCCAGGTCAGCAGCGTCCGGATGCGCCAGGTCATCGAGGACTGGCTGGCCTACACCGTGCAGCGCGACGGGCTGCTCAGCCGGGTCGAGGTGTCGCTCGGGCGCGCTGGCGGCCGAGGTCGTGGCGTCGTACGGCGACCGGCGGCTCGGCCCTGGCCCCGGACTTCCACGTCACCGCCGACCACTGCGTGGTGGCCGACCGGGTCCTGGTCAAGCAGCTGCTGGCCAACCTGATCGGCAACGCGGTGAAGTACACCACGCCCGGCGAGCGGCCGCGGGTCGAGATCAGGTCCTTCCTCGACGCCGAGCGCGGCTTCGTGCGGATCGAGGTCAGCGACCGCGGCATCGGCCTGCCCCCGGGCGAGGAGGAGCAGATCTTCGAGGAGTTCCACCGAGCCGCCGCGCACGCCGACGCCTACTCCGGCACCGGCCTGGGCCTCTCGCTGTGCCGGCGCATCGTCAACCGGCACGGCGGCAGCATCACCGCCCGCAACAACCCCGACCGCGGCGCGACCTTCAGCTTCACGCTGCCGGCGAGCTGAGGGCGCTCGGCGCGGACCGCGGCCGCGCCCAACCGGCCCCTAGGGTTTCGTCATGAGCAGCGACCTGGTCCGTGGCGGGCACGGATGGGCGCTGGTGGTGCCGCTGCTGGCGGCGGTGGGCCTGGTCGCGACGTGGGGCCGCAAGCCCGGCGACCTGGTGCTGGCCCTGGTCGCCGTCGTGCTCGTGGGGGCGGTGCTCGCGGCCGTGCACCACGCCGAGGTCGTCGCCCACCGGGTGGGCGAGCCCTACGGCTCGCTGGTCCTGGCCGTCGCCGTCACGGTGATCGAGGTGGCCCTGATCGTGACGCTGATGGTGACCGCCGACCAGGACAACGCCGGCCTCGCCCGCAACACCGTCTTCGCCGCGGTGATGATCTCGGTCAACGGCATCGTGGGCCTGTCGCTGCTGGTGAGCGCGCTGCGCCACAACCTCGCGGTCTTCAACCCCGAGGGCAGCGGGTCCGCGCTGGCGACCGTGGTCACGCTGGCGACCCTCACGCTCGTCGTGCCGCGCTTCACGACCACCGAGGCGGGACCGGAGTTCTCCAGCGGGCAGCTCGCCTTCGCGGCGATCGCGTCGCTCTCGCTCTACGCCATGTTCGTCTTCACCCAGACCGTCCGGCACCGCGACTTCTTCCTGCCCGTCGAGGACGGCGGGACCGCCCCCGACGAGGACGAGGACGGTCACGCCGACCCGCCGTCGGGCCGGCAGGCGCTGGCCAGCCTCGGCCTGCTGCTGGTCGCGCTGGTCTCGGTGGTGGGTCTCGCCAAGGTCGAGTCGGCCGGGATCGAGCGAGCGGTGGCCGCCGCCGGCTTCCCGCACGCCGTCGTGGGGGTCGTGATCGCGCTGCTGGTGCTGCTGCCCGAGTCGATCGCCGCGGTCCGGGCCGCCGCGCGGCGCCGCGTCCAGATCAGCCTCAACCTCGCCTACGGCTCGGCGATGGCCTCCATCGGCCTCACCATCCCGACCATCGCCGTCGCCTCGATCTGGCTCGACGGCCCGCTCGAGCTCGGCCTCGGCGAGACCGAGATGGTGCTGCTGTTCCTGTCGGTCATCGTCGCGGTCCTGACGATCGTCCCCGGGCGCGCGAAGCCGCTGGCCGGCGGCCTGCACCTGGTGATCCTGGCGTCGTACATCTTCCTGACGATCGCGCCCTGACCGACGCGATCAGCGGCGGACCAGCACCCGGGTCTGGGCGATCGGAGCGCGCGGCCGGGCTGACCGACGAGCGCAGGTGGATGTTCTGCAGCAGGCCGACGGCCAGCAGGACCGCGAACATCGAGCTGCCGCCGTAGGACACGAACGGCAGGGGTACGCCGGTGACCGGCATGATCCCCAGGCACATCCCGATGTTCTGGAAGGCCTGGAACCCCAGCCAGCAGGCGATCCCCGAGGCCGCGACCCGGCCGAACACGTCGTCGGCGCGCGAGGCGATGACCAGCGCCCGCCAGATCACCACGCCGAGCAGCGCGATCAGGATGCCGGCGCCGACCAGGCCGAGCTCCTCGCCGGCGACGGTGAACACGAAGTCGGTGTGCTGCTCCGGCACGAAGCCGGACGGGTCTGGGAGCCGCTGAAGAGGCCCTCGCCGAACAGCCCGCCGTTGCCGACGGCGATCCGCGCCTGCTCGGTGTTGTAGCCGGCGCCCCGCGGGTCGAGGTCGGGGTTGGTGAACGCCAGGAACCGGTCGACCTGGTAGTCCTCCAGCATCCCCATCCAGACCGCGAGCACCGCGACGGCGGCGCCGCTGCCGGCCAGCAGCAGCAGCCAGCGGCGCGGTGCGCCCGAGGCGGCCAGGACGCCGAAGACGGTCGCCGACAGGACGAGCATGGTGCCGAGGTCCGGCTGGAGCAGGATCAGCGCGGCGGGGACGCCGGCGATGAGCAGCATCAACGTCACGTCGATCCAGCCGACCGTACGACGCTGTCGACCCTCCGCGCGCTCCGCGACGACCAGGGCCATGCCGATCACCACCGCGAGCTTGGCGAACTCCGCCGGCTGGATGGACATGCCGCCGAGCTGGATCCACGAGCGGGAGCCGTTGATGGTGACGCCGTTGGTCAGCACGAGCACCAGCCCGCCGACCGAGGCGAGGTAGACCAGCGGCGCGAGGATCCGCACCCAGCGGTGGTCGGTCGCCAGCACCATCACCAGCAGCACCAGGCCGATCGCGATGTTGACCAGCTGCTTGCGCAGGTAGGCGCCGGTGTCACCACCGGTCAGGTCGACCCGCGCCGACGTGGCCGACCACACCAGCAGCGTGCCGATCACCAGCAGCCCGGCGACCGCCGCCATCAGGATCCAGTCGAGTCCGGGCACCCGCAGCGTGGTGGAGGGCCGGCTGGTGCGGACGTTCACTTCCGGCCGCCGTTCACCGGGCGGCAGGATCGCGCCGTTGCGCTCGAACGACGGCAGCGTGTCCGGGGCGACGACGCCGGGGATCGCGGCCCGGTCGCCGTCCACGTCCATGCCCTCGATGCCGTAGAGCGCCTCGTAGATCGCGCGGACGGCCGGGCCGGACGTGCCCGATCCGGTGCCGCCCTGGCTGACCATCATCACCACGACGTAGTCGTCGGTGTACGACGCCACCCACGAGGTCGACTGCTTGCCGTAGACCTCGGCGGAGCCGGTCTTGGAGCGGATCTGCACCTGCTCGAGCGGGAACTCCAGCAGCCGCCAGTTCATGGTGCCGCGCAGGCTGACGCCCTTGAGCGCGGTGTCGATGTAGCCGAGCACCGAGTCGGGGACGTCGACGGTGCCGACCTTCTTGGGCGCGAACCGCTTGAGCACGGTGCCGTCGGGGCTGACGATCGCCTTCGCGATGCGCGGGGCGTAGAGGGTGCCGCCGTTGGCGATGGCGCCGTAGGCCCGGGCGAGCTGGAGCGGCGTCACGATCGTGTCGCCCTGGCCGATCGCGAAGTTGACCGCGTCACCGGCCCGGTAGGCGTAGCCCTCGACGCAGAACTCCTGCGCGAACAGGTAGACGAAGTCACTGGTCCTGCCGTCCTGCGGCTTGCCCGCGATCCCGCAGTAGTAGCTCTTCATCTGCTTCCAGTAGTCGAGCTTCCAGCGGCGGTCGGCGATCCGGCCCGAGGCCTCGCCGGGGATGTCGATGCCGGTCTCGGAGCCGAAGCCGAAGTCCATCGCCTCCTCGACCAGCGGGTCCTTCGCCTTCACGTTCGCGACGTCGGAGCCGTACTTCTGCCAGAAGTGGTAGCCGACGCGGTAGAAGAACGTGTTGCACGAGACCTCGAGCGCGCGGTCGAAGCCGATCGAGCCCGTAGGCCCCGGACTCGTAGTTCTTGAACACGCGGTTGCCGACCTGGAAGCCCGAGGAGCAGTCGAGCCGGGTGTCCGGCCCGAAGCCGTGCGTCATCGCGCCGGCGGTCATGAACGGCTTCCACGTCGAGCCGGGTGCGAACTGGCCCTGCGTCGCCCGGCCGAGCAGCGGGGTCCCGGCCTTCTCGGAGTAGAGCCGGGCGAGCTGCTTCTTGGTGATGCCGCCGACCCAGACCTCCGGGTCGTACGTCGGCTGGCTGGCCATCGCGACGACCCGGCCGGTCTGCGCCTCCATCACCACGACGGCGCCGGAGTCGGCCGCGTAGTTGCGGCCGGTGACCTCGTCGCGGGTGGCGCGTGCGGTGGCGATGGTCTCGCGCCAGCTGCTGCTCGACGATGCTCTGCACCTTCGCGTCGATCGAGGTCACCAGCGTGTCGCCGGGCATGCCCGGGATCTCGTTCTCCTCGCCGAGGACCCGACCCATCGAGTCGACGGCGACCCGGCGGTAGCCCGGCATGCCGCGCAGCCACTCGTCGTACTGCTTCTCGACGCCGGCGCGGCCGACCGACGAGGCGCCGTTGACCGAGCGGTCGCCGTCGCTGCGCGCCTGGTCGTACTCGTCCTCGGTGATCGGGCTGAGGTAGCCGAGCACGTGGGCTGCGTTGATGCCGAACGGGTTCGGGTAGGCGCGCACGCTCTGCTGCTCGGCGATGACCGCCGGGTGGTCCTCCGGCTGCTCCAGGATCCGCAGCGCCACCCGCTGGGGGACGTCGCTCGGCGATCGGCACCGGCTGGTAGGGCGAGCCGTTCCAGCAGACGCCGGCGACGCTGCCCTCCTCGCCACAGGTGACCAGCTGCTTGCGGATCCGCTGGGTCGGCAGGTCGACGGCGTCGCCGATCCGCGCGATCAGCTTGTGCTGCTGGGTGTCGCTGAGCTTGCCGAGCAGGGTCCGGTCGACCGAGACGACCCACGACATCCGGTTGGCGACCAGGGGCCGGCCCTGCGCGTCGACGATGAGGCCGCGCTGGGGCTGGACCACGATCTCGCGGACCGACTGGTTGGCGGCCTGCGCGTGGTACTCGTCGCCGGTGACGACCTGGAGGTAGTAGAGCCGGGCGAACAGGGTCGCGAAGAGCGAGAAGACCAGCGCCTGGATGACCAGGAGGCGCAGCCGGCTGCGGCTGTCGGCTGCTGGCGCTCATGCGGCGTGGACCCGGTCGGGCTCGAGCCGCCGGAACAGGCCCATCAGCGGCGGCAGCACGAACGGCGTGAGCAGCACGTCCCACACCACCGCGACGAGGATGACCTGCAGCAGCGTGGTGACGTCGAACGCCGAGCTCGCCGAGCAGCATCCCGGTCAGCGCGAAGACGGAGGTCCCGACGAACGAGGAGACCGCGACGGTGACGACGACGGCGGTGGCGGTCGGCCTCTGTTCCTGGTGCACCCGGCCGGCGACGTACCCGACGACGACGAGCGCGAGTGCCCAGCGGCCGGCGACGTGGTCGGCGGGCGGGGCGAGGTCGAGCGCGACGCCGGCGGCGAAGCCCGAGCACCGTCGCGAACTGGGGGCCGCGGGTGAGCGCGGCGCCGACCACGACCAGCAGCACGAGGTTGGGGACGATGCCCTCCCACGCGACGTGGGGGAAGACGGTCACCTGGAGCACCAGGGCCAGCACGACGGCGGCGAGGGCGACGAGACCGCGGACGAGGTTCATCTCATCGTCCCGTCCGCCTCGATGACCGGACCGTCGGTGATCGTGCCGGAGGGCACCACCACGCCGACGAGGTCGAGCGCGGCGAAGTCGACGAACGGCTCGATCACGGCGCGCTGCGAGGTCTCACGGATGGAGGAGAAGACGGTGCTGACCCGGCCGACCGGCACGCCGGTGACGTACGGCGCCCCGCCCTCGCTCCCCCACGTGACGACGGTGTCGTGCTTGGCGGGCACCTCGGACTGGTCGACCAGCTCGAGGTCGAGGGCTCCGGCGTCGCCGATGTCGCCGCGACCGCGCAGGAAGCCCATCTCCATCGAACCACCGACCCGGCCGCCGACGACCGAACCGGCGTCGATGATGAGCAGCACCGTGGCGGTGGTGCCGGTGACGCGCAGGATGCGACCGACCAGGCCGTCGTTGTTCAGCACCGTCTGGTCGGGCTGGAGCCCGTCGTCGGAGCCGGCGTCGATGGTGACCGTGCGCGAGAAGGACTGGGAGGGCCCGAGCGCGACCACGCGCGCCGGCACCAGGGCGGTCCGGAGGTTCTCGGCGGTCGCGGCGAGGCCGTCGTACTCCTCGAGCCGGTTGCGGTCGTAGCCGGAGGTGGCGACCTCGGAGCGGAGCTCGGCGTTCTCGGCCTCGAGCGCACTCAGCTCGGCCTGCATCGAGTCGCGGGTCCGGAACCAGCCGGGGATGGCGGCGATCGGCCGCACGACCGCGGCGGTGGCCGACTCGACCGGCCCGAAGACCTCCCCGACCGCGCGCCGGGCCGGCTCCACCGGGGAGTCCGCGCCGCCGCTGTGGTCGAGGGTGATGAGGGAGGCGGAGGCGAGCACCAGCGCGACGACCAGCGCCCGGGGCGGCTTGCGGCGCTGGTCGAGGTCCTGGATGCTGCGCCAGCGGCGCTCGCGGCCGCGGGTGACGCCGTGGTCGAACCCCATCAGTACCTCCGGGGCTCGGTGACCAGCACCTGCTGCAGCGCCTCGAACTCCTCGACGCACTTGCCGGCGCCGAGCGCGACGCTGACCAGCGGGTCGTCGGCGACGTGGACCGGCATGCCGGTCTCGTGGCGCAGCCGCTCGTCGAGGCCGCGCAGCAGCGCGCCGCCGCCGGTGAGCACGATGCCGCGGTCCATGATGTCGCCGGCGAGCTCGGGCGGGGTCTGGTCGAGGGTGGCGCGGACCGCGTCGACGATGGCGTGGAGCGGCTCCTCGAGCGCCTGCCGGATCTCGGCGCTGGACACGACGACGGTGCGCGGCAGGCCGCTGACCATGTCGCGGCCGCGGATCTCGGCCTCGGGCTCGTCGGGGAGCGGGAACGCCGAGCCGAGGGTCATCTTGACCTCCTCGGCGGTGCGCTCGCCGAGCATGAGGGAGTACTCCTTCTTCATCCAGGCGACGATCGAGGCGTCGAGGTCGTCGCCCGCGGTGCGGATGGAGAGGCTGGTGACGATGCCGCCGAGGCTGATGACGGCGACCTCCGTCGTACCGCCGCCGACGTCGACGACCATGTTGCCGGTGGCCTGGTGGACCGGCAGCCCGGCGCCGATCGCGGCGGCCATCGGCTCCTCGACGATGTAGACCCGGCGCGCGCCGGCCTGGTAGCCGGCCTCCTTCACCGCCCGCTGCTCGACCGCGGTGATGCCGCTCGGCACGCAGATGACCATCCGCGGCTTGGCGAAGTAGCGGCGCCGGTGGACCTGCTGGATGAAGTACCGCAGCATCTGCTCGGTCGCCTCGAAGTCGGCGATGACGCCGTCCTTGAGGGGGCGGATGGCGGTGATGTTGTCGGGGGTGCGGCCGATCATCCGCTTCGCCTCGTGGCCGACCGCGAGGATCTCGCCGGTCGAGTCGTTGAGCGCCACGACGCTCGGCTCGTCGAGCAGGACGCCCTTGCCGCGGACGTAGACGAGCGTGTTGGCGGTGCCGAGGTCCACGGCCATGTCACGGCCGATGAAGCTGTTCGCCATGCGGGTGCCCTCGCGCTCGCTCGTCGTTCCCGGGGAAGGGGCGGGTACGCCGACGCTGCGGACCCTGCGACGAGGGTAAGTTGCGGAGCCGGGCTCAACCCGGCAGACACGCGGGGGTGCGGGCGTGGCTGCTGGTTCCCCGGATATCCGGGGAACCAGTCATTTCACCCGGCAGGTTCCCTCAAGAACCTCACGACTCGCTCAAGAACCCGGCGGGGCAGCGGGCTGCGTGGACGGTCAGGCGCTCGGGAACCAGAGCCCGATCTCGCGCTCGGCCGACTCCGGGGAGTCCGAGCCGTGCACGATGTTCTGCTGGACCGCGAGGCCCCAGTCGCGGCCGAGGTCGCCCCGGATGGTGCCGGGCGCGGCGGCGGTGGGGTCGGTGGCGCCGGCCAGCGAGCGGAAGCCCTCGATGCAGCGCTCGCCCTCGACGACCATGGCGACCACGGGCCCCGACAGCATGAACTCCACCAGCGGCTCGTAGAACGGCTTGCCCTCGTGCTCGGCGTAGTGGCCGGCGAGCAGCTCGGGCGTCGCCCGACGCAGCTCGAGCCGGGCCAGCGTGTAGCCCTTGGCCTCGATCCGGCGGATCACCTCGCCGGTGAGTCCGCGGCGGACGCCGTCGGGCTTGACGAGGACGAGGGTGCGCTGGGCCTGGGACATGTCGCGGAGCCTAGCGATCGGGCCTCTGCCGATCGTTCCGAGGGGCTTGTGCAGAATTAGTGTGCACAACTAATGTGTACGACGTGCGCGACACGATCCGGCTCGACGCCGAGGCCCTCCGGGTACTGGCCCACCCCCTGCGCTCCCGGCTGCTCTCGCAGCTGCGGCTGCACGGGCCGGCCACCGCCACCGAGCTCGCCGAGCAGCTGGTGACCAACACCGGCGCCACCAGCTACCACCTCCGCAAGCTCGAGTCGGTCGGCCTGGTCGACGACACCGGCAACGGCATCGGCAAGCGCCGGGTGTGGCAGGCCTCGAGCCGCAGCCACTCCTTCGAGCCGAGCGACTTCGTCGGCGACCCGGACGCCGAGGCGTCCCTGTCCTGGCTGACCGCCCACTACCGCTCGACCCACCTCGAGCGCCTCGAGCGCTGGGCCGAGGTCGAGCGCACCTGGCCCGGCCACTGGCGCGACGCGCTCGGCTCCGGCGACGACGGCGTTCGGGTGACCGCCGAGCAGGCGGTCGCGCTGCGGCAGGAGATCGAGGCCGTCATCGATCGCTACCGCGAGGCCGGCGCCGGCGACCCCGCCTCGATCCGGGTCCTGGTGTGGACGCACCTCCTCCCCATGGACGACCGAGCCCCCCAGGAGCAGTCATGAGCGAGGTCCTCTCCCCCGCCGTCGCCCGCCGGGTCTTCCTGGCACTGACGTTCACCCGGTGGTTCCCGGTCGGCCTGGTCGTCGGCGTGATCACGCTGTGGATCCTCGAGCGCGGCCTGACCATCTCCCAGGCCCTGCTCGCGTTCTCGCTGCAGGGCATCGTGGTCTTCCTGCTCGAGCTGCCGACCAGCGGCTTCGCCGACGCCTTCGGCCGGCGGCCGATGCTGATCGCCTCTGCGGTGGTCAACGTGGTCGCCGGCGTCGTGATGATCGTGGCCGACTCGTTCTGGTACTTCGTCGTCGCAGCGGCGCTGCAGGGCGTGTTCCGGGCGCTCGACTCCGGCCCGCTCGAGGCCTGGTACGTCGACACCGTCCACGTCACCAGCCCGGCGCCGACGTCGACGGGACGCTCGCGGCGCAGGGCACGGTCCTCGGCGGCTCGATCGCGGTGGGCGCCGTGATCTCCGGCGGACTCATCGCCTGGGACCCGCTCCCCGCCGGCTCGGCCCTGCTGCTCCCGATGCTGTGCTGGGGCGCCCTCAACGTGGTGCACCTGTTCGCCGTCGTGGCGCTGATGAAGGAGCCGAGCACCCACGTCGACGCCACCGGTGTCCGACGGGCGGCCGAGCTCGGTGCGCGAGGCGCCCGCGGTGGTCCGCGACGGCCTCGGGCTGTTGCGGAGCAACCGTGTGCTCCGGTGCCTGGTGCTGGTGGAGGTCTTCTGGACCGCCGCGCTGGTCGTGTTCGAGACCTTCCAGCCGATCCGGCTCGCCGAGCTGGTCGGCGGCGAGGAGCAGGCCGGCGCCCTGATGGGACCGGTGGCGGCGGTGGGGTGGGGAGTCTTCGCTGCGGGGTCAGCGGCAGCCGGGTTCGCCAGCCGACGCATCGGTGTCGCGCGAGCCGCGATCCTCGCCCGGATCCTCAACGGCCTGGGAGCCCTGGTGATGGGACTGGTCGCCGGGCCGGTCGCCCTGATCGCGGCGTACCTGTTCACCTATGCCCTCCACGGTGCCGCCGACCCCGTGCACCAGTCCCTCGTGCACCGCGAGGCCAGCGCCCGCAACCGGGCGACCGTCCTGTCCCTGGGGTCGATGGTGTTCTTCATGACCTTCTCGCTCCTCGGCACCCCGCTCGGCCTCCTCGCCGAGGCCACCAGCACCCAGGTGTCGATGGTCGTCGCGGGCGGCTTCAGCCTGCTCGGCGCGTTCTTCTACCTGCCGGCGCTGCGGGCCGAGCGGGAGCGGGCTCAGGCCTCGCCGGAGCCGGCGGTGGCGTCCGGGTCGTAGGCCGAGTACGCCGCGGCGCGGTCGCGCTCGATCCGGCGACCGAGGAAGTAGGCGCCGCCCCACAGCAGCGCGAAGATCACGCCGAGGAAGAACATCGCCGGCACCACGAACCCGAGCGCGATCGCGGCGGCCTGCACCACCCAGCCGACGACGTACGCCGCCTCGGACCGGAGCAGGCCGGCCAGCAGCAGGCAGACCGCGGCCAGGCCGAGCCCGGCGGTCAGTGCCGTGCCCAGCGGGACGTCGGTCAGCGTGATCATCACCGGGGTCGAGAGCCCGACGACGATGCCCTCGAGTGCCAGCACGGCGGCGCACATGCCGCGACGCGGCGACCGGGTCTCGCTCTGGGGGGTGCTCATCCGCGTCCCTTGAGCATGGTCCGGGCCTCGCCGACGGTGACCACCGAACCGGTGACGAGGACGGCGCCGGCGCCGATCGACCCGGACTCGCCCTCCTCCGCCAGCGCCGCGGCGCGATCGATGGCGTCGCCGAGGCGGGGCTCGACGCTGACCCGCTCGTCGCCGAAGACCTCGCGCGCCGCCTCGGCCAGCTGTTCGGCGGGCAGCGCTCGGGAGGTGGAGTTCTGGGTGCAGACCACGTGGGCCAGGTGCGGCTCGAAGGCGGCGAGCACGCCCGCGTGGTCCTTGTCGGCCATCACGCCCATCACGCCGATGAGCGGGTCGAACGCGAAGGAGTCGTCCAGCGCGTCCGCGGCGGCCTCCGCCCCGTGGGGGTTGTGGGCCGCGTCGAGCACGATCGTCGGGCTGCGCCGGATGACCTCGAGCCGGCCCGGCGAGGAGACCTGGCTGAAGGCGCTGGCGACGAGGTCGGCGTCGAGCGGCCGGTCGCCGGTGAACGCCTCGACCGCGGCCAGCGCCATCACCGCGTTCTGGGCCTGGTGGGCGCCGTAGAGCGGCAGGAAGAGCTCGTCGTAGCGGGCGTGCAGTCCCTGCATCGAGACGACCTGTCCCCCGACGGCCGGCACCCGGGACACGACACCGAAGTCGACGCCCTCGCGGAGGACGGTCGCACCGACCTCCGCGCAGCGCTGCAGGAGGACCTCGGTCACCTCCGGCGTCTGCTCGGCGAGCACGGCGGTCGCCCCGGCCTTGATGATCCCCGCCTTCTCGAGCGCGATCCGGGCGGGTGAGTCTCCGAGGAACTGGGCGTGGTCGACCCCCACGGGCATCACCACGGCCACCTGGCCGTCGGCGACGTTGGTGGCGTCCCACGAACCGCCGAGGCCGACCTCGACGACGGCGACCTCGACGGGCGCGTCCGCGAACGCGGCGTACGCCATCCCGACGACGGTCTCGAAGAACGAGAGGGGGTGGGCCTCGGAGGTGTCGACCAGGTGGGTGTACGGCGCCACGTCGTTGAACGCGCGGACGAACTCCTCGTCGGTCAGCGGACTGCCGTCGATGCAGATCCGCTCGCTCATCCGCTCGACGTGCGGGCTGGTGAAGCGGCCGGTGCGCAGCTCCAGCGTGCGCAGCAGCGTGTCGATCATCCGCGACGTCGACGTCTTGCCGTTGGTGCCGGTCAGGTGGATGACCGGGTAGCCGTGCTGGGGGTCGCCGAGCAGCTCGGTGAAGGCCCGGATCCGGTCGAGGGACGGCTCCAGCCGGGTCTCGGGCCAGCGGGACAGGAGGGCGTCCTCGACCTCCGCGAAGGTCTCGGCCGCGCGGGCGGCGGGGGTGTCAGTCATCTCGCGTCCGAGTCTAGGGGCGCGGCTGCGAGGTCAGCTGATCCGCAGGTCGGCCATGTCCACGACCGGCTCGTAGCCGAGGGCGGCGTACAGCTGGTTGGAGGTGGGGTTGGCCTGGTCGGTGTAGAGGCAGGGCCGGGCGCCGGCATCGAGCAGCTGCTGGGTCACCTGGGCCACGGCGTTGCCGCCGTACCCCTGCCCGCGGTGCTCCCGCGGCGTGAACACCGGGCCGATCCGGGCGGCGCCGAAGGCCGGCAGGTTGTGGCCGGTCACGTGCACCGGGCGGTCCTCGGCGTCCACCCAGAACCAGACCCGCTCCTCCGTGATGCGCCGGAGCATGCCGTCCTCGGTCTCGGTCATCGAGTGCAGGCTGCCGGGCTCGCGGCCCGCCTGCTCGTCGGCGTCGCGGGCGAACGCCTCGAACCAGGTCATCGCCAGGGGGACCTCGTCGGGTCGTGCGAGCCGCAGCCGACCGGCCGTCGGGCGCGGCGGCACGACCGCGGTGGCCTCGTGGAGCCGGGTGTGGACGGCGACCTCGGCCGTCCCGCCCTGGAGCCGGGCGAGCTCGCCGGCGCAGGTCTTCGCGACCGGCAGTGCGCCGTTGACGCCCTCCACCCGTTCACCGCGCCCGTGCAGGACGTGCGCGAGCACGGCGGCCGCCTCAGCGGGCATCGGCAGCAGGAACAACGGGTAGGGCGCGAACGGCGCGGTCCGCATGCCGGTGCCGACGACCTCGCCGGCGTCGTCGCGCACGACGACCCACCAGCGGTGCGGCAGGCCGTGCTCGATGCCGGCGGCGTCCTCGCGGGCCGACCTCTCGGCGATCGAGGCCACCACCGTCGACAGCACCGGTTCGGCGGCGAGGTGGCCGCGGGCGGCGGCCAGGAACTCCCGCGGGTCGTCGTGGAACTCCAGGGTCGGCAGCCCACGGGGTCGCTTCGCGGGCTGCCGGTCACGCTTCGGACGCTTGGCCATGCGCCGACGCTAGGGGCTCGGGCGACGCCGGTGCGAACCGGTTCGGCGGGACCGCCGGAGAATCCGATTGAAGGTTCAGGCGCCCCGCCGCCTAGGATTTCCCGTTATGACCGAGACCCAGACGCCTGCCCCGGACACGACGACGCCCGCCCAGCCGTCCGTCGTCGTACCGGACAAGCCCGCGTTGGAGGGCCTCGAGGAGAAGTGGGCCGCGCAGTGGAGGGCCGACGACACCTACCGCTTCGACCGCACCCAGCCGCGGGAGAACGTCTTCTCCATCGACACTCCCCCGCCGACCGTCAGCGGCTCGCTCCACGTCGGCCACATCTTCAGCTACACCCACACCGACCTGGTCGCCCGCTACCAGCGGATGCGTGGCAAGAGCGTGTTCTACCCGATGGGCTGGGACGACAACGGGTTGCCGACCGAGCGTCGGGTCCAGAACTACTTCGGCGTCCGCTGCGACCCGTCCCTGCCCTACGACCCCGACTTCACGCCGCCGGAGAAGCCGGACGCCAAGAAGCAGGTGTCGATCAGCCGACCCAACTTCATCGAGCTGTGCGAGCAGCTCGTCGTCGAGGACGAGAAGACCTTCGAGACGCTCTGGCGCACGCTGGGTCTCTCGGTCGACTGGAGCGAGAACTACACGACCATCGGTGACAAGTCCCGCCTGGTCAGCCAGACCGCGTTCCTGCGCAACTTCGCCCGCGGCGAGGCCTACCTCCAAGAGGCGCCGACCCTGTGGGACGTCACCTTCCAGACCGCGGTCGCCCAGGCCGAGCTGGAGGCACGCGACTACGCCGGTCACTACCACCGGGTCTCGTTCCACCGTGCCGACGGCACCCCGCTCCACATCGAGACCACCCGGCCCGAGCTGATCCCCGCGGTGGTCGCGCTGATCGCCCATCCCGACGACGAGCGCTACGCCGACCTGTTCGGGACCACCGTCACCTCGCCGGTCTTCGGAGTGGAGATCCCGGTCCTCGCCCACGCCGCCGCCGAGCCCGACAAGGGCGCCGGCGTCGCGATGTGCTGCACCTTCGGTGACCTCACCGACGTCACCTGGTGGCGCGAGCTGGCGCTCCCGGTCCGCACCGTCATCGGCCGCGACGGCCGGCTGCACCGGGACACCCCCGCGTGGCTGTCGTCCGAGTCCGCGTCCACGGCGTACGCCGAGCTGGCCGGCAAGACCGTCTTCAGCGCCCGGGAGGCGATGGTCGCGCTGCTCCGCGAGTCCGGCGACCTCGAGGGCGACCCGACCCCCACCCAGCGGATGGCGAACTTCTACGAGAAGGGCGACAAGCCGCTCGAGATCGTCGCGACCCGCCAGTGGTACATCACCAACGGCGGCCGCAGCGCTGAGCTGCGTCAGGAGATGGTCGACCGGGGCGCGGAGGTCGTCTGGCACCCCGCCCACATGCGGCACCGCTACGACAACTGGGTCAACGGCCTCAACGGCGACTGGCTGATCTCGCGGCAGCGGTTCTTCGGCGTCCCCTTCCCGGTCTGGTACCCGCTCGACGAGCAGGGCGAGCCCGACTACGACCACCCGCTGATGCCGAGCGAGGCCGAGCTGCCCGTCGACCCGTCGACCGACCGGCCCCGCGGCTACGACGAGGCTCAGCGTGGCGCGCCCGGCGGTTTCGTCGGCGACCCCGACATCATGGACACGTGGGCGACCTCGTCCCTGACCCCGCAGATCGCGGGTGGCTGGCTCACCGACGAGGACCTCTTCAGCCGGGTCTTCCCGATGGATCTCTGCACCCACGCCCACGACATCATCCGCACCTGGCTGTTCAGCCGCGTGGTCCGCGCCCACTTCGAGCAGGGTGTCGCGCCGTGGCGCACGGCGATGATCTCCGGCTTCATCGTCGACGAGGACCGCAAGAAGCTCTCCAAGTCGAAGGGGAACGCGATCGTCCCCGACGAGATCCTGGAGAAGTTCGGCGCCGACGCCGTCCGCTGGCGGGCGGCGATCGCCCGGCCGGGCCTGGACTCGCCGTTCGACGAGAGCCAGATGAAGGTCGGCCGCCGGCTGGCGATGAAGCTCCTGAACGCGTCCCGGTTCGTGCTGGGGATGGGCGCGAGCGACCTCAACCACGCGGCGGTCAGCGCGCCGGTCGACTGCGCCCTGCTGGGCCGGCTCGACGGGGTGGTCCGCAAGGCCACGGACGCCTTCGAGGTCTACGACTACACGACCGCCCTCGAGGTCACCGAGAAGTTCTTCTGGGAGTTCTGCGACGACTACCTCGAGCTGGTCAAGGAGCGCGCGTACGGCGACGAGGAGCGCCCCGACGACGCCGGCACCGCCTCGGCCCGGGCCACGCTCGCGATCGCCCTCGAGGTGCAGCTGCGCCTGCTCGCGCCGTTCCTCCCCTACGTCACCGAGGAGGTCTGGTCCTGGTGGCGCGAGGGCTCGATCCACCGGGCCCCCTGGCCGGTCAGCGCCGACCTCGGCTCGGCGGCCGCCGCTGCGCCGTCGCTGATCGACGCGGTCGCGGCCGCGCTGATCGGCATCCGCGGCGCGAAGTCACAGGCGAAGGTGTCGATGAAGGCGCCGCTCGCGCGGGTGGAGATCACCGGCCCCGCGGCCCAGATCGCCCAGGTCGAGCTGGCCGCCGACGACCTGCGGTCGTCGGGGAAGGTCACCGGCGAGCTGGTGTTCACCACCGACGAGACGCGCCGACGCGATCCGGGTCGACGCGGAGCTCGCCGAGGCCTGAGGCGCCGCCGGTCAGTGGGGGCCGGGCTTGCCGCCTTGGGCCGTGGCCTTGGGGGCCTTGTCCGTCGGGCCCTTGTCCTTCGGGGCCTTGTCCTTGGGGGCCTTGTCCTTGGCGGCCTTGTCCTTGGGGGCCTTGTCCTTGGCGGGCCCTTGTCCTTGGGGGCCTTGTCCTTGGGGGCCTTGTCCTTGGGCCTTGTCCTTCGTGGCCTTGTCCTTGGCCGGCCTTGTCCTTCGGGGCCTCGTCCTTCGGGCCGTTGTCCTTCGGGCCCTGGTCCTGCCCGTCGTCTTCGCGGCCGTTGCCGCGGCGGTCCGACGTGGCCGTTGGGGTGCGCGCCCGGGGGCCACGTGGTCGACGGTGCGGCGCGGTCGCGCACGGTCGTCGCCGTTGCCGTTGCCGTTGCCGTTGTCGTTGTCGTGGTCGTTGTCGTGGTCGTCGTCGCCGTGCCGCCGCCATCGGTGCCGGCGCGCGTCGTCGTCGACCGAGATCCCTGGACCATCCCGGCGCCGTCTCCGCGTCGTCGGGGCCGGTGTCCGGGCTGGCCTGTCCGGGGCTGGTGCCGGGGCTGGTGCCGGGACTGGTGCCGGGATCGGCGTCAGGTCGGCCGGACCGCGCCGAGCCACCCTCACCGTTCCCGCGTCGGGGCGTCGCCGCCTGCGGCGGGCGCCGCCACCGCCGACCAGGTCGGAGTGCAGCGGGCTCGCCACGACCTGGGTGCCACCGCCGTCGGAGCCCGGCGAGGCCGAGCCGTCCGGCAACGTCTCCACCGTCCGCCGCGCCCACCGGGACCAGCGGCCCGCCCGTGACGTCGTCGATCGCTCGCCAGGCCGGGCACGACGGAGCCACCCACGTCCGTCACCGGCTGCTCGACGATGTCGGTGTCCGGTGCGGGGACGAAGTTGGTCGGGTCGACGATCCCGTTGGCCATCTCGCTGGGGGTCATCGTGGTGTCGGAGAAGGCGCCGTACCTGGGCTTCTCGCCGAGGCCGAGGCCTCCGAGGTCGAGGCTCGGCGCGACCACGAACGCGCACGCCACGCGACACGAGGACGTAGGCCACGAGGGGTCGTCGGTGATCGGTTCGCATGGGGGGTCCTTCCGAGACAACCCCAGTGTGGTGTCCCCCCAGCCACCACCCAAGACCACGAGGCCGAAATGACCCGAATGGACTAGGCCGTATGGCCCGGTCGGTCCGCGGGCCTGGTCAGGCCGACTTCTTCTTCTTGGTCTCCGCCTCGCGCGGGACCAGCGTCGGGGCCACCCCGTCGGTCACCACCTCGTCGGTCACGATCACCTTGCCGATGTCGCCGCGCGAGGGCACGTCGTACATGACGTGGAGGAGCACCTCCTCGATGATCGCGCGCAGGCCGCGGGCACCGGTGCCGCGCTCCATGGCGGCGTCGGCGATCGACTTGATCGCCTCGTCGGTGAACTCGAGCTCGACGCCGTCGAGCTCGAAGAGCTTCTGGTACTGCTTGACCAGCGCGTTGCGGGGCTCGGTGAGGATCTGGATCAGCGCCTCCTGGTCGAGCTTGCTCACGCTCGCGATCAGCGGCAGCCGACCGATGAACTCGGGGATCAGGCCGAACTTGGTGAGGTCCTCGGGCCGGACCTGGGTCAGCAGGTCGTCGGCCTCCCGCTCGGCGGCACCCCGCACCTCGGCGGTGAACCCGAGCGTCTTCTTGCCGACGCGCTGCTCGATGATCTGCTCCAGGCCGGCGAACGCGCCGCCCACCACGAACAGGATGTTGGTGGTGTCGATCTGGATGAACTCCTGGTGCGGGTGCTTGCGCCCGCCCTGCGGCGGCACCGAGGCGGTGGTGCCCTCGATGATCTTCAGCAGCGCCTGCTGGACGCCCTCGCCGGACACGTCACGGGTGATCGAGGGGTTCTCGGCCTTGCGGGCGACCTTGTCGATCTCGTCGATGTAGATGATCCCGGTCTCGGCCTTCTTGACGTCGTAGTCGGCCGCCTGGATCAGCTTGAGCAGGATGTTCTCGACGTCCTCGCCGACGTAGCCGGCCTCGGTCAGCGCCGTCGCGTCGGCGATGGCGAAGGGGACGTTCAGCATCCGGGCCAGGGTCTGGGCGAGGTAGGTCTTGCCGCAGCCGGTCGGGCCGATCACCAGGATGTTGGACTTGGCGACCTCGACGGCCTCTTCCTTGCTGTGCTTGCCGACCGTCGGCTGCAGCCCGGCCTGGACCCGCTTGTAGTGGTTGTAGACGGCCACGGCGAGCGACTTCTTCGCCTGCTCCTGGCCGATGACGTAGGAGTTGAGGAACTCGAAGATCTCGCGCGGCTTGGGCAGCTCCTCGAGACTGACCTCGGAGCCCTCGTTGAGCTCCTCCTCGATGATCTCGTTGCACAGGTCGATGCACTCGTCGCAGATGTAGACGCCGGGGCCGGCGATCAGCTTCTTGACCTGCTTCTGGCTCTTCCCGCAGAAGGAACACTTCAGCAGGTCGCCACCGTCACCGATGCGTGCCACTCGCCTTCACCCTCCGTCAGTCCGGCGCCACGGGGTTGCGCCGGTCCTAGTCACTGCGTGTCGCCCCCTGCGGGGCGGCCAGACGACGGTACCCCGAGCCACCCTCCGAGCGGTGGGTGACACGAGGATCCCGTCGGCTTGGTTCACCGTTCAGCGGTTGGTCAGCGCAGGAGTGGCCTTGCGCGGCTGGATCACCGCGTCGATCAGGCCGTACTCGACGGCCTGGTCGGCGGTGAGGATCTTGTCGCGCTCGATGTCGATGCTGACCTGCTCGCGGTCGCGGCCGCTGTGGTCGGCGATCATCTGCTCGAGCAGCTCGCGCATCCGCAGGATCTCGTTGGCCTGGATCTCGATGTCGGAGGTCTGGCCGAAGGTGCCCTCGGTGTAGGGCTGGTGGATCAGGATCCGGCTGTTGGGCAGCGCGGTGCGCTTGCCCGGCGTCCCGGCCGCGAGCAGGATCGCGGCGGCAGAGGCAGCCTGGCCGATGCACACCGTCTGCACGTCGGGCTTGATGAAGTTCATCGTGTCGTAGATCGCGGTCAGCGCGGTGAAGGAGCCACCGGGGCTGTTGATGTAGATCTGCACGTCCTGGTCGGGGTTCATCGACTCCAGGCACATCAGCTGCGCGATCACGGCGTTGGCCACGTCGTCGGAGATGGGGGTGCCGAGGTAGATGATCCGGTCCTCGAAGAGCTTGGCGTAGGGGTCGATCCGGCGGAAGCCGTAGGACGTGCGCTCTTCCCACTGCGGGATGTAGTAGTTCATGGTCAGTCCTTGCTCGGGGAGGAGGATCGGGCCGGGCGCCCTTCGTCCGCGGCTTCACGGGCGCTCTTGATGACCTGGTCGACCAGGCCGTACTCGAGGGCCTGGTCGGCGGTGAACCAGCGGTCGCGGTCGGCGTCGTTCTCGATCTGCTCGACCGACTGGCCGGTGTGCTGGGCGATCAGCTCGAGCAGCACCTTCTTGATGTGGAGCGACTGCTGGGCCTGGATCTTGATGTCGGAGGCGGAGCCACCCATGCCCGAGGAGGGCTGGTGCATCATGATCCGCGCGTGCGGCAGCGCGTAGCGCTTGCCCTTGGTGCCGGCGCAGAGCAGGAACTGGCCCATCGAGGCGGCCAGGCCCATGCCGACCGTGGCCACGTCGTTGGGGATGTAGTTCATGGTGTCGTAGATCGCCATGCCGGCGTCGACGGAGCCACCCGGTGAGTTGATGTGGAGGAAGATGTCGGCCTCGGGGTCCTCCGCCGAGAGCAGCAGCAGCTGGGCGCAGATCGCGTTGGCGTTCTGGTCGCGGACCTCGGAGCCGAGGAAGACGATCCGCTCACGCAGCAGTCGCTGGTAGATGTGGTCGTCGAGCCCGTACATCGAGGCGCCGGCGCCGTTGGCCTCCGGCCCGGGGACGGGGTCACGAGCGAGGGGCTGGAGTTCAGGTTCACGACTGCGACACTAGCCGGACATCCGGACAGTTCCACGGGCTGACGGCCGCTGTTCGCGCACAGCGGACACGGGGACGCGCGCGGCTGCGGGCGATCAGGCCAGCCAGTCGGCCAGCGCCCGCTCGACCCGCGGGTGGTTGAGCAGGTCGAAGTGGTCGGCCCGGCCCACGTGCAGCACCTCCGCGCCCGGGAACAGCTCGGCGCCGTAGCGGTCGCGGCCGTACGCCGAGGGCACCCGGACCAGCAGGTCGCCGACGACGTGGCCGACGAGGTGACGGGGCGAGGCGGTGACGGTGGCCGAGACCAGCCGGTAGCGGGCGTGGGGCAGCGGCGGGACGTCCTCCGCGAGCCCGGCGACCAGGTCGTGGACCCCGACCGAGCGCCAGTCGAGGATCCGGCCGAAGGCGGCGGTCTCCGGCAGTCGGCCCAGGCCGCGGCTGCCGTGGCCGACGCCGCGCGCGATCGGCGCCCCGAGGTGGGGGCACCCGAGCGTGACCACGTCGGAGACGAGCCCGGTCCAGGGCCGCTCGGCCTCCGTGGCGACGGCACCGGCGGCACGCATCACCAACCCACCCATCGAGTGGCCCACCAGGGCGATCCGGGTGACCTCGACCGGCCACTCCTCCACCAGCCGCTGCAGGAGCACCGACAACGCGACGCCGTTCGGGCGCAGGCCCAGCCCGGTGTTGGCGCGCAGGTAGACCGGCGTCCAGCCGGTCCGGGCCAGCGCCTCGCCGTACGTCGTGCCGCGCTGCTCGCGGTGGAGCTGCCAGGCGGACTCGTTCTCGCACAGGCCGTGCAGGAACACCACGAGCCGGCCGGTCGAGTCGGGGAAGGCGCTGAGCAGCGACTCCGGCTCGGGGGCGACGTCCTCGCCGTGGCGGCGCACCGCCATCCGGATCGCGAGCCGCGGCCGCTCCCGCTCCAGCCGGTCGCCGATCAGGCCGTTCACCGCGGCGTTGAGGAACCGGCCCCGGGGGTCGGTCTCCAGCCGGGGACCGACACCCCGGTCGGCCACCGCGCCGAGACCTCGCGAGGTGGCGCGCAGGCCGGCCCCCAGCCCGCCGTAGACGCCGGACGCGATGCCCCGGTGGAGGGTCTCCCCCATTCCGGGTCCGGCGCCGGTGGGCCGGCGCAGCAGTCCGTGCACGCGGTCGACGCACGCGAGGTGGGTGTCGCGCACGGTCCCCACCACGAGCTCGTCGGCCACCTGCGAGAGCAGCGACAGCGCGTCGAGGACTCCGGGCTGCTCACGGGTCATGCCACGGACCGTAGCAGGTCAGTGAACGTGTGTTCACTGACCTGCCGGCGGCGTGTCAGGCCTGCTGGTCGTCCTCGGCCACGGTCTCCTCGGCGTCGGCGGACTCGTCCGCCGACTCGGCCTCCGGCTCACCGATGGTGCCGTCGGGGCGCAGGTTCTTCAGCTCGACGGTGTTGCCCGAGGCGTCGGTGACCGTCGCGGTCTCCACGATCGCCGCGAGCGCCTTGCCGCGCAGGATCTCCTGCACCAGCTCGGGCACGTGGTTGTGCTCGAACATGTGGTTGGCGAACTCCTGCGGGTCCTGTCCGGACTGCTGGGCGCGACGCACGAGGTGCTGGGAGAGCTCGTTCTGGTCGACGCCGAGCTCCTCCTTCTTCGCGATCGCGTCGAGGATGAACTGGGCGGCGATCGCGTCGCGCACCCGGCGCTCGAGGTCGGCCTCGAACTCCTCGACGGTCTGCCCCTCGTCCTCGAGGTACTTGTCCATGGCGATGCCGGCCTGGGCGAGCTGCTGCTCGATGCTGGAGCGACGTGCGGTCAGCTCCTCGGCGACCAGCTGCTCGGGGAGCGGGACCTCCATCTGCTCGAGGAGCACCTCGAGGACGGCGTCGCGGGCCGCGGCGGCCTGCTCGAGGCGCTTGCCCCGGCCCAGCCGCTCACGGACGTCGGCCTGCAGCTCCTCGGCGGTGTCGAACTCGCTCGCGAGCTGTGCGAACTCGTCGTCGACCTCGGGCAGCTCCTGCTGCTGGACCTGCGAGACCGCCACCGCGACCTCGACGTCCTGGCCGACCAGGTCGCCACCGACGAGCTGGGAGCTGAAGGTCTTCTCCTCGCCCGCCGACATGCCGGCGAGCGCCTCGTCGAGGCCCTCGAGCATCCCGCCGCGGCCGACCTGGTAGGACATGCCGCTGACCTCGGCACCCTCGATGACCTCGCCGTCCTGGGTGGCCTTGAGGTCCATCACGACGAAGTCGCCGTCGGCGGCCGCACGCTCGACGTCGAGCAGGGTGGCGAACCGCTCGCGCAGCGCCTGCACCTGCTCCTCGACGTCGACATCGGTCAGCTCGACGTCGTCGACCTGGGCCTCGATGCCGTTGTAGTCGGGGAGGGTGATCTCGGGCTTGACCTCGACCTCGGCGGTGAACTCCAGGGCCTCGTGGTCCTCGAGCCGGGTCACCTCGATCTCGGGCTGGGCCACCGGCTCGAGCGAGTTCTCCTGCAGGGCCTCGACGTACTTCTGCGGCAGCACGTCGTTGATGGCCTGGTCGAGGACCGCGCCGCGGCCGACCTGACGGTCGATCACGGTCGGCGGGACCTTGCCGCGGCGGAAGCCGGGGACGTTGATCTGCTGGGCGATCTTCTTGTACGCCGCGTCGAGGCTCGGCTTGAGCTCCTCGAAGGGCACCTCGACGGTCAGCTTGGCCCGGGTCGGGCTCAAGGTCTCGACGGCGCTCTTCACAGGTTGTCTCCTTGCAATGGGTGGATGGAACTTCGTCGGGGCGACAGGACTCGAACCTGCGATCTCCTGCTCCCAAAGCAGGCGCGCTAGCCACTACGCTACGCCCCGCCAAGATGTCCGTCGGCCGTGCCGAGGCACCGCCGCTGACCCCTTGGAGCGGATGACGGGAATCGAACCCGCGTAGCCAGTTTGGAAGACTGGGGCTCTACCATTGAGCTACATCCGCACGCTCAACCCGCCTGCGCGATTTGGGCTCGGATCATCGTGCCACACCGGCGCGCAGGCTCCGAAATGAGGCCGATTCAGCGCCGGGAGACCAGCACCAGCGCGCGGTCGTCGTTGCGGGAGCCCAGGGAGCCGATGAGCTTCTCGGCCCCGCCCTCGAACTCCCCCCGCAGCAGCTGGTCGGTCCTGCCGAGCATGCGGTCGATGCCGAGGCCGATGTCCTTGTCGCGGGTCTCGACCATGCCGTCGGTGTACATCATGACCGCGTCGCCGGGCCTGAGCTCGCCGGTCACGACCGGGAACTCCGCCCCGTCGAGGAGCCCGAGCGCCGGCCCCTGCTCGGACTGCAGGTCCCAGCGGCCGGAGCCGGCGGCCCGGTGGGCGGCCGGCGGGTGGCCCGCGTTGCGGACCTCGTAGCGTCCCGTGCCCAGGTGGAGGGAGAGGTGCACGGCGGTCGCGAACCCCTCCTCCCAGTCCTGGCGCAGCAGGAATTCGTTGGCGGCCGGCAGGAACTCCCGGGCCGGCAGCGCGCCGATCAGGCCTCCGAGCGCTCCCGCGAGCAGCAGCGCCCGGGTGCCCGCGCTCTCGCCCTTGCCCGACACGTCCACGACCACGACCTCGAACCGGTCGGTGTCGGGCGGACGGACCGTGATCACGAAGTCACCGGCGAACGGCGTACCCCCCGCGGAGCGCAGCGCGCTCTCGGCCGAGTAGCCCGGCGGGAGGGCCGGGATCAGGCTCTGGCTCTGGATCCGGTCACGCAGGTCGACGAGCATCAGCTCGCCCTGGGCGCCGGCCACGCCCAGGCGGGTCCGGCGGAACGAGGTCAGCAAGATGATGAACCCGGCCGCGAACATCACGCCGACACCGCCGACGATGCGCGGGGTGATGTCGTCCTGCCGGGTGAGCAGCCCGACGAGCATCACGAGCAGGAAGACCACGAACCAGGGCAGGTACCGCGGCCCCAGGTTCAGGCTGCCGAGCAGCATCGGCAGGATCAGCAGGGTCAGCGGCGCCTGGTCCGGGAAGGCCCAGAGCAGGGCCGTGATCGCGATCGAGAGCAGCACCAGGACCCGCAGCGCCCGGCTCTCCGGCGGCGTGCTGCGGCGAAGTGCGGAGGTCGCGACGCGTCGCACCGACGGGGCCGACCGGCTCTGCTGGCTCATCGCGGGTCACTGTACGGCTCTGGACCGGAACCTGACCTGACATCGCGGACACCAGAACAGGTTCCTTCCGGCCAGCACCTCGGTCCGGATCGCCCGACCGCACACCAGGCACGGCTGGCCGGTGCGGCGGTAGGCGTAGACCTCTCCCCCGTGGTCGTCCGCGCGCGCCGGCCGGCCCATCGCCTCCGGCGTGTGCTCGGGCCGCACGGTGTCGATCCGGCCCAGGCGCACGCCCTCGACCATGAGCGCGACGAGGTCGTCCCAGATCGCCCGCCACTGACCGACACGCAGTGTGTTGCCGGGCCGCAGCGGGTGGATCCGCTGCCGGAACAGCACCTCGGCGCGATAGACGTTGCCGACGCCGGCGACCACCGCCTGGTCGAGCAGCAGGTCACCGATCGGCCGCGGGCTCTTCCGGATGCGTCGCCACGCCCCGTCGGGGTCGGACCCGGGCCGCAGCGGGTCCGGACCGAGACCTGCGAGGACCTCCTCGCGCCGCGCCGGGCCGACCAGGTCGCAGCGGGTCGCGCCCCGCAGATCGGCGTACGACGCCCCGCGCGGCGTGCCGGCGACCAGCCGGAGCCGCACCTCGCCCACCGGGGGCGGCACCTCGGCGACCCCCGCGTGGACGTCGAAGTGCCCGATCAGGCCCAGGTGGACGTGGACGATCCGCTCGTGGTCGAACTCGACGAACAGGTGCTTGCCGGCCGACTGCGCCCCGACCAGCAGCGATCCGTCCACGACGGCCGCGTCGGCGGCGAACCTGCCCTGGGGGCTCGAGACGGCGACCCGGTGGCCGGCGAAGGCGGCCGTGAGCTCGGCGGCCAGCCGGAAGAGGGTGTGCCCCTCAGGCATCGCCGTGACCGAGCGCGGACGGCGGCAGCGGGGGCAACCCTCCCCCGGTCTCGTAGGAGCTGAGCTGGCCGATCCGGCGGACGTGGCGCTCCTCGCCGGTGAAGGCGGTCGCGAGGAAGACCTCGACGAAGTGCGTCATGTCGTCGAGCGAGTGGAGCCGGCCACCGACGGAGATCACGTTGGCGTCGTTGTGCTCGCGGGCCAGCACCGCGGTCTCCTCGGACCACACCAGGGCGCAGCGGACGCCGGCGACCTTGTTGGCGGCCATCTGCTCGCCGTTGCCGGAGCCGCCCACGACGACGCCGAAGGACTCGAGCCCCTCTGCCCGCTCGGCGGCGACCGCCTCCGCGGCCCGCAGGCAGAAGACGGGGTAGTCGTCGAGGGCGTCGTAGACGAAGGGACCGTGGTCGACGGGCTCGTGGCCGGCGTCGGTGAGCCAGCCGATCAGGTGGGCCTTGAGGTCGAGTCCGGCGTGGTCGGAGCCGAGGTGCACGCGCATGGCTGGAGAGTCTCCCACCCGGGGGTCAGCGCGACATCAGCGCATCCATCGCGACCGCGACCGCCGCGGCGACCCGGAAGTCGACGCGAGGGTCGGGCACGTGGACGGTGTACTTGTCGCGGACGCTGGCCTGCCGCTCGATGCCGAGCAGCGGGGCGCCGTCGGCGCCCACGAAGTCGAAGTGGATCGGCAGGAACGCGAAGTCGACGAAGCGGCGGACGATCGCGACCAACGGGCTGCGCTCCTGTCCGGTGCCGGTGTAGCCGGGGCCCTCGATGTGGAACGTGGAGCGCAGCAGGCTGGCGCGGAAGTCCTTGCGGAAGAACCCGATCTGCTGACCGGACTCGTCGGTGATGTCGTAGCCGGCGTTGAGGTCGAGCTTCTTGCGGGCCTTGAAGCCGAAGACCTTGCGCGTCTTCGACTCGTCCGCGTAGAAGGTGACCTCCTCCTTGAACGCCATCCGCTTCTGCTGCGCCACGCCCATCAGCGCGCCGAAGCTGCCGTCGGGGTTGGCGGCGTAGAGGGCGTACCGGTTGGTCGTCATCGCGAACTTCTGCTGGACGTAGAACGTCGGCAGATGCATCTCGGCGGTCATGCGCCGAGCGTAGCCTGCGAATCCGGTGGCCGCCGGATCCGCGCGACGGGCAGGCTGGGTCCATGTCCGAGCCCGACGTCACCGTCGCCCACGCCGACGACTTCGACCGCTTCCTGGCCACCGACCACCTGGTGTGGTTCGCCGAGCCGGACACCGAGCTCTCCACCGACGAGCAGCTGCTCGGGGTGCCTCCGGGCCAGCGGTTCGCCGCCGACCGTCCGGGCTCGGCGCCCGACACCTATCCCGGCATCTACGGCGTGCGGCCGATGCAGCTGGCCGTGCCGGCGGCGTGCGGCGCCGCCCTGGTGCCGATGGCCGGCCTCACCTGGGTCGGCGTGCACCCCGACCACCGCCGCCGCGGCGTGCTCACGGCCATGCTCCGCCACCACGTCGAGCAGACCCACCGCGAGGGCCTGGCACTGTCGGGGCTGCACGCGAGCGAGCCGGCCATCTACGGCCGTCACGGCTACGGCCTGGCGGCGCAGTCGGCCACGCTCTCGCTGGGTCGCGGCACGACCTTCACCGCGCCGGGCCTGGACGACGCGGCCGGTGCCGTCGAGACCCGGCTGGCGACCGAGCCCGGGGACGAGCTGGCGGCGCGGGTGCGGGACTGCGAGCTGCGGGTCGCCGCGCAGGTTCCGGGGCTGGTCGTGGGTGCGGCGGAGTTCTACACCGCGATCGTCCGCGAGACCTCGTCGGGAGCTGCGGGACAAGGAGCCGCGGCGCTTCCTGTTCGCCACCCGGGACGGGGTCGACGTCGGGCACGCCGCGTTCCGGCGACTCCACAAGTGGGAGCAGCACCGCCCCGACGGCACCCTGGAGGTGCAGGCGCTGTTCGGCGAGCCGGCCGTGCGGCTGGCCCTGCTGCGGCGGCTCGTGGACTTCGACCTGATCGGCACCGTGAAGCTCCCGGAGCACGCGGTCGACGACGTGATCTGGCAGTGGATCGGACCCCGGTCGGCGCGCGACGTGATCCCCGCCGACAACCTGTGGCTGCGGATCGTCGACCTGCCCGCGGCACTCCCGCTGCGCTCGTACGACGGCAGCTGCGACGTGGTCGTCGAGGTGACCGACCGCTACGCCCCGTGGCAGGCCGGCCGCTGGCGGATCGTGGTGGGCGGTGGCGAGGGCCGCGCCGAGCGCACCGGGGCCGACCCGGACGTCGAGCTGCCGGTCGCCGCGCTCGGATCGGCCTACCTCGGAGGGACCAACCTGGTCTCGCTGTTGCGCGCCGGGCTGCTGTCGGAGGCACGGCCGGGCGCGGTCACCGAGCTGTGGCGCGCGTTCCGGACCGACCTGCCGCCGGCCGCCGCCAGCGGCTTCTGACGCTGGCGACGGCTGAGCGCGCTAGCCGCGCAGGATGTCGCGCAGCACCTGCGGGTAGTTGGTGATGACACCGTCGACGCCCCACTCGATCGCGCGCCGCATGCCCTGGCCGTCGTTGACCGTCCAGACGTGTGTCTCCAGCCCGTAGGAGTGGATCTGGTCCACGGTCGCCTCGGTCATGTCCCCGAGCGCGGGGTTGGCCTGCTCGGCCCAGGCGGCTGCATCGGCGAGCTGGGACTCGCTCGGCGGGCCTCCGGCGAAGAGCAGGCCCACGGGGACCTCGCCGGCGAGTGCGTCGTACGACCGCAGCCAGCCGTGGTCGAACGACTGCACCACGACCCGGTCACCCTTGAGCGCGGCCCGGAACACCGGCTGCGAGCTCAGCTGTTCGTCGAGGTCGGCCTCGATGCCGGGGTACCTGGCTGGGGACTTCACCTCGAGCAGCATCGCTGCCCGGCCGCCGACCGCGCGGCCCCACTCGGCCAGCGTCGGAACCCGCTCCCCGCTGAAACGGGGCGCGAACCACGAACCGGCGTCGAGGGTGCGGATCTCGGCCAGCGTGAAGTCACCGACGTTCCACGGCGAGCGGTCGGGGAACCTCTGCTCGACGTCGGTGGTACGGGCGAGGGACGTGTCATGCAGGATCACCAGCTCGCCGTCCCGGGTGCGCTGGACGTCGTTCTCGACGACGTCGGAGCCCTGCCCGACGGCGAGCCGGACGGCCGCGATCGTGTTCTCCGGCGCCACCCCGGAGGAGCCTCGGTGGGCGACGACCGCGACGTCGTCGGCGGCCGAGGCCGGGGTGAGGGTGCCGATCGCCACGAGGGCGGTAGCGGCGGCGGCGAGCAGGCCGAGCGCGCGCGTGGGTCTGGTCATGGGGTCTCCCGAGAGTCAGGCGCCGGTCCGGAGTGGCCGGTCGCGTCGCCCCCCACGTTGGGCTCCCTCGCCAGACGCGGGATGACGCCCGGGCGAACCCGGCGTGACGGTCAGAGGGCTGCGAGGAACCCGGCGACGCCGGCCAGTGCCGGCTCGGCCTGGTCGTTGTCGGTCCTGCGCCAGAAGCCGTGCTCGACGCCCGGGAACAGCTCCACCCGGGTGGGCACGCCCTCGGCCTCGAGCCGCGCCGCGAGCAGCCGCCCGGTGGCGGTGAGCACGTCGTGCTCCGCGAGCTGGACCAGGGTGGGCGGCAGCTCCCCCACGGTGTCTGCGTCGAGGACGCCCAGCGCCGGGTCGGTCGAGCCGTCGGCTCCCTGCAGGTAGAGCCGCCAGAACATCTCGCACCGCGCGATCGACAGGTCGGTGACGGCCTGCCCCGCGTCGTAGCTGGCGCAGGACGGGTCGACGAACGGGTAGACCAGCACCTGCGCGGCGTACCGGCCCGGTGAGCGGAGCGCCTCACCGAGCGCCAGCGCGGCTCCGGCGGAGTCGCCGACGACGACCAGCTGGTCGAAGCCCTCCGCGGCGAGCCAGCCGGACGCGGCCGCGGTGTCCTGGTCGGCAGCCGGCCAGGCGTGCTCGGGCGAGCGCCGGTAGTCGGGCATCAGCACCGCCCAGCCGCTGCGCGCCGCGAGCCGGCGGGCGATGCCGTCGTGGCTGACGAGGTCGCCGAGCGCGAACCCACCTCCGTGGAGGTAGAGCAGGGCACCGGGTGCCCCGTTCGGGACGTAGAGCCGGGACCGCACGCCGCCGGCGTCGACGTCCTCGACGTGGGCGACCAGCTCCTTCACCTCGCAGGCGGCCTCCGCCCGCATGGCCTCACGGACCAGTGCGAGCTCGGACAGCTCCTCGGCGGTTGCGTGCTCGGTCACGTGGTCAGCCCAGCCGGGCGAGCTCCTCGTCGACGACCGACGGGTCGAGCTTGGTGAAGACCGGCGTCGGCTTGTCGACGCGGGCACCCACCGTCACCGGCCGCGACTCCCACGCGGGGGTCGCGGTGTAGTCGCCGGTGATGACGGGGTACGCCGTGAGGCCGGCGCCGTGGCCCGGGTCGAGCTCCTCGACCTGCTCGGTGCGCGGCATCGGCATGAACTCGCCCTCGCCGCCGAGCACGCGGTGGACCTGGTTGGCGGCGTGCGGGAGGAACGGCGCGAGCAGGGTGTTGCAGTCGCTCACGCACTGGGCCGCGACGTGCAGCACGGTGGCGAGCCGGTCGCGCTGCGACTCGTCCTTCATCTTGTAGGGCTCGGTGACGGTGAGGTACTTGTTCACCTCGCCGACGACGCGCATCGCCTCGCCGATCGCGGCCCGCAGCCGGTGGCGGCCGATCAGGTCGCCGACGGTGTCGAAGCCGCCGCGGACCGCGGCCAGCACCGCCTCGTCGACCGGCTCGAGGTCGTGGCAGGCCGGGATCTCGCCGAAGCTCTTGGCGACCATCGTGGCGGTCCGGTTGACCAGGTTGCCCCAGCCGGCGACCAGCTCGGAGTTGTTGCGGGTGACGAACTCGGCCCACGTGAACGCGGCGTCGGAGGTCTCCGGCCCGGCGGCGCAGATGAAGTAGCGCAGCGGCGTCCGGGCCGTAGCGGGCCAGGAAGTCGCCGACGTAGAGGACGTGGCCGCGGCTGGTCGAGAACTGGGCGTCGCCCATCGTGAGGTACTCGGACGAGACGACCTCGGTGGGGAGGTTCAGCTCGCCGTACTCCCCCGGCTCGCCGCCGCGGTCGCCCTTCCCGGAGTAGGCGAGCAGCTCGGCCGGCCAGATCTGGGAGTGGAAGACGATGTTGTCCTTGCCCATGAAGTAGTGGGAGACCGCCGTCAGGGTCGTTCCACCACTCGCGCCAGCGGTCCGGCTGCCCGAGCCGGCGCGCCCACTCGATGGAGGCGGAGAGGTAGCCGATGACCGCGTCGAACCAGACGTAGAGCCGCTTGGTCGGCTGGTCCTCCCAGCCCGGCACCGGGATGCCCCAGTCGATGTCGCGGCTCATCGCGCGCGGCCGGATCTCCTCGAGGATGTTCTGGGAGAACTTGATGACGTTGGGGCGCCAGGTGCCGGACGCCTCGCGCTCGTCGAGCCACTCCCCGAGCGCGCCGGCCAGCGCCGGCAGGTCGAGGAAGAAGTGCTGGGTCTCGACGAAGTCGGGCGTCTCGCCGTTGATCTTCGACCGCGGGTCGATCAGGTCGGTGGCGTCGAGCTGGTTGCCGCAGTTGTCGCACTGGTCGCCCCGCGCCTCGGCGTACCCGCAGATCGGGCAGGTGCCCTCGATGTAGCGGTCGGGCAGGGTCCGGCCGGTCGAGGGGCTGATCGCGGCCTTCGTCGTCTGCTCGACCATGTAGCCGTTGCGGTGGCAGGTCCGGAACATCTCCTGCACCACGCGGTAGTGGTTGCCGGTGGTGGTGCGGGTGAACAGGTCGTAGGACAGGCCGAGGTCGACGAGGTCCGAGACGATGACGCCGTTGTTCTTGTCGGCGAGCTCCCGGGCGGTGACGCCCTGCTGGTCGGCGGCGACCAGGATCGGCGTGCCGTGCTCGTCGGTGCCGCTCACCATCAGCACGTCGTGACCCGCCATCCGCATGTAGCGGCTGAAGACGTCGGAGGGCACGCCGAAACCGGCCACGTGGCCGATGTGGCGCGGGCCGTTGGCGTACGGCCAGGCGACGGCGGACAGGACATGGGTCATGGCGGCGAGCCTAGTGAGTGCCCGCCAGCGGATTACCGTCGGACCATGACGCTGATCGCGGAGGACGTGCTGCTGCTCCTGCTCGACGACGAGTCCGGCACGATGGCCGCCTCGTCCCACCACCAACCGCTGCTCGGCGGCGCGTTGCTGCTGGAGCTGGCGCTGGCCGGCGCGGTGCGGGTCGAACCCAGGGCCAGCGTGTGGCGCTCCGCCAAGGTCTCGGTCGTCGAGGGCGTGACACCGGAGGATCCGTTGCTGCGGGAGGCGCTCGTGGTGGTCGCCGAGAGGTCCCGGTCCGCGCAGGACCTGGTCGGCCGGCTCGGCAAGGGCACTCGCGAGCGGCTGCTCGACCGTCTGGTGGAGCGCGGGCTGCTCGAGCGCCGGGAGGGCCGGCTGCTCGGACTGTTCCCGCGGACCACGTGGCCGGCCGTCGACGTACGCCGCGAGCAGGAGGTGCGACGACAGCTGCAGGACGCCCTGGTCGCCGGGCTCGACCCCGAGCCACGCATCGCGGCGGTGGTCGCCCTGCTCGCGGCGGTCGACCAGGCCCACCGGCAGGTCGACCGCGGCGGGCTCTCCTCGGGTCAGGTGCGGAAGCGGGCGAAGACGATCGCGGAGGGCACGCGTGGGCGGCCGAGGCCGTGCGCGACGCCGTCCGGGCCGCGCAGGCAGCGACCACCGCGGCCATCACCGCCGCGACGGCCGGTGCGGTCGTGTCGTCGGGCAGCTGAGCTCTCAGCTGAAGTCGAGGTCCCCGGTGCGCGAGCGCTTGAGCTCGTAGAAGTAGGGCACCTTGGCGAGGGCGACGCAGCCGTCCCACAGCTGGCCGGCCTCCTCGCCGCGGGGGATGCTGCTCAGCACCGGCCCGAAGAACGCGGAGCCCTCGAAGGCGATGGTCGGCGTGCCGACGTCGTCGCCGACCTGGTCCATGCCCTCGTGGTGGGACGCCACGATCGCGTCGTCGTACGACGAGTCGTGCATCGCGTCGGCGAGCTCGGTGGGCAGGCCCGCGTCGGCCAGCGCGGCCTCGATCGTCTCGCGGGTGAACGCCTCGCCCTGGTTGTGGCGGCGGGTGCCCAGCGCGGTGTAGAGCGGCAGCAGCGACTTCGCGGCCGTGCTTGTGCTCGACCGCCATGCAGACCCGCACCGGCTCCCAGGCGGTCCGGAGGGACTCGCGGTAGGCGTCGGAGATGTCCTTGTCCTGGTTGAGGTAGGCCAGGCTCATGATGCGCCAGGTGACCGAGATGTCCCGCACCTGCTCGACCTCGAGGATCCACCGCGAGGTGATCCAGGCGAACGGGCAGGCAGGGTCGAACCAGAAGTCGGCGTTGGTCGTCATGCCCCCCATTCAACGGGAAGGCCTCAGCTCCGGCGCACCCGCACCTGGTCGGTCGCCCGGGCGGCCTCGATGACCTGCGTCCCGGCGTACGCGACGCGGACGGTGTGCCGGCCGGGGTCGAGGTCGCGCAGCACGACCCGCAGCCGGCCGTCCTCCACGCGTCCGGTGACCTCGTGGCCGTTGACCCGCACCGTGGCGAGGCCGCCCGGGGACTCGGCGCCGGGGGCGGTCACCCGCACCACGACGACGGCTCGGTGGTCGCCGCCGGTCGACTCGATCTCGAGGGTGGGCACGGTGGTCACGCGGGCCTCGACCGGCAGCGTCATCGACCAGTCGCGGTAGCCGGCGTGCCGCAGGTCCACCCGGACCGACAGCCGGCGCCCGAGGTCCTCGGGAGCAACGGTGTACGTCGGCCCGGTCGCGCCCTCCACGGGCTGGTCGCCGCGCAGCCAGGTGTAGGTGACCTCGGCGTCGGCGGGGGTGAAGATGCCGGGCGTGACGGTCAGGGTGCGGCCGACGCGCGCGGCGCCGCCGAGCGTGAACGGCTCGGTGAGCTCGAACCGACCGGCGGCGACCGGCTCGGTCGGCGCGGTGCTGGCCTGCAGGTTGCGGTAGCCCTCGCGGCGGAACACCACGGTGGCGGTGATGGTGCGCCGGATCTGCTCCTGGGTCAGCCGCAGCCGAGCCGTGCTCTCGCCACGGATCCGCTCGCCGTCGGCGAACCAGCGGATCTCCTGGTCGTCCGTTGCGGGCGACGCCGCGCCGGCGTCCAGCGTGAGGACCTCGTCGACGCGGGCGGTCCCGGACAGGGTCGGCCTCGTCGCCACGGACATGGTGCCGCGCAGGACGCGGGTGGTGCGCTCGCTGGTCGCCCTGCCCGGGACGTAGCCGCGGGCGGTGGCCGTGACCCTGACCGAGAGCCGGGTGCGCAGGTCCTCGGGTCCCGGCGTGAACGTGCGACCGGTCGCGCCCGGGATCGGCTCGCCGCCGGCCAGCCACTGCACGTCGTACGACGCAGCGGGGGTCCAGCTGCCGAGGTCGGCGGTCAGCGCGGACCCGACCGCGGGCGTGCCGGTGATGCGCGGCCCGTCCTGCACCTTCACGGCACGGTCGTCGAAGTGGATGAACCCGGTCGGCCAGCCGCCGCCGCGCTTGCGCACCGTGCGCCAGTGGAAGTCGCCGCTCCAGCTGTCCTCGGAGATCACGATGCGCCGCTTCGACAGCACCTCCTCGACGTACGCCACGTGACCGCTCGAGCCGACACTGTCGCCGGCGTCCCACCAGGCGACCGAGCCGACCATGGGGGTGTCGTCGGTGATCCGTCGGTTGGCGCGGCCCCAGTTGTAGGCCATGCCGGTGCCGTCCCAGGGACGCTCGGCGGACATGCCCTGCTTGACCATCCGGTAGGCGACGTAGTTGGTGCAGTTGTGGCCGGAGTACATCAGCCACCACATCCGGTCGTTCGCCTTGCGGTAGCCGTGGTGGGAGTAGCCCGCGTCCGCGCAGCCGCTGTAGCCGGTGCAGAGGTAGTACGACGACGCCCGTGCGGGCGTGACCGGGACCAGCCCGGCCAGCACGACCAGGGCAGCCAGCAGCAGCACCAGTGCGGGGGGCACGGTGCTGCGGCGAGACCTGGGGGGCGGGGACACGGCAGGAAAGTCAACCTCAAGTCAAGGAGGCGCGCGGGCGTTTCACGACAATTTCCCCAACCGTCCCACGGGTCTCGGCAGCCCCGCAAGAAGCGCCCGGTGCCGGTGCCCATGGATTTCTGACGATGACATCTGGTCTGAGAGGATTCCCGGCATGCCCGGAACCAACCTCACCCGCGACGAGGCGGCCACGCGCGCCGCCCTGCTGGACGTCGCGTCCTACACGGTCGACCTCGACCTGACCACGAGTGAGACGACGTTCGGGTCGACCACGACCATCCGCTTCACCTGCCGCCAGCCCGGCAGCGGCACCTTCGTCGACCTGGTCGACGCGGAGGTCCACTCCCTGACGCTCAACGGCCGCGCGCTCGACCCGACCTCGGCGTACGCCGACAGCCGGATCGCGCTGACCGACCTCGCCGCCGACAACGAGCTCGTCGTGGTCGCCGACTGCACCTACAGCCGCAGCGGCGAGGGCCTGCACCGCTTCGTCGACCCGGTCGACGACCGGGTCTACCTCTACAGCCAGTTCGAGGTGCCTGACGCGCGCCGCGTCTTCGCCACCTTCGAGCAGCCCGACCTGAAGAGCCGGTTCACCTTCAACGTGACCGCGCCCGCCCACTGGAAGGTCGTCTCGAACGCGCCGACCCCCGAGCCGGCCCCGCAGGGCGACGGCACGGCGGTCTGGAACTTCCCGCCGACCAAGCCGATGTCGACCTACATCACCGCGGTCGTGGCCGGGGAGTACCACGAGGTCCGTCACAGCTACGACGGCGCGCACGGCACGATCCCGCTGGGCCACTACTGCCGCCAGTCGCTCGTCGAGCACCTCGACGTCGACGAGCTGGTGAAGATCACCTGCCAGGGCTTCGAGTTCTTCGAGCGCGCGTTCGGCTACCCGTACCCGTTCGAGAAGTACGACCAGCTCTACGTGCCGGAGTACAACATGGGCGCGATGGAGAACGCCGGCTGCGTGACGCTGCGCGACGAGTACCTCCCCCGCAGCCGCCAGGACGCCGCGTTCTACGAGTTCCGCGGCTCGGTGATCCTCCACGAGATGGCCCACATGTGGTTCGGCGACCTGGTGACCATGAAGTGGTGGGACGACCTCTGGCTCAACGAGTCGTTCGCCGAGTGGGCCTGCTACCACGCCGAGGTCGAGGCGACCGAGTTCACCGAGGCCTGGACCGGCTTCACCAACTCGCGCAAGCAGACCGGCTACCGCCAGGACCAGCTGCCCAGCACCCACCCGATCGCGGCCGACAACCCCGACCTGCACGCGGTCGAGGTCAACTTCGACATGATCACCTACGCCAAGGGCGCGGCGGTGCTCAAGCAGCTCGTCGCGTGGGTCGGCCTCGACCCGTTCCTGGCCGGGCTGAACCAGTACTTCCACGACTTCGAGTTCTCCAACAGCGAGTTCACCGACCTGCTGACCGCGCTCGAGAAGGCGTCCGGCCGCGAGCTCGACTCGTGGGCGCAGGAGTGGCTGCAGACCGCCGGGGTCAACACCCTCGCGCCGGAGTTCGAGCTCGCCGAGGACGGCAGCTACGCCTCCTTCGCCGTGCGGCAGACCGCCCACCCGGACTGGCCGACGCTGCGCCGCCACCGGATCGGCATCGGCCTCTACGACGACGTGAACGGCTCGCTCGTGCGCCGCGAGCGGTTCGAGGTCGACGTCCGGGGCGACGTCACCGAGATCCCCGAGCTGGTCGGGCCGCCCGCAGCCCGCGCTGCTGCTGCTCAACGACGACGACCTGACCTACGCCAAGATCCGGCTCGACGAGCGCTCGCTCACGACCGCGGTCGACCACCTCGGCCGGCTCGACGACTCCCTCGCCCGGGCGCTGTGCTGGGGTGCGGCGTGGGACATGACCCGCGACGCCGAGATGCGGGCCACCGACTTCGTCCACCTCGTGCTGCGCAACATCAGCACCGAGACCGACCCGTGGGGCCTCACCGCGCTCCCCCGCTTCGCCGCGCTGGCCAAGAACTTCTACTCCGCGCCCGAGCACCGCGAGGAGCTCAAGCGCGAGTGGGAGCTGGGCCTGCGGGACCTGGCCCACGCCGCCGCGCCGGGCAGTGACCACCAGCTCACCTTCGTCCGCCACCTGGTGGCGGCCGCGACCAGCGACGCCGGTGCTGGACGAGCTCGAGGGCCTGCTGGACGGCTCGACGACGCTCGAGGGCCTCGCCGTCGACCAGGACCTGCGCTGGACCCTGGTGACCGGTCTCGCCCGCGCCGGCCGGTTCGGCGAGGCTCAGATCGCCGCGGAGCTCGACCGCGACGCCACCATCGCCGGCCAGGAGTACGCCGCCGCGGCCCGCGCCGCGCAGCCGCTGCCCGAGGCCAAGGAGGCCGCCTGGGCGGCGGTCCTCGACAAGGACACGCCCAACGAGACCTCGCGCTCGATCGTGATGTCGTTCATGCGTCCCGACCAGGCCGAGATCCTCGAGCCCTACCTCGAGCGCTACCTCGCCGCTGCCGAGACGCTGTGGGACGAGATCGGCACCCACAAGGCAGCCGTCGCCCTCGAGCACATCTTCCCCAAGCCGCTCGGCTCACCGGAGATGCTGGAGCGGATCGACCAGTGGCTCGCGACCACCCGGACCAACCCGGGCGCCCAGCGCTACGTCACCGAGGGGCGCGCCGACGTGGCACGCGCGCTCGCGGCCCAGGAGCGCGACGCGCGGAGGTGATCCGCTCAGGACCTGGAGTGCTCGGCGAGCTGGGCGACACCACGGGTGAGCCCGCGCACCAGGTCGCCCTCGGCGAAGGCCGAGGTCATCGCCACGATGGCGAGGTCGACCTCGCCGTCGGTGAGGGTGCGGCGTACGACGTCACCGGTGACCACCTCGACGGCGCGCGCGCCGGGGTCGACCATCACCAGGATGGAACGGTCCGGGGCGACGGACGCGCCGTGGAGCCGTTCGGCGTAGTCGCGGGACCCGCCCTGGCTGCGGCCGACGAAGACCGAGAACTCGAAACGGGATGACTGCTCCGCGGCCCGGATCGCCTTGTCGATCTCGTGCCGCTCGCCGTGGCTGAGCTCACCAGCTGCCACTGCCGCCCCCCGTCGTGCCGGCCTCGCGGGTGCCGAGCTCGGCCGGGCCGGTGCGCGGCCCGCCGAACCACTCGTCGGCGGTCTCGCCACCGCCCGGCCTGACGTTCTCGCCGCGCGCCATGGCGGGCAGGTAGACGGCCAGCGAGATCAGCAGCGCCAGCGCCAGCGGGATGCCGGCGATGACCAGCAACAGCTCGAGGAAGCCGACCTCGTCGGGGTTGCTCCAGCCCTCGGGCACCTCCGCGGAAGCGGGTCCGGCGGCCAGCACCGGCAGTGCGGCAGCGGTCAGCACGAGGGCGGTACGGCGGATCAGGGTCGGGGTCACGCGAGGAGGATATCGAAGTCCGGCCGGAGTGGCCGAGGGCCGGTCCGGACCGGGTTGGTCCGGCCGACATACTGGGGCGCATGTTCACCGCAGCCGACCCCTGTTCCACCGACGAGACGGTCTGCAACTACGTGCTGGACAACACCGGCAGCGAGCGCGCTGCCTGGGTGGCGGACGGACTCATCGGCAAGCCCCTGGCGCTGATCGGCCTGCTGCTGCTGGGCCTGGTCGTGCGCTGGATCCTGCACCGCCTCGTCGACCGCCTCGTGAAGCGGGCCGAGACCGGCGTGCTCCCGGCCCGGGTCCACCGGATGTCGCTCGGCTCGCTGGGTGCCAGCAGGTCCGCCGGCTCCCAGGAGCTCGCCGTCGCCACCCGCCGGGTGCAACGCGCGAAGACGATGGGCTCGCTCCTGAAGAGCATCGTCACCGGCATCGTGGTCGCGGTCGTCGGCACCATGATGCTCAGCGAGATCGGGGTGAACGTCGGCCCGATCGTCGCCAGCGCCGGGATCATCGGCATCGCCCTCGGTTTCGGTGCGCAGAGCCTGGTGAGCGACTTCCTGTCCGGCGTCTTCATGATCGTCGAGGACCAGTACGGCGTCGGCGACGAGATCGACCTCGGCGAGGCCGTCGGGACCGTCGAGGCCGTCAGCCTCCGGGTCACCCGGCTGCGCGACGTCAACGGCACCGTCTGGTACGTCCGCAACGGCGAGATCACCCGCGTCGGCAACATGAGCCAGAACTGGGCCCGCACCGTCCTCGACATCGCCGTCGCCTACCACGAGGACCTGGTCAAGGTCCGCCACGTGCTCGAGGACGTCGCCCACGACCTGTGGGAGGACGACGACTACAAGGGCGTGATCATCGAGGAGCCCTCGGTCTGGGGCGTCCAGGAGCTCGGCATCGACGGCGTCGTGGTCCGGGTGGCCCTGAAGACGGCGCCGCTGGAGCAGTGGGCGGTCGCCCGCGAGATGCGGCAGCGGATCAAGGCGCGCTTCGACCACGAGGGCATCGAGATGCCGTTCCCCCAGCGCATGGTCTGGCACCGTGACGCTCCGGAGAACGCGTCCGCGGTTCCCGAGGCAGCCCCGGGCCGGGACGAGCGCGCATGACCACCTTCTACGAGGAGGTCGGCGGCTTCGAGACGTTCCGGCGGATCGTCCACCGCTTCTACGAGGGCGTCGCCGCGGACGAGGTGCTGCGGCCGCTCTACCCGGAGGAGGACCTCGGGCCCGCCGAGGAGCGGTTCCTGCTGTTCCTCGTGCAGTACTGGGGCGGTCCCACGACCTACGGCGACACCCGCGGTCACCCGCGGCTGCGGATGCGCCACGCGCCGTTCGCGGTGACGCCGCAGGCCAAGGACCACTGGCTGAGGCACTTCCGCGAGGGACTCGACTCGGTGGAGCTGACGCCCGAGCAGGACGCGCGGTTCTGGGACTACGTCACCCACGCCGCGCAGTTCATGGTCAACTCGTTCGAGCAGCCGCAGTGAGCGCCTGCCGGTAGTCCGCCGGCGGCGCGGTCGCCCTGCCGGTCTCGGGGTCGACCAGGACCATCACGACCCGCGCCCGGGACAGCACGGTGTCGCCGTCGCAGATCACCGACTCGATGGTCAGCGAGGTCCGGCCCACGTGGGAGACCCACGACCAGGCGTCGTACGCCTCGGGGCGGAAGAGGATCGGCAGCCGGTAGTCGACGTCGGTCTGCGCCACCACGCCGACCGGCTCGCTCGTGCCCTCCGGGACGTCGCGCCACAGCCGCGCCAGCAGCAGGATCCGGGCCTCCATGAAGTACTCGAAGTACTTCACGTTGTTGACGTGGCCGTAGACGTCGACGTCCGAGAACCGGACGTGGACCGGGTAGTGGCCGACCTTCTCCTTCACCGGAGCGGCCGGCGTGGCCACGCGGACCGGCTCGGCGTCCTCCAGGTACGGGGCCAGCGCCTCCTTCTCCTCGACGGTGAGCCGCCGGGGACGCTCGGTGGCGAAGACGTACGGCGTCAGCACCGTGCTCGCCCGCAGGTAGACCCGGCGCCCGTCGTCGGTCTCCTGGAAGACCTCGTAGGCCATCGTGAAGGACGCGGCCCGGATCTCGGTCACCCAGACCTCGATGCTGACCGGCTTGAACCGGAACGTCAGCGGTGCGGCGTACTGCACCTCGTGGCGCACCACGACCACGCCCTCCACCAGGCCCCCGGCGGTGTGGGCCGTCGGCCCGTGGTGGCGCAGCAGGTCGACCCGCGCCTCCTGGAGGTAGTCCACGTAGGTGACGTTGTTGACGTGCCCGAGCAGGTCCATGTCCGCCCACCGCATCGGGCACTCGTAGAGGTGGCGCACGGAAGTGATGCTGCCAGACGTCAGATCCGGTCGCTCTGGCGAACGACGGTGAGCGGGCCTTCGTCCGGTGTCGGCGGCTCGAAGTGGTCGAAGTACTGGGCAACGAGGTCGTCGGTGAGCACGAAGTCGTCGGAATGGCTGCCACGTCTGGTGCGCATGCGACCGAGAACCGTCTCGCGATCGGTCGCCAGGTAGACCGTCTCAGGCACGACTCCGGTGGGTGCCAGCAGCTCACGGTAGTCGTCGCGCATCCGGCGGGACCAGAAGGAGAAGTCGAGGACGACGTCCTCACCCACCGCGACGAGCTCCAGCAGCCGAGCGCGTAGGGCGACCTCGATCTCGTCGCGGGCCTCCGGTGGAAGCGGAACCGTCGAGATGCCGCGTCGCCACATCTCGACGTCGAAGGAGAGCCGGACCATGCCCTCGTCCTGCAGGCGCCTGGCGTAGGTCGACTTCCCCGACCCTGACGGCCCGCACATGAAGATCACCCGGCTCATCCGGGGTAGCCCTGCCCATCGGTGCCGATCCAGGTCGCGACACAGGCTTCGTTGCCGTCCGGGTCGGCCAGGATCCACCACGAGGGTGCCGGCTGGTCGCTGACCAGTCGACCTCCGGCGGCCAGCGCTGCTGCGACGCGCGCCTCGGCCTGGTCGTGCGGCACCCACACGTCGACGTGGATCCGGCCGTGCCCCGGACGTGGCTCCTGGAGGTGCTGGAAGCAGACCACGGGTTGCCGCGCCAGGCTGTCGTTCAGCTCGCCGTCGACCTCGTCCAGCCCCAGCACGGCCCTCCAGAACGGCAGGATCGCGGCGGGGGACGTCGAGCCGATGTTGAGCACCAGGTTCCCGACCCTCGACGGGTCCGAGCCGAGGCCATGACCGCGGGCCACCGCCGAGATGGCTCGGGCCGCGGCCACGTCGCGGGTGCTGAGTCCGTCCGGTCCGGGCCTGAACGTGCTCAGCCGGACCATGACGCCGGTGCTGCGTGCGTCGAGATCGGGCGGGTGGTTGACGCACTCGGGCAGGGCGGCGACCGCGACTGCGAAGGTCAGCCCGGTCATCAGGTCGGGCGCGTCGAACCAGGCACTGGCCCCGCCGTCGCAGACGCGCCAGTCCGCCAGGCCCTCGGCGTGGAACGCGCGTGCGGTGATGTGGTCGTCCATTCGCCCACCGTAGGAGCAGACGACCGATCGGAGGAGCGAGCTGGCGTGTTGACTACCGTTCGCAAGCCGGTTGAATGAAGTCATGACCGCTCGGTCCTTCGACGTTGTCATAGCCGGCGGCGGGCTGGCGGGGGCATCGCTCGGTGGCGTGCTGGCACGCGCCGGTCTGGGTGTGCTGGTGGTCGAGAAGGAGAGCGGGTTCCGGGACCGCATCCGTGGCGAGCTGACCTTCCCCTGGGGTCACTCCGAGGCCTTGCGGGCCGGCCTCCGCGAGCCCCTCGATCGGGCCGGCGTCGTGACGCTGCCCACGATGGACTTCTATGGGCAGCGTCGGCCCGTCGACTCAGTGCACTGGCCGGACATCGCGATCGACGCGTTGCCGGCGCTCGGGTTCTCGCATCCCCACCTGCAGGAGACCCTGCTGACGTGGGCCGAGTCGCAGGGCGCCACCGTGCTGCGACCGGCGAAGGTCGTCGGTGTCCGCGACGGCGACCGACCCAGCGTGACGGTCGCTCAGGACGGACGCGCGACCGAGGTCGAGGCACGGCTGGCCGTCGGCGCCGACGGGAAGAGGTCCGGCGCCCGGAAGTGGTTGCGGGCGGACACCGTGACCGACCCCGAGCACCACTGGTTCGGCGGCCTCCTCCTGTCCGGCGTGACCTGGGACGACACCTTCGGCTGGGCCACCACCCCTGAGGCGGCCGTGGGTTGGTTCGCCACGGGGACCGGCTCCTGCCGCGTCTACATCCGGTTGACCGCAGACCGGGTCCGCGAGACAGGCGTTGGCCGAGCCGCCGACGCGTTCGTCGACTTCGCCGGCTCGTTCATGCCGGAGGGCGTGTTGGACGAAGCCCGCCAGGCCGGGCCCTTGGGCTTCTTCCCCAACAGCTGCACCTGGTCGAGCCAGATCGCCCTCGGTCACGTGGTTCTGGTGGGCGACGCCGCGGGCGCTCTGGACCCGACCCAGGGGCTCGGCACCTCCCTGCTCTTCCGGGACGTTCGCGCGTTGAGCGACCTGCTCACGACGGAGCGCGACTGGGAAGGGGCCACGAGCGAGTTCGCGAGGCAGCGGCAGGCGTACTACGAGGTGCTGCGCGCCTACGACACGTGGTGCGCGCTCCTGGAGGCGGAGGAGGGACCTGAGGCCGACCGCCGCCGCGAGCTCAATGCCGCGGCCCGCGAGCGAGATCCCACGCTCGGCGGGTTCGCCATGCTGGAAGCCTGTGGTCCGGACGGCCTGGTACCGGATGAAGCGGCGCGTCGCACCTACTTCGGCGAATGAGGCCCGCCGGACGGGTCAGCGGGTGTCCTCGGCGCCGGACTAGGGTGACCAGCGCACATCCATCCCGAGAACCGGAGCCGTCATGCCCGAAGCCGTCATCGTGTCCGCCGCCCGCTCCCCCATCGGCCGGGCGAACAAGGGGTCGCTCAAGGACCTGAGGCCGGACGAGCTGGCGGCGACGATCGTGAGGACGGCGCTCGACAAGGTCCCGGCGCTCGACCCGGGCACCGTCGACGACCTCTACCTCGGCTGCGGCCTGCCGGGCGGCGAGCAGGGCTTCAACATGGCCCGCGTCGTCAACGTCATCAACGGGATGGACGACGTGCCGGGTGCCACCCTCACGCGTTACTGCGCCTCCTCGGTGCAGACCACCCGGATGGCCTTCCACGCGATCAAGGCCGGCGAGGGCGACGTCTTCGTCTCCGCCGGGGTCGAGATGGTGTCCCGCTTCGCGAAGGGCACCTCCGACCACTGGCCCGACACCCAGAACCCGCGCTTCGCCGACGCCGTCGCCCGGACCGCGACCACCGCCGAGGGCGGCCAGGACTGGCACGACCCCCGCGAGGACGGCACCGTCCCCGACGTCTACATCGCGATGGGCCAGACGGCCGAGAACGTCGCCCGGCTGCGCGGGCTGAGCCGCCAGGAGCTCGACGAGTTCGGCGTCCGGTCGCAGAACCTCGCCGAGAAGGCGATCGCCGACGGGTTCTGGGCCCGGGAGATCACCCCGGTGACCACTCCCGACGGCACCGAGGTCAGCGCCGACGACGGCCCGCGCGCGGGAGTGACCCTCGAGGCAGCATCCGAGCTCAAGCCGGTCTTCCGCCCGGACGGCGTGGTGACGGCGGCGAACTGCTGCCCGCTCAACGACGGCGCCGCCGCCGTCGTGATCATGTCCGACACCCGGGCGGCCGAGCTCGGCCTGACCCCGCTGGCGCGGATCGTGTCGACCGGCGTCAGCGGACTCTCCCCCGAGATCATGGGCCTCGGCCCGGTCGAGGCGACCAGGCGGGCACTCGCCCACGCCGGCATGAGCATCGGCGACATCGACCTGGTGGAGATCAACGAGGCGTTCGCGGCGCAGGTCGTGCCGTCCTACCAGGACCTCGGGATCGACCTCGACCGGCTCAACGTCAACGGCGGCGCGATCGCGGTCGGCCATCCCTTCGGCATGACCGGTGCCCGGCTCCAGAACACGATGCTCAACAGCCTCGACTGGCACGACAAGACCACCGGCCTGATCACGATGTGCGTGGGCGGCGGCCAGGGCATGGCGCTGATCCTCGAGCGGATCTGACCCCGATCTCACCCGATAGGGTGACGGCATGAACGACTCGGGGGTTCGGTGGCTGGACCCGTCGCAGCAGCGCGACTGGCGTGCGCTGATCATGGGGACGACGCTGCTCTTCGATCGGCTGGACGAGGACCTGAGCCGCCAGCACGGCGTCTCGCTGACCGAGTACGAGATCCTGGTCCGGCTCTCCGAGCGCGAGGGCCGCCGGATGCGGATGGCGCAGCTCGCCGACTCCCTGGCCCACAGCCGCAGCCGGGTCACCCACACCGTGGGGCGGCTCGAGGCGTCCGGACTCGTCGAGCGCATCAAGTCGCCCGAGGACGGCCGAGGTGTGGTCTGCGCGATGACCGACCGGGGATGGCTGCTGCTGCAGAACGTCGCGCCCACGCACGTACGAGGGGTGCGCGACAACCTGGTCGACCTCGTCAGCCCCGAGGACCTCGCGGCGCTCGGCCGGGTCATGAACGCGGTGGCCGACCACCTGATCGCGGCGCACCCGGAGATGGAGATCCGCGGCAGGGCGGGTGACCCCCGCCGCCACCGTCAGTCGCGCGTCAGACGTCGGTGGGTGACCCGGTGGGGCCGGGCCGCCTCGATGCCGAGCCGCTCGACCTTGTTCTCCTCGTAGGCGGCGAAGTTGCCCTCGAACCAGAACCACTTGGACGGGTCCTCGTCGTCGCCCTCCCACGCCAGGATGTGGGTCGCGATCCGGTCGAGGAACCACCGGTCGTGGGACGTCACCACGGCGCAGCCCGGGAAGTCGAGCAGCGCGTCCTCGAGCGAGGACAGCGTCTCGACGTCGAGGTCGTTGGTCGGCTCGTCGAGCAGCAGCATGTTGCCGCCCATCTTCAGCGTGAGCGCCAGGTTGAGCCGGTTGCGTTCACCACCGGAGAGCACGCCGGCCTTCTTCTGCTGGTCGGGGCCCTTGAAGCCGAACGACGCGACGTAGGCGCGCGAGTTCATCTCGAAGTTGGCGACCTTGATGAAGTCGAGCCCGTCGGAGACGACCTCCCAGACGTTCTTGTTGGGGTCGATGCCGCCGCGGCTCTGGTCGACGTAGGAGATCTTGACGGTCTGCCCGACGGTGAGCGTGCCGTCGTCGGGCTGCTCGCTGCCCGTGATCATCCGGAACAGCGTGGTCTTGCCGACGCCGTTGGGGCCGATCACGCCGACGATGCCGGCACGCGGCAGCTTGAAGTCGAGGTCGTGCATGAGGACGCGGTCGTCGTAGCCCTTGGTGAGGTCGTCGGCCTCCAGCACGATGTCGCCGAGTCGCGGCCCGGCCGGGATGTTGATCTCGGAGGTGTCGATCTTCCGCATCCGGTCGGCCTCGGCCGCCATCTCCTCGTAGCGGGCCAGGCGGGAGCGGCTCTTGGTCTGCCGCGCCTTGGCGTTGGACCGGACCCACTCGAGCTCGCGCTCGAGCATCTTGGCGCGCTTGGCGTCCTTCTGGCCCTCGATCTTGAGCCGGTCCTTCTTGGTCTCGAGGTAGGTCGAGTAGTTGCCCTCGTAGGGGTGGGTCTTGCCGCGGTCGAGCTCGAGGATCCACTGCGCGACGTTGTCGAGGAAGTACCGGTCGTGGGTGACGGCCAGCACCGCGCCGGGGTAGGAGGCGAGGTGGCCCTCGAGCCACTGCACCGACTCGGCGTCGAGGTGGTTGGTGGGCTCGTCGAGCAGCAGCAGGTCGGGCTGCTGCAGCAGCAGCTTGCACAGCGCCACCCGGCGCCGCTCGCCACCGGAGAGGTTGTCGACCAGCACCTCGGGCGGCGGGCAGCGCAGCGCGTCCATCGCCTGCTCGAGCCGGCTGTCGAGGTCCCACACGTTGGCCGCGTCGAGCTCGCTCTGGAGGTTGCCCGCCTCCTCGCTGACCTTGTCGAGGTCGGCGTCGGGGTCGCCCATCATCAGGTAGAGCTCGTCGAGCCGCGCCATCTTGGCCTTGGTCTCGGAGACCGCCTCCTCGACGTTCTCCTGGACGGTCTTGCCCTCGGACAGCGGCGGCTCCTGCTGGAGCATGCCGACGGTCGCGCCCGGGTCGAGGATCGCGTCGCCGTTGTTGGCGTGGTCGAGGCCGGCCATGATCTTGAGCAGCGAGGACTTGCCGGTGCCGTTGGGACCGACGACGCCGATCTTGGCGCCGTGGAGGAACGAGAGGGTGACGTGGTCGAGGACGACCTTGTCACCGTGGGCCTTGCGCACGTTGCGCAGTGTGAAGACGTATTCAGCCATGATCCGTGAGCCTACCGGCGGTCCGGCGGGCCGCCGAAACGCCGGTCGGCCGCCGGAGCCGGCGCAGATCACGCCGCCGGCGCCACCACCTCCGCGGCCCCGCCCGCATCCGACGGGGGTGTCGCACGGTCTCGGGCTCGGCGCGCCGCTCGCGCGTGAAGGCGGACCGGCCCCGGTTGAGGTCGTGCCCGACGAAGAGGGCGTCGACCTCGAGCGAGGTCACCTCGACGCCGTCGCCGTTGACCCAGGTGGACTGGTTGAGCCGGCCGTGCACCACGACCGGGTCGCCGCGCCGGAGCGAGGCGGCGCAGTGCTCGCCCAGGGACCGCCAGGCGTTGACGGTGTACCACTGCGTCGGGCCGTCGGACCACTCCTGCGTGGCCCGGTGGAACCGGCGCGGGGTGCTCGCGACGCGGAAGGACGCCACCAGGGCACCGGCGGCGGAACGGGTCTTGACGTCGGCCCCGAGCCAGCCCTGGAAGGTGACCATGGATTCGTTCATCACTGTCTCCTCAGATCGTGCGCGGCCGGGTGGCCGCGCACGGATCAGGCTCGGGAGGGCCGGTGACAGGGACGGCCGCGCCGGCGAGAGGCTGTGGAGAGCGCGCGGCGCGGCGGATCTGTGGAGGGGAAGTGGTCCGCGGAGCTCAGCGCGAGCGCGCGGTCGAGGCCGGCCCGGACGTCCCGGTGGGCGGCCAGCTCCGCCTCGACCGGCGCGATCACGATCTCCTCGCACACCTCGCGGATCGCGCCGCGCAGCCGCCGGTCGGCGGCGCGGGCCCGGCGCCGGGCGGTCAGCGAGACCAGCCAGCGGCAGACCAGGGCGAGCAGGAGGCCGAGCCCGATGCCGCCGAGCAGCATCAGCGTCGGCACGGGTACGCCGACCAGCGACGGCGTCCCGGGAGCCGGCACCTGCAGGTAGCCCATGACCGCCAGCGACCCGAGCCACACCGCGCCGGCCAGCGCGGCCAGGATCAGCGCCCACTGGAGCACCCGCACCAGCCCGGCCCACACCGGGATCCGGCCCACCCCGAGGTCGGTGCGCGCCGAGGGCGCGGTCCAGCCGGTCGTGGAGGTCGTCGAGACGGGAGACCGAGGCCCGGCGTACGGCGGATGCCCACGGCCGGCCGAGCCCGTCGGTCACGTCGTCGGCCAGGGCTCGCACCTCGGTGTCGACCCGGGCGCGCTGCACCTGGGTCGGCGCGGGCACGGACGTGCGGGCGCGGCCGGTGAGCTGCTTGCCGGCGGACCCGAGGTCGAGGTGGAGCCGCTTGAGCGGGTCGGGCTTGAGCCGCGACAGCCACGAGGTGACGGGCCAGCCGGTCGCCCGGTTGGCGCGGAGCCGGGTCGACTCCTGGACCGCCGCCACCACCGTCGGGACGCCGGCCGCCTCCGCGAACGCGTCCTCCAGCGCGGCGATCCGCTGCTTCGGCAGGCCCCGTCCGGTGGCGCGGCCGGTGGCCTCGTCGAGCCGTTCGGCCGCGACCCTGACGTCGGCCGCCATCCGGGTCCGGGTCAGCTTCTTGTCCGCGACGCGGCGGGCGATCTCGGCCTTGAGCTCGGTGGTGCCGATCTGGTGCCGGGCGCTGACGCCGTAGAGCGGCACGTCGGTGAGACCGTCCTGGTCGAGCAGTCGGCGGACGTCGGACAGCATCGCCTCGCGGCCCGACTCCGGCACCGTGTCGATGTGGTTGAGCACCACGACCATGACGTCGCGGTGGCTCGCCAGCGGAGCGAGGTAGCGGTCGTGGATCGCGGCGTCGGCGTACTTCTGGGGGTCGAGGACCCACACCATCAGGTCGGCGAGCCGCACCAGCCGGTCGACCTCGAGGTGGTGGGAGACCTCGGTGGAGTCGTGGTCGGGGAGGTCGAGCAGGACCACGCCCTCGAGCTGCTGGTCCGCGCGGCCGCGGTCGAGCATGGAGTCCCGTACGACGCGGTGGCGCTCGCGGGATGCCGAGCCACTCCAGCAGGTCGTCGGCGCCCTCGGTCCCCCACACGCAGGCGGTGGCCCACGACGTGGTGGGCCGGCGCACCCCGACCGCGGCGAGGTCGAGCCCGATCAGCGCGTTGAACGTGGAGGACTTGCCCGAGCCGGTGGCGCCCGCGAGGGCGACCACGGTGTGGTCGGCGGAGAGCTTGAGCCGGGCCGTCGCCCGCTCCACGACCGAGGCGGCGTCGTCGACGAGCGCGTCGTCGAGGCGGCCGCGAGCAGCGGTGGTGGCGGCATCGAGGCCCTCGATGCGCGCGCCGATGTCGGCACTGCGGGTGACCAGTCGCCTGGCCCCGTCCAGCAAGGACGTCATGGTCTCCCTCGGTGCTGCGTCGGTGCTGGGCCCAGACTAGATGTCGACCGGAGCGGAGCCGCGTCGGCCGCGAACCGCAGGTCGTCGACGCGGCGGGCCGCCGTGCGGAGCCGGTCCGGCGCCGCGGGGTCGACCGCGAGCGAGTCGAGCAGGTCGGTGTAGCGGCGGCGCTCGACGTCGAACAGCGTCGTCGGTCCGCCGCTGCAGGTCGTTGCGTGCCCGCTCCGCCAGGGTCCGCACGGCCTGGTCACCGAAGACCGCCTCGAGCAGCTTCTGCCCGAGCACGGCGGCGCCTCCCGCGACCCCGGCCTCCGCGCCGACCAGCATCCCGCCGGTGTGGGCGAAGACCACGATCATCAGCGCGACGCCGAGCCCGTTCACGCCGTAGGCGAGGAAGCGGGCGGTGCCGCGCTTGGAGGCGCCCTCGGTGCGCACCATCTCGAGCAGGTCCTGCTGCCAGTCGCGCACCGCACGCTCGGCCCGCCGCCGGAAGTCGCGGGAGGCGCGGCCGAGGTCCTCGCCGGCGTCGGTGAGCAGGTCCTGGCCCGGGGCGAACCCCTGCCACGACGCCTCGGCGCGCTCGGCGGCAGCCTCGGCGTGCTCGAGCAGCAGCGTCTCCAGCCCGGACTCGACGGCGACCGTCACCCGCTCGGCCTGCTGCGGCTTGCCCTTGATCGCGTTGACGAGCCGGTCGCGCAGCCAGCCGACCCGGGTCTCGAGGGATCGGAGCAGCTCACCGGTCCCGACGAACTCCTGCCACCGGGCGAGCACCTCGCCACGCAGGAGGGTGCCGTCGGCGCTGGCCTCGGCCACCTTCGCCACCGCGTCGTCGTACGCCGCCACGGCGTCGTCCCGCAGCCGGCGCTCGGCCGCGACCTGGTCGGCTGCGGCGTCCGCGACGCCGTGCGTGCGCCGGGTGAGCGTCCGGACCGCCCCGTCGAGGGTCTGCCGCACGACCATGCCGCGCGCGTCGGCGTCGGCGGCCAGCGCGTCCAGCCAGCCCTTGATCTCGGCGACCGACCCGGCCGGCAGCAGCCCCTCGTCGGTGACCGTGCCCTCGGTGACGGTGAACAGCGGGGAGTCCTTGAGCCCGCGGCTGGCCAGCATCCGCGCGAGGTGGGTCGAGACGGTCTCGATCGCGTCGGGCGGGGTCCGGTCGAGCACGATCGCGACCGCGGCGGACCGCTCGGCGGCGCGGCGCAGGAAGTCCCACGGCACCTGGTCGGCGTAGCGCGCGGCCGAGGTGACGAAGAGCCAGAGGTCGGCGGCCGCGAGCAGCTGCGCCGCCAGGGTCCGGTTCTGCTCCTCCACGGAGTCGATGTCGGGGGCGTCGAGGATCGCCAGCCCGGCCGGCACGGTGTCGCTCGCGACCAGCTGGAGCGCGGCCGGGTCGGTGGTGGAGCGGTCGACGCGCTCGAGGTCCGGCAGCAGCCGGTCCTGCCGGAACCAGTCGGCGTCGGCCGGGTTGTGGACCAGCACCGGCGACCGCGTGGTCGGCCGCAGCACGCCCGGCTCGGTCACCCGCCGGCCGACCAGGGAGTTGACCAGCGTGGACTTGCCGGCGCCGGTCGAGCCGCCGACCACCGCCAGCAGGGGCGCATCCGTGGAGAGGACGCGCGGGATGACGTAGTCCTCGAGCTGGTCCACCATCTCGGTGCGCGCGGCCCGCTGCTCGTCCACGCCCGGGAGCGCGAGGGGCAGGCCGAGGTCCTGCAGGGAGTCGTGGAGCTGGGCGAGCGCCGTGACCATCTGGCCTTGGCTCATCGGGACGGCACCACCTGTCCGGGGAAGGCGACGAAGGGTCGGGCGGCCGAGATGCGGGCGACGTACGCCTGGCCGCGGGCGGCGAAGTCCGGCGGCGGGGTGCCGCGCAGGTAGCGGTGGTGGAGGAAGCCGAGCTCGACCGCGGCCTGCTGGTAGTCGCGCATGGCGCGGTGGGCCTCGTCGCCGCCGTACTGGCAGCGCGTGGTCGCGGCTGGACCGCCGGGCGCGGAGGTCGACCAGCCAGCCGATGTCGGTGGCCGGGATCAGCCCGCGCTGGGCGGCGTCGGAGAGGGCGGCGGTCAGCATCTTCCGCTCCGAGCGGCGGGCCCAGACCGCGAGCGCGACCAGGCCGAGGAAGGCCGGCGCCATCACGAACAGGTAGACGCCGCCGAAGCCGGTGATGCCGTAGAGCGTGGAGGCGTTCCACAGGCCGTGGCAGAGCACGGCCAGCACGTAGCCGAGCAACGGCGCGACGACGCGGACCCCGCTGCGGCGGGAGCCGACCGCGATGCCGACGCCGATCCCGATGAAGGTGGTGAACAGCGGGTGGGCGAACGGGCTGACCAGGCAGCGGAGCACGAACACGGCGGTGACCTCGGCCGTGCCGCCCGGGCCCATCCCGTCGGTGCCGTTGTAGGCGGCGCCGAGGTAGAAGATGTTCTCGACGAAGGCGAAGCCGATGCCGACCATGCCGGCGTAGACGATGCCGTCGAGGATGCCGTCGAGCTCGTGGCGCCGCCACCACAGCAGGAGCAGCAGGAACAGTCCCTTGACGAGCTCCTCGGAGACCGGCGCCACGACCGCGAGCGAGGCGGCGTCGGAGAAACCGACCACCAGGCCGCCGATGCCCTGCACCAGCAGCGCCGCCGCGGTGGCGACGAAGCCGCCCCAGAGCAGGCCCAGCGCGAGCAGCCGCTTCGGCTCGGGCTCGTAGCGGTCCAGCCACAGGTAGCAGGCGACCAGCGGGCCCACCGGGAGCGCCGCCAGCGCGGTCGCCAGGAGCATCGACGAGGGGGCGCCGGAGGCGAGGATGATCAAGAAGATCGGGAGCGCACCGAGGCACACCAGCACGGTCACCACGACGGTGAACGCGACGTTCTCACGGATCTGCCCAGGCACGGCGGCAGCCTACTTGTCGGGAGGCGAGGCACCGGCTTCGCGGCGTACAGTGACCGGCGTGAGCGAGGAGACGACGCAGCCCGAGACCCAGACCCCGAACACGGAGTCGCACGACCCCAAGGTCCCCGAGGCGTGGCAGAAGTTCATGCGGACCGGCTGGGGCGAGCGCGAGCTCGACCTGCCGCGGCACCCGGTCGCCGACCGCGCGGCCGAGCGCCGGACCCGGCTGGCCGAGTCGTTCCCGGGCGAGACGCTGGTGCTGCCCGCCGGGTCCTTCAAGGTGCGGTCGAACGACACCGACTACCGGTTCCGGCCCGACACCGCCCACACCTACTTCAGCGGCAACCAGACCAGCGACGCCGTCCTGGTGATCCCGGAGAGCGGCGTCGACGACGCCGTCCTCTACGCCCGGCCGCGCTCGTCGCGCGAGACCGACGAGTTCTTCCGCGACCGGCAGTACGGCGAGCTGTGGGCCGGCCGCCGTCCGTCGTTGAAGGAGATGTCGGACTCGCTCGGGCTCGAGGTCCGCCACATCGACGACCTCCCCTCCTTCGACGCCGACCGGAAGGTCCGCGACGTCACCACCGACGACGACCTGGGTCGCGTCGCCTCCGAGCTGCGGCTGGTCAAGGACGACTGGGAGGTCGAGCAGCTGCAGGAGGCCTGCGACATCACCGCGCTCGGCTTCGCCGACTCGGTCGCCGAGTGGGACCGGGTCCTGGAGTTCGGCGAGCGCTGGATCGAGGGCACGTTCTTCCGCCGCGCCCGCGCCATGGGCAACGACATCGGCTACGACTCGATCGTCGGCGGCGGCAGCCACGCCACCACGCTGCACTGGATCGACAACACCGGCCCGATCACGCCGGGCGAGCTGGTGCTGCTCGACATGGGCGTCGAGGCCCGCAGCCTCTACACCGCCGACGTGACCCGCACGCTGCCGGTCGACGGCACCTTCACCCCGCGCCAGCGCGAGCTCTACGACCTGGTGCACGCCGCGCAGGAGGCCGGCATCCAGGCGGTGCGTCCCGGCGTCCCCTTCCTCGCCGCCCACGACGCGGCGATGGCGGTGCTCGCCCACGGCCTCGAGGCCATGGGCCTGCTGCCGGTGTCGGCCGAGGAGGCGCTCGACCCCGACTCGAAGGTCTACGCGCGCTGGACCCTCCACGGCACCAGCCACATGCTCGGCATGGACGTCCACGACTGCGGCAAGGCCGCCGACTCGTCCTACCGCGACGGCACCCTCGCCGAGGGCATGGTCCTCACCGTCGAGCCCGGCCTCTACTTCCAGGAGGACGACCTGCTCGTCCCCGAGGAGCTGCGGGGCATCGGCATCCGGATCGAGGACGACATCCTGGTCACCGCCGACGGGTTCACCAACCTCTCCGCATCGCTCCCCCGCACGTCCTCGGGCGTGGAGGAGTGGATGGCGGCGCAGCGCGGCTAGGCCCCGGTCCCGTGGTCGAGACCGTGCAGGAGCTGCGGTTCTGCCACTCGGCCGACGGGACCGCGATCGCCTATGCCGTGCACGGCTCGGGCCCGCCGCTGCTGATCGACGCGTGCTGGCTCAGCCACCTGCAGTTCGACTGGCAGAGCCCGGTGTGGCGTCACTTCCTGGTCGAGCTGGGCCGGGTCGCGACGGTGATCCGGTTCGACGAGCGGGGCCACGGCCTGTCCGACCGCGACGTCACCGACTTCTCCCTCGCGCGCAGGATCGAGGACCTGGAGGCGGTCGCCGACCACGCCGACCTCGACCGGTTCGCGCTGCTGGCGATGGCGCAGGGCGGACCGATCTCGATCGAGTACGCCGTACGCCACCCGGAGCGGCTGACCCGACTGGCCTTCTACGGCAGCGACGCCGGCGAGACGCCGAGCACGTCGGCGGAGGAGATCGCGCTCGACGAGGCGTTCGAGGCCCTGATCACGGTGGGCTGGGAGCGGCCGACCCCGGAGTTCCGGCGCGTCTTCACCTCGATGATGATCCCGGACGCGACCGAGGAGCAGATGGGTTGGGTCGACGAGCTCCAGCGGCAGGCGGTCACCGCCGACACCGCGATCCTGGCCCGCCGGGAGCGCCGCCGGGCCGATGCCCGGCACCTGCTGCCCGACCTCGACCTCCCGGTACTGGTCCTGCACAGCCGCGGGGAGCAGATGAAGACCTTCGACAACGCCCGCTACCTGGCCTCGCACATCCGGGGCGCCCGGCTGGTGGCGCTCGAGAGCCGCAACCACGTCGTGCTCGAGGACGAGCCGGCGTGGCCGCTGCTGCTGCGCGAGCTGGCCGACTTCGTGGCGGCTGACCGGGCGCCCCGGTCCTCCACGGCCGACGTGGCGACCCTGTTGTCGCCGCGCGAGCTGGAGGTGCTCGGCCTCGCAGCCGAGGGAGCCGACAACGACGCGATCGCCGCGCGGCTCCACCTCAGCGTCCGCACCGTCGAGCGGCACCTGCAGCACCTCTACGCGAAGCTCGACCTCCACGGCCGCAACGCCCGCGCCGCGGCCGTGGCCCGGCTGCTGTCCCGGGTCTGACCCGACTACGCGTGTCCCGCGCCCGGCGTGCGGAATGGCGGTCGGCGCGGATGTCGGACATGCCGCGCCACTCCTACGGTCGAGTCCTCGACGAACCGCAAGGAGACCCACCATGAGCATCACCACCACGCCCGAGGACACCGCCCTCAAGGCCCGGCACCGCGCCATGTGGGCGCTGGGCGACTACCCCGCCGTCGTGACCGACGTCATCGCCGAGCTCGGCGAGGTGCTCGTCGACGCGGTCGGCGTCACCGCGGGCGAGAAGGTCGTCGACGTCGCGGCCGGGTCCGGCAACGCCGCGATCCCTGCCGCCCGCCGCGGCGCGGACGTCATCGCGACCGACCTCACCCCCGAGCTGCTCGAGGTGGGACGCGCGGCCGCGGCCGCGGAGGGACTCACCCTCGACTGGAAGACCGGCGACGCCGAGGCGATGCCCTTTGACGATGCCGAGCACGACGTCGCGATCTCCTGCGTCGGCATCATGTTCGCCCCGCACCACCAGCTGGCCGCCGACGAGCTGGTGCGCGTCGTACGGCAGGGAGGTCGGATCGGGCTGCTCAGCTGGACGCCGGCGGGGTTCATCGGCCAGCTCTTCGCCACCATGAAGCCGTACGCTCCCGCCCCTCCCCCGGGTGCCTCGCCGGCGCCGCTGTGGGGCGACCTCGACCACGTGCGCACCCTGCTCGGCGACCGGGTCACGGATCTGGAGGCGCGGCAGCAGACGCTCCGGGTCGCCACCTTCGCCGACGGCGCCGCCTTCCGCGACTTCTTCAAGACCAAGTACGGACCCACCATCGCGGTCTACCGCTCGCTGGCCGACGACCCCGACCGCACCGCCGCCCTCGACGCGGACCTGGCCGCCCTCGGCGACCGGTTCGACCGGGGCGACGGCGTCATGGAGTGGGAGTACCTGCTGGTCACCGCCACGCGCGCCTGACCCCGGTCACGGCGCGGCGAAGTGCTGGTAGTCGGGGACTGCCCACGTCCCGCCCCACTGCCAGCCGATGGCGGCGAACGCGCGGACGACGGCGTCGTCCGCGCGGATCGCTCCCGCCGGCACCACCGCGTCCGGGGACCGGTCGATCTCCGCGAACCGACGGCCCTGTCGCGGCTGGACCGACGAGCCGGTCAGGTACGGGTTCTGCCGCGGGTTGAGGTCGATGGCGGCGCCGAGGGCGTGGTCGGACCAGCTGTCGCTGTCCTGCACCCGCCGGCAGTTGTAGCCCGAGGTGTTGTTGGCCGCCATCGACCGGGCGTCGCTGCCGCCGTAGGCGTCGACCGTGCGCATCCGGCGGATCGGCCAGCGGGCGTCGTACAGCTGCTCGAAGACGCCGACGACGTCGCGTGCGTACGCCGCCGCGACGACCAGCTCGCCGGTGTGGTCCAGCCCGTCGTACCCGACGTGGGTGAGCCGCAGCAGGCGCAGGTCACGCCAGGCCGTCGGACACGCTGGCCCGTGGGTGGAGCGCATCCGCTGCCGCAGTGCCGGACCGATCCGGTGCACGGACGCCTCGAAGCCGGAGGACGCCGGGGCACCCGGCGCCGGCGCGAGGTCGGCACAGTCCCGGAGCTGCTCCCAGGCACGGATCGCGCGGTCGCGGGCCGCGCCGAGCACGGGCATCGGCCTCCCCCAGAGCTGGATCTCGGCCGGCGACCAGGCGTCGCCGACGACCTCGCCGTCCTCGATCCGCAGCCGGAGCACGCCGGTCTGCGGCTCGTGGTCGTGGTACCAGAGGAAGTTGCCCAGGCCGTAGCTCACGTAGGTGTCGTCCAGCCACCCGGACCCGAGGAGGACGTGGGCGTGGCTGCCGACGACGACGTCGGCACCGGCCCGGGACAAGGCCGAGGCCGCCGTCCGCTGCATCGGCGTCGGACACGCGCGTCCCTCCTGGCCCCAGTGCAGGTAGACCACGACCACGTCGGCATCCCGGCTCGCGGCTCGCACCGCGTCGAGGAGGACGCGTGGCCCACCGGAGCGGGCGGCGGCGATGCCGGGGGTGGAGGGGCCGGCCTCCCAGACGCCGCTGGATCCTTCGCGGGGTGAGGCATCGGCGGCGAGGAAGGCCAGCTCGGTCCCGCGGACGGAGACGCGGTACGGCGTGAACGCGGTCCTCCGGTCCCGTCCGACCCCCACCACCGCGACCGGTCCGGTGCGGACCGCCCGCAGCGTGTCGGCCAGTCCCTGCGGTCCGTAGTCGGCGGCGTGGTTGTTCGCCATGGTCACGACGTCGACGCCCGCCTCCGCGAGGAAGTCCAGCGCGGCCGGCGACGCCCGGTAGTAGTAGCGGTCCTCCGGGACCTCGAGCTCCTTCGCCTCCAGCGTCCCGCGCTCGGTGATCGCGCTCTCGAGGTTGACCATGGCCACGTCCGCGTCCCCGAGCACGCGACTCATCGGCCCCAGCCCGGGTGAGCCGTCCCCCAACAGAGCAGCCAGGTGGAGCTGGAAGTGCAGGTCGCCGGCGAAGGCCAGCGTGACCACACCCTGCGCGCCGTCCGGACCCTCCGGTCGCACCACACGCTCGGCCGTCGCCAGGTCAGCGGGCGCGGAGGTCGGGGCGTGCTCGGGGCCGGTGCACGCCGCCACCGCCAGGGCCGCGACCAGGGCGGCCGCTCGCTGCCACACGGTCCTCCGGGTCATGGCTCAGCCCAGCTCCGGGGCGACGATGGAGCCGGGCCCGGAGAACACGACCTCGCACGTCCCCGTGCTCACCCGGCACTCGATCAGGTCATCCCCACGGTCGAGCGCGGAGAGGAGCACGATCGTGTCGTCGTCGCGCCACTGGGTCACGTACGCGGCACCCTGCCGCGGGTAGTCGGGTGGCGCCGCGAACGCGAACCGCTGCCCCGTCAGGCCGTCCGTGGCGACCATGTCTCCAGCCCCGAGGGGGATGGCCCGACCTCCTTCGATGGCGAAGTTGCGGTCGGTGCCGTCCGTGACGCGGACGACGCCCGCCTCCTCCTCGCCGATCAGCACGGTGCGCTCCGGGCCGTCGTCGCGGAGGTCGTCCTGCACGTCCGGGTCGGACGCCGGCGCCTGCTCGCCCGTGGCGGGGTCGAATCGGACGACGCTCGACTCTGCCCCGGTGAGGTCCGAGCTCGGCTCGTCGTACCAGTAGACGTAGTCGTCGGAGACCAACGCCGGCAGAGCGGCGCCGTCGCCGAGGGTGACCTCGTCGCGGCCCAGCTCCTCACCCGAGCCGGTGTCGTAGGCGACGACGACCGGCTCCCCGGGACGGGGGAACTCGAACCAGGCCAGCAACGACCCGGTGTGCGCCGAGACCAACCAGCCGTCGTGCACGAACAGCGGCCAGATGTCCTCCTGGTAGGCCGGCCCGGGCTCACCGAGCTCGCCGAGCTCGTCGACGGACGAGCCGTCGGTGAACCAGATCCGGCCGTCGGCGGTCCGGTAGGCGACGCCCTAGTCGGTCAGGTCCAGCTCGACCACCGGACCCGCCGGCGTCGACGGTCCGGTCGCCGTAGTGGATCGTGGCGCCGTCGGCGTACGTCAGCGGACGCGAGGTCGGAGCGATCTGCGTGGGCGTCTCGGTCGGCTGCGGCTCGCGACCGGCCTCGTCGGGGGCGAGCAGCAGCGCACCGGCCGCGATGCCCGCCACGGCCGCTGCCGCGACCAGCGCCGCCGCAGCGGCCGTCCGCCGGTCGCGGCTGCGGGCGGTCTCACGCAACAGGTCGAGGGGTGGCGGGACCAGGTCGTCGCCCAGTCGGCGCAACAGGTCCAGGTCAGACATGACGGGGCTCCTCGTGCTCGTCCAGCAGGTGCGCCAGCCTCGTCCTCGCCCGGGACAGCCGGGATTTCACGGTCCCCTCCGGGACGCCGAGCTCGGCGGCGATGTCGGCGACGCTGAGGTCGGCCAGGTAGTGGAGGACCACGACGTGGCGCTGCTCGTCGTCGACCTCGGCGAGGGCGGTCACGATCGCCACGTGCTCGGGCCCGACCTCCACGGCACCCTGGGGTCCGGGCACCCGGCCCTGGTAGCGGCGTACCACCGCCGCGTGGCGCCAGCCGCCGCGCAGCTGGTTGAGGGCCACGGTCCGCACCCAGGCCTCCGGGTTGGACACCCGGGCCAGGTCGCTCCGCTTGCGGAGCGCGGTCACGAACGCTTCCTGCACGGCGTCCTCCGCATCGGACAGGTCGCCGCAGACCGCGTAGAGCTGCACCACGAGTCGGCGGTACGACGCGTCGTACAGCTCGTCCAGGTCCGGAGTACCAGTCATGCGTCCTCCCTCGCCCAGTGTCGGCCCTTTGACCTACGAGGCGCGAGGACGCCGTCAGGTTCCCGAGTTCTCCGGAGGTCCGGCGCGGCAGCCGGTGCCGTGGGTCACGGGGCGGTCGGGTGGGGTGACGTCACGGGTGCCGCGGGGGTCGCGGAGGAACTGCTGGCCGTGGGGGTCGGACCAGAGGTGGGTGCCGGGTTCGAGGGTGGTGTAGCGCCAGCCGGCGTGGGTCTTGAGGCGGTGGTGGCGTCGGCACAACGGGGCGAGGTTGCAGTCGCAGGTCGAGCCGCCCTGGTCGTGGGGGACGCGGTGGTCGTGGTCGCAGCGGCGGGCGGGGCGGCTGCACCAGGGGAAGACGCAGGAGGGGTTGAGCAGGCCGGTGCGGGTCTTGAGCCGCTCAGCGATCTCGTAGGCGTCGGTCTGCACGTGGTCGGCGAGGTCGATGACCGGCAGCACGGTCAGGTGGGTGTCGCTCCTCCCGCACCAGTCGCGGACCTGCTGGTCGAGCACGGCACGGCCCAGGGTCTCGCAGCGCGCCACCGGGTCGAGGCCGAGCGAGGCACCGGGCGAGACACCGTGAGAGAGGTGGACGACCAGGGTGGTGCGCCTGGAGGGCTTCGGGGCGGGCCGGTCCTGCAGGAGCGCGAGGGCGGTGGCCGGGTCGGCGAGCACGCCGACCGCGCGGGCGCGGCGGACGTCGAGGGACTCCACGAACCGGCCGCGCTGCTCGTCGGCGGTGGCGACCGCGGCGGCGACCCGGGACAGTGCCTGGTCGAAGTCGTGGAGGTCCTTCCAGTCGCCGCGCAGCGTCATGTCGGCCACGCCGGTGTCGTTGATGGACTCGGGGTGGAGGGTGGCGTGGCGCCGGTCGAGGGCCTCGAGCTGGGCCTGCTCGCGCTCCTCGGGGTGCAGCCGCAGCATGGCTTCGTCGAGGAGCCGGCCCAGAGTGGTGGGACCGACGGTGGCGGCCACCGACGCCAGCTCGTCGTCGAGGTGGGCACAGACGTCGTCGGGCGCGTCCAGCACGGCCTGGGCGATCCGGCGGGCGCGCCAGGCCTCCAGACCGCCGGCACCCACCTGCGCCCAGATCGAGGGCAGCCGGTGTCGCAGCACCAGGGCGTCGCGGATCAGCGCCTCACCCGACGCGGTGCAGCGGCCCAACGCCGCGGCGAACGGCGCCGCGGCTGCCCACGACCAGCCCGGGATGCCGCGCTCGGCGTCCGGGTCGTCCGGGTCGTGGTCGAGATCGGGGTGGGCGTCGGCCCATTCCGCGGCCAGGACCAGCAGCCCGGCCTCCGCCGCCATCGCGGCCGCCCGCGTCGACCGCACCCGCGCCAGCATCTCGGTCGGCGTGACCGGTGCCGTGTCGACCGGGTCGACGGGGTCGGCGGTGCGGAGCATGGGCCGAGTCTAATCGAACACCTGTTCGAACGCAACCACTCCCTTCACACTCTCCAGTGAGGGTCCGGGTTCACTCCACCGCGAGCTCCGGCCACACTGGCGATGAGGGAAGGACGGGGCATGAGGAAGCTCGACCTGCAGACCCGCATCGAGATCGAACGCCCAGCGAGCGAGATCTTCGACTTCGTCGCCGACCAGACCAACGCCCCTCGATGGCAGCACGGGCTCCACGAAGTACGCCGCATCACGCCGGGCCCGGTAGGGGTGGGCACCGAGCACGTCTTCGTGCGTCGCTTCGCCGGGATGAAGATCGAGTCCAGGAACCGCTTCACCGCGTACGTGCCCGGCCGCTTCGTCTCCTTCGAGATCCCCTCCGGCACGATTTCCGGCGAAGCCTCCTACCTCGTCGAAGCCACCGGTGCCACCACCTCCCTGCTGATCAGCGAGGTGCACTTCCGGGTCTCGGGCCCGGCCGGGCTGGCTACGCCCCTCCTGGCACGGGTGTTCGCACGAGACAGCACGAGGGACGAAGCCACCCTGAAGGCACTCCTCGAAAAGGAAGGTGGCTGACGTCCTGGAAGGAACGTCAACAGCACAGCGCGCACAGCCGTCCCTGTCGGAGTGCGCACACCCCCCGACGGTGACGCCACCGTGGAGGCCGAACGCCCCCCGGGACTGCCTTCCCGGATCGTATTCACGCAGGAGGCGATCACAACTGCACAACGATGGCGGGCGAACCTTTCAATCCGACGGAACCCGGCGCACGTTGGAGTGGACGGCTGCCGCAGGAGAAGGCAGCTCGAGGGGGAAAATCATGAACAGATTGACAGCGCACGGCGTGGTCGTGACGACCGCGCTCCTGATCGCACTCGCCGGATGTGGCGGTGGCGACGATGACGATTCCGATGCGGACGCGGGTGGCGGCAGCCCGACCTCCGCGGCCGGTGGAGAGTACATCGCGGAGGTGACCGAACCGTCCTACCTCGCGCCTGCCTCGAACTGCTACGAGTCCGAGTGCTTCAAGATCCTCTACATGATCAACGACCCGCTGGTCACCACCGACGCCGACTCCGGCGAGCTGGTCTTCGACGGTCTTGCCGAGAGCATCGAGCCCAACGAGGACCAGACCGTCTGGACGGTGACCCTGAAGGACGGTCGCGAGTTCCAGAACGGCGAGCCGGTGGACGCCGAGTCGTTCGCCCGCGCCTGGAACTACTCCCAGGACCCGAAGAACGCCCAGGCCACGGCCGGCTTCCTGTCCCGCATCGAGGGCGCCGGCGACGGCAAGGAGATGTCCGGGTTCAAGGTCGTCGACGAGACCACCTTCGAGGTCACCCTGAACGGCCCGTTCTCGCAGTTCGGCCAGCAGATGTCCTACGCCCCGGCCTTCTCGCCCATCGCGCAGGAGTGCCTCGACGACATCAAGGCGTGCAACGAGGAGCCCATCGGCACCGGCCCCTACATGATGGACGGCCCGTGGAAGCACGACGAGGCGATCACCGTCACCAAGTGGCCCGACTACGCCGGCGACCAGCCCGCCCAGGCCGACACGGTCACGTTCGCCATGTTCACCGACCCGATCGCGGCCTACCGTGACTTCCAGAACGGTGGTCTCGACGTGATCAGCCTGCAGGACGAGGTCTACCTCGAGGCCAAGGGCACGCTCGGCGACGCGATCATCGAGGAGCCGACCTCGGACCTGACCTACGTCGGTTACCCGACGACGAAGGCTCCGTTCGACGACCCGGCGGTGCGCCAGGCGATCTCGATGTCCATCGACCGCCAGCTGATCGTGGACCAGGTCCTCAACGGCCTGGCCTACCCCTCCACCGACATCGTCACCCCGCCGATCCCCGGCTCGCGTGACGACGCCTGCGCCTACTGCATCTACGACCCCGAGGCCGCCCAGCAGCTGCTGGACGACGCCGGCGTGGACCTCTCGGGCGAGACCATCTCGTTCTACTTCAACGCCGGAGCCGGCGAGGACGCCTGGGTCGAGGCTGCCGCCCGACAGGTCCAGGAGAACCTGGGCGTGGACTACAAGCTGGAGTCGACCGAGTGGGCCCAGTACCTCGAGCTCCTCGACGCCGAGGAGTTCACCGGTCCGTTCCGCCTCGGCTGGGGCCAGGACTACCCGTCCCCGGAGAACTACCTGCGCCCGATCGTGGGCACCGGTGGTGACGCGAACTACTCGAGCTACTCCAACCCCGAGGTCGACAAGCTGCTCGTCCAGGGCGACGAGGCCGCGACGCTGGAAGAGGGCATCGACTCCTACCAGCAGGCCGGTGACATCGCGCTGGAGGACATGCCGATCATCCCGATGTGGAGCGGCAAGACCGCGGTCGCCTTCTCCGATGAAGTCACTGACGTCCGCTACGACTTCTCCAAGGGTCAGGTCGCCTACAAGGAGGTCTCCGCCAACCAGTGAGACCCCATGATCGCGGGCTGAGAAAGCGCCGGTCCAGCGAGCTCCAGGCACGTGCACGTTGGAGGTCGGCTCACGCTGGTGGATGTCCGGAATCGGCCGATCGGTACGTTCAGCGACGTCCCATTCAGTGGAAAACCGACGGATGGGCGAGCCCCCTCCGACGGTCAGCCTTCGCGATGCGGTGCCGCCGGATGATCAGTACCGAGCCGACGATCAACGCGATCAGCCAGATCGTCAGTTCGACCACGCCTACCCCGGAGCCCAGCACAGCCAACAGGACGACCATGAACACCAGAAACGCGACGAGGCTCAGGAGGAGGTTCCCGACACTGGCTCGATTCCACATGCCGTGAAGGGTAGGCGAGCGAGTGCGGCACCTCGAAACACTCGTCTGCCGCGAGCCGGTCCGCCCACGGCGGGCTACGTTCTGTGGCCTGGAGGCAGCAACGGAGGGCAGAGACAGGTTCGGTGCGGCAGTGCCCAGGGCGCTACTCGAGGTAGGTCTGGGCGCACGTCCACAGCACAGCGCGCAGAGACTCCCCATCGGAGTGCGCATAACGATCGGTCCGCCGGGAGCTGCGCCGTGTGCTGTTGGACTTCAAGGACTGCCGCGGAGCGCAGTGCCGGCGCGACCTTCCGGACGGATTGCGGCTTGGTCACAAGGATGTGCGTGCCATGACGCAGGACTACTGGCGTGAGATCGACCGCGAATACGGCTGGTGAGGTGCTGAACGGTCGGTGGCCGGCTTCCCCGGTCGCGGCGGCGATCACTCGCGATCACTCGAGGACGGCGGACGGCATCGGGTCGCGCCAGGCCTGGCCGAGCTCGCCGTGGAAGTTCTCGCCCCAGCACACGGTGGAGCCGTCCACCCGGGTCGCACAGCCGGCCCGCGGGTTGAGGTCGACCCCGGTGTACTGCCCGGTGCCGATCCTCACCGGTGTCAGGCGGGTGACGGCATCGCTGCCGACCGGGGTCCCGTCGCCGAGGCCGGCCCGGTTGGCCGCGCCCCAGCACCACAGGCCACCGTCCTGGCGTACGCCGCAGCTGACGCCGTTCCCGCCGGCAGCGACCTCGGTCCAGTCGCTCCCCGAGCCGACCTGCACCGGCTCCGCGCTCGCCGTCAGGGTGCCGTTGCCGAGCTCGCCCGACCAGTTGCTCCCCCAGCACCAGGCGGTGCCGTCCGACCGGGTGCCACACGCGTGACCGGAAGCGGTCGAGACCGAGGTCCAGCTCGTCGCCGTGCCGACCTGCGTCGGCACGTGCGGCGCACTGCTGGAGCCGCCCCAGCACCACAGCGACCCGTCCGACCGGATGCCGCAGGTGCGATACATGCCGGCGTCGACCGAGACCCAGTCGGCCTGGTCTCCGACCTGGGTCGGGACGGCTCGCGCCGTCGTGGTGCCGTCGCCGAGCCCACCGTAGAGGTTGCTACCCCAGCACCACAGCGTCGAGTCGGCGCGGATCGCGCAGACGTGCGCCGATGACGTCGACACCGATGACCACCGCTGGTCCGGGGCGACCGCCACCGGCGTGGCACTGTGTCGGTTGGTTCCGTCACCGAGGACTCCTTCGCCCCGATCACCCCAGCACCACAGGGTGCTGTCGGAGCGCAGCCCGCAGGTGTGGTTGTACCCCGCCGCGAGTGCCATCCAGTCGGTGCCGGCGGGTCCGGGCGCGGGAGTGTGGCGATCGCGCCGGTTCTGACCGTCGCCGAACGCGCCCGACCAGTTGTCACCCCAGCACCACGCGCTGCCGTCCTTGAGCCCACAGCTGTGGAGGCCACCGAGCGTGACCGCGGTCAGCCCCTGGGGATCGGCGTCGAGGACCACGGGAGAGACGAGGAACTTCGACCGGCCGTCGCCGAGGAGCCCGGAGCCGAAGTCGCCGAAGCACCGCAGCGTGCCGGCCTGCCGGCCGCAGGTGTGCTGGCCGCCGGCAGAGACCTCGGTCCACCCGGTGGCACTGCCGACCTGGCTGGGCGCATCGACCTGCAGGAGGTCGTCCGGCGCGCCGGCCTGGCCGCCGGAGTTCCATCCCCAGCACCACAGCGTCCCGGTGCCGCGGGTGGCGCAGACGTGGTTCTCTCCGGCAGCGACCGCCTGCCAGTCCGACCCGGTCCCGACCTGGATCGGCGTCGCGGCGGTCGACCCACCGGGTACGCCGTCACCGAGCTGGCCGGCGTTGTCCCATCCCCAGCACCACAAGGTCTGGTCGGGACGGACCCCGCAGGTGTGGCCGAAGCCGACGGACAGGCGATCCCAGGCTCCGGTGCCCGCGACCTGGACGGGGGTACTGCTGTTGCCGGTGCCGCCGTTGCCGAGGGTGGCGTTGCCCCAGCACCAGGCCGAGCCGTCCTGCCGGGTCGCACACGTCCTCGAGCTGCCCGCCTCGATGCTCACCCAGCCGTAGCCCGCGACCGGCACCGGCGACCTCGCTCGGTGGTGGTGCCGTCGCCCAGCTGACCTGCGTTGTTGCCACCCCAGCAGCGGATCGTGGTGTCGCTGCGCAGCGCGCAGCCGTGCGTGTTGCCGCCGGTGACCTGGACCCAGCCGTCATCGGCGCCCACCCTGACCGGCGACAGCACCTGACCGAAGCCGCCGGTTCCGAGCTGGCCGGCGAAGCCCGCGCCCCAGCACCAGAGGGAGCCCTCGACGCGCACCGCGCAGCTGTGGAAGTCGCCGACGCCGACGGTCGCCCAGTCGGCGCGGGTCCCGACCTGGACCGGCCGGGACGAGGCCAGCGTCGTGCCGTCGCCGAGCTGACCATTGCCGTTGCTCCCCCAGCACCACAGCGTGCCGGCGGATCGCACCTCGCACGAGTGGACCTGGCCCGCGCTGAAGGACGCCCCGCCCGGGACGGCGCCCGTCGGGGTGGCCGCGGCGCTGGTGCTGCGGCCCGAGTCGTTGCCGCGGGCGTCGACCGCGGAGACGGCGTACACCTGCTCGATGCCGTTGCGGAGGCCGCTGTCGGTCCACGACCGCGGGCTGGCCGCGGACACCGTGGCCAGCTGCGTCCAGGTCGCCCCGGAGTCGGCGCTGCGCCACACCCGGTAGCTCGCGAGGTCGCTCGCCTCGACCGCCGGCCAGGTGAGCACCACGGTGCCCGCGCGAGGCGGTCGCCGTCGGGTCCCCCGGCACCGGAGGCGGCGTCTGGTCTCTGGGCGTGACCATGACGCTGTTGGACCAACCGGACTCGTTGCCGGAGGAGTCGATGCTGCGGACCGCGAAGTACGCCGTCACGTCGTTGGGCAGCCCGGTGACGGTGTGCTCGGTCGCCGTCGTGGGTGCGTCCGTCACCCGGAGCCAGGTGCCCTGCGCGAAGGAGTACTGGTAGACGTGATAACCGGCCAGGTCCGAGGCGGTGACGGCGCTCCAGCGCACCGTGGCGCTCCCCTCGCCGGCGGAGCCGGTCACCCCCTGCGGCACCGGTGGCGGCGTGCGGTCGACCGGGGTCGCCGACACCGGCGCCGACCGCGCGGACTCGTTGCCCGCCTGGTCGACACTCGCGACCGCGTACCAGTACTCGGTGCCGTTGCTCGCCGTCTCGTCGGCGTACGCCGTCCCGATCACCGGGTCGGTCGACAGCTCGGTCCAGGGACCGTCACTCGCCAGGCCCCGATACACCCGGAAACCCGCGAGGTCGGAGTCGGCGACCGCGTCCCACGACAGCGCCACCTCGCCGTCACCGGCGCTCGCCTGCAACCCCGAGGGCGTGGCGGGCGCGGTGCCGTCCACCGGGGTCGCCGACACCGGCGCCGACCGCGCGGACTCGTTGCCCGCCTGGTCGACACTCGCGACCGCGTACCAGTACTCGGTGCCGTTGCTCGCCGTCTCGTCGGTGTACGCCGTCCCGATCACCGGGTCGGTCGACAGCTCGGTCCAGGGACCGCCACTCGCCGGGCCCCGATACACCCGGAAACCCACGAGGTCGGAGTCGGCGACCGCGTCCCACGACAGCGCCACCTCGCCGTCACCGGCGCTCGCCTGCAACCCCGAGGGCGTGGCGGGCGCGGTGCCGTCCACCGGGGTCGCCGACACCGGTGCCGACCGCGCGGACTCGTTGCCCGCCTGGTCGACACTCGCGACCGCATACCAGTACTCGGTGCCGTTGCTCGCCGTCTCGTCGGTGTACGCCGTCCCTGATCACCGGGTCGGTCGACAGCTTCGTCCACGAGCCGTCGCCGGAGTCGCTGCGGTAGACCGCGTAGCCGGCGAGGTCCGGATCGGTCACTGCGTCCCATGACAGGTCGACGCTGGCGTCGGAGGGTGTCGCCCCCAGGCCGGTGGGGACTGGCGGTGCCGTGGCGTCGACGGGGGTGCCGGACTCGGGCGTGGAACGAGCCGACTCATTGCCCAGCTGGTCCACGCTGGTGACCGCGAACCAGTACGTCGTGCCGTTGGACAGGCCGGTGGCGACGAAGCTGCTCTCGCTCACGGCCGAACCGTTCAGCCGGGTCCACGAGCCGCCCGGCGCGTCGGCCGCGTCGGCGACGTACACGTGGAAGCCGCCGTGGTCGGTGGCGAGCACCGCGTCCCAGTCCAGCGACACCTGTCCGTCACCGGGGGTCACCACCAGGGCGGTCGGCACGGCGGGCGGGGTGGTGTCCTGCGCGGACACCACGCTCACCGACCGGGCCGGCGTCACCACCTGCGGGGCACCGTTGTACTTGCGGGCGACCGCGCGGTAGGTCCAGGTGCCAGTCTGGGTGGTGGGCAGGGTCATGGCCGCGGTGCCGTCCAGGTCCTGGGTCACGGTGCCGGGCAGCGGGACCCATGAGCCGCCGTCGCGTCGTTGCAGCCGCACCGGGCGTCCGGGACGCGGCGGGGTGAAGGCCGCACTGAAGGCGATGTCGTTGCCGACCGCGACCTCGGCCGGGGCGTCCAGCAGACCCTGCTGCTGCACGGTCGAGAGGACGACGACGGGGGTCTCCGTCGCGGGGTAGGAGACGCTGCCGATCTGGAAGGCGTCGGCCGTGACCTTGTAGCTCACCTGGCTGTCGGCGCGGGTGGGAGCGGATACCTCGAAGGAGAAGCTCCCGGTCCCATCGGACCGGGTCCGCTCCACGACGGACCAATTCTTGCCGCTGCGGCGCTGCAGGGCGACCGGACGGGACGCCGCTGGCGGCAGGGAACCGGAGAGCTCCACCTGCTCCTTGACGATGTGCGGAGCAGTCGGGCTGGCCACCAGCCCTCCCTCGGCGGCCGCCGCCGGTGGAGCGAGAGCCACGAGAGGAACACCCGAGCCCACGACGAGCAGCACCGCTGCGATGATCCATCCTGGCCGGCGCCGACAGACAGCAGACATCTATTCCCCCTTGAGGCCCCAGCGAACTCCGTCAGCCGGCCCCGCGCCCCCCGACGCTGGTCCGGCGAAGTTAACACTCGCCTGCCCGGCCGAACAGACCCGAACGGGCTACTGCCACGTGGCCCGGTCGGCGCCGTCGCTGGACTGGCAGCGATGCGGCGCGGACCGCCTGCTGCCTCAGTCCACGCTCAGTTGAACGACCGCCCACGTGGCGTCCTCGACCCCGAAGCGGTCGGGCCACTCGGGAAAGCATCCTTCGAGTAGCGGCGCAGACGCTGAGCCGCAGGCATGTCCGGGCGTTGAACGGACCGGCACGCTTTGCTGACGTGGGAGAACGACGACGAAGATCACCAAGAGCATCATGAGGATCAAGACGAAGCAGAAGAAGATCATCGTGGAGTGGTGGTCCGCTTCAACCGCGACGCCCGGTCCGCGCCGCGAAGGCATCCAGAGCGGCAATCACGTCGGTGGCGACCCAAACCCGATTGCGGCGGTTTTCGCTGGCTGGGGCGAGTACTCCCGCAGTGACTAGTTGGTCAACCGCGTTCTGAGCGGCCGGTTGGGAGACGGCCGTCGAGTTCTGAATGAATCGGATCGTTACTGCGGGCTGGCTAACCAGCAGCGGCAGCACCCGCCAGACTGCAGCATCTCGGCGAGCGTGAATGGCGTGTTCCCATTCTGCGTAGATGTCTGCGAGGTCGCTGTCCAGTGTGCGTCCGTTGCTGACAGCGGCGAACGCAGCGTGGCTGAACCGCTCGACAATCGGCGCAGCATCTCCCTGACGGTAGGCCGTAAGCGCATCGAAGTAGGACTCTGTGTCGACGAGCAGACCGGCCGAGACCGGCACCGTGAGGCGCGTGGTGGCTCGGCCACGCTTGAGCAAGGCGTGAACGAGGGCGCGGCCGGTACGTCCGTTCCCGTCAGCGAACGGGTGGATCGTCTCGAACTGTGCGTGCGCGATCGCGGCGTGCACGAGCACGGGCATGTCGGTGCGGTGGCAGAAACTGATCAGGTCGGCCATTGCGGACCCCACCCGGTCAGCATGCGGTGGCACAAAGGATGCCGTGTGAGGCGTCGGGGCAGCACTGCCAATCCACACCTGCCCTTCCCGGTATCTGCCTGGTCGGGCGTACTCATGCCCGTCCATGAGGGCCTCGTGCGCGGCCAGGATTGTGTCCTCGCTGAGGTCGTCTGCCATCTGGATCGCGCGTTGCATCGCCATGACGTTGGCCGCCACCATGCGCGCATTCGGTCCGGTCCTTTCGTGGATCGAAGCCAGTGCGAGGGCTTGCGCGCTTGCTGTCACGTTCTCGATCTGAGACGAGGATGCCGATTCCGTGCGCAGCAGCACAGCCGCGAGCGGGGCGAACTCACCGCCAAGCTCCCCCGGCATGGACGACAGCTCAGCGTCGAACCTAGCGACTTCCACGAGGGCATCGGATGCCTCGGCCTCAACCTCCGGCGGGAGCCGAAAGGCGCATTCAGCAATGTCCTGGCTGATCGCAGCCAAGTAGGGACCACGGGCCTTGAGTTGAGCGCGCCGCGACATCGGGAAGCCGTCGTCCGCGTCCTCGACCTTCCATGGGCGTTCCTCATAGGAGACCGCCCCGTACCTCCCGTTGGACACGCTTGGTTGCTTGGCCATACACCCAACCTTACACAAGGTTAAAGACGTATCCTTATATAAGAAGGAACCGTGGCCAACCTTGTAGGCCCGGAGGATGTCGGTAGCACTGCGAACCATCACCGGCATACATGAGCGGACGTCCAGGGGGCGGCGAGAGACTCGTCCTGCCGTTCACCGATCATGAACCTCATGGAGGACCAGCAGGCGCCGCAGTCGGCCGAGGGTGAGGCGAAGGTCATCACGCTCTGCGGCTCGACCAAGTTTGAGGCTGAGTTCGCGGAGGTCAACCAGCGGCTCACGATGGAAGGTTGCGTCGTGATCAGCCTCGGAATGTTCAGCCTCCCCGATCTGCCGGACTACGACTGGACAGCCGACAGCTCGGACCTGAAGGGGCGGCTCGGCGGCGTGCACTTCCAAAAGATTCGCATGGCTGACGAGGTGTACATCGTGGATCCGGGCGGCTACGTAGGTGAGTCAACCCGACGGGAGATTGCCTACGCGGAGTCGCTCGGCAAGCCGGTTCGGTATCTGAGTCGCGAGCGCTTGGCTCGAACGGGAGACGGCCCCCAAGAGTGAGTCCGACCGGGCGGTCCGCTCATCGGCCACGAGGGTCCGTTTCGGGGCGCGCCGCTGAATGACAGGGAGGCACATGTGAGCAGCGTCGAGGGGGAGGCCGTTGCCGCCGTGAAGCGGCTGGCTGACTCGTGCGCCGAAATCCTGCAGACAAGTCTGGTATCAGCGATCCTCCACGGATCGCTGACCATGGACGACTTCCGACCGGGGAGCAGTGACCTCGACCTGCTCCTTGTTGTGGAGCGTGCCCTTGAGCCAAGCGAGACCGATGCGCTGCTCGAGGCCGTTCGCGCAGCCGACCTCGGACCGGCAGGTGGGGTCGATCTCTTGGTCGTGACCCGACGGACTGCCGAATTGCCTGCTGATTGCCCCGGTCGGGAGCTCCTGGTCGGGCGGTGGCCAGATACAGGCGAGGAGTTGGAGGTCGAAGGTCGCGCCGACTGTGTACCGGACCTATGGCCTGAACTGTCCGAGGCTCGAGCGAACGGCCGCTCGCTCCTGGGGCCAGAGCCGTCTCGGGTCATTCGCGAGGTGCCGCGCGACCGCGTGCGCGCCAATGGAGTGGGCTGGCTTAGAACCTGGCTCGAACTGATCGACGACGACAAGAACGCGGTCCACATGGTCCTGACGGCTTGCCGTATGTGGAGATTCGAGCTGACCGGAGAGCACACGTCCAAGACGGTCGCGGCGCGCTGGGCCCTCGAACGAGATGCCTCCCTCGCCGGTGTCGAACGGGCTCTCTCCGCACGCTCCACATCTCGCGCACCGCAGATCCCGCCCGGCGAGGTTGAGAAGGTCCTGCTCCGCGTACTGCACGATGTCGAAGAGGACACTCCAGGCTGAGCGGGAGGCAACTGCGGGATCCACCGCGCCGCTACCCGTACGCCACAGCAAGGCATAATCCGCTCCGGGTCGCCGAACTCGGCCGACTGAACCACACTGGTGTTGTACCGAGGGTTCTGTCGACCAACAAGGCGACCCCCTGCCCCCGTAGCTCAGCTGGATAGAGCAGCGGCCTTCTAATCCGCGGGTCACAGGTTCGAATCCTGTCGGGGGCGCCAGCACCATGCGTGGGCGGGACTACAGTCGGAGCATGGAGGTCCGATGAGACGTCCGATCCGGTTGGCCATCGTCGATGACTACGCCGTGGTGATCGCAGGGGTCGCCGCGTTCCTCGCGGACGAGCGCATCGACGTGGTCGAGACCGGGGCCTCGTTGCCCGTCATCACCGACGTGGACATCGTCCTCTACGACACGTTCGGCCAGATCCAGGGCGATGGCATCGACCTCGAGGACTTGGTCCGCGACAGCGGGGCCAAGGTCGTCATCTACAGCTGGAACGTCCAGCCGGAGCTGATCGAGCGGGCCATCGCGGGAGGTGCACGGGGCTACCTGTCCAAGGTGCTGACCGGCCCGGAGATCGTGGCCGCCCTCGAGCGGATCATGAACGGCGAGGTCGTCGTCCTCGCCGGTGACAACGAGACGAGCGTCGACGGGGCGGGTGACTGGCCCGGTCGTGCCGCGGGGCTGTCTCCGCGCGAGGCCGAGATCCTGGCACTGATCACGCAGGGGCTGAGCAACCAGGAGATCGCCGACCGTGCCTATCTGAGCATCAACTCGGTGAAGACCTACATCCGGTCCGCCTACCGCAAGATCGGGGTCAACCGGCGGACGCAGGCGGTGCTCTGGGGAATGCGGAACGGGTTCGAGCCCGACACGTTGCGCACGGTCGATCCCGCCGTGCGGCTGCCCCCCACGTAGATACTTCGGTCCGATTTCCGTCCGAATCGGCCGCGGGGCGCCGGATATTGACCTACCGTGGCGCTGCGCCGGAGGTCGAGCACGAGCTCCTGGTGCCGCCCGGAGCTCCGGACCGGGCGCGTAGGTCCAGGTGATGTCTCACCGGGGCCGCGTCCGGCAGGGTGGTCTCTCCACCACGCCGTGACACCTCGCGGCTCCCCGCCGCTCCCGATCGGGAGCGGTGGGGACCGTCCGGGCCCGCACCACGTCAGAAGGCGGGCTCCGGCTCGGGAGCCGGCGCGTGCGCGATACCCGCGCGCATGGCCCAGCTGACCGCCTGTGACCGGCGTGTGACGCCGATCTTGCGATAGGCCGAGCGCACGTAGGTCTTGACCGAGTTGATCGAGAGGTAGGCGAGGTCCGCGATCTCCTGGTTCGTCAACCCCTGGGTGATCAGCGTCAGCACCTCCAGCTCGCGCGGCGTCAGGCCGGTCACCCGCCGCGCGGGGTGGCAGTCCAGGTCCTGGGGAAGCCTCCGGGCCCGGTCGCGGTCGCGGTTGATCCGCTCCAGACCCGCGACCAGCTCCGACCCGCCCAGGGTCTTCGACAGCCGCCCGTGGGCACCGCAGGCGAGCGCCCAGTCGAGCTGCGGCCCGTCGGCGCCCCAGCCCAGCACGATGACCGTCGCGTCCGAGCTGCGCAACAGGCTGTGCAGCTCGACGTCGTGGCCGGCGTGGTGCTCGCGGACGCCGTAGAGCACGACGTCGACGTCGTCCTCGTCGGGCGTCGACCAGGCTGACCCGGTCGGCGAACCGACCGAGGACCGCGGTGACACCCGCCAAGTCGATGGCGTGGTCGTCGACCACGGTGGCGCGGACACGGGAGTCAGGGTTGAACACGCATCGAACCTAGGGCATGTCGGGACCACTCCACGGATCCCGGCCGCCCGGGCGGGCCGTCAGGCGCGGGTGAAGACGCGGCTGTGGTCGGGTTGGAACCCGTGCTGAATGCCCCAGCTGACCGCCTGCGACCGGCGCGTGACGCCGATCTTGCGGTAGGCGGTGCGGACGTACGTCTTCACCGAGTTGATGGAGATGTAGGCGCGGTCGGCGATCTCCTGGTTGGTGAGGCCCTGGGTGATGAGCGCGAGCACCTCGGACTCGCGCTGGGTCAGCCCGAACTCCCGCCCCGGCCAGTTGCCCGCGAGGGCCTCCTCGTCGACCGGCCGTGGCACGGTCACGACCTCGCCCCGGTGGATGGCCTCGAGCGCCTCGACGATCTCCTCGCCGCTCAACCCCTTGGAGAGGTAGCCCCGGGCGCCGTGGGCCAGGGCCCGCTCGATCAGGTCGGGCTGCAGGTTCCAGGTGAACACGACGACCTTGGCGTCGGCGTTCTCGAGCAGGTCCCCGAGGTCGTAGCCGTCGCCCTGGACCTGGCCGAAGGTGTCGTAGAGGACGACGTCGACATCGCTCGCGATCGGCTTGTTGGCGGCGAGCTCGACGATCTGGACCCGGTCCTCGAAGGGCGCGAGGAGGCCGACGACTCCGGCAATGACGATCTCGTAGTCGTTCGCGATCGCGACGCGCACAGGGGACATGGCAGAAAACTACGTCACCCGGGTACACAACGCCGACACACCCGCCAAATGCGGCGGGCGCGGCGCGTACCCGGGATAGACATGTGGTGGCCCCGCAAAGTATGAGTTTGCGGGGCCTTTGACGTGCCCGCCCGGATCAGGCGGTGTACGCCGCGACCTCGGCGAGCAGCGCCGTCTTCACGTGCTCCGGGGCGTACGACGCCGCGACCGCGGCCCGCACGAGCCCGACCAGCCCCGACTCGTCGAGGTCGAGCAGCTCGGCCGCGACGGCGTACTCCTGGTTGAGCGTGGTGCCGAACATCGGCGGGTCGTCGGAGCCGATGGTGATCGGCACGCCCGCCTCGACGAAGGTCCGCAGCGGGTGGAGGTCCATCGTCTCGACCGCCCGGGTGGCGATGTTGGAGGTGGGGCACACCTCCAGCGGGATGGCGTGCCGCGCGAGGTGGGCCAGCAGCTCGGGGTCGCCGGCGGCGCTGGTGCCGTGTCCGATCCGCTCGGCGCCGAGCAGCTTGACGGCGTCCCAGACCGTCTGCGGGCCGGTCGTCTCGCCGGCGTGCGGGACGCTGTGGAGGCCGGCGGCGCGGGCGGCGTCGAAGTGCGGCTTGAACTGGGGCCGCGGGACGCCGACCTCGGGACCGCCGAGGCCGAACCCGACCAGCGCGTCCGGCGCGTGGTGGAGGGCGTAGTCGAGCGTCGCGTCGGCGGCGGGCAGCCCCGACTCCCCCGGGATGTCGTAGATCCAGCGCAGCACCAGCCCGAAGTCGCGCTCGGCCGCGACCCGGGCGTCCTCGATCGCCTCGGTGTAGGCCTCGATCGGTACACCACGGATCACCGAGGTGTACGGCGTGCAGGTGAGCTCGGCGTAGCGCAGCGTCTGGTCGGCCATCTCGCGGGCGATCTCGTAGGTCAGCATCCGGACGTCCTCGGGGGTCCGGATCAGGTCGACCACGGCGAGGTAGACGTCGACGAAGTGGGCGAAGTCGCGGAACTCGAAGAACGCCCGCAGCTCGTCCGGATCGGCCGGGACCACCCCGGGGTGGCGCTCGGCGAGCTCGGACACGATCCGCGGCGAGACCGATCCGACGTGGTGGACGTGCAGCTCCGCCTTGGGCAGACCGGCGATGAAGGTGTCGAGGTTCACCTGCGGCAGTGTGTCATCCCACGACCTCGCGGACCGCAGCGAGCGCGGCGGCCGGGTCGCCCTGGACCTGTTCGCCGTCGACGAGGACCGTCGGGGTCCCGTTGACGCCGTCCCGCGACATCTGGTCGGTGGCGTTGGCGACGAACTGGTCGAACACGCCGGACTCGATGCCGTCCCGCACGTCCGCCTCGTCGGCGCCGGCCTCCACGGCCCATGCGACCAGCTGCTCGTCCTCGGGCCCGGCGGTGCCCTCGGCCGGCTGGTTCTCGTAGAGGATGCGGTGCAGCTCGGCGAACGCCTCCGACCCGGCGGCGTCCTGGACGACCATCAGTGCGTTGGCGGCCCGGGAGGAGTAGTCGTTCTCCGACGCCTGGTCGAGGAAGGACACGATCCGGTACTCCACCTGCACCTCGCCGGCCTCGACGGCGGCCGCCACCTCGTCGGCCACCTCCGCCTCGAAGGCGGCGCACACCGGGCACTGCGGGTCCTCGTAGAAGGTGAGGGTCCTCGGCGCGGCGTCGTCGCCGACGGTGACGGCGTAGCCGTCGGTCATCCCCGACGGGGTCGCGCCGGCGGTGCCGGTGGTGTCACGACTGCTCAGCACGAGGTAGCCGACCACGACGAGGACGACCAGCACGGCGGCGACGATCGCGGCCTTCGTCGTACGGCCCGAGTGGGTGGAGGTGATGCTCATCAGGTTCCTCTCTTCCGATCTCCGAACAGCGCATGGTCGAGCGAGAACCGGGACGACGGACGTACGACGAGCCACAGCGACAGCGCCAGCAGCCCCACGTCGCGGGCGATCTCCCACGGGTACTGCTCGGTCGCGTCCGCGTCGAAGCCACCGCCGCCGAAGCAGCCGCAGTCGATGCTCAGCCCGCGGGCCCACGCCGAGGCGATGCCCACGACGAACGCCACGAACAGCAGCGCGGACGCCGCGGCCACCGGGCGGGTCAGCAGCCCCACCACGAGCGCGGCGCCGATCACGACCTCGACGACCGGCAGCAGGTGGCCGACCGTCGGGACGACCGCCTCCGGGAGCAGGTCGTAGGCGCGGACGGCGCGCACGCTGGCGGCGGGGTCGGGGAACTTCAGCGCCCCCGCCACGATCCACACCCCGCCGGTCACCAGCCGGGCGACCAGACCCACCCAGTCCTTCACGTTCGTGACCGTAGGTCCCCCGGCTGAGGAGAGCCTGACGGATCTGAGGAGAGCCTGAGCCGGCGACGGACAGTAGGGTGGCGACTCGTGAACGAACGACTGGTGTGGATCGACTGCGAGATGACGGGTCTCGACCTGAGGGCCGACGCGCTCATCGAGGTCGCCGCGCTCGTGACCGACTTCGACCTCAACGTCCTGGGCGAGGGGATCGACCTGATCGTGCAGGCCGCCCGCCGAGGCGCTGGAGCAGATGGGCGACTTCGTCCGGAACATGCACGAGAAGTCCGGCCTGCTCGCGGAGCTGGAGTCCGGCATCACGCTCGCGGAGGCCGAGGAGCAGGTGCTCACCTACCTCAAGTCCCAGTGCGACCCCCAGGGCCGTCCGCCGCTCGCCGGCAACTCGGTGGCCACCGACCGGGCGTTCATCAGCCGCGACATGCCCGGCCTCGAGCAGTTCCTGCACTACCGGATCGTCGACGTCTCCTCGATCAAGGAGCTGTCCCGACGCTGGTTCCCGCGGGCCTACTACCAGTCGCCCGCCAAGCGCGGCAACCACCGGGCACTCGCCGACATCCAGGAGAGCATCGAGGAGCTGCGCTACTACCGCGAGGCGGTCTTCGTCCCCTCCCCCGGCCCCGACTCCGACGCCGCCCGTGCCATCGCCCGCCGCCACGGCGGCGCGCTCACCGGCCTCGGCGACAGACGCCGAGCCCGATGCGGAAATCCCGGCTCCCTGGGCTACACTCCTGTGCGGTTCCCGGTACGCCGGGACCGACCTGGTGGGTATAGCTCAGCTGGTAGAGCGCCGCCTTGTGGTGGCGGATGTCGCGGGTTCAAGTCCCGTTACTCACCCCAGTCGAGACGAAGGGCCCCGGCAGCGCCGGGGCCCTTCGTCGTCTCGTCGCTCCGGGTCAGGCGGGCGTCAGCGTCAGCAGGCTCATCGACGGCATCGGCAGGGTGGTGGTCGAGTCGCACGACACCGTCGTCGCCGGCGGTGACCGTGGTCGCCGGCTCGAGCTCGTCGAGCCGGTCCGCCTCGCGCAGTGCCTCCCACTGCTCCTCGCTCGGCCACGCCTGGCCCTCGTCGCGGAGCCGGCGCCAGGTCGCGGCCACGTTGGAGTGGTCCTCGTCCACGCGCTCGTGGGAGAGGACGTACGCCGCACCCGGGGCGAGCCCGGTCAGCTCGACGTCGACCTCGCGGGCGAGCGCGTCCGAGCCGGCCGCCTTGTTCTGGTCGAGGGTGAGGTTCCAGAGCGCGACCGCGTGGGTGCCGTCGTCGGCCCGGGCGGCGACCGCCTCGACCAGCGAGCCGCCGCCGTCGCCGGCGTACCCGACCGGCAGCCGGGTGTCGCCCAGCCGCTCCAGCATCGCGAGCGCCCACCAGCGCGGCTTGCGCAGCTCGCCCACGGTCCGCAGCCCGAAGCCGCCGTGCAGCAGCTCCGGCGGACGGCCGAGCTCCTCGAAGTGGTCGGAGACCACCCAGTAGGACAGCGCCTCGATCCGGCCCATCGACGAGAGCATGCCGCGGGCCAGGAAGACGCCGGCGAACACCGCGTCGCTGACCTCGTTGAAGTGGGTGGGGGTCACGCCCCACTCGGTCCACCAGATCGGGGTCCCCTCCCGGCCGTGCCGCTCCAGCATCGGCCGGAAGTCGAGCGGCGGGGCGCCGTAGGTGTGGGTCGAGAGGAAGTCGACGGGGGCGCCGGAACGACCGGTGTGGGCCAGCAGCTCCTCGCACCAGCCGGCGGCCGCGGACGACGGGCCGCCCACCACGAGCCGGGAGTCGACGTCGCGCACCGCAGCGGCGGTCACGTCGTACAGCTTGAGGTACTCCTCGGGAGTGCCGGACCAGAAGACCTCCAGGTTGGCCTCGTTCCACACCTCGAACGACCACTGCTCGACGACCTCGTCGCCATAGCGTTCGACGAGGTGGGCGGTGAGGTCGCGGATCAGGTCGTACCAGCGGTCCCAGTCCTTGGGCGGGGAGACGATCGCGTCGTAGCCGAACACCGTCTTGGACGGGTCGCTGGCCAGGTCGTGGGGCATGAACGACAGCTCGACGACCGGGTACAGGCCCAGCCGGCGAACGTGGTCGTAGACCCGGTCCACCCCGGAGAAGTCGTGGACCGGGTCTCCGTCCTCCTCGCGGTAGACCCGCAGGTCGTCGCAGAGGATCCCGTGAGCCCGGACGTGGCTCACCCCGAGCTCGGTGTGCGCGGCCGACAGCGCGGCGGACAGCTCCTCGCCGACCACCCGACCGCCGGTCTCGTCGGTCGACAGCGCGTGCGACAGGTGCTCGCTGCCGATCATCGGCCGCCACGGCCGCGGCAGCGGCCCGGCGTCCGCGCCGGCGTCGACCGTCACCGCCACCCGGCCGGCCACCGACGTGGTCGGGGTGGCCGATACGACGTCGGAGTGCGGACCCTCGACGTGCACGTCGGACAGCGACGACACGGCGTACCACCGCTCCTGCCCGGGCGTCCCGGTCGTGTCGACGTACGGCGGGTGCGGCACCGAGGTCACGTCACGGCCGCGCGTGGTCGAGCGCGGCCCACGGTCCGTCGGCGCTGTCGGCGACCTGCACCTGGTAGCCGATCGCGCCCGGCACCCGGTCCCAGGTGAGCGTCACCTGGGCGGCTCCGGCGTCGGCGGTCAGCCAGGTCGGCGGGTCCAGTCGCGGCGCGGACCCCTCGAAGGCGGTCGCGCTGCCGCTCCTGATGCCGATCCGGTTCTCCCAGTCGGTCCGTGCGTCGGTGGTCACGTGCTCTCCTTCGTCGTCGTCTGCTGGTGGGAGGTCGGGGTCCCGGGAACGGTGTCCCCGAGGTCGGTGGCGAGCCGGTCGAGCTCGGCGCGCAGGCGCGCCAGGTCGTCGGCGTACGCCGGGTCGTCGTGGACGCTGTGCAGCTCGCGGGGGTCGCGCTCGAGGTCGAACAGCTCCCACTGCTCCGCGGTCTGCTCGTCGGAGGCTCCCGGCTGGCCGCAGCCGGATCCGTAGTAGTGGACCAGCTTGCGGTCGCGGGTGCGGACGCCGCGGTGGGCGGCGACCCGGTGGCTGCCGTCGAGGTGCTCCCAGTACCGGTAGTAGGCGCTCTCGCGCCAGTCGATCGCCGCCGGGTCGGCGCCGTCGAGCAACGGCACCATCGAGCGTCCCTGCATCCGCTCCGGCGCCGGCACCCCGGCGACGTCGAGGATCGTCTGGGCGAGGTCGACGTTCAGCACGAGCGCGTCGCTGGTGGCACCGGGCGCCACCCGCTGCGGATGGCGGACCAGCAGCGGCATCTGGAGCGACTCGGCGTACATGAAGCGCTTGTCGTACCAGCCGTGCTCGCCGAGGAAGAAGCCCTGGTCGCTGGTGTAGACGACGACCGTGTCGTCGGCCTGCCCGGTCGCCTCGAGGTGGTCGAGCAGCCGGCCGACCTCTTCGTCGACCGCGACCACGCAGCGCAGGTAGTCGGTGAGGTAGCGGTCCAGTGCCCAGCGCGCGTACGCCGCGGGGTCCGTCGGCGGCCACGTCGTCGGGCGGGTCGGCCTTCAGGTCCTCGCGGTTCAGGTCGCGACCGACCCGCATCCGGGCCTCGCGGGCGGCGTCGGCGCGGTGGCTGTAGTCGTCGAAGAACGTCTCCGGCTCGGCGCCGGTCGAGTCGAAGGTGAGGTCCGCGTGCCGGGGCGCCGGCTCCCACGGCCGGTGGGGCGCCTTGTGCTGCACGAGCAGGCACCAGGGGTCGCCGGTGTCCTCGACCGACCGCAGCCAGTCCAGCGACAGGTCGGTGATGAGGTCGGTGGCGTAGCCGGGCCGGACGTGCGAGCCGCCGTCCATGGCTGAGGAACGTCGGGTCGTGGTAGTCGCCCTGGTCGGGCAGCACCTCCCAGTGGTCGAAGCCCTGGGGGTCGTGCACCCCACCATGGCCCAGGTGCCACTTGCCGATCAGGGCGGTGCGGTAGCCGGCGTCCCGGAGCAGTCCCGGGAACGCCGGCTGCCGCGCGTCGAACTCGGTGGACAGCGTGGTCACGCCGTTCACGTGGTTGTAGGTGCCGGTGAGGATGGTGGCCCGGCTGGGCGCGCACAGCGAGTTGGTGCATCCGCACGCGGTGAACCGCATGCCGTCCTCCGCGAGCGTGTCGATCCGCGGAGTGACGGCGTGCGGCCCGCCGTAGCAGCCGACCGCGTTGGCGGCGTGGTCGTCTGCCACGACGAGCAGGATGTTGGGACGACTCACGGAGCCTCGCGCCCGCTGGCCGAGAAGACCTCCTGCGCCATCAGCGGCTTGACCTTCTCGGTGAGTCCACCGGGGGTGACGTAGCGCCGCATGTCGTCGTCGGCCAGCGCGTTGCCCAGGGCGGCCATGACCATGCCCTGGTCGAGCGAGAGGTAGCGCTTCGAGACCTGGCCGCTGCCGACCGCGATGGCGTCGTAGAAGCCGCCGGGGCCGTAGGCGTCGAAGTCCTCGCGCAGCTTCGCCAGGTTCGTCAGCGCCGCCTGGGGTGCGTAGCGCAGCGCGAGGAACGACGCGTGCGGGGTGACGACGCCGTCGCCGTAGTCGGCGGCGGTGGGCGCCGCCTCACCGACCCGACCGCACTCCTCCCACGGCTGGTCCCAGTCGGTCCGCTCCTGGTCGGAGGTGTAGCCGGCCCCGTCGAGGCCGAGCATGTCGACGCCGTACTCGCGGTAGCCGCCGGCCGGGTTGTTGGAGGGCGAGAAGCCCCAGTAGCCGTAGCCGGCCTCCTCGAGGCCGTGCTCGATCTGGGCCTGCACGTAGAGCGGGTGGTTGACGCCCCACGACCGCGGGCCCCACTGCTCCTCGGGCACGAACAGCGGCACCATCAGTGCCTCGAACATGCTGCCGCCCCAGGTCGGGACGACCTTCATGCCTCGGTAGTCCAGGGCACCCTCGTAGACGTCGACGCCCTCGTAGGTCTTCCACTCGCCCACCGGCTGGGCCTCGGTCCAGCTCCAGTCGCAGGTGTCGCCGGGGAAGGTGCGGAAGGTGCCGAAGTAGTGCTTCTGCGGGATCTGCCCCGACGCGATGCCGAGGTACGACGCCATCCGGGGCTCGGTGTTGAAGGCGCCGTAGTGGTGGCCGGTGTACCAGACGTCCTGGCCCATGCCGCAGTAGTCACCCTTGACCCGGACCGGGTCGCCGAAGTCCTCGTCCCAGAAGCCACCGCGGATCTGCCCGCCCTGCCCCTCGGCCTCGTTGTAGTAGCAGCCGAAGTCCATGTCCTCGCGGATCGCGTCGGCCGCCGCGGCCACGCGCGGCTCGGCGCGGGCGGCCAGCAGCAGGCCGGTGGCGAGCCAGCCGTTGTCGACGCTGGAGATGAACGGCTGCACCTGGTTGCCGTTCTCGGGCCAGGTGGTCAGCTTCTCCAGGGTCTTCGGGTCGTACCAGTTGTAGAACTGGCCGCTCGGCTCGTGCCTCTCCAGCTTGCGCGAGGGTGTCGATGGTGTGCGACATCCGGCCGCGCGCCTCGTTGGCGCCGATCAGCCCGATGTCGCGCGCAGCGACGGTGCTCCAGAGGTAGGCGCCGATGTTGGTCGGCGAGGTGAAGGCGCTGCGGGTGCGCGGGCTCGAGGTTGCCGGCGATGTTGTCGGCGGGCAGGCCGGTCTTCTGCACGGTCATCGCCTCGAAGGAGCGCCAGGTGTCGGCGGCGTACTCCTCCAGGAGCCGGTCCCCACCTCCGGCGGCGGTCTCGGCGGCGGGGGCCGACGACGCGGTCGGCGTACCGACCGACGGGGAGGTGGTGAGCAGGAGTGCCCCGGCCGAGACGGCAGCCAGGAGCGAACGGCGGATGCGCATGGTGGACCTTTCCGAGAGTGGTGTCACTTGATGCCGGTCATCGCGATGCCCTGCATGATCCGGCGCTGGAGCAGCAGGAACACGACGAGCACCGGGAGCACGACCACGACCGAGCCGGCGAGCAGCAGGCCGTACTTCGTGGCGTTCTGGCCGGTGGAGTAGAGGGCCAGCGCGACCGGCAGGGTGTACTTCTCCTCCGACGTGGCGATGACCAGCGGCCAGAGGAAGTTGTTCCACGACGTGAGGAAGGTCAGCACGCCGAGCGTGGCGACCGCCGGGCCGCAGAGCGGCAGCACGATCGAGAAGAAGATGCGCAGCTCACCCGCCCCGTCGACCCGGGCGGCCTGGATCAGCTCGTCGGGGATGGTGAGGATGAACTGACGCATCAGGAAGACGCCGAACGGCCCCGCCAGGAACGGCAGGATCATGCCCGGCAGCGAGTTGGCCAGCCCGAGGTTGGTGGTGAGCACGAACAGCGGGATGAACGTGACGACGCCGGGCACCATCAGGGTGCCGAGCACCAGCGCGAACACGATCCTCTTGCCCGGGAACGCCAGCTTCGCCAGCGCGTAGCCGAGCATCGAGCAGAAGACCACGTTCCCCGCAGCGACCGCCACGGCCACGATCGCCGAGTTGGCGAAGAACGTCGGGAAGTCGAGCTGGGAGAACAGCTGGACGTAGTTGTCGGTGGTCACCGACTCCGGCCACCACGTCGGCGGCACGGCCCGGACCTCGGCCTCGGGCTTGAACGACGAGACCACCATCCACACGAACGGGATCACGACCAGGACCAGGCCGGCGCCCATCACGCCGTACAGCCAGCGGGGGGTGCGCTGGCTGCCCTCGTGCGACTTCGGCGGCTTGCCGTAGTCGGTCTCGACGAGGGGCGGCGCGGGGGCGGCCGGTGCCGTGGGTTCGAGGGTCTGGCTCATGTCAGTCCTTCTCCCGGAGCAGGCGGAACTGGAGCGCGGTGAGCGCCATGATGGCGAGGAACAGCAGGTACGCCGCGGCGCTGGCGTAGCCGTAGTTGCCGTAGCCCCACTGGTCGAAGGTGAAGTACGTGACCGACCGGGTGGAGTCGAGCGGTCCGCCCTTGGTCATCACGAACGCCTCCTCGAAGAACTGGAGGTAGCCGATGCTGGTGATGACCGCGCCGAAGAGCAGCGTCGGCCGGAGCATCGGCAGCGTGATGTGGCGGAACCGGTCCCAGGCCGACGCACCGTCGGTCTCGGCCGCCTCCATCAGCTCGCGCGGCACGGTCTGGAGCGCGGCCAGGAAGATGACCATCAGGGTCCCGAAGTTGCGCCACACGGCCATCACGACCAGCGACGGCAGCGCCAGCGTGGTGCTGTCGAGCCAGCCGGGGCCGTCGATGCCGACCAGGCCCAGCACGGCATTGACCATGCCGCCCTCCTCGCGGAGCAGGAACTTCCAGACCACCGAGACCGCGACGATGCTGGTGACGACCGGCAGGTAGAAGCTGACCCGGAAGAAGCCCTTGAGCCGCTCGATCCGGTTGAGGCCGACCGCGACCGCGAGCGCGGCCGCCATGGTCAGCGGCACTCCCAGCACCAGGTAGAGCGTGGTGTTGAGGGTGACCTTGCGGAACAGCGGGTCAGACAGGAGCTCGGAGTAGTTCTCGAGGCCGACGAAATCGACGCCGAAGGGGTTGCGGACGTCCGTGCTGCGGAGGTCGGTGAAGCTCATGCCGAGGCTGGCCAGCACCGGTCCGGCGGTGAACACCAGGAACAGTGCCATGAACGGCAGGGCCAGGACCCACGCGGCGACAGCCTGCTGCCGCCGCGTGGGGTCCACGTGCCTCGAGGGGGGGACACGGTCAGAGCCCGGTGCCGATCGACGCAGCCTTGGACTGCATCTCGGCCACCGCCTCCTCAGAGCCGAGCCCGCCCTTCGACGCCTGCTCGACGAGGCTGTCGATCGCGGCGGCGACCTGCTCCCACGTCGGAACTGCGGGCGGGGAGACCGCCTTCTCCATCTGCTGGCCGAAGATCTGCAGCTGCGGGTCCTCGGCGAGCTTGCCGCCCTCCCAGGCGGACTGGACGGCCGGGAGGTCGCCGACCTCGTCGTAGAACGCCTGCTGGGTCTCCGGCTCGGACAGCCACTGGATGTACTTCCAGGCGCCGTCGGTGTTGTCGGAGTCGTTGAAGACCGCGAGGTCGCCGCCGCCGATGAACGACGAGCCGGGCGCCCCGTCCGGGCCGGGCAGCGGCGCCACGGCGTACTGCTCCTGGGTCACGCCGGCCTCCTCGACCAGGCCGGTGTGCCAGGGGCCGGAGATGAAGGAGCCGTACGTGCCGTCGGCGAAGCCGCTCTCGAGCTCGCCGAGGTCGAGCAGCCGGGTCTCGCTGAGGCCCTCCTTGAAGTACGACGTGTAGTAGTCGAGCGCCTCGGCCATCTCGGGCGAGTCGATGGTGTACTCGGTGCCGTCCTCGTTGGTGAGCGAGGCGCCGTTGGACCATGCGAACGGCAGCATCGTCTGCCACGAGCCGGTGGTGCCGGGCTGGAGGTTGAGGCCGAACTCCGCGCCGCCCTTGCTCTCCATGTCCTCGGCGAACTGCTTGAGGTCGTCCCAGGTCTGCGGCGCCTCGTCCCAGCCGGCCTTCTCGGCCAGGTCGGAGCGGTAGTAGAGGACCCGGGTCTCGACGTACCAGGGCACGCCGTACGACGTGCCGCCCACCTCGGTGGAGGCCCAGGCGCCCGGGAAGAAGTCCGCCTCGTCGACCAGGTTCTCCGGCGTCGGCATCAGGCCGCCCGCCTCGGCGAACTCACCCATCCAGGTCGTGCCGATCAGGCTGACGTCGGGCGTCTCGCCGCTGGCGATCGCGCCGGCGAGCTTGTCGTGCGCGGACTCCCACGGCACGGCGGTGACCTCGACGTCGGCGTCGGGGTTCGCCTCCTCGAAGTCGGCGGAGAAGTCCTGCAGCACCTCGCCCTCGGTGCCCATCGCCCAGACCTCGATGGTGCCCTTCGCCTCGCCGCTGGAGACCTCGTCGCTCTGCTCCTCGGCCTCACCTGCGGTGTCGTCGCGCCCGCAGGCGGTCAGGACGAGGCTGGTGACGGCGAGGGTCGCCAGGAGGGCGGTGGACCTGCGTCCGTGGGTCGGTCGGGATCTCATCTCGATGAACCTTTCGTGGGGGATGGTGCTGCGGGGGTGGTTGCCTCAGCCGGAGCCGTGGCGGGTCGAGCCGCGTGCCACCAGCTCGGTGGCGAGCAGCTCGTGACGGGGTTCGGGTCGGGCGCCGGTGATCAGCTCGTCGAGCACGCGGGCTGCGGTGGCGCCGAGCTCGCGCATCGGCTGCCGGACGGTGGTCAGGCCGGCGTACCGGGCGGCCATCACGTCGTCCCAGCCGGTGACCTGCACCCGGCCGGGGACGTCGATGCCGGCGCTGCGGAGCCGTTGCATCAGGCCGAGGGCGAGCTCGTCGTTCGCGCAGGCGATCGCGTCGGGGAGGTCGTCGCCGGCGAGCATCCGCTCCGCGACGGCGGCGCCGGCCGTCCTCCCCCAGGTCGTCGCAGCGGACCAGGTCGACGCTCGCGCCTCCGGCGGTGGCCGTACGTCGCAGCGACTCCCAGCGCTCGGCCACGTCGGGCGAGACGTCGGGGTCACCGACGAAGCTGATCCGACGGGCGCCGCCGGCGAGCAGGTGCTCGGCCAGCGCGGCGGCGCTGTCGTGGTTGTCCGCGTTGACCGAGTCGAGGTCACCGATCCGCGGCCGGGCCACCAGCACGATCCGGATGCCGCGGGCAGCGAGCTGCTCGACGACGTCGTCGCTGACGGTGCGGCCGAGCACCACCAGACCGTCGCAACGCCCGGCCATGGCACGGACCGCGCTGTCGGCGTCCTCGCGACCGTGGGTGGACAGGATCAGCACCGAACGTCGCAGCTCGCTGGCCACGTTCTCGTAGCCGAGCACGACCTCGGCGTAGTAGGGGCCGGACAGGTCGGGGAAGACGATGCCGTTGGCGGCGTAGCGGCGCTCGGCGAGCTGGCGGCCGAGCTGGCTGGGCGTGTACTCGAGCTCGCGGGCAGCCGCCACGACCCGCTCACGGGTGTCCGGACGGACGGCGTCGGAGTCGCGCATCACCCGCGAGACGGTCGCGATCGAGACGCCCGCGTGGCGGGCGACGTCGCGGATCGTGCTCGGGGCCATCGGCTCCTCCACTGCGCGGATCGGGGGGTGAAACCGGTTTCAGAAACCGGTTACACCGTGGCCGTCGTCACCGCTCCTGTCAACCCCCGGGGTCAGCAGTCGGTCATCCGGGATGGGCTACGGTCGCTCCCCATGTCCCTCCCCGACGGCTTCCCTGACGGCCTCCCCGACCGCTGGCTCCCGCTGGCCGAGAGGTCCGTCGCGCTGCTCCGCGAGCACCAGGATCCCGGCGGCGGCTGGCCCGCCTCACCGCACTTCGCGCCCTACCGGTTCAGCTGGTTCCGGGACGGCGCCTTCATCGCCGACGGGGCCGGCGGCGCCGGCCTCCGCGCCGAGGCCGAGCGGTTCCACCAGTGGTGTGCCGGGGTGCTGCGACGTGAGGAACCAGCGGTCGACCGGGTCTGCGCGCTGCTGGTCGCCGGCGAGCAGCCGGCCGATGCCGACTACCTGCCGGCGCGCTACTCCCTGGACGGCACGCGCCACGAGGACGACTGGTGGAACTTCCAGGTCGACGGCTACGGCACCTGGCTGTGGGCGCTCGAGCGCCACCTGCTGCGGACCGGCGGCGACGTGGAGCCCTACGCCGACGCGATCGCGATCGCGATGCGCTACCTCACGGCCACCGGGACCGACACCTGCCGGGACTGGTGGGAGGAGAACCGCGACCAGACCCATGTCGCGACGCTCGCCGGCGTCGCCGCCGGGATCCGGGCCGCGGCCCGGATGGGCTCCCCCGACCCCGCGGCCGAGGACACAGCGGCGCGCTGCGTCGACCTGGTCCGCTCCCGGGGCGTGCACGACGGCCGGCTCGTCAAGTGGCTCGACGGCACCGACGTCGACGCGTCGCTGCTGTCGGTCGCGGCACTCTACGACGTGCTGCCCGTGACCGACCCGGTGGTGGTCGCGACCGTGGCCGCCGTCGAGGAGCGCCTGACGGACGGGGGTGTGCACCGCTACGAGGCCGACACGTTCTACGGCGGCGGGCAGTGGCCGATGCTCACGTCGCTGCTGGCGTGGCACCACGTCCGCGCCGGCGACCGCCGGCGCGGCGCCGAGCTGCTCGACCGGGTCGTGGCGGCGGCCGACGACGACCTGCTGCTGCCGGAGCAGGCGCCGCCGCTGCTGGCGCCGGAGGTGCTCGACGAGTGGCTGGAGCGCTGGGGTCCGAGCGCCCACCCGCTGCTGTGGTCGCACGGCATGTTCCTCGCCGCGCTCTCGGCGTACGCCGAGGAGTGAGGGTCAGGCCGGGATGTGCCCGAAGGCGCCGCGCTGGAAGTCCTCGTAGGCCTTCAGCACCTCGGCCTTGGTGTTCATCACGAACGGTCCGGCCCAGGCCAGCGGCTCGCGGATGGGGCGGCCGCCGAGCACGACCACGTCCAGCTTCGGCGAGCGGCTCTCCTGCCGGCCGGCCGCCGCCACGGTGACGAAGTCGCCGGCACCGAGCACGGCGGTCTGGCCGGTGTGGACCGGCCGGGCGTCGGTGCCGACGGTGCCGTCGCCGTTCAGGACGTAGACCAGTGCGTTGAACTCGGGGTTCCACGGCAGCTCGAGCCGGGCGCCGGGCTCGAGGGTCGCGTGCAGCAGCGTCATGTCGGTGAAGGTCGAGCCGGGGCCGGCGTACCCACCGACGGTGCCGGCGATGATCCGCACCAGCGCACCTGCGTCGGGCGAGGTCAGCAGCCGCACCTCGCCGGAACCGATGTCCTGATACCTGGGGTCGTTCAACTTGGCCGTCGCGCGGCAGGTTGACCCACAGCTGGATGCCGTGGAACAGGCCGCCCGCCTGGACCAGCCACTCCGGCGGCGTCTCGATGTGGAGCAGGCCGGAGCCGGCCGTCATCCACTGGGTGTCGCCGTCGGTGATCGAGCCCGCCGCCCCCGTGGGAGTCCTGGTGGTCGAAGACGCCGTCGATGATGTAGGTGACGGTCTCGAAGCCGCGGTGGGGGTGCCACGGGGTGCCCTTGGGCTCACCCGGCGCGTACTCCACCTCGCCCATCTGGTCCATCATGATGAACGGGTCGAGGTGGGCCAGGTCGATGCCGGCGAAGGCGCGGCGGACCGGGAACCCCTCCCCCTCGTAGCCCTGCGGCGCGGTGGACACCTGCCAGACGGGGCGGGGCTGGTCACCGAGTCCGGGCACCGCCAGGCGCTCCAGGACGGTCAGGTCGTCGACGGTCACAGCGGGCATCGGGCCACCTCCTCAGGCGTCACCGATCACAACACTGGTTGAATCGTGAACATTCCGGGAGGTGGTGGCGAGCGGCAGCACCACGTGGAAGGCACTGCCCCGGCCCGGTGCGCTCTCCACCCGCATCACGCCGCCGTGCTCCTCCACGACGGCGTGGGCGATCGACAGGCCGAGGCCGCTGCCCTGGATGGCGTGCCGCTGGGCGAGGCTCGACCGGAAGAACCGGGTGAACAGGTGCTGCTGCTCGTCGGCCGGGATGCCGATGCCGGTGTCACGCACCGTCACCACCGCCTCCTGCCCCTCGCGCGCGACCGTCAGCGTCACCGTCCCACCGTCCGGGGTGAACTTGGCGGCGTTGCCGAGCAGGTTGACCAGCACCCGCTCGAGCAGCTCGCGGTTGCCCGTGACCGGCACCTCGGAGTCCGGCAGGCAGAGTCGGGTGCCGAGCTCGCGCTGCGCCCACGACGGCGCCACCACGTCGTACGCCGTGCAGGCGACGTCGCGCAGGTCGAGCGACAGCGTGGCGCCGGACCGCCGCTCGTGGACCCGCGAGAGCGTGAGGAGCTCGTCGATCAGCGAGAGCAGTCGCTTGCTGTTGGTGTCGATGCGGCGTACGGCGAGCTCCTGCTGCTTCTCCAGCTCGCCGAACTCCCCCTCGACCAGCATCTCGAGGTAGCCGACGATGCTGGTGATCGGCGTCCGCAGCTCGTGGCTGACCGACGAGACGAACGTGTCCTTGACCTGGTCGACCTCCTGCAGCCGCTCGACCGCCCGGCGCTCGGCGTCCAGGGCGTCGAGCAGCGCCTGCTGCGCCGCGAGCTCGTCGGCCACGTCGGCCGAGGAGGAGACGTACCCGGTCACCTCGCCGCGGGCGTCGCGCACCGGCGACAGCGTCATCGCGTGGGTCCGCTCGGTGCCGTCCTTGCGGAGGAACCGCATGTGCTCCCCGGCCAGGCCGGGCTCGGCCAGCCGCTTCGCCACCTGCAAGAAGTCGTCGGGGACGCCGAGCTCGACGGCCTTCTCGGAGACGGCACGGTCGGAGTGGAACATCCGGGTCGACCGCCCCAGGACCTCGTCGGGGCGGTAGCCGAGGGTCCGCTCCGCACCGGGGTTGAACAGGGTGATCCGACCGGCGGCGTCGGCGCCGATGATCGCGACGTGCGCACTGTCGATGACGCGGCGCAGCAGGTCGCTCTCGCGCTCGGACCGGCCGATCGCCGCCAGCTGCTGGCCCACGGCCAGCGACAGCGGGATCGCGACGAGGGCGCAGGCGATGAGGTAGGTCTGCAGGACGATGCCGAGCACGTACTGCGGCAACGCGTAGCTGCCCTGCTCCTCGGCGAGCGGGCCGAAGCCGAACGTGGTCAGCAGGGTCGCGACGGTGGCCACGGTCAACAGCTGGAGCTGGGTCTCGCGCAGCGAGCTGCGCAGCGCCGTCCAGCCGAGCACCGGCAGCACCAGGAAGACCAGGCTGGGGAAGTCGTGCGGCACGAACACCGAGACCGTGACGACGAGCAGCGCCACCCACTGCACGACCCGCTCGACCGGGAACGCCACCGCGCGGTGGTCGTCGGTCCTGACCAGGAACGGGAGCAGCACCAACGCTGAGGACATGTGGCCGGCCATGGTGCCGAGACCGGTCAGCAGCGGCCGGCTGTCGGTCAGCAACCAGGCCGAGACCCCGAGCGCCGACCCGGCCACCAGGCCGCCCACGGTCAGGGCCGCCACGAACCGGATCAGGTCGCTGTCGTCGAACAACGACGCCGTACGCCGGCCGCGGTCGGTCAGGATCCGGGCGATGACGACCGCCTCGGCCAGGATCGCGAGACCGGCGCAGGCCGAGAAGTCGAGCGGCCGCCCGCCGAGCGCGAACGTCGCGAAGCCCACCACCGCCACGGCGACGTACGCCGCGACCGACTCGCGCCGGCCGCGCACCGCGAGCAGGGCGCCGGCCGCCAGGCCGGCCGGCCACATCTCCGAGCCCAGGACACCCTCGGGGCGGCTGATGACCGCGAGCCAACCCACACCGAAGGCAGCGGTGAGCAGGAGGCTCACCCGCAGGGCACGGGAGGGGGGCACCTTGACTCCTGGGGGACGGGGCACGGCTAGGTTGGCGAGGTGAGTTCTGAGCGGACAGCGTATGACGTGACCGTGGTCGGAGGAGGGCACAACGGCCTAGTTGCCGCGGCCTACCTGGCCCGAGCCGGACTCGCGGTCCTGGTCCTCGAGCGGCTGGCCCACACCGGGGGTGCCGCCGTGTCGGCCGTGGCCTTCCCCGGCCAGCCCGCGCGTGTGTCGCGCTACTCCTCCCTCGTCTCGCTGATGCCGGAGCGGCTCGTGACCGAGCTCGACCTCGACATCGAGCTGGCGTCGCGGTCCGTCGCGTCGTACACACCGACGATGCGGAGCGGGAAGCCCGGCGGCCTGCTCGTCGAGCGGCCGGAGGGCCCGGCCACCGCGCAGTCCTTCCGCGACCTCACCGGCGGCGACGACGAGTACGCCGCGTGGCGGGCCTTCCACGCCGACGTCACCGGGTTCGCGGAGGTCGTTGCCCCGACCCTGCTCGACCCGCTCCCGACCGAGCGTGCGATCCGCGACGCGACCGAGCCCGACGTCTGGCGCGACCTGGTCGCGCGGCCGCTCGGCGAGGCGATCGAGCGCCGGTTCGCCGACGACACGGTGCGCGGTGTCGTCGCCACCGACGCCCTCGTCGGCGCCTTCGCCTCGCTCGACGACCCGTCCCTGGTCCAGAACCGCTGCTTCCTCTACCACCTGATCGGCAACGGCACCGGTGAGTGGCGGGTGCCGGTCGGCGGCATGGGTGCGGTCACCGACGCGCTGGCGAAGGCCGCCACCGACGCGGGCGCCGAGATCATCACCTCGGCCGGGGTCTCCGGGATCCGGGCCGGCGAGGACAGCGCCGAGGTCAGCTGGCACGACGGGCAGCGCGTCCACACCGTCACCGCGCGCCACGTGCTCGCCGACGTCGCACCCTGGGTGCTCCGGATCCTGATGGGCGAGGGCGAGGACCCCGAGACCAAGCCGCAGGGCGCGCAGCTCACGATCAACCTGCTGCTCGACCGGCTCCCCAAGCTCAAGTCCGGCATCGACCCGCGGATCGCGTTCGCCGGCACCCTGCACGTCGGCGGGGACCACACCCAGCTGGAGACGGCGTACGCCGACGCCGCGGCCGGCCGGGTGCCGACCGTGGTGCCGGGCGAGCTCCACTGCCACTCGCTCACCGACCCCTCGATCCTCGGCGACGCCCCGGACGGGATGCACACGCTGACCTACTTCGGCCTCCACACCCCGGCCGCGCTGTTCGAGCGGGACGGGGAGGAGCACAAGGCCGAGGCCGTCGCCCGCGCGCTCGCCGCCCTCGACGAGCACCTGGTCGAGCCGATCGCGTCCTGCGTCGCCACGGATGCGGCCGGCCGGCCGTGCATCGAGGCGAAGGTGCCGCAGGACGTCGAGGCCGACCTGGCCATGCCGGGGGGCCACATCTTCCACGGCGACCTGGACTGGCCCTGGGCCTCCAACCGGGCCCGGCTCGAGACGCCGGCGCAGCAGTGGGGCGTGCAGACCGACCATGCCTCGGTGATGGTCTGCGGCTCCGGCTCCCGCCGCGGCGGCGCGGTCTCGGGCCTCGGCGGCCACAACGCCGCGCAGGCGGTCCTCGGCTCCCGGTGACCCCGGTCACGGACCCGGTTCTCGATTTCTCCGACCCGGCGGCCGTGTGTAAAGTTGCGGACGCTCCACGGCACGCGCCATTAGCTCAATTGGTAGAGCAGCTGACTCTTAATCAGCGGGTTGGGGGTTCAAGTCCCTCATGGCGTACCAGACTGCATGTAGAGCCCGGGTCTCCTTGACGGATTGGCTCGGGTTCTTGCTTTACGTGGCTCCGGTTGTTGCTTGACGGTGGCTTCGGTTCCTCCTTGACACTCGTCTCATGGTCAGGGAGTTGAGCGTGCAGGAGCAGAAGTATCAGGCGGTGCTGGCGGTGCTGGCTGATGGGCGGTCGGTCGAGCGAGGTCGCCCAGCAGTGGGGTGTCTCGCGGCAGACGGTCCATGCGTGGCTGCGTCGCTACGAGGACGCTGGGTTGGCGGGTCTGGCGCCTCGATCGACGGCGGCCGGCGTCGTGTCCGCATCAGATGTCTGGGGTGGTCGAGGCGCGGATCCTGGAGATGCGGCGGGCGCATCCGTGGTGGGGTCCGCGGCGGATCTTGCATGAACTCGGCAGGCCGCTGAGCCTGGTGAGCTGGTGCCGTCGCGGTCGGCGATCTACCGGGCTCTGGTCCGCGCCGGGCTGATCGACCGCAGGCCCGACGTCGCCGCGAGGAGCACTGGAAGCGGTGGGAGCGCGGGGAGCCGATGGAGCTGTGGCAGATGGACATCGTGGGCGGGTTCTTGCTCGCCGATGGTCGCCGGCCCAAGGCGTTGACCGGGGTCGATGACCACTCCAGGTTCTGTGTCTCGGCGTATCTGATGGTCCGGTAGACCGCTCGCGGTCTGCGACGGTTTCGCACGGCGATGCGCACCTACGGGTCCCGAGGAGATCCTGACCGACAACGGCAAGGTCTTCACCGGCCGGTTCAACAACCCGCCGGTGGAGGTCCTCTTCGATCGGGTCTGCCGGGAGAACGGCATCACCCACCGGCTGACCGAGCCCCGGTCGCCCGACCACGACCGGCAAGATCGAACGCTTCCACCGCACCCTGCGCGCCGAGTTCCGCACCGACCGGGTCTTCGACGACCTGGCCACCGCCCAGGCCGAGCTCGACGCGTGGGTCGACTGACTACAACCACCGGCGGCCGCACTCAGGCGATCGGGATGGTGCCGCCGACCGAGCGGTTCTGCCCGACCGCAGCCGCCCGGCCAGGTGCACCGGTCAGCCCCGCGCCCGCGGCGTACCGCAGCGGCGACGACTGGGTCACCCGACGCGCCGGCGCGAACGGGTGATCTCCGTGTCTGGCAACAGATCTGCCTCGGCAAGGCCGCCGCCGGCCACAACGTCGACGTCCACGTCACCGACCGGATCCTCCAGGTCTGGGACGGCAACCAGCTCCTCAAGACCGTGGCCCGGACCAGTCGAGGGGAGGTACGCAAGAAGAGAGCCTCGGTCCCCACGATCGAGCTCTAACCTCACATCAGAGTGTCAAGCAGGAACCGACACCCTCACGTCAAGCAGGAACCGAAGCTCAACATGGCGTACCAGTGTCTTGTAAGAGCCCGGGTCCTCCCTGACGGAGTGGCTCGGGTTCTTGCTCTACGTGGCTTCGGTCGTTGCCTGACGAAGCCGCGATCGACGCGGCCGGGGCCCGGCGCGGGCAGCCTCACAGAACCGCGCCTCGCGGTGACACCTCGATGCTTGCCACGCCACGCGAGTAGAGGGCGACCACCCGGTCGCCGTGGCGGCAGCGGAGGACACCGGACTCATCGCCCAACACCCGATGACCTGCTCGACCATCGCATCCTCATCGACGTTGTCGGGATCCTCGTAGGTCAGGTCCGTGTGCTCGCCTCCGAGGAGGCGAACACGGAGCACGATAGTCGCCATGCTGGGAACGGTAGTCCGCCCTCGGGCGGCCCAGCCTCTCGCGCGCGCCGCGCACGTCACGAGCGGAGCGTCACGTTGGGATCCCCGAGATGTGATGACGATTACCAGGCGTCACCCCCCGACAGGTGTAGTTCAGACCTGTGAACCCGAGAGATCGTTTGGCCTGTCACGGCCTCCGAGGGTCGCATCGTTCCATCGGATCGCTGCCCCCGACCGGACCCGACGGCATCAGCCGACGACTCACCTAGGAGAAACGTCTTGACGAACACTGCTCCGCCCCAGGAGGCAGCATGTCCGTCTGCGTCAGCCACAGAGCTGAACGGTCACGGCTTGCCCGGAGTGATGTACCTCCAGGCGCGGGGCGCGAGCGGTGCTGACATGTCGGTGTCCCTGAGCCGGCTCCGGCGGTCGGCTGAATGGACGGTCGTCGAGGTCGAGGGCGAGATGGACGTCCAGGTCATCCCGCTGCTCGCGGACCTGGTGGGAAGCGACACCCCGCGCGTGGTCCTGGACCTGCACGAGGTCACCTTCATCGACGCACAAGGCCTCGGCTCGATGGTCGACACCCACCGCCGGGCTACTGGCAGCAGGTGGCTGCGTGCGACTGGTGGCGCCCTCCAGCAGCGTCCGCGAGACTCCTCGCGCTGACCGGATGCGACCGCATGTTCCGGACGTTCGACTCACTCGAGCAGGCGCTGGCCGCTCCGATGACGACACCGGTCTGGAACCGGTCCGCTGACCCGCGTCCGGTACCAACCGACAGTCGGGTCCCGGCGCGAGACCCCTCGGCACCGCTCGGGACCTCGCCGCAACGGTCGCGCCACCAAGGGAGCGTGCTGGAGCACCTCGGTGCTCTGATCAGCCACGACAGATCGCCTGCACCGGGCAGGACGTGCGTCGCACATCACTATCGATTGTCCGCGTCTTCGGCCGCAGAGTGGGAACGGACAGAGCATGACCACAGACCACGCAGCACAGGCCCGCGAAGGACTCCTCGACGGCGTGAAGGGCAAGGCCAAGGAAGTGGCCGGAGCCGTGAGCGGCAACGACGACCTGGTGGAGGAGGGGCAGCTGCAGCAGGCAGAGGCCGACCACCGCAAGGCCGCGCTCGCCGAGGAGGCCGTCGCCGACGCCAAGCGCGAGGAGGCGGCGCGAGAGCTGCGCGAGGCCAGCGGTGAGGCCGCCGAGCAGAAGGCCGCGGCCGCGCGCCCAGGCCGAGCGCGAGGAGTCCGTCGTCGAGCAGCCAGCGGGACGAGCGAGCACGCGGTCGCCGACCGCGAGGCCGCAGCAGCAGGAGGCCGCCGGTCGCGAGGCCGCCGAGCGACGCGCCGACGAGCTCGCCGAGTCGCGGCTGCGCGAGGCCGAGGCCATGGAGACCGACGCGACGCCACCGAGCAGCAGGCTGCCGCCGAGAAGCGTTCGCCTCGAGCGCGAGGCCGCGGCCGCCGACCAGCAAGCCGCGCAGCTGCGCGCCCAGACCGAGAAGTGAGGACCACCATGATCAGCACCCTCATCGCCCTGCCCTACGAGATCGCTCGCCTGCCTCTCGGCAGTCGTCGACAACGGCCTGTCCGAGCAGGCTCCCGGAGACCTCCGGCCCGCGCGTGACCCTGAACCGGGCCATCGGCTCGGCCGACAAGCTCGCCGGGGCCGTGCTGAGCAACCGGGACATCGCCCAGCGCGGCGCCGACCGCATCGAGCGCACCGACATGCTCCGGGCCGCGGTCCGGCTCGAGCACGAGGCCGACACCCAGCGCGAGAAGGCGCCGCGAGACGGCCGCCGAAGGCACGCCGGCAGGCCGCGCAGCAAGCGCAAGGGCCGCCCAGAAGAGTGCCGCCTCAGGTCTCGACGAGGCCGACGCCGTCGAGGCCCGGGGCAAGCAGGAGGCCAAGGCCGAAGGCCGCGAAGACCGCCGCGACGAAGAAGACCGCCGCCGAGAAGCGGGCCGCGAGCCGCACCGCCGCCGTCGAGCAGCGCAAGGCGCGCGTCGAGTCCGCCGCAGAGGCCAAGAAGCGGGCCGCCCAGCGCGAGGCGAAGGCCGAGCTCGAGGACGCCCGCAGACCAAGCAGGCCGCCGCCGAGACCCGCGCCGACGCCGAGCGCCTCGAGCGACCTCACCGAGGCCAAGAAGCAGGAGCGCAAGCAGGACTGAGTACGACGTGTCGGCTAACGTCCCCACCGGGGGATCCGCGCGTGCGCGAGGGCGGCCCGGGCGGCGTTCATGCCGGGGGCGCCGTGCACGCCACCTCCGGGGTGGGCGGAGGCGGACCCGAGGTAAAGCCCCCGGACCGGGGTCTCGGCCCGGCCGAGGCCGGGGATCGGCCGGAAGACCAGCTGCTGGTCGAGCTGGGCGGTGCCGCCGTTGAGCGCGCCGCCCAGCAGGTTGGCGTCGAGCCGCTCCATCTCCCGGGGACCGAGCACCCGGCGGGCGAGGACCCGGCTGCCGAAGCCGGGGGCGTGGCGTTCGATCCGGGCCTGCATCCGGTCCGCGAAGCGTTCGCAGTCGTCGCGGTCCCACTCACCCCGGATGCCGCCGTCGCCCGCGTCGCGGTCGGTGCGCTGCGGGACGTGGGTGTAGGCCCACAGCGACTCGGTCCCGGCCGGGGACCGGGTGGGGTCGCTGGTCGTCATCTGACCGGCGAGGAGGAACGGCGCCGCCGGGATGGCCCCGGCGGCCACCTGGCTGAGTGACTCCGACATCTGGTTGACCGAGTCGGCGACGTGCACGCGACCCGGGCGCGTGTGCCGGAGCCGACTGCCAGGGGACGGGACCGCTCAGCGCCCAGTCGACCTTGACGGTGGAGGCGTCCATGCGGAACTTCGCCATCGAGGCCATGACCCGCGGCGGCAGGTCCTCGGCGGGGACCAGGCCGCCGTAGAGGTGCGGCGCGATGACGTCGGCGATGACCGCCTTGCCGGCGCGGATCCGCTCACCGTCGGCCGTCTCGACCCCGGTGGCCCGGCCCCGGTCGATCGTGACCCGCGTGACCCGGGTCGAGCACCGGATCTCGCCGCCGAGGGCGCGGATCCGCCGGGCCAGCGCCTGGCTGAGCTCCCCGGCGCCGCCCTCGGGAACGGGGAATCCCACGGTCTGGCCGAGCATGCAGAGCAGCAGGCCCATCAGGCCCGAGCCGGCCGCGTCGAGCGGGATGTCGGCGTGTCCCGCATTCCCGGCGAGGAGCAGGCGTGGCGCCTCCCCGCGGAACCGGGCCCGCCCCAGCCCGGTGGCCGGGGAGAGCAACGTGCGGACGAAGCCCAGACCACCGACGGAGCGGAGCCGCGCCGCCGCGGCGAGGCCGTGCCGGACCGGCGGGAACGGCGACAGCAGGGCACCGACGACCTGGTCCCCGATCCGGTCCCACTCCGCGCAGGTGTCGAGCCAGGCCTCCCCGTCGCCGGCCGCGGCCTCCTCCATGAGCGCAGCGGTGACGTGCCGGTCCCGGTGCAGCAGCGCCCACGAGCCGTCCGGGAGGGGGTGGCCCAGCACCGCCGGCGCGTGCTGCCAGCGCAGGCCGTGCTGCTCGAGGTGGAAGGCGCGGACGTGGGGCGAGGTCGCTGCCAGCGGGTAGAAGGCGCTGAAGGTGTCGTGCACGAAGTCCGGGTGGACGTCACGGTCGCTGCGGACGGCGCCGCCGACGTCGGGCTGGGCCTCGAGCACGAGCACCGACCACCCGGCGTCGAGCAGTCGGTTGGCCGCCACCAGCCCGTTGGGCCCGGCGCCGATGACCACGGCGTCGTGCACGCGGCTGCCTAGCGCCGCTCGGCGATCGCGGCGAGACGCCGCAGCGCCTCCACGTTGCGCCACCCGATCATCGGGGCGCGGACCGGCAGCGGCACCAGCCTGCCGGGGCCCGAGACCGCGTCCTCGCGCATCTCGAGGAGCGTGTCGCCGTCCTGCGGCGTCAGGGTGATGAGCACCTCGGCCTCACCGGCCGGCCAGCCACGGGCCCGCAGCCGCAACAGGTGGCCGGGCTCCATGTCGAGCACCTCGGTGTCGTCGTCGATCACGAGCGGCCACACCCCGGCCGAGTGGTGGAGCTTGGCACCGACCGCGGGCCAGTCCTCGTCGACGTCGCGCATCCGCGTCGCCCCCACCACCCACAGGGGGTACAGCCAGCCGTCGGACAACACCTGCCACACCTTCTCGGCAGGGGCCTTGATCGTTCTCGAAGTCATCGTCACCCCTCAGTCGTACCCCAGACGGACCGCCCGATGCAGCCGGCCGGTCGTGGAATGGACCGGCCTCCACGCGGGTTGAGCCCACCGTGTCACCCGTGAGTCGTCGCCAGCAGCGCATCACCTTCGCCGTGCTCACGGTCGCGGTGGGCGCCTTCGCGCTGCTGCAGTCGCTCATCATCCCGGTCCTGTCGCGGATCCAGGAGGAGTACGACACGGACCAGGCGACGGTCACGTGGGTGCTGACCGCCTACCTGCTCTCGGCCTCGGTCGCGACCCCGCTGCTCGGCCGGCTCGGGGACGCCGTCGGCAAGAAGCGGGTGCTGGTCGGGGCACTGGCCGCACTGACGCTCGGGTCGTTCCTGGCCGGGGTCGCGCCGAGCATCGAGTGGCTGATCCTCGCCCGCATCGTCCAGGGCGCCGGCGGCGGAGTGATCCCGTTGGCCTTCGGCATCATCCGGGACGAGTTCACCGACACCATGACCAACGCTCTCGCGCGTGCTGGCGTCGCTGACCGCGGTCGGGTTCGGCTTCGGCATCGTCGTGGCGGGCCCGATCGTCGACGTCCTCGGCTACCACTGGCTGTTCTGGCTGCCGATGGTCGCGACGGCGGTCGCGGCCCTCGGGGCGCTGCGGTTCATCCCCGAGTCGCCGCGGGGCGCGCCGGAGCGGCTGCCGCTGGTGCCGGCGCTGCTCCTCGCCACCTGGCTGGTCACGCTGCTGCTCCCGGTGAGCCAGGGCAACGAGTGGGGCTGGGGCTCGCCGGGCGTGCTGGGCCTGCTCGCGGTGTCGGCGGTGACCTTCGCGGTCTGGGCGCGGGTCGAGACCCGGGTCCCGGTGCCCCTGGTCGACCTGCGCATGATGCGCCGCCGAGGCGTGTGGACGACCAACCTGGTCACGCTCTTCGTCGGGTTCGGCCTGTTCGCGTCGTTCGGCTTCCTGCCCCAGCTGCTGCAGACCCCGACGGCCACCGGCTACGGCTTCGGCGCCTCCATCACCGAGTCCGGCCGGCTGCTGCTGCCCTCCGCCGTGGCCAGCTTCACAGTCGGCTTCTTCACCGCCCGGCTGATGGGCCGGTACGGCGCCCGCTCGGTGATCCTCACCGGGGCCCTGGTCTCCGCCGCGTCGTACGCCGCGCTGGCACTGCTCCACAGCACCACCGAGCTGCTGATGATCGGCATCACCGCCCAGGGCCTGGGCACCGGGCTGGTGATCTCGACCAGCGCCTCGGTCGTGATCGCGTCGGTGCCGGCGCACCAGACCGGCGTGGCCAGCGGCATGAACGCCAACATCCGCACCATCGGCGGCTCGATCGGCTCGGCCGTCATGGCCGGACTGGTCACCGCCCACACCGACCTGGCCGGACTGCCGCTCGAGCGGGGCTACACGGTGGGCTTCCTGGTCCTGGCCGGCTGCCTGCTCGTCGCGTCGGTCGCCGCGCTCGGCATCCCCGACATCCATCGCACCGAGCGGACCGTGCCCGCACCGGACGTGGCCCACGAGACCGCCGAGGCTGCTCGCCGCTGACCCCGAGGGTGATGAGTTGCCGCCGATGGGGTACGACAGGGGGGTGACCGCCCAGACCGTCCGACCGCCGCCCAGCTCCCTTCTCACCGCACCCCAGGCCGACCAGCTGGGCCGGGACCTGGACGCGCTGCGGGAGCGGGTCCTGCAGGACCGCGGCGCCGCCGACGCGGCCTACATCCGTCGGGTCATCGCGACCCAGCGCAGCCTCGAGCTCGCCGGCCGGCTGCTGCTCCTGGGCTCCCGGCGCCGGTCCGCGTGGTGGCTGGGCACCACCTCGCTGGCGCTCGCCAAGATCCTCGACAACATGGAGATCGGGCACAACGTGCTCCACGGGCAGTGGGACTGGATGCGCGACCCGAAGATCCACTCCACCACGTGGGACTGGGACCACACGACGCCGCCGGACCTGTGGCAGCGGTCCCACAACCAGCGGCACCACACCTACACGAACATCCTCGGCGAGGACAACGACCTCGGCTACGGCATCCTGCGCGTCGACGAGGCGCAGCCCTGGCGACGTCGCCACCTCGCGCAGCCCCTGCTCAACCTGGCCAACGCCCTGGTGTTCGAGTACGGCATCGCGGCGTACGACCTCGAGCTGGGGAGCCTCACCCGCCGGGAGAGGGCGGCGGCGCCGCCCGGGTTCCGCGAGGACCTGCGCCGGACGGCCGGCCGGGCCCGGCGTCAGGCCGTCAAGGAGCTGGCCATCTGGCCGGCCCTCTCCGGGCGGTCGTGGCGCTCCACGGTGAAGGCCAACCTGACCGCGATCGTGGTGCGCAACGTCTGGAGCCACTCGGTGATCATGTGCGGTCACTTCCCGGAGGGGGTCGAGACGTTCGAGCAGGAGTCCATCGCCCCCGACGAGGGCCGCGGCCACTGGTACCTGCGGCAGATGATGGGATCCGCCGACGCCACCGGGCCCCGCTGGCTGCACGTGCTGACCGGGAACCTCAGCCACCAGATCGAGCACCACCTGTTCCCCGACCTGCCGAGCAACCGGTACGCCGAGATCGCCCCGCAGGTCCGCGAGCTCGTCGAGCGGTACGGACTGCGCTACCACGCCGCCCCGCTCCCCCGGCAGGTCGCGTCGGCCTGGCACAAGGTGGTGCGACTGTCGGTGCCGAACGGCTGGTGGGCCGACACGACCTGGCGCAACGCCGGCCGCCGGGTCCGCCGCCTCCTCGCCGCCGCGTAGGGGTCAGCCGCCGGAGACGACGTACCTCCGGACCAGGTCCTGCCGGATCTGCGCGTCGGTCCAGGCGAAGCGCACCCACTACTCGTTCGAGAACAACGTCGTCTGGTCCTTCGACCACGGGGACCGGGGGTTCTCGGACTGGCCGTAGGTGAGGATCGTGCGGGCGTCGACGCGACGCTTGCCCTTGAAGGCGATCGCCTGGATGTGCGAGGAGCCGTAGGTGACCGCGCGGTAGCGGTCCTGGTTGGTGATCGGTCCGCGGGACGCGAGGGCGTTGGCGTTGCCGACGGCGTCGCCGGTGCCGCCCCCGAGCGCGATCGGCGGCGCGCCGCGGTCACCCGCGACCTGCAGCGAGCCCCACCGGGCGTCGAAGGCGACGTCGGCGGCGCGGATCGACTCGATCGCGTCGCTCATCGCCTGCCGCACCTGCGGGTTGAGGGTGTTGAGGTCACGCGGCGTGGTCAGCGGCTCGTCGGCGGAGAACGGCGTCAGCCAGACCCCGTCGGCCGGGAGTCGCTCGACGAAGGCCTCGAAGATGTGGGTGCCGACCGAGGACTTGTTCGAGCGACCGTCCCACTTCTCCAGGACGGCGCACGCCTCGGTCTCGCCGGTGGCGTCGCAGACCGTGTCGAGGTCGCCGTTCGCCCGCATCACCTCGGCGGCCATCAGCCGGTTCTGGTGCTCCCAGCCGCGCAGCATCCGCGGCGAGACGCGGTGGTGCTTCTTCCGGTCGAGCCGGTCGGTGACGTAGCGGTAGACCATCCGGGTCCGCATCGTCCGCTCGCAGTCCTCGCAGCCGATGATCCGGGCGAAGCCCTCGAGCCGGACGGTGTCGTTGGGGGTCCAGTAGGAGTCGTTGGCGTTGCCGACCCAGTCGCGGCGGAACGTGACCGGCAGGTTCTTCGGGCCGAAGACGCCCGGCCTCACCGAGTCGTCGTCGGTCCGCCACTCGCAGGTCGAGCCGGCGCGGGTGCCGTCGAGGCCGGGCAGCCCGGCCAGCTCCGAGAGGACCCGGCCGGTCGGCGTCAGGCACTCCTCGGCCAGGTCGTCGGGCACGTTGGGCACCACCGAGTGGTCGGCGTACACGACGTCGCCCGTGCGGTCGGCGCCCGTCGTGTTCACCCACGGCATGCCGCCCTGCGCGTCCTGCCGCCGGATCAGGTCGTGCACGTTCTTCGCGCGGCCCATGTCGAGGAAGGTGTCGATGGTGCGCAGCTGCTCGGCATTCGCGTCCCGGATCGCCCACACGCTGCCGACCGACCACGGCATCAGCACCGCGGGCGCGTCCAGCACGTAGCCCTCGTCGGTCCGGTAGAGGTCCTCCTCGACCTGCTTCAGGCCGTCCTTGGTCCTCACCGTCACCGAGACCTCGCGGTGCTCGAGCTCGGCCGGTCCACCGTCGGTGAGGTACGTCGTGGGCGTGGCCGGGCTGGCCAACCGGTACTCGTACGGCGTGAAGCGGTAGGCCGTCGAGACGGTGTGGCTCCACGCCACGTCCTTGTTGAAGCCGATGTTGACCACCGGTGAGCCGATCAGCGAGGCGCCGGCGACGTCGTACTTCCCGGGGATGGTGAGGTGCTGCTGGCTGAACCGGTAGCGGCCGCGCCACGGGAAGTGCGGGTTGCCCAGCAGCATGCCCCGGCCGGTGGTGGTGTGCTTGCCGCCGACGGCGGTCGCGTTGGAGCCGAACGGCGACTCGGGGTCACGCCCCAGCCCGGTCAGCAGCTCGTCGCGGTCGACCGACGCGGCGGTCGGGTTCGGGATGCCCGGGTCGTCCGGGGCCGGCGGGTCGGCGTCGACGATCTCCTTGACGAACACGCCGCTGGAGGCCAGCAGGTTGGCCAGGTAGACGCCGTACCAGACGTCGAGGGCGGTGGCCTCCTGCTTCAGGTAGGGCTCGCCCGCGCACGCCGGGTCGGTGACCCCGTTCGGGCCGACCTCGTCGAGGTAGGCGTTGGAGCCGGCGACGTAGCCGCGCACCATCGCGCGCGCCTGCCTGCTCGGCCCGTTCTCCTTGTCGGCGAGCAGCTTCTCGACGACCTTGCGGTTGCGCAGGTCGGTGACGAACGCGTCGACCTGCAGGTTGCTCGCCTCGAGCGTGACCTGGTCGTTGTAGCGCTGCTTCGGCCCGAACCAGCGCGACCGTTCGCCGCGCGCCGTCAGCACGGTGTCGACGAGCGTGCAGAGCGACGTCTCGGAGGTGGCGTAGCCGGAGCCGAAGCCGAGGTCGCCGAAGCTAGTCGCCGGTGATGTGCGGGATGCCGTGCGTGGTCCGCTCGATGGTGGCGGAGTACGGCCGGCTTCCGCTCCGCGGCCGTGGCCGGCGCGGTGGCGGTGCCGCCGAGGCTCGCCGCCCAGCGGCGCGACGAGGGCGAGCGTGGTCAGGGCGGCCCAGGACCTGGGAGGCGGGCAGCATGACCTGCCCAACGGCAGGGACGGCTCGCGGTTACGCGCGGGTAACCCCGCGCGAGGGACACTGGAGGGGTGAGCAGCGAGGCCGAGGTGCTGGACGCGCGGCCCACGCCGCGGTCACGTGGGCGCATGGCCGCACACCTCGCCCTCCTGCTCGTCCTGCTGGTCCTCGCCGTGGGCGCCGTCGTGCTCGACCGGTCGTTCCGCTCGCAAGGATCCGAGCAGGTGGCCGGCTGCCGGCAGCAGGGGGCGGCGGAGATCGCGGCGGCGTTCGGCCGACTCACCGCCCGGACCGGCACCGTCGGGCCGACGGTGTTCGCGATGCCCGATGGCGCCCTCAGGCAGCAGCTGCTCGGGCTGGTCAGTGAGGCGGTCGCGGGCGCGGACGACCGGCTGCGAGCCGCCCGCGCTCGCTGCGAGGAGGTGGATCTGCTGTGGTACCACGGGGACCTCGCCCGGTTGCGCGACGACTGCATCTCCGAGCTCCAGGAGATGGCAGCCTGGTTCCGCGAGGTCTCCCGCTACGGAGGCCACGCCTTCGAGGGCAGGGTCGACAGCGGTGGTGGCTGCAGGTGATCCACCGGATCTCGTAGCCCTCCACTCCCGACGTGGTGCTGGTCGCCAGTCAGAGGTAGAGGCCGGTCGACTCGTCGCCGAGCCGGTCGGAGGCGACGGCGTGGACGTCCCGCTCGCGCATCACCATGTAGAGCTCGCCCTGGACCTCGATCTCGGCCTTGTCCTCGGGGTCGAACAGGACCCGGTCGCCCTTCTCGACGGCGCGGGCGTGCGGCCCGACCGCGATGACGCGGGACCAGGCGAGCCGGCGGGCGCCCATGGCGGCGGTGGCCGGGATGACGATGCCGCCGCTGGAGCGGCGTTCGCCGGAGTCGCGGTCGACCTCGACCAGGACCCGGTCGTGGAGCATCTTGATCGGGGCCTTGTCCGGACGCCGGATCGCGTGCCGGGCGTCAGCTCGCGACCTTCCGGATGACGACGAACAGCGCGATCGCCCCGATCACGCCACCGGCGACCTTGAGGATGTTGTCCGTCCGCGGCTGACCGGTGACCGGGTCGACGAAGTGGGCCTTGATGGTCGTGACCTCGCGGGACACGATCGTCTTCGGGCTGGCCCGGTGGAGGAGCTCGTCGATCGTGTGGGCCAACCGCTCCCGGGTCTCTTCGATCTCCTGCTCGAGGGCCGACAGCTCGTTGCTCACCCGGGAAGGCTACCAATCGTCCTCGGGTCGAAACCGAAGGGCAGCTCCAGCCGGTGGGCCCGCATCAGCGGGTCGTCGGTGAGCACGTCGTACGTCGCCCCGTCGGCCACCACGACACCGTCGGCCAGCACCACCGACCGGGGGCACAGCTCGAGCGCGTAGGGCAGGTCGTGGGTCACCATCAGCACCGTCACGTCCAACGACCGCAGGATGTCGGCCAGCTCGCGCCGGGAGGCCGGGTCGAGGTTGGAGGAGGGCTCGTCGAGCACCAGGATCTCGGGCTCCATCGCCAGCACCGTGGCCACCGCGACCCGACGCCGCTGCCCGAAGGAGAGGTGGTGGGGCGGGCGGTCGGCGAAGTCGGCCATGCCGACCAGGTCGAGCGCCTCCATGACCCGCCGCTGCAGCGCCTCGCCCTTGACCCCGTGGTTGGCCGGGCCGAAGGCGACGTCCTGGCGGACGGTGCCGAGGAACAGCTGGTCGTCCGGGTCCTGGAACACGATGCCGACGCGGCGTCGGATCTCCTGCAGGTTCTCCTTGACGACCGGCATCCCGCTGACGAACACCTCGCCGGCCCCGGCGGCGAGGATGCCGTTGAGGTGCAGCACGAGCGTGGTCTTGCCGGCGCCGTTGGGACCGAGCAGGGCGACCCGCTCCCCCGGGTGGACGTGGAGGTCGACGCCGTGGAGCGCCTGGTGGCCGTCGGGGTAGGCGTAGGCCAGGCCACGCACGTCGAGGGTGGGGGTGCTCATGACGGCAGCTTCCCGGTGTAGCCGCGGGAGAGCATCGCGAGGTGGACCCGTTCGCCGCGTTCGTAGGACCGGATGAAGAGCGCACCGAGCGCCTTGCCCAGCGCCGGCCAGTGCCGTGGCCGGCGCGGGTCGCAGCCACGCGATCGCATCGCGGTCATCATCCGGCCGAGCTCGGCGGACACCACGTCGAGGTAGCGGATCATGAAGCCCATGATCTGGACGACCAGGCTGGGCAGCCGCAGCCGCTCCAGGCCGCGCAGCACGTCGTCCGGCTCGGTGGTGGCGGCCAGGGTGAGCGAGGCGAGGACGCCGAGGGTGCCCTTGACCAGCAGCCCCCACCCCGCGAGCAGACCGGCCTCGCTGACGCTGACGCCGAGCACCTCGATGTACGGGCCGTGGGCGATGAACGGCATCAGCAGCGCGAACACCACGAACGGCACCTCGACCACGAGCCGCTTCAGCAGGTAGCCCACCGGCACCCGGCTGACGGCGACGACGACGCCGAGCAGCGCGAGGAACACGGCGTACGCCGCGTACCAGTCGCGCGGCGTGGCCACGACCAGCAGCACGAAGCCGAGCAGGGCGAGGATCTTGTGGTGGGGCTGGGCCCGGTGGATCGGCGAGTGGCCGTGGAAGTGCAGCCGGTGGCCGTGGCCGGCGCCCATCAGGCCGCCGCCATCACTCGGCGTCCGCGTCGTGCGGGCCGCGCCGGCGTACGGCCAGGGCGAGCCCGCCGGCGAGGCCGAGGGTGACCAGGATGCCGATCACGCCGGCCAGTCCGCCCGCCAGCCGCGGGTTGTCGACGCCCTCGACGGCGTAGTCGGCCATCGGGCCGTCGGCCGCGGCGTGCTCGTCGGCGGTGTCGACCGAAGCCGACCTGCTCCGCCACGTGCTCGAGACCGTCGGGGTGGCTCGACGCGTAGTAGCTGGCCACTCCGCCGAGCAGCAGGGCCGCGACGAGACCGACGACCAGGAAGGTGCGAGTCCTCATGTGACGGCTCCGTCCGCGGTGGGCGACGTCCGGATCTCCAGCGTCCGCGCGGCGAGGAGCGGCCGGGCGCCGCGCACCAGGTCGGGCCGGGTGGCGACGACGCTGCCCACGACGAGGGCGGTGATGAGGGCCTCGCCGAGGCCGATCAGGACGTGCCAGCCGAGCATGGCGGTGAGCACGGCGTCGAGCGGGACCGGCGCCTGGCCGCCGACGGCGAACAGCCCGACGAAGGCGACCGCCGTGACCGGGACCGAGACGAAGGCCGCGACGCCGGCGAGCACCGGCACCAGCGCCGATCCGCTTGGGCAGCACCAGCTGGAGCCCGCGGAAGACCAGCCAGCCGGTGCCGACCGCGACGACGGAGAAGAGCGTGATGTTGGTGCCGAGGGCGGTGATGCCGCCGTCGGCGAAGAGCAGGCCCTGGACCAGCAGCACCACCGCGAGGCAGAGCGCGGCGGTCCAGGGACCGACCAGCACGGCGGCGAGCGCACCGCCGAGCAGGTGCCCGCTGGTGCCGGCACCGACGGGGAAGTTGAGCATCTGCGCGGCGAACACGAAGGCCGCGACCAGGCCCGCCATGGGGGCGGTACGGTCGTCGAGTTCACGACGAGCGCCTCGCAGCGCGACTGCGATCCCGGCCGCCGCGACGACACCCGTGGCCACCGAGGTCGGGGCGTCGAGGAATCCGTCGGGGACGTGCATGATGACCACTGTACGTTATTGCAACTTACTTGCAACAAGGAGCTTCTGGTGACTCAGCGTCTCGCCGCCGGCGACCCTGCCCCCGACTTCACCCTCGAGTCCGACACCGGTGAGCAGGTCAGCCTCTCCGGCCTGCGCGGGCGCAAGGTCATCGTCTACTTCTACCCCGCCGCGATGACTCCCGGCTGCACCAAGCAGGCCTGCGACTTCAGCGAGACGCTCGACTCGTTGCGCGGCGCGGGCTACGAGGTGCTCGGCGTCTCCAAGGACGCCCCCGCGAAGCTCGCGAAGTTCCGCGAGCGCGACGCCCTCACCCTCACCCTCCTCTCCGACACCGACCTCGAGACGCACCGGGCCTACGGCGCGTACGGCGAGAAGAAGCTCTACGGCAAGACCGTCGAGGGCGTGCTGCGCTCGACGTTCGTGGTCGACGAGGACGGCACGGTCCAGCTCGCCCAGTACAACGTCAAGGCCACCGGCCACGTCGCCAAGCTCCGCCGCGACCTCGGCCTCGACTGACCCGCTGAGCCCCCGCCCTACACTGGGCGCGCTCCGGCCGGAGTGGTGGAACTGGTAGACACGCAGGCTTTAGGTGCCTGTGCCTTCGGGCGTGGGGGTTCGAGTCCCTCCTTCGGCACTCGCGGATCACTACGAGTCCGGCCATGGACTCCGCGCTGACCACCGTCGGGCTGCCGATCGCGCTGGCGATCATCATGTTCGGCCTCGGGCTCGACCTCACCCTCGCCGACTTCAAGCGGATCGGGTCGCAGCCGAAGGCGGTGCTGGTCGCGCTGGGTGCCAGCTGGTGCTGCTCCCCGCGGTCTGCTTCGCGCTGGTGGTCGCCTTCGACCTGCCGCCGCTGCTGGGGATCGGCATGATGCTGCTGGCGGCGTCGCCCGGCGGGACCACGGCCAACCTGTTCAGCCGCCTGTTCCACGGGGACGTCGCGCTCAACATCACCCTCACCGCGATCAACACGGTGGTGGCGATCCTGACCCTGCCGTTCATCACCGGCCTGGCGATCAGCTACTTCGACCAGGACGAGTCGGTCTCGATGCCGCTGGTCGAGGTGGTGAAGGTGTTCGTGCTCATCCTGGTCCCGGTCGGCATCGGCATGCTGGTCAACGCCCGCCAGCACGCCTTCGCCGAGCGGATGGACCGCCCGGTCCGGATCGGGTCGGCGGTGATCCTGGCGATCCTGGTGCTCGGCATCATGCTCGACCAGCGCGACAACATCGGCGCCTACATCGCCGACGTCGGGCTGCTGGCCGCGCTGTTCTGCGCGATCAGCCTGGTCGTCGGGTACGTCGTCCCGCGGGCGGCCGGGGTCGCCGACGACCAGGCCATCGCCTCGTCGTTCGAGATCGGCGTCCACAACGGCACGCTGGCGATCTTCGTCGCGGTCGAGGTCCTGGACAGCACCGAGATCTCGGTGCCGGCCGCGGTCTACTCGGTCTTCATGTTCGTGCTGGCCGCGCTGTGGGGGATGTTCCTCAGCCGACGTGTCGCGCCACGAGCGGAGCGATCTGGCGCAGCGCCCGACCCCGGTGCGAGATCAGGTCCTTCTCGGTAGGGTCCAGCTCCGCGGTCGTCAGGTCCGGGTGCTCGACGGCGGCGAACAGCACGTCGTAGCCGAAGCCGCCGCTCCCCCGCGTCTCGCGCAGGATCCGACCGTCCATCCGACCCTCGACGACCAGCTCGGTGCCGTCCGGGTGGCAGAACGCGACCGCGCACGCGAAGTGCCCACCGCGCCGCTCGTCGGGGACGTCGGCGAGCTGGTCGAGCAGCAGCCGGTTGTTGCGGCCGTCGTCCTTCGGCGGCCCGGACCAGCGCGCCGACAGCACGCCGGGCATCCCGCCCAGCGCGTCCACGCACAGCCCGCTGTCGTCGGCGAGCGTCGGCAACCCGGTGGCCGCCAGCCCGGCCCGCGCCTTGAGCAGCGCGTTGCCCTCGAAGGTCGGCTGGTCCTCGACCGGTTCGTCGTACGCCGCCACGTCGTCGAGGCCGAGCACGCGGACCCCCGGCACCAGAGGTGCCAGGATCCGGTCCATCTCCGCCAGCTTCTTGGCGTTGCGGGACGCCAGGAACGACCTCAGCCACGTGCGGCGGCGGCTAGCGCGGCCTTCTGGAGGCGGGTGAGGTCTGCGCAGCCCTTCTCCGCGAGCCCGAGCAGCGCGTCGAGCTCGGCCCGGTCGAACGCCGCGCCCTCCGCGGTGCCCTGGACCTCGACGAACTTCCCGGCGCCGGTCATCACGACGTTCATGTCGGTCTCGGCGCGGACGTCCTCCTCGTAGGGCAGGTCGAGCCGGGGCGAGCCGTCGATGATGCCGACGCTGACCGCAGCGATCGACCCGGTCAGCGGCTCTCCGGTGAGGGCTCCGGTGGAACGCAGGTGGGCGACGGCGTCCGCGAGCGCGACATAGGCGCCGGTGATCGCCGCGGTGCGGGTGCCGCCGTCGGCCTGCAGCACGTCGCAGTCGAGCACGATGGTGTTCTCACCGAGCTCCTTGTAGTCGATGATCGCGCGCAGCGAGCGACCGATCAGCCGCGAGATCTCGTGGGTGCGGCCGCCGATCTTGCCGCGCACCGACTCCCGGTCGGAGCGGGTGTTGGTCGAGGCCGGGAGCATGGCGTACTCGGCGGTGACCCAGCCGAGCCCGGAGCCCTTGCGCCAGCGCGGGACGCCCTCGGAGGCCGAGGCGGCGCACAGGACGCGGGTCGCCGCCGAACTCCACGAGGACCGACCCGGCGGCGTGGTCGAGCCAGTGGCGGGTGATCGTGATCGGACGGAGCTGGTCGTCGGCGCGGCCGTCGGCGCGACCAGGACTGGGGGTTGCGGTCATGCGCCGAGCCTAGGGGAGGACCGGGACGTGGACGCGGGCCGGGCCTCTCCCCCGTGGGAGGCCCGACCCGCGGATCGTGGTGGTCGGTGGCGCCGCGCTACTTGAGCTCGGCGCGCATCACCCGGATCCAGCCGAGCACGAACGGCAGCACGATCCAGATCAGCGCGGTGGTCCCGAGCTGGGCGTACTGCTCGCCGGTCAGCGCCGTGCCGGTCCCGGCCTCGAACAGCGGCTGCTGCGCCGTACCGAGGTCGAGCCACGGCGCGCTGTCGCTCAGCCCGGGCACCAGGCTGAAGATGATCGACGAGGCGATCGGCAGCACGAAGAACGCGACGATGGCGGCCGGGGTGTTGAGCAGGATCAGGCCGTAGGCGAGGCCCTGCAGCACCGACAGCACCTGCAGCCCGAAGAACAGCAGGAACACCGAGACCTTCAGCCCCTCGAAGCCGTCGTCGGAACCCCCGACGAGCGTGCAGAGGGTGCCGATGGCGACCGCCGCGATGAACGCGCCGATCCCGACCACGCACCGCGGCCACGACCTTGGCCAGGATGACCCGCGGCCGCGACGGCTCGAGGGCGAAGGTCACCATCGCGGTGCGCTGGCTCCACTCGCTGGTGACCAGCAGGATGCCGAGCACCGGCAGCAGGAAGCCCTGCGGGGTGGAGGCGATGCCGATGAAGTTGGCGAAGATCCGGTCGCCGGCGTCGGCGACCACGAAGAAGATCACCATGAACACGGCGGTGATGCCGACGATGAGGCCGAGCAGCCACAGGCCGGCCCTGGTGTCGGCCATCTTGCGGAGCTCGACCGCGGTGAGCCGGGCGAACGGGACCGGCTTGGTGCCGGAGACGTCGAGGGTCATGGCGCTCATGCGGTGGCTCCCTGCTCGGTGGGCGTGGACGCGAGGTCGTCGCGCTGGGTGTCGCTGGTCAGCTCGAGGAAGAGGTCCTCGAGTCCGCCCGCGGCCTCACGCAGCTCGGTGAGCACGATCTGCCGGTCGGCGGCGACCCGACCCACCTCGAGCGGGGACGCCTCGACCTTGAGGCCGTCGGCGATCGGGTGGACCTGGTGGCCGGCGGCGGCAAGCGCCTCGGCGAGGGCCTGGTTGTCGGTGGCCGACACGAGGGTGCCGGTGGTGCGCTCGGCCAGCAGCGACTTCTTGTCGCCCTGGGCGAGGATCTTGCCGCGGCCGATCAGGATCATCTCGTCCGCGATCAGCTCGACCTCGTTGAGCAGGTGGCTCGACAGCAGCACGGTGCCGCCGCGGTCGGCGTAGCCCTTGAGCAGGTCACGCATCCAGCGGATGCCGGCGGGGTCGAGGCCGTTGGCCGGCTCGTCGAGGACCAGCACGGAGGGGTCGCCGAGCAGGGCGTGGGCGATGCCGAGTCGCTGCCGCATGCCGAGCGAGTAGTTGCGGATCCGCCGCTTGCTCTCGGTCCCGGTCAGCGACACCATCGCGAGCATCTCGTCGACGCGCGAGTCGGGCAGGCCCATGGTGCGGGCGCCCAACGTCAGCACCTCGCGACCGGTGCGTCCGGCGTGCTGCGCCGACGCGTCCAGCAGCACGCCGACGTGACGGCCGGGGTTGGGGATCTGGCGGTAGTGCAACCCGCCGATCGTGGTCTCGCCGCGGCTGGGCGGCGTCAGCCCGACCAGGATCCGCATCGTCGTCGTCTTGCCGGCGCCGTTCGGCCCCAGGAAACCGGTGACCCGGCCCGGCTGGCAGCGGAAGGACACATCGTCGACGGCCAGGAAGCCGCCGTAGGACTTGGTCAGTCCTGTCACTTCGATCATGACGACCATCCAACCGGATGCCGCCGACAACCGGATCGGCCCGGAGGATGCCCGTGGGCTGACCAAAGTAGGGGGTGAAAGGCGCCCGGGGCAGGCTGTGGGGACCCCGGTGCCCGCCCTACCCTGAGCGACGTGGACCGACCCGACCCCGAGGACTTCCAGCCGCCGTTGACCGGCTGGGGACACGCGTGGCGGTACGCCGTGTGCGTGGTGATCTCCGGGCTGGTCTGGAGCACGACCTTCCAGCAGCAGTGGACCGACCACCGCTGGCTGTGGTTCCTCGACCTCGGCGCCGGGATCGCGGCGTACGTGCTGGTGGCGTTCCGACGTCGCCACCCGTTCGGCATCGCGGTGGCGACGGCCTTCCTCACCCTGGTGTCGGGGGTCGCGTGCGGGCCGGCCACGCTCGCGGCGGTGTCGCTGGCCACCCGGCAGCGACGCGGGCAGATCGCCGTCATCGCCGTGCTCGGCGTCGTCTGCTACCAGGGGTACGTCGACACCCAGGCCCTCCACACCACCGAGCCGTACTGGGTGAACTTCGGCTTCAACGTCGTGGCCACGCTGGGCATGCTCGGCTGGGGCATGTACATCGGGTCGCGCCGGCAGCTGATGTCGTCGCTGCGGCAGCGCGCGGCCCGCGCCGAGGCGGAGCAGGAGATGCGCGTCGCGCAGGCGCGGGGCACGGAGCGGGCCCGGATCGCACGGGAGATGCACGACGTGCTCGCCCACCGGATCTCCCAGATCTCGCTGCACGCCGGGGCGATGGCCTTCCGCGAGGACCTCGACGCGGGGTCGATGCGCGCCAGCGCGAGGGTCGTGCAGGCGCAGGCGCACGAGGCGCTGACCGAGCTGCGCGACGTGCTGGGCGTGCTGCGGGACCGGGAGACCGGCGAGCTGACCGACCGGCCGCAGCCGACGTACGCCGACCTGGGCACGCTGGTCGACGAGGCACGCGCCTCGGGGCTGGCGCTGACCTACCGCGACCAGGTGCGGCACCTCGGGCAGTCGCTCCCGGACGTGGCCGGGCGCACCGTCTACCGGATCGTGCAGGAGGGCATCACCAACGCTCGCAAGCACGCGCCCGGGGCGGCGCTCAGCGTGGAGGTCAGTGGCGACCCGGAGGCGGGCATCGACGTCCGGCTGCGCAACCCGCTCGGCTTCGGCCCCACCGACACGCCCGGCAGCGGGCTCGGGCTGATCGGACTCGCCGAGCGGACCGCCCTCCGCGGTGGCCGCCTCGTGCACCACCGCGACGGCCGGGAGTTCGAGCTGCACGGCTGGATACCGTGGCGCGCATGACGCGCGTGCTGATCGTGGACGACGACCCGCTGGTGCGCTCCGCGCTCACGCTCATGCTCGGCGGGCAGAGCGACATCGAGGTCGTCGGCGAGGCACCCGACGGCCGGGCCGGGCTGGCCGCCTGCGAAGCACTGGCGCCGGACGTGGTGCTGATGGACATCCGGATGCCGGTCCTCGGCGGGCTCGACGCCACCCGCGAGCTCCACCAGCGGCCGACGCCGCCGAGGGTCATCGTGCTCACCACGTTCGACGCGGACGAGCACGTCATCGGTGCGCTGGGCGCCGGCGCCGACGGCTTCCTGCTCAAGGACACCCCTCCCCCGAGCATCGTCGAGGCGATCCGCAGAGTCGCCGCCGGCGACCCGATGCTCTCCCCCACCGCGACTCGCACCCTCATCGACCGGCTCCGCGCCGAGTCCGGCGACCACCGCGCCGCCACCGCCCAGGCGTCGCTCGACCGGCTCACCCGGCGCGAGCTCGACGTCGCGCTCGAGGTCGGCCGCGGCCTCAGCAACGCCGAGATCGCCGGCCGGCTGCACCTCTCGGTGCCGACGGTCAAGGCGCACGTGTCCCGGCTGTTCGAGAAGCTGCATGCCACCAACCGCGTGCAGATCGCGATCGTCGTCCACGACGCGGGCCTGGTCTGAATCAGACCTCGTGGACGTCCCCGGAGCGGGCCAGCTCGACCGGGCCGTCGTAGACCGACTGCGCCTCGGCGAGTGCCTCCCCGCGGTCGTGCCAGGGCGGGACGTGGGTGAGCATGAGCCGGCGGGCGCCGGAGCGGGCGGCGGTCTCGCCGCAGTCGACGCCGGTGAGGTGCAGCTTGGCCGGGTTGTCGACGCGGCTGCGGAAGGAGGCCTCGGCGAGCAGCAGGTCGACGTCGCGCGCCACCGCGTCGAGGCCGGCGCACGGGCCGGTGTCGCCGGAGTAGCCGAGGGTGACGCCGTCCGCGCTGACGCGCAGGCCGTACGCCGGCACCGGGTGGTCGACCGTGATCGCCTCGACCCGGAACGGACCCAGCTCGACGACGCCGTCGTAGCTGCGGAAGTCGAACTCCTCGTGCATGCCGGGGTCGAGGGGCAGGTCGTAGGCGCGCGCCATCCGGTCGGCGGTGCCGACCGGCCCCCAGACCGGCAGCCGTGGCTGGTGGCCGTCCGGGTGGTAGCGGCGCAGCACGTGGTAGCCGCACAGGTCCAGGCAGTGGTCGGCGTGCAGGTGGCTGAGGAAGACGGCGTCGATGGCCAGCGGGTCGGCGTACCGCTGGAGCACGCCGAGCGCGCCCGAGCCGAGGTCGAGCAGCACCCGCCAGGTGCGGCCGTCGTGGTCGGCCTCGAGCAGGTAGCAGCTGGCCGGCGAGTCCGGGCCCGGGTAGGAGCCCGAGCAGCCCACGATGGTCAGCCTCATCCCAGGCCTCCCGCGAACTGGGAGGCGGCCACCATCTCCGGGCCGAGGAACCGGCGCCCGATGGAGGCGAAGTCGTCGGGGGTACCGGTGGTCAGGAAGTCGTACGCCGGCTCGCCGCCGTCGCGCATCAGCCCGGTGTCGGCGAGCATCTTGTAGACGTCCTTGGCGCACTCCTCCGCGCTCGACACGAGCGTGACACCGTCGCCCATCACCAGCGAGATGACCCCGGTGAGCAGCGGGTAGTGGGTGCAGCCGAGGACGAGGGTGTCGACGCCGGCCCCGGTCAGCGGGTCGAGGTAGTCGTGGGCCACCTCGAGCAGCTCGTCGCCACCGGTGACGCCCGCCTCCACGAAATCGACGAACCGGGGGCAGGCGCGGGTCACCAGGTCGACGTGGGGCGCGGCCGCGAACGCGTCCTCGTAGGCCATCGACTCGGCCGTGGCGCGGGTGCAGATGACGCCGATCCGGCCGTTCCGGGTGGCGGCGACCGCGCGCCGGGTCGCGGGCAGGATCACCTCGACGACCGGCACGTCGTAGCGCTCGCGGGCGTCGCGCAGCACGGCGGCGGAGGCGGAGTTGCAGGCGATGACCAGCGCCTTCACGCCGCGCTCGACCAAGTGGTCGAGGCACTCCAGCGCGTACTCGCGGACCTCGGCGATCCGCTTCGGGCCGTAGGGCTGCCGGGCGGTGTCCCCGACGTAGACCACCGACTCGTGGGGCAGCTGGTCGATCACCGACCGGGCCACGGTGAGGCCACCGAAGCCGGAGTCGAAGATGCCGATGGGTGCCTCGGCGGCCGCTGCTGACACACGCGAAGGCTAACCTGAACCGATGCGCCACCCCCGCCTCCTCGCCACCTTGGGCCTGCTGATCTCGCTCGGCGTGGCTCCGGCCGGGTCCGCTGCGGCGGTGCCCGACCTCGGCGACCACCGTGGCCACGGCCCACCCGACCAAGGTCGTGGTCGTCACCCTCGACGGGCTCGGCTCGCACGCCGTACGACGCCTCGGGCCGGAGCGCGCCCCGACCCTGCACCGGCTGATGGCCGAGGGGGCGAGCACGCTCAACGCCCGCACGGTCCGCGAGCTGACACTGACGCTGCCCAACCACACGAGCATGGTGACCGGGCGGCGGGTCGACGCCGGCCACGGCGGCCACGGCGTCTCCTGGAACGACGAGCGGATGGAGCCGCGGACGGTGCAGGGAGCAGCCGGCCACGACGTCGCGTCGATCTTCAGCGGTCGTCGACTCCGACCGGCGCGACCCCGCGCTGTTCACCTCGAAGCAGAAGCTGTCGCTCTTCGAACGCTCCTGGCCGAAGGGCGTCGACCGGTTCGTCCTGAAGCAGAGCAACACCAGGCTGGTGCGCACGGCCCGCAAGGACCTGGTCGAGCACCGCCGCGCGCTGACGTTCCTCCACCTCTCGCTCCCCGACGACGCCGGCCACGCGCACGGCTTCCTGTCGCCGGAGTACCTCGACCGCCGCCGAGCGGGCCGACCGGCTGCTCGGCAAGGTCGTCACCACCATCGAGGCCCGGCCCCGGCTGCGCGACCACCTGACGCTGATCGTCACCGCCGACCACGGCGGCGAGGGCGAGGGCCACTACGACCCGGCCGAGCCGGTGAACTTCCGGGTGCCGTTCGTCGCGTGGGGCGTCGGTGTCGAGGCCGGCGCCGACCTCTACGCCCTCAACGACGACTACCGCGACCCCGGCGACCGCCGGACGCGGTACGGCGCGAAGCGGCCGCCGGTCCGCAACGGCGACGCGGCCAACCTCGCCACCCGGTTGCTCGGCCTGGGCCGGGTCCCGGGGAGCGAGTTCGGCTTCGACGTACGGCTGGACGTGTCGTAGCCGACTCGGTCATCACTCGACGGTCATCCGGGTGCCCCGAGCCAGGCATCGGGAGCGGGAGCCGAGCCAGAGCTCGCCCGCGGAGGCTTCCGCCTGCCAGGCGAAAAAGCCTGTCGAGTTCACGACCAGGGGCGTGGAGTTGAGTGAGCCGTTGCCCGGCAGGGTCTGGACCACCCGGTCGTAGATCCGCCCGCACGAGTCGTCCCTCCGGCCCGCGCGAGTGCGGTAGGGGCCGAACAGGGTGGTCGTCACCACCACCTGGTCCGGGAAGGGCACGCCCGACACCGTGACCCGTGCGCGCACGTCGCCGTTCACCGTCGCGGTTCCCGGGTGCGAGACGCTCGTCCCGGTGAGTGCCCGCACCTTGGTGGCGGCGCCACACGACACCACCGGCAGGTTCGTGGCCGAGCCGTCGACCCTGACCCGCCAGAGATAGACGCCCCCGGCGGTGGGTTTGACCGGGGGCAGGTCGTAGGCGCCGTCGTCGGTGACCGTCGTGGACACCTTGTCGACCGACGGCTTTGCGCAACGTGCCCCCGACACGGAGGGGTAGGGGCCGAACAGGGTCGCGGTGGCTCTCCGGGAGACGTCGTCACCGCCGACCGTTGCGACGACCGTCGCCTTCGACCCGACCAGGAGCACGTCCGGAGCGGACCTGAGCGTCAGGGTCTGGGGGCCACGCACGGCAGCGCGGGTCCGGACGACAATTCGCCGCCGGGTGCCGCCGACGGCTGCCGCGGCTTGACGAGGTCGAACCGGCCCGCGGAGATGGATGCGGTGATCCGGGACCTGCCTGACCCTCGCGGTGACCTTGTGCCAGCCGCGGACCGGCGCCGGGAACCGGGCCACCGCGCGACCGTCGTCACCGGTGACCCTGGTGACCGGCTTGCCTCTCCTCGAGGTCAGAGTCACCGGCAGCCCCGCGGCAGGTCGCCCGTGGCCGTCGCGAACCCTGACGGTCGCGGCGATGGTGCCACCGACGTCCGCGTCCGTGGCCCGGACCTTCGCGGTGTAGACCCCCGCACCCCTGTGCGACTGGCGCAGCATGATCCTGGCGAACCTCCGCACCAGGCTCGAGTTGCCGGCCTGCCGGATGCGACGCGAGCCGCGGGCGTGCGAGATCTTCCATCTGCCTCCGGAGAGCAGGTGGTGGACGCTGGCGTCGACTGCGGCGGCCTGGCTGGCATCGCGATGGCCGCCGTACTTGGACAGGACCCAGGCGGCGCGCCGCGTCTCCCGCCGGGTGGGACCGTGCTCGCCACGCAGATCCTTCACCGTCCGGCTCTGCTTGAACCCCGCGCGGTTGGGCCGGGCGCGGGGAGTGACGACGAAGACGTGGGACTTCCCGACCTGCCAGCCGCCGATCCAGCCGCCGTCGGCGTGGCCGTTGGCAGGGATCCGATAGCCGGCCCAGTGGTGTGGGGCACGAGGTCTCTGCGCCTCCGCGTTGGCGGTGGCAGGTGCCGCCACGAGGGCGGAAGCGCCGAGAAGCAGTGCAGTGACGAGTCGCAGGTGCGGCAGCCTTCCGAGCATGACGTGTGCCTTCCCTTCATCTTCAGCCGACTGGAGGGGGGGCTTGGGTGTGGGGATCGACGGGCCCGGTGGGACCGGGGTCGGCCGTGTGCGTGGGCGTGGGCGTCGGGTTCGCGGTCGGCGAGGGTGCGGTCGCGGTGGGCGTCGGGGCTGGAGCCGACGTCGGTGTGGCCGTCGGCGTCGACGCGGCCACGGGAGCCGGCGCGACCGGTGCCGGCTCGGCGGACACCTCCACCCGTCCCCGGGCATGGGTGGCGGTCGGCGAGGTGGCCTGCCAGCGGTAGACGCCGGCTGCCAGCCCGCGCCACGTGAACCGCTCGGCGCCCCCTCGCACGACGATCTGCTGCGCGGCCGCGAGTCGCGCTCCCGAGGTGGACCAGAGCGCGAGCCGTACCGGTGCCGGCCGGCGGGTCGCCGTGATCATGAGGGTCACCGACTCGACCGCACCGCTGGCGCGGACGGTGAGCTGGCGCGGCTCGACCTGCAGTACCTGCGCCGGGACCAGCTGTGCGGCGGCGGGGCGCGTGGGGGCCGGCCGGGTGGTCTCAGCCGGTGGAGGTGGGCCGTTCGGGCCGCTCAACGCGAGCACGAGGGCGAAGGCGAGGGCGAGGGCGCACACCAGGAGCGCACCGGCCAGCCCCGCCCGCGCGGCCGCGCCGGTCGGCCCGGATCGACTCCGTGCCGCCGGGAGCTCGTGCTCACCGCCAGCCGGGCTGAGGGGAGACCCGACCGGGACGGTCGGACTCCTCGAGCGAGGACTCGATGTCGCTCGCCGCTGTGGCGGCGACGAGCGCACCGGCCACGTCCCCCACCTCGCGGGCGTGCCCGGAGAGGCGCTCGAGGGCCCTGATCCGCAGCCGCTGGATGCGCTCCCGCTCGTGGAGCACCCAGTCGTCGTCCCACCCGACCAACAGTTCTTGCACACCGAGAAGCCAGTCCAGCGCGTCGCCCCCACGGGGGCCTCCCGGAAGTCCGGCCAGGGCGGCAGTCCGCCGCAGGTCTGCCACGTCCACGTCGACAGCGGGATCCAGCGCGACCGTTGCCCGATCGACCTGGAGCAGTCCCGGGCATCGCCGCTCCGTCCGCAGGACAGCCCATCCCAACCTCGACAGGGCGGTCTCGTCGGTGCTCTCGGGCCAGAGGTCGCGCGCAACCTGCATCCAGCTGCGCGGGCCCCGCAGGCCGAGCAACGCGGCCAGCCGTTGCTCGCGCTCACCCAACGTGACGTCGACGCCGTCCGCGGTCAGCTGCCACCGACCCAGCAGGCGCAGGCTGGTGCGACCGGCGACCGCACTGCGCTCCGCCATCCCGGCCTCCCCCGAGATCTTGGCGACCCCCCGTGACGCTGATGCCCACGTGGGACCGTCATGTCAACTGCCTTCAGGTTGACAAGGTCCACCCTCGTTGGCAAGGGCCGGTCGAAGATTCCTTCCACCGGCGGACGCGTCTCAGTACCAGAGCTCGGAGGGCAGCGGCCACGGGTTGTGGCGGCAGCCGTCGAGGCCCTTGGACTGCTGCATCATCACCGGCGCGAGGTTGCCGTCGCCGGAGCAGCCGAGGTGGCCGTGGCCGAGCCAGTGGCCGGTCTCGTGGTTGACGACCATGTGCCGGTAGCCGCGCAGCGGCTTGTCCGCGTCGTTCCACGACGGGGACGCGTGCAGCCAGCGCATCTGGTTGATGACGACGTAGCGACCGACCCGGCAGCTCCACTGCGCGCTGCAGACCGGGGAGAACGACGGCACCGTGCTGGCCTCGGCCAGCACCACGGAGAAGTCGCCGCCCTCGGCGACGCGCTTGAACACGACGCCGGCCGAGCGCCAGCCGCGGGGATCGGCGAAGGTCTCCGCGACCTGGGCGCGGAACACGTCCATGTCGGCGGTGATCGTGCCGCGGGTCTCGATCCGGTACGTCGCCGTGCGCTTCGCGGCGACCCGGTGCATGATCTCGCGGGTCGGCCGGGAAGAGGCGCGACCGGTCCGGTAGCCCTCCTTGCCGGTGGTGACCCGCACCCGGACCCGGTGGCCGACGTCCTCGGGCGCGAGCCGGTAGCGACGCTCGTCGGCGCCGCGGATCGCGTTCGCCGTCCCGCAGCCAGCGGTAGGTGAAGGAGCGCCGGTCCGGGCTCCACTCACCCGGGTCGGCGGTGAGCAGCTTCGTGTAGCGCGCGGGTGCCGGACACCGACGGACGCTGCTCGACCACGAGCTCGGCGCGCTTGACGCGGGTCGTCGGCTCGCTGGTCGACTCGCCGGTCTGGCCGGTCGGGTCGGTCGCGGTCACCCGCACCCGCAGGTGCTTGCCGAGGTCGTCGAGCCCGGGCCGGTAGCGACGGTCGCGTGGCGCCGCGGATCTCCTCACCCCCGCGCAGCCACTGGTAGCGCGTAGGTCAGCCCCTCCTCGGGCACCCAGGTGCCGCGCTCGGCGACCAGCGGCTCGCGGAACACCGGCTCGCCGCTGACCGTGGCCGGCGTGGTCGCGACGGGCGGCTCGGCGCGCGGCCGCCGCCCGACGCACGCTGGGCACCAGGAGCGGTCGCCACCAGGAGCACGACGACGGCCAGGACGCGGTTGCTCATGGCCGCAGAGACTACGCCCAGAGCTGGCCCTCGAGCCGGTCCTCGGCCTCGTCGACGGTGCCCTCGTAGGCGCCGGTCGAGAGGTACTTCCAGCCCCCGTCGCACACGACGAACGCGATGTCGGCGCGTTCGCCCGGCCTTGACCGCCTTGGCGGCCTGGCCCAGCGCGGCGTGCAGGATCGCGCCGGTCGAGATCCCGGCGAAGATGCCCTCGAGCTCGAGCAGCTCGCGCACCCGGCGGACGGCGTCGCGCGGACCGACCGAGAACCGCGAGTCGATCAGCGACGCGTCGTACAGCTCGGGGACGAAGCCCTCGTCGAGGTTGCGCAGCCCGTAGACCAGCTCGCCGTAGCGCGGCTCGGCGGCGACGATCCGCACGTCGGGCTTGGTACGCCGGAAGAAGCGCGAGACCCCCATCAGGGTGCCGGTGGTGCCGAGGCCGGCGACGAAGTGGGTGATCTCGGGGAGGTCGGCGAGCAGCTCGGGGCCGGTGCCCTCCTCGTGGGCGAGCGCGTTCGCCTCGTTGCCGTACTGGTACATCATCACCCAGTCGGGGTGGTCGGCCGCGATCTCCTTGGCGACCCGGACCGCCTCGTTGGAGCCGCCGGCGGCCGGGCTGGAGACGATCTCGGCGCCCCACATCCGCAGCAGCTGGCGGCGCTCCTCGGAGGTGTTCTCCGGCATCACGCAGACCAGCCGGTAGCCCTTGAGCTGGGCGGCCATCGCCAGCGAGATGCCGGTGTTGCCGCTGGTGGGCTCGAGCAGGGTGCAGCCGGGCCGGATCCGGCCCTCCTTCTCGGCCATCTCGATCATCTTCAGGCCGGGACGGTCCTTGATCGAGCCGGTCGGGTTGCGGTCCTCGAGCTTCGCCCACAGCCGGACGTCCGGGCTGGGCGACAGCCGCGGCAGGCCCACCAGGGGCGTGTTGCCGACCGAGGCGAGGAGGTCGTCGTACCGGGTCACGGGGAGCTCTGAGTCGGTCAGCCGCCGGCGACGGCGGGCAGCACGACGACCTGGTCGCCGTCGCTGAGCGGGGCCTCGAGGCCACCGAGGAAGCGGACGTCCTCGTCGTTGACGTAGACGTTGACGAAGCGGCGCAGGTCGTCGGCGCCGTCGCGGGGCTCGAGCAGCCGCTCCTTGATCCCGGGGTGGTTCGCCTCGAGGTCGTCGATGAGCTCGGCCAGGCTCGCGCCGCTGCCCGACACGGCCTTGTCGCCGCCGGTGTAGGTGCGCAGGATGGTCGGGATCCGGACCTCGATGGCCATCAGGGATGCTCCTGTTCTCAGGTCTGGGGGGACTTCGGTGGCGCCGTCGGAGATCGTGACCTCTTCCTCGGTCACCTCGCCGTCGACGATCCTGTAGGACCTGAACTCCACGGGGCCGTCGTTATTCCCGTGCTCACGTGTGCTGACCAGCACGTAGTGGGCGTTCGGCTCCATCGCCAGCCCGATGTCGGTGCGGCTCGGGTAGGCCTCGGTGGCGGTGTGGGAGTGGTAGATCACGACCGGTTCCTCGTCCCGCTCGTCCATCTCCTTGTAGAGGTGCGAGCAGGTCGGTGGAGTCGAACTCGTAGAACGTCGGGCTGCCCGCGGCGTTCACCATCTCGACGAAGCGCTCGGGCCGGTCGCTGCCCGCCGGGCCGGCGACCACGCCGCACGCCTCGTCGGGGTGGTCCCGCCTGGCGTGGGCGACGATGGCGTCGTACGTCGCACGGTCGAGGGTCAGCACGCCCTCAAGCGTAGGGAGCGACCCGTCCCCGACCCGCCTCGCCCACGATGTGGGCGATCAGCAGGTGAACGTCGCGCCAGGTCGGCAGCCTGCTCGCCGGGGCCGCGACCTGAGCGTCGGCGTCGACCGTCGCGCCTGCTTGCCGTCCCGGCCGACCTCGAGTGCCGTCGCGGTCCCGGCAGGGTGCTGTAGGTCGTCTTCGCCGACGGCGAGGGTCACACGCGGGGTGAAGTCGCTCGCCGGCGGAGTAGCACGGTCGAGGTCCATCGCGTCGTCCGCGTCTCGTAGAAGGCGTCCGGGCCGGCGCGGTTCTCGACCACGACGCGACGCCTCGCCCGCCACGTCGACGCCTCGCGCCCCGTGAGCTCCGTCGTCACCTCGCAGCCGCGGACTCCGCTCGCGCTCGCTCGCATCGCCGGTGGCGCGCCGACTCGGTCCGGGCTCGCTCGGGCTCTGCGTCGCCGCCGGAGCACGGCCAGCAGGCCGAGGGAGCTGAGCAGGACGACGAGCAGCGGACGCGGCGATCCACGGGAGATCGCATGGCCGCCATGGAATCAAACCGCGCGTCGCGCGCGGCCCGTCGGGGGTCAGCGCGCTGAGCGCGTCGACCAGGGTCTCCTGGAGGTAGCCGACCCACTGGTAGATGTCGTGGGCCTGCGAGCGCGGGTCCTCGTCGTCCATCGCGAGCCAGACGTCGTCGTCGCCCTCCTCGACCCCGAGCCGGGTCGCCAGGGCCAGCCGCAGGTCGGTGAACGAGCGCAGCCACGCCTCGGCGGCCGGCTCGGTCCATCTCGACGTCGATCATCAGGCCGTCCTCGGTGAGCTCGGGCGGGAGGCCCGGCCTCCTCGAGGGTGTCGATGATGACGGCGGCGCCGGCCGCCTTGCCGTCGCGCAGCGAGCCCTCGGTGAACCGGCGGAACTCGGCCGCGGCCTCCTCGTCGTGCTGGTAGGCGGTCGGGAAGAGCCGCGCCAGCACCGGGTCCTCGGGCTCCAAGGTCGGGCCGCTGAAGTCGAGCATCGCCTCGAACGAGTCGTCGGTGGTGCGCGGCACGGCGGCCTCGTTGCGCAGCAGCTCGACCAGCTGGGAGGCCAGCGAGCGCAGCAGGTCGGCCTCGAAGCCGCTGAACGTGCGCGATCACGTGACCGCTGCGGCGGTGGCGGGCGAAGCCGCTCACTACTGCTTCTCCATCGTGGCCCAGAGGCCGTACTCGTGCATGGCCTGCACGTCGCGCTCCATCTCCTCGCGCGAGCCGTGTGCTGACCGCGGACTTGCCGTCCTCGTGGACCTCCATCATCAGCTTCTCGGCCTTCTTCTTGTCGTAGCCGAAGTACTTCTGGAAGACGTAGGTGACGTAGGACATCAGGTTGACCGGGTCGTTCCACACGATCGTCACCCACGGCTTGGCCACGAGGGTGATCTCGTCGGGTGTCTGGGTCGGCTCGACCTCGACCGGGCTGGCAGCGGACACACGCACATGGTGGCACAGTGACGGCCGTGATCCGGACCGCGGCACTGCTCGACCGACCACTACGAGCTGACCATGCTGCAGGCGGCCCTCGCGGCCGGGACCGCCGACCGGCGCGCGGTCTTCGAGCTGTTCCCGCGGCGGCTGCCCGAGGGCCGTCGGTACGGCGTGGTGGCGGGCGTGGGCCGGGCGCTGGACGCGATCGAGGCGTTCCGGTTCGACGACGAGGCGCTCGAGACGCTGCGGTCCGGCGACGTGGTCGACGAGCCGACGCTGGCGTGGCTGGCCGACTACCGGTTCAGCGGCGACATCTGGGGGTACGCCGAGGGCGAGGTCTACTTCCCCTACTCCCCGCTGCTGGTGGTGGAGTCCACGTTCGCCGAGGCGGTGCTGCTCGAGACGGTGCTGCTGTCGATCTACAACCACGACTCGGCGATCGCCTCGGCCGCCTCCCGGATGACGCTGCGTCGCCGGGCGACCGGCCCTGCATCGAGATGGGCTCGCGGCGTACCCACGAGGAGGCGGCGGTCGCGGCCGCCCGGGCGGCGTACGTCGCCGGCTTCGCGTCGTCGTCCAACCTGGCCGCCCGGCAGCGCTACGGCGTCCCGACCGCCGGCACCTCGCGCCCACTCGCTTCACGCTGCTCCACGACACCGAGGCCGACGCGTTCCGCGCGCAGGTGGCCTCGCTCGGGCGAGGGCACCACGCTGCTCGTCGACACCTACGACATCGCCGAGGCGGTGCGGCTCGGGCGTCGAGGTGGCCGGGCCCGGGCTCGGCGCGGTCCGGCTCGACAGCGGCGACCTCGGCGTGCTGGCGACGCAGGTCCGCGACCAGCTCGACGGGCTCGGCGCCACCGAGCACCCGGATCGTGGTCACCAGCGACCTCGACGAGCACGCCATCGCCGCCCTCGCGTCGGCACCGGTCGACGCCTACGGCGTCGGCACCCAGCTCGTCACCGGCAGCGGCCACCCCACCTGCGGCTTCGTCTACAAGCTGGTCGCCCGCGAGGGCGAGGACGGCGCGATGGTCTCGGTCGCGAAGCGGAGCCCCGACAAGGCCTCGGTCGGCGGCCGGAAGTTCGCGCTGCGGCGCCGCGACAGCCGCGGCGTCGCCGAGGCCGAGGTCGTCGGCATCGGCACCCCGCCGGTCGACGACGGCGACGACCGCGCGCTGCTGGTGCCGCTGGTGCGCGACGGCGAGGTCGTCGGCCGGGAGCCCCTCGACGCCGCCCGCGAGCGCCACGCCGCGTCCCGCGCCGAGCTGCCGATCGCGGCCCAGATGATGAGCCGCGGCGAGCCCGGTGATCGAGACCCAGCACCTCGGCGGCTGAGCCGATCGCCGTCAGACGCAGCAGCGCGCAGACGTCGGTCTCGGTGCCTGGTCGACGAGCACCGACGCGGTGCGCCTCGGGGAACTCGACGACGTGGTGGCCGCGGAACACGTAGTAGCCTGAGGCAGCGACGGAACCGGTCGGCACACCCGACGGGGCCGTTGGTCTCGTAGATCGCAGCGACCGTGGGCGCTGGAGGGTCTCGGCCCGGCCGGACAGGTCGAGCCGACGGACTCCCGGCTGGTGGTGTTGCGTCGCGTCGACCAGCAGCGGGCCGGTGTACTCCGTGTCCGGGCCCGCGGAGTCCCAGCGGAGACGACGCGGTAGCTGGACGTCTGAGAAGACCGGCGTCGAGCGGACGTCGAAGTCGCCGCAGTAGCGCTGCTGGGAGGAGCAGCTCGCCCTCCGGGTAGGGCTGCCAGGACTCCGGTCACGGAGTGCCAGCCCTCCTCCGCGGACGCCGAGGTGGTGGCGACTGCGGGTGAGAGGACGGCACAGCGGCGAGGGCAGCGGACGCGGCGACGAGGGAGGTGCGAAGCATGTGATCGTTCCTAACCGTTTGAAGAGTGTAACCGGTTATCTACCCCAACAGGTTAGAGTGCGCGCTGTCAAGGAGGAGGTCGCCGATGAGCTGGTGGACCGACGGTCGACGACCTGGTGCTGCCCCGGCAGGTCGCCGGACACCCGCGCTCGAGCTGGTGAACACCCGGGTCGGCTGGGGCGAGCCGTACGACGCGGAGCGGCGGGACTACCTGCGCACCCTCGACCACCTCGTCGTGCTCGCCCGCGTCAACGGCCTGATCAGCGACGAGCGATCGGCGCGGCGCGCCGCCGGGCCGCGCGCCACCCCCGGGAGGCGACGGCCGCCCTCGAGCGGACCCGCGCAGCTGCGCGCACGACCTCCACGACGTCGCTGCTGGGCGACGCGCGCGCGCCGCGACCGCCCGGGTCTCCGCCGCGGTCACCGAGGCACGAGCGCGGCAGCGCCTCGACCTCGGCGGACCCGAGCCGCGGTGGGCGTTCCCGGGCGACCCGACTCTCGACGAGCCGCTCGACGCGTTCCTGGTGGCCGCCGGCGACCTGCTCGTCGACCGGCCGCGGATCGGCGCCTGCCCCGGTCACGACTGCGGCTGGCTGTTCGTCAACAGCTCCGGTCGGCGCCGTTGGTGCCAGATGGCCGTGTGCGGCAACCGCGCCAAGCAGGCCGCCCACGCCCGGCGTACCGGGCACTGAGACCGCACCTAGGGTCGGGCCCATGGCGCTGCTCACCGTCGACCTGTTCTCCGAGTCCCTGGAGGTCGGGACCACGCTGACCGTGGTCCTGCCCCAGGCGACCCGCGAGCAGATCGGCGTCGACGCCGTCGAGCGCCCGGAGCACGGCTGGCCGCTCCTCTACCTGCTCCACGGCCTCTCCGACGACCACTCGGCGTGGGTGCGCTACACCAGCATCGAGCGCTACGCGACCGCCGCCGGGCTCGCCGTCGTGATGCCCGCCGCCGGCCGCAGCTTCTACGCCGACGAGGCCCACGGCCACGCCTACTGGTCGTGGATCTCCGAGGAGCTGCCGCAGCGGGTCGGCGAGTTCTTCCGGGTCTCCGAGCGAGCCGCAGGACACCTACGTCGCCGGCCTCTCGATGGGCGGGTACGGCGCGCTCAAGCTCGGCCTCACCCACCCCGACCGGTACGCCGCCGTCGCCAGCCTCTCCGGGGCGGTCGACGTCCGCAGCCTCGTCGACCCGGGAGGAGCGGGGCGAGATCGTCGAGCGGGTCTTCGACGGCACCTTCGCCGCGAGCGACGACCTTACGAGCTGCTCGCGGCCGCGGACCCCGCCGCCGTGCCGCCGCTCTACCTCGGCTGCGGCACCGAGGAGGACCGGCTGCTGGCGGCCAACACCCGGCTGGCCGAGCAGGCCGTCGCCGCCGGCGTCGACGTGACCACCGACTTCCGCCCGGGCGTGCACGAGTGGGGGCTGTGGGACGCCACCATCCGTGACGTCATCGCCTGGCTCCCCCGCGCTGGCTAGGGTCGCCTCCATGAAGCGCGCGCTGATCGTCGTCGACGTGCAGAACGACTTCTGCGAGGGCGGCTCGCTGCCGGTGACCGGCGGCGCCCGGGTCGCCAGCGACATCGCCGAGCTGCTCCACCTGTGGTCGGCCCGCCACCCGGACGCGCCCGACTACGCCCACGTCGTGGCGACCAAGGACCACCACGTCGACCCCGGCGACCACTGGTCCGACGAGCCGGACTTCCGGGAGAGCTGGCCGGTCCACTGCCGGGTCGGCACCGACGGCGAGGCGTTCCACCCCAACCTCGACCCGCAGCCGTTCGACGCGATCTTCCTCAAGGGCGAGCACCAGGCGGCGTACTCCGGCTTCGAGGGCCGCACCACCGACCGGCGTCGCGCTGGCCGACTGGCTCCGCGGCCACGGCGTGACCGAGGTCGACGTGTGCGGCATCGCGACCGACTACTGCGTCCGGGCCACCGCGCTCGACGCCGTCGCGCGAGGGCTTCGCGACCCGGCTGCTGCCCGACCTGTGCGCCGGCGTCGCCGAGGAGTCCAGCGCGGCCGCGGTCGCCGAGATGCGCGACGCCGGGATCCGCGTTGGCTGACCTCGAGACCCGCGTCGAGGACGGCGCCCTGTGGCTCACGCTGAACCGGCCCGAGGTCTTCAACGCGCTGTCGGACGCGATGGCCGACGACCTGGCGGCCGTGATCGAGCGGGCGACCGCCGACGACGACGGTCCGGGTCGTGGTCGTGACCGGCGCGGGCGACGCGTTCAGCGCCGGCGCCGACATCTCGGGCCCGGACGCGCACGAGCACTTCGACGAGTCGACGCTGGACCGGGCGAACCGGATCATCCGCGCCATCACGACGCTCGACAAGCCGGTCGTCGCGGCGGTCAACGGGGTCGCGGCCGGGGTCGGCTGCTCGGCCGCGCTCGCCGCCGACATCGTGGTGGCGCGCGAGTCGGCCTCCTTCCTGCTCGCCTTCGCGCGGATCGGGCTGATGCCGGACGGCGGCTCCACCGCCACCGTCGCCGCCGCGATCGGCCGGGCCCGGGCGATGCGGATGGCGCTGCTGGCCGAGCCGCTCGGCGCGCGGGAGGCGTACGACGCCGGGCTGATCGCGGCAGGTGGTGCCGGACGACGAGTTCGACGACGAGGTCGCCCGCGTCGTACGACGGCTGGCCGGCGGGCCGCCGCTGGCCTTCGCCGCCACCAAGAAGGCGATCAACGCCGCCACCCTCGACCGAGCTCGACGCCGCGCTCGAGCGGGAGCGGACGGGCCAGACCGTGCTGCTGCGCACCGCCGACCTCGCCGAGGGGATGCGGGCGTTCGGCGAGAAGCGGCGGCCCGAACTTCCGCGGCGAGTAGGCCACTCCCCAAGAACGTTTGACAGTCGGCCGCGCTCGTGCCATACTCCCCAATGACCATTGGAGGGTAGATGTCCGACGAGCGACGAGGCCACGCAGGCACTGCGGGCCACCGCGCACCCGGTGCGGCTGCAGATCCTGTCGCTGCTCACCGGCGCCGAGATGAGCGCGGCGGAGGTGGCCCGCGAGCTGGACCTGACCCACGCGAACGCGTCGTACCACCTGCGGCTGCTGCTCGACGCCGGCCAGCTCGAGGTCGCCTCGCGAGGAGCGGATCCGCGGCGGGGTCGCCAAGCGCTACCGGCACCCGTGGCGCGACCGCGCCACGCGCGGCAGCGAGCACGCCGGAGGGCCGGCGCGGCGTACGTCGCGCGCGATGGCGGCCGAGCTGGTCCGCCGGGTCGACCAGCTGGGGCGGCCGACCCGGCAGCTTCACCGACGCCGAGCTGTGGGTCAAGCGAGGAGGACTTCCTGGCCGTGCCGCGCCTCGCTGCGAGGAGGCCTCGGGACGCGCTCCACGCCGCGCGCGCAGCCGCCGCGCACCGAGGGCACGATCAAGGTCGCGATGACCGCGGCGCTGTTCGAGATGCAGTCGCCGCATGACCTGGCGGCGACGTCGCGTCGTCCCGCTGCGCGACCGCCGGCTTCCGGTTCTTCTTCGCCTCCCGCGCGGTCAACATGCTGGGGCACCACGATGGCGCCGGTCGCGCTGGCCTTCGCGGTGCTGGGCGATCGAGGACAGCGCCGCCGCCCTCGGGCCAGGTGCTGGCGGCCCGCAGCATCCCGATGGTGCTGTTCCTGCTGCTCGGCGGCGTGATCGCCGACCGGTTCGGCCGCCGGCTGGTGATCCAGGTGTCCAACGCCGTGTCGGTGCTGTCGCCAGGCGGCGGTCGCCGGCGCTCGTCATCTCCGGGCACGCCGAGCTGTGGCAGCTGATCGTGCATCGAGGCGGTCAACGGCACCGCCGCGGCCGCTCAGCTTCCCGGCGATGCAGGGCATGGTGCCGCAGCTGGTCCCCCGCAACCAGCTCCAGCAGGCCAACGTGCTGCTGTCGATGGCCCGCGGCGCGCTGTTCGCCCTCGGGCCCGACGCACCGCCGGCGCTGCTGGTCGTGACCGTCGGCCCCGGCTGGGCGCTCGCCGTCGACGCCGCCACCTGGCTGGTCGCGCTGGTGCTGCTGCTGCCGGTCAAGGTGCCCGCACCGCGCCACCGGCGCCGGCGCCGGCGTCGGTGCCAGCGACCTGCGGGAGGGGTGGACCTTCTTCACGGTCGACCACCTGGCTGTGGGTGGTCGTGCTCGCCTTCGGCGCTGCTCAACGCGATCAACGCCGGCGCGCTGGCACACCCTCGGTCCGGCGGTCGCCAAGGACACCATCGGCATCGCCGGCTGGGGCTACGTGCTGTCCGCGCAGGCGATCGGCCTGATCGTGACCGAGCGTCGTGCTGCTGCGGGTCTCGATCCGCTACCCGCTGCGGGCCGGCATGCTCGGCATGCCTGGTGTTCGCCGTCCCGCTGCTGATGCTCGGGCTCGAGCCGCACCTGGTCGCCGCTGGTGATCGGCGTCGTTCGTCGCCGGGTGCCGGCATGGAGGTCTTCGGCCTCGGCTGGAGCCTCGCGATGCAGGAGAAGGTGCCCGAGGAGATGCTGTCGCGCGCCTACTCCTACGACGCGCTCGGCTCGCTGGTCGCGATCCCGATCGGGCAGCTGACCGTCGGCCCGCTGGCGAGTGGCGTTCGGCGACGCAGCCGTGATGCTGGTCGCGAGCGGGATCGCGTACGGCGCGATCTCCCTGCTGACGCTCGCGTCCCCCGCCGTACGCAACCTGCGAGCGCGGAGCCGTTGGCGCCCGCCGGTCAGCGCAGGAGCGCCCAGCCGCACCACTTCTCGGCGAGGGCGCGGATGACGGTGACGTTGCGGTTGGTGGCGACCCCGAGGCGCCTTCTCGACCTCGGCGTTGGTCAGCGTGGCCGAGTGGTAGTCGCCGTCGAGGAGCAGGTGGACGGCGCGGCCCCGCACGAAGGCGTGCTCGCCGTCGCCGCCGGCGTCCTCGATGAGCTTCGTGGCCGCGGCGGTGGGCTTGTCCTTGAGCAGGGACACGTAGTGCCGGCCGCCGTGGTCGCGCCAGCTCGTCGGCGTCCGCGGCGATCTGGCGCAGCTCGGCGGGCGTGAACACGATGGTCGGCACCGCGAACCCGCGGTCCGCCTCGTAGGCCGCCTCCAGCGCCGCCTCGACCTTGGCCCGCGACCGCAGCGAGGTGGTCAGCAGCACGTTGCCGGTGTTGATGTGGGTCGCCACGTCCGTGCCGCCCGCCGCCTCGGTGGCGGCGATGATGTCGGCCTTGGGGAACTTGCGGGTCGCCCCGAGGTTGATGGCGCGCAGGAACGCGACGTACGTCGGCATGCGCCCATCCTGCCCCAACCCCAAGCAGCCGAGTCGGCTCGATTTCTGCACGTCCGACGCGCCCAGTCGGGCGTGAATTCACGCCGACTCGGCACGTTCCGGGTGCCGAAACGCGCCGACTCGCGCCCCGCCGTTGGGTCAGAGGTTGCCGCGCAGGTCCTGCTCGCGCTCGATCGCCTCGAACAGCGCCTTGAAGTTGCCCTTGCCGAAGCCGAGCGAGCCGTGCCGCTCGATGAACTCGTAGAACACCGTCGGCCGGTCGCCCATCGGCTTGGTGAAGATCTGCAGCAGGTAGCCGTCCTCGTCGCGGTCGACCAGGATCCGCCGCTTCTTCAGCTCCTCGATCGGCACCCGGACGTCGCCGATCCGCTCCCGCAGCTCCGGGTCGTCGTAGTAGGAGTCCGGGGTGTCGAGGAACTGGATGCCGTTGTCGCGCAGGATGTCGACGGTGCGCAGGATGTCGCCGGTGGCGAGCGCGATGTGCTGGCAGCCGGCGCCGTCGTAGAACTCGAGGTACTCGTCGATCTGCGACTTCTTCTTCGCGATCGCCGGCTCGTTGAGCGGGAACTTCACGCGGTGGTTGCCGCTCGCGACGACCTTGGACATCAGCGCGGAGTAGTCGGTGGCGATGTCGTCGCCGATGAACTCGGCCATGTTCGTGAAGCCGAGGACCTTGTTGTAGAACTCGACCCACTCGTCCATCCGGCCGAGCTCGACGTTGCCGACGCAGTGGTCGACGGCCTGGAACAGCCGCTTCGGGTGGCCCTCGACGCGGGTGACCGTGGTCTGCGCGGCGACGTAGCCGGGCAGGTAGGGGCCGTCGTAGCGCGAGCGGTCGACCAGGGTGTGGCGGGTCTCGCCGTACGTCGCGATGGCGGCGGTGCGGACGGTGCCGTGCTCGTCGGACACGTCGTGGGGCTCGACCAGGATCGTGGCGCCCTGGGCGCGGGCGTGCTCGATGCACCGGTCGACGTCGGGGACCTCGAGCGCGAGGTCGACGACGCCGTCGCCGTGCGCGCGGTGGTGGTCGAGCACCGGGCTGTCGGTGGTGACGCCGCCGGTGAAGACGAACCGCGCCGAGCCGGAGCGCAGCACGTAGGACTTGGCGTCGCGGCTGCCGGTCTCCGGGCCGCGGTAGGCCTCGAGCTCCATGCCGAAGGCGAGCTGGTAGAAGTTCGCGGTCTGGGTCGCGTTGCCGACCACGAAGCACACGGCGTCCATCGCGGTGACCGGGAACGGGTCGCTGCTGGCGTCGTACTCGACCAGGCCGACGAGCTGCTGCAGCTGCTCGAGGGTGAGGCCGGCCTGCTCCTCCTCGTGGGTGAGGACGGTGAGCGTCGAGTTCACAGAGGTGTCGGTCATGCGCGCCAGCCTGTCGAGGTCTGGCAACCTGTGCAACAGTACGGCGAAACACTGTGCAGGTTGCTCACTCCAGGAGGCCTCCGATGGACGATCTCGACGGCAGGTTGCTGGCCCTGTTCGCCCGCGAGCCGCGGATCGGCGTGCTGGAGGCGTCCCGCCGGCTCGACGTCGCGCGCGGCACCGTGCAGGCCCGGCTCGACAAGCTCACCGCGTCCGGCGTCATCACCGGCTGGGGTCCGGAGCTGTCGTCGGAGGCGCTGGGCTACCCGGTGACCGCGTTCCTGACCCTGGAGATCCGGCAGGGCGCGGGCCACGACACCGTCGCCCGCCACCTCGCCACCATCCCCGAGGTGCTCGAGGCCTTCACCATCACCGGCGCCGGCGACATGTGGGCGCGGGTCGTCGCCCGCTCCAACACCGACCTCCAGCGGGTCATCGACCTGGTCCTCAGCGACCCCGCGATCGTGCGGTCCTCCACCGTCATCGCGCTCGCGACGCAGGTGCCCTACCGGGTGCTGCCGCTGGCGCTGGGGTGAGCTGCTCGGTTCCCCGGTACCGGGGACCGCTGGCGCTGACCGCTCGAGGACGTCACGACTCGCCGAGGCTCCCGGGCTCAGCCTGGGCGGGAAGATCATGCAGGAGCTGGTCGCGTGGGCGACCAGCTTGCCGCGCTCGTCGGTGAGCTGCGCCTGCGCGAGCGCCGTACGCCGGCCGCGCTGGAGCACCGTGCCCTCGCAGGTCAGCAGCCCGGAGTCCACGGTCACCGGCCGCAGGAACTTCACGGTCAGGTCGAGCGAGGTGTACATCTCCCCCGCCGCCAGCGTGGAGTGGACCGCGCACGCCGCGGCGGTGTCGAGCAGCGTGGAGATGACGCCGCCGTGCACCCCGCCGAGCGGGTTGTAGTGGAACTCCGCCGCCGGCATCTCGACGACGACCCGGCCGCGCTCGGGACGGAAGCCGGTGAAGCCGAGCGTCGCCATGATCGGCGGCGGCGGCATCGCGCCGGTGGCCATCGCCTCGAGCTGGCCGAGGCCGTCGAGCTCGAGCAGCGCGCCGAGGTCGCCCTGGCCGGGCGAGGCCCACTCGAAGGTGCGGGACTCGGTCGCGAAATCCTGGGTCTGCGTCATGGATCGAGCATGCCCGGTCCTTGCTGAGTCTGTCAACAAGACTTAGCATGTGGCCATGCCCACACCGCCCGCCCTCGCCTTCGCCACGGACAACTGCACCATCGGCCGGGCGATGGCCGTGCTCGGCGAGCGCTGGACGGTCGTGGTGCTGCGCGAGGTCTACAACGGCGTACGCCGCTTCGACGACATGCGCCGCCACACCGGCATCCCCCGCCAGGTGCTGACCAACCGGCTCGCCCACCTCGTCGACCAGGGCATCCTGCGCCGCGAGCCCTACCGCGAGGAGGGGCAGCGGGAGCGGCACGAGTACCGGCTGACGGAGAAGGGCTTCGACCTCTACCCCGTCATGGTCGCCGTCGCCGGCTGGGGCGACCGCTACCTCGCCGACCCCGACGGGCCCGCCCGTCGAGTTCGCCCACCGCGACTGCGGGTCGCTGATCGAGGTGCACACCCGCTGCGCCGCCGGCCACGACGTGACCGACCCCCGCGACGTCGTGAGCCGCCCCGGCCCCGGCGTACGCCCGGCGGCGGCGCGCGCCCGGCTAGCGCAGGAGCTGTCGCCAGCCGGTCGGCGGCCTCGGCCACGATCGGCCCGAGCTTCGCGACGTCGAGGTCGACCAGGGTGACGACCCCGACGCTCGCCTCCAGCCCGGCCACGCCGCGGACCGGCGCCGCCAGGCCCCGCGCGCCGGCCTCCAGCTCGCCCGCGGTCGCGACGTACGGCGGACCGTGCTCGCTCGCGCAGCGCGAGGATCGCCTTGCCGGCGGCCCCGCGGGTCAGCGGGTGGCGGGCGCCGACGCGGTAGCTGACGTGGAAGTCGGTCCAGGACGGCTCGATCACCGCCAGCGCGAGCGCCTCGTCGCCGTCGGCGACGGTCAGGTGGGCGGTGCAGCCGACGCGCTCGGCGAGCTGGCGGAGCACCGGGATCGCGACGTCGCGCAGCACCGGCTGCACCGCGGTCGCGAGGTGCAGCACGCCGAGCCCGACGTGCAGCCGGCCGTGGCCGTCGCGGCGGACGAGGGCGTGCTGCTCGAGGGTGCTGACCAGGCGGTAGACGACGGTGCGGTTGATGCCCAGCGTCTCGGCGAGCGCGGTGACCGAGAGCCCCTGCGGCGCGGCCGGCGAGCGCCATCAGGACCCGGATCCCGCGATCCAGCGTCTGGGACGTCTCGGCCGCCATGACTGGACTCTACGTGATCAGGCCGACGTGGTCAGGAGGTCCGGCGCGCGGCCCACTCCCGGACCCGGTCGATCCGGGCCCGCAGCTGGTCGGCGTTGGCGATCGCCGCGGCCGGGCCGCCGCAGTCCTTGCGGAGCGCGGCGTGGGTGATGCCGTGCGCCTGGCCGGTGCGGTGGTGCCAGGCGGCGACCAGCCCGTTGAGCTCGCGCCGCAGCACCGCGAGCTGCTCGTGCGTCGTCACCTGCTCGACGGTGTCGGCCTCCGGCTCGGGCCGGCGTCGCGCCGCCCGGTCCTTCTGCCGGTTGTGGAGCAGCTCGCGCATCTGGTCGGGCTCGAGCAGGCCCGGGGATGCCGAGGAAGTCCATCTCCTCCTCGGACCCGACGTGCACCTCACCGGCGTGGCCGAACGAGTCGCCGTCGTAGAGGACGTGGTCGAAGCGGGCCTCGGAGCCGAGCGCCTGGTAGCCGGGCAGCGCCAGCTCCTCCGACGCGCCCTCCCCCGCCTCGGCGGCGACGAGCAGGTCGCGCTCGGCGGCGAAGATGTCGTCCTCGTCCTTGATGGTGCGGCCGAGCACGTGGTCGCGCTGCGCCTCGAGCTCGGCGGCGTAGCCGAGCAGCGTCGGCACCGACGGCAGGAACACCGACGCGCTCTCGCCCCGGTTGCGGGCCCGGACGAACCGGCCGACGGCCTGCGCGAAGAACAGCGGGGTCGCGGTGGTGGTGGCCCAGACGCCGACGGCCAGCCGCGGCACGTCCACGCCCTCGGAGACCATCCGGACCGCGACCATCCAGCGCTTGTCGTTGCCGCTGAACTCGGAGATCTTCTTCGACGCCGCCTTCTCGTCGGAGAGCACCACGGTCGGCTTCTCCCCCGCGATCGTGGCCAGCAGCGCGGCGTAGGCGCGCGCGGAGTCCTGGTCGGTGGCGATCACCAGCCCGCCGGCGTCGGGCACGTGGCGGCGTACCTCCGAGAGCCGCTTGTCGGCGGCGGACAGCACCGACGGCATCCACGAGCCCTCGGGGTCCAGCGCCGTGCGCAACGCCTGGGCGGTGAGGTCCTTGGTGAGCGGCTCGCCGAGCCGGGCGGCCACCTCGTCGCCGGCCCGGGTCCGCCACTGCATGTCGCCGGAGTAGGCCAGGAACAGCACCGGTCGTACGACGTGGTCGGCGAGCGCGTGGGCGTAGCCGTAGGTGAAGTCCGGGACGCTGATCCGGACGCCGGCCCCTTCCTCGGGGACCGGCTCGTAGGTGACGAACGGGATCGGGTTGACGTCGGACCGGAACGGCGTGCCGGTCAGCGCCAGCCGGCGCGTCGCGGGCTGGAACGCCTCGCGCACCCCCTCGCCCCACGACAGCGCGTCACCGGCGTGGTGCACCTCGTCGAGGATGACCAGGGTCTTGAAGCGCTCGGTGCGGATCCGCATCGCGAGCGGGTTGACCGCGACCCCGGCGTACGTCACGGCGATGCCGACGAAGTCGGTGGAGGTCTTGCCCTTGCCGGCGCTGTAGGTCGGGTCGAGCGGGATGCCGGCGCGGGCCGCGGCCTCGGCCCACTGGTTCTTGAGGTGCTCGGTCGGGGCGACGACCGTGATCCGGTCGACGATGCGGCGGCCGATCAGCTCCGCGGCGACCGAGAGCGCGAAGGTCGTCTTGCCCGCACCCGGCGTCGCCACCGCGAGGTAGTCGCGCGGTGACCGGTCGAAGTAGTCGTGCATCGCCGCGGTCTGCCAGGCGCGCAGCGACGTGGCCGTCCCCCAGGCCGCGCGGTCGGGCCACGCGGGTGAGAGGGGGACCGGCTCGAGCCGGCCCGTCACGTGTCGGAGTCCCCGGGGTTCCCGTCCTTCATCTGCTCCCAGATCTCCTTGCAGGCGGGGCAGACGGGGAACTTCTCCGGGGCGCGGCTGGGGACCCACACCTTGCCGCACAGCGCGATCACGGGCGTGCCCATGACCATCGCCTCGGTGAGCTTGTCCTTGGGGACGTAGTGGGAGAAGCGTTCGTGGTCGCCCTCGTCCGTCGGGACCGTACGGCGGTCCTCGATCGTGTCGGTGCCGGTGCCGAATCCGAGGGTGGTCATGATGGGTGAGTCTAGTTCAGGTCCGGCTAGTTCAGGTCCGGGTCGACCGGGCGTGTGGAGTGCCAGGCGAGCTCGCCCCGGCTGGCGGCGCAGCACGTCGCGCCACAGCGCCGTGCAGTCCTCGCGGAACACGTCCCGCGGCAGCGCCGGGACGACGTACCAGCTGCCCTCGTCGATCTCCCCGCCGAGCTGGTCGGCGCCCCACCCGGCGTACCCGGCGAAGATCCGCATCCCGGACAGCGAGCCGTCGATCAGCTCGACCGGCGTGTCGAGGTCGATCACGCCCAGCGGGCCGTGGAACTCGCGGAAGCCGACCGGCACGTCCCCGGCGTCACGCAGCCAACCGACGGCCAGCGCCCCCTCGGTGCTGACCGGGCCGCCCTGGAACAGCACCTCCGGCTCGGCCACGACCTCGCGCCAGTCGGCGAGCACCTCGCTGACCGCCACCGGGGTGGGCCGGTTGAGCACGACGCCGAGGGCGCCGTCGTCGTCGACGTCGAGCAGCAGCACGACCGTGTCGGAGAAGTTCGGGTCGAGCAGCTGGGGCGTGGCGACGAGCAGCATGCCCGCCCGCAGGTCCTGCCGCGTCGTCGCCATGCGTCCATCATGACCGACCGACGGGTCAGGCCGCGAGGGCCGCCATCAGCCGCCCGATCAGGCTCGGCCCGGCGTGGGAACCCGGGGGCCGGGTCGGTCGGTGACCCGCGCGTGCCTTCTCCTCGATCAGCGCACCGACGCGGGCGCCGCCGGGGTCGGAGATGCCGGCCTGGCCGGCCATCACGGCGAGCCAGGCGTGCTCCTTGCGCGTGGCGACGGTGAGGGCCTGCGCCATCGCGTCGTCGAGCGGGTGGTCACGGTGCCGGTCCACGACGGCGCGGATGCCGGGGAGCTCGTCGGCGGTCGCCCGCCAGGCCGCGATGACGGCCTGCTCGAGGTCGAGCGGCTGGCTGCTGAGGGCGCGGTCGATCTGCCCCCCGAGCCGGGTGTGCCAGCGCAGCTGCAGGGCACCGAGCAGGTCGAGCTCGTCGGCGAACGCCGTACGGACGCCGTCGACGTCCAGGGGCAGCACGCCGTCTCGGCGGGCATCCGCGGCTGCGGACACCTGGCGGAGGATCTCTCCGCGGTTCTGATGGGCGTTCCAGGTCATGGTCGGCTCCTCCGGTGGGTCAGTCGGGACTCACATACCGTTGGTACGTACCCAGAGTACGGAGTCATACTCTCGGTATGCAAAGTGACGCGTGGTGATCTGACTCACGCAGACGAGCGTCACCTCGCCTAGACTCCGCGAATGAGCAAGGCCGCCGTGTCCAAGCTGGTGCCGCGGGTGCCCTCCCGGCGCCAGCAGTACTCCGCGGCGACCCGGCGCGCCCTCATCGACATGGCCGAGCAGCTCTTCACCGAGCACGGCTACTCCGCGACCTCGCTGGACGCCATCGTGGCGGGCGCCGAGGTCACCAAGGGCGCGCTCTACCACCACTTCAGCGGCAAGCAGGCGCTGTTCGAGGCGGTCTTCGAGCGCGTCGAGAGCGAGGCCGCGCGCACCATCCAGGACTCGCTCAGGGGCCACGAGAACCCCTGGGACAAGGCGCTCGCGGGCCTGCGGGCGTTCCTCGACGTCGTGCAGCAGCCCGGCTACCGCCGGATCGTGATCCTCGAGGGCCCGGCCGTCCTCGGCTACGCCCGGTTCCGCGAGCAGGAGGAGCGCTCCACCTTCGCCAACGTGCTCGACATCGTCGGCTCGGTGCTCGAGGCCGGCGCGTGGGAGCTGGACGACGCGATGACCGAGACGTTCACCCGGATCTTCTTCGGAGCGATGTCCTCGGCCGGCGAGTCGGTCTCCACCGCGGAGGACCCGATCGCCGCGGCGAAGCGGGTCGAGGCAGCCATCACCTTCATCCTCGCCGGCATGCAGGCGCTGGCCGAGAGCGGCGTCGAGCTGCCGCGTCCCCGGCGCCACGTCAGTTGTAGGTGAGGGTGCCGCCCGTGGCGGGGACCAGCTCGATCCAGGTGTGGCCGGCCGGGACGGTCAGCTTGCCGCCCTTGGTCTCGAGGCTGAGGGTGTCGTCGAGGCCGTCCTTCTGCCAGGTGCCGGTGACGACCTTGCCGTCGTGGAACAGGAACGCGTTGCCCTTGCCCTCGAGCTTGGTCTCGGGCACCGGGTTGCCGGCGGGGTCCCGGTAGCCGGCGTCGCCGACCTGGACCCGCAGCACGAGCACGGTGTCGGTGGGGAACTCGTCGCCGTCGGCGGCGTAGGAGTTCTCGTTGACGTAGCCGCCGTCACGGAACACCCAGTTGGTGGTGTGGCCGCCGAACCCGGCCGCGATGGTGGTGGCCTTCTTGCCCTTCGGCAGGTCGGCCGCTTCACCCCACGGCAGGTAGTCGTCGGGGCGGGCCTCCTCGGCGTCCTTCTGGGCGTCGAGCAGCGTGGTCAGGTTGGCCATCAGGTTGTACGGCGAGCTGCGGTCGCTGGCGCGGGAGAACCCGGCCGCACCCTCGCCGAAGAACTTGATGCCGGCCTGGCTGACCCGGTTGATCGTGACCGGGGCGGCGCCGCTGGTGACGACCTGGGCGTCCACCGGGGACACGATGCCGATGTCGCTGGCGCGCATCGAGCGGACCGGGCCGACCGTCTCGGGGATGTCGGAGTAGAAGAAGACCGCGAGCCGGGTCATGCCGCCCTCGACCAGCTCCTCGACGACCAGGTCGGCCGAGCCGAGACCGAGCTGCGGGGCGCTGGAGGAGGTGTTGTCGATCTTGGTGACCATGACCGGGTGGGTCTGGGCGGAGGTCTCGTCGCCCTCGACGTCCAGGCCGGTGAGCGGCCACGTCGAGAGGAACTCGGAGCCGGCGGCGATCTCCTGGCCGGGCACGCCTTCCGCTTCCTGCGGAGTCTCCTCATCACCTCCGCAGGCGGCCAGCACCAGGCCGGCGGCGGTGAGGGTGGCGATCGTGGTCAGGCGGGGGTGACGCACGGTGAACAGCTCCGTTCGTTCGGGGGGTTGCGGGTCAAGTGTGCGGGCTGCGATGGTGCGCCAAGGGAAGACGCGCCACTTCGGCAGCCTTTCTACAGCATTTCAGTCGACAATTTGGATCGGTCCAGTCGGTGGGCTCAGCCGAGCTTGGCGCCGCCGTCGACGTACAGCGTCTGGCCGGTGATGTACGACGCCTCGTCACTGCACAGGAACGCCGCCGCGGCCGCGATGTCCTCGGGGAAGCCGACCCGGCGGACCGGGTTGGCCTCGGCGCTCATCTTGCGGAACTCGTCGACCGGGATCCCCAGCCGTGACGCTGTGGCGTCGGTCATGTCGGTGGCGATGAACCCGGGCGCGATCGCGTTGGCGTTCACGCCGAAGGGGCCGAGCTCGATGCCCAGGGTGCGGGTGAGCCCCTGGATGCCCATCTTGGCGGCCGAGTAGTTGGCCTGGCCGCGGTTGCCCAGCGCCGAGACGCTGGAGAGGTTGAGGATCTTGCCGTACTTCTGCGCCACGAAGTGCTTCTGGGCGGCGCGGGTCATCAGGAACGCGCCCTTCAGGTGGACGCCGACGACCATGTCCCAGTCGTCGTCGGTCATCTTGAAGAGCAGGTTGTCGCGGGTGATGCCGGCGTTGTTGACCAGGATGTGGATGCCGCCGAGCTCGGCGACGACCTTCTCGACCGCGGCCTCGACGCTGGCGGCGTCGGTGACGTCGCAACCGATGCCGACGTGGCTGGTCTTCGGGTGGTCGGCGCCGGGGAGGGCGGCGGCGGCCTTCTTCGCGGCCTCCGCGTCGAGGTCGATGACCGCGACCCGGGCACCCTCCTGGGCGAACCGGTGGGCGGTGCCGTAGCCGATGCCGCGCGCGGCTCCGGTGACCACTGCGACGCGTCCGTCGAATCGACCCATGGTGAACTCCTGTGCCTCGGGGGTGGTGCGCAGGTCACTGTAGGACGGCCGAGAGCCGCTCGGCGAACCGAGACGCCTCGTCCGCGTCGGCGTACGACGTCCGCGGCCAGAAGAATCCGCGCAGCCCGTCGCCCTTGGTCCGCGGCACGACGTGCAGGTGCAGGTGGGGCACCGACTGGCTCACCGTGTTGTTGACCGCCACGAAGCTCCCCTGCGCGTCCAGCGCCTCCTTCATCGCGGTGGCGAGGCGCTGGGCGAGGGCGAGGAACGGGTCGCGGAGCGCGGCCGGCAGGTCCGGCAGCGTGTCCACGTGGTCCCGCGGGACGAGCAGGGTGTGACCCTTGAAGACCGGCCGCTGGTCGAGGAACGCGACGAAGTCGTGGTCCTGGTGGACGACGTGGGCCGGGGTCTCCCCCGCCACGATCGAGCAGAACACGCAGCGTCCGTCGCTCATGCTGGTGACCGTCGGCTAGTGGCAGACCGTGGTCGCGCAGGCGCTGGCTCGCGGCGCGATCACGCGGCCGCTGCCGGCCGGCACGTCGAAGTGGTGGGCGTCCTGCGTGCCGTAGGTCCAGCGCAGCCCGTGCCGCGCCATCAGGGCGACGACGGCGTGCTCGCGCGAGCGCCACGCCACGCGGGGGTGGGAGTGGGAGACCCACCAGGAGTTCGGCACCCACCCGCCGGAGGAGCGGTAGGGGTTCTCCCAGGGGTTGATGTCGAGCGAGCGGCCGTAGGAGTGCGGCGAGCGCACCCCGGGGCGGCCGACCACGTGGCGGCAGTTGAACGCCGAGGTGTTGCCGGCGGCCATCGAGCGGTAGTCGTCGGCCCCCTGCAGCTGCCGTGACCAGCCGAACCGGTCGACCCGGTACATGGAGCGCATCGGCAGCCTGCGCTCGTACATCTCGGTCAGGGCAGCCCGCATGTTGTCGACGGCGTCGGCGTGCGCGACCAGCTCGCCGCGGTGGCGGTAGCCGTCGTAGGCCCAGTAGTTGATGCGCAGCAGCCGCAGGCCGGCGCGCCCCACGGGACAGCCCTGGTGCCACGAGCGCCCGGTCATCTGGTTCCAGACCCCGTCCGGGATCGCGGTCACCGTCGGGTTGGCGCCGTCACCGACCGCATGCGCCTGGTCGGGCAGGTTCACCCGCGGCCGGGGTGCCGCGTCCGGCAGGTTGACCGGTACGCCGGGCGGCAGGTTGTCGACCCGGTGGACCGGGCTGCGGTCTCGGCGTACCCAGTCGAGACCGGGCGCGACCACGCGCCACCTCGTGTCGACCCGGGGACGGACCTCGAGGCGCACCTCGCCGTCCCGGTCGGTGCGGACCCGTCGGAACCGGTCCCACCTCTTCTGCCCGGCGTCGCGACGCAGGAGCTCCACGCGGCCCTCGACCGGCAGGCCGTTCGCGGTGCGCCACCGGACCCGCAGCTCGACCGACTTCTCGTCGACGACGCTGTCCGGGCCACCCACGGTGGCGACGCTCGCGCGGCGCTGGATCGGGGCGAGGTAGGTCCCGGACCTCGCCGGCTCGTAGGTGACGTCTCCGGCGTACGTCGCCCGGAACGCGTTGTCGTGGGCGTCGCGGGCGAGCGTCTGCGGCAGCTCGGCGCGACCGGCCTCGTCGGTCATGAGCACCCCGACCTCGGTCCACGTGCCGTCGACCCGCCGCTCCACGAGCACCTGCGCGCCGACGACCGGCGACTGCTCGTCGCCGGACAGCAGGGTCACCCCGATCGGGGTCTGGGCGTCGGCGTACCGCCTGACGCTGTCGAGGGTGAGGGTGGTCGGCTCCAGCTCCTGGGCGTGGGCGGGCAGCCCGACGCCGGCGACCAGTAGACCGAGGGTGAGGACGAGCAGTCTCCCGAGGACCATGGCGGCGATTGTGCCTCGTGTCCGGGGTCAGGGGGTGCAGGTGTCTCGCGTGGCTCGGTGGGTGGACGCCGACCCGTCAGCCCCGGGCGTCATGCATCCGGTGGACCGCGAGGGCGAGGGCGACGAGCAGCGCGACCACGAGCAGACCGACCGCCCAGGGCGGGACACCGGCGACCATCACCCCGGTCGCGGTGCTCCACATCCACAACGCACCGACTCCCAGCGCCAGCAGCGCCAGGCATGCCACCGTCAGTCGTGCTGCCAGCGTCGGTGGCCCGGGATCCGTCATGTCGCAAGCGTGGGGCCGGGGTCGCAGCCGCGCACCGGGAACCCGGGAAACGGCCCGGAACCTTTACCTCCGGACGACCAGGAGGCCCGGGGTCACCCGACGATCTCGTCGTCGGCGATCAGCCACCCGTCGTCGCCCCGCTCGAGGTAGATCCGGCGTACTTCCTCGTCCTCACCGTCGTAGAGGAGGGTCACGTCGACCGCGCCGGCGCCGGCGGGATCGGTGCCCTGGACGGCCACGTCGTCGATCGTGGACCAGAAGCCGTCGTAGCTCTCGTAGCTGGTCTCCTCCTGGTAGGACGGGCTGAGCCGCGCGTACCCGCTCTCCGTGTCCTCGGGGAGGTCGGCGTAGTAGTCCTCGACGAAGGCGGTCCGGCTGCCGCCGCCCGCGGGCGCCGGCTCGCTGGGCGTCGTCTCGCTGGGTTCCGTGGCCTCCGGCTCGTCCGCCGAGGACTCCGGGGCCTCCGGAGTCCCCTCCGGGCTCTCGCCGGTGTCCGAGGGAGCACCGGACGGCGCGTCGTCGGCGACCGGGGACTCGCTGCCGTCGCGGAGCAGCGCCAGCACGGCGATCGCGACGACCAGCAGCATGACCAGAGCGGCCACGAGGATCGGCCCTCGACCCCGCCTGCGTGGCTGCCCGCCGGTCGGCGCGGACAGTGGGTGCCGGCGCGGGCGCGGGTACGGGCGCGGCCGGCTCCTCGGGCGCCGGCGCAACCAGAGCCTGGGTCTCCTCGCGGGTGTCCGTCGGCGCGGCGTGCTGGTCGTGCAGCTGGTGGAGGGCGTGCGCCACGTCCCCCATCGACCAGCGCGAGTCCGGGTCGCGGTCGAGCATCCTGCGGATCGGCTCGGTCAGCGGCCCCGCGCGCTCCGTGGCCGGCGGCTCCTCGGCGGCGATGGTCGCGAGGACCGCCAGCGCGTTCGGGTTGGTGTCGTACGGCGCCCGCCCCTCCACAGCCGCGAAGAGCGTCGCTCCGAGCGCCCACACGTCGGAGGCCGGACGGGGTTCACCACCCCGGGCCACCTCCGGCGCGAGGTAGTTCGGGGTCCCGGTGAGCATGCCGGACTGGGTCAGGGTGTCGTCCCCCGCCGTGCGGGCGATGCCGAAGTCGGAGATCCGCGCACGGTCGTCGTCCGTGACCAGGACGTTGCCGGGCTTGACGTCACGGTGGACGGTGCCACGCGCGTGGGCCGCGGCCAGCCCGTCCGCGACCTGGGCACCGATCCAGGCCACCCGGGCAGGGGGAAGCGCACCCTCGTCACGCAGGATCTGCGCGAGGGTGCGGCCCTGGACGTACTCCATCACCAGCCAGACGTGGTCCCCCTCCGCGACGGCGTCGTAGACCGAGACGACGTTGGGGTGGTTGAGCGCCGCCGACGAGCGGGCCTCACGCAGCGCCCGGGCCTGGTCGGTGACCGACTCGCCGGGCATCCGGCCGACCTGCTTGACCGCGACCTCGCGGCCGAGGCGTTCGTCCACACAGCGCCAGACACTCCCCATGCCCCCGCGTCCGGCCTCCTCGAGGACCCGGTAGCGGTCGGCAATGGTCCGCGGAGGTGAGGGCATGGCGGGGAACGTACCCAACGAGGCCCACCCGAAACCACCCCAGCCGCTCGTGCCCGCGACGCGCACGACAACGCCCCGCGTCCTTGCCTGACGTCAAGCAAGGACCCGGGGCGTCGTACCAGAGGTGATCGTGTGTGGAGCTGGCGGGAATCGAACCCGCGTCCTCGAGCGTCGAACCAGGTCTTCTCCGGGTGCAGTCAGTGAAATCGCTTTTCTCGGCCCCGGCGCTGGCACTGACACCTCGCCGACGGGCTCAGTCAGGAAAAAGTCCCGCTCACCCCTCCTGACAGGAGATGAGCAGCAAGTCCTCTAGATGAGGCCTGGGTCCGGGACGAGGACGGGTGCCCGGTCAGACCCTTCGATCACTGCCTCAGGCAGCGAGAGCGAAGTCGTTGCGATTGGAGTCGGCAACTATAGGTTTCCAGCGATCGTTTACGAGATGACGCTGGCTTCTCGACCCGCTTCCCCTGGAACTAACGTCCCAAGTCGAAACCGATCAGCCCCTCTGGAGTTGTCAAGCAGTCCAACTGTACGGGTCAACGCCCACGAGGTCACACCCATTCCTTCGCCATGCCCGCGGCGTTCTACGTTCGACGGGTGGCTCCCGGCGTGTCGCCTGCCGAACGTAGAGCAGCGCCCGGCCACTCGACGACGCCGTGAGGACTCAGCATCGCGGCCGCGTTGTCCCAGCAGACCGCCCGCAGCCAGTCGTCCCCCAGCTCGAGCCGCTCCAGCGCCTCGAGCTGGTGGGCGTAGGGGTAGGGGATGTTGGGGAAGTCCGAGCCGAGGAAGACCTTGCCCGCGAGCCCGAGGTCGCGCAGCCGCGGCAGCAGGTCGTCGGGGTAGGGCGCGCCCATCTCGGCGAAGAAGTCGGTGAAGGCCATGGTGGTGTCGAGCCCGACCCGCTCGTGGCGCTCGGCGAGGTCGAGGAACTCGGCGTACTCCGGCGCGCCCGCATGGGCGATCACGAGGGAGAGCTGCGGGTGGCGGGCCAGCAGCCCGGCCACCGGCTCCGGCCCGGTGAAGGGCGTCGCCACCGGGCCGCTCCCGGCGTGGAGGACCACGGGCGTCCCGGCGTCGGCCAGCAGTCCCCACGCCTCGTCGAGCAGCGGATCGCGGACGTCGAACGCCCCGACCTGCACGTGCACCTTCCAGACCCGAACGCCGGCGGTCAGCCGGGCGGCGACGTACGCCGCGACGTCCGGCTCGGGGAAGAAGGTGCCGCACGCCAGGGCTTCGGGCACCCGGTCGGCGAAGTCGACGGTCCAGTCGTTGAGGAACTCCGCCATGCCCGGCCGGTGGGCGTAGGCGAGTGCCGTGAAGCGTCGGACGCCGAGGCCGCGCAGCACCTCGACCAGTGCAGCCTCGTCCTCGCGGTAGTGGAGCGGCCACGGCCGGCCGATCAGCGGGCCCGCCGTGTCGAACTGCTCCCGCACCTTCGCCATGACGCGCGGCGGCAGGAAGTGCGTGTGGAGGTCGAACAGGGGCCGCTCAGTCACGCATGCCCTTGAGGTGCCGCCCCAGCGCCTGCTCCTTCTCCCGGTTGGCGTCGCGCGCCGCGAGGGTCTGCCGCTTGTCGTACTCCTTCTTGCCGCGCGCGACCGCGATCTCGACCTTGGCCCGGCCGTCCTTGAAGTAGAGCGACAGCGGGACGAGGGTGAAGCCCTTCTCGGTGACCTTGCGCTCGATGCGGGCGATCTCGGAGCGGTTGAGCAGCAGCTTGCGCTTGCGTCGGGCGGAGTGGTTGGTCCAGGTGCCCTGGGTGTACTCGGGGATGTGGACGTTGAGGAGCCACACCTCGCCGTCGTCGACCTCGGCGAACCCGTCGACCAGCGAGGCGCGGCCCTGGCGCAGCGACTTCACCTCGGTGCCGACCAGGACCAGGCCGGCCTCGTAGGTGTCGTCGATGTGGTAGTCGTGGCGCGCCTTCTTGTTCTGCGCGACGAACTTCTGCCCCTGCTCCCTGGCCATCCGGCCATTCTCTCAGAGGTAGTTCATCGGGTTCACCGGCCGGCCGTTCGCCAGGACGGTGAAGTGCAGGTGGCAGGCGGTCGACCAGCCGCTGGCGCCGGAGGTCCCGACCACCTGCCCGCGCGAGATGCGCTGACCGACGTTGACCCGGTAGCCCGTTGCGTGGTTGTAGACGATCGACAGGTTGGCCCCGTTGACCTTGCCGACGTAGACGAACAGCCGGTTGCCGTAGACGGAGGAGTAGTACTTCGCCACGACCGTGCCGGAGGCGGCCGCCAGCAGCGGCACGCCGCACCCGCCGCCGAAGTCGGTGCCGTTGTGGAGGCCGTAGTAGCCGTAGATCGGGTGCACGCGGAAGCCGTACGACGAGGTGACGTACCCGCCCTGCATCGGCCAACCCAGGAAGCCGCCGGCCGAGCCGCTGTAGCCCGCGGAGCTCCGGGCGGCGGCGCGCGCGATCTTCTCCTTGATCCGCTGCTCCTGCTCCTTGAGCTGACGCAGCTGTGCCAGGTCGCGGGACTTGGCCCGCTGCGCCTTCGCCTTGGCGTTGCGACGCCGGTCCACGACCTCGCGGACCTCGGCCCGGGCCGCGCGGGCCTCGCCGGCCAGGCCCTGCATCACCGTGACCTGCTCGGCGGCCTCGGCCTGCTGCTCGGCGACCGCGGCCTCCGCGGCGTCGAGCTGTTCCTCACGGACCTTGAGCAGGACCTCGGCGGCGCGGAGCTGGTCGTAGGCGTTGGTCTCGCGACCGACCATCACGCTCCGGCCCTCCTGGGTCCAGGTGAGGTCGGCGGGGTCCTCGGCGTGGAGCATCGAGGAGAACGCCTGCACCTGCGGGTCGCCCTCCTCGTAGATGGAGGTGACCATGTCGGTCACGGCGTCGCGCTGGACCTCGAGGTCGGCCCGGCCGGCGGCGAGGTCGGCCTGCGCCTGCTCGAGCCGCGCCTGGGCGATGGCCAGCCGCTCCTTGAGCTCCTGGTTGCGCTCACGCGCCTCGGCGAGCCGGGCCAGCGTCCGCTCGAGGTGGCCGCGCGCCTTCGCGAGGTCGGCCTGCGCGGCCCGCAGCGCGGCGTACGCACGCTGCAGCTGGGCGCTCGAGTCCTCGAGTGCGTGGTCCGCGTGCTCGAGCTTCTTCTCCACCTTGTCCTGGCGGTCGCTGAGCTCGTCGGCGTGGGCCAGCGGGATGCTGACCGCGCCCATCGCCATGGTCGCCGCGATACCTGCCGCGGCCATGCGTCGACGAGCGGCACGGGGGAAGGTACGCACCGGTCTGCCTTCGGTCGTTCGGTGGGGTGACGCTGTCGAAGGTAGACCAGCAAGGTCAGACTTTGAGGTATTTCCGGGTAAGTACGAGTGTCGGAAATAGGGTCAGCACCGGGCCCAGCACCGCGACCACCAGCAACGCGTTCAGGAACTCGGGCAGCCCGACCCACGGGATGAAGCCGACGAAGTCCCTCAGGCTGCCGTCGACGCCGAAGTACATGAACGCGGCCATCGCACCCCCGGACAGGGCGACACCGATCAGCGCCGTCACCAGCGCCTCGAGCAGGAACGGCAACGCGATGTAGAGCGTCGAGGCGCCCACCAGTCGCATGATCCCGATCTCCTTGCGGCGCGCCATCGCCGCCAGCCGGATCGTGTTGGCGACCAGCAACAGGGCCGCGACCACGAGGAACGAGGCGATCGCCAGCGCCCCCCACTGCATCGCCTCGATGCCACGCAGGATGGGCCCGACGACCGCTCGCTGGTCCCGCACGGACCCGACTCCGTCGAGGCCCTGCACCGCGCTGAGGATGCCTTCGTACTCGTCGGGGTCCTCGAGCGTGATCCAGACCGACTTCGCCATGTCGTCGGCGCTGGCGGCGGCGTTCGGGCCCTCGAACTTCTCCGGGCCGAACAGCTCCTTGACCTTCTCGAACGCCTCGGCCTTGGACTCGACGTAGTAGCTGGCGACCTCGGGGTTCTCCTCGACGACCTTCTCGATCGCCTCCTGCTGGGCGCCGGTCACCTCGGTCGGACAGGCGGGGTTGTCGTCGCCGTCACGGCACAGGAAGACCGTGATCTGCAGCTCGTTGCCCCACTGCTCGCCGGCCCGGATCGCCTGCTGGTTGAGCAGGACGCCGAGGCCGACGAGGGTGAGCGAGACGAACAGGGTCAAGATCACAGCAAGGTGCATCGACAGGTTCCGACGCAGGCCCTGGGCGAGCTCGGAGAAGACGTAACGCAGCTGCATGGGGGAAGGAGTACCTCTCTGATCAGGTCGGATCAGTGCTGGAAGCCGTAGACGCCCTGCGCCTGGTCGCGCACGACCCGGCCGCCCTCCAGCTCGATGACGCGCTTGCGCATCTGGTCGACGACGCTCGAGTCGTGGGTCGCCATGACGACGGTGGTGCCGGTGCGGTTGATCCGGTCGAGCAGCTTCATGATGCCGACCGAGGTGGCCGGGTCGAGGTTTCCGGTCGGCTCGTCGGCGATCAGGATCATCGGCCGGTTGACGAACGCCCGGGCCACCGCGACCCGCTGCTGCTCACCACCGGAGAGCTCGTCGGGCATCCGGTCGCCCTTGCCGTCGAGACCGACCAGCTCGAGGGTCTCGGGCACGAGCTCACGGATCTCCGAGGCGCTCTTCCCGATCACCTGCAGCGCGAAGGCGACGTTCTCGGAGACGGTCTTGTTCGGCAGCAGCCGGAAGTCCTGGAAGACGGTGCCGATCTGGCGGCGCAGCCGGGGCACCTTCCAGCCGGCGAGCCGGTTGATCTCCTTGCCGGCGACGTAGACGCGACCACCCGTGGGGCGCGACTCACGGAGCACCAGACGGAGGAACGTCGACTTGCCCGAGCCCGAGGCGCCGACGAGGAAGACGAACTCGCCCTTCTCGACGTCCACCGTCACGTTGTCGAGGGCGGGAGCGCCCTGTCCGGGGTAGGTCTTGACGACCTTCTCGAAGCGAATCATCGGATCGAGAGTAGTCCAGCGGCCCACCGGTGCCCGAAACGGCGGGGGCGGGCGGCCTACAGTGACGCCATGCGGTGGCCCTCCTCCCGGCGTACGGCGGCGATCGCGCTGCTCACGGCGGTGATCACCACGGTCGCCGGCTGCTCGTCGACCGAGCCACCTCCCGCACCGGAGCCCGACGCCGACCCGCTGCCGACCACGCTGGAGTCCTACGACACCGCCGGGGTCAACGTGGTCCGCGGCCCGTTCTGCGACCGGGTCTCCCCCACCGGCGTCGAGCACGCGCTGGCGGACGTGCCGGCCGACAGCGAGAGCTGGGTGAACGGTGACCGGGAACGGCTCCCCGACGGCACCCGCGACCGGGTGCAGGAGTACGGCTGCCGGTGGACCGCCGCGGACGGCAGCCAGGCCAGCGCCTGGGTGTTCGCTCCCCCGGTGACGCCGACGGAGGCCGGGGCGCTCAGCCGGGACGTGGTCCGCGACGGGTACGGCGCCGCCTGCCGCCCCGCGCCCGGTGCCGCCGACTTCGGGGCTCCGGGTGCCACCGCGACCTGCACCCTCGACACCGGCAACAGCCTCGTCGAGCGGGCCGGGCTGTTCGGCGACGCGTGGCTGACCTGCAGCCTCTCGGCGCCCGGCGACCCGGCCGACCTCCCGGCGCGTGCCAGCGAGTGGTGCGTGCAGGTCGTGGAGGCGGCCCGGAGCTAGCCGAGGTCGAGCTCGGCGACCACGAGACGCGCGATGTCCTCCGGCGGGGCCGCGACGTCCACGGTCATGCCCGGCTCGTCCTCCTGGAGCGGCTCCAGCGTGTCGAGCTGGGACTCCAGCAGCGAGGGCGGCATGAAGTGGTCGCGCGACGACATCCGCTCGAGCAGCATCCCCTTGTCACCGGTGAGGTGCACGAAGCGCACGTCGGCCGCGCCGCTGCGCAGCACCTCGCGATAGGTCCGCCGGAGCGCCGAGCAGCTCATCAGGGTCGAGCGCCCCTCGGCGTCGTGCTCACGGATCCACGCGGCGAGTGTGCCGAGCCACGGGAAACGATCCATGTCGGTGAGCGGGTGGCCGGCCGACATCTTGGCGATGTTGGCCTCCGGGTGGAAGTCGTCGCCCTCGGCGAAGTCCCATCCGAGCCGGTCCTGCACCGCCCGCGCCGCCGTGGTCTTGCCCGACCCGGCGACGCCCATGAACACGAGGTGGATGGTCATGGGGGCTCACAGTGGGAGGTACCAGAGGACCAGCGCGAGCGCGAAGATCGAGAGCCCCAGCGTGGTCTCCATGACCGTCCACGTGCGCAGCGTGGTCTTGACGTCCATCCCGAAGAACCGGCTGACCAGCCAGAAGCCGGAGTCGTTGACGTGGGAGAGCACGGTCGCACCGGCGGCGATCGCGAGCACCAGGCTGACCAGGTCGACGCTGGAGAGGTCGGCCGCTGCCGCCGCAGTGCTGATCAGGCCTGCGGTGGTCACCAGTGCGACGGTGGCGGAACCCTGGGCGACCCGGAGCAGCGTGGCGATCACGAACGCCGAGAGGATCAGCGGTAGGCCGAGGTCTGCCAGCGAATCCGAGAGCGCCGCACCGATACCGCTGTGGCGCAGCACGCCGCCGAACATGCCGCCGGCGCCGGTGATCAGGATGATCGCGCAGATCGGCGCCAGGGCGTCGTTGAGGATCGTCTCGGTCTGCGCCAGTGACCGGCCACGGGTGCCGAGGGTGTACGTCGCGAACAGCAGCGTGATCAGCAGCGCGATCGGCGTCTGCCCGATGAAGACCAGCGCATCGACCCAGCCGGACTCCTCGACCGAGCCGGCCGTGAGCAGCGTGGAGAAGATCGTGTTGAGGCCGATCAGCAACAGCGGGAGCAGCAGCACGAACAGCACGAGGCCAAATGCCGGCGGGGTCGCGTCGTGGGTCTCGGGCTCGTCGGGCTTGTGGCCCGTGAGCAGGGAGTCGTCGATCGGGACGTACACCTTGCCGCCGTAGTAGCGGGTGAAGAGGTAGACGCCGACGTACCAGGCGGCGACCGCGACCGGGGTGCCGATCAACAGCGTCAGGCCGATGCTGGCCTCGAGCTCGGTGGCGGCGGTGACTGGTCCCGGGTGGGGCGGCACGATGGCGTGCATCGCAGCGAACGCACCCGCGGCCGGGAGCGCGTAGATGAGCACCGAACCGCCGAAGCGCTTCGCGACCGAGAAGATGATCGGCAGGAAGACGACCAGGCCCGCATCGAAGAAGATCGGGAACCCGAACAGCAGGGCGGCGACACCGAGCGCGAAGGGCGCCCGCTTCTCGCCGAACTTGTTGATGAGCGTGTCGGCCAACACCTGCGCGCCACCGGTCACCTCCAGCAACCGCCCGATCATCGCGCCCAGACCCACCAGCAACGCGACCGTGCCGAGGGTCTTGCCGAAGAAGTACGTCGTCACGAACGCGACGTCGGCCAGCGGGATCTGCGTCGCGATGGCGGTGAGGATGCTGACCAGGACCAGCGCGATGAACGCGTGCATCTTCAGCTTGATGATCAGGACGAGCAGCACCGCGACGGCGACCGCCGCGATGGTGAGCAGGACGCCGGCGCTGTACGCCGGGTCGATCGGTGCCGGATCCACGAGACCTCCGGGGGTTGGGGGGTGTTGCCCCGACCCTAGAGCAGGTGGGCAGCGATCAGCTCGCGTCGGCCTTCTCGGCGCCGCGACGCCAGCGGATCCCGGCCTCGAGGAAGTCGTCGAGCTCGCCGTCGAAGACCGCCTGCGGGTTGCCGGACTCGTGGCCGGTCCGCAGGTCCTTCACGATCTGGTAGGGGTTGAGGACGTAGTTGCGCATCTGGTCGCCCCACGACGCCTGCACGTCCCCGCGCATCTCGTCGAGGTGCGCCTTCTCCTCGGCCTTCTTCAGCGCCAGCAGCTTGGCCTTGAGCACCACCATCGCGCTGGCCTTGTTCTGGAGCTGGCTCTTCTCGTTCTGGCAGCTGACGACCACACCGGTGGGGATGTGGGTGAGTCGGACCGCCGAGTCGGTGGTGTTGACCGACTGGCCACCGGGCCCACCGGACCGGTAGACGTCGGTGCGGATCTCCTCGTCGGGGATCTCGATCTCGTCGGTCTGCTCGAGCACCGGCACGACCTCGACGGCGGCGAAGCTGGTCTGGCGGCGGCCCTGGTTGTCGAACGGGCTGATCCGGACCAGCCGGTGGGTGCCGGCCTCGACCGAGAGGGTGCCGTAGGCGTAGGGCGCGTGCACCGCGAAGGTGGCCGACTTGAGGCCGGCCTCCTCGGCGTAGGAGGTGTCGTAGACCTCGACGGGGTAGTTGTGCTGCTCGGCCCAGCGCGTGTACATCCGCATCAGCTTCTCGGCGAAGTCGGCAGCGTCCACGCCGCCGGCGCCGGAGCGGATGGTGACCAGGGCCTCGCGGGCGTCGTACTCGTCGGACAGGAGGGTGCGGATCTCGAGGCTCTCGACGGCCTTCTTGATCCGGCCCAGCTCGCGCTCCGCGTCGGCGAGGGTCTCCGCGTCGTTCTCCTCGCGACCGAGCTCGACCATGAGCTCGAGGTCGTCGATCCGGCCGCTGAGCTCGGTGAAGCGGTCGAGCTCGCCCTGCAGCAGCGAGAGCCGCCCGGTGACCCGGGTGGCGTTGTCCTGGTCGTCCCAGAGGTCGGGGGCGGCGACCTGCTCACCGAGGTCGGCGATCTCGGTGCGCATGGCGTCGAGGTCGAGCACCTGGCCGATGGTCTTCATCGTCGCCTGGAGCTGCTTGATCTCGGTGTCGTAGTCAGGTCCTGCCACGTCGGCCCACGTTACCGGGGGCCGGGTCGGGCGCCCCCATCGGCGGCGCCCGACCCGGGTCCAGCGGCGACCTCAGCCGCGGCCGAACACCTGAGCGGCGTACGGCGTCCCGTCGGCGCTCCGTCGCACCGCCATGCCGAGCTTCCGGAATCCGGGCTCCAGGATGTTCGCTCGGTGGAGGGGGGAGTTCATCCAGGCCTTCACCGCGGCCCGACCGGTGGCGTAGCCGGCGGCGACGTTCTCACCGACGCTGGTCAGCCCGCAGGTCCGCAGCACCGCGCTGAGGTCCTGGTGGAACATCCGGTCCTGGTTCGCCATCCGGCGGGCCTGCCGGCGGGCGAACTTCTGCACGCACTCGCCCTTCTTCAGCTGGGTCAGGTCGTGGTTGTCGCGGTTGTTGTTGGTGACGTGACGGGCCTGGCTCTGGTACTTCGCCTTGGACTGCGCCTGGGCGGGGGCCGGCAGGAGCGTGACCATGAGGGCGACGAGGACGGCAGTCACTGCCATCCGGGGGGTGTGGGGGGTAGTCATCGCGGGTCTCCTTGGGGGGTAAGAAGAACTGGGAACTTACCCCCCAAATTGACTATTGCGCCAGATGGTCTGCACCGGTTATAGGACGGCGACCTCCGGGGTCGCGCCGGCGTCCTCCGCGTGGTCCGGGGCGTGCCGCGGGAGCAGCAGCACCAGCGCCGCCACGCCCACGGCGATGATCGCCGCGGCGCCGAACGCCCACTGCACGCCGCCCACGAACGCGGCCGCCGGCGTCGCGCCACCCTCGAGCAGGGTGTGGGACCGGGACGACAGCACGGTCACCGACACCGCCGTACCGATCGCGGCGAAGACCTGCTGCGTGGTGCCGAGGAACGACGAGCCGTGGGAGTAGAGGTGGGCCGGCAGCGCGCCGAGGCTGAGCGTGAAGACCGGCGTGAACAGCGCCGAGAGGCTGACCATCAGCAGCACGTGGGCGCCGAGGACGAAGGCGTACGGCGTGGACTCGCCCAGTCGGCTCAGCAGCGTCAGCGCGGTGACGACCCCGAGGGAGCCTGGCACGACCAGCGGCCGGGCGCCGACCTTGTCGAAGGCGCGGCCGACGCGGGGACCGAGGAGCCCCATCGCGATGCCGCCGGGGGCGACCAGCAGGCCGGTCTCGAGCGGGCTCAGCCCCCGGAGCTCCTGCAGGTAGAGGGGCAGCAGGATCATCGCGCCCATCATCGCCAGGAAGGAGACCGCCTGGATGGTCACGCCGACGGTGAAGGTGCGGTGGGTGAGGACCCGCAGGTCGAGCAGCGGCGCGTCGCGTCGCTGGAGCGAGCGCTGGCGCAGCAGGAACACCCCGACGACGGCGAGGCCGGCGACGACCAGCGCGGAGGCCGGCACCGTCGCGGGCGCCTCCGCCCCGATCCGGCTCAGCCCGTAGACGAGGGTGCCGAAGCCCAGTGCCGCGAGCACCACGCTGGGCAGGTCGAGGCGGGCCGGCCGGACCTCGCCCACGTCGGTCAGCCTGCGCAGCGACAGGTAGGTGACGACGGCCGCGATCGGCAGCACCAGCCCGAAGAGCCAGCGCCATGAGGCGAACTGGAGCACCACGCCGGACACGGCGGGGCCGAGCGCCGGGGCGACCGAGATCGCCAGCGAGACGTTGCCCATGACCCGACCGCGGTCGTGCAGCGGCACGATCGTCATCAGCGTGGTCATCAGCAGCGGCAGCATCACGGCGGTGCCGGCGGCCTGCACGATCCGGCCGCCGACCAGCATCCAGAAGACCGGGGCGACCGCGCACATCGCCGTACCGATCAGGAAGACGGTCATGGCGGTGGTGAACGCCTGCCGGGTGGTGACCCGCTGCAGGAACCAGCCGGTGACGGGGATGACGACGGCCATCGTCAGCATGAACGCGGTGGAGAGCCACTGCGCGCTGCGGGCGCTGACGTCGAGCTCGACCATGAGCCGCGGGATCGCGTTGACCATGATCGTCTCGTTGAGGATCACCACGAAGGTGGCGAGCACCAGCCAGCGGAGCACGGCGTACGGCGAGGTGGTCTCAGGCACGGGGGGCTCCATCGGTGTGGCAGGTGGTGGTCATGCCGGTGGAGACCGGGCACGGGATGAGAACTCATCGGACCACGCGCGCATTCCACGCCTCCACCCATTTTGCCGGGATGGCAACAAGGTTTGCCCTCCGGCTGCGCCGGGGATCAGGCTGGTGCGGTGACGGACACCGAAGCATTCTGGGAAGAGCTCTACCTCTCGCGCGCCGGCGGCGCGCCCATCTGGTCGGGCAGGGTCAACGCACAGCTCGCCGCCGAGGTCGACGGACTGCCACCGGGTCGCGCGCTCGACCTCGGCTGCGGTGAGGGCGGGGACTCCGTCCACCTGGCCCGGCTCGGGTGGCAGGTGACCGCGATCGACGTCTCCCCCACCGCGCTGGCGCGGACTCGCGAGCTGGCGGCCGCCGCCGGCGTCTCCTCGCGGGTGACGACCGAGCAGCACGACCTCGCCTCGTCGTTCCCCGCCGGCCGGTTCGACCTGGTCGTCGCCATGTTCTTCCAGTCCCCGCTGGAGCTGCCCCGCGAGCAGGTGCTCCGGCGGGCGGCCGAGTCGCTCGAGGTCGGCGGCCACCTGGTCGTGGTCGAGCACGGCTCGGCTCCGAGCTGGTCGGAGCACCCGCCGGAGGGGTCGGAGCACCACGACATGGAACTCGCGACACCCGACGAGCTGGTCGCCCTGCTCGACCTGGACGTCACCCGCTTCTCACCGGTGACGGTGGAGAGCCGCTCGCGCGTCGTCTCCGGCCCCGACGGCCAGTCCGGCACGCTGCTCGACTCGGTGGTCGTCGTACGGCGCGTCGGCTGATCCCAGCGTCGTGGCCGCTCGCTCCTCAATCGAGCTGGACGACGGCGTCGGCGCGGGCGGAGACCGAGGCGCGCTCCGGTGAGCCGGGGACGGTGAGGGTCCAGGCCGAGGACGGGGTACTCGGCGTGCGCGCCGATGCTGCGCAGGTAGTCGCCCACAGCCGCCTCGGCGGCCGCCCGCTGCTGCTCGAGCCGAGTCGCGGCACCGATGCCCTCGCCGTACAGCGACTCCTCGTGGCGCGACCCGGCATCGGTGTCGGCAAGGGCATACGTGCGGGCCGCCGACCGGGCCGCCGAGGTGGTCGCGAACGCGCCCCGCTGCAGCGGCACCAGCACGAGCACGCCGAGCCAGACGATCTCCACCACGGCGCTGTCGCTGTCGTCGCGTCTCATCCGCCTCATGGCGTCTCCTCCACGGCATGGCCGACGACCTCGACGGCGTTTCAGCGTCGCCGACACACTCGAGGCCCCGCTGGTCCGCATCAACTGATGTCGATCCCTCGCAGATGGACGTCAGCGCACAAACATAGGCGTCGTGGCCGAGTCGGGACGACCCTCCACCAGGGCTCGCAGGAGCAGGTCAGCCCGCTCGCTGAGGACCAAGGCCCCTGATCTTGGGGCCTTCCACGGCAGATGCTGGGGTCAGCAGCAACAGAGCGTCGACCATTGGAGGCTTCCATGTACGCCGGCAGCAAACGCAGCATGCACCCCACCGATGCGATCGCCCGGGTCATGGTGTGGCCGGTGGCCACCGTGCCCGGCGAGGCCTCCCTGCTGGAGGTCGCGGAGTCGCTGGCAGCGGATGGCATCGGCGCTCTTGGCGTCGTGGAGAACGGACACCTTGCCGGTGTCGTGTCCGAGCGCGACGTCGTGAACCACCTCGCACAGGGGGCGAACCCGGAGCACGTGACGGCCGCGGAGGTGATGACCACCGACCTGGTCACCGCCCACCCCAACGACCAGATCCTCGACACGGCCCGGCGGATGGTCGAGGCGGAGATCCGGCACCTGCCGGTCATCGAGAAGGACAAGATCGCCGGCTTCGTCTCGATGCGTGACATCTTCGAGGTGCTCATCGACGTCGCGTCACACGAGGAGGACGTGGTGCTGGTCCCGAGCGGCACCCGGGTCGTGGTCCGGCAGGAGTGAGGCTGCCTACCCGCAGCACCGAGGGACAAGCGGAGTTGCTCGCGGCGTGGGAGACACGTGGCGGCAGGGACGGCTTGCCCCCAACTGGAGCTTCCACTTCGGCCGCGTCCTTGCAGGGTGGGGATCTTCAACCTCCGGACTGCGGCGCCCCACGTCACGCGAGGCTCTCCTCGATCCGCGCACCGGTGGCCAGCACCGGGTCGATGATGTAGGCCATGTCGTTGGCCGCCCGCGGGTTGACGGCGAGCGCGTCGTGCCGAACAGCCATCCCCAGCCTCGCGGCCTGACCACCTTGGTCGAGGACCAAAGTCCTGCCACCACCGGACCAGTTTCTCTGCGACCGGGGTGACCCGTCGGCCTAGCGTGGGAGACATCGCTACGGCGGGAGGGCACATGCCGCGGTCCCGAGATATTCTGCAGCGCTTCCGGCCTGCCGGCACGCCAGGGGCAGCGTCTCCTGCCGGGGTCCCCGCGGATCGGGTGTCCGAGATGGCGGCCGAGCTCGAGCCCGTCATCGCTCTCCTGTCCGCCACCCAGCATGAGACTTCCCGGGTCCGCAGCGTGGCGGAGCAGGAAGCCGAGCAGCGAAGGATGCAGGCGATGGCCCGAGCGGGTGCCATCGTCGCTGCCGCACACCGGCAGGCGGCGGCGGAACGAGCGGATGCTGCGCTGCGCGTCGGCCGGAAGGTCGAGGAGGAGAACGCCGCTGCACTCGCCGAGGCGGAACGCGCCGCCACTGCGGTGCGACACCACTACGCGGAGCGGATGCCTGCCTACCTCGACCGGGTGATGAGCGCCACCAGGGCCGCGCTGCATGCCGCAGAAGAAGCCCAGCCGTGAGCACGTCCTGGGTGGCCGGCGTCGTCCGGGCCAAGGCGTTGGCCGGGCGGCGGCTCGGCGCCGGTGGTGCTCGTGCCCTCGCCACCAGCCCGGGGCTTGCCGAGGCGGTGACCGCGCTCCACCGCACGCCCTATGGACACGACGTCTACCCGGGCATGAGCCTCGGGGAGTCGCAGCACGCCATCGGCGCCTCCCTCCTGTGGAACATGCGCGTGCTGGCGGGTTGGCTTCCGCGCGGGGGCGCGGACGTGATCCGCGTCCTCGCGGCAGGCTTCGAGCTGGCCAACCTCGACGAGCACCTCGCAAGGCTGCACGGCGAGCCCGCGGAGTCGGCGTACCCGCTCGGGACCCTCGACACCGCGTGGTCGCGGCTGTCCGACACGACGACGCTCGCCGGCGTGGCGGACGTGCTCGGCTCTGCGTCGTGGCGGCTGCATGACGTCACGACGCAACGGGAGGTTCGGGTCGGGCTTCGTCTTGCCTGGGCCGACGCGGTGGTCGCAGGCGTTCCTGTGGCTGCGGCCTGGGCGAGGTCGGCGGCGGCTCTGCTGGTCCTCCGGGAGGTCGCCCTGGAGCGGCGACAGCTGACCCCGCCCCTGACCCGACGGGCCTCGTACGTGCTGGGTCCCGCATTCGTCGACGAGGTGGCGAGGGGACAGACGGACATGTCCGTGCTTCGGGCGCTGCTCCAGTCCGACACACGGTCGGTGCTCGACGACCTGGACCGGGTCGGGTGTCTGTGGCGCGCGGAGGTGAGCTGGTGGCAACGGGTGGAGCACGATGGCTTTGGGCTCCTGCGTGGCTCCTCCTACGACCAGCGCCCGGTGGTCGGTGCCGTGGCGGTGCTGGCAGTGGATGCCTGGCGGACCCGGGCAGCGCTCGAGGTCGCCGCTCGCGGTGGCACGGGAACGGCGCTGGAGGCGTTCGATGTGGTGGCGTGAGGTCGGAGCCCCGTTGCGGATGCAGCGGGTGGCGCTGGTGGCGCCGAAGGTCTCCCTGCGCGACGTGCTCGTACGGGTCGCGGATGCCGGGAGCGTCGAGCTCGACCGCACGGGCGCAGCAGGTGCGGCGGGCACCGCGGGCATGGTCAGGAGCGAGGCAGCGCCTCGGCTGAGCCGGGTGCTCCCCGATCTCGACGACCTGGAGCGTGAGGGTCGCGCTGACCTGGTTGCGGGTGAGACCGAGCTCCAGGGCTACGCCAGCGGTGCCGTCGTCCGTGGTGAGGTTGCGGCACTCGCGGCCTGGATGCCGGTCACCGAGGTGGGGGACCTGAGCGAGGCACTGGCAGACCTGGGGGCGGCTGTCATGCCGCTCCGCACCCCCCGCGGCGTGGACCCGCCGACGCTGCTGCGCGGCGGAGAGAGCGTGAGGAAGTCGTTCACCCCCTTGGTAGAGACCTACGGGACCGTGCCGTACGCCGACATCGACCCCAGCGTTCTCGCGGGCCTCGCCTACATGCTCATGTTCGGGATGATGTTCGGCGACGCGGGACACGGCGCCCTGCTCGCCATCGCCGGCCTGCTGCTGAGCGTGGGCAGACCGCGGCGGCTTGCCCGGTTCCGCACGGTGTGGCCATTCGTGGCCGGGTCCGGGGTCGTCGCGATCGGATTCGGTCTGCTCTACGGGGAGTTCTTCGGCCCGACCGGGGTGGTCCCGGTGCTGTGGCTCGCCCCGCTCGACGAGCCGGTGACCTTAATGGCCGTCGCGCTGGGTCTGGGGGCGGTGCTCCTTGCCGGTGCCCAGGCCCTCGGCACGGTCAACCGCTGGCGTGAGGGCGGCTGGCCGGTGGCGTTGAGCTCCCCGTCGGGCGTCGCCGGCGCAGCACTGCTTGCCGGCCTGGGACTCGTCGTCCTCGGTGCCACGGCTGAACTCGTGTGGCTCACCCTGGTCGGCGCGCTCGTCATCGCCGCGGGGGTCGGCCTGGCGTTCGTCGGCTTCCTCGCGACCTCTGGTGGGGGTGCCACGGGCGTCACGCAGGCCTTCGTCGAGGTCTTCGATGCCCTGATCAGGGTCGGTACGAACCTGGTCTCGTTCGTGCGGCTGGCGGCATTCGGCCTGACTCACGCGGCGATCGGCAAGATCGTGTGGGACGGGACGACCGCTCTGTGGGAGTCAGGCGGCCTTCTTGTCGTCGCGGCGGTCGGCTGTGTTCGTGGTCGGGAACGCCGTGGCGTTCGGGCTGGAGGCGCTCGTGGCCGGTGTGCAGGCCCTCCGGTTGGAGTACTACGAGCTGTTCTCGCGGGTCTTCACGAGCCAGGGCCGACCGTTCCGCCCCTGGCACCTCCCCACAGACCTCGGCTCCGACACCGAACCGACGCACGACACCACGAGTTTCGCAGCCAACCCCGGGAGACAGTCATGACCATCTGGTTCCTCGCCCTGCCCGCGCTCGTGGCCGTGTTCGCGGCGACCCATCTGCTGCTCAGACGTCGTGGCCGGGACGCCCTGCGAGTCCTGGTCGCACTCGATGTCGCGGTCCTCGTCGCTGCGCTCGTCGTACTCGTCATCACGGCCGCGAGTGGCCCCGGGGCAGCCGAGACGGCCAGTGCCGTGACCGCGGCGCAACCGGCCGCCACCGACTCCCAGAGCTGGGCGGCGCTGCTCGGTGCGGCGATCGCCGTGGCGGGCTCGTCCCTGGGTGCCGCGCTCGCGGTGGCCTACACCGGAGCTGCCGCGCTGGCAGCCATGAGTGAGCGGCCCGAGCTCTTCGGCCGCGCCATGGTCATCGTGGGACTGGCCGAGGGTATCGCCATCTACGGCCTCATCGTCGCCATCATCCTCATCGGCCGGGCGTGATCGCCGTGGGACGGGTGGCCGTCATCGGTGAGGAGACCGCGGTGGCCGGGTACACCCTTGCCGGCGCCGTCGTCGTGCCTGCCGAAGATGCCCCGGCGGTCCAGGCGGCATGGAACGGGTTGGCCGCCGATGTCGAGGTCGTGCTCCTCACCTCGCGCGCAGCCCGGGCGCTGGGGCCCGAACGCACGGAGACCATGCACCCGCTCACGGTGGTGATGCCGTCGTGACCCTGACCTCCACGACTGCTGCTCCCGATCCGCTCCTCCCCGTCCGCGAGGCGCTCCTGGCCCGCGCGAGGGCCGACGCCGAGCGACTCCTCGCGGAGGGCGACGCGGAGGCGGACGCGATCATCGCCCGGGCCCATGCCGAGGCAGACGCCATCCGCGCCGGGGCCCGTGCCCAGGGGGAGGCTGATGCAGCGGCCGTGCTCGGCGCCGAGCGCGCGCGAGCGCGGCGGCAGGCCCGCGCAGTCGTGCTGGCGGCCCAGCATGAGAGCTACGAGGGTCTGCGCGCGCGAGCCGTGGAACAGGTCGCGACCCTTCGTGGCGACCCTGGCTACGCCACCTGGTGTGACCGCCTGCGCAAGGAGGTCCGTGCGGCGCTGGGTCCGGATGCCGCCGTGAGCGAGCACCCCGAGGGTGGCGTGCGCGGCGAGGCCACCGGACGTCGCGTCGAGTACACGCTGGTGGCGTTGGCCGAACGAGCCCTTGACGCGCTCGGCCCGGACGTCGAGGGGCTGTGGACGCCGTGAGCCCGACGGTCTTTCGGGTCTCGGGATCCCTGGTGGAGCTGGAACCACTGCCGGGGGTGGCGATGTACGACGTGGTGCTGCTGGGTGAGCGTCGGCTTCCCGCCGAGGTCGTGGCGATCACGGACCGCGGCGTCACCGTCCAGGCGTACGAGGACACCGGAGGCCTGGCTCCGGGAGACCTCGTGGTGCCGCTCGGTGGTCCGCTCTCGGCGAGGCTGGGCCCGGGCCTGCTCGGCTCGGTGTTCGACGGTCTGCTGCGTCCCTTGTCGGGGGCCGGGAACTGGCTGCTCCCGGGAGCCCCGCGCGTGGACGACCAGGACCGGCTCTGGCACTTCACCCCGACCGTGACACCGGGCGCGCGCGTCTCGGCGGGTACCGAGCTCGGCACGGTCGGCGACGACGCTCCTCCGTCGATGCGGGTGCTCGTGCCCCCGGGCGTCGCAGGCGTGGTGGAGGACCTGGCTGAGGAAGGTCCCATTCGGGCCGACGCGGTGGTCGCGACCGTCGACGGGGCGCCGGTGTCGCTCACGACCACGTGGCCGGTGCGGCGTTCCCGGCCCTACCGGGAACGCCTCAACATCGCAGGAGGGAGTGCACACTGGTCAGCGCGTCCTCGACCTCCTGTACCCGGTCGCACGGGGGAGCAGCGCAGCGGTCCCGGGCGGGTTCGGCACCGGGAAGACGGTGCTGCTGCAGCAGATCGCCAAGTGGTGTGACGCCGACGTGATCGTCTACGTCGGTTGCGGCGAACGCGGCAACGAGATGGCGGACGTCGTGGAGGAGCTCGGCTCGCTCGAGGATCCCCGCACCGGAGACCGGCTCAGCCGCCGCACGGTGATCATCGCGAACACCTCGAACATGCCGATGATGGCGCGCGAGGCGAGCATCTACACCGGCGTCACCGTCGCCGAGTACTTCCGCGACATGGGGTACCACGTCGTGGTCATCGCGGACTCGACCTCCCGCTGGGCCGAGGCGCTTCGCGAGTTCGCGTCCCGGACGGGTGCCCTGCCCGCCGAGGAGGGGTATCCCGCCGGGCTCGCGTCGGCGCTGGCGGCCTTCTACGAGCGTGCCGGACATGTCGTCACCCTCGGAGGACGCACCGGTTCGGTCACCATCATCGGCGCGGTCTCGCCCGCGGGTGGCGACCTGACCGAACCGGTGACCGCCCACACCCAGCGGTTCGTCCGGTCCGTCTGGACCCTCAACCGTGAGCTGGCCTACGCGCGTCACTACCCGGCCGTGGCTTGGTCGGGGTCCTTCTCCCGCGATGCGGACGCACTGGGGTCCTGGCACGCGCGGCAGGGGGACGCCGCCTGGGCTCGCCGTCGAGAGCGGGTCAGCGCGTTGTTGTCCGACGCCGACCGGCTTGGTGCGCTGGCCGAGCTCGTCGGTGTGGGAGCGATGCCCGGCGCGGAACGAGTGGTGATGCTGGGCGGGCGCTTGCTGCGCGAAGGGGTGCTGCAGCAGAGCGCGTTGCGCGCGAACGACGCGTTCTGCTCCCCGGCCAAGGGGGCCGCGCTGCTCGACGCCGTACTCGCGGTCATCGACCGTTGCGACGCGCTGGTCGGCTCGGGCGTCCCTGCTGCGCGCATCGAGGAGATGGACTTCGGCGACCTGCTGCGCGCGGCACAGGAGACCGGCCCCCACGACGTCACCGGCGTGCAGGAGCGCCTGGAGACCGTCGACGGCTCGGCTCGAGCAGCTGTCATGAGCCCGGAGCCGGGCCGGGAGCCGGCAAGAGGCGGGTTCGGCGACGTGGAGTACACCGACGTCGCCGAGGTGCGCGGGCCGCTGCTCGTCGTCCGGGGCGTACGCAGTGTGGGGTGGGACGAGGCGGCCCGCATCCGGATGCACTCGGGGGAGGTGCGACAACGGTCTCGTTCTCGAGGTGAACCGTGACCTGGCGGTGGTCCAGATGCTGGAGGGGACCGGAGGCATCGACCTCGATGACACCCGCGTCCGGTTCGCCGGAGAGACTCTCCACGTTCCCGTCGGACCAGGCTGGCTGGGACGGGTCTGCAATGGGCGGGGCGAACCGGTCGACGGTGGGCCGCCGATCCTGGGCCGGCACCGCGCCCCGGTCGGTGGGGCGCCGATCAACCCGACGCGTCGGGAGCCGCCGTCCGACCCCGTCCTGACCGGGGTCTCGGCCATCGACGCCCTGACCACCGTGGTGCGGGGGCAGAAGCTCCCGGTGTTCTCCGTCGCAGGGCTGCCACACCTCGAGCTCGCGACCCAGCTGGCCGCGCAGGCCTCCGTGGGGGGCGAGCCGTTCTCGGTCGTGTTCGCGGGCATGGGCCTGACCCACCTCGACGCGGCCGCGGTGCGAGACGCCCTCGAGGCACGTTCGGCCGCGGGAGAGCTGGTGCTGCTGCTGAACACCGCCGACGACCCGGTGGTCGAGCGCATCCTCACTCCGCGTATCGCACTCACGGTCGCCGAACACCTCGCCTTCGAGCTCGGTCGACACGTGCTCGTGGTGCTGGCCGACATGACGTCGTACGCCGAGGCACTGCGCGAGGTGTCCGCAGCCAGGGGAGAGATCCCCGGCCGTCGTGCCTACCCGGGCTACCTCTACAGCGACCTGGCCTCGCTGTACGAACGCTGCGGACGGATACGTGGGCTACCCGGCTCGGTCACCATCATCCCGGTGCTGACCATGCCGGCCGGAGACATCACCCACCCGGTGCCCGACCTCACCGGCTACATCACCGAGGGCCAGATCGTGCTCTCGGCCGACATGCAGGCCGCCGGTGTCTACCCGCCGGTGGAGCCGTTGAGTTCGCTCTCGAGACTGATGCGTAAGGGCGCCGGACCGGGCCGGACCCGTGAGGACCACCTGGACGTGGCCGCACAAGCGCTCGCCGCGCTGGCCCGCGCCCGGCAGGCTCGAGAACTGGCAGACCTCGTGGGTGAGGATGCCCTCAGTGTCACCGATCGTCTCTATGTGGCTTTCGAGCAGGCGGTGTCACACCGCCTGCTCGACCAGCGCCGCGACGAGTCCCGGTCGCTCGAGGAGACGCTCGAGCGTGTCTGGGAGGTCCTGAGCATGCTTCCCCGCCGCGAGCTCACGATGCTGCCGACCGCGCTGCTTCACGCCCGGTACGTCGACCCCGACAAGGGCCGGTGAGGACTGTGGCACGGGTACTGCACGCACCGCCGGGACGGGCCGGGCGGCTGTGGCTGCAACATCGGCTCGCCACCGCGCAGCAGGGCGCAGACCTCCTCGACCACAAGCTGCGCGTCCTCCGCGCAGAGCGCGAGCGATTGGCCCTGGTGCAGGAGCGGACGGCCACCGCGTGGGAAGCCGCGAGCCGAGACGCCGACGCCTGGCTCCTGCGCGGGGTGCTGGTCGGCGGGGAGCGCGCGGTCCGGCTCGGCTCCGACCAGGCGCCTGCCGACGTCGAGATCGTCTGGGAGCAGCAGATGGGCGTGCACTACCCGGCTGAGGCGACCTGCACCCTGCCCGAACCCGCGGCAGACTCCCCGCCCATGGGCAACGCAGCCATGGTCACGGCGCGCGACTGCCACCGGCGAGCGCTCCATGCGGCGGTGCAGCACGCAGCCGTCGAGGCCGCCGGTCGAATCCTCGAGGTCGAGGAACGTGCGACGCGCCGTCGGCTCCGCGCCATCGAGGAGCGGTGGATCCCCCGGCTACGGCAGGCGCTCGCCGAGGTGCAGCTCAAGCTGGAGGAGGACGAGCACGCAGACGGGGTGCGGCTGCACTGGGCCTCCGGCCGTCGGACGGACCTGCCCCGACGTGACCCCGGACCAGATGAGCCCGGGGCCGGAGATACGACGAAGAAGGCACGGCCATGACATCGCACATGTTCAACAAGATCCTCGTCGCGGTCGACGACTCGCCGGCTGCACTGGTCGCCGCACACGTTGGCGGTCGACCTCGCGGCCTCGACCGGTGCGCGCATTCGCTTCGTGCACGTCATCGGGGACGGCGAGCTCATCCGCGCGCTCGCGAGGCTGGGACACGACGGTCAGATGGCTGCCACACGCCGGAGCGCTGCCGAGTCCCTCCTGCGCCACATCACCGCTGAGGCGCACCGCGCCGGGGTTCAGGCCGACACGGCCAGCCTCACAGGCGCTGCCCCGGCCGCCCTGCTGCTCGGTGCCGCCCGGGACTGGGACGCCGACCTCTTCGTCATCGGACGATCGGACGTCCGGCGTACCGGACGTGCCTACGTGGGCGCCGTCACCCGGGGGGTGCTGGAGTTCAGCGAGACCCCCGTGCTGGTCGTTCCGGTGCCCGTGGTGCAGGACGAGGTGGGGCATCCTGCTGGCGGCGAGCCACACTGAGGGCGCTGGGCCGCACGACGGATGCCGCGGCCACGGCCGAGTTCGCGTCGATCACGCCGGACGCCACGAGACCGGGATGGGTGTTTGCCCACGTCCCGGAGCCGAAATCGGCCACGAACCGCCTACACCTCGACCTCGGAACGGGGGCGATCCAGAACCTAGGCGTCTCTACCTTCGCCCGCGAGGGGTGCGCGCGGCGCTCTGTGGACAATCTGGCAAGGCATGTGGCCTGTGGGGGTGGGGTGTGGGGCGTTGGCGGCGCGCATCAGCGGTCGATGCCGACGCACTGCCTCCCTGCCACGCCCTTCGCCGGTCGTCGCCGGGGCGTCCGGGGCAGCGAACGCGACACCAGCGGTGGCGCATCGGTCGGCCACCCCGCAGCCGACCTCGTTGCTGGCCCGGAGCTCGCCACGGTGCTGCAACCGCTCGCCGGGCACCACGGCGAGCCGGATAGGCCGCCACGCCTCGTAGTCCTCGTCGGTCACGCAGACGGTGAGCCTCTTGGATTCCTGGGTCAGGCATCAGGAGGCCGATGGTGGCAGGTCGAGGACCAGGTCGATCTCGACGGTGAGCGTCTCGGCGGAGGTGAGGAGGACCGAGGTGGCGGGGCCGCCGACGAACTCGGTTCACCAGCGACACGTCACCCATGGCAAGGGTCGCGCCTCAGTCGAGCTGGACGACCGCGGCCGCGCGGGCGCTGATCGACGCGCGCTCCGGCGAGCCGGGGACGGTCAGCGGGAGGTCGAGGGGTGCGCGGACGCTGACGACCACGCTGTCGCGGGCCGGGTCGAAGCCGACCTCCCAGGTGAGGCCGGGGTAGTCGCCGTGGGCGCCGGTGCTGCGCAGGTAGTCGACGACGGCGGCCTCGGCGGCGGCCCGCTGCTGCTCCAGGCGGGTGGCGGCGCCGATGCCCTCGCCGTACAGCGACTCCTCGTTGCGCGACCCCGCGTCGGCGCCGGCCAGGGCGGCACCGTCGGCGACGTTGGTGAGGCCCTGGCGGTGGAGGTAGGCCGCGGTCGCGTCGACGACGACGCCGATCGCCATCAGCAGCACGACCGCGAGGCCCACGATCATGACCGTGGTCTGGCCGCGCGTCGTCGCGTCTCATCCGGCGTCCCGGAACTGGCCCGACGGGGACGGTGTGGGTGGAGTCGAGCCGGAAGCTCGGGGCGTCGCCGCCGAGGACGGCCGGCAGCAGCGGGAGCCGCACCCCGGACCAGACCTTGACCGTGATGACGGCGCCGGGCGCGTGGCAGTCGCCGCTCGCCGCACGACACGTCGAAGGTGAAGGACTGGTCGTCGCCGCCCTGGTCGGCCATCGCCTGCCGGATGGCCGCCTGCGCCTGCTCCCGGCCGGCGGCGTCGCTGTCGGCGAGGGCGTACGCGCGAGCGGCCGAACGGGCGGCCGAGGTGGTCGCGAACGCCCCGCGCTGCACCTCGAACACCGACAGCACGATCCAGAGCAGCGGGACGAGCAGCAGGACGCCGAGCCAGACGATCTCCACGACCGCGCTGCCGTCGTCGAGCCTGCGTGCGTCGCGTCACGGCGTCTCCTCGACGGCATGACCGACGACCTCGAGGTCGACGCCGAGACCGCCGATCCCGAGCGCCGGGACCCGCGCGCGGACGACGACCTCGACGGTGGGCCGGCCGTCGAGGCTGACCATCCGGGCGTCGACGTCGCGGGCGAACCGGCCCGAGACGGCACCCTCGACCTGGTCGCGGGTGCGCTGCTCGCCGGCCGCGAGGTCGCGGTCGAGGGAGGCGGCGTAGCGGGCGCCCTCGGCGGCGGCGTTGGCGAGGGTGTTGCGGACCAGCAGCACCAGCCCGACCTGCAGGATGCCGAGGAACAGCGGGATCAGCACGACCAGCACCAGCACGAAGTCCACGACCGCGGACCCGCGCTGCCGACCGGTCGCGCGGCGCCGGCGGAACACCGGTCAGCTGACCTTGTTGAGCGCGGATCGCAGCAGGTCGCGCAGCTCCTCACGCGCGACGCCGTAGATGATCGCCACCAGCCCGGCCGTCATCACCGTGATCAGCACCCACCCCGGCACGTCGCCGCGGTCGTCTCGCGCGGCAGCGTGAGCGCCACGTAGAGCGCGTCATCAGCTGATCTGGTCCATGTCGTCGACTCCTTCTCTCCGAGGTCAGGTGGGTGGTGGCGTCAGGGGCTGGTGAGGGAGAGCCCGACGAGGCCGGGCCAGAACGCGAAGAACACGGTCACGGGGAGGACCAGGAAGACGACGGGCACCATCATGAAGACCTCCTTGCGGGCGGCGACCTCGATCAGCTCGCGGCGCCCGGCCTCGCGGACGTCGGCGGCCTGCGCGTGGAGGACGTCGGCCAGCGGGGTGCCGCGCTCGACCGCGACGGCGATGCCCTGGGCGAAGCGCGCCACCAGCGGCTGGCCCGAGCGGGCGGCCCACTGGTCGAAGGCGTCGCCGACCGGCTCGCCGGTGCGGACGTCGGCCAGCACGCGGGCGAGGTCGCGGGAGAGCTCGCCGCCGCTGCGACGTACGACGCGGTCGAGGGCGGCGACCGGACCCTCGCCCGCGGCCACCGCCAGCGCCAGCAGCTCGGCGACGGCGGGGAACTCGAGCAGGATCCGGCGTTCGCGGTCGCGGACCTGGCTGCTGAGGTGGTAGTCGCGGCCGATGACGCCGAGCGCGAAGCCGACCAGGCAGAGCATCCCCGACGAGACCGGGGCTGCCGCCGCCGGACAGCGACTGGAGCACGGCGTACGCCGCGGCGACGGCGAACCCGACCAGCCCCCACACGACCTGACGACCCGGAACTCGTGGACGGTCTGGTCGATGCCGGCTCGCTCGAGCCGGCGTCGCACGGAGTCGGCGCCACCGAGCACCCGCTCGACCGCGTCGGCGGCCGGCCCGGAGCACCGGACCGAAGACGCCCGTGCACCGGCGGAGCCGGCGAGGCGCCCGGCGGTGCGCGCGAAGGCGGGCAGGTCGCGGAGGTAGGGCAGGACGCGGATCGCCAGCTGCGGGCGGCGGATGGCGGCGACCCGCGACCACGACCAGCAGCAGGCCGCACGCCGGCCGCCAGGCCGAGCAGGGCGCCCCACAGCTCGCCGAGCGTCACGACAGGATCCGCCGTTCGGTCGGGCAGCCGGCCGATCCGCATCATCAGCCGGTAGGCGACGACGCAGGCCGCGGCGCCGCCGACCAGCACGACGACGCCGCCGGGCAGGCGTAGCGCTGGATGACCTCGGACTGGAAGCGTCATGAAGAGCAGCACCACCCACGGCGCCGCGACCGCGAGCCGCGCGCCGTTGACGCGTCCAGGCCTGCCGCGACTCCAGCTCGGAGCGGGTCCGGGCCTCGTCGCGGAGGTAGCCGGAGAGGTTGCGCAGCAGCCGGCCGAGCTCGCCGCCGCCGACCTCGCGGGCGATCCGCAGCCCCTCGACGACGCGGTCGCCGACCGGGTCGGCGAGCCGCTCCTTGAGCCGGTCGAGGCACTCCCCGAACCGGCCGGACAGCTGGTAGTCGCGACCGAACGCGACGAACGCCGGCCGCAGCGGCTCGGGCCCGCGCTCGCCGAGGTTGGCGAGCGCGTCGGGCAGCGACATCCCGGCGCGTACGGCGCTGGCGAGGTTGTCGACGGCCTCGGGCCAGACCTCGGCGTACTCCCGCGCGCGACGGCGGGCCGCGGCTGCGCACGAGGGCGACCGGCAGGTAGCCGCCCATCACCGCGAAGCAGAGCGCGACCGGCAGCGTCGCCGACGACCAGCTGGACGACCAGCCCGGCGGCGACGGCCAGGACCAGGCACATGCCGACGAAGCTGGTCGGAGCCGACGTGGGCGAGCCCGGCCGCGGCGAGGGTGCGGCGCAGCCGGCCCGGGCGCGGGGTCGCACGCGGTCGGCGGCGGCAGCGCGAACGCGGACCAGACGAGCAGCAGCCCGACGCCCGACCCCGAGCCCGACCACCGCGCCCATCAGCGGTCACCCCAGCAGTGCCGCGACGTCGATGCCGAGCCGCTCGAACCGCTCCCGCCGCGGCGGCACCCCGCTCCCCCGGCGCAGCTCGCCGCCGGCGTGCTCGAAGATCGTCTCGGTCTCGATGACGTCGGCCTCGACCCGGCCGGGGACGGCCACGATCTCCTGCACCCGGCGCCCGCCGCGCGGGTCGAGACCGAGGTGGACGACCAGGTCGACGCTGGCGGCGACGGTCGGGACCACGAACCGGGCCGAGATGTTCTCGCCCGCGAGCAGCGGCAGCGTGCACATCTTCACCAGCGCCTCGCGCGCGGAGTTGGCGTGGATCGTGCACATGCCGGGCAGCCCGGCGTTGAGGGCGAGCAGCAGGTCCATGCACTCCTCGGCCCGCACCTCCCCCACGATCAGCCGGCTCGGCCGCATCCGCAGGCTCTCCTTGACCAGGTCGCGCAGCGTGATCTCGCCGGTCCCCTCCAGCCCGGACTGGCGGGTCTGCATCGGCACCCAGTCGGGGTGCGGGAAGCGCAGCTCGAAGACCTCCTCGACGCTGACGACCCGCTCACCGCCCGGGATCGCGGCGGCCAGGCAGTTGAGGAGGGTGGTCTTGCCGGCCTGGGTCCCGCCGGCGACCAGGATGTTGAGGCCGGCGCGGACCGAGGCGTCGAGGAAGGCGGCGGCCTGCGGGGTGAGGCTGCCGAGCTCGACCAGGCCGCCGAGGCTGGCGGCGCGGAGCACGAACTTGCGGATGTTGACGGCCGAGAAGCCGCGGCTGATGCCCTCGAGCACGACGTGGAGCCGGTGGCCCTCGGGCAGCATCGCGTCGACGAACGGGCGGCTGATGTCGACCCGGCGGCCGCGACGACTTGAGCATCCGCTCGGTCAGCTCCTGCACCTGCGCCGTGCGTCAGCATCAGGTTGGTCAGCTCGTGGCGGCCGTTGCGGGCGATGAAGACCCGGCTCGGGTCGTTGATCCAGATCTCCTCGACGGCCGGGTCGTCGAGGTAGGGCTGCAGCGGGCCGAAGCCGGAGACCCGGGCGACCAGCTCGCCGACGACCGAGTCGACGTCGGCGACGGGCGCGACGACACCGGACAGCGAGCGCTGGTCGTGGTCGCGGACGACGACCTCGGCGATCCGGCGTACGAGCCCGGCGTCGCGCTGCGGGTCGACGCCCTCGCGGCGTACGTGGTCGCGCACCTGCGCGTCGAGGCTCTCGACGAGCGCGCCGTGCGCGTCGGTCCGATGGCGCCATGCCGGGCCCCCGTCCCGAGTGAGGTTCCTGCTCGAACCTAGGCGTCTTTACCTTCGTTCGCGAGGGGGTGCGGCCGACGTCGGCGGCTGTGGACAACCGTAGTCTCGCTCCCGGCCCGTTGTAACGGGGTGGAGCGCTCAACGCCGTTAGCCAGGATCGGGTCAGCGGCGGGGCATCAGGATGTCGAGGCCGGCGTCGTCGAGGTCGCCGGTGATCCGGCCGCCCTGCGACTCGGCGAGCTGGCGGGCGGCGGTGAGGCCGGGGTGGGGGGCGGGGAGGCGACGCCGGGCGGGACGGAGATCCGGACGTGGGAGTCGTCGCCGACGAAGACGCAGCCGGACCGGGCCGGTGCCGCCGACGACGTCGCCGAGGACCAGCTCGAGGACGTGCTCGACCGGGCCGGGGGTGAAGGTGACGTCGAGGTCGCCGTCGGCGCGGGCGGTGACCGTACGCCGCTCGTCGGCGAGCCGGTCGGCCCAGGCCTGGGTGACGTGGGTGGCGAGCTCGCTCAGCGCGACCGCGCCGCCCTCGACCAGGGCCCCCTGCCGGGTGATCGACACCAGCTCGCCGGCGGCGGCGTTGACGTCGTCGACGCGCTGCATGCAGCGGCGGGCGGCGGCCTTGGCGTCGTCGGGGACGTCGTCGCGCAGGGTGAGGTCCTCCAGCTCGAGCTGCAGGGCGGTGAGCGGGGTGCGCAGCTCGTGGGAGGCGTACTCGGCGAAGTCGCGCTCGCGCGCGAGCCGGCCCTCCAGCTGGGCGGCGCTGACCTTGAGCGCCTGGCCGATCGCCCGCGCCTCGGGGATCCGGGTCTCGGGCAGCTGCAGGTCGAACCGGCCGCGGCCCAGCGCGGCCGCGGCGCCGGCCAGCGAGGCGAACGGGGCGGTGAGGCGGACGGCGAACCACCAGCCGGCCAGCCCGGCCAGGATCGCCACCAGCAGCGCCAGCATCAGCAGCGAGCGTGAACTGCCGGGACGGCGACGTCGTCGACTGCTCCGCGGGTTCGAGGTGAGGACACCGGGCCGTCGCCGGCGCCTCGACCTCGGCGGCGATCTGGTCCTCGGAGCTCGGCGTAGGCGGGGCCCTCCGCGACGATCGACGTCGCCGTCCGGGCCGACGTACTCGAGCCGGGAGTCGACGTCGACCAGCGTGGTCAGCAGCGTCCGCGGTCGACGGTGCCGCCGGCCTCGACCCGGTCGGCCAGGACGGTCGCGATCGAGCGCGCCCGGTCGCTCTGGTGGGCCTGCTCCTGGTCACGGACCAGGTCCTCGACCGTCCAGGCCCGGATCGAGACGACCAGGACCAGGACGATGACCGCCAGCAGGACGAACGAGCCGGCGAGCCGCTCACGCATCGGCGGGGCCCTCGAGGCGGAATCCCACCCCGCGGACCGCGACGATGCGCTCGATCACCTCCGACCCCTCGAGCTTTGCGCGCAGCCGGCCGATCGTGACGTCGAGCGTCTTGGTCGAGCCGTACCAGTTCTCGTCCCACACGTCGGCCATCAGCCGCTCGCGCGACACGACCTTGCCGCGCTCGGCGACCAGGATGTCGAGGACGTCGTACTCCTTGCCGGTGAGCATGACCTCGGTGTCGCCGTAGAAGACCCGGCGCGCGTCCTGGTCGATCTGGAGCTGGTCGCGCGCGGCGCTCCGGCTCGGCGGCGGCCGCGGCGCCGGGCCGGTACGCCGCAGCAGCGCCCGCACCCGCGCCTGCAGCTCGGCGAGGCCGAACGGCTTGGAGAGGTAGTCGTCGGCGCCGTAGTCGAGGCCCACCACCCGGTCGAGCTCGCCGGCCCGGGCGGTGACGATCAGGATCGCGCCGTCGAGCCGGCGGCCCGCGCCTTCTGGCAGACCTCGAGGCCGTCCATGTCGGGCAGCCCGAGGTCGAGGATCATCACCTCGGCCGGTGTTGGCGGCGATGTAGTCGAGGGCGGTCTCGCCGCTCTCGACGCGGATGACCTCGTAGCCCTCGCGCTCGAGGGTGCGGACCAGCGGGAAGGCGATGTCTTCCTCGTCCTCAACGACCAGCACACGCGTCATGGGGTGAGCATAGGGCGGCGAACGGGCCGCTCGCGCACGTTCGCGGTGATGCCGCGGGCGAGTCAGGTGAGCGGAGGCGTGACGCCGCGGCCGGAGGCGTCCGGACGGCCGGCCGCGGGCACCGCCGGCTCGGCCCGTCGCGGGTCGCGAGCCGCGCCGGAGCACGCAGCCAGCACCGCGGCCAGGCCGATCGACGAGCGCCGCCGGCGCCCACGGCGGGATCGTGACCGCAGCGAGCAGCGACGACCGGGTAGCCGAGCCCACGGCAGCGACGAACGCCACCCGTGCGAGCTCGCCGTCGGCCAGCGGCACCAGCCACGGGTCGGCCTCGGCGGCGGCGTCGCCGCGGGTCCGAGAAGGCCGCGTCGTCGATCGCCACGACGCGGCGGGTGACCTGCCGTCGCCGGGCTCGGCACCCGGCGGGCACGAACGTGACCACGTCGCCGACCGCGAGCTGCTCGCGGCGAGATCTGCTCGTCGAAGACCAGCGAGCCGCGGGCGTGGGTGCCGGCCATCGCGTCGTCGTCGACGACGTGGGTCTGGAGCCCGAGCGCGGGCGGGATGAGCAGCGCCACGCCGCCAGCATCGCGACCGACGACGAGCACGGCACGGAGCACGCGCAGCCAGCCGCGGCGACGCGGCTTCGCGGTGATCTCCATGGCGTGCTTCCTCGTCGGTCGGGGTCGGCGCGATGAACGTGGGTGGTCCGCCCAGTCCCTCCCAGGCTGAGCGAACCACCCACGAACAGTCCCTGCGTCCGGGCCGATCTCGCCCCCTCGACGAGACCGACCGCGCTCCGCGGCGACCGTCCCCCGGATGGCGGTCGCCTCGGAAGACACCTGAAACGTAGGCGCGCGGCCGCCACAGGGGTCACTCGTCGGAGCGTCGTCGCCGCCACAATCCGGTAACGCGGGAGCACGGCTCGTCAGGCCAGTCCGGCGAGCAGGTCGCCGTCGGTCGGCGACCCGCTCCAGGACCTGCTCGAAGCGGAACTGGGTGAGCTCGACCGGGTCCTCGGCGCCCGCCTCCACCTCGGCCCAGGACAGCGGCGTGGCGACGTACGGCTTCTCGCGTCCGCGCAGGGAGTACGGCGAGAGCGTGGTCTTGGAGCCGGCGTTCTGTGACCAGTCGAGGAAGACCTTGCCGGACCTGCGGGCCTTGGTCATGGTCGCCGTGACCTGCGACGGGTGCTCCTTCTGGAGCTCCTCGGCGACCGCCTTCGCCAGGCCGGTCGTGTCGTCGGGGTTGAGCCTGCCGGGCAGCGCGGCGTAGAGGTGCAGGCCCTTGCTGCCGCTGGTGACCGCCCACGTGTCGAGGTCGCGCTCGGCGAGCTTCTCGCGCACCCACAGCGCGACCACCGCGCACTCGTGGAGACCGGCGCCCTCGCCGGGGTCGAGGTCGATGACCAGCCGGTTGGGGTTGCGGGGCTGGCCGTTGCGGCCGACCGTCCACTGGTGGACGTGGAGCTCGAGCGCGGCGAGGTTGGCCAGCCAGGTGAGCGTGGCGAGGTCGTCGACGACCGGGAACTCGAGGTGGTCGCCGTGCCGGGAGTCGCCGCGCGAGCCGGTGGTCGGGACCCGCGCCGTGCGCACCCACGACGGCGTGCCGGCGGGGGCGTTCTTCTCGAAGAAGCTGCTGCCGCTCGACGCCGTGCGGCCAGCGGACCCGGGTCACGGCCCGGTCCCTGAGGTGCGGCAGCAGCACCGGCGCGACCTGCGCGTAGTAGTTGAGCACCTCGCCCTTGGTGGTGCCGGTGTGCGGGTAGAGCACCTTGTCGAGGTTGCTCAGCGAGAGCGTGCGGCCCTCGACGTCGACCCGGACCTCGCTCACCGGGGGTCACCGGTCCCGATCGCGATCACCGGCACGCGGTCCTGGTCGAGCCGGAACATCAGCCTCCGCATGAACCAGCGCGGCGCGCTGACGCAGCCGGCGGTCGCGCCGCTGCCGTTGACGTGGAGGAAGATCGCGCCGCCGCGGTGCTTGACCTGGCGGCGGTTGAAGCTGGTGACGACCGCCCACTCGTACTGCGTCGGGTAGTCCTTGAGCCGCTCGGAGGCGTCGGGGTGGCTGGCGTCGAGCCACCAGCGGAAGCCGCCCTGCTCCTTGTTGCGGTAGCGGTTGTAGTGGTCGGACTCGTTGTCGAGGACCCAGTAGTCGCCGTTGCGGACCTTGCGGTAGCTGGGGTCCCAGCCGTCGTGCTGCGGGTGCATCCCGAACGCCCACGGCAGCCGGAACGTGCCCAGCGGGGTCTTGCCCGAGCCCTGCACCCGCTTGCGGGGCCGGACCAGGCCGTTGTAGCCGACCGGCCGTCGGTGGTGGGAACCGCTCCTCCCACTGGCCGTCCTGGGCCCCAGAAGGTCACCCGGGCGTGCCAGCCGTCGGTCTGGTTGACGGTGACGACCTGGCGTCGTGCCCTTCCGCAGCATCACCGTCACGCCGTCGAGGGTGACCGTCGGCCGGCGCCGCGCCGGCTGAGGGCGCCGGCCCGGCCAGCGACGGAGCCGCCACGACCAGGGCGGTGCAGCGGCGGTGAGCAGGAGCTTCACGTCAGGTCCTCCGGGGTCAGGTCGGAGCGGACGCCCTGGAACGACGGCTGGCGCAGCCGATCGTAACCGAGCCCGTGGGTGTCGATGTCGACCACGACGACCGGCTCCACCCAGGTCGTGCCCTGGGCGTCGACGCGGGGCACCTCGTCGGCGAACGGGCTCGCGGCGGCGTGCAGCGGCAGCAGCAGCTCCTGCAGCATCCGGGCCGTGGCGCCGGTCAGCCCGCTGCCGACCCGGCCGCGGTAGATCAGCCCCTCGGGGGTCGGCTCGCCCACCAGCACCGCCGCCAGCCGGTCGGTGGTGTCGACCTGCGGCCGCCAGCCGCCGACGACGAAGGAGCCGCGGTGGCGGTGGGCGCGCTTGAGCCAGTCCTTGCTGCGGGTGTCGAACCGGTAGCGCGACGACGCCGCTTGCTGACCACGCCCTCGAGCCCCTGCTGGAGGGTCGCGTCCCAGAGCATCGCCCGTCGTCGTACGCCGCCGGCACCTGCCACGCGAGCCGCCGAGGTCGAGGTCGGTGAGGAGCTCGCGGCGCTCGGCCAGCGGCCGGCCGGTGAGGTCTCGCCGTCGAGGCGGAGCAGGTCGAAGGCCATCAGCGTGGCCGGGATCTGCTCGGCCAGCCGCGGCCGCGCGGCTGGCCTTGCGGACGTGCATCCGGTGCTGGAGCACGCGGAAGTCCGGGATGCCCCGGTCGTTGAGCGCGATCACCTCGCCGTCGACGAGCAGGTCGCGGCCCCAGCGGGCGGCGGCTGAGGTCGGGCCAGGCCGCGGTGACGACGTTGCCGTTGCGGCTGAACATCCGGGCGACGCCGTCGGTGACGTCGACGAGGACCCGGACGCCGTCCCACTTCACCTCGTGCACCCAGCCGTCCCCGGCGGGACGTGGTCGGTGGCGGTGGCGAGCATCGGGCGCATGGCGGCCACGTCGGGCAGTGTCTCAGCCGCGGGCGGGCAGCACGCAGAACTCGTTGCCGGAGCCGTCGACGAAGAACCGCCACGGCAGGTCGCCCCAGTCGGGGTGGTAGCCTCGCGCCCGCCGCGCTCGGCGATGCCGCGGGCGACCGCGTCGGGGTCGTCGCCGGCCTCGAGCCGGACGTCGAGGTGCAGCCGGTTCTTGGCCGTCGCCCTTGGGAGCCGGCTCGGGGCACAGCTCCAGCAGCGGCGCCGGTCAGCGAGGGGTGGCGCAGGCTGCGGGGCCGGCGCCGGGACGTCGCGACCAGCCGGTCAGCCAGGCCCAGAACTCGGCGTCGCGGTCGGGGTCGGCGGAGTCGAGCGGCAGCGCCGCGATCGGGCCGGTGTCGACGTACGCGGCGCGCTGCTCCATCACGCAGAACGGGTTGCCCTCGGGGTCGGCCAGCACCACCCACGGCACGTCGCCCTGCCCGATGTCGAGATGGGTCGGCGCCGAGCCCGAGCAGCCGCTCGACCACGTCGCGCGGCCGGTGTCGCCCCGCAGGTCGAGGTGGAACCGCAGCGGCTCCGCGGGCGGCTCGGGGACCCGCTGGAAGCACAGGTCGAGCACCGGGCCGCCCTCGACGGTGAGCCGCGTCTCGTAGACGCCGTCGGCTCGTCGGTGAGCTGCTCCGCGCCCAGCGCGGCCTCCCAGAACCGGCCCAGCCGGCCGCGGGTCGACGCGTCGAACACCAGGTTCTCCCAGTACATCGCCGCCAGCCTAGGCCGCGCGCGTTCCGCGCAGCGCCAGGACGCTATTCTCGTGCCATGCGCGCGATCTGGAAGGGCTCGGTCTCGTTCGGCCTCGTCAACGTGCCGGTGAAGCTGTACTCCGCCACCGAGTCGCACGACGTCTCGTTCCGGCAGGTGCACGCCAAGGACGGCGGCCGGATCAAGTACCAGCGCGTCTGCTCGATCGACGGCGAGGAGGTCGCCTACGCCGACATCGCCAAGGGCTACGAGACCGAGGACGGCGAGATGGTGATCCTCACCGACGACGACATGGCCGACCTGCCGGTCACGTCGTCGCGGGAGATCGCGGTCGAGAAGTTCGTGCCCAGCGACCAGATCGACCCGATGCTGCTCGAGAAGTCCTACTACCTCGAGCCGGAGAAGACCGGCGCCAAGCCCTACGCGCTGCTGCGCAGGCCCTCCTCGAGGCCGACCGGATGGCCGTCGTGACCGTGGCGCTCCGCCAGCGGACCACCATGGCCGTGCTGCGGGTCAAGGACGACGTGATCGTGCTCCAGACCATGATGTGGCCCGACGAGATCCGCGCAGCCCGACTTCAACGTCGAGTCCGGCGAGGTCAAGGACGCCGAGGTCAAGATGGCCAACATGCTGGTGGAGACGCTGGCCGGCGACTTCGACGCCCGCGAGTTCGAGGACGACTACGCCGAGGCGGTCAGGAGCTGGTGAAGGCCAAGATCGAGGGCGGCGAGATCAAGCGGACGCCGACCTCCACCAAGTCCTCCGGCGAGGTCGTCGACCTGCTCGCCGCGCTGCAGAAGTCGGTCGAGGCCGCCAAGACCGCCCGCGGCGAGTCCGACTTCGTCCGGCGA